>NZ_JBEGHS010000035.1:0-628 GCF_040676365.1 Sphingobium sp. LMA1-1-1.1
ATACCGACGTGCGCGGGTTCTGACTCACGGTTGGATTCCCAAGGTGCTAATTTTCTGATTCGTTGCAGCGAGCAAGAGGAGGCTCGCGATGGCGGCAGCGATTGGGGTTCGAACGGACTACACATCGGCGGATTTGCGGCGGTTGGCGCGACGTTGTGGTGACGCGGAACAGGTCCGACGCATGCTGGCTTTGGCGGTAATCCTGGACGGCGGGAGCCGGAGCGAGGCAGCCCGTGTGGCCGGGGTGACGCTGCAGATCGTGCGCGACTGGGTATTGCGCTTCAACGAAGATGGCCCCGAGGGGCTGGCGACACGCAAGGCGCCGGGCAGGGCATCGATCCTTAATGATGAGCAGCGTGCCCGGCTGGCTGGACAAGTCGAGGCTGGGCCGATCCCGGCTGCTCATGGTGTCGTGCGCTGGCGGCTTGTCGATCTGACGCAGTGGATATGGGACGAGTTCGGGCTGTCGGTGACGCGCTTCACGTTGGGGCGGGAGCTGCGGGCGATGGGCTACCGCAAGCTCACGGCCCGGCCGCGCCATCACGGCCAGCGGGGCGAGGACATTGCCGATTTTAAAAAAGCTTCGCCTCCCGCCTGGCAAAGATCAGGAAAGCGCCTCCCCAGGGGC
>NZ_JBEGHS010000036.1:0-578 GCF_040676365.1 Sphingobium sp. LMA1-1-1.1
AGATGCGGCAGATCATCTTCAACGACCGGATCGACGCGGCGCTGGTCGCGATCTTCCTGTTCGTGGTGCTGGCGGTGCTGGTCTTCACCATTCGCACCTGTCTCGCGGCGCGGAAGGTGGCGGGGTCGACCGCGCGCGAAATCCCGGCGCAACTGGTGCCGGCGGAATGAGCCGCTTCCTTGTCACGCTGCGGCAGATGGCGCGGATGATGGTCGGCATTCCCGATTATGACGCCTATCTGCGCCATATGGCCAGCCATCATCCCGACCATCCAGCCATGGACCGAAACGCCTTTTTCCGTGAACGACAAGACGCGCGCTACGAGGGGGCAAGTGGCGGCAAGTGCTGCTGAAAAGGATGAAAGTTCATGCGTAATAAACTGACGGCGTTCATCCTGACAGGCATGGTTCTGGGGGTGATCGTGGGCTTTGCCACCAATATCTGGGTGGGCGGCGACAAGACGCTGGCGAAGGATGTGGCGGGCTATTACCACCTGCTGGCCGACATCTTCCTGCATCTGATCAAGATGATCATTGCGCCCCTGGTCTTCTCCACTCTGGTGGCGGGCATCGCGCATA
>NZ_JBEGHS010000037.1:0-513 GCF_040676365.1 Sphingobium sp. LMA1-1-1.1
TTCGGGCTGCAATATGCGCATGGCATCGGCGTTGGCCTGTGGGAACAGCCGCTGATCAGCCGCTATCACTCGATCGAACACCCGATCACGATCGAGGAAGGGATGGTCTTTGCGATCGAGACCTACTGGCCTTCCGAAGACGGAACGACCGCGGCCCGGATCGAGGAAGAGATCCATGTCACGAAGGATGGTCCGCGGCTTCTGACGAAGTTTCCGGCGCAGGATCTGTTGGTGGCCGGGCAGCAATATTGGAACGGTCACAGCTTTGCCAAGGGCGTCAACGAGATCCAGTTGCCCGGCGGCGAGGTGATCTGATAGGTTTGGAGTGAAGTATCTGATTTGATGGATAGGTAATTAGAACAAAAAAGGATCTTGCAGGGCTGAGTTGCATATTATTATCGTCATAAAGGGGAATAATAATGAGGAAAGATCTTCGAATCCGGGCAACCTTGCTTTGTGCAGTTGCGGTTGGTGCGCTTGCCAGTCCTGCGTTGGCGCAGGATGCGCCGGCCG
>NZ_JBEGHS010000038.1:0-502 GCF_040676365.1 Sphingobium sp. LMA1-1-1.1
TGCAACCGCCCGCCGAGGGTGTTGTCGTTCCAGGTGTTCTCGCAGCAGCGGGCAGGCACAGGACCGGGCGCGCTGTTTCCAACCGGATAGATGTTCTTGAAGATCGGATCCTGGCGATTGTACAGGACCGTGGCGCGACCGGAGAAGCCATTGCCCAGCGGGCCGCCGATACCCGCTTCAAGGCGTGTCTGGTTGAACCGGCCATAGGTCGCGTTCGCGTTGATCGAAAGCTGGTCGGTCGGCTTGCGCGGAATGAAGTGGACCAGGCCGCCGGTGGCATTGCGTCCGAACAGGGTTCCCTGCGGCCCCTTCAGAATTTCCACGCGCTCAAGGTCGAAGGTGCCGAAGATCTGGCCGCTGAGGCTGCCGATATAGCCATCGTCGAAGTAGACCGCGACCGGGCCTTCGAGCACGTCGCTGAAGTCGTTCTGGGTGACGCCGCGGATGGTATATTGTGCGGTCTGGCCACCGAAATTGCCCGAAACGTGGACGCCCGGCGTAA
>NZ_JBEGHS010000039.1:0-480 GCF_040676365.1 Sphingobium sp. LMA1-1-1.1
CGCCAGGACGCATCCGCCCGCTGAGAATGTCGGCGCGCAACTGCGCATAGACGGACTGGGTCAATGTCGCCGTTTGCCGCTCGCCAGACCCCTCCGGCGTGGCGATGGTGTCCACTGCAGAAAGGGCCGACTTGTCATTCTTGTCGTTCAGGTACATTTCAATCATCTTGCTCTTTCAGAATGCGGCAAGGCGACAAAGATAAGGGCGTCCGTCGAGAAAGTCGAATCTCTGGAGTGTCCGTAATCGGCCAGCTGACGCTTCCGCGCAATTTCGAGGGCAGCTTCCGGCCCTTGGTTACGCTCCGGCCGCCGGGCGCGACACCCCTTGCGGTCTGCAGGTGGCCGGAGCCGAAACATATTCAGATGGGCCTTGCGGGTTCTGCTCCGCTTGCGTTCATGCGTGCGAGGGCGGTTCGGTGTGCGACGCGATCGAGCAATGTCACCATCTCCTCCAGTTCGCCGGCGGGCAGATCCTGGGTG
>NZ_JBEGHS010000040.1:0-461 GCF_040676365.1 Sphingobium sp. LMA1-1-1.1
AAATCGGCGCTTCAAATCCTGGGGGGCATGCCCCCCAGGATTTGATCACCCAAATGGCGGCATAAAACGACATCCGCGATGAGCTTAACTTAGCCGCCAACCTGTCCAAGAAGGCGAGGCCACCTCATTCCTTGCGCCAACGATAATAGGTCTGCTCGCTGACCGCGATCCGCCGGCATGCCTCTGCTCTCGAGGCACCCTGCGCCAGCACGATCTCAACTTCACGTAGCTTGCCGATAATCTCTTCCGGCTTGTGCTTCTTGCTCGGCATTCAATGTCCCTTTCGTGGTCCAGACTATCATAGTCTCTGGGCCACTCAGCAGGGGGCAGATCATGAGCAGGACGGCGCATGCCAGCTTCGTGCTGGATGCCCTCGAACAGGCGATCCATGATCGGCGCCCTGTCCATCGCGGTGGCCTCATCCACCACAGCGACCGCGGCAGCCAGTATGTCTCGATCAA
>NZ_JBEGHS010000041.1:0-449 GCF_040676365.1 Sphingobium sp. LMA1-1-1.1
TGAACCGCCCCGGGATTGCCGGAGGCCATTTGGCTTAAATTATGCTGCCATGGGTGTGTCGTCCAGCATGGCGTAGTAGAGCTCCTCGGCTTCGGCAGGCGGGATGTTGCCGATGGGTGCGAGCAAGCGCCGGTTGTTAAACCAGTCGACCCATTCGAGAGTGGCGTATTCAACCGCTTCAAATGACCGCCATGGTCCCCGCCGGTGGATCACCTCCGCCTTGTAAAGACCGTTGACCGTCTCAGCCAAGGCGTTGTCGTAGCTGTCGCCAACACTCCCGACAGACGGCTCGATCCCGGCTTCGGCAAGGCGCTCGGTATACTTGATCGAGACATACTGGCTGCCGCGGTCGCTGTGGTGGATGAGGCCACCGCGATGGACAGGGCGCCGATCATGGATCGCCTGTTCGAGGGCATCCAGCACGAAGCTGGCATGCGCCGTCCTGCTCA
>NZ_JBEGHS010000042.1:0-419 GCF_040676365.1 Sphingobium sp. LMA1-1-1.1
TTCCCTTGAAGCAGGCATAGCCGCGGCTCATCGCGTTGTTCTCGTCGCCGCGAATGCTGACGATCCGGTCCTCATCGTCAATAGTCAGTTTCGTACCGCAGCCAGCAGTGCAAGTTCTGCAAAAGGACGTCACTGTTCGCACGGGTCAATCTCCTCGACGATTTTCTTCGAAGCGCGGCATGACCAAGGCTTGACGGGCATAGCCCATCAAGCCTTGGCACGCACATTCACGATATTCGGTACATCAGGTCATTACAGTTCGTAGCGCAGCGAAATTCTCCAGGTCCTCGGGCGGTTGTACGATTCATGCATGCAGCCACAGAAGGTCGCCAGATCGAACCCGATCACGTTGACCCGCTTGTCGAAGATGTTGTCGAGCGAAGCAGCCGCGGTGAACTGGGGCGTGAGCTTCCACTCCA
>NZ_JBEGHS010000043.1:0-404 GCF_040676365.1 Sphingobium sp. LMA1-1-1.1
CTTGCTCGCACCCATCGGCAACATCCCGCCTGCCGAAGCCGAGGAGCTCTACTACGCCATGCTGGACGACACACCCATGGCAGCATAATTTAAGCCAAATGGCCTCCGGCAATCCCGGGGCGGTTCATGTCCCATCTGCCGCCGCCATCTGTAGATCCGCTTACGTATGACCGCGGGACCAGCGGGGGGCAGGTCACAGCCAATCACCGCAAGGTGGCACTCACCGGAGCGATACCATCAGGCGGTTTATGTTGGGGCATTGGTTTGTCGGGAGATAGGGTATCAGACGCAAGAAAGCCCGCCGTTGCGGGCGGGCATTCTTGCGTGAAGCAAATATTGTGGATGGGTATTGAAGCGCGAGCTGTAATGCCTGGCGACGCCCTACTCTTCCGGGGCTTGAGCCA
>NZ_JBEGHS010000044.1:0-384 GCF_040676365.1 Sphingobium sp. LMA1-1-1.1
TCCGCTTCGCGTTCGCCTTCTCAACGCCAACCTCTTCCATGATCGAGCCGCGCCAGCTTGATACCACCGGGCGCCAATTTTCGGGGCTGATCCAGGGATTATGCTTCTGATGCTGCTTGGCGGCCGAACCGATGTCCCACATGATCGGTTCGCGATCGCGCATGATCAGCGCACAGCGAAAATATTTGTCGCGCGCCCAATTGCCGATATGCGCCGCTGTCGTATAGCGGATATTGTTCATGTCGAACAACAGCACCGCGCCCATGTTCGACGTCTTCAGCTGGTCCTGAACGCGCTTGAACCGATATTTGCGAAGCCGGTCGAAATCGACCCGATTCTCCCAATCCACGGCCATGATCGCATTTTGCGAAGCACCCCGCTTGA
>NZ_JBEGHS010000045.1:0-452174 GCF_040676365.1 Sphingobium sp. LMA1-1-1.1
TATGCGCGATGCCCGCCACCAGAGTGGAGAAGACCAGGGGCGCAATGATCATCTTGATCAGATGCAGGAAGATGTCGGCCAGCAGGTGGTAATAGCCCGCCACATCCTTCGCCAGCGTCTTGTCGCCACCCACCCAGATATTGGTGGCAAAGCCCACGATCACCCCTAGAACCATGCCTGTCAGGATGAACGCCGTCAGTCGATTTCGCATCTTTTTCCTTTAACCGGCGCGTGGGCGCACCGCATGCATGGTCTTTCCTGATGGTGGCCATCTCTAACAGCCACCCGCAACGCCCGCAATCGAAGGCAGATCTCTGCCGTCATCGCATTAGACGAATGAGGAGCCATATTCCGCGCCTCGCCCGACGCGGCAAATCCGTGGCATCAGGGATAGAGCAGTCCTTCGCGCCAGCCCTCCGCGGACCGTTCGAACAGGCGGCGCTCATGCAGGCGATGTTCGCGATCCTGCCAGAATTCGATGCGTTCGGCCACGACGCGAAAGCCCGACCAGTGCGGCGGACGCGGCACCGGCCCGCCATCGAAGCGCAGGCTGACTTCCTCATAGCGGGCCATGAACAGGTCGCGCGACTCCAGCGGGCGCGACTGGTCGGAGGCCCATGCCCCCAACTGGCTGTCGCGGCTGCGCGACGCGAAATAGGCGTCGGCCATGGCGTCGTCGACCGGGCTCACCGGCCCTTCGATGCGGATCTGCCGCCGCAGCGACTTCCAGTGGAACAGCAGCGCAGCGTGCGGATTGGCCAGCAGTTCTCCCGCCTTGCGTCCCTCGAAATTGGTGTAGAACAGGAAACCGTCCGGCCCATGCCCCTTCAGCAGCACCATCCGCACCGCAGGCCGTCCACGCGCGTCGGCGGTGGCGAGGGCCATGGCGTTGCTGTCGTTGATCTCGGTTTCGCGCGCCTCGGCATACCAGGCATCGAACAGGACGAAGGGGTCGGTCATGCGCGGTGATGTACGCCCCTGCCAAAGCCATGTCGATAAGGCTTTCCCACGCTTGAACGATCCCGCGGCTTTCGCCACATAGGGCGCAGACGGTTTTTCATGCAGAAGGATATGTTAGCGGCAATGGCTGATCCCTACTCCACTCTGGGCGTCGCGCGCGGCGCGAGCGAGGCAGAGATCAAGTCGGCTTATCGAAAGCTCGCCAAGGAACTGCATCCTGACCGGAACAAGGACAATCCGAACGCAGCGGAGAAGTTTTCCGCCGTCACCAGTGCCTATGACCTGCTGTCGGACAAGGACAAGCGTGCCCGTTTCGACCGGGGCGAAATCGATGGCGAAGGCAATCCGACTTCGCCCTTCGGTTTCGGCGGGGCCGGGGCCGGGGCCGGGGGCGGGGGCTTCCGGGGCCGGCCGGGACCAAATGGCGGGTTCGAGTTTCAGGAGGGCGGCGCCGATTTCGGCGACATATTCGAAGGGCTTTTCGGCGGCGGCGCAGGGCGGCGCGGCGGCGCGGGCGGAGGCTTTGGCGGTTTCGGCCGGGGCGCACCGCCGCAAAAGGGCGCGAACGTCACCTATCGCCTGGCGGTCCAGTTCGTCGACGCCGCGACGCTCGCGCCCCAGCGGATCACGCTTCAGGACGGCAAGACCATCGACCTCAAACTGCCTGCGGGCGTCGAGACGGGCACGCAGATGCGGCTTTCCGGCAAGGGGCAGCAGGGCCCCGGCGGCGCGGGCGACGCCATCGTCACCATAGAGGTGAAACCGCACCCCTTCTTCACCCGCGACGGCGACAATGTGCTGCTTGACCTGCCCATCACCCTGGACGAGGCGGTGCAGGGCGCGAAGGTCAAGGTGCCCACGGTCGACGGCCCGGTCATGCTCGGCGTGCCGGCGGGCGCCTCCTCCGGCAAGACGCTGCGCCTGCGCGGCAAGGGCTTCACGGGCAAGGATGGCCAGCGCGGCGATCAGCTCGTCACCCTGCTGATCGACGTGCCGGCGGACGATCCAGCGATCAGGGCGCTGGTCGAAGGGTGGCGCGACAGCCGCGCCGTGCGGACCCATCTGGGCGTTTGAAGGGTTAGGGGGGAATGCCGCAACCGTCCCCCTATTCCCCCGAATCCCGCCGCCAGCGGCTCGCCGAAGAAGCCCGCACCAAGTTCAACCGCCACATCGCGCGCGTGCGGCCCGGCAGCCATGCCTTCGAAATCGCCAAACGGGTGGTGGTCGGCACCTATAGCGACGGTTTCATCCATGCCGGGAACCTTGCCTATCTCTCTTTGATGACGCTGTTTCCCTTTTTCATCGTGGCGGCAGCAGTGGCCAGCATCTTCGGCCGCTCGCAGGACGGGCTGTCAGCGGTCAGCGCCTTTCTGGAAACGGTGCCGCCCGGCGTGGCGGAGGTGGTGCGCCAGCCGATCGTCGACGTGCTCAATGCCCGCACGGGGCCGCTGCTCTGGCTGGGTGGGCTGGTCGGGCTGTGGACCGTAGGCAGCCTCATAGAGACGATCCGTGACATATTGCGCCGCGCTTATGGGACCAAGAGTACGCGCCCCTTCTGGCATTATCGCCTGACCGCCATCGGCATCACGCTGATCAGCGTCTTTGCGGTGATGTTCGCCTTTTCCATGCAGGTCATCATCACCGGCATCGACCAGTTCCTGCACCAGATCCTGCCCTTTGCCGACCAGGCGATCCGGATCGTCGCCGTGACCAAGCTGGCCCCGATGGCGATCCTGTGCGTCGCGCTCTATTATCTCTACGTCTCCCTGACCCCCAGCCTGTACAAGGATTCCTGCTTTCCCAAATTGCCCGGCGCCATTGCCACGGCGCTGTGGTGGTATGGCGTGACCCTGCTGCTGCCGGTCACGCTTTCGCTGCTGGGCGGTTATGACCGGACCTATGGCAGCCTGGCCGGGGTGATGATCACGCTCATTTTCTTCTTCCTTGTCGGGCTTGGCGTGGTAATTGGCGCGGAATTGAATGCGGCGCTGGCGGAGTTCCCGGAAGAGGAAGCCGCCGCCGCCGCGCAGGTCGACAAAGGGAACGGAACAAGATGACAGGCTTGATGGCGGGAAAACGCGGTCTGATCATGGGACTGGCGAATGACAAGTCGCTCGCCTGGGGCATATCGAAGGCGCTGCACGCCCAGGGCGCGGAACTGGCCTTTTCCTACCAGGGCGACGCGCTGGCCAAGCGGGTGAGGCCGCTGGCGGAGGAACTGGGTTCCGACTTCCTGATCGATTGCGACGTGTCTGACATGGAAAAGCTCGACACCGCCTTTGACGAGGTCAAGGCGCGCTGGGGCAAGCTGGATTTCGTGGTCCATGCCATCGGCTTTTCCGACAAGAACGAACTGCGCGGCAAATATGTAGACACCAGCCTGGAAAACTTCCTGCTGACGATGAATATCTCCGCCTACAGCTTCGTGGCGGTGGCCCGGCGCGCGCGGGCGCTGATGGCGGAGGGCGGAAGCCTGCTGACGCTCAGCTACTATGGCGCGGAAAAGGTCATCCCCCATTACAATGTGATGGGCGTGGCCAAGGCGGCGCTGGAAACCAGCGTCAAATATCTGGCGATGGACCTGGGCCCGGAGAATATCCGCGTCAATGCCATCTCCGCCGGCCCGATCAAGACGCTGGCGGCGAGCGGCATCGGCGATTTCCGCTACATCATGAAGTGGAACGAGCTGAACAGCCCACTCCGCCGCAATGTGACGATCGAAGATGTGGGCGGCGCCGGCCTCTATCTCCTCTCCGATCTGGCGGCGGGCGTGACCGGTGAAATCCACCATGTCGATGCGGGCTACAACGTCATTGGCATGAAGGCCGAAGACGCGCCCGACATCGCGCTGGACAAATAGGCTATAACCCCCTCTCCCTTCATGGAGGGGGAGGGGCCTGCCGCGAAGCGGCGGGAGGGCGAGGGTGAAAAGGCCCTCCCCCAAGGAAAGGCAAGCATGAGCTTCAACACCTTCGGCCGCGTCTTCCGCTTCTCGACCTGGGGCGAATCCCATGGCCCCGCCATCGGTGCGGTGGTCGACGGCTGCCCTCCGGGCCTGCCGTTGAGCGAAGCCGACATCCAGCCCTATCTCGACAAGCGCAAGCCCGGCACGTCGAAATTCACCACCCAGCGCCGCGAAGCGGACGAGGTGCGCATCCTGTCCGGCGTGTTCGAGGGCAAGACCACCGGCACCCCGATCAGCCTGATGATCGAGAATACCGACCAGCGCTCCAAGGATTATTCGGAAGTGGCCAAGGCCTATCGCCCCGGCCATGCCGACTATGCCTATGACGCCAAATATGGTTTTCGCGACTATCGCGGCGGCGGCCGATCGTCGGCTCGCGAAACCGCAAGCCGCGTGGCGGCGGGTGCGGTTGCGCGGCTTGTCATCCCTGATGTCGACATCTTCGCCTATGTCAGCGAAATCGGCGGCGACGCCATCGACCATGCCCGCTTCGACGCGAGCGAGATCGACAATAATCCCTTTTTCTGTCCCGATCGGGAAGCGGCGAAGCGCTGGGAAAAGCTGGTGGACGAGGCACGGCTGGACGGCTCGTCGCTCGGGGCGGTCGTGGAATGTATCGCCAGTGGCGTTCCAGCGGGGTGGGGGGCGCCCCTCTATGCCAAGCTGGACAGTGAACTGGCCGCCGCGATGATGAGCATCAATGCGGTGAAGGGGGTAGAGATCGGCGACGGTTTCGCGGCCGCGCGCCTGCGCGGCGAGCAGAATGCCGATCCGATGCGGCCGGGCAATGACGGCAATCCCGTCTTCCTTGCCAACCATGCGGGGGGAATTGCGGGGGGCATCGCAACCGGCCAGCCGATCAAGGTTCGCATCGCCTTCAAGCCGACCAGCTCGATTCTGATTCCGGTCGAAACCGTCACCCGCGAAGGCGCGGCGTCGGACATCATCACCAAGGGCCGCCATGACCCCTGCGTCGGCATTCGCGGCGTGCCCGTGGTGGAGGCGATGATGGCGCTGGTGCTGGCCGACCAGAAACTACTCCATCGCGCGCAGTGCGGAGAGGGCTGATCCAGGGTTGTGCCGCGTCCCTGCCTGCGGAGGAGCAGGCCTGATGCAGGGCAGGAGACCTCCATCCTGCCTCACAACGCGCCGAATCGACGTATTCTTTCGATAAAGGCATGATTCGCGCGAGACGACTCAGCCAATCTGCGGTAACATCATCGTCATAGATCGCCCGCGGGAGGGCGAGCGGCAGTGCGTAAGCCTGGGGAGCGTCACCATGGTTTCCATGGACTGACGGTCAAAACGTCCCCTTCAGCCGCGAACACGGGCCAGCCATGCAACCATGGCTGGCCCATTTCGTTGATGCAGCGCGCGAAAACGCGATCCGGGGCACAAGACGCATGCATTTCATCACCGCGCTGATCGGCGTCTATCGCGCGGAGATCGGGCTTGTCATCCTTGCGCTGATGTTCGTCGCCTTTGTGCGCGAACGCTATTCCCCCACCGTCGTTTCGGTGGTCGGCGCCTGCGCCTTCGCGCTGCTGGGCATGCTCGACGAAAAGGACCTGTTCTCCGTCTTCTCCAATAGTGCGCCGCTGACGGTGGGGGCGATGTTCGTGCTTTCCGGCGCGCTGATCCGCACCGGAACGATCAACCGCGTCGCCGACCTGGTCATGGCCCGTGCTCAGCGCCACCCGCGGCTGGTGCTGGCCGAAGTCACGCTCGGCACCGTCGTCCTTTCGGCCTTTCTCAACAACACGCCCGTCGTGGTCCTGCTGATCCCGATCATGTTCAAGCTGGCGCAGGCGACCGGCTATCCGGTCAAGAAGCTGCTGATCCCGATGAACGCCATCGCCGTGCTGGGCGGCTGCATGACGCTGATCGGCACATCGACCAACCTGATCGTCGCGGGCATCGCCGCTGACCAGGGTATGGCGCCCTTCGGCATATTCGACATCACACCCTATGGGCTGGCAGGGGTGGGCGCCGGCGTCGCTGCGCTGGCCGGGCTGTCCTTCCTGCTGCCCAGCGACCCGCCCTCCATCGCGGGCGAGAATGGCGGCAATGTGCAGGATTATCTGACCGAACTCATCGTCTCGCGGGACAGCGACCTGATCGGCCGCACTATCGGCTCCCTGTCGATCTTCGGCCGTTCCGCCAGCCTTCTTGGCCTCAAGAGGGCGGGGGAGATACGGCGCCGGGGAATAGAGGCGGAACAACTGCACGCCGGCGATCGCCTGCTGGTCCATGCGGACGGCGCGATGATCATGACCCTGCGCGATTCCGGTGACTTCGACATCGGCCTGGCCGCCGCGTCCGAGACGCCCGCCGGCGGCACGGTCATCGAAGCGATGATCGCCCCCAGCCATCCGTCCATCGGGGAACGGCTGATCGACATTTCCTTCCTCCATGCGCTGCGCGTGCGGATCATCGGCATTCACCGGGCGCGCCACTTGCCGGGCCCCGACCTTGGCGAAACCCGTGTGCGGGGCGCCGATCGCCTGTTGATCGCGGGCAGCGACGACAGCATCCGCTCGCTCAAGGACAATGCCCATCTGATCGGCGTCGACATCAGCCGCACGCGCGCCTTCCGTCCGCGCAAGGCATGGATCGCGATCCTTGCCCTGACCGCGGTTGTGCTGCTGTCGGCCATCAACCTCGTCGGCATCGGCCTCGCCGCCTTCCTCGCGGTGGGCGTGATTCTCGTCACCCGGTGCATCGACCCGGAGGAAGCCTGGGCCGCGATCGACGGCGACGTGCTGATCCTGATCTTCGCGATGCTGGCGGTCGGGCTGGCGCTCGAACAGGCGGGCAGCGTCGCACTGATGGTCGGATGGATCAAGCCGGTGCTCGCCGCCGCGCCGGCATGGTCGCTGGTGTTCCTCATCTATTTCTTCGCGCTGCTGCTGTCCGAACTGCTCAGCAACAATGCGGTCGCGGCGCTGCTCACGCCGCTGACGATCGCGCTGGCCCACCAGCTGGGCACTGATCCGCGCCCTCTGGTGATCGCGCTGATGATCGGCGCGTCGGCCTGTTTCGCCACGCCGATCGGCTATCAGACCAACGCGCTGGTCTATGCGGCGGGCGACTATCGCTTTTCCGATTTCGTGCGGATCGGGATTCCGCTCAATCTCATCGTCGGGCTGGCGGTGTGCACCACGCTCGTCCTGCTGGCGTGAAGCACCAGGCCGCGCCAAGCCATTTTCGCCGGATCGGCCCTATGCCGACGCCGGGCGCACCGCCATGATGGGCGTCGGAATAAAGGATTGCCCGTGACCAGCCTGCCCATCATTCAGGTCGACGCCTTCGCCGACGCGCCCTTTACCGGCAATCCGGCTGCGGTCATGCCGCTCGGCCGGTGGCTGGAGGATGCGACGCTCCAGGCGATAGCGGCGGAAAACAACCTGTCGGAGACGGCCTTCACCGTACCCACGCCCGATGATCCAGAGGCGGATTATGCGCTGCGCTGGTTCACGCCGGCGGTGGAGGTGAAGCTCTGTGGCCATGCCACGCTGGCCAGCGGCCATGTGCTGATGGCCGGACGCACCGCCATCCGCTTCCGAACGCGACAGGCGGGCGTCCTCAGCGTATCGCGTGATCGGGACGGCTATGCCCTCTCTCTTCCCGCCTGGCCCACCGAGCCCAAACCGCTGCCGGAACTGGCGGCAGCCATGGGCGGGGAGGTTCTGGAAAGCCATTGGCGCGAAGGGGGCTATGCGATCTTCGTCTATCGCGATGCCGCGGCGATCCATGCGCTGGAACCGGATTTCGCGACGCTGAAGAAGGCCGGGCCCATCCTGCTGATTGCCACGGCCCCTGGGGAGGACAGCGACATCGTCAGCCGCGTCTTCGTCCCCGGCGCCGGCATAGACGAGGATCCCGTCACCGGCTCGGCCCATTGCCTGCTCACGCCCTATTGGGCCAGGCGGCTCGACCGGGTCCGGCTCACCGCTTTCCAGGCCTCGCGGCGCGGCGGGCGATTGCTCTGCCAGCTTTCAGGGGACCGGGTGATCCTGACCGGCGCTTGCCGGACGGTGATCGAAGGGAATTTCCTGCTTTAGAGCGATTTCCAGGCGATCGGAACCGATCGCTGGTCAAGAAAACGCGGCAAACAAGGAATCCAGAGCGGCGAGCTGATTCAATCAGATCAAAACCCGCTCTATAGTATCGTGCGCAAAAACGATGCGACATCAAAACCATAGAGCGCGCTGCATGACTCGAATCTAACGCAATGCGCTCTGGAGAGGCATGGATCGACTGCGGCTGAACCTGTTTCTGTCCAGGCTGGGACATTCCCCCCGTCACCGCGAATAAAGCCCGACGAGCTTCGCCAGCCCCGCCTTCACCGCGTCGCGCTCCTCTTTGTCGGGCGACATGCCCAGCCGCACGATCGTCAGGCGCTGGGATGGGGAAACAAGTATATACTGCCCCCCATGCCCGACGCAGCCAAACAGGCTGCGCGGGCCCCGGCCGGGCATCAGCGCGCTTTCCTCGCTGTCGCGGTTCAGCCAAAGATGCGCCCCATAGGCGGCATTGCGCGGCGATGGCGTCCGCATATGGTCGACCCATTTTTCCGGCACGATCTGATGGCCCGCCACGCCGCGTCCCTGATTGCGCAACAATTCCCCGAATCGGGCATAGTCGCGCGCCGTCATATGCATGAAGCTGCCGCCGATCATCGTCCCGGCCGCATCATATTCCACCGTCAGGCTGTTGAGGCGCGCCGGTACTTTCAGCCGCCCGTCGATGAACATCTGCATCGCCCGCCGCCGCGCCCCGGGATCGGTGCTGTTGGTCAGCATGCGCGCCATCAGGTCGGCCAGGATGATGCTGTTGCCCGTCGAGTAGGAAAAGCTGGTACCGGGCGCATGGGCGAGCGGCTTCGCCTCCGCAAAGGCGCCCATGTCCTGCGCACCGTCGGTGAACAGCATCCTTATCGTGTCGGCCTCCGCCAGCGGTTCCCTGTCCTCGACATGATCGAGGCCGGACGTCATCGCCAGCAACTGCCGCAGGGTGATGCGGCCCCTTGGATCTCCCGGTTGGCCCCAGGCGGCGACAGGCACGGGGGCGTCAAGCGCCAGCCGTCCGTCCGATACCATCAGCCCGATCAGAACCGCCGTCACGCTCTTGGCCAGGGACCAGGACGGCAGCTTCGTCTGCGGCGCATAGCCGGGCGCATAGCGCTCCGCCACGATCTCGCCGTCGTGCATGACGACCAGCGCCCGTGTTTCGCCCACTGCATCCTCGAACAGCGGGTCGATGGCGGCGCGCAGGGCCGCGGCATCGGCATCCGAATCGCCGGTGACATGATAGACCGGCTCCGGCCCCGCTGCGGCGCGTACCGTCCACAGCCCGGCCATGGCGAGAATCGCCAAAATGCCACCCCATGCGCCAAGGCGCTTTACGCTTTTCCGCTCAAGCCTCATAAGCCGCGCCCTAGAGCATTTCCGGGCCCGGCGAAATGGTCCGCCGGCCTGGGATGGAGTATCGAACACAGCGCGGGAAGCGGGGAAGGGGTGCATGTCCGGTCGCCCGAAATGGATTTACCTGGCCTTGGCGGCGGCGGCATTGCCGCTCGTGCTGCTGGCGTGGAACTGGAGCGTGTTGCGCGCCAGGGCGCAGGTCGGCGCAGGATTTGGCGCGCGCGTCACCTGCTCCTGCCGCTATGTCGAGGGCCGCTCCATGGAAAGCTGCAAGGGGGACAAGGAACCGGGCATGTGGGCCGTATCGCTGAAGGACCTGCCCGAAACGCGATCGGTCAGCGCGGCGGTGCCTTTGCTCGCGTCCCGCACCGCGCGCTACCAGCCCGGCTGGGGATGCCTGCTGGAACCCTAAGGCTGGCCCTCCACCCGTTGAGCCGTTAGAGCCGTCCGCCATGCGGCCCGACATCCCGACCCTCCTCCACGATATTTTCGGTTTTCCCGGTTTCCGGGGCGTGCAGGAACAGGTGGTGGGGCGCATCATGGCGGGCCAGCCGACGCTGGCGATCATGCCGACCGGCGCGGGCAAATCGCTCTGCTACCAGCTTCCCGCAGTTGCGCTGGATGGTTGCTGCGTGGTCGTGTCGCCGCTGATCGCGCTGATGCACGACCAGCTTCGCGCCGCGCAGGCGGTCGGCATCCGCGCCGCCAGCCTGACGAGCGTCGATACCGACTGGCGCGAAACGCAGGACCGGCTGCGCAATGGCGATCTCGACCTGCTCTACGTTGCGCCCGAACGCGCGAGCGGAGAGGGGTTCCGCAACCTGCTGCGCACCGCGAAGATCGCGCTCTTCGCCATTGACGAGGCCCATTGCGTATCCGAATGGGGTCATGATTTCCGTCCGGACTATCGCCTGCTGCGCCCGCTGCTGGACGAATTTCCCGATGTTCCTCGCCTCGCGCTGACCGCCACGGCCGATCATCACACCCGCGACGATATTCTCGTCCAGCTCGGCATTCCCGGTGACGGCCTGATCATCGCGGGCTTTGACCGGCCCAACATCCGCTATACCGTCCATCCAAGGGATGGTTTGCCGCGCCAGCTTTCCGAACTGATCGCCAGCCAGGCCGGCCCCGGCATCGTCTATGCTCCAACGCGTGCCGCCGCCGAGAAACTGGCCGAGACGCTCGGCAGGGCAGGCCGCCCGACCCGTGCGTATCATGCCGGTCTCGACCCGCAGGTCCGCGCCGCCAACCAGGCTGCCTTCATCGCCAGCGAGGATATGGTGATGGTAGCCACCATCGCCTTTGGCATGGGGATCGACAAGCCTGACGTCCGTTTCGTCGCCCATGCGGCGCTGCCCAAGTCGATCGAGGGATATTATCAGGAATCCGGCCGCGCCGGCCGCGATGGTGAACCGGCGCAGGCGCATCTCTTCTGGGGCGCCGACGATTTCGCCCGCGCCCGCCAACGAATCGGCGAACTCGACCCGCTGCGCCAGCAGGGCGAACGCGCCCGGATCACCGCGCTGGGCGGGCTGGTCGAGACCGGCACCTGCCGCCGCGCCATATTGCTCCGTCATTTTGGAGAAAATCCGCCGCCTGTCTGCGGCAATTGCGACAATTGCCTGAACCCGCCGCCCAGCATCGACGCGACGCAGACGGCGCGCAAATTCCTGTCCGCTGTTTATCGCACCGGCCAGAGCTTTGGCGTCGGCCATATCGAGCAGGTGCTGATCGGCGCCGTCAGCGACAGGATCCGTGAGCGGGGCCATGACAAGATATCGGTCTACGGTATTGTCGAAGGGGAGGAGACGGCGCTGTTGCGTCCCGTCTCCCGCGCCCTGCTGGTCCGGGACGCGCTCCAGACCAACGAGCATGGCGGGCTGGAATTCGGCCCCAACGCCCGTCCGATCCTGCGCGGGGAGGAGGAGGTCAGCCTGATCCTGCCGCCCCGCAAGGAGCGCCGCCGCAAGAGCGCCCGCAACGGCAGTGCCGAAAATCCGGTGGGCGATCCGCTGTTCGACGCGCTGCGGGCCTGCCGCCGCGCACTGGCGCAGGAAGCGGGCGTGCCGCCCTATGTCATCTTCCACGATTCAACCCTGCGCGAAATGGCGGAGCAACGCCCGACGAACCTGGCCGAACTGGGGCACATCAGCGGGATAGGCCAGCGCAAGCTCGACGCCTATGGCGACGCCTTCCTCGCGGCGATCCGGCCTTATCTTTGATCGAACAAGATAAGGATTAACTGCCGTACTCCTGCGAAGGCGGGAGCCCAGTCCTGCCGTCTGAACTAGAGTGATTTCCGGGCGATCGGAACCGATCGCTGGTTAAGAAATCGCGGCAAACAAGGAAACCAGAGCGGCGATCTGATTCAATCAGATTGAAACCCGCTCCGCGCTCCCGCCTTCGCGCCGAGCACGGTGCTACTTAGCCCATACCCCCTTGAATCCCGTAGCCCACAAGCGCAAGGAGACCCGCAAAGGAGTTCCGCCCATGTTCCGCCAGCTTACCAAAAGCCTCTATGTCTCTCCACAGATCAGCGTCGATCAGGTGGCGGAGGCCAAGGCGCTGGGCGTGACGGTGATCATCAACAATCGCCCCGACGACGAGGAACCGGGCCAGACCAACGGCGCGGAGATCGAGGCTGCGGCCAAGGCCGCGGGTATCGCCTATGCTGCCGTCCCGGTGGCCCATGGCGGCTTCGCCCCGTGGCAGCTCGACGGCATGGCCGCTGCGCTGGAACAGGCGGGGGAGGGCAAGATACTGGCCTATTGCCGCTCTGGCACCCGCAGCACCCTGCTCTGGGCGCTGACCCGCGCCCGCGCCGGCGACCATCCCGCCGCCCTTGCCGAACAGGCCGCGTCGGCCGGCTATGATGTCGCCCCGGTCCGCCAGATCATGGACGCGCTCGCCGCCGGTTGATGGCGCCCGCAGCGGAAACCTATGACGCCATCGTGCTTGGCGCTGGCGGCGCCGGCTTGCTGTGCGCGGCCGTGGCGGGGCAGAGGGGCAGGCGCATCCTGGTCATCGACCATGCCGACCAGCCGGGAAAGAAGATCCTGATTTCCGGCGGCGGCCGCTGTAATTTCACCAATATCCACACCGCGCCTGACCGCTATCTGTCGGCCAACCCCCATTTCGCCAAGTCGGCGCTGCGCCGCTACACGCCGCAGGACTTCCTCGCGCTTGTCGAGCGCCATGGGATCGCCTGGCATGAAAAGACGCTGGGGCAGCTTTTCTGTGACCAGAGTGCTCGCCAGATCGTCGCCATGCTGCTGGCCGAATGCGAAGCGGGCGGCGTCACCATGCGGCTGGGCCACGCCATCGCCGCCGTCAGCCACGCGGACGGCCGGTACAGCGTCACCCATGGCGGCAGGACCGCCACCGCCCCCGCGCTGGTGATCGCCACGGGCGGTCCCTCCATCCCGAAAATCGGCGCGACGGCTTTCGCCTATGACCTCGCCCGCCAATTCGGTCTCAAGGTGGTGGAGCCCCGCCCGGCGCTTGTTCCCCTCACCCTGGGCGGCGAAGAACTGCTGTTCCGTTCCCTTTCGGGTGTCTCGACCGAAGTCGTGGCGCGCTACGGTAAGGCCGCCTTCCGCGAAGCCGCGCTGCTTACCCATCGCGGTCTGTCCGGCCCGGCCATATTGCAGATTTCCTCCTATTGGCGGCATGGGGAGGCGATCATCCTCGATTTCCTGCCCGATCAATCGCCAGGCTGGCTGACGGAGGTGAAGCGGAGCAGGCCGCGCGTCACGCTGGCGCAAAGCCTGCGCGCCTGCCTGCCCGACCGTCTGGCAGATGCACTTGCCGAGCGGCTGGCACTCGCCGGCGACCTCGGCAATGTTCCCGACCGCAAGCTCCAGGACATCGAACGCCGCCTCTCCGCCTGGTCCTTCACGCCCAACGGCACGGAAGGCTTCGCCAAGGCGGAAGTCACTGTTGGCGGCATCTCTACCGCCGGCCTGTCGTCACAGACGATGGAGGCGCGCCATCTCCCCGGCCTCTACGCCATAGGCGAGGCGGTCGACGTCACCGGATGGCTGGGTGGCTATAATTTCCAATGGGCCTGGGCCAGCGGCTGGGTGGCCGCCCAATATCTCTGAAGCGGTTTTCCATTCGAGCGAAGCAAAAGCGGCCCCGGCGCAAGGGACGCCGGGGCCGCAAAGAGGGGGTGTCCCGGCGGGAGGGGGGAGAAAGCCGGGACAGCGCAGAAATAGGAGGGTCCATTTAAGTTTCAAGATGCTACGGAGAATTTTCTTCGGACGGGTTCGCCTGCTCCGCGGCTTCGATGGCCTCCTCTGCCTTTCGGCTCAGGCTGCAATTCGCGGAGAGAGGTTCGGAGGCGATCCTATCCGCACTCGACCGTCACATGCTCCATGCGCGGCAAGGCACGGACCTGACGGCGCACGGCCGCGACATCCGCGCCGGGGGCAAGGCTGACGATCGCGGCATGGGCATGCGGCCCGATGCGCCAGACATGCAGATCGCGGATGGTCGCGCCTTCCGCTTCCGCCAATGCCTTGATCCGCTCCATCAGCGCCGGTTCGGCCGTGTCGAGCAGGATTGCGGCGGTATCTTTCATCAACCCCCAGGCCCATCGCGCGATCACCACCGCACCCAGCAGGCCTACGGCAGGGTCGAGCCACCACCAGCCCATATAGCGCCCGGCCAGCAGCGCCCCGATCGCCAGCACCGACGTCAATGCGTCGGTCAGCACATGCACATAGGCGGCGCGCAGATTATTGTCGGCATGCTTGCCGCCATGATCATGGTCATGCCCATGCCCCTCATGCCCATGATCATGCCGATGATCATGGCTGTGGTCGTGGCCCAGCAGCAGGGCGCTGATCAGGTTGATGACCAGGCCGATCACCGCGACCAGCGTCGCTTCGCCGAACGCGACCTTCACCGGCTCGAAGAAACGCATTGCCGATTCGACCGCGATGAACAGCGCCGTGAATGCCAGGATCAGCGCGGAGGCGAAGCCGGACAGGTCGCCCACCTTGCCGGTACCAAAGGTATAGCGGGGATTGCGCGCATGCCGCCGGGCATAGCCATAGGCCGCCGCCGCCACCGCCAGCGCGCCCGCATGCGTCGCCATGTGGAAGCCGTCGGCCAGCAACGCCATCGACCCTGTCAGCCAGCCGAAGATGATCTCGACCACCATGGTCGCCGCTGTCAGCCACACCACCCAGATCGTCTTGCGGGCATTCTCGTCATGTCCGCGGGTCAGGTAGATATGGTCGAAATAGTGGCTTTGCTCGCCATCGTCCGTCGCGCCGGACGGATAGCCATGGTCGGGATTGTGAGGATGGTGGTGGTGGCCATGGCCCCCATGATCGTCATGCATGCTCATTTCCCGTAACGCCGGATCAGCGCCAGCATTTCCTCCGCCGCGGCCTGTCGCGCTTCGTCGCTGATGCCGGGCCGGGCGACATGTTCCAGCATATGCTGCTCGATCAGTTCTTCCATCAGGCTGCCGACAGCGCCCCGGACGGAGGCGACGAGCTGCAATGTTTCCGAACAACCCGCATCGCCCGACAATTGCCGTTCGACCGCGCCGATCTGCCCGGCGATGCGGCGCACCCGCGCCAAAAGCTTGTCCCGATCCGCCACGATATGCATAGGATACCCCCCTATACTATATTGCGCCGGAAATCAATCCGTGCATTTCCCCGCCCAGCCCCTAACAAGGGTGCGATGACGACCGGGGCGGAATATGATCTGGCGATAGTGGGCGGCGGCCTTGCGGGCAGCCTGACCGCGCTTGCCTTCGCCGCACGTCACCCGGATGTTTCGCTGTGCCTTCTGGAAAGCGACGACAGGCTGGGCGGCAATCATATCTGGTCCTTTTTCGACAGCGATGTGGACAGCCGGGATCGCTGGCTGGTCGAACCGCTGATCGCCCATCGCTGGGCGGAGGGCTATGAGGTCCGCTTTCCCGGCCACTGTCGCGGGCTTGCCGTGCCTTATAACAGCATCACCTCGGCACGGCTGGACAGCCATGTCCGCCGGACGCTCGGCAATGCCGTGCTGACCGGTGCCGAGGCAGCCGAACTGACGCCGGTCAGCGTCACTCTGGCCGATGGCCGCGTGATCCGCGCAAAAGCGGTACTGGACACGCGGGGAGGGGGGGATCTTTCGGCGCTGCGCTGCGGCTGGCAGAAATTCATCGGCCAGACCCTGCGTCTGCAAGTCCCCCACGGGCTTGCCCGCCCGGTCATCATGGACGCGACCGTCGATCAGCTGGACGGCTATCGCTTCGTCTATCTGCTGCCCCGGGACGACAGGACGGTCTTTGTCGAGGATACTTATTACAGCGACGCGCCCGACCTCGACCTGCCCGTGCTCCAGGCGCGGATCGCCACCTATGCGCGTGCACAGGGCTGGCAGGTGGAGGCGGTCGTCCACAGCGAGAGCGGCGTCCTTCCCGTCGTCCATGGCGGCGATTTCGATCGCTTCTGGCCGCAGGAGGACCCGGTCGCGCGGCTGGGGACGCGGGCGGCGCTGTTCCAGCCGATGACCGGCTATTCCCTGCCCGATGCGGTGCGTTTCGCGCTGCGGCTGGTCGATGAATGGCCGCTGGAGGGCGCGCTTCTGGCCCAGGCCACACGCGGCTGGGCGAAGGACCATTGGCGACAGGGCCTCTATTATCGCCTGCTTGGCCGTATGCTGTTCGGTGCCGCCCGGCCGACGGAACGCCGGCGCATATTCGAGCGCTTCTATCGCCTCGATCCGGCGTTGATCGGCCGCTTCTATGCGGGCCGCTCGACGCTGCGGGACCGTATCCGCATCTTGTGCGGGCGGCCCCCCGTGCCCATAAGGAACGCCATGCGCGCATTGCTGAGCCCTCCCGCCCGATGAACCCACCCCGATGAACCGGAAAGCAATCGTCATCGGTGCTGGCTTTGGCGGCCTTGCACTGGCCATCCGCCTGCAGTCCGCGGGAATCGACACGGTACTGGTCGAGGCGCGGGACCGGCCGGGCGGCCGCGCCTATATGTGGGAAAAGGACGGCTTCGTCTTCGACGCGGGCCCGACCGTCATCACCGATCCCGACTGTCTGGGCGAGTTGTGGCGCCTGTCCGGCCACGACATGGCAGAGGATGTCGATCTGGTTCCCGTCACGCCCTTCTATCGCCTCAACTGGCGCGACGGGACGAATTTCGACTATTCCAATGACGAGACTGCGCTCCGCGCCCAGATCGCCCGGCTGAACCCGGAGGATGTCGCGGGCTATGAGAGCTTCCTCGACTATGCCGACGGCGTTTATCAGGAGGGATATCGCAAGCTCGGCTCCGTCGCCTTTCTCGATTTCGCATCCATGGTCCGCGCCGCGCCCGCGCTGGCGAAGCATCAGGCCTGGCGCTCGGTCTATTCGGTCGTCTCCTCCCATGTGAAGAATGAGAAGCTGCGTCAGGCGCTGTCCTTCCACACGCTGCTGGTCGGCGGCAATCCGTTGCGGACCAGTTCGATCTATGCCCTGATCCACAAGCTGGAAAAGGACGGCGGCGTCTGGTTCGCGAAGGGCGGTACCAACCGCCTGGTCCAGGCGATGGCGACGCATTTCGAGCGGCTGGGCGGCACGCTGCGTCTGGCCGATCCGGTGGTGCAGATCGAAACCTATGGCGATCGCGCCGTTGCCGTGCGCACCGCTTCGGGCTGGCGCGGGGAGGCGGATGCCGTCGCCTCCAACGCGGACCTGATGCACAGCTATCGGGACCTGGTCGGCCATCATCCCCGGGGCGAGAAGCAGGCAGAGAAACTCGCCCGCAAACGCTGGTCGCCCAGCCTGTTCGTGCTGCATTTCGGCATCAGGGGGAGCTGGCCGGGCATACCGCACCATATGATCCTGTTCGGCCCCCGCTATGAGGGGCTGTTGACCGATATCTACGACCATGGCGTCCTGCCGCAGGATTTCTCTCTCTACCTGCATCATCCGACCGTCACTGATCCCGGCATGGCGCCGGAGGGTCATTCGACCTTCTATGCGCTCGCCCCGGTGCCGCATATGGGCAAGCTGCCGATCGATTGGGATCGGTTCGCGCCGGTCTATGCCGAACGCATATTGGACGAAATCCAGCATCGCCTGATTCCCGACATCCGTTCGCGCATCGTCACGCAGTTCCACTATGCCCCGCCTGATTTCCGCCGCGACCTGTCGGCGCATCTGGGCAGTGCGTTCAGCCTGGAGCCGCTGCTCACGCAAAGCGCCTGGTTCCGCGCGCATAATCGCGACGACGTCATTCCCAACCTCTATCTGGTCGGGGCGGGAACGCATCCGGGCGCGGGCATCCCCGGCGTCGTCGGCAGCGCCAAGGCGACCGCCGCGCTGATGCTGGAAGACCTGGCCTGAGGGGTGAAGGACTGATGAAGAGACTGGCTGTCTATTGCGGCTCGGCCACGCCGGTGGACCCGGCCCATGTCGATGCGGCCCGCCATGTGGGACGTGCTCTGGCCCAACGGGGCATAGGCGTCGTTTATGGCGGCGGCCGGCTTGGTCTGATGGGGGCGGTCGCCGATGCGGCACTGGAAGCCGGCGGTGAAGTGATCGGCGTGATTCCCGAGGCGCTGGTCGGCGCCGAAGTCGCCCATCGCGGCTGCACGGAACTGCATGTCGTGCAGACCATGCACCAGCGCAAGCAGCTTTTCACCGACCTGTCGGACGGCTTCGTGACGTTGCCCGGCGGCGTCGGCACGATGGATGAATTGTGGGAGGCGATCAGCTGGGCCCAGCTCGGCTATCACCGGAAGCCTGTGGGCCTGCTCAATGTCGCGGGCTTTTACGACCAACTCATAGCCTTCAACCAGCATATGGTGGAGGCGGGCTTCATCCGCGCGCAGCACGCCAATATACTGATCCACGCCAATGCGATCGAGGCATTGCTCGACAGGATGGCCGCCTATCAGCCGCATGAAACCATCTTTGCGATGAAGGCCGACCGGCTGTGAACTCCTAGAGCGATTTCCAGGCGATCGGACCCGATCGCTGGTCAGGAAATCGCGGCAAACAAGGAATCCAGAGCGGCGAGCTGATTCAATCAGATCAAAACCCGCTCTAATGCCCTTCCGACTTGCGTCGCGACGGGGCAAGTGACTCGACGTGGGCGCTGGGGCAGGGCATGTCCGAAGCCATGGACCCAAGCCCTCCGCCCACCCCCTCCGCAGGCAGCATGGCAGCTCTCGACCGCGCCGCCCTGATCGTCCAGGCCCGCGAGAGCATCGCTCGAGGCTCCAAATCCTTCGCTCTCGCCTCTCGGCTGTTCGACCGTCGAACCCGGGAAAGGGCATGGCTGCTCTATGCCTGGTGCCGCAAATGCGACGATATCGCGGACGGACAGGATCATGGCGGCACGATGCGCGGCGTCGCCGACGGCGCGGCACGCCTTGCCAGCATGCGCGCGCTCACCGGCTCGGCGCTTCGGGGCGAACCGACGGGCGATCCGGCCTTCGACGGCTTCGGCCTGGTCATGCGGGAATGCGCGATTCCGGAGCGCTACGCCCATGACCTGATCGAAGGCTTCGCCCTCGACGCCCGCGAATGGCGCCCCCGCAGCGAAGCGGACATGCTGCGCTATTGCTATCATGTCGCGGGCGCGGTGGGTTGCATGATGGCGATCCTGATGGGCGTCGATCCTGGTGATGAGGCGACGCTCGACCGTGCCTGCGATCTGGGCCTGGCCTTCCAGCTTGCCAATATCGCCCGCGACATCAGCGAAGATGAGGCCGCCGATCGCTGCTATTTGCCGGAAGAATGGCTCGTCGAAATGGACATTCCGCCCGGCGAGCACATGAAACCCTGGGCTCGTCCACGTCTTGCCGTCCTGGCCCGCCGCCTGGCCGACATGGCCGCCGTCCATGAGGAAAGCGCCCGCCATGGCACCGGGGCATTGCCGCCACGCTCAGCCTGGGCGGTGCTTGCCGCCGCTGGCATCTATGGGGACATCGCCCGCGAGGTGGCCCGCCGCGGCGAGCATGCCTGGGACCATCGCGTCACCACGCCCAAGGGCGACAAGCTGGGCTGGGTCTTCCGCGCCGGGCTCCAGGTGCCGGGCCGTGCCCGCCGTTGGTCCGCAACGCAGGAGCGTCCCGCATCCTTGTGGACCCGGCCCCGGAACTGACAGGCAAAAGAAGCTGACGGGCAAAAAAAGGGACCGATACTTGCGCATCGGTCCCCAGGGATGTTCGCAGGAGGAACAAGGTGAGGCGGGCGGGCCTTTCGCGTGTCGGCCCGCCCTGCCAATCTCAGTAGTTGTAGGCCCGCTCGCCGTGGCTGGAGAGGTCGAGACCTTCCATTTCGGCTTCCTGGCTCGGCCGCAGGCCCATCGTCTTGTCGATGATGAAATAGAGGATCGCGCTGCCGATGCCCGAGAAGAGCAGGGTGAAGACGACCGCCTTGACCTGGATCCAGACCTGGGCCGGGATGCTGTAGGCCTCCGGATGGAAGGCCGCCGGGAAGACGGTGTAGTCGAACACGCCCTGGCCGCCCAGCGAGGGAGCCGCGACGATGCCGGTGCCGATGGCGCCGACGATCCCGCCGATGCAGTGCACGCCGAACACGTCCAGGCTGTCGTCATAGCCGACCTTGCCCTTCACGAATGCCACGAAGATGTAGCAGATCGGCGACACGACGAAGCCGAGCACGATCGAGGTCATCGGGGCCGCGTAGCCAGCCGCAGGGGTGATGGCGACGAGTCCTGCCACCGCACCCGTGACGGCGCCCAGCAGGGAGGCCTTGCCATGGTGGACCTGCTCGACCAGCGACCAGCTCACCGCCGCCGCGCAGGTGGCGACCATGGTGTTGATGAAGGCAACGCCGGTGACGGCATTGGCTTCCAGGTTGGAGCCGGCGTTGAAGCCGAACCAGCCGACCCACAGCAGGCTGGCGCCGATCATGGTCATGGTCAGCGAGTGCGGCGGCATCGGTTCCTTGGGGAAGCCGACACGCTTGCCGATCATGAGCGCGCCGACCAGGCCGGCGATACCGGCGTTGATGTGCACCACGGTGCCGCCCGCGAAGTCGAGTGCGCCCCAGCTCCAGAGCAGGCCGGCATCGCTCGGCGTATCAACCAGGAAGTCCGGGCCGGCCCAGTACCAGACCATGTGGGCCATCGGGAAGTAGATGAAGGTCAGCCACAGCACGACGAACACGATCAGCGAGGAGAACTTAACGCGCTCCGCGAAGGCGCCGACGATCAGCGCCGGGGTGATCATGGCGAAGGTCATCTGGAAGACCACGAACACGAATTCAGGCAGATAGACGTTGTTGCTGAACGTCGCGCCATAGGTCGTGCCGTCGACACCCATCAGGAAGGCCTTGGACAGCCCGCCGAAGAAATGATTGTCGCCGCCGGAGGTGAAGGCGATGGAATAGCCCCAGCAGCACCAGACCAGGCCGGCGACGGAGACGATCATGAACACCTGCATCAGGACGCTCAGCATGTTCTTGGTGCGGACCAGGCCGCCGTAGAACAGGGCCAGGCCCGGAACCGACATCATCAGCACCAGTGCGGCAGAAACCAGCATCCAGGCGACGTCGCCCTTGTTGACCATGCCGGCCATGGCGGCGGCGTCTGGCGCCTTGATCGGCGCGGCGAGCGCCGGTGCGGCTGCGAGCAGGGACAGGCCGACCGCCCCCATCACGCCGCAGAGCTTTTTGGAAAAGGTCATTAAGTCCCCCTTCTTACAGTGCGGTTTCGCCGGTTTCGCCGGTACGGATGCGCACCGCCTGCTCGACATCGAGTACGAAGATCTTGCCGTCGCCGATGGCGCCGGAATTCGCGGCGGCCTGAACGGCCTCGATCACGCGCGGTGCGAGGTCGTCGTCGCAGACCACCTCGACCTTGATCTTCGGAACCATGTTGGTCGAATATTCAGCGCCGCGATAGATTTCGGTCTGCCCCTTCTGGCGGCCGAAGCCCTTCACTTCGCTGACCGTCATGCCGGCGATGCCGAGCGAGGAAAGTGCCTCGCGGACATCGTCAAGCTTGAACGGCTTGATAATTGCCATGACCAGTTTCATGTCGCCCCCCTGTTATTGGTGTGCGGCGACATCCTCAGCAAGGGCCGTGCCAATTCGCGAAGGTCGGGTTAATGCGGGCTTTTGCGGAAGTGCGGCAATATGGGGCGCTGAAAAAATGGGCAGCATTGCGGCCCTGCTTAAATTTTAGGCACAGGGGTCATCGGCGTCGGGCCGTCGTCGCAACCGGCCGATGGTGGGTCAGAGGCACGCGCCTTACCAGGCGCCACCCTCCCGGATCGCTTCCTGTTCGCCGGGCGCATCCACCCGGCCCAGCGCCGCATTGCGGTGGGGAAAGCGACCGAAGCGCTCTATCATGGCGTAATGCTGCCGCGCGAAAGCCAGGGATTTTTCATCCCCCGCTCCCTCGAACAGGCTGAGCGACAATATCTGGTCGTCCAAAGCCTCGCTGTGCTGGAACGGCATGTAGAAAAACAGCCGTCCCGCTCCGCCAATCTGAATGTCGTATCCATGGGCGACGGCACCACGCGCCACCGCCCGCGCGAGCGCATCGGTCGAAAAGGCGGCCGCTGATCCCCTGAACATGTTGCGCGGCAACTGGTCGAACAACAGCACTGCCGCCAACGCATCGTCGGCCCGTTCCAGAAATTCGTCCGCGGGCACGTGACGCTTTTCTTCCCACAGTGCGTGGAACCGCATCTTGCAGCTTCGATCCAGCGCTGGATCATGGTTCCACCAGCCCTGCTCGCCGATCTGGTTGAACCAGAAATCCAGCAGAGCAGCCGCCCAGTCCTCGGTCACGGCATCATGGCTGTCGGTCAGCATGTTCATCATGAAAATAAAGACCGACCCCGCCAAGGGTTCCTCCGCCCATGGCGTTAGCGGCTCAGGTCGCCGTGCCGCCGACGGTCAGTCCCTCCATCAGCAGCGTCGGCTGGCCGACGCCGGCCGGGACGCTTTGCCCCGCCTTGCCGCACATGCCGATCCCCTCGTCCAGTGCCCAGTCATGGCCGACGCCAACCACCTTTGTCAGCGCGGTCGGCCCATCGCCGATCAGTGTCGCGCCCTTGATCGGATCGCCCAGCTTGCCGTTCTCGACCTTGTAGGCCTCGGTGCAGGAGAAGACGAACTTGCCCGATACGATGTCGACCTGCCCACCGCCGAAGCTCTTGGCGAAGATGCCCGACTTCATACGGCTCAGCAGTTCCTCCGGATCGTCATTCCCGCCCTTGATGAACGTGTTGGTCATGCGTGGCATCGGTGCATGGGCATAGCTTTCGCGGCGACCGTTTCCGGTCGGTTCCACGCCCATCAGCCGGGCGTTCAGCCGGTCCTGCATATAGCCCTTGAGGATGCCATCCTCGATCAGCACATTTTCCCGCGTCGGCGTGCCCTCATCGTCAATGGAGAGCGAGCCGCGCCGGCTCATGATCGAGCCGTCATCGACAACGGTAACGCCCGGAGCCGCAACCCGCTGACCCACCCGGCCGGAAAAGGCGCTGGTGCCCTTGCGGTTGAAATCGCCCTCCAGCCCATGCCCGATCGCTTCATGCACCAGAACGCCCGGCCATCCCGGCCCCAGCAGCACGGTCATCTCACCCGCGGGAGCAGCGACGGAGCGCAGGTTGACGCGAGCCTGCGCCAGCGCTTCGTCAATCGCGCGGTTCCAGATCGCCGGGGCCATCACCTCGTCATAGAGATAACGGCCGCCAATGCCGAACACCCCCGTCTCGCGGCGGCCATTCTCCTCCAGGATCACGGACACGTTGAGCCGCACCAGCGGGCGGATGTCGGTCGCGGTGAAACCGTCGGCGCGCACGATCTCGACCACCGACCAGCTTCCCGCCAGACTGACCGAGACCTGCGCGACGCGGGGATCGCGCGCGCGCGCGGCAGCGTCGATGGCGGCACAGAGCGTCACCTTCTCGGCAAAGGGCACGATCTCCAACGGATTGACGTCGGTATAGAGGTGGCGGTTGGTGCGCTGCGGTGGGGGGGGCGGCTGGCCGCTGGCGGGATCGAGCAGCGTCAGCGTCTCTGCCGCCCGGCGGATCGCCGCTTCGCTGATGTCGTTGGCATGGGCGAAGCCGGTCATCTCCCCGGAAACGCCGCGCAGGCCAAAGCCCGCATCGGTGGAATAATCGGCTGTCTTCAGCCGACCGTCATCGAAACCGAAGCTCTCGCTCGCCCGATATTGCAGGTAGAGCTCGCCATCGTCGCAGCCCTTCAGCGCTTCTGCGGTCAGGCGGCGCGCGCCGTCGGGATCAAGCAGGCCAGGGCGATAAAGCAGGCCGCGGGCATCGGTAAACTGGGGAACAGCATCGGTCATGCTGTCCGATATAGGGGCGGCAAGTCGCAAGCCCAACCGATTTGTTGGCGCTCACGACAGAGATCCGGCTATGGCTTGCTCCTGCCTTTGCAGGAGCGCGCCTGCCAGGATTAAAGGCTGGCGCCCGATGGAATATCCGGCAAACCGGCGATTTCCGGCGTGTCCGCCGCGCTGCCTACGAGCACGAAGCGACGGTCGCAATAGCCGCAATCGATATAGCCATGCTCGTCGATTTCAAGGAACACGCGCGGATGGCCCAGCGCGGCGGGAATATCTCCCGAACCGTCGCAGGAGACACGGGGCTTGGTGACGCGGATGATTTCAGGCGGCTGGATCATGGCGCCACCAATTAGCAGCGCTCGCGTTGCGCCGCAATATCCGTGGCGCACGGGCTTTTTACATCAAGGGCAGCCGGGGCCTCTTTTTCGGGCAGGGCTTTTCCATCGCAATGTCCACTGCCTTTGCCAGCGCGTCCCAATTCACGCAATCGCGCGCTTTAGCCAGTGAAACGGGCGAGAGGATCAGCAGCAAAGGCGCTATCGTACCGCTGAAGACAAGCGTGAGAGACATGAGTCAGTTGCCCTACCCAAGCATTCCTTAAGTGCCTGATCCTACGTCATTGTTGCTCGGACGGGAACAGATATTTCAAATGGAAGAAAATGGTGGGCGATGACGGGCTCGAACCGCCGACCTTCTCGGTGTAAAGCGGTGTAATATAATTATCATGACGTATCATAAAATTTCATGAGCAGAGGGTCGATCGCGGTAAGTCGCCGTGTTTCGGGACATTTTGCATTCACGTGTATGCAGGGCGTTTCATCATGACACGCGCTCTGCGTGTACACGGCTGGATACACAGAACGCGGGCCAATTAACGAAACGGCAGACATGCCAATTACTTCCGCACAGACGCGACGGTACCAATCTTCAGAGGTCGACCGTTAGCTTATTCAAGCAAGTCTCTCAGGCGACGATATTCGGGCATGTCTTTGATCGTCGGGTCGAGTTCAGCCAGCGCATCGAGCGCGCTTTCGAGTTCGTAGGGCATGCGAGCGCGGTCGTCCGGCGTAATGGCGTTCAATAGCTGCAGCGCGGCGCGCGGATGGTTCCGGGCGATGTTTTCCTTGTCCTTGCGATCCCGTGAAATGCGATAGGTCAGCATGTCTGCGTTCGGCACGGGGCGGATCAGTGGCAAGACGGTCTTCACCGCGTCGGGGAAATGGTCACCCGCCCGCTCGGCAATCTGGACAAATCCCCGAGTGGTTTCGTCGCTGCGATAGCGCAGAGCCCGTGGCCAGCCGTTCTCGATGAAGGGTTTGATGAACTCGGTCCATTGACCATGTTTCTGGAGACTGTTGGCCAGTGCCCAAAGGATGCGGCCGCGCAGATCGTCATCGAAGGCGCTCAGTGCCTCACGAATTTCCGTAAAGCTAAACAGCGGGGTGAAATCGGGCATGGGCCGCGACAGCCACACCACGGAGGAGCCGAAATATTCGCGTTCATGTTCGTCGAGGGACCAGCTGGCTTCGCCCATCAAGATTTTGAGCATCGGCGCCTTGAGTTCGTGCCAGAACGGTCCCGGCATAGCGTTGCGATTATAGGCAAGACCATGCCACGCTGCCTCAGCCAAGGGATGATCGAGTCGGAACATTGGCAGTAGGAACGCCTGCATCCAGTCGTGAAAACAATAATCGATCCAGCCGAGCCGCTGGGTCAGAACGACGACTGCATGCCCGGCACCATGACCCGGCGCTGAAGCGAGGACCTCGAAACGACGGGCAAGATTGCGGTTCAATGAGTTGTAGCGTTTTGCCTTTTTGGGCGTCAGCTTCCACAAAGCTTCCGTGAGCGTACCGATTGGACTGTTGATCGCCTTGTTGATCGAGACTTCTGACTGTTTCTGTTCGACGCCGTCGATGGTGGTCGCGCCGATGCCGCTGTCGGCGGCATCGGGCGGGCTCGACAGGAAGGGGCGTAGGAAACCGTCGAAAATGTCGAGCGCGTTGGCCCGGCTTCTTGCATAAAGTGCGGGCAGATGCTTTTCGAGCCAGCGGGGGGCTTCGAAACGCACGGCGATCGCCTCTGCCGGACTGAGACGGATCACTGAATGCGCGAGCAGATTTTGCAACTTCGGCGACGTGGTATCGGGCCATTTACTCAGGAGGTCGCCCCATAGAGCTGCCGAGAATTTACCCTTGCGATAGGCGGCACGCAGCGCGGCGAGGGCCTTGTACGGATGTTCCTGCACCAGCCCCCTGAAAGGATGATAGCTCTTCAGTTCCCGGAACGGGCTCTTGGTGCGCGCCAACGCCGTGTCGAAAACCTGATCGAGCGGCAAGACAGCGAGATCGCCCGGATCATCGACTTCCAGAACATACCCGCCGCGACCCTCATGACTGTCATCGGCCTCTTCGGCCCAGGCATCGCTCCATTTGGGATGCACAAGCTTCAGCTTGGCAAGGCTTCGCTGACCTGCCGCGGTCAGTTGACAATGCTGCATTTCGAGCCATCGAAGGTTGTTGGCGGCATAGGCGGCCCGCCGCTCGCGATATTGTCCACGCTTCTCATCGCGCCATTTGGGTGGGCCGGCTTCCAGCAGCCGTTCGACCGTACGCCGTTGGCGGAACGACCATTCGGACCATCGGGCTCTGAGCAGATGGAGCAGTTCCCGCTGGTTATATGTATTCCACAACGTGTCGCGCGGGAGCGAAACGATGACCAAGAGCGCCTCGCTTGCGGTTGCGATGTGGGAATCGGCCGCAGCCCACAACCTGAACTTGGGAAAAATCCGCGTCTCCGTGGATGACCAAGCGAGAAACTCGCGGCGTCCTTGGTTCGGATCATGCGCGACCAAGGCGAGAAAGATCTGTTTAAACCAGAGGAAATTATGCGCCTTCTTGCCTCCAAAGTTTTCATCGGCTGCGTCGGGTAACAGGGTTGGTGGATGCCAGAACAGGTCGCCAATTTCCTCGAGCAGGTCGGATATACGTTCGAGGGACATTCGGACAATTCGGGCGACTTGCGCTAGAGCTTCAGGCGGGCATTTCACGTCGTGATTGTGACGGTCGAGCGAGGCCACTTTGAGATCGACGACCTCGCGAATGCGTAATTTGTCCCAGTCCTCCAGCGGTGGTCGCGGCGGCGACATGAACGGTCGCGCGACCTGGACGTAGGGGGTGACGCATCGCTCGAAGAATCGCGCGACCGCAGGTGTCCAGCCGGATTTTTTGAGTAGGGCCTCGAATTCGAACCAGCGATCGCTGCGCTCTTCCTCGGACGTCAGGTCGAGCGCCTCGAGATGAAGGCTCCATATCAACTGCGCGATCGTCGGCATATCCTTGCCATGACGATTGCGAACGCGATTTGAGACGAACCACAGCAGGTGCGAATTGAGCCGATGCGAGCCTGCGGCCCACCAAAGCGCTGCGGGCTCATGGCTTTGCGTACCAAACCAGCGCGCCAGATGGTGCAGGCGATCCGGCAAGGGAAATTGCCACAGGGAACTCCCGCCCTGGAGTGTCACGCGTTCGGGTTGGAACCCGTCGCCCTTCTGCCATGCTAACGGATTGTGGGCATTGTCGGGAACCAGTCGGCGCTCATTGGGCGATGGGCGAAGCGGATCGTCGTCGAGGCCGTAGAGGTCCTGCGGATCAATCTCCTCGGCTTCCGGGTCGTGTGATGCCGGAGCAGGTTTGAGGTATCGGACCTGAGGGTCGAATACGGAAAGCCATTCTGCGCCCGGCGCGGGGTGGGCATCGGCGAATGCCTTGGCGCCCTTCTTGGTACTCACCAGTTGGACAACCTGACCGCGCTCGAACGGCTTGAGCTCGGCCGGTGACTGACGTGCGAGCGACAGGACTTGGTCGGTCCAGCGATCCTGCGACTTCGCTGCCTGCGCCCAGGCTGCGATCGTGCGCCAGAGCCCCGAATGGGTCTTATCCGGCGTGTAGCAGATCGGCGTGACGCCACGATCCTGCCAGATTTCTTCGGCCTCATCGGATGACCTGTCGGTGAACACGTAGATCGGGGAATGGTAGACAACCCCGTCGCGCACATTGAGGCCTTCGAGCAGGTAACGCATCGGCGGATCATCCGCGCTGTAGCCGAGCAGGACGATCGTGTATTTTTCGCGCAGCGCCTTTACAAAGCGCGTTGCCCATCCTTCCGCAAGATAGGCTCGCCCGAAGTCGCTGCTGCCGATAACGTAGCTCGGAATCTCTTCGGCTTGTTTGGGATCAGCAAGCCGTCCATGGAGGTAGACCACGCCGCGGATCGGCTGGTTGAGTTCGATGTCAGGTAGGCCCGGCGGGACGATTGGTCGAATGCCCCGACCGGCTTGTTCGAACAGCTGGTCGAAATTGGTGGTAACGACCTGCGGATTGCCACTCGCACCGCGGGATAACGTGAGAATATCGCGATGGTGTTTGAGCGTGCGTGGTTTGCCGACACCTAGCGCGCTATAAATTTGGCGATCGATTTCTTCGCGACCGAATTCGCGCACCAGAACGTTGAACACGCGATCGAAGCTCTGGCCCTCAGCCAGCGCCTGCCGGGCCTTGGCAGCATCGAGCGTCGTGATGATTCGGTTGGTCAGACGGGCAAAACTGTCGAGACCGGCGGGCACCGACACGCCGGCCCCGCAGAAGAAGATCACATTACCCTGGCTCTGTTCCTGGAGCAGGTGAGAGGGAAGCGATGGACCATTCTCGACAAAGCGCATTTTCGCACGTTGCCCGAAACGAGCGGTGCGACAAGGCCTTAAGGCGAGATTGGACCACATTGACGGAGGTTTCTCGGTCACGCAAACCGAAGTGACGGCGCATCCTCGTGCCGGGCAGGCCAAGCCCATCCAAAAAGATCGCTGCAACATCAGCTAAGGAACGGCAAGCTACATTAAGCCAATGTCGGACATCCAGCGAGCGATCACAGCGTCCGAATGCAGTCCGCCCTTGCCAAGCGAAATCAGCGGCTGCACGGGGTAGGTATGTCTCAACAAAACACGACCAGCCCACGCACCTTCATCTCCTACTCCTGGTCTTCGCCCATGCACGAGGCGTGGGTGCTCTCGCTCGCATCGCGCCTGCGCGAGGACGGCGTCGATGTCATCCTCGATAAGTGGGATTTGAAGCCCGGCCACGATTCGATCAAGTTCATGGAAGGCATGGTCACAGATCCGACGGTAATGAAGGTCATCATGGTGTGCGACCGGGTTTATGCTGAGAAGGCCGACGCCCGGGCTGGTGGGGTCGGTACCGAAAGCCAGATTATTTCGCCGGGGATTTACGCCAGCAGCACGCAAGATAAATTCGCGGCGATCCTGACCGAGGCGGACGAGAACGGCAAGGCTTACCTGCCGGCCTACTATCGAGGAAGGATTTACTTCGACTTCCGCTCCGGCGACGCCTTCGAGGATTCCTACGAGCAGTTGCTGCGCTGGCTCGTCGACCGTCCCCAGCACGTAAAGCCGAAGCTCGGCGCGATCCCGGAGGCGATCCTCTCCGCAACACCGACCGCCATCGGCACACAGTCGAGGGAGCGAAGGGCCGAGGAGGCGATTCGCCAAGGTACCGCTAACGCCGCCGCCTACGTGCGCGAGTATGGCGACGCCCTGCTGCCTGAGCTAAAGAATCTGACACCGGCGCTCGCGAGCGGAGAAGCCGCCGACGAAAAGGTGCTCGCAGCTGTCGAAGCGATGCGTCCTTACGCCCGGCAATTCGTTGAGCTCGCCGCCGTAACGGCACGCTATGGCCATGATGCCCGGGTCTGGGATGCGGTCTTGTCAGTCCTCGAACAAGTCGGCCGGCTCATGTGGCGGGATTCGGACCTGAGGAGCTGGCACTCGCACCAGTTCGATGCGTTCAAGGTCGTTGGGCACGACCTCTTCGTCTCGATCGTCGCCGTCGCGCTAGACGAGGAGCGCTTCGATCTCGCTTCAACTATCCTAGGGCGATCTTGGCTTGTCTGCGTTACGGAGGGGGCGAACCGCCAGTCGACGTCGGACTTCACCGTCTTCAATCAGCACATCGAGTCACTTGAGCACCGCAATCAGCGCCTGAAGCTCAATCGCATCAGCGTGCACGCAGACATCGTGCACGACGCGCATCGGAAGGGCGCGGTGCCGAGCTTCGAGAGTGTGATGCAGGCCGACTTTGTGATCTTCCTGCGCTCGTTGGGGCAGTCCACGCAGTCGCGCTGGTATCCGTTCCCACTGGTTTACGCCACCGATCGCTTCTCGCCCTTCCCGGTGTTCGCGCGCTCGGAGTCGGAGGTCTACTTCGCGCAGCTGGCACCAGTGCTCGGCGTTCCCGACCTCGCCGAATTCAAGCGTAGGCTGGTCGATGCAGACTTGAGCCGGCGAGCCTCGCAGATGTTCGATCATAATGGCCTGGCCGTAAAGTATCTCGCCAATGCCGACTTCTTGGGCAGCCGGGCTTAGTTGGCTTCCGACCCCGCTTCGATCCTCGCCGACCTAGCGACGCCCGGGCGAACGCTTGCGTTCTGCGACGAGACGGATGTCACACACGAGGGCACGTCCACGATGCTGCCCGGCATTCACCTGATGGGCGCGTTGGTCATGGCGTCCGACCACTATGCCGCCATACAGGACGAGTTGGAAGGCTTCCGTGCAGCTTGGGGCCTGCCGGAAATCCACGCCAATGAGGTGGTGACGCCAGGCACGCGCTCGAAATGGCGGCAAGTCGAGCGCTCCGTCAGGGAGGAGGCGTTCGCGCTCGCATGCGGGATTGCCGCGCGCCCGGGAAATCAGATCGCTTACGTCCACGTGTCGAAGAGCCAATACGCGGACATGCGCTGCGATTGCCGCGGCAAGGGCTTCCCCCAGCGCCACAAGTCAGGCGTCAAGTTGGTGTTCACCCCGTTGATCGTGGAGCATCTGGAACCCATGGGACAAGCCGTGTTGGTGATGGATCGAGACAAGCCGGGCTCGGTGCCGACGCTGACGCCGATGCCGCGCGCGGGCCACCTCGTCGGCGGTGGAGCGGTGCGCGCCGACTCCTCCGCCGTCACGGGCCTGCAGGTCGCCGACGCTGCCCTCTACTCGATTGGTCGCTACGTCCGGCGGCGCGACGGCATCGTGGCGGACACAACGGACGCATTCGATCGGATCGCTATGGAGATGCTCGTCGCTATGGGAGGGCGCATCCACAATCTGCTCGGCAATCGGGGCAAGCACAATGGCTGACCGGCCTCAGCAGCCCGCGCCCGCAGAGACCGAGGCGCAGGCCATCGAAGAGTATCGCGATCCCATCGAGCTGTTCATGCCTTCGGACGAGGTCCAAAAGATATTGTTATCGACGCCCGCGCGTTTCACGGGGGAGTTCCGGCATCCTAACCTGCTGCTGACACACGCTTGGCCGCCGTTCCATCGCGGAAGGCATGACTGGCTTCACCACCAGGACTCGCCGATCGGACGTACGGCGGTGGTCGTAGTCTTTCGCACGCCGCCGGTCAGGAAGGCGCCGGGCGTGGTAGTCCCGAACTACGAGCGCGCGGGCGACCACGTCGCAGCCGCGCTGAGCGTGTTGTTCGGTAAGCGCTTCGACGTTCACGGTCCCCTCGAGATGTCTGGACGATTCGGCGTGCCCGACATGACGCGCTTCGCTGCGCCCGTAAATCCGGCGCTACCGTATAACGGTGGCCGGCCCCGGGTCGACTACCCCGTGCCGTTGCAGCTCTCCGAGGTACGACGCATGAGCGGCCTGCTCCTCGACCAGGATGTAGACGAGAACGCGAGTGCGACCTTCCACGGTGCCGCCGCTTTCTACCGCCGTGCCCTGCAGTCGGCTGAGGATGATCCCGAGGTGGCCTATCTGCACCTGATTACGGCTGGAGAGATTCTGTCCGCTTCCATCCCTTTCGATGAGGCGCGCCACCTCGACGACGACGTTCGCGGCGTGCTCGCGACCGTCGCCGGCCTGCCGGGCGGCGGGAGGATGGCGCGCATCCTCCTCGCCCGACTGCGCGGCATAAAAAAGCGCTTTGTGGACGCGATCACCGGGCTGGTAGACGAGAGCTTCTTCGACCGGACTGAGGCGATGGAGGGGGTCGGGGGGCTGCGGCGTGAAGACTTCGCCCGTAGGATCGCAGCGGCGTACGACCTACGCAGTCAGCACGTCCACACCGGCTACGAGTTCGGCGGCTGGATCGCGGCGGACAGGCTCGGGTTCGAGGTGCAGCTGGGCGATCCGGTGGTCCAGAACAGGGAGATGGCTAAGGTGCTGAAGTGGGCGCCGCTATTCGCCGGCCTGGAGCGCGTGATCCGCTACGCTCTGCTCAACCATGGTACAGGTGTCGGCCTTGATCTTGATGAATTGCCCGAGTTGTAACGGTGCACGGTTGGGGCTGGGCAAGGTTAATGGCCAGCCGCTCCCCTCTACGTGCTTTCCGAACGTGAATGGCTATGCCAGTCGCGAAGGGCGGATACTGTCATTTTCCGCTTGAAAGACGTCGGTAGGCCTGCGGTCGTTGGTGCATCGGTAGGGGGCTCGTGCCTCAGATTTCTCCGCAAGTACTTATGCGGAGCTCGCCTACGTGGTAAATTTATAGCTTTTTCATGGGATTATGAAGAGGCTGTTTATGGCTGGGTCGCGACTGAAGCCCCTCACCGTCAAAGAGATCGAGAAGCTTACCGCGGTTCCGCCGCCTTGTATCAAACATCGCTACTTGGGTGGTGTTCCGGGCTTTGTGTTGGTCCATACGCCTGCAGGCCATACCAGCTATGGTCTTGTCTATCGCGCGAATGGGCAACGTAAGAAGCTTACCTTGGGGACCACCAAACGTCTCACGCTTGGCGATGCGCGCAAGCTGGCCACCCGGTTCCGCTACGAGATCGAAGCCGGTGGCGATCCGCACGGCGAGAAACTGAACCAACGCCAACTGGCCGCCAAGCTGAGGCAGGATGAGATCGACAAGGTCAGGCTAGACGTTGAACGGATGTGGGAGACCTACATGCAGCAGGTGGCGAGCCAGCTTAGGACGCGCGCCGAGAAGGACCGGGTCTTCCGGAAATACATACTTCCTCACGTTCACGGCCTGTGCGTGACCGAGATCACCAAGAACCACGCCCTTGCCGCGCTGGACGCGTTGATATCGCGCGAGAGGCGCCCGATGGCTGACAAGGTTCGCCAGGAAGGCGCTGCCTTCTTCCAATGGCTGATCGAACGCGATCATGTGGAAAAGAACGTCTTCGCCCGCATCCGGAAAATTCGTAGTGCCAAGGTGATCCGCAAACGTGTGCTCTCTGATAAGGAGGTTGGAGCCATATGGCGCGCCAGCGAAGCGGAAGGCCATTGGAGCTGCTGGATAAAATTGCTCATCCTGACCGGTGGCCGGAACATGGAAGTCAGGGGTGCCCGCTGGTCGGAATTCGATCTGGAAGCGCGCCTCTGGACGATCCCGGCAGAGCGGTACAAGAATGGCTATGCTCACACCGTCTATCTGACCGATGCAATGTTGGCGGTTCTGGATGCTGTGCCGCGGTTCAACAACGTCGATTTATTGTTCCCTGCGGCCGGCAATGCCACCCGGCCGATGTCCGGTGATCAGAAGGTCAAGGGCAGGATAGATCGACGGGCGCGCGAAATGCTCGTTAAGACGGGAGTCAATGAGGTAGATAATTGGTGCGTGCACGATTTCCGCCGCACCATCGCCACCGGATTGCAACGGCTCGGCTTCCGACCAGACATCGCCGACCAGGTTATCGGTCACGTCGGCAGCACCCGGTCAGGCGCCGGCGCGCATTATCTTCATCATGGCTATGACGAGGAGAAGAAGGTGGCGCTTGAGGCATGGTCGGAGCATGTGATGGGCGTCGTCTCGTCATCTGCCTGTGCGTCGACCTGATGGCCGGACTATGCTGCCAGCGCCTGCGCCGGCAGCAACCTCGTCATCAAAATGGCACAGCATCATCAACTGTCAGTCGCAAACCGATATAACACCGAACCGGGTGCTTCTCGCCCGCTATAGCAGCTGTTTTCGATAAGATGCCCTTTGCCTTAAGCTTTGCCGTGAATTTTGGACGAGTCAGAGGGTATCGAAAGCCCTGGGCTTCCGCCCACTGCCGATAGACTTCATAGACCCGGTCGCAGCGCTCTTTGTGATCCGGTGCTGCTTCGGTGCGATCGTCCAAGAACTGCTGAAGCGCGTCATTCTCTTCGAAATAATCCGCCGTAGCAGCCTTGATCGCCGGAGATGGCTCAAGACCTTCGGCATAATAACGAATAGCCCCGTCAATCATCCAGCGAAGGACCTTGTCCGCTTCATTGCGCAGCTTCTCGCCCAGTTGGCGGTCAGGCTGAGTCACAGGCCGCGTGAATTTTAGGACGTGGAAGCGTCGCCGAAATTCCGGGCCGACCGAGCGGAGGCTTGGCGCCTCGTTGCCAGTGATAAGAAGCTTAAACTCTGGCTGAAACTCAAAGATGTGCCCACCCTTGAACGAGGCGGCCTGGCTCTCGCCACCGGTGACCGCCTTGATCCGGGCATCATTCCAGGAGAGCGAACCGTTGATCTCGTTGACGAGGACGAGGCGGGCGCCCTTGAGCCAAGCGATCTCCTCATGATGCTGGCCTTGTCGGGTTTCCAGGAAGGCCGTGTCCGTCGAAGTGCGCGCATAATCACCCAGAATATGCCGATAGCAATTCGAGATGACCGACTTGCCGTCGCCGCCGGGCCCTATCCACATGGGCAGGCAAGCCTCCGGATTGCTCCCTGTCAGGAACAGTCCTGCCAGCTTCTGAAAATAGGCGACCTCGGCGGGGTCTTCGCCGACCCATTCTCGCACCTTGTCGAGCCAGAGTGCTCCGTCTGCGCTGTCGGCCGGCGCCACTGAAGTTGCGCGTGTGATATGGTAACCGGGCAAGGCCGGGCCGACCGTACCCGATTTGAGATCAACGATCCCAACAGGCGTGTTGAGCAGATGAGGATCGGGATCCCAATCCTTCTGCGTCATGCTCAGTTCCGGTCGATCTCGTAACGACATCTCGACGCCGCTGATGAAATGGCTATTGCGCAACTCGCTTGGAAGGAACGCGTCGATGGCGTTGCGAAGGCGATATCCGCTGTCCTTGCGCCAACATATGCCGTCGAAGTGATACCAGCAGCCAAGGTCGCGGTCGAAGCGGTAATGGTCCCGCGCACGAGGTAGGAAATCGTCCGCGATCATACCATGACTTGGCCGCTTCGGTGGCTCCTGGGATGTGCCGAGCTTGGCGCGGGCTGAACTGATCCACTCCTCGATGACCTTATCGGCCTCAGGCCAGCTGTAAGGCATCCCGGCGAATTCGCAGGCCTCGCGCTTGGCACGGTGAATGCGTTCTAGGATATCGGCATCTGCCCATTTCCGCTTCACCATAGCGAAAACCGCCGCCACGCAAGTGTCATGGGTATTGCCACCACCGCCGACGCCCCGCCATTCCATGTCGTTGAGGGCGTGGACAGGATCGTCTGCGTTCTTGCAGAAGCCAGCAATTTCGTCGATCAGCGATGCCCCGAAGATTGGCAGGGATTGATAGTCGACATCCCACAATGCAGGTCCCGCGATCCAACGATACGGTAATTTCGTGGCCGGATGAATGGACGGTGGCAGGACGGACTGGGCACCGCCACACAGGATGTCGATAGCATTGATCTTTCGTCCGTCGCGTTCGAGCTTGATCTTCCCGGTCTTGCGCTGATGATCGATGCGCACGAAGAAGGTTGCGCCCTTGCTGCCCTTCTTGACCGGCACGGCTACATCGCCAATTGCGCGCTGGACGCACGCGATCAGCGGATGATCGTCGTGGTCAATGTCGATGGCCAATAGACATGTTCCGTCCGCATGGACATCGCCGCAGCGGACACCGAGATTTGACGGCCGGGCTAGTGCGCGTTGAAGCGTTTCCTTCGTAGGCGTTTCGATCTGCCAGCCGGGGTGCTTGGGCGCCTTGCTCTCCGGCTCTAACCGCAGAGGCACGTAGCCCCGGTCCAGAAGCTGCAGGGCAGGAGTGAGCACGTCTTCCATCACTGGGCCTCCCCCTGCACGGAGGCGCCGCGGTCAGTCACCCACTGATTAATGTCAGATTCGAGCCACGCGACTAGGCGCGGTCCGATTTTGCGGCGCCGAGGGAACAGGCCCTGCTTCTCCCACCTCAGAATAGTCACCCAAGAGACGCCAATGCGTTGCAAGACCTCCGGTTGCCTGAGAAAGCGGTCAGACGAACCCGCTGATGAAGTTGCGTTATGAAATTGTGTCATTTACTTTGCTCCGATCGTTCGAAGACCAGCAAGCGGGCGAATTTATCGGCGGTGCGATTACGCCGGATGGGCGCGTAGCCGTCCCGCCTGCTGCTGGCATTTCATGAGAAAACACGCGAAAAATGAGGTTCACCATCCCCCCACCCCACAACAGTGCAGGCACAGCGCGCAGGTCATCGACCGACTATACGCCAGAGGCGCAGCCCTGAACCTTCATCGATGTGTTTCGGAGGAGGATGATGACCGACAGGCTGCTTAGTTGATCAGCCTGTACCTTCACTTATTGACGAAAATTTTTGCGCCAAGCTTTGAGTTCTGACGCTTTGCGGTATCCTGGCGGACGCAAGCCAAAGTGCTCTTCCCACTTGCCACGCCTCAAGATAATCATCTTTAAGGTCCTGGTCCTGGACAAAATGGATAGTACTTCGCCTTGATTTTCACACCATACATTTAGCATGTACGGACAAGCCTGCCTTCGACATTTATCCAGGAACAATCTGCGTTCTTCGGCTGGGTCGGCAGAACTTGCCGGATCAGGCAAGTTTGCCCAAATTAGTGCCCGCCATCCATTTCCGTCGATGGACAGGCGCATGACGTCGTTCTGATATGCGAATTCCCAATCCTCATTGGGATGATTGAGGATTTTTCGTCGGATGACGACGGCTCGGACGAGTTTTTGCATAGGTTTTTGAACCCTCTGTTTGCGGTTAGCTGCGCCTACCTCCGAATGTCGATGCGAAGGCGGATGCTGGCCAAAAAGGTCTGCACTGAGGGGAATTCCGCGCAAAAATCCAAAAAAGGAATTTTTTCTCCGTGTATTTATCGCGGCTTACGGGGCCGTCCTCGTTCGGCCGGATTAACCTCGCGCCACGTCGTTTCAAAGGTCGCAGAAAGACCCTTCGCTCGATCTTCCTTCATAAACGCGGCGCGCGCCGTTTTGTGATCCGAATATTGGGTGTGTTTTTCGATCCAGGTTTTGATTTCGTCGCAGGTAAATGGTGGAGGCACGCCTTTCCAACGCTTCGCTGCTGATAAAAATGTTGACTTTCGAGTTATCAACTGACCGGATTCTTCGTTGAGGAAGATTTTGCCAGAATCGAAATTTGCTTCAATCATCAAAACATCAAGGGGTGAGAGCTTTTTAGATAAGCCTGAATCAAAATTAAACTGTAAGTCAAAATTCTCTTGGCTAATATTTTCCAGTAGGAGGTTCCAAGATTTTTGCGAACATTGGCAGCTTTCTGACGATTTGAGGGGTAGCAGTGGTCGAACCGAACCACATCGACAATGATGACATGCGATCTGAAACCTGAGATATCGAAGTGCTTGGTTTCTTAATTGAATTTCTAAAATCCGATCGGATAGCTTCGGGGCAAAGTCGCGGAGAGAACCGATCAAGTCGTCGTCGCCGGTCGCCAGCCATGCGAGCATTTCCTTATGACTCCATACCGCTTTATCTCCTGCCTGTTTGGGATAATCGCGATATTTCTCGCGCGTTTGCTCGAAACTATCTTGGAAGATGGACAGCACTTGCACATGATTTAACCGAATCTGTGAACGGAGCCATTGAACCCAGGTATGGGGGATAGTCGTGCTTGGCTCGCAAAAAGTCCGATAGTCTCGCCACCAAGAAGGGGTTGGTGAGCCCGCATCCTTGAGAGTTTTATTACCTAGGTGCTCGGTCGCGCAAGGTTTGCGTTGAGCCGCCGCCCCGACTTCTCCAGCTTCGAGTGCGTCCATCAGCCGCGGGACAAGGCCGGCGAATCCAGCTGCATCAATCGCCGCACCGAAACTTTCAAAATCTTGGATAGACGGGGCAACTTTTAGCAAATTGGACATAACAGCCTCCCTCTCTGCGTTCGGTGATGCCGGCCATGAAGCAGATATTAAAGGCATTCGACGTGGCATTTGCAATGTTAGGTGCCGTAGGGGCGACATTCGTGTACACGGCTGGATACACAAGGCGCCCAATCAGAACAAAGGCGCGTTATTTCGCGCTTTCTGACCCAGGACCCTCTGCTCGTCAGACAGGCATACCGCACATCGATCAAATTGCCGTCAGGACACTTCCAGCAAGATGTGCCGTCATCCGCATTGGACTGCATCGACAAAGGGTATGACTGGTCATGCCGGGGAAGGGTGTGTTAGAGCCGCTAAAGGTTACGAATTGGGGGATAATTTGCTGCGAAATAGTATCGGTCTGGCAGTTGCGGCTGTTCTGACAAGTCCGGCTTTCGCGGCCGATAAGGTCCAATATGGAAAGCCTGCCGCCTGGGTGTTACCCCCTCCTGCGCCAACCGAAGGGATAGCACCCACCGGAGCAGCTGCACGTGTCATTTATTCCGACACACAGACGCGTGTTGGTGACAAAGGCGATGATGTTTACACAGCTTGGCGTATCAAACTGCTGACCGCTGATGCTCTGCCGATTGGCAATATCGCGGCGACGTGGAGCCCAGGCAGCGGATCTGCAACCATCCATCATCTGCGCATCTGGCGCGACGGCAAATCAATCGACGTACTTAAAACTGCGCGGTTCGCTGTCGTGCGGCAGGAGGTAAACCTTGAATCCTCTATATTGAACGGAATCTTGACCGCCAGTCTGCAAACGCCTGGCCTCCAGGTTGGTGATGAGCTCGAGTTCGCCGCGACCGTCCATGGTCAGGATCCGACCTTGGGCGATCATCATTTCGGCCTCAGTGCGCTGCCGCCGCAAGGAAGTCCGGGTGCGTATCGAATGCGGCTGAGCTGGCCAGTGGCTCATGTGCTCCGCTGGCAGGGATCGGCTGACATGGGCGAACTGGCACCTCATCTTGAAGGCAGCCAGAACGTGATCGATTACACGCTGCGCGATCCCAAGCCTGCCGTTCCGACCGAGGGCGCACCGGTACGCTACAATGTGCGCCGCCTTCTGGAATATTCCGACTTTTCCAATTGGGAGGATGTTTCCAGCCGCGTGTGGGGTCTTTTCGACCAAGCATCAGTGCTCAATCCGGGCTCTGCAATCCGGCAGGAAATTGCGAAGATCGCCGCATCCAGCAAGGATCCGGCGGGTCGAGCCGAAGCAGCGCTGGCGCTGGTGCAGGACCATGTCCGCTACGTCTATGTCGGGCTGAATGGCGGAAATTATCGGCCGGCAACGGTCGATGAGAGCTGGGTCCGCCGTTTCGGCGACTGCAAGGCAAAGACGGCGCTGTTGCTCGCCATATTGCGCGAGCTGGATATTCCGGCAGAAGCGGTTTTGGTACAGTCCGCCGGCGGCGACGGGTTGGATCAACGGCTGCCAAGTCCTGTCCTATTTGATCATGTCCTGGTGCGCGCGACCATAAACGGTAGGCTCTATTGGCTGGATGGAACACGACTTGGTGACCGGCGTCTCGCGCTGATTCCGCCGCCGAACTTTCGCTGGGTGCTACCACTGCGCAAGGTCGGTGCGACTCTGGAGCCCCTAGCGCCGACCGCCCCGAAGGAACCACAACTGATCGGCTTCGAGGAGGTCGACATGCGCGAAGGCATTGCCAAACCGGCCAAGGTGACGCTGCGGAATATTCTGCGCGGCGATGAAATCTATGCCATGCGGACCAGCTTGACCAGTCTCTCGCCGGAGGAAGCGGATCGCCAATTGCAGGCCTACTGGCGCCAGCAGGCCGACTGGGTCGATGCTGACAAGGTCGAATGGCGTTATGCTGAAGATCAGGCGGCGCTGATCCTCACCCTAACGGGGAAAGGCAAGCTGGATTGGAGGGGCAGCGACGAGGATGGCTGGTACAGTTACATGCATGGTGCCGGCCTTTACGCTCCCAATCAGCGCAAGCGGCCGAAGGAACAGGATCAAACCGCGCCCTTTGCCAATGATTTTCCCCGCTTCCGTTGTTGGGCAACGGTGTTGCGATTGCCCAAGCCCAACGGTAACTGGCATTGGAACGTGGATGGCAAACGGATGAACCGGACCTTGGGTGGCACGGCCTATTGGCGGGGCATCTCGATCAGCGACAATGTCGTAAGGTCGGTCCAGTCCACCCGCAGCCTATCACCCGAGATAAGCGCAACAGACGTCAGAACGGCGAATGATCTCATTCCCGGCTTCGACAATGATATGACGCGGGTAGAACAGGACTTCTCCCTGAAGGCGGATGTAGGCCGTAACGAGCCTTTGCTCGACAAGGGCGATGCAATCGATTGGGTCGCCGCTGATACGCCATGTCAAGGGCCGGGAAAATGACACCGCTGTAAGGGCGCCGTATAGCTAAGGCTGATTGGCAACCTTCTCAATGCCCATGATCATCCGCAGTTTCTGCCGGATTGGCTTGCCGGCCGCATCATTCTGCACGGGAAAGTGTCGATTTAGAACCATATTGGCGCACATTTCAGGCGGGCCAGGATCGACGTCGTTCAATGTCGCAGTGCAATCGGATGTCGTCCCATCCGGATTGACGTAAAAAGTCACCTTTATCATGTGGGGAATGGACATCATTTGAGCGGGCGCGTTCGGATCGGGTAGGCGCCAAGTGATCCTGCCGTTGTACACGTCTGCGATGGCCCTTCCCCTGGCATCCTTAGCTGGGGTAAAACGCGCTCGGATCATCAGCTTGTCGCAGGTTGCATTGTCGAGGAGAGCCGACCCGCTGCTTGAAGTGATCGTACAGCGCTGTGGAACTCCCGCTTTGTCGAGCTCCAGCCGAAAGGCCGTCGTGCCGTCGATTTGTGCGCGCGCTGCGTCCCGAGGATAGTCCGCGTCAGTAAGCCACGTGCCAGGACTCACCAAGGGGGTGGCCCTATGTGCTGCTGCAGAAGGAACCGGAGCAGCAGCGACAATTACGAGCGACAGGAGCGGCACGGCGAGGCGAGGAAGTTTCATCTCCCCGTCGTGCTACAAGATTCCTTAATTTTCCAGCTCTCAATCTAAGTGGCCGCAGAATCGTGGTGAATTGCATTAGCCCGTCGGCACATACTCACCAAAAGCCTCGGTGGTGGCATGTAACCCGCTGGCTGAATGCCCCGAATATATTCCTGGACTTAGTGCTTTAATCGCTGCTTCAGATCAGCGGATATCGCGCCGGGGTGTCACCAGCTATATGAGGCCGTGTGGCTAGCGCGCCGCGCTCCGGCGATAGCTCTCCGGCACCAGGAGGTATCCGCGACGGAGTAATCGTCCCACAGCGCGATGCCGATCGCGGCTCGGAACGGTAGTGGCGCTGACGACCTGACGCTCCTGACGCTGTCGTCGGTCGCCCCAAAACGAACGATACGGACATCGTCGTCGCTTTTTTCCATAACTAACAACCCCCTTTAATGTCAGGGTGTCAGTGTGGTTGAGGAAGGAACTGGGCAGCCCCTTCAGGCGCGATCACCGACATACATGGCAATACAACCCGAGGTTGACGCTTCGCCACCGTTCAGTCGTCAGCCAGCGTCAGTGTCTGTCAGCTTTCTCGTCTCTAATATATGTGACCGTGGTCGCGCCATGATCCGCACCGAAACGAAGGTGAATCGTCATGACCTTGGGCCATCGCCAACTGAAGTTCCCGCGACCCTGGTCATAGGACTGCGGCGTCCCATATTTGTCGACCAGCTTCCGCAGGATCGCATCGCGTTGCTTGACCCCGTTGATATAGAAATCCGCCGAATAGAGGTGTTTGTGGTCGAAGCTGAAATTGGCTTCGGCGACCGGCACGCCTTCGAGCGGCTCAGGTTTGCCTGTCGGCACGTACAGTGACAGGCCTTCATCCGTTTCCGGCATATAGGGTTTCAGCGCCGAAGTAGGTTTTCCGCCCCACCTGATGCCGGCTACTCCGGTCGGCGCCGCTACCTTCGGCTTGTCAACGCACAGCTTCTTCCAGTTACGGACAAAATTCGCGCTGCTTTCCTGGAACTGTACGTTCCCGGCATCGTAGATGAAGGGTGTTTGCCCCGCCATGGCTCCGAAGCCATTCTTTCCGTTGACAAAGCCGCAGGCGATGGTTGCAGACATGCCCCACACTTCTCCGAACTCGGCGGAGGAGGGGTCTTTCATGGCGGTTGGCACCGCCTGTTTGGCCATATAGGCGGCGCGATCTTTGTCGACACGTTGCGGATCGACATCGACCTGTGAGGCCGTTGCCGTTCCACTTTCCGGCGTCGGTTGATTGATCGCCATCATAATCGCGATCAAAGCCAGCCAGCCGAAGCCGATTACTCGGGCAGTTGTCGAATAGCCCCGGCCGAGCAGGAACCATGCGAACAATATCGGCAGGAGCGCTATGCCTATCCCGAGCGGGATGGAAATTTTTCGGCGCGGTTCAGAAGGCGCTGCGACGGAGAGTGCCATAACTAATCGCTCCCTGATGCCTATTTGGTGTCAAACTGGGTTTGGTATCCGCTGTCGACCAGTTTGCCGTTGGGATCGAACTGGAGAGATACGGAGCGTGCGCTCGCGCCGCCGAATGCGGTTCCGGTCGAATGGACCCAGCCGAGAACCGTTTTGCCATCTGGTAATTTTGCTTCGGTGTTCGGCTTGCCGAGCAGGCTCACCACCTCGCCGCGTGACATACCCGGTTTCAACTGTGCCAGCGCATTCACGTCATAATTCGTCCCCACCGACACACATGCGGTCAGGAGCAAGCCCGCGCCCAATATGGTCATCGTTCTCATCGTGATTCCCCCCGAGAAGTCGACTGCGGTACGCCCCCGCTTTCGACTTCACACCATCAACCCTGGTGATCGGGGAGTTAGTAAACCGAGCTTACCCGGTCCCTGAGACCTTTAGGCTGGAGAGCCCTGGACATGCGTCACAGGCTCCCCGACCATAAGGGTCAAGGATGTGTGGACCGCATCGGGCGATCCAACCGGTAAGCTAGGGGTTACTACGCCCCAGAGCCGTGCGTGGCGGCTCCGTCACCGTTTCAGCACGGCGAAGGCTCAAGCGCAAGATTCTGCTCGCGATCAAGGAGCTCAACGTTGCGTGAGTTGAATCAAATCAAGCGTCGGCTGCCAGTCGAAACAGGCTTGCCGCGAGTTCCAGATCTTCACTGGTACCGCCTTCATCGACGCCAGCTAAGCAGAGCATGTGCGCCGCGCTGGCGAGCCGCGCCCGACGCGATGCGCCGATGTCAGCAGTTGCCGGCTGCGCTCCCTCTATGACCAACTGCTGTACCGCGGTCAGGCTGGCATCATACGCTGATACGGCTGTGTCGCCCACGGCTTGGTTGTCGCCGCCCATCTCCCATTCTCGGCAAGCATTGGATGCTCTCATCAGAGCGCTGCCAGCTGCGCTGAGCAATCGATCGGTCTCAAACATTGCAGTTTCCGTATAAAATCACCGGAAAACACAGCGCCGAGTTTGCGTCAATTTATCGGGAGACAAGGTATTTCTCTTTTGCGCGCCCTGGCCGCCGGAGCGGGCGGTGATCAGGTTCGTATGGCCGTGATGCGTCTTTCTGCTCCGGCAACTTCCTATGTGGTCGACGGTTGGGAGCTGGTCCCTAGATACTAAAATGCCATTGTTCAGTTGGCATTTGGCGGACTCTCGGACCGCTTGGCCTGCCAGCGCCGCACTGAAGAAACCGGACATTCCTGCCGTCGAGCGTCGTTTTTGAAAATCGCTCGTTGCTATGTCGGCGCGCGCCCGGCAGAACGCCGGTTAAGTTATGGTCACGGAAGCAGATACTTGCCGGAAACTGATCGTTCCCCGCCTGCAGGCCGCCGGTTGGGATGATGCCCCGTGCGCCATCCAGGAACAGCGCACCTTCACCGATGGCCGTGTCATGTTCGTCGGCGGGGCACCACGCCGTGGGCAGAAAAAGCGGGCCGACTATATCCTGCGGTATCGAGCGGATTATCCGATCGCGGTCATTGAGGCCAAGGCCGGCTATCGGTCCGCTCAGGACGGTGTCCAGCAAGCGCGCGACTATGCCGAAGTGCTGGGCCTGCGCTTTGCCTATTCCAGCAATGGTCACGAGATCATTGAGATCGATATGGTCGCGGGGACCGAGGCCATCCGCACCGACTTCCCGACGCCCGATGAGCTTTGGGCGCGCCTGCGCGACCGACTCGACCTGCCCGAAACGGCGGCGGAGCGCGTCCTCGAGCCTGGCTTCCCCGACGCCGACCGGCCGTTACGTTACTATCAGGAAATCGCCGTCAATCGCTCGCTGGAGGCGATCCACGGTGGCCAGCGCCGGCTCTTGCTCAATCTGTGCACCGGGGCGGGCAAAACCGCAGTCGCGTTCCAGATCTGCTGGCGCCTGTGGGCCGCGGGCTGGAACAAGCGTGGCGACCACCGTCGCCCGAAAATCCTCTTCCTCGCGGACCGCAACATTCTGGTCGATGATCCGAAGGACAAGACCTTTACACCCTTTGGCGACGCACGGTGGAAACTCGGCGCTGGATCAGTCAGCCACGGACGCGATATCTATTTCTCGACCTATCAGGCGATCGCGGCGGACGAACGCCGCCCCGGCCTCTATCGCGAATTCGCGCCTGACTTCTTCGACCTAATCGTCATCGACGAATGCCATCGAGGTAGTGCCCGGTCTGATAGTTCATGGCGCGAGATCCTAAACTGGTTTGAACCTGCCTACCAGCTCGGCATGACGGCGACGCCGCTGCGTGAGGAAAGCCGCGACACCTACGCCTATTTCCATGACGCGCTTTATACCTACAGCCTGGCGCAGGGCATCGCCGACGGCTTTCTCGCGCCTTACCGCGTTCACCGCATCGTCACCGATCTCGATGCAGTCGGCTGGCGGCCGAGCGCGGGCGAACTAGACCGCTACGGTCGCGAGGTGCCCGACGAGGAATATCAGACGCGCGACTTCGAGCGCACGGTCGCATTGCGGGCCCGGACGGAGGCGATCGCCCGGCACCTGACCGATTTCCTCAAGAATACCGATCGCTATGCCAAGACCATCGTCTTCTGCGTCGATCAGGATCACGCCAGCGAGATGCGCGCCGCCCTCGTTCGGCTCAACGCCGACATGGTCGCGAGGCATCCCGATTACGTCGTCCGCGTCACCGCGGATGAAGGCGATATCGGCAAGGGCATGCTGAGCCGGTTTCAGGATCTGGAGAGCGAATCGCCCGTCATCCTGACGACGTCACAATTGCTGACGACCGGCGTCGACGCGCCGACCTGCAAGAATGTCGTACTCGCCCGCGTCGTCGGCTCGATGGCCGAATTCAAGCAGATCATCGGCCGTGGCACGCGCCTGCGCGAGGATTACGGCAAGCTGTGGTTCTCGATCCTCGATTACACCGGCACAGCGACGGAGAAGTTTGCCGACCCCAGCTTCGATGGGGAGCCGACCGCCGAGATCAGCACCGAGATCGACGAGGCTGGCGCAGTAATCTCGACCGACGTCGAGGAACACGAACAGCCCGAAGACGATGACCTCGCGAACGGACAGGATGCGGGGCCGACTGTGCTGCCACCCGACGCCAAAGACGATGGGATGCCGCGCAAATTCTACGTCGATGGCGGTGACGTGGAAGTGGTGGCCCACCTCGTCTATGATCTCGACAGCGACGGCAAACGGCTAACCTGTCGCAAGCTAACCGACTGGACCGGCGAGAAGGTGCGGACGCTGTTCGCCACCCCGGCTGCGTTCCGCGCCGAATGGGCGATGCCCGACAAACGTAGCGCCGTCATCGACGCGCTGGCCGAGCGCGGGATCGACCTGCACGCGCTGGCTCTTGAGGCTGGTCGCCCGGACGACGATCCGTTCGACCTGCTCTGCCACCTCGCTTGGAACGCGCCACTTACCACTCGTGCGGAGCGTGCCCGCCGCCTGCGCGATGCAGAACTGTTCGACCGCTACGGCGACGATGCCCGCGCGATCCTTGACGCGCTGCTCGACCGCTACGCCAGCGGGGGTGCGGACGAACTGGCTTTGCCACAGGCACTGAAGGTCCAGCCGGTGTCCGACTTCGGTAACCCCAGCGAGATCGCCCGCCGCTTCGGTGGCCCGCAGCCCATGCGTGAGGCTGTGGCCGAACTCACCGCCGCCCTATACGCGGCCTGACGCGATACTGAAGGAATACGATGGCTCGTCAGCCTAAGAAAACTGCTGCCTCCCAGACCACGGCCCAACGCCTTGATTCGATCGTGAAGTCCGCGCGCAAGATCATGCGCAAGGACAAGGGGCTGAACGGCGACCTCGACCGGCTTCCCGTGCTCACCTGGGTCATGTTCCTCAAGTTCCTCGACGATCTTGAGCGTGTGCATGAGGATGAGGCAGAACTGGCCGGGGAAGCGTTTCACGCAGCGATCGAGGCGCCGTATCGCTGGCGCGACTGGGCGGCCGACAAGGACGGGATCACTGGGCCGGACCTGCTCGCCTTCCTCAATGCCGATGAACCCATCCGCCCGGACGGCACGAAGGGCGCCGGCCTGTTCGCCTATCTGCGCGGCCTGCGCGGCACCAATGGCGGGCGCGACCGGCGCGACGTGATCGCCACCGTTTTCCGCGGCGTTCAGAACCGCATGGAGAGCGGCTATCTGCTGCGCGACGTCATCAATCTGGTCGATGGCATCCATTTCGACAGCTCGAACGAGATGCACACGCTTGGTCGCCTCTATGAGACACTGCTGCGCGAGATGCGCGACGCCGCCGGCGACAGCGGCGAATTTTACACGCCGCGCGCGGTCGTCAGGTTCATGGTGGATCGGATCGATCCCCAGATCGGCGAGAAGGTGCTCGATCCCGCATGCGGCACCGGCGGCTTCCTGACCGAATCCTATGCCCACATGGCAGGACAAGCCGACAGCGTCGAGAAGCGCCGCCAACTCCAAGCCGGTTCGCTGATCGGCGTCGAGGCTAAGCCGCTGCCGTATCTGCTTGCGCAGATGAACCTGCTGCTCCACGGGCTGGAATCACCCAACATCGATCCCGGCAATGCCCTGCGTTACCGGCTGGCCGACATCGGCGAGCGCGAACGGGTCGAAGTCATCCTATCGAATCCGCCCTTCGGCGGCGAGGAAGAGGCCGGCATCCTCGCCAACTTCCCCAACGATCGCCGCACGGCCGAGACGGCCTTGCTGTTCCTGCAACTCATCATGCGGCGGCTGAAGCGCAAGGGTAAGGGGCGCGCAGCCGTCGTCGTGCCGCACGGCGTGCTCTTCGGTGATGGCGTTGCCGCCCGCATCAAGGCCGACCTGCTGGAGAAGTTCAATCTCCACACGGTCGTCCGCCTGCCCGAGGGCGTGTTCGCGCCCTATACCGATATCGCCTCGAACCTGCTGTTCTTCGATACCACCGGGCCGACCGGCGATATCCATTACTGGGAGCAGCCAGCGCCCGAGGGCCGCAAGAAGTATAGCAAGACTGCACCGCTACAGACTGCAGACCTCGCCGATCTGACGACCTGGTGGGCCGATCGCGGCGAAGATGCGCGCGCCTGGGTGGTGAACGGCCCGTCCCTGATCCAGCGTGACGATGATGGGGCGATCCGGGCCGTCAACCTCGACCAGAAGAACCCAAACGCCAAGGGGGCAGAAGACCATCGCGCACCGGCGGAGATCGTCGCCACCGCGCTCGCGAAGGAACGCGAGGTGCTGGCGATCCTCGAAGAATTACACGCGCTGGTCGCAGAGCGCGACGCAGCATGACCAAGCAAGCGGTTACGCTTGGAGACGTGATGGCCCTCGACCTCGATCCGCACCGGGTCGAGGCGGGGAACACTTATCCGAATATCGGTATCTACAGCTTCGGTCGCGGCACGTTTGGCAAGCAGGCCATCGACGCAGCCGAAACCAGCGCCTCCACTCTCTATCGCATCCGAGCCGGACAGATCATCTACAGCCGTCTGTTCGCCTTCGAGGGTGCCTATGCGTCCGTGCCGGCGGAGCATGACGGCGCGTTCGTATCAAACGAGTTTCCGACCTTCACGGTCGATACCGCCCGCGCTGACCCGGCATTCATCGGCTGGCTTTTTCGCTGGTCCGAGACGTGGCGAAGCCTCCGGGCAGGTGCTGTAGGTATGGGCGATCGGCGACAGCGTGTTCACCCCGAACGTGTGTTGCGGCATCGCTTTGCCCTGCCTCAGTTGACCGAACAACGTCGGCTTGTGGCGCGACTGGATGCGGCAGCGGCGGCAGTCGAACGCGCCAACCAGCTAATTTCCGAAGTCGATTACGATCTGCTCCAAGCTGCACGTAATATTATTTGGCAAGCCGGCGAAGACCCGAAAGTTTGGGTTCCTTGCGGCTCCTTCCTTCGTCAGCGCGCACTTGATGTGCGCGTGGAGGCCGAGATCGAGTACGCGTTTGCCGGCGTTTACAGTTTCGGCCGTGGAATCTTTCGGTCCGAGGTCAAGGGTGGATCGACGTTCAGTTATCCCGCCCTGACCCGCATCAGAGCTGGCGATTTCACCTATCCCAAGCTGATGGCGTGGGAAGGCGCGCTTGGTGTTGTCCCAACCGAGTGCGACGGATTGGTGGTTTCGCCCGAGTTTCCAGTGTTTGAGATCGACGCCGCTATTGTCCAGCCCGCCGTGGTTGACACGTTTTTTCGTGATCCGCGCACATTACCGATGCTTCGTTCAGCAAGTTCCGGCACCAACGTGCGGCGGCGTCGCATTCAGCCCGGCCAATTTCTCGGTTTGAAGATGCCAATACCTTCGACCGCTGAACAGGCGATGATTATGACCATATTGGAGCGCCGCAATGCTGTGCTGGAGGCTCGGCGCGATAGCGTCGCGGCTCTCCAGGCGCTTCTTCCCGCGATGCTGAACGAAGCCTTCGATGCGGCCGAATGAAACAGGGGGACCGACCGTGGCAAAGCTAAACCGCAAGCAGATCGAGGACGCCACCCGCGCCGTGCTCGAACGCCATCCGGGCGGGGTACGTTGGGCGGAAGTGCTGAAGGCGGTGTCCGCCGAGCATCCCGAGACCCCGCCGAACTCGATCCGCGGCGCGACGCACCACCTGTTTCAGCGCGGCGAGGGCATCGTGAAGATCGCGCGCGGCACCTATCAACTTGCCCGTTTTGCCGACGCCGATGCTGCGGAGGCGGTCGCGCAGGACGACGCCATCGCCGCAGAGCCAGTCGTCGTTGAGAATGCCACAACTGATCCGGCATCGCTGTCCGAACGGGATTTCTATGCGAGCTTCGCCGAATGGCTCGAGGAGAATGACGAGGTGACCGTCGCGGGTGCGCTCGGCGGCAGTGTGCTGGGCGGCAAGTGGGGCACGCCCGACGTGATCGGCGTGCTGAAGCCGCGCGCACAGGATATCTTCAAGTTTGAGCCGCAGATCGTCACGGCCGAAATCAAGGCTGCGCCGGGCCAGCCCGTCGTCGCCTTCGGACAGGCGGTCGCCTACCGACTATTCAGCCACAAGAGCTACATCGTCGTACCGCGCACGACCACCAGCGACGACATGAACCGCCTGACTTCGCTGTGCAGCATTCACGGCGTTGGTCTCGTCGTGTTCACGCTCGACCGTAATCTGCCCGATTACTCCGTCATCGTTCTCCCTGCCGTCGCCAATCCCGACATGTTTTACGTCAACACCATGCTCGACCGTCTCAAGACAAGCGAGCCGAGGTTGCTGAATCGGTTGTTCTGAGGTTGATTGCACCCACAAAGTGGGGACAGAAATGGCGAAGCGAAGAATAATTAACGAAGAGATCGCTCTTATCAAGGCGATGGGCGATCCCGAGACTGCCAGGAAGCTGCGCAAGCTCATGAAGGACTGAACGACAGTCCGGATACAGACTCCGGACGCCTAGGCGGCCAGCATCTTCCGGTCGGTGAATGTCAGGATCGTCATGACCTCGCTGCCAGGCAGGCCGAAGCTTTGCTCCTGGATCATGAGCCCGCTGGCCTCGTTGCGATCGAACCATGCCGTGGCGGGGACCGGCCTGGGAGTGGGGAACTCCTTCTTCGCTCCGAACAGCAAGTCGAATGCCGAGCTCTCGGGTGACGCCTCGTCCCGCGGAAACCATTTCGACGGGATCGAGGGCGAGGCCCTGAAGTATCTGCGCCGCGACCGGCCACTACACACCATCATGACAGGGAAGCGGTCGAGGTCGACGACCTTTCGCAAGGTGGCGGTCCTGCTCGTGCCGAACTCGGCGGCCACCTGGTCAAGAGACTTGATCGTCAGCCGGCCGACGTCCTGGAGCAGCGGGGCCAGGAGATAGCGCGGCAGGATGAGATCGGACGCGTATTCGTCGGCCACGCGCTCGGGATCGGTCGCCAAACGGCTGGCCGTGCTGCCGATGTCCTCGGGTCGGCAGACCAGGCACCGGCCCCTGTGGTGGCACCAGTGTCCGATCTCATGGGCGATCGAGAACCGCTGCCGGGTGGACGGCATCCTGTTGTCGACGGTGATGATGGCCCGGCCGTTCCTTCCGACGATCCTCGCTTCGCAAGTGTGCAGCCGGCGAGACCGTATCTTTGCCCCGAGTTCCCACGCGATCGCCTCGAGGTCGATGTCCTCCGGTCGTCGGATGCCGAAGTTTCGCAGGAGCCGTTCAGGATGCGTGTAGGGGAGGCTCAAGCCTGATCCCCGTCTTCCTCCCACCGGCGCAGCTCGTCGAGATCCTCCTCGATACCGCTCTGGTCGGCCTCGTAGCTCGCGCTGCCCTTGCGCGCGGCAAGCGTCAGCTTGCGGTCGAAGTCGGCATCGTTCGCGCGGGCCTGACGTAGGGCGTCGGCGCCGCCGGCGGCACCCACGAGACGCGGACGCCGGGCGTCCTTTGCGGCGGCGGCCTTGGCGCGGGCCAACCTCGCCCGGCCCGCCGCGGCTATGGCGTCGGCCAGGTTTGACTTGATCGACGCCAGGTCTTCAGGGGTGGTGAACGCCATCACCTCTTCGGGCGACATCGCCAGGAATTCTTCGACGACGACGTCCTGCAGCCGCTCGAGCTTTTCCTTGTCATCCATCTCACGTCCTCTGTTCATAAGGGCGCGCCGTTCGGGAACGCCCTGCGAAGGCGATTGGCGAGGCGCTTCCGAGCTGCCGCCAACCCCTTCGTGTCTGTATCTAACGCCTCTTCCAACTGTTTGCCCAGCAATCCGTCGCAAAGGCCCATCACCAGAAGCTGCAGTTCCTCGTCGTCGGCGATCAACGCCTCCACCCGTTCGAGGCATTCCGCGTAGAAGAGGTTCGAAAGGGCCTCGTCCTCGGGCGAGACGGCATCGTCCGCTAGGTCGAACCCGCCGTCGTTGGCCGCGATCAGAATGGGGGTTGTTCCTTCGTCGGCCTCCCTCTTCCGCCTGCGGTGTGCGGTCGAGGCGATGCTCTTCATCGTCCCGATCGCAAAACCCATCACACTAATGTCGGTGGTGCATTTCCGGGTCGTCACCATCCGGTGCAACGCCTCGTGGAAAAGATCCCTGGGCCCCATGCCGGCGGTCGAGGCGAGGCCCTTGCTGATGCCGTCAAGCGTTGCAAGTTCGACATCGGTCAGGGCGAGGAGGCCGTCGACGACCTCGTCGACAGTGTAGTTTCGGGCGGTGGGAACCTTGTCGGGCTCCCGATCTTCGTCTTCCGCAATCACCGAGATCTCCTGGGCTCACCCTGACCAGTGCGCTCCAGCACCGGGATTCGGACGTGGAAAATTTAAAAAAAGTTTCCTCGTCCGAACATCCGCTCGGCCGCGCATTCCAAGATGATGGCAGCAAGTCCGGCCGCTGCCAATAGATCCAGGCCGCGTCGCATATGGAGATTGCAATGACTGACTTGGCTAAAGGCCACGACAAGTTCCAGTTCACCGTCGACGGTGTCGCCTACGGCACCAACGACAAGACCATGGATGGCAGCCAGATCCGTGAGGCCGTCGGTCTCACGCCGGCGAGCGACTTCGTCCTTGTCCAAATCGAAGGGGGTGTCGCCTTCTCGATCGGCATCGAGAAGGACGTTTCTTTCGAGCGTGGGAAGGTGGCCACCTTTCTGTCCTTCCGCAGTGACCGCACCTACACCTTCACCGTCAACGAACGGGGATGGGAGTGGGGCGCCGCGACGGTCCTCGTCGCAGACATCTATCGCCACGGCGGGATCGACGAGGATCTGGAGCTGATCCTCGACAGCGCGGGCGACGCCCCCATCGCCCCCGACGGCGAGGTCAGGCTGGACGGAGAGGGTGTGGAGGGGATTCGCAGCCGCGAGCCGAAGACGGTGACCATCAAGGTCAACGGCCGTTCGCGGACGGTGGAGAAGCGGCGGCACACCTACCGCGAGATCTCCAAGCTCGCCTACCCCGACGCCGACTTCGACAACTTCAACTACACGATCACCTATCTCCACGGCGTCGCCGGTGCGGAGGGCGACCTCGTCGAGGGCGAGAGCATTCAGGTGAAGAAAGGGATGGTCTTCAATGTCCGCCGCTCTGACAAGTCTTGACCCTCACATGAAGCGCCTCGTCGATGAGGGCTTCGAGATCGAGGTGTGCAACAGCCACCTCATCGTCCGCAACGTGCCCTACGTCACTTCACAGAGGACTCTGGCGAGGGGCGCGCTGACCTGCGCCCTGTCTCTGGACGGGACGGGGCTCACGTCGACGCCTCAGCATGATCACACCATGTACTTCGCTGGCGGGGTGCCGTGCCACCGCAATGGCCAGCCCATGCTGAACATCATCAACAGTTCCGCGCGGCAGACTCTGGGGTCGATGGAGGTGGACCACTATCTGTCCTCCAAGCCCGAGGTGACGCACCGCTATGAGAACGTCTACGACAAGGTGGTGGCCTATGAGGGGCTCATCGGCGGCGCCGCGCGTTCCCTGGACAGGACGGCGAACGCGCGGACGCATGCGAAGGCCTTGGTAGCGAACGACGACAGCCCGTTCGCCATCCCGGATTCCGCGTCGGCCCGCTATCAGATCGGCGGGGTGAACCGCAAGCTGAAGGGGCGGGTGGCGATCATCGGCCTGGGCGGCACCGGATCCTTCCTGCTCGACCTTCTGGCGAAGACCTGGGTTACCGAGATCCACCTCTACGATGGCGATCAGCTCCTGAATCACAACCTGTTCCGCTCTCCCGGGGCGCCGGACATCGAATTGCTCAGGAGTTTCCCGTTCAAGGTGGATTACTATGCGCAGGTCTACGCCCGGATGCACACTGGCATCACCCCGCACCGGGAGAGGGTGACCGCCGCGAACGTGGACGAGCTGGGGGACTTCAACTTCGTCTTCGTCTGCGTCGACAAGGGATCCTCCCGTCGGGAAATCGCCGAGGGTCTGTTGCGGTTGGATGTCCCGTTTGTCGACACCGGCATCGGCGTCGGTCTGGAAGACGACGGCATGGATGGGTGCGCCCGCGCGACGTTCATCCGTCCGGGAACGCCCTGGGCCGATGTGCAGAAGCTGCTGCCGTTCGGTGACGACAGCGAGGGGGACGATGTGTATCGAACCGACATCCAGATCGCCGCCATCAACTCGCTCAACGCGATCCTGGCGATCCTTCGCTGGAAGCGGTGGGCGCGGTATTTCCGCGACGAACGGGACGAGGTGAACTCCGTCTACATGATTGAGGGCAACAACATCTCCAACAGGTCGGCCGCATGAGGCGCGTGGACAGACTGGAGACGGTCTTTGTCGACGAGATACCGGAGGTCCTGCAGGACGGGATCCTATACGTCTCCCAGGAGTGTCGCGTCGCCTTGCACAACTGCGCCTGCGGGTGCGGGGAGGAGGTCTCCACCCCGCTGGTCCGAACAGAATACACTCTCACCATGCATGATAACGAGGCGTCGGTCTGGCCCTCCATCGGCAACCACGACTTCGCCTGCGCGTCGCACTATGTCATCAAGCGGGGACGGATTGTCTGGGCGGGCAGGCTGTCACGCCACGATATCGAGTTCGGGCGCGAGCGGGACCGCCGGCTTAAGCGGCCGCCGCCACAGCAGCCGGTGACCACAGTAATGCCGGCTGCCACGTCTGGCTCGTTGGCACCGCCGAAACGTCGCCGCATCCGAGCCATAGTTGGCCGGGTGGAGGCCATCTGGAAGAAAATGTTCGGCTGATTAGGCTATTTTTTCCAAAATGCCATTGTGATGGAAGCACCTGTTAGCCGCTAATGGAATGGCTACCGGCACTGGGAGGTTTGAGAACAAAAAGAGACTCGACTCTCAGCCACGGTTCTGGAATCAATATACATGGTCTGAACGACCGGAGAACCGCAACGCCTTGTAGCAGGGAGGCGCAAGCGGCGCTTTCCGGGAGGGCGGACCATCCGCTCGACTTGCTATAGGAGAAATCCAATGGACAAGAAGGGTAAGCGCGGTCGTGACGCTGGCAATGGCCAGTTCATTACCGTGAGGGAGGCACAGCAACGGCGCAGTGGCGCTATTGTTGAAACCTTCAAGAAGGACTCGCGCGGTCGGCCTGTTAACTGAGCCGCACTAGTCTAACGTGGGTCGTCGGGGGCTATAATGGCCCTCGACGGCTTATGGGTCAAATCAGCCTGACTCACTTTATGCACGGCTCGACTCAGTGCACTATCTGCCGCGTAGAGAGTTGCCTCTCGGCTACGGCCATCACGTCTCCCCTCGCTTGCTCCATGACTTTGGAGGCGTGAACACCTTGGGCAAGGCGCTCTCCTGCGCGAAGTCACGGGCAAACAGCCGCAATGGCTTGGCTCCGCCGGACTGTCATCATAGATCGAATCTGACCGGTGAATGACAACGTCAAATGCCATGTCAGGAACCTATCGCGCTCCCCACAAGACATGAACTTATTGGAAAGGTGACGATCCGGCCCGCCTCGCGGGATACACGGTGGATACACAGAGCCAAGGCCTGGCTGCCTCACCCCGCGATATGGCCAAAAACCGTGTCTTTCCGGGGCGAAAATGGTGGGCGATGACGGGCTCGAACCGCCGACATTCTCGGTGTAAACGAGACGCTCTACCAACTGAGCTAATCGCCCGATGCCAGCATTGATCGCGGGCGTCCGGTGCGCGCCTATCTACGGCAATCCGGACGCCGGTCAAGCGGGGAAGAGGCGATAATCGTCATGCGCAAAGGAAACGGCGGCTGGCGGTGAACCAGCGGGTCAGGGCCTCGGCCGTGTGATCGGCCAGCGCGATGAAGACGCGTCGTCCATCGTGCGGGTCGGCCTGCCGGTCGACAAAGCCCTTTTCGGTCAGTGTCCTGATCCAGCGCAGCGCGGTGGTGGGCGGCACCGCTGATGCGATGCACAGGCTGGATACCGACACCCGCTCATGCTCCAGCCGCGCGGCCAGCAAATCCAGCAGCATGTCCCAGGCGGGGTCGGCGAACAGGTCGGCGGGCAGGAAATCGTCGCGCAACCGGCGCGCGCGCAGCAGGTCGCGCACCTGCGCCGCCTCCAAGGTTGCGGCTTCGGCCGACTTGTCCGCGCTGCCGATCGGTTCCAGCGCGGGCATGCCGATATAGTCGCTTGGTTCGTCCGATATGCGCGGGCCAAGGTCGAAGGATGGCGTCGCGTGACGAGGCCGCAGGGTCAGTGCCTCCAGCGTGCGGGCGAGGCGGCTTACCTCGTCGCTCAACTGCTGGAGCCGCAGCCCTTCACTCTCCCGATTCACCTCATGAAGCGAGCGGGACGGCGTCTGGCGCGCGGCGGCCAGCAACGCGGCGGCCAGATCCGTATGTCCCGGCCGGCAAAGCAACTGGGTCCGCTCGCTGCGCAGGCAGGCATAAGCGAGATCGATCGTGTCCAGATCGGCGACCAATATGACCGGCATGTCATTCTGCAGCGCCAATGTCTCTATCTGCACCAGCAGCCGCTCAACCATCGGATCGGGCGATGGGCAAAAGCACAGGATGATGTCGCAGCCGATCTGCACGTCGAGCCGGTTCGATGCCTGATCCAGCGATACCGTGCCCAGCAGGCGAAGCCCCGCCGCCCGGCTCAGCAGCGCGGCATCGTCGTTATAGATATCGTCGGCCAGGATGAGCAGCCCAGGCCGCTCGTCCCGCGTGCCGAAGGGTTGGTCCGGCGATGCGCCAAAACCGATCTCTTCATGATCCAAACCCACGCCGAAAATCTCCATCCTGTTTGTTTCAGCTTATCGTAACGCCGTCGTTACGCAGCCAGACCATTCTCCACTATGGAGATTTATGCCGCGCATTGCGCCCATCAGCGCGCCTGTAAACGGGTCTTTTCCCGAAATCGCCGTAACGGACACCAAAATGGAGCCATGATCGCCGCCGAAATGGCGGCAATGGCGTTCGTTCGATTCTTCATCCGATATGGATCAGCTTTTGCGCATTTTTGCCCAGACGGCGGTGCGCCGGGCAAAGTCGATATAGAGCGCGCGCAGCCGCATCGCGATCGGGCCGGGCTTGCCGCCGCCGATTTCCTGACCGTCGATCCGCACCACCGACTGGCAGAGCGTGGATGCACTCGTGATGAAGGCTTCCTTCGCCGCCAATGCCTCGGCGACGGTGAAGGGACGGCGGATGATCCCGATGCCGCTTTCCTCCGCCAGCGCCGTCAGCGCTGCGCCGGTGCAGCCCGCCAGCACCGCCTGGCTGTATGGCCGGGTGACGACGCCGTCCTCCGTCACGATGAAGGCGGTGGACGATGCGCCTTCCGTGACGAACCCATCCTCCACCATCCACGCCTCCTGCGCGCCCGCCTCGGCAGCGGCGCGCTTCGCCATGGCCTGGGCGAGCAAGCCGACGCTCTTGATGTCGCGGCGGGCCCAGCGCAGATCCGGCATGGTCGCCACCGCGATGCCGTCGCGCGCGGCAGGCACGTCGAGGAAATGCTTGGCCTGGGCGAACATCACCAGCGTCGGCCGGATATCGGGGGAGGGCAGGAAATCGCGGGTCGCATCGGCGCCGCGCGTGATCTGGAGATAGACCAGCCCTTCGGTCAGCGCGTTGCGCGCCACCAATTCCTTCTGCGCCGCCTCGATCTCCGCCAGGGACAGCGGCAGGGCGATGCCGATCGCGCTGGTCGACCGTTCCAGCCGGGCGAGATGGGACGCGCTGTCGACCAGCTTGCCGTCGATCACGGCTGCGACCTCGTAAATGCCGTCCGCGAACAGGAAGCCGCGATCCAGTACGGAGACGCGGGCTTGCTCGATCGGCAGGAAGCTCCCGTTCAGATAGGCGATGGACATGAAGCTGTTCCTTGTCTGGGGGCGGCCGATCTGGCCCGGCGGCGTTGCCGGGTCAAGCCGCCTGCCCGCGCAGCGCCTTCTGCCGCCGCCGCTGCACCGACGATCCGATGCCCATGGCTTCGCGATATTTGGCGACGGTCCGGCGGGCGATGTCCGTGCCCTTGGCGCGAAGCAGATCGACCAGCGTATCGTCGGACAATATGGCATCGGGCGTTTCCGCCGCGATCAGCGCCTTGATGTGGCTCTTGACCGCTTCGGCCGACACGGCGCCGTCGCCGCCGGACGCCGAAACGCCGCTCGTGAAGAAATATTTGAGTTCATAGAGGCCACGGGGGCAGGACAGATATTTGTTCGACGTCACGCGGCTGACGGTCGATTCATGCATCTGGATCGCATCCGCCACGGCCTTCAGCGTCAGCGGCTTCAGATGCGCCACGCCCTTGCGGAAGAAATCCTCCTGCTGTCGGACGATCTCGCTTGCGACCTTGATGATGGTCTTCTGCCGCTGATCGAGCGCCTTGACCAGCCAATTGGCGCTGGCGAGGCAATCGGCCAGCCAGGCCCTGGACGTCTTGTCCTGCGGACCGGAGGCCAGCTCGACATAATAATGTCGATTGATCAGCACGCGAGGCAGGGTGGCGCTGTTGATCTCGATCGACCAGCCCTCCCGCATCGGACGCACGAACAGGTCGGGCGTCACCGGCGCTGCGCTTTCGGTGGAGAAACGCAGGCCGGGCTTGGGGTCATATCCGCGCAGTTCGCGGATCATGTCCGCCATATCCTCTTCATCCACTCCGCAAATCCGGCGAAGCTGGGGCAGGGCGCCCCTGGCGAGCAAATCCAGATTGGCGAGCAGCTTGGCCATGCAGGGGTCGTGGCGATCCGCTTCCCGGGCCTGCAAGGCCAGGCATTCCGACAGCGACCGGGCGCCGACGCCGGTCGGGTCGAAACCCTGGATCACCGTCAGCACCTGCTCCACCTGACTGAGCGGAACGCCCATGCCATGGGCGGTCTCCAGCAGGTCGGCCTCCAGATAGCCGGCCTCGTCGATCTGCCCGATCAGCTGCGCCGCGATCATCAGGTCACTGCCCGACAGCGCGCTGCGCGCCTGGTCCATCAGATATTCCTGAAGGCCCTGCTCCGGATTGGCGAAACTGTCGAAATCGGGCGCTTCGCCGCTTCCGCCCGACAGAAGATCGTTCCCGCCGGAACCGATGGCTCCGCCTGCCATCCGGTCGCCCGGCCCGTCGTCGATAAAGGTTTCCGCGCCATAATCGACGTCCAGCGGCGAATCCGCAGCGCCCAGACCCTGGCTGATCAACTGGTCGGCATCGCCCGTGGCGGCTGGCAGATCATGCTGTTCCACCGTCCGGTCAACGCCGTCGGCGGGAGGCGCCAAATCTTCGGGCCCTCCCGCTTCCAGCAGGGGATTCTTCTCCAGCTCGCCAGCGACGAACGCCTCGATCTCCAGATTGGACAGCGCCAGCAGCTTGATCGCCTGCTGCAGTTGCGGTGTCATGACCAGCGACTGGCTCTGTCGCAGGTCCAGACGGGGCGCGAGCGCCATCAGCCCTTCCCCTCGCCGAAGTCAGGAAGGGTCGGTCCGCCGCTCATGTCAGAGCGAGAAATTCTCGCCCAGATAGAGGCGCCGCACGTCGGCGTTGGCGACAAGCTCGGTCGGGCTGCCTGCGAACAGCACATTGCCGTCATAGATGATGCAGGCGCGGTCCACGATCTCCAGCGTTTCGCGGACATTATGGTCGGTGATCAGTACGCCGATGCCGCGCGTCTTCAACTGCTTCACCAGATCGCGAATATCCGCGATGGACAGCGGATCGATGCCCGCGAAGGGTTCATCCAGCAGCACGATCGACGGATCGGCCGCCAGGGCGCGGGCGATCTCGCACCGCCGCCGCTCGCCGCCAGACAGCGCCATGGCGGAGGAATCGCGCAGCCGGGTCAGGCCGAACTCGTTCAGCAACTGTTCCAGCCGCGCCTGCCGCGCCGCCTTGTCCGGCTCCGCCAGTTCCAGCACCGCGCCGATATTCTGCGCGACCGTCAGCCCCCGGAAGATTGAGGTTTCCTGCGGCAGGTAGCCCAGGCCCAATATGGACCGCCGATACATGGGGAGCCCGGTGATGTCCTGCCCATCCAGCACGATGCGGCCATGATCCGGCCGCACCAGCCCCATCACCGAATAGAAGCAGGTCGTCTTGCCCGCGCCATTGGGGCCGAGCAGGCCGACCACCTCGCCCTTGCCGACGGTCAGCGACACGTCGGCCAGCACCACGCGCTTGTCATAGCTTTTGGCGATGGAGATAACGGACAGGCCCTCTCCCACTTCCTGGGGGGGAAGGGGCGATGCCGGGGCTGACCGGTCCTGCATCATTACGTCGTCCATCACGTCATCCTTGCTGCCGAATGCTTATCGCAGGTTTAAGCCGATGTCCCGCGCGGCAATTGGCAAGCTTTGTGCATGGGATTGCCGCCGGAGCAAGGGGAAAATGGTTTTTCGCGCCTTTACAGCCTGTATCGCGCATCCTGTCCTGAGGGCCCGGAAATGACGATCCTGCGCGTCCCAGCCCCATGATTGTCCGCAGAAAACAGGCTTCTGGCGGCAGGCGATTATTTTATTCCTGTGTAACAATATTGACCCCAAGGTGCCAACAAACCGTCATTCTCCCCGCCTAGTTGCTGCCGCCAACCGTGCAAGCCAGCACGGCACCTTAGGGGAATCCATCCATGATCGCTCACCCGTCCTCGCGGGGCCGGCTGCTTGCCGGCGCTGCACTGCTGTCGTTTTTCGCGGCCGCTCCCGCCTTTGCCCAGGCGCCTGCGGAGCCTGCGCCCGCCGAAGAGGCTGCTGCTTCCGGCAATTCCGAAATCATCGTGACCGGCGTGAAGGCGACCCGGTCGGCCACTGCGATCACGACGACCGAAATCCAGAAGATCCTGCCGGGCGTTGCGCCGTTCAAGGCGATCCAGACCCTGCCGGGCGTCATGTATGCGACGGCCGATCCCTGGGGCAACAATGAACAGAACGCCTCGCTGTTCATCCACGGCTTCAGCGGCCAGCAACTCGGCCACACGCTGGACGGCGTGCCGCTGGGCGACCAGAGCTACGGCAATTTCAACGGCCTCTCGCCGCAGCGCGCGATCATCTCGGAAAATGTCGGCAGCGTGGTCGTGGCGACCGGCGCGGCGGAACTGGGCATTGCGTCGACCAGCAACCTGGGCGGCGCGATCGAGAATTTCTCCAGCGATCCCCGCCAGCAAATGGGTGCGCAAATCAACCAGACGGTGGGCAGCTATGGGACGTCGCGCACCTTCCTGCGCCTCGACAGCGGCGAATTCGGCAATGGCAACAGCGGCTATGTGTCGGTACTGCGCCAGCGCGCCCGCGCCTGGGACTTCAACGGGCGGCAGGGCGGCTGGCAGGTCAATGCCAAGTTCGTGCATGACGACAGCAACGGCAAGCTGACCGGCTATTTCGCCTATTCCGACAAGCAGGAGCCGAACGAAGACGCAACCACCGTCTTCAAGAACCCGGCCAACGCGGCGCAGGCCTATCAGCCCTATGTCCGTCCCTTCTTCTATCCCGATTTCAACGCGGCGATCGCCTATCTCGACGCCAATGGCACCGTTCCTGCCGCGCAGGCGCAGAATTACCGCAACTACTACAGCGCGGCGCTGCGCACGGATTATCTGGGCTATGTCAAATATCAGGCGCATCTTTCGGATGCCGTCGACTGGTCGACCCAGGTCTATTATCACCATAATGACGGCGCGGGCATCGTCGCCGGGCCGATCACCGTCGCATCGCTTCCCACCCTGTTCTCGCTCTACTTCCCGGGCCAGAATCTGAAGGCCGCGACCGGCAATTCGGGCTATGCCATCCGCACCACCGAATATCGGATCGATCGTGGCGGAGTGCTTTCCTCGCTCGATGCGACGCTGGGCGACCATGCCATTCAGGCAGGCATCTGGTATGAATATAACAGCTCGGCCGCCTATCGCCGCTGGTATGCGCTGGATGTGACCCGGCCGCAGGACTACAGCCCCTATGAACGGCCGACCAACCCGCTCTTCACCCAATATGGCAGCGAGATGCGGACCAATGTGCTGCAATTCCACCTGCAGGACAGTTGGCAGCTTACCCCCAGCCTGCTGATCCAGGGCGGCTTCAAGTCCAGCCTGCAATTCGCCAGCGGCACCTTCCCGGTGCAGCCGATCATCGGCTCGCTGCCCGGGTCGTCGAGCGCCTTGCCGGAGGGCGAGATCAACACCAAGCGCTGGTTCCTGCCGGCACTGGGCGCCAAGTGGAACATCACCGACAAGGAACAGCTCTACGTCAACGTCCAGAAAAACCTGCGCCAGTTCCAGCCCTATGGGGCGGGCGGCGTGACGCCGTGGAGCAGCGGCAGCCAGGCCGCCTTCGACAATCTCAAGAATAACGGCCGGCCCGAAACGAGCTGGGTCTATGAAATCGGCTTCCGCACCAGCCGCGAAATCGACACGGCTTTCCTTACCGGCATCGACGCGCAGGTGAACTATTATCATGTCGATTTCCGGGATCGCCTGATCGGCATCACGCCTGCTGCCGCGATCGGCGGCATTGGCGGCGGCGGCATTTCGGGTGGCACGCCGGCCGTGTTCAACGTCGGCGACGTCAAGACGGACGGGGTGGACGCCGCCGTGACGCTGCGCTTCGGCCAGATTTTCTCGCTCTACAATGCCTTGTCCTACAACCGATCCATCTATGACAGCGACTACAGCACCACCACCGGCCAGGCGACCGGCACGCGCATCGGCGGTATCGCGACGACAGGCGGAGTCGTGCCGACCGGCGGCAAGCTGATCCCGGTCAGCCCGAAATGGATGAACAAGACGGTCGCGACCCTCACCATCGGCAATTTCGATGCACAGCTGGTGGGCGATTATGTCGGCCGCCGTTACACGACCTTCACCAATGACGCCTGGGTCAAATCCTATTTCCAGGCCAGCGCCTGCCTCGCCTACCGCCTGCCGGCCGACATGTTCGGCCTGCAGAAGGCGGAAATCAGCCTGAACGTCACCAACCTGTTCGACGAAAAGGGCGCATCGACCGTGCAGGCGAGCGCGAACACCAACAATTACAATGTCTATCCCATCCCGCCGCGCCAATGGTTCGGCACGCTGTCGGTGATGTTCTGATGACGGCCGCGCCTTTCACCCGGCGGGATCTGCTCCGTTCGGGCGCCGATCTTGCGCTGCTGGGCGCGGCCATGAAGACAGGGGTGGCGGTCGCCGCCCCTGTCCCGGACCGCAGGCGCCCGCTTCTCCTGGCGCATCGCGGTTGTTCGGCGCTCCGGCCCGAACATACGCTTGCCGCCTATGCAAAGGCGATCGAGGACGGCGCCGACTTCATCGAGCCGGATCTGGTGGCGACGAAGGACGGCGTTCTCGTCGCGCGGCACGAAAACAACATTGCCGAAACGACCGATGTCGCCTCTCGCCCCGAATTCGCCAGCCGCAGGACGAGCAAGACGATCGACGGGGAACAGCAGGTCGGCTGGTTCACCGAGGATTTCACCCTGGCGGAACTCAAGACCCTGCGCGCCCGCGAGCGGTTGGGGCCGATGCGGCCGGAAAGCCGCGGCCTCGATGGCCAGTTCCAGATCGTCTCGCTGGAGGAGATCGCCGATTTCCTGGCCGCCGAGGCAGCCGCGCGAGGACGAAGCATCGGCCTCATTCCCGAAATCAAGCATTCCACCTATTTTGCCCGCCTGGGTCTGCCGCTGGAGCCGCGCCTCCTGGACCATATCGGCAAGAGCAGCTATCTGTCCCGCGCGCCGTTGATCATCCAGTCCTTTGAGACGCGCAATCTGAAAGAGTTGCATCCCCGCCTCTCATCCTTCCCCCATGCCCGGTTGATGCAGCTTATTGGCGATCCGGCCGCGATGCCCGCCGACATCGCCGCGCAGGGCATGAAACGCACCTATGCAGACATCGTCGCGCCCCTGGGTCTGAGCGAAATCGCGACCTATGCCGACTATCTGGCCCCGTCGACCCGCATGATCATTCCGCTGGCGCCCGATGGACGACTCGCCCGGCCGACAGGCCTGGTCGAAGCCGCGCACAGGGCGGGATTGCTGGTCGGCACCTGGACTTTCCGGCCGGAAAATCATTTTCTGGCGGCCGACTTCCGCAATGATCAGGGCGACAGCGCCCGCAACCCTGCCGGGAGCGTGGCGGAGATGCAGCGCTACCTTGCCCTTGGGCTTGATGCCATTTTCACGGATGATCCCGCCTTGGGTCGCCAGGCCATCGATCATGCCGGGGAATGGAAGAGCTGACGCATCAGGAATGCCGCCATCGATCGCTGATGATGAGAAGCGCGGCCTGTTCCCATGTTGCCAGGCAGCAACAATGCAGCAGAAATTATACGATCGTCCGGCAATGGCCGCTCTTTGTCACCGAACCGCCACAATCCGCTCCTAGGCGCCACATCGCCTGCGGTGAGAGACGATCAGGGGATCGACACGGCCGGGGTGAACAACGGCTATTCTGGGGGAAATCATCTTGTCCAAAACCTGCTACGGACGGTCAGTGTTGCTGCTGACTTCGGCATTTGGCGCGCTGTCGATCGCAGGGATCGCCCACGCGCAGGAGGCGGCGACTGACGGCGCGCTCGACGAGATCGTCGTGACCGCAGAACGTCGTTCCGAAAATCTGCAGAACGTCCCGGTTTCCGTCGGCGTGGTCCAGGGCGACCAGCTGCGCGGCCTCCAGTCCGGCGGCGGCGATATTCTTGAACTGGCGGCCCGCGTGCCCGGCCTCTACGCGGAGACGACCACCGGCCGCATCTTTCCGCGCTTCTACATCCGCGGTCTCGGCAATATCGACTTCTATCTCGGCGCCTCGCAGCCGGTGTCGATCATCCAGGACGATGTCGTCCTTGAACATGTCGTGCTGAAATCGAACCCCGTTTTCGACGTCAACCAGGTGGAAGTGCTGCGCGGCCCGCAGGGTTCGCTGTTCGGCCGCAACACCACGGCGGGCATCATCAAGTTCGACACGGTCCGTCCGTCAATGGACTGGCAGGGCCGCGCCTCGGCTAGCTATGGCAGCTACAACACCGTCACCTTCGACGGCGGCATCGGTGGCCCCATCGTCGCCGACAAGCTCGCCTTCCGCGTTTCGGCGCTCTATCAGCATCGCGACGACTGGGTCGACAATGTCTATACCGGCGCCAGCGCCGACGGCACCGTCTCGCCCAAGAAGGACGCGATGGGCGGCTTCAACGAAAAGGACGTTCGCGTCCAGTTGCTCCTGACGCCCAATGACACGCTGTCGATGCTCACCAGCTTCCATTATCGCGACTATGACGGCACCTCGACCATCTTCCATCGCGGCGCGCTGGTGAAGGGATCGAACAGCGTCGCGGCCGAACCGCGCACGAAGATCGCCCTCGACGAAGCGCACAACAACCCGCAGGCCTACAAGACCTACGGCGCATCGGAAAATATCGCTCTGGACTTCGGCCCGGTGACCCTGACCTCGATTACCGCCTATGAAACGACAAAGGGTTACAGCCGGGGCGATACCGACGGCGGCGCGGCCGCCAATTTCCCCGTCGCGGGCGTCCCCAACGGCTTCGGCCAGAGCCAGGGCAATGTCCGCGATCTCGACCAGTTGACGCAGGAGGTCCGCCTTGCCAGCAATGGCGACCATGCCCTGAAATGGCAGGTCGGCGGCATGGTATTCGACAGCCGCGACGTGACCGATTTCTACCAGCGCGCCTATTTCCTGACCACCGCCGCGCGCAATCCCAACAACTGGGTTCGCCTGCGCAACGTCAACACAAGCTGGGCGGTGTTCGGCCAGGCCAGCTATGAAATCGTGCCCGGACTGACCCTGACGGCAGGCGGCCGGTATACCGAGGACGAGAAATCGACCCGCCTGGTCCGCGCCGCCGCCAATGCAGCGGGCGTCTCCACCTATGCGGGCCGTCGCTATGTGAAGCTGAAGGGCGACGAGCCGAGCTGGGACGTCAGCCTGCTCTACGCGTTCAGCCCCGAGGTCAGCCTCTACGCCCGCGTCGCGCGCGGCTTCCGTGGTCCGACCATCCAGGGCCGCTCTGCGGTGTTCAACAGCGACTTCACGACGGCGGATTCGGAAACGATCATGTCCTATGAAGGCGGCATCAAGACCAGCCTGCTGAACAACCGCGTCCGCTTCAACCTGACCGGTTTCGCCTGGAAGGTGAAGGACATCCAGCTCAACGGCAATGACGTCAACGGCAATGGCGTCCTGTTCAATGCCAGGGCGGCCAAGGCCTATGGCATGGAAGCCGATCTGGAAGCGCGTCCGTTCGAAAATCTGACGCTTTCGGCGGGTGTCAGCCTGCTGCATACGGAGATTGACGACCCCAATGCCGAAGCGCAGGTCTGCGCTCTCAACGGCGTGGTGGTCTGCACGGTCGAAAACCCGTTGCGCACCGTGGCGACGGCCTTCGGCCCGGTCTATCTGGCGAGGATCGACGGCAATCCGTTGCCCAACGCGCCCAAATATACGGCGAATATCGCGGCCCGCTATGATGTTCCGCTCGGCAATGGCGGCAAGGCCTTCGTCGCGACCGACTGGAATATCCAGGGCTATACCAATTTCGTCCTTTACCGGACGAAGGAGTTCCATTCGAAGGGCGACTTCGAAGGCGGCCTGAAGATCGGCTACACCGCGCCCGGCGGCAGATATGAGATTGCGGCTTTCGCCCGCAACATCACCAACGAGAAGAACCTCAAGGGCGTGATCGAAAACTATATGGCGGCGGTCTTCAACGAACCCCGCATCATCGGCGTGTCACTGAGCGGCAAGCTGTAAGATAAAGTGCAACTGTCCGGGCACGCCCAGCGTGTCCGGGCGGGGTTCTTGCATATTGCGAAACCCGGACAGACGAGAATCAGCGTCAGGTGAGACCGTCAAGCCTGGCCGGCTCGCCTCTGCGCGGGCAGCGATGGCGATCATGCCATCGGTCTGGCGGATGGGGGCGGGGATCGGCCGAAGCGGGATCGTCAGATCAGATCGAGATTCTTGAGATGGGTCCGCACCACATTGCGGCTAATGCCCAGCGCCGCGGCCGTCTTGATCTGATTTTCGCTCGACAGGCGAAACGCCTCGGTCACGGTGAACGCGACCAGCCGGTCTAGCAACTGATCATGGTCGCCCTTCAGCAGCCGGCCGATGAGGGGACGAACCGCCTCCTCCAGCGAGGCGGGATCGGCGCCCGGATCGCTGGCGCCCACAGGGTCGCCCAGCCCGAGATCGGCAGGCCGGATCCGGCCATCCTCACAGATCAGCGTGGCGCGGTGGATCGCATTTTCCAACTCGCGGATGTTGCCGGGCCAGCCATGCTGGAACAGCGCCTCTTCGGCCGCCGCGCTCAACTCCAGCCGGCTGGCGCCTGCTCGCTTCCCATATTGCTCGAGGAAATGGCGCGCCAGCGGCAGGATGTCCGCTCGCCGTTCGCGTAGCGGGAGCAGGGGGATGGCCACGACCTGAAGGCGGTAGAAGAGGTCGGATCGAAAGCGGCCCTCATTCACCGCCTGCTGCAGTTCGACATTGGTGGCGGCGATCACCCGGACGTTGAGCGGCACCGCCTTGCGCGATCCCAGCCGGACGACTTCCCGCTCCTGAAGGACACGCAGCAGCTTCACCTGCAGCGGCAGCGACAGGTCGCCCAGTTCGTCGAGGAACAGTGTCCCGCCATTGGCGGCCTCGAACCAGCCGGGCCGCGCGACGTTCGCCCCGGTGAAGGCGCCCTTTTCATAGCCGAACAGTTCACCCTCGATCAGCGATTCGGAAAAGGCGCCGCAATTGACCGCGACGAAGGGCGCGTGCGCCCGATCGCTGAGGCTGTGGACATAGCGTGCGACCAGTTCCTTGCCGGTGCCGGTCTCGCCCATGATCAGCACATTGGCGTCGCTGGGCGCCACTCGTGCGATCAGTGGCAGGAGTGCGCGCGATCGCGGATCGTTGAAGATCAGGGCGCGGGCGCGGGGCCCGACGGCGTGATGCTGATCGCAGTCATAGGCCAGCAGGGGGCGGCCATCGTCATTCGCTGCTGCCACCAGACCGACGTCGGTCCGGCTTCCGGCGCTGCTATGCGAACTGTTCCTCATTGGTCCTCCATCTCTGGCGTGCCCAGGATAGCAGCATATTGTCTTCTGTTTTGGTAGAAAATAGACTTGCGAGCCTAGTTGAGCTTTCAACGCGGCGGTCAGAGCGGGCGCATCAGTTCCGCTCGCCACACCATCACCACGCGCGATGCCTTCGCCGTGCGCCCTTCCTGACCACCCGGTGCCGCTCGACGCCTCCGCTTGGCATGGCGTCGAACAATCTGCCCTTCGACAGGTTTTCCGATCCCTTCTCATGGATGTGCACGATCCTACACCATCGTTTGGATCGATGGGCCACGGCAGTCTAATGCGTCAGGGCTGGGGAACTTGCCACAAGACATGGCCTCAAGGCGGGAGAAGATATGACCACGCATCAACGGGCGGGATTTGCCACAGGGATCTCGCTGCTCCTGCCGATCACCTTGTCGGCAATGGCGATCGTGTTGCTGGCGCCCAACCTGCCGGCGTTGCTCCAGGAATTCGCCAGCGTTGAGCATCACGAATATTGGGTGCCGATGGTGCTGACGGTGCCGGCGCTGTGCGTTGCGCTGTTTTCACCGATGGCGGGAATATTGGGGGATCGGTTCGGTCGCAGGCGGCTGCTCCTGGCGGCTTTTCTCGTTTATGCGGTGGTGGGCATCGCGCCGGTCTTCCTGCGCGATCTTGGCTGGATCATCGTGTCACGCGTGGCGGTCGGCATGGCTGAAGCGATGATCATGGTGCTGAGCACGACGATGATCGGCGACTATTTCGAAGGCCCCGCGCGTGACCGCTGGCTGGCAGGGCAGACAGCCATGGCCTCGATATCCGCTCTTCTGTTCCTGAACGTCGGCGGTCTCCTGGGCCGGTTCGGCTGGCGCGCGCCATTCTGGGTCTATGGTTCGGCGCTGCTGATGTTCGTGCTGGTGCTGCTATTCACCTGGGAACCGGCACGGCGCGACTCCCCGGAGGCGGAAATTGCCCAGCGCGACGCCAGTTCGGCCGGTTTCCCGTGGTTGCGCATGACCGGGATCATTGCGATCACCGTGTTCGGGTCCGTGCTGTTCTACACCGCGCAGATCCAGTCCCCGATCGGTTTGACCCAGTTCGGCATCACCGATCCGGCGCGGATCGGCTTCCTCACTTCGCTCGCCAGCATCGGGGTGCCGGTGGGCACATATGTCTATTCGCGGGTGGGATCGAAGCTGCCGATCGCGAGCCTGCTGCTGATCGAGTTCACGCTGCTTGCGATCGGCTTCCTGCTGATGAGCCGCTCTGGTGCGCCGGCGGGCTTTCTTGCCGGGTGCTTCATCAACCAGCTCGGCGCCGGCATGCTGTTGCCCTCGCTGCTGGTTTGGGCGATCAGCGGACTGCCGTTCGAGGTCCGCAGCCGCGGCGCAGGATTGTGGACCGGCGCGTTCTCGGTCGGGCAATTCCTCTGCCCGGTGGTGGTGACGGTGGCGGGGAGCCACACGGGCGGATTGCGCGGAGCCTTCGGCGTCCTCGCCGCGGCGGCGCTGGTGGGCGCGGCGCTGAGCCTGTTCGCGCGGCTGCGCAAAGACTCGGCCATGGTCCATGCCTGAGCGGCTCGGCGACCGAAGGGGCGGCGCTCTTGCCGCCGGAGAGACCTTCGTTCAGGCCCTGACCACCGTCTGTTCGAGCACGCCGAAGGGAGAGCGTCCGTCGCGACACACCGCCTCCATGCGGACAGTGTCGCCGTAATGCATGAATTCGGTGATGGCCGCGCCTGTGTCGACGATTTCGATGCCCCGCCGTTCAGCGATGCAGGATGAGCCGACCTCCCGGAAATTGGGATTCGACACCGTGCCCGAGCCGATCACCGTTCCCGCGACGAGATTGCGGGTGCGGGCGGCATGGGCCACGAGCTCGTCGAAGCCATAGGCCATCTGTTCGCCATCGGCATTGCCGAACTGCTTGCCGTTCCACTGGACGAACAGGTTCATCGCCGGGCGGCCTTTGCGCCAGGCCAGGCCGAGTTCTTCAGGCGTGACGGCAAAGGGTGCCATGCCGCAGGGCGGCTTGGCCTGGATCCAGCCGAAGCCCGACTTCATCTCCGGCCCGGCGAGCTTGCGCAGCGACCAGTCATTGATCTGGACGACGAGCCTGATGTGCCTGCCGGCCTCCTCGGCGGACGTGCCCATCGGCACGGCGTCGGTGATCACGCCGAATTCGCCCTCGAAATCGATGCCGAGTTCCTCGCTTGCCATCGGCACCTCGGCTAGGGGTGCGTGAAAGGTGTCCGAAACGCCCTGGTACATCAGCGGCCAGTCGGGCTTGAACGGCTCGATGCCGAGCGCTTTGTCCATCAGTTCGCCATGGCTGGGATAGACCGAGCCGTCGAGCCACTGCCAGGCGCGGGGCAGCGGGGCGAGCACATGGGCCAGGTCCAGCGCTTCGGGGAAGTCGGTGATCGCGGCCATCTCCGGCTCGATCATCTCCCAATTCTCCAGGGCTTCCTGCAGGCACCGGACCGGCGCAGCGGCGCAGTGCGCCGCATCGGGCGAAACGACGACCAGGCGGCCGTCGGCGGTTCCGTTGCGAAGCGTGGCAAGGCGCATGGTGGAAGGGTCTCCCGATTATCTCGACGTCGGATTATCGGACCGCGCAGACGAGGCCAAAGGCATTTGGTCGATACGCTCGCATCGATACAATGTGATGGTCGGTCGACGGAGCTAGCGGCATTGATCCGTGCCGCAATCATATCTTCGGAGTATTCGATGGCGATCTGGCTCAAGCGCGGAGCGAGCGCGGAAGCGAAGGCAGACGCGGACCGCAAGGTGCGCGATATTGTCGAGGCGGCACTGGCGGATATCGAGGCGCGCGGCGATGTGGCCGTGCGCGAGATGAGCGTCAAATTCGACGGCTGGGACAGAGAGGACTATCGCCTGAGCCAGGCCGAGATCGACGCGGCGGTCGACAGCCTCACCCCTCAGGAGCGCAAGGACATCGACTTCGCCCAGGCCCAGGTCAGGAACTTTGCGCAGGTCCAGCGCGATTCGATGAAGGACGTCGAGGTCGAGACTCTGCCCGGCGTCGTGCTTGGCCACAAGCACCTGCCCATCCAGAATGCCGGGTGCTACGTGCCGGGTGGCAAATATCCTCTGCTCGCCTCGGCCCATATGAGCGTGATCACCGCCAGGATCGCCGGCGTGCCGCGCGTCATCACCTGCGCTCCGCCGTTCCAGGGCAAGCCGGCGCTGGCTATTGTCGCCGCGCAGGCGCTCGCCGGGGCCGATGCGATCTATGCGCTCGGGGGCATCCAGGCGATCGGGGCGATGGCCCTGGGTACCGGGACGATCGACCCTGTCGATATCCTTGTAGGTCCCGGCAACGCCTTCGTGGCCGAAGCCAAGCGTCAGCTCTACGGCCGCGTCGGCATCGACCTCTTCGCCGGTCCGACCGAGACCCTCATCATTGCCGACGAGCTTGGCTGCGACCCTGAAATGGCCGCGACCGACATCCTGGGACAGGTCGAGCACGGACCCGACAGCCCGGGCGTGCTGCTCACCAACAGCGAGAAATTCGCCCGCGAGACGATGGGAGAGATCGAGCGCCTGCTGAATATCCTCCCCACCGCCGACCATGCCCGCAAGGCGTGGGAGGCCTTCGGCGAGGTGATCGTGGCCGAAAGCTACGAGGAGATGGTCGACATCGCCGATGAGATCGCGAGCGAGCATGTCCAGGTGATGACCGCCGACCCAGACTACTTCCTGGCCAACATGACCAATTACGGCGCGCTGTTCCTGGGCAGCCGCACCAACGTGTCCTATGGCGACAAGGCTATCGGCACCAACCACACCCTGCCGACGAAGAAGGCGGCCCGCTATACCGGCGGCCTGTGGGTCGGCAAGTTCATCAAGACCTGCACCTACCAGAAGGTTCTGACCGACGAGGCAAGCACGCTCATCGGCGAATATTGCAGCCGCCTCTGTGCGCTTGAGGGCTTCGCTGGCCATGGCGAGCAGGCCAACATCCGGGTCCGCCGTTTCGGCGGCAGGAACGTGCCCTATGCCGGGCAGGTCGAACCAAGCGAACTGACACGGGCGTGAGGACCGGGGGCATGACCGCTCTCCCCCAGACTCCCAGCTTTCGCCTCGACCATCGCCGCGCCCTCGTCACCGGGGCGGGGCGCGGTATCGGCCTTGCGTGCGCCGCGGCACTGGCGCAGGCGGGCGCGGTGGTCACGCTTGCTGCCCGTTCCGCTGGCGAGATCGGGGAAGCTGCCCAGGCCATTCGTGCCGCCGGTGGCACGGCGGAGGCGGCGGTGCTCGACGTCTCGGACCTTGCCGCCGTTGAGACCTTCTTCGCCGCGCGCGAGCCCTTCCACGTCCTTGTCAACAACGCCGGGACCAACCGGCCCAAGCCGATATGGGACGTGACCGAAGAAGATTATGACGCCGTCCTTGGCCTCAACCTCAAGGCCGCCTTCTTTGTCGCGCAGGCCTGCGCGAAACGGATGATCGAGACGGCAACGCACGGCAGCCTCATCCACATGGGGTCCCAGATGGGCCATGTCGGCGGACCCAACCGCAGCCTCTACTGCGCGTCGAAGTGGGCGCTTGAGGGCATGAACAAGAGCTTTGCGCTCGACCTTGCCCCCCATGCCATCCGCTCCAACACCATCGCACCGACTTTCATCGAGACGCCGATGACCGCCCCGATGTTCGCCGATGCCGTGTTCAGGGCCAATGTCCTCACCAAGATCAAGCTCGGCCGCATCGGCCGGGTCGAGGACCTCATGGGAGCCGTCCTCTACCTCGCTTCCGACGCCTCCGCCTTCATGACCGGCACCAGCATGGTGGTCGATGCCGGTTGGACCGCCGACTAGGAAGAAATCCTCATGTTCGAATGCTTTTCCGAAACTGCATGTGGAATCCTGGCATGAACCTGGCCCTGGTCTGCGTCGGCAATGATCCCGAGCCGGGCAAGCGCCGCCGTCCGGCGCGCGGGCGCGGCATCGGCATGCGCGACTGCATGACCGACTGGCGGGCCGAAACCCTTGCGGAGATGGGCTGATGGCGGAGTTCACCTTTCATCACGGAGGAGTATCCGTACCCAGCCTTGACGAGGCCATCAAATGGTATGGACGCGTACTCGGCTTCGAACTGGAGAAGCGGTTCTGGATCGAGGCGGCGCGCAGCCACACCGCCATGGTGCGCAAGGGGCCGCTGCGATTCGAGCTGTTCGAGGTGGAGGGGGCGGCGTCGCTGCCGGAGGACCGGCGCTCTCCGCTGCGCGACCTGCTGGTCCACGGCAACAAGCATGTGGCCTTCCGGGTCGAGGATATCGAGGCATTTCTGGCCGAGATGACGGAGAAGGGAGCCGACATCGCGTTTGTCGTGCGCGAAGCCTTTGGCAAGGGTTGTTTCATCCGCGACTGCGCGGGCAATTTGATCGAATTTGTCGAGGATGGCTCCCAGCAGCCGGGGCCGGGTGGTGGTCGCTTGACAGCGGCGACCGGCCCGGTGATCAGGGCTGGATGATCTTCGCTGAACCCAAGGTCGCAGCCGAGTTCGAGCGCTATGCCGACCGCGCAACGGCGGACGCGCGAGCTTGGCCCGGCAGGGCTGGCGGTGCGCGACGAGTTTCCGATCGGAAGCAGCATCGAGCTGACGGCGAAATGGACTTGAGCAAAACCCAGCCTGTGAAAGACCCAGCATGATATATGAGATTGCAACGCTGACGATCGACCCTACGCGCAGCGCCGAGTTCGAGGCGGCGGTTGCTGCGGCGCGGCCCTTTTTCGAAGGCGCCACGGGTTTCCTCTCCTTCGCCCTGCAGCGGTCGATCGAGCATCCCGAGCGTTATCGGCTGGTGGTCGGCTGGGAAAGCGTCGAGGCGCACATGGTCGATTTCCGCGAAAGCCAGGGCTTCCAGCATTGGCGGGCACTGGCCGGGCCGTTCTTCGTCGAGCCCCCCAGCGTGGAGCATGTCGCTACGGTCATCTGATCACCGTGGCTCCAGCGCTCCTGGATATCGCCTCATTTTCGAAATAGCAGGGTCAGCAGGAACAGGATTGTCCGGAAATCCAGCAGCCTGAGCGCGGCGCGGGCCTCGCCCGGCGTGAGCTTGGCCACCATGGGCATGGCGCCGAAGATCTTGCCGCGCACGACCAGCGTGTTGCCGTCGCGCTCAAGCTTGCGGATCGCCATGAGTTCCTTGTCGTTGGCGTCGAGAATCCTCGCCACCGGAGGCTTGGCTGCATTGCTCACTGGACGGCCCTTCCGCAGACCTTGTCGTAGTCGATCCCCATGTCGTCCATCATCTGGATGGCCGTGGCGCGGCCCGCGCCGAACACGCCGCCCCCTGGGTGCATGAAGGGGCCGACAAGATAGAGACCCTCGATCCCGGGCACGCGCAAGCTTCCGAGGTCGGGCGTCGGGCGGTGGCCGGCGGACTGGTAGAAGAACGGCGCGCAGCCGTGGATGTCGCCGCGCACGAAGCTGGCCGGGCTGTCGCGCTCGTGGTCGATCGGCGAGCGGATGAGGCGGCCGGTAATGTTCTCGTCGGTGAGGTTGACGTAGAACTTGCGATACTGGGCGAGAGCCTTGTCGGCGATCTCCTCCTTGCGTTCGTCCCACGAGGCGGGGCCGCCCGGCCAGAGATTATAGGGGGCGAAGTTGACGCCGTAGAACAGGCCGGCTCCTTCAGGGGCGCGGGAAGGATCGAAGATCGTGTTGTCGCCACCCGCGACGAGACGCGAGCTGACCTCCCCCCGGCGCAGCTTGTCATATTCGAGGCTCATGTCGCGCACAGTGTAGAAATCCATCAGCTCGGTCATCATCGCGTTGCAGTCGTTGCCGACCTTGAGCCGAAGCCGCTCCTTGAGCGTCATATGGGTGAGATTGATCGAGAAAGTCGATTGGGTCACGCGCTCGGCCCGCTGGAGCACGGGTTCGGGCGTTTCGCCCACGAACTTGCGCAGGACGTGGGGATGAATCGCGCCGATCACGCCGTCCCTGGCCATGAAGGTCTCGCCGTCCACGAGTTCGAGGCCGACAGCCTTGCCGCCTGAGACGATGACGCGCCTGACCTCGGCATTGCAGCGCACCTCGCCGCCGAAATGCTCGATCGCGCGGACGAGGGCGTGGGAGAGCTGGCCGGAGCCTCCTTTGGGCATCGAGCAGCCATAGCTGTGGACGATGCCGGGCATGACGAAGGCGCCCATGCCGGTGCCGAGCTCGTCCGGCATCTGCAGGTTCTCGGTCACCATGCGGACGATGTGGAGCTTGAGCAGTTCGCTGTCGAAATAGGCGTCGACAATGTCGAGCGCGGTACGCTGCATCAGGTCGAGGAGGAAGCGGCCCTCGTCGGACTGGTCCATCATCGCCACGAAAGCGCCCATCGGGAAGGGCGGGCTGTAGAGACCGCTGACCAGCATGGGCAGTGCGGTCTGGCTCATCTGGACGAACCGGCGGTAGGCTTCCGCGTCCTTCGGGCCGCAGATCCGCGCCAGTTCCTCGCAGGTCTTGTCGAGATCCTTGTAGGAGCGGATGACCGTGCCATCATCCCAGATGCTCACATGGATCAGGTCGGGGTAGATATATTCCAGGCCGAACCTCGACAGCAGCCCCAGCTCGTCCTCCCGCAGCATCGGGTTGCCCTGGATCATGATGTGCACGTTCGAGTGTTCGTCGTGCCAGAAGCCGGGGTGAAGCAATTCGCGGGTGGAAACGCCGCCGCCATAATGGGGTTTGCGTTCGAGGACGAGCACCTTCTTGCCCGCCTTGGCCATGTAGGCGGCGGCGACGAGGCCATTGTGGCCCGCGCCCATGACGACGATGTCGTAAGGGCTCATTTCAATGTTCTCCGGACAGGAAGGAGCGGAAGCCCGCGAGGCCCGGAACATGGCTGGCGCAGCCACCATCGGCCACCAGCACCTGACCGGTGACGTGGCGGGCCGCATCCGAAACGAGGAATCCCACGACCTCGGCAATGTCCTCTGCCTCGCCGAGTTGATCTCGCAGGGTTTCATCCTCGACCGTCCGGCGCAGGGCAGGGGGAAAGGCCTCGCGCAGGGCCGGGGTCATGGTCATGCCGGGGGCGACCGCGTTGCAGCGTATGCCGGCCTTGCCGTGGCTGGCGGCGATGGCGCGGGTCAACTGGATGATCGCAGCCTTGGACGAGGAATAGGCCGACTGGATCAGATGGCCCTGCAGGGCGAGGTTGCTGACCATGTTGACGATATTGCCGCGGGTGCCGCGCAGATGGGGCAGGGCGGCGCGGCAGGCGATCATCGTGCCGCGCACGTTGACGGCGTAGGTCCGGTCCCAGAGGGCCGTCGCCATGTGCTCTATGTCACCGTCGGCCCGGGCGATATCGGGGCCGAGCAGGGCGGCGTTGTTGTGGAGCACGTCGATACGGCCGAACCTTGCGACAACCTCGGCGATCATCGCCTCGATCGAGGCTTCGCTCTCAAGGTCGAGGGACACGGCGATGGCACCGGGAATTCCGGCGGCCAAGGAGCGAGCCGGATCCAACGCGATATCGGCGATCGCCACGCTGGCGCCGCGCCGCGCGAGCAGCCGTGCGGTGGCCGAGCCGATGCCCCCGGCGCCGCCGGTCACGATCGCCACCTTGCCGTCAAGACGAATGGCATCTTCGGCCATCATGCTCTCCCAATTCGTTGACCTTCCCGGCAGGCGGCATAATGTATCCGCGAACAGAGGGAAGACGGCACTTTTTTGTGCCCAGGGCACATCATGACCAACGGGTGCAGCGATACTCCGGACCGTCCGGGCCTGGCCAGCCTGGCCCAGGAAATGGCACGGCACGGCACGGCGCGGGACGCCCCGGTGCGTGAGGTCATGGGCCTGCTGGGCGACCGCTGGTCGACCCTGATCCTGCTGGTGCTCGCCACGGGCGAGCTGCGCCAGGCCGAACTCAGGCGGCTGCTGGCGACGCTCTCGGCCGAGCAGGCAATTTCACAGCGGATATTGACCCTGAAGCTGCGCGCGCTCGAACGCGACGGCTTCGTGGCGCGCAGCGTAAGCGCCGACGTGCCGCCGAAGGTGAGCTATGCGCTTACCGGGCTGGGCGCGGCGCTGCACGGAGAGACGCGACGGCTGATTTACTGGGTGAACGCGAACGAGGAGGCGATCCGCATGGCGCGTGCAGCCTTCGACGCGGCTGACGACTAGAGCGATTTCACTTTGAGTGGAAATCGCTCAGTCTTTTGAGGCCGCATTTTCCCAGCCGTCGACCGTAAACGGTCAACTTGAAAATACGCTAGGGGAGAGGCGCGCAGGTCATCCCCGGACGTGGTTCATCCGATATTCGACCTTGATCCAGTGCGATCGATCGCGACGGGTTCGCGGGACGCGATGACCGAGCGCATCTAGCCGGGCGAGATCGTGCACAAGGGCGATCACACCGTAAACCACCAACGGGCCCCTTGAGGGGGGGGGAGGAGGGAGATTTTCAAGATGGAATGGTGCGGTCGAGAAGACTCGAACTTCCACGGCCTTTCGGCCACAACGACCTCAACGTTGCGCGTCTACCAATTCCGCCACGACCGCACATTTTCCGGGAACCGGCGGGGCCGGTGCCTTGGTAGGAGGCGGCCCTTAGCAAAGGCTTTTTCCTCATGCAACAACCGATCTTCATTTGCGTTGTTTTGCCCGGAGAAAGTCGGGGAGCGAGTGACGAATAGAGGAAGGGCTGCTCATGTCCGCGCGCTTCTGGTTATTTTCATGTGCATGCGCGGCGACGGCCCTCACCGGGGGCTATGGGCTGGGCCTATATGCCACGACGTCGCCGCGGGCCGCGCTGGAAACGCCATTGCCGCAAGCCGCGATGCCGCAGGATAGCCTTTCTGATCCTGCCGGTCTGACTGGCCCTGCGGTCGTTGATTGCAAGGGATGCGGCCCCACGCTGGCCGATCGGCAAATGGCGGCAGACCTGGCAAACTGGAACGGGTCGAACGATCCTGATGTCCGCCATGATGAGGCGCGGTATGACCTGGGCGAGGCCGTCCCTGAACCGCCACAGGCCGGAGGGGCGTCGTCTGTATCCCTGGAGGGGCTTGATGGTGGATCAAGCGACGGCGGCCCGCATGGGGTGAAGATCGCCCAGGCCGCCGGAGACAGAACGTCCGCCGAGGATGCCCCGGCGGACGTTGCCATGTCATATTGATGCCGTTCTGCCGGACTGCCCTTTATTCGGCGGCCACAACTTCCGCCGGAGCATCGCTCAACGGATGGGCGAGGCGGCTCACCATCTCCTTCGGGCAGATCTGCCAGAAATAACGGCGCCAGCGATCCCAGTCGTCCAGGATCGTGTTTGACCATTTGCTGTCGGTCGCCACGGCATGCTGGGCGACCAGGGCCTTCAGCTCCGCTTCCCAATGCGCACTTTCCAGCCGCTGCCAGAGGATGCTTTCCGGATTGGCCCGTGTCGGGAAGCTGCCATCTTCATCCAGGATGAAGGCCATGCCGCCGGTCATGCCCGCACCGAAATTCGCCCCGGTCCTGCCCAATATGACTGCGGTGCCGCCGGTCATATATTCGCATCCGTTCGCGCCGCAGCCTTCGACCACCACCTGTGCGCCCGAATTGCGCACGGCGAAGCGTTCCCCGGCCTGGCCCGCCGCGAACAGCTTGCCGCTGGTCGCGCCATAGAGGACGGTGTTGCCGATGATCGTGTTGTCCTTGCTCGACAGCGGCGAGGATACGGTGGTGCGCACCGTGATGATGCCGCCCGACAGGCCCTTGCCGACATAGTCATTGGCATCGCCGAACACTTCCAGCTTGATGCCCTTGCACAGGAAGGCGCCCAGCGACTGGCCGGCCGAACCGCGCAGCCGCACGGTAAGGTGCCCGTCCGCCAGCGTCGACATGCCGAACTTCTCGGTCACGGCGGCCGACAGGCGGGTGCCGACGGCGCGATGCGTGTTGCGCACCGTATAGGTGAGCTGCATCTTCTCGCCGCGTTCGAACACGGCGCGGGCGTCCTTCATCATCTGCGCATCAAGGCTGTCCGGCACCGGGTTGCGCCATTCGGTCAGGCTGAAACGGCGCTGATCGTCCGGCGCATCCACCTTGGCCAGGATCGGGTTGAGGTCGAGATCGTCCAGATGCTCCGCGCCGCGATTGACCTGCTTCAGCAGTTCGGTCCTGCCGATCACCTCGTCCAGGCTGCGATAGCCCAGACGCGCCAGTATCTCGCGCACCTCCTCCGCGATGAAGGTCATGAGGTTGATGACCTTTTCCGGCGTGCCGGTGAACTTTTCGCGCAGGCGCTCATCCTGCACGCAGACGCCGACCGGGCAGGTGTTGCTGTGGCACTGGCGCACCATGATGCAACCCATCGCGACCAGCGACAGCGTGCCGATGCCGAACTCCTCGGCGCCCAGGATCGCCGCGATCACGATGTCGCGGCCGGTCTTGAGGCCGCCGTCGGTGCGCAGCTTCACGCGATGGCGCAGGCCGTTCAGGGTCAGCACCTGATTGGCTTCGGAAAGCCCCATTTCCCAGGGAGTGCCCGCATATTTGACCGACGTCTGCGGCGAGGCGCCGGTGCCGCCGACATGCCCCGCGACCAGGATGACGTCGGCATGCGCCTTCGCCACGCCCGCCGCGACGGTGCCGATGCCCGCCTGGCTGACCAGCTTCACGCAGACCCGCGCGCGCGGGTTGATCATCTTGCAGTCGTAGATGAGCTGCGCGAGATCCTCGATCGAATAGATGTCATGGTGCGGCGGCGGCGAGATCAGCGTCACGCCGGGCGTCGCATGGCGCAGCTTCGCGATGAACTCGGTCACCTTGAAACCGGGGAGCTGTCCACCCTCGCCGGGCTTGGCGCCCTGCGCGACCTTGATCTCGATTTCCTCGGCGCTGCCCAGATATTCGGCATGGACGCCGAAGCGGCCCGACGCGATCTGCTTGATCACCGAATTGGCGTTGTCGCCATTGTCATAGGGCTTGAAGCGGTTCGCATCCTCGCCGCCTTCGCCCGACACGGCCTTGGCGCCGATCCGGTTCATTGCGATCGCCAGCGTCTCATGCGCTTCCGGAGAGAGCGCGCCCAGCGACATGCCCGGCGTCACGAAGCGCTTGCGGATCTCCGTGGTCGCCTCGACCTCGTCGATCGGCACGGCCTCGCGGGCGAAGTTGAACTCCAGCAGGTCACGCAGATAGACCGGCGGCAGGTCGCGCACGCCGCGCGAGAATTGCAGATAGGTCGAATAGCTGTCCGTCGCGACCGAGGTCTGCAACAGGTGCATCAGCTGCGCCGAATAGGCATGCGTCTCGCCCCCGTTGCGCTGACGGTAGAAGCCGCCGACCGGCAGGCGCACCACGGCACCGTCATAGGCGGCGTCATGGCGCATCTTCGCGCTATAATGGAGCGATTGATAGCCCTCGCCCGAAATCTTCGCGGGCATGCCGGGGAAGAGATCGTTGACCAGTGCACGCGACAGACCCACAGCTTCGAAATTATAGCCGCCGCGATAGCTGCTGATGACCGCGATGCCCATTTTGGACATGATCTTCAGCAAGCCTTCATTGATGGCGATGCGGTAGCGTTCGAAACAGGCCTCCAGCGACAGGTCGCCGAACAGGCCACGGGCATGGCGGTCCGCGATGCTCGCCTCGGCCAGATAGGCGTTCACCGTGGTCGCGCCGACGCCGATCAGCACCGCGAAATAATGGGTGTCGAGCGCTTCGGCGCAGCGCACGTTGATCGACGCATAGCTGCGCAACCCCTTGCGGACGAGATGGGTGTGCACGGCCGCCGCCGCCAGCACGCCGGCGATGGCGACGCGGCCGGCGCTGACATGCTCGTCGGTCAGGAAGATTTCGGTGCGGCCCTCGCGCACGGCCTGCTCCGCTTCTTCGCGGATGCGGGCGATGGCGGCGCGAAGCTGTTCCTGCCCGCCTTCGGCCGGGAAGGTGCAGTCGATTTCCGCGACAGCCGGACCGAAATGGCTCTTCAGCTTCGCCCATTCGGTCGAGGTCAGCACCGGCGAATCCAGCACCAGCACATGGCTGTTCTGCGCTTCCTGCTCCAATATGTTGTGCAGGTTGGAGAAGCGCGTCTTCAGGCTCATGACATACCGTTCCCGCAACGGATCGATCGGCGGGTTGGTGACCTGGCTGAAATTCTGGCGGAAGAAATGGCTGATCGTGCGTGGCTTGTCGGAAATGACCGCCAGCGGCGTGTCGTCGCCCATGGAGCCGACCGCTTCCTTCGCATCCTCGACCATGGGGGCGAGGATCAGCTCCATATCCTCCAGCGTCAGATTGGCGGCGACCTGGCGGCGCGTCAGTTCGGCCTTGTCCCAGGCGGGCAGGGCGGACGGCGCCTCGCTCAGATCATTGACCGTCATGAAGTCCTTGATCAGTTCCGAATAAGGGCGCTCGCCCGCAATCTGGTCCTTGATCTCCCGGTCGTCGAAGATCACGCCTTCCTGCAGGTCTACGGCGATCATCTGGCCCGGACCCATGCGGCCCTTCCGGACGATGGTGGTTTCGGGCACGACGACCATGCCGGTTTCGGAACCGACGATCAGCAGATTGTCGCCGGTGAGCGTGTAGCGCAGCGGGCGCAGCGCGTTGCGGTCGACGCCGGCCACGACCCAGCGGCCGTCGGTCATCGCCAGCGCGGCGGGGCCGTCCCACGGCTCCATGACGGAGGCGAGATATTCATACATGTCCGAATGCGCCTGCGGCAGTTCGGCGTCGGCCGACTGCCAGGCTTCGGGGACGAGCATGAGCTTTGCCGTCGGGGCATCGCGGCCGGAGCGGCAGATCGCCTCGAACACCGCATCCAGCGCGGCGGTGTCGGAAGCGCCGGCCGGGATCACGGGCTTGATGTCTTCGGAGTGATCTCCGAAGGCCAGCGACGCCATCTTGATCTCGTGGCTCTTCATCCAGTTCTTGTTGCCGCGGATCGTGTTGATCTCGCCATTATGGGCGAGCGTGCGGAACGGCTGGGCCAGCCACCATTGCGGGAAAGTGTTGGTCGAATAGCGTTGGTGGAAGATCGCGACCCGGCTCTCGAACCGCTCGTCCTGCAGGTCAGGATAGAAGACCGACAGCGATTCGGCGAGGAACAGCCCCTTGTAGATGATCGACCGGCAGGAGAGCGAACAGATGTAGAAGTCCTGGATCTGCGCGGCGATCACCTTCTTTTCGATCCGGCGGCGGATCAGGTAGAGGTCCTTTTCGAACTCGGCCTGATCGCGTTCCTCCGGCATGGGGCCGGCGATCATGATCTGCTCGATTTCGGGACGGGTGCGCTGCGCCTTTTCCCCGATGACGGAAACGTCGACCGGCACCTGGCGCCAGCCATAGATGGTGTAGCCCGCCTCGATGATCTCGCTCTCGACGATGGTGCGGCAGGTTTCCTGAGCGCTGAGGTCGGTGCGCGGCAGGAAGATCATGCCGACGGCAAGGCGGTTGGGCAGCGGCTTGTGACCCGAATCCGCGATCGCATCGTCGAAGAATCGTACCGGCAGGTCCACATGGATGCCCGCGCCGTCCCCGGTCTTGCCGTCGGCGTCAACGGCACCGCGGTGCCACACGGCCTTCAGCGCGTCGATCGCGCTGGCGACCACGCGCCGGCTGGCGCGACCGTCGGTCGCGGCGACCAGGCCGACGCCGCAGGCGTCGCCTTCCATCTGGGGATGATACATGCCCTCGGCCGCGATCCGTGCGCGCTCTTCGGGGCTGGCCATGAAATTGGTGTCGGTCATGATGACTTACCCTTGCATGTGGCCGTCCCTGTTCCTGGGTACGGCCGCTGTCATTCCGTTGGTTGCCGGCGGGGCCGGCGCTATTGTCAGTTGGCCTTCTTCGCGTCCGCGCCGATCAACGCGGTGAGACGCTCGCGTTCGGCCTTCGTCAGATCATTATAGGTTCGCGGCTTGGGCAGCTTGGCGAGTTGTTCCGCGGAGGATTTCATGATCTCCGGCATGGCCTGCATCATTTCAGGCATGATCTTCTGCATTCGGCCAATATAATGCGGGTCCGTGGCCAGCTCCATGAAGCCCGCACCGAATTTGGCGCCGACGGGCGTTTTCAGGAAGGCGCTGATCTGGTCCAGTTCGGCCGCGCTGTAGCGATAGGCGAAGGCCTCTGCCATGCCTTCCCGCATGTCCGGTTCATAGCGTCCCATGAAGCGACCCATGGCCGGCATCATGCTGTTGACCATCACGTCCATCCGCTTGCGGAAATTGGGGTCGATGATCGCCATCATTTCCTCGACCGTGCCTTTACCCAGGCTATCGGCCTTTTCCGGATCGAGGCCACCCATCTTCAGGAATTCGCGGATGGGCATTCGGGTCATGCCGTCCATCATTGGTCCCATCATCTTCTGCATCATCGGCCCCATCATCCTTTCCATGGTGCCGTCGGGCAAGATGATGGAGGCGATCGGCTGAGCCTTGGCCAGCAGTGCCGGGTCCACAGGCTGGACCGCCGCCGCGGCAACCTGTGCCTGGGCCTGGGCCTGTGCAGCGATCGGGGTCGCCAGCAGGAGGAGGAAGGCGGCGCGCATCAGGCGGCTACCCTTTCCCCGGCCGCCGCCTTGGCCTTCGCCTTCAGGTAGCGGTGCATATGTTCGGTCACGTCGCGGCCGTCGCGGATCGCCCAGACCACCAGCGAGGCGCCGCGCACGATGTCGCCCGCCGCGAACACGCCGTCCATGCTGGTCATCATCGTCTTGTGATCGACGCGCAGCGTGCCCCAGCGGGTGACGGACAGGTCTTCCGCACCGAACAGCCTGGGCAGTTCTTCCGGATCATAACCCAGCGCCTTGATCACCAGATCGGCCTCCAGCACATGCTCCGTGCCCGGATCGGGTTCCGGGGCGCGGCGGCCCGATGCGTCGGGCTGGCCGAGGCGCATCTTCGTCACCTTGACGCCGGTCACGTGGTCGGTGCCTTCGAAGGCGATGGGGGCGGAGAGCCAGACGAACTCCACGCCTTCCTCCTCCGCATTGGCGACTTCACGCTGCGATCCGGGCATATTGTCGCGGTCGCGGCGGTAGAGGCACTTGACCGAAGTCGCACCCTGGCGGACCGCCGTGCGGACGCAATCCATCGCCGTGTCGCCGCCGCCGATAACGACGACCTTCTTGCCATTGGCGTGGAGCGAACCGTCCTCATGCTCCGGCACGGCGTCGCCGAAGCCGGCCTTGTTGGAGGCGATGAGGAAATCGAGCGCCTTGACCACGCCCGGCGCGCCGACGCCCGGCGCCTTGATGTCGCGCGGCTTGTACACGCCGGTCGCGATCAGGACGGCGTCGTGACGGCTGCGCAGTTCATCCATGGTCGCGTCGCGGCCGACCTCGAAGCTTTCATGGAAGACGATGCCGCCATCCTTCAGGCGCTGGATCCGGCGCATGACGACGTCCTTCTCCAGCTTGAAGCCGGGAATGCCGTAGGTCAGCAGGCCGCCGGCGCGGTCGTGGCGGTCGTAGACATGGACATCATAGCCCGCGACGCGCAGATATTCCGCCGTGGTGAGGCCCGCCGGACCCGCGCCGATGACGCCGACCGACTGCCCCAGCGACGCGCCGGGCACGAGCGGCTCGACCCAGCCTTCCTTCCAGGCCGTATCAGTGATGAACTTTTCGACCGAACCGATAGTGACCGAACCATGGCCGGAAAATTCGATGACGCAATTGCCCTCGCAAAGGCGGTCCTGCGGGCAGATGCGGCCGCAGATTTCCGGCATGGTGCTGGTCAGGTTGCTGAGTTCATAGGCTTCGCGCAGGCGGCCTTCGGCGGTCAGGCGCAGCCAGTCGGGAATATGGTTGTGCAGCGGGCAATGGGTCGAGCAATAGGGCACGCCGCATTGCGAGCAGCGCGACGCCTGTTCCTCCGCCCTGTCCAGGATGAAGCTGCGGCTGATTTCCAGGAAGTCGTCGGCGCGATCGTCGGCCGAACGCTTCTCGGGATAGGCCTGGCCCGTTCCCACGAATTTCAGCATTGGATTGTCTGCCATGATGAGTCCCTGAAAAGAATTTGCAGGGTGCGCATAGCAGAAAAACCCGCAGAGTCACGTGGATTCTACGAATTAGGTCAGCACAGATGACATATTTATGGGAAAAACGCGCTGGAATGCACCCAAGTCTGAAATAATCTTGCGCTTAATATGGCCGATTTGGACCTATCTTAGGGAAAGCCACGCCAGGGCGGCGATTCCGGCGACGATTCGATACCAGGCAAATGGCGCGAAGCCGTGCCGCGACACCAGCCCGACGAACCATTTGATGACCAGCAGGGCGACGATGAAGGACACGAAGAAGCCCAGAGCGATGCTGTCCCATCCCACCGCCGCCGATGTCAGCTTGTCGCCATTCTTCAGCAGTTCCAATGTCGATGCCCCCAACATGGTCGGGATGGCGAGGAAGAAGCTGAATTCCGCCGCTGTGCGCCGTTCCACCCCCAGCGTCAGCGCGCCCATGATCGTCGCGCCCGAACGGCTGATGCCGGGGATCATGGCCATGCACTGGATCAGGCCGATGCCGACCACGCGGAGGAGGGGAATGTCGGCTATGCCGTGAAAGAGGTTTTCCTTCACCATCCGCTCGATCGCCAGGATCGCGACGCCGCCGGCGATCAGCGCCCAGGCGACGACCTTCGGCGCGCCCAGCAACTGTTCGATATGATCATGCAGCGCCAGGCCAATGATCGCTGCCGGGATGAAGGCTACCAGCAGATTGCGCAGGAAGCGCCAGCTTGTCGGTTCCCGGCGCAGCAGTCCCATGCCCACTGCCCAGAATGTACGCCAGTAAAGCACCACCACCGCCAGGATCGCGCCCAACTGGATGATGACGTTGAACATCGCCCATGTCGACGCATCATAGCCCAGCAATTCGCTCGCCAGGATCAGATGGCCGGTCGAGGATACGGGCAGGAACTCGGTCAACCCCTCGACGATGCCAAGCAGGATGACTGTCAGATAATGCAGGTCCATGGGCGGATGAGATCCTTATGGGGCAAGCAGGGGAAAGCCCTCCCCCGAACGGGGAAGGGCGTCAGGAACGTGGCATCCATTGTGCAGAAGCGAATGGCCCGTGCAAGACGGCCTGTCGCGGTCCCATGTCGGCCCGCCTGATCGGATTGCGACCGATCAGGCCTGAGCACGGCCGGCAAAGCGGCCATGCTTGCGGTAACGGACCAGCCATTTCTCCGCGACGGCCGCCATCGGCGTGGCCGCGACGCCCAGTTCGGCAAGTCCCTCCGCGCCGGGCGCGACGACATTATCCCTGGCCAGCATGGACAATTGGTCCTGCGTGATCGGGCCGCCCGGCAGCATGGCGATCAACGAGGCGACAGAGGCGGGAACGGCGCACAGGCTGCGCTCCCGGCCGATGGCCCTGGCGATCCAGGCGTTGAGTTCCCGCATCGTATAGCTTTGCGGCCCGCCCAGTTCATAGGTCTTGCCGCCATATTCACCGGGATTCCCGGCGGCATTGGCGACGGCCTGCGCCACGTCCGTGACATAGACCGGTTGGAACCGGGTGTCGGCGGCGATCACTGGCACCACGGGGGCGATGCGGATGATCTCCGCAAAGCGATTGAGGAACTGGTCTTCCGGCCCGAAAATGATCGAGGGGCGCAGGATGGTCGCATGGGGGAAGGCCGCCTTGACCGCCGCTTCGCCCTCGGCCTTCGACCGGCCATAGGCGGACGGGCTCTGCGCGTCCGCGCCAATGGCGGAGACGTGGACGAGCGCCCGGACGCCCGCTTCCGCCGCCGCCCTGGCGACGTTCGCCGCGCCGTCATGATGGGAACCCTGGAAATCGCCGGACAGTACGCCCACCAGATTGATGACGATGTCGCTGCCGGCAACGGCGCGGGCGACGCTTTCGGGCTTGCGGATGTCGGCCGCGACGAACTGGGTCTGGCCCAGGGCGCCCAACGGCTTGACGCGCAGGGCGGTCGACAGATCGCGCTGCGCCACGCGCACCCGCGCGCCACGCGCCAGGAGCGCCTGGGCGACCTGCCGGCCCAGAAAGCCGCCGCCGCCGAACACCGTAACCAGACTGTCCTTCATCACGCGTCCCATGCCTGTATGTTCAAAGGGAATGATCCTGCGCATCCCCTTTTTCGAGGGGACGCGTACGCCATCCCCTTGCAACAGCCGCCGCCCGCTGACAACTGCTTTACCCGATCCAGCCCTGCAAATCAGCAATCATCCACAGGCCCAGTCCCAGGAACAGAAGGGCCGCCCCGATCTGGAGCGCGCGCATCGGCACCTTCTTCGCCAATGCTTCGCCGAACAGCACGGCAGGGACATTGGCGATCATCATGCCCATCGTCGTGCCGGCCGTCACCGCCAGCACATTGTCGAACCGCGCGCCGAGCATCACGGTCGCGACCTGCGTCTTGTCACCCATTTCGACCAGGAAGAAGGCGACCAGCGTCGTCAGGAACACGCCCGCCTTCGACGGCGCGCGCAACGGTTCGTCCTCGTCGATCTTGTCGGGGATCAGCGTCCACGCCGCCATGGCGATGAAGCTCGCAGCCACGGCATAGCGAAACCAGGCTTCCTTCAACACGCCCGCGACCGAATGACCGACCAGGGCGGCCAGGAAATGATTGGCAAGGGTTGCTGCGAATATGCCCGCGATGATCGGCACCGGTTTGCGGAAGCGGGTGGCGAGCAGCATCGCCAGCAATTGCGTCTTGTCCCCCATTTCGGCGAGGGCGACGAGTGCGGCGGAGGTGAAAAATGCTTCCATCAGGATCTGTCCGGGCCAGGCGAAAGACAAAGACACAATGCCACCATCCGCTCCCGCCCGGCCGGACGGAGAGGATGATGCCATTGGTCTCGCCCGATGCAGGGAGGCTCAAAAGTCCCCTGCATCCCGTCCGCCACGACCTCTCGGCCAAATATGTTGACGAACGGTCCGTCCCCTTCGGAACGGCTGGCTACTCCCCAGATGACGCCGGGGCCTTATGATAATTCGGGGGGAGAGGCAAGGTCTGGCGGATGCCTTGTTCCGCAAGGGGCAGGATCCGGTCAAGGCGCGGCTCCCATCGCCGCGCCTTCCCTGATCCTGCCGTTTTCCTGCCCTGTCAGGCCGCGGCCGCGATCCCGCTGACGCCCAGTTCGGCCAGCGCGAACTTGCGGATATGTTCGCCCATATCTTCGCGATCCAGCGCCAAGGCGAGATTCGCCTCGATATAGCCTGCCTTCGACCCGCAATCGAAACGGCGGCCATCGAACGTCACGCCATGGAAGGGTTGGGTACCGATCATCGACGCCATGGCATCGGTCAGCTGAATCTCGCCGCCGGCGCCCTTCTCCTGCGTCTCCAGGATCTTCATCACTTCGGGCTGCAGGATGTAGCGGCCCGGCAGGATCAGGTTGGACGGCGCCGTACCCGGTGCGGGCTTTTCCACCAATCCCTTCACCTCGGTCAGGGCGCCGTCGCGCTGGCCCGGATCGATCACCCCATAGCTCGGCGTATCGGCCATCGGCACTTCCAGCGCACAGACCAGATTGCCGCCGACCTTTTCATAGGCATCGACCATCTGCTTCAGGCATCCCCGGCCGGGTGTCCCCTTCATGAATTCGTCGGGCAGCAGGATGGCGAAGGGCTCGTCACCGACAATGTCCCGCGCGCACCAGATGGCGTGGCCCAGGCCCAGCGGCTCCTGCTGGCGCAGGAACACCGCATTGCCGGGCGACAGGCGGGTGCCATCCAGCGCCGAAAGATCCTTGCCCCGCTCGCGCTGGGTCGCCTCGGCCTCATAGGCCATGTCGAAATAATCCTCGATCGCGCCCTTGCCGCGGCCGGTCACGAAGATCATCTGCTCGATCCCCGCCTCTCGCGCCTCGTCGACGGCATATTGGATCAGCGGCCGATCGACGACCGGCAGCAATTCCTTGGGCACCGACTTGGTCGCCGGAAGGAAGCGCGTGCCAAGACCCGCGACAGGGAAAACGGCTTTGCGAATCGGTTTATAGGACATGAGGCTCCTGTTTCTCGCTAGGCGCGTCGAAAGGCTTCGCCCTCCGCCACGTAAAGATCAAGCATGGAAGATTACTTAACCCCTTCAGACAGCCAGCAGGCGCTGCGCCACCCTTTCGAGGGATGCAATTTCCGCTTCGAGTTGCTCAAGCGAGACATGCGTCTGATTGTTCCGCGCATCGCGGCATGTGAAACCGCCGGGCGCGGGCTGCTGAAAGCCGCCGATGATGAGCGACCGGAAACGGTCGATCCTCTGCATGTCGCGCTCGATATCCGATATTTCCATCAATGCGCTGGCATTGCGCCTGTCCCGCATCGACACCATCGTTCGCATTTCGGTCATCAGCTTCGTCATGCCCGGACGGGTCCGGGCACCTACGGTCCGCACATCCCCCATGGCTTCCCGCATCATCGCGATCTTCGCCTCCAGGCTCTGCTCCAGCATCGTCCAGGCGCAGACCAGTCGACCCACCGCACATAAAAGCGCCGCATCTTCCGGCGCATAATCCGACACTGCCCTCAAATTGACTTCGGCAACCACGTTCACTTCATCCGCGCCCCGGCATGTTATGCTTTCCGCTCCAAAGAAAGCCTGCCCGTTTTGCAGCGCAAAAGGCTAGGGGGGGCGCCGATGCCGCCCGCAGCAGCGGCACAGGCCGTCGCCAACTGTGCCCAAACAGCGATGAGCCGTTAACCCTCTTCGACGACCGTTCAGAAATCGACAGCGATTCCCTTGCGTTCCCAGTCGCCATAGCGAACCGGGCTCAATTCCTCGTCATGAGGCGAAGGATTGTCGATCGGGTCGGGCTGCGGCACGGGCGGGCTCTTGGAAAGATGCGCGGGCGGCTTCACATGCGCGGGGCGCTTGCCGTTGAAGGTTCCCATCGATCATCCTTTCGATTGCGGGCGCGTCATCGTCACCCCATATTCAGGGCCGGCCCGCTTCTGGGCCGCAAAGGAGATTTGTGCAAGTGAATGGGATGAAGACGGCGATGCTGTTGTCGGCGCTGACGGCGCTGTTCATGGCATTGGGCTATACGCTGGGCGGCAGCGGCGGGGCGGTGGTCGCCCTGCTGGTGGCGGCGGGCATGAACCTCTTCACCTTCTGGAACGCCGACAGGATCGTGCTGTCCATGCACAATGCGCGGGAGGTGGATGGGCAAAGCGCGCCCGAATTCTACACCCTCGTTGCAGAGCTGGCCCAGCGCGCCGGCCTTCCCATGCCGCGCGTCTACCTGATCGATGAGGCCCATCCCAATGCCTTCGCGACGGGTCGCGACCCGGATCATGCTGCCGTCGCGGCCACAACCGGCCTGCTCTCGATGCTGAGCCGGGACGAAGTCGGCGGCGTCATGGCGCATGAACTGGGCCATGTGCGCAACCGCGACACGCTGATCATGACGATGGTGGCGACCATTGCGGGCGCGATTTCCATGCTCGCCAATTTCGGCCTGTTCTTCCGCGGCGGCAATCAGGAAAATGGCCATGGCAATATCGTGGCGACCCTGCTCGCGGTGATCGTCGCGCCCTTCGCGGCCATGATCGTGCAGATGGCGATCAGCCGCACGCGCGAGTTTGGCGCTGATCGTGCGGGTGCGGAGATCAGCGGTAACCCCCGCGCGCTGGCCTCTGCCCTCGCCAAGATTTCCGGCCGGGCGGAAATGATTCCCAACCCGGTGGCGGAACGTAATCCCGCCGCCGCGCAACTCTATATCGTGCCCGTGCATGTGAGCGAGCTTTTCTCCACCCACCCGGCAACCGAAAAGCGCATCGCCGCCTTGGAGGAGTTGGCGGGCGGCACGTTCATGCCGCCTCGCGCCTCCGCCCTTTCCCCCGCTGCGGCGCCCCACGCGCCCAAGATACGCAAGTCGAGCGCCCTCGATCCGCTCCGGCGGGACTAGAGCGATTTCCAAGCGATCGGCACCGATCGCTGGTTAAGAAATCGCGGAAAACAAGGAATCCAGAGCGGCGATCTGATTCAATCAGATCGAAACCCGCTCTAGCGCCGGTCGGGGAGGTGGGCGATCAAGCCCTGTTGCGGATCATTTGCTGTAGGGTGCCTCAGCTGACTTTCTTCAGCAGCCATCCCACGGTCGATCCGCCCGGCAGGGCTTCGCTGGTGACCGCCAACTGCTTTGTGCCATGGGGACGGCCATGGGCATCCACCCACAGGCCTTCCTCTATCGTCAGCTTCCCCGCATTGGCGCGGAATTGCCAGGTCGCGCCCGTGTCGATGCGCAGCAGCGCGCCCATCCCGTCGGCTGTGGGCGTGGGTTCAACGCCGGGCGCCAGGTGGAAGCGGAGCTGGATGGGCAGCTTCACCGGCTTGCGGCGCCGCGCTGCAGGCGTCAGCATGTCCTCGCCACGGATTTCCTTACCGTCTCCGCTCATCAGCAGCAGGCGACGATGGACATAGCCCATGCGCCGCACATAGCCGTCATGGCTGAGGTCGAACCGGCTGCCGCTTTCCGTTTCCTGCCGGTTGATCTCGACCTCGGTCACGCCCTTGCCCAGCGTGCCGTCAGGCAGCAGGGCGGTGGAATTGCTGTCGTTCAGCACCAGCGTGCTATGGGCCGCCGTGGTGCGCAGACCCTGCGCCAGATCGCGCGGTACCCACGCGCCCTCCAATGCCGCGCCGCCGCAATTGACGATCAACCGCTGCTGCCCGTCGCTGATCTCGATCGCGCCGGTGGAGGCGCAACCTGCATCCGCCAACTGGGCGACCGGGGGCGGGGCGGCGTCCACCTGTATCACCGTGGTCCCGGCGGCCAGCCGCTGATAACCCCAGCCATTGGCCTGCCGCAACGGGCGCGCGCGGACGCGGCTGGCGCGGATGACGGCTTCGACGGTGGCGGGATCGACGGCGCCGGCCCCCTGCCAGTTGCCCAGCCCGCCATCGCCATGGGTGAGGCCCAGCAAAGCCGGAACCGCCCTTGCCAGCGCCTCCGTCAGGAAAGCGGGCGTCTGTTCACGCCGCACCTCATAGACGGCGGCGACCATGGTCAGCAGCATGATGGCTTCAAGCTGGTCCAGCGGCGACCGCGAAATGATGCCGCCATCGCCATGAAGGCCGGTGTCGAGCGCGCGTTTGAGGCCGGCTTCTCCGAACAGCTTGCGCGTCGCGCCGCCGGGCAGCAGCATAGAGGCCGCCACGATCCCGCCCCAGGCGACAAGGCGCGGCAGCCCGACCGGCGCCTTGTCCGCGCCGCGGTCCAGATGGCGGGCGGTGCGGGCGATGCAGTTCAGTACCAGCGAGCGATAGACAAGGTCGCTGGACGAGAGGATCAGCGGTGCATAGGCCGACCAGAAGAACAGGCGCCAGCCCGCATTGTCGGCGCGCCAGGCGGGTTCGCTGGGCGTGTCGGCATGGGCGGCCAGCCATTTGCGCATGACGCCTTCGGCAATCGGCGCGGCCTGTTCGCGGGTGGCCACGGCGGCAAGGTCGCGCAGCCAATGGAAACCGTGCAGATAATCGGCAAAGCCCGCCGGCACGCCGGGATTGGCGAAATCCAGCCTGTCCAGGGGCAGTTTCTGGCCCCGGAACAGGAAATAGCCGGCACGGATCGCCTGGCCCGCATGGGCGTTGCCGGGAATTTCGTCGTCCGGCACGGCGAGCAGCTTGAGTGGATATTTGCCCTTCAGCCGGCGGCCGTGGATCGGCGTCTTCCAACTCAGGAGATAGAAGCGATTGGCGATGCGTTGCGCCAGCGAAAGTCCCTTGTCATCCGCGATGCGGATGAGCCGCTTGCCCTGCTCGATCCCGTCCTCCGGGCCGGATCCGGCCTCCTCGGGGGCGGGATGGGGGGAAAGGCGGCGGCGGTCGCTCACCCGCCGCGCAACGTCCGGATATTGTCGGCATAGGCGGACGGCCCGCCCCGGAAGGTCGCTGTGCCGGCGACCAGCACATCGGCGCCCGCCTCGATGGCGCGGGGCGCGGTGGCGAAGTCGATGCCGCCGTCCACCTGAAGGCGGATGTCGCGGCCTGACTTCTCGATCATCTTCCGGATCGCTTCGATCTTGCGAAGCTGGTTGCTGATGAAGCTCTGTCCGCCAAAGCCGGGATTGACGCTCATCACCAGGATCAGGTCGACATCATCGATCAGGTAATCCAGCATCTTGGCCGGGGTGCCGGGATTGAGCACCACGCCTGCCTGCACGCCCAGCGACTTGATATGCTGGATGGAGCGGTGGATATGCGGCCCGGCCTCCGGATGGACGGTCAATATGTCGGCGCCCGCTTCGGCAAAGGCGTTCAGATACTGGTCCACGGGGGAGATCATCAGGTGGACGTCGAACGGCTTCTTCGTATGGGGGCGCAGCGCCTTCACCACGCCGGGGCCGATGGTGATGTTGGGCACGAAATGGCCGTCCATCACATCGATATGGATCCAGTCCGCCCCGGCCTCGTCAATGGCGCGGACCTCCTCGCCCAGACGGGCGAAATCGGCGGACAGGATGGAGGGCGAGATCAGGATCGGGCTGGTCATTTGACTATCGGCCTTAGCCTTGGCAGAAGCCAAGGGCAACGTTCGATTAACGCTATCCACAGGCTTTTGGCCACAGGCTTTCGGCACGGGCTTTGGCCGGGACGTGCCGATCCGAATCGCGGGCTTTCAGGAGAGGACGAACAATGTCGGGTCTAGTCCCGTCGACGGCTTCGAACCCTTCGGCAGGAACTGCTTGACGCCGTGCAGGGAAACCACCTGATTTCGCTGGACGATGGGCGCAGCGATCAGGCGCATGGCGCATTCGCCGCCATCCGCCGGACGGATGTCGACGTCCACCGTGAAGCCCCGCCTGTGGCGGATCGCATAGGCGCGCAACTGTTCCATCGCGGTACGACTTTCGGCTGTGTACAGCGACACGGCGAGCGGGCGGGGAACCGTTATCCCGCGCTCCAGCCCGAAAATATCATAGACGCCGTTGGTCCAGCTCAGACTGTCGTCGCCAAGGTCGCAATGCCACAGGCCAAGGCCGCGTTCCGCCAGTGCCCCATCGTCGCTGGCGATCCGGTCGTCCAGCATCACGGGCGCCAGATGGTCCCGCAAGGCGTAGAGCGGCCAGCTATGATGCAGGGGAAGAGGCTCGGTCGGGCGCAAGACAGGTCTTTCTGAATGCCGGATCGCACCATAGGGCTGGTCTGGTTAAGGCTTGATGGATCGTATCAGCCTTGCGACGAAAAAGCCATCGGTGCCGCCCTGCGCGGCGAGATTGTCCGGCAGGGTGCGGACCCAGCCCTGCGCCGTAGGCTGGATGCCGTCAGGCAATTCGGCGGCCGTCGCAGGCAAGGCGCTGAAATCCTTCCATTCGTCGAGGAAGCGGGCGACCTGCTCCTCGCCCTCGGCGCGTTCGAGCGAACAGGTGGCGTAGATCAGCATGCCTCCCGGCTTCAGCCACGCCGCGGCGCGCGCCAGCAGTTCGGCCTGGATCTCGGCCAGCTCCGCTATCTGCCGCGCGCCGATACGGTGCAGCACGTCGGGATGGCGGCGGTAGATGCCGGTCGCGGTGCATGGCGCGTCGAGCAATATGGCGTCCGCCGGAGCGTCGGGTTCCCACAGGCGCAGATCCGCCTGCACGATCGCGGCGGACAGGCCGGTGCGCTCCAGATTTTCATTCAGGCGCTCCAGGCGCTTTTTGGACTGGTCGACCGCCGTCACGCGCCAGCCGGCAGCGGCAAGCTGCATCGTCTTGCCGCCAGGCGCCGCGCAGAGGTCCAGCACATCGCGTCCTTCTCCCCTGCCCAGGAGGCGCGCGGGGATGGAAGCGGCCAGGTCCTGGACCCACCAGGCGCCTTCGTCGAAGCCGGGAAGATCCGGGATGACGGCGCCTTCGGGCAGGCGGACATGGCCGGGGGCAAGGCTCAGGCCATTGAGGGCCTCGGCCCAATGCGCGGTCTGGCCGGGATCACGCAGGCTGATGTCGACGGGCGGACGCTGGGCATAGGCGTGGGCCGCGGCCTGCGGCATGGCCTCGCCCCATTGCGCGGCCCAGCGGCTGGCGGTCTCATGCGGCAGCGTGGGTGGCGAGGGTAGCGCGGGATCGGCGCGGGTTAGCGTGCCGAAGACGCCATGCACCAGCTTGCGGGGGCCGCCATCGACCAGCGGCAGGGCAGTCGCGATGGCGGCGTGGGGCGCGGTGCCCAGCGCCAGCACCTGGACAAGGGCGATGCGCAGGACCATCCGCGCCTTGGCATCATGGGGAAGCGGCTGGCGCGTGGCGCTGTCGATCAGCGCGTCGAGGTCCGGCAGGTGGCGCAGCGTCTCGGCCGCGATGGCGTGGACCAGCGCCCGGTCCGCCGGGGCAAGCCCCTGCGCCGCGCCATGCAGCGCGCCTTCGAGCGGATCGCCGCGGCGCAGAACGGCATCCAGCAGGCGAAGCGCGGCGCGGCGGGCGGGGAGGCCGGGGACGTCCTTGGGGGCAGATGGTCGGGGCATGGAAAGCGCCTAGGGCAAAATGCGCGGGAAAGTAAGTTGTGTTCGAATGCGAGTCGCGCCTTTGCCGATCGGGGGCCTGGCGGCGAAGGCGGGGCCCGCGCCCTGCCGACGCAAATAGCCTGGACCGGCCTGGATCAGCCCGCGCCCACCAGCGGCACAATGTCCACGGGGCGGCCATTGCGCCGCAGTTCGACCGTGACGCTGGGTCGCCCCGGCCCGGCATTCCCCAGCGGATCGCCCTGCCGCACCACATCGCCCACGGCGGCGTTCAGCCGCAGCAGCCCGGTGATCAGCGTCGTCCAGCCGCCGCCATGGTCGATGATGACGATCTGCCCGTAGCCGCGATAGGGGCCAGCAAAGACGACGCGCCCCGCGGTCGGCGCGACCGCCAGCGCATCGGGCCGCGTGGCGATGGTGAGGCCCCTTGACCGGACGCCGCCTTCCGACACCTCGCCCATGCCGGTCACCAGCTCGCCGACGACGGGCAGGCGATAGGGCGGCGGCGCGCCCATGCCGCGTGGACGGGCGGGCGCGGGGGCGCGGGCCTGGTCAGGTCGGGCGGGGCGCAGCAGCGGCCCCGGCAGGGCAGCCAGCCGGTCGCGCAGGTCGCCTGCCTCCTCCAGCCTGTCCATCAGGTCGACGATGTCGCGGGCCCGCTCGCCAAGGGCGAGCGCCCGGTCGCTTTCCAGATCGGCATTGGCGCGGTAATCCTGCGCCGCGAGCCGCTTTTGCGCTTCCAGCTTTTGCAGCGCGGCCTGCCTTTGCTTCAGGTCCTCCTGGCTCTGCGCCAGGGACGCCGCCGCCTGCTCGGCCGTGGCGCGCAGCGCGCGGCTGCGCTCCAGCTCCGCGCGCAGGCCGGCTGTCCGTTGCTCGATGACGGGCAGCACCTGTGCCAGCATGGCGCGCATATGGATGGCATCGTCGATCGATCCCGGCTGGACGAGCGCCAGCGCCAATGGTCGCTGCGCCATCATCTGCAAGGCGGCGGTCAGGCGCACCACCGGCTCCTGCCTGGCGGCCAGACGAGCGGCCTGCGCGCGCTGAAGCCGGGCGACAATGGCGATGCGGGCCTGCGCGGCCTGGATGTCGGCCTCTGCCTGCTGGATGCGGGCGGCCATGGCGGCGGCGCGGCGACGGGCCTGATCGGCTTCGCTGCGGGCCGCGGCCGCCTGTTTCTCCAGCCGCTCGGAACGCGATCGCGCTTCCTCCGACTGGCGGCGCGCGGTCTTCAGGGCGGCCTGTTCCTCGCTGAGGCTGGTCCCGCCAGTGCCCGTCAGGATGATGGCCTGCCCATCGGCGGCGGGCAGGCGCGATCCGGCGAGCGCCGCCGCACCAGCAAGACATGCCGCGAAGATTGCCGTCCGTCTCAACCAAGGCCCCCTGCCGGCCCGCTATGCCGACCGCATCTGACTAGGCCGTGTTTGGGCGGAATGAAAGAACCTCCATTCCCGCATATTCCTGATCGGCGCAGGAACACGGGTCCGTGGGCGCTATCCCTCGCGATGATAGGGATGGCCGGCCAGGATCGAGCAAGCCCGCCATAATTGCTCGGCCAGCATGGCGCGGGCCATCATGTGCGGCCATGTCATCGCGCCAAAGGCGATCAGCAGGTCGGCCTTGTCCCGCTCCGCATCGTCGAAGCCATCGGCCGCGCCGATCAGGAAGCGGCATTCGCGCTTGCCGGAATCGCGCCAGCCCTCGACATGACGGGCGAAATCAAGGGAACTGAGTTGCCTGCCCTTTTCGTCGAGCATGACGCTCACCGTGCCCGGCGAGGCCGGCGGCAGCTTGCCGCCCCGGTCGGGCAGTTCGGTGATCTTGAACGGCATGGTCAGCCGCTTGGCATAACGGTCGACCAGTTCCGCTTCGGGCGAGCGCCCGATCTTTCCGCGGGCAATGATGTGGAGAAGCATGTCCCCCCACTAACGGCTTGGGACACGCTTGTCGAAGGGCGGCTCAGGCGGTTCCCGCTACCGGCGCGTCGACGAAACCCCACATCCGTTCCAGATTGTAGAAGCTGCGAACCTCCGGCCGGAAAAGGTGGACGATCACGTCACCCGCGTCGATCAGCACCCAATCAGCCACGGGCAGGCCCTCGACGCGGGCGGAGCGGCCGGTCGCCTGCTTGATCCGCTCGGCCAGCTTCTGCGCCATCGATGCCACCTGACGGGATGAACGCCCGCTGGCGATCACCATATGATCGGCGATGCTGCTCTTGCCTTCGAGGGGGATGGAGATGGTTTCCTGCGCCTGGTCGTCGTCAAGCGACTTCAAGACAAGGTCGTGCAGGGCGGCAACGCTGTCGGCATTATGAGCCGTGTCGTTGGCGGGATGCGGTCTGGTCAAAGATGCTCCATTCTAGACAATCAACCGGCGCGTGAGCGGGTCGCGCACGCGTTTGTGTTCATATTCGCGATGCCAGAGGGGGTCTGCCTGCCGCAGCAGGGTCGCCGATCTTGGATCAGGGCGAAAGCGCAGAAGCACAAGCGCCGGCGGTCTCCAATCCGTCCATGCTGCACTCTGGCGTGCGGGCCGGACGAAGCGCCGCAGCCAGCTCATGGCCGATGAGCCACGGGCGTCCTCATCATAGCCGGGCCGGGCGATTACGGCAATGGGCATAATCCGGGCTATGCCACGCCAGTCCCTCCATTGGCCGAACTGGGCAAGATTGTCCGCCCCCATCAACCAGATGAAGCGATTGCGGCGATAGCGGCTTTGCAGCGCCTTCACCGTGTCGATCGTGTAGCGGGTATGAAGCCGCGCCTCGATCGCAGTCGGCCGGATGAGGTTGCGCCGCGCAACTTTTTGCGCGTGGGCAAGGCGGGCGGGCAGGGGCGCCATGCCGGTTTTCGGCTTGAGCGGGTTGCCCGGAGAGACCAGCCACCAGACTTCATCCAGTCGCAGAGCATCGATCGCGAACAGGGAAATATCTCGGTGTCCGTCATGCGCCGGATTGAAGGAGCCGCCGAGAAGGCCGATGCGTTTCATGATTCGCCCATGCCAGTCAGCGGCCCCGCACGCAAATTCAAGGGGGGTGACGGGAGCACTCTCTTATTCTTAGCGAACTAATAAATAGCCGCGACAAGCAATCTCAGCGTCCCATCCTGTGGTGAACGGCATTGGTTAGCTTCCTAACTTCATGCCGCCTTCTATTCTGCCGCGTTCGGCAGGGCCCGAATCGCTTCCGCCGAAGAGGGTTCGCGGACCAGCGCCTCCACCGGCTCCAGTTCCTCCAGTTCTTTGCCACCCGTCTCGATATTGAGGTCGCGAAGCTTGCGCCCCGTCACCAGCACACGACCTTCGAAGCTGCCGACGAAGCTGTTATAATCGGCCACGGCCCCGTTCAGCCGGTTGCCCAGCTTCTTGAGCGAACCTGCCGCTCCGGCCAGCCGCTCATATAGTTCCTTGCCCAGCATGCCGATTCGCTTGGCCTCGTCCGCCATCTTTTCCTGGCGCCAAACCGCCGCGACGGTCCGGGCGATGGCGATGAGGTTGGTCGGCGTGGCCAGCAGCACCCGCTTTGCAAAGCCATGGTCCCAAAGCTGGGGATCATGCTCCAGCGCCGCGGAGAGGAAATGTTCGCCGGGCACGAACATGATCACATAATCGGGCGCCTCGTCGAACTGGTCGGCATAGCTTTTCCGCCCCAATGTATCGACATGCGCGCGCATGGCGGCGGCGTGGGCGGACAGCAGCCGTTTCCTCTCCTCCTCGCTCTCCGCGCCATAGGCATCCTGATAGGCATTCAGCGACACCTTGGCGTCAATCACCAGCGCCCGCCCGCCCGGAATGCGCAGGATCGCATCGGGGCGCAAACGGCCGTCCTCGCCCTCCACGCTCACTTCGGTCCGGAAATCCACATGCTCGGACAGTCCACAGGTTTCCAGGACATTGCGCAACTGCTGTTCGCCCCAGCGCCCGCGCGCCTTGGGTGCATGGCGCAGCGAATCGACCAGCCGCTGGGCCTCGGCGCGCACCGCCTCCTGGCCCGTCTTCATCGATTCGATCTCGCCGCGAAGGATGCCATAGGCCTCTGTCCGCTGTTGCTCGATCTGGGTGATCTTCTGGTCGTAGCGCTGGATCGTCTCGTTGACCGGATGCAGCAATTGCCTGAGCTGCGCCTCGCTCTTCTCATGCGCCTGCGTCATGCGCTGGTCGGCGCGTTCCAGGAAATGGCTCTGCGCCTGGTGCAGCAGCTTGCCGCCAATCTCGCTGAACTGGGCGGAAAGCTGCTCCTTCGCGTCCTTGAGCGCGGCGATCTGCGCCTCGAAGGCTTCCGCCCGTGCCTGCGTGTCGGATCGCAACGCCGCCAGTTCCCGCCCCGCCACTTCCCGCGCCGCGCGCTCCGCTTCCACCTTCTGCGCCAGATCCGCCGCCTGCGCCGCGCGTTCCTGCGCCACCACCAGTTCCTGGATGGCGGCATTGCGCTGGGCCGCCGCCATGTCGAGCTTGCCCGCCAGATCGGCCTTTTCCGCCAGCAGCGGAGCCACGGACCGGCCCCGCGCCAGCCAGCCGATCGCCAGCCCCGCGACCAGAGCGACAATGACAAAGATGGTGGCCAGGCTGTCCATATATGCCCCTTTCCAGAACGAAAGGTGAACCTAGCCGCATGACGTCAATGCCGCAAGTCGGATTGTCTCGCCACAGAATTGAAAAAACAGATAAAAACTTAAGAATAGTGACAAGTCGTAACCGATATTAAAGAGAAATAGTGCAAGAAATAGATTGTCGAATTTCCCTTTTGCACGCGTAAATCCGCTCCATTTCTGCCGAAATTATCAATGGATCATGTCAGTTGCACCGGTCGGGGGCAGGCCGATCGAGCGCGACGACGGTGATGATCGTCGAAATCTGCGCACTGACAGAGGTACTGCACACCCGTGTTCGATCGAATGAGCCTGCTGGCCATTCTTCCGGATATTCCGCATTGAAGGCGGGTTTTCCCGCCGCGATATAGGGCGCGGCATCGGAACAGAAATTGTCCAGGACGCAGCCTTCGAACAGGATCGCGTCGAACAGGGGAAGGAGCTTGGCGGATGATTTGCTCGCGTTCTTCTGCACCGGTTTCAGCCCATAGCCCCGTGCCCGAACCGACAGGGCGGTGGCATAATCGATCATATCCTGCTCGGTCAGGGCGAAGCCGGTGGTCGATGCGCCATCCTCGAAGGAATCCATGACGTCGAATTCGACATAATCAAATCCCTTGTCGCGGCACATGCGCAATCGGTCATCCATGATCTGGATGAACTCGGGATAGCGGCGGATGTCGATATAGCGTTCCCCCGCAAAACCGGGATAGCTGTTGCCCAACAGTCCGGAAATGGCGGCCAGGCTGGCATAGTCTGGACGATTATTTTCGGCCGATCCAATGTCGAGATAACAGATCGTCCTGATCCCGCTGGCCTTGGCAAGCGTCACATAACTCGTCGGCGTGTCGAACCCGTCGACGTCGAGATAGGCGACCGAAGGCGGCGTCGCCGGTAATCCCTGGCTCTGCAATATCCAGTCCCAACTGGACAGCGGCGTCGGTGACGGGGTCGGGCTGGGCGAAGGCGCTGTTGTTGGCGCGGGCGTCGGAGTCGGGGCGCTATTGTTGTTGGCGCCGCCACCGCTACCGCCACCACCACAGCCAGCAAGCATCAAAGCTGCCATTGCCAAGGCGCTGAGTTGCGAGAGATTTTTGTGAGCCGGAGACATAGTCATGGTCCCTGTATTTTGGGAACATTGATCGTGGATCACGAAATGGTTCCGGCGGGACGGGCAATCAAAACTGGCAACCTTATAAAGAAAAACAACTCCCTCTGGGATATACCCTAAGATATAAATCAAATTTTATAATCGACGATCTCATATGTCGAATGACAGACCCATCTATTCATGAACGGGACAATTTTATGGGAATGCTGGTTAAATGAAGTTGACATAAGATCGTATCTAACAGCACATTAACCATGGAAAAAAATTGTTAAAAATCGAGTCGCCCCAAGATTGCGTGGTTTGACTGTAGCCATATGCGGCGCTTCCGATGTTCGGGCCGCAAGGGCGTTTTGAGAAAAGTGAGCTTTTTACTCTGATATCGCCTTATTGGCGCGGATAATGGCCGGGACGGGCCGGATGGCATCGATTTATCGTCGATGCCAGGAGAAGTGCTGTCCTTCGTTGTCCAATATATGTTCTGTCTCGGCTTTGCCGAATAAAAGAAAAAACGTTCCGGTCGCAAACTTATGATGTGATTTCCAGGATCCATAAGTTTGGGGGTTTGTCATGACCTTTGGCCATAGCGTCACAATAGACGGCTCTCTGGATGACTGGTTTGCCACCGATCGGATCGATGACAACAGTAATTCCGGCTATCAGATCTATTCAACCGTGGATAATGGCGACTTCGTCTTCGCCCTGAAGGCGCCCGTCGCCATCGGCACGAATACGACGATCTGGCTGAACACGGATGGCAAGACGTCCACCGGCTATCAGATATTCGGCTATGCGGGCGGCGCGGAATATAACATCAATTTCGCCGCCGACGGGACGATCAATCTCTATACCGGCGCTGCAGGTGAGACCCTGGTGCTCGGCGGCCTGACCGCCGCCTGGTCCGCTGATCACACGACCGTCGAATTCCGGCTGCCGACCGCTTCGGTGGGCAATCCGGCGGCGATGTACAGCTATTACGACATCAACGACACGATCTTCCTGCCGTCGAACTACCAGTCTGCACCTTTCACGGTCTTCAATCAGCCGACGGCGACCGAGGCGCCCGACATGCGGATCGGCATCGTCTTTTCGCAGACGACCTCCGATGCCTATTTCAACTCGACCGCCTATTCCCAACTCTTCATGTCGGTCCAGTCCCAGGCGATGCAGGCCGGCATCCCCTTCGACATCCTGACCGAAGCCGATCTTACCGACCTCAACAAGCTTTCCCATTATGACGCGCTGGTCTTTCCGTCCTTCCGCAACGTACCGGTCGACCAGGTGGAGGCGATTACCCACACGCTCGAAATGGCCAGCAAGCAACTGGGCATAGGGCTCATCACCGCGGGCGAGTTCATGACGAACCAGCCCTATGTGAGTGGAGGCACCATTGGCGGCGACCCGCTTCCGGGTGATCCCTATGCGGCGATGAAGGTCCTGTTCGACGCCACGCGGGTCACGGGGGGCACCGGCAACGTGCAGGTGAACGCGACCGATCCGGCGGGTCTAGTGCTGGATCACTATACGAACGGACAACTCGTCAACAGCTACACCAATGTCGGGTGGAACGCCTTCACCAGCGTCAGCGGCACTGGCCAGACGATCGCGACCGAAACCATCAACGGCGGCCAGACCTATACGGCGGCGCTCGCCACCCAGACGGGATTGGCGCGCAATGTCCTCTTCTCCAGCGACGGCGTCATGGCCGACGCCAATATGCTGCAACAGGCGATAAGCTATGCGGTCAACGGGACCGGCCTGTCGGTCGGCCTGCATCTGACCCGCGATTCCGGCATCGTCGCTGCGCGCGTCGACATGGATCAGAGCCAGGAACTGGAAGACGTCAATCCGCCGGGATCCACGCCGGGCATCTACGACAAGCTGTTGCCCATCCTCACCCAATGGAAGGCCGACTACAATTTCGTCGGCAGCTTTTTCATCAATGTCGGGAATGGAACGAACGGCACCGGCACGGACTGGGCCATATCGGCGCCCTATTACAAGGCGATACTGGATCTGGGCAGCGAGATCGGCACGCACAGCCTGACCCATCCTGACGATACCAACAAGCTGAGCGCGAGCCAGATCGCGACGGAGTTCGGCGGCAGCACCTCGATCATCAACACCCAGCTCAGCAATTATCTGGGCTACGCCTTCCAGGTGGCCGGCGCCGCTGTCCCCGGCATGCCGGAAACGCTGCCGGTCTCCCAGGAGATCATGAAATATGTGACGGATTATCTGACGGGCGGCTATGCGGCGCAGGGGGCGGGCTTTCCCAATGCCTTCGGCTATATGACGCCCGACAATCAGAGCCAGATCTATTTCGCGCCCAACACCTCCTTCGATTTTACCCTGGTCGAGTTCCAGGGAAAGAGCGTGGCTGATGCCACCAGCGCCTGGCTGGCCGAATTCGACAAGCTCGTTGCCAATGCGCAAACCCCTGTGATCGTCTGGCCCTGGCATGATTATGGCGCGGCGGACTTCGTGTCGGGCAGTCCGACGGCTGACGGCCCCTATGACATTTCGATGTTCAACGCCTGGCTGCAACATGCGGTCGCGGCCAACATGGAATTTGTGACACTGGACGATCTGGCGCACCGGATGACGGCGCTCAAGAGTTCGACGATCACCTCGACGGTGGTTGGAACCACCATCACCGCCTCCGTCACGGGAGCCAATGTCGGCAATCTCTCGCTCGATGTCGACCGCCAGGGATCACTGGTCATACAGAATGTCTCGGGCTGGTATGCCTATGACAGCGACAGCGTATTCCTGCCGCAGAGCGGCGGCACATTCACCATCCACATGGGTGCTGCGGCAGACGACGTGACCCATATCATCGACCTGCCGATGCGGTCGGTGCTGATGAACGTCACGGGTGACGGTCGCAATCTGGCCTTCTCGCTGGTGGGCGAGGGCAAGGTCATCATCGATATCGCCAATCCCGGCGCCAAGGGCGTCATCGTCAGCGGCGCCACATTGGCCAGCCAGGTCGGAGAGATCGTGACGCTGGATCTCGGCAGCTCCGGCCTTCACAATGTCACGCTGGAAACGGGATATCAGCCCGTGATCACTTCCGACGGCGGCGGCGACAGCGCGGTGTTTTCAAGGCCGGAGAACGGCACATTGGTCACCACCGTCACCGCCACCGATGCGGATGTCGGGGACGTCGTCGCCTATTCCATATCCGGCGGGGCGGATGCGGCCAGGTTCACGATCAACAGCACGACCGGCGTACTTTCGTTCATCAACGCACCGAATTTCGAAGCGCCCGCCGATGTCGGCCAGGATAATGTCTACAATGTGGTGGTCCGCGCCTCCGACGGCTATCTGTTCGATGAACAGGCCATGGCGGTCACCGTCACCAATGTGAACGAGGTGCCCGTCATCACCTCAAATGGCGGTGGAGCGTCAGCGGCCATCTCCGTTCCTGAAAACACCACCATAGTGACCACGGTCCAGGCGATCGACCCCGACGCGGGGACGACGCTGGTCTATTCGATCGTCGGGGGTCCGGATCGCACGGCATTTGCGATTGATCCATCGACGGGAGCGCTCAGTTTCCTGACCCCGCCCAATTACGAAGCCCCTGCCGATGCAAACGGAAACAATGTCTACAGCTTGACCGTCCGCGCATCCGACGGGACATTGTTCGCTGATCAGGCGATCAACGTCACCATTACCAATGCGAACGAATCCACGCCCGTCATCACTTCGGGCGGCGGTGGCGACACGGCTGCCATTTCCGTTTCCAGCGGCACGAAACCCGTCATGAAGGTGACGGCCATCGATCCTGATGTCGGCACGACGCTGGTCTATTCGATCGCCGGGGGAGCGGATGCCAGCAAATTCACGATCAACGCGTCGACCGGCCAGCTCAACTTCCTGAACGCGCCCAATTTTCTGCTGCCGACCGATGCCGGCAACGACAATGTCTACGATGTGACGGTTCGCGCTTCGGACGGAACATTCTATGACCAACAGGCCATTGCAGTGACCGTCACCATATTCAACGCACCGCCGATCATCACGTCCAATGGCGGTGGCGCGTCGGCCACAATCAATGTGGCGGAGAACAGGACGGCGGTGACGACTGTCCATGCGACCGATGTCAATATCGGCCAGACCGTCAGCTATTCGCTGGGATCGGCAGTTGATGGATCACTCTTCAATATTGATCCGGCCACGGGTGTCCTGACCTTCAAAACGGCTGCGGATTTCGAAAGTCCCACCGACTCCAATCAGGACAACCGCTACCAGGTGCAGGTGTTGGCGACCGACAGCCTGGGTGCGCAGGATTTCCAGAACCTGACCATCGTCATCACCAACGTCAAAGGCGTTTCGCTGACGGCGGCGAATGGCGGATCGACGCTGACGGGCACGGGGGAGGAAGATACGCTGAAGGGAGCGGCGGGCAACGACACGCTGATCGGCAACGGCGGCAACGACACGCTGGTCGGCAATGGCGGTAATGACGTTATCGATGGCGGAGCAGGCAATGATCGCATCACCGGCGGAGCGGGGGCCGATATATTGACGGGGGGTTCGGGTGCCGATCTGTTCATCTACAATGCAATCGGCAACAGCACGCCCCTCGTCATGGATCGGATCATGGATTTCGAGGACGGCATCGACAAGATAAGCCTGTCCGGCATCGATGCCAATATTGTGCTTGGCGGCAGTCAGCACTTCGCATTCGTTACAGGAGCCTTCACCGCGCCCGGACAGGTCCATGTCTATTCGGACGGCACGGATAGCTTTGTCGAAGCGAATACGGACAATAATCCTGCAACGATTGAAATGGCGATCCGGTTGATCGGTGTGCATAACCTGACCGCGAGCGATTTCCTGCTTTAGGCCTGGACATGAGGAGGGCGGGAACATGGCGGGGATCGGTTTCAGGCTGGATCGGATAGCGCGGGAGGAGGGGCTGGGCGGCATCGCCCGCGCCACTTTCCAGGGCGCTGTCATCAGCTCCGGTCCCTGGCTGATAACCGCTTGCGCCATATTCCTGCTTCAGGGCTGGACCCGCTCGGTCATGCAACCTGCCGACCATGTAATCGTCCAGACAAGCCTGGTCTATGCCTTTGGCGTGTCGACCGTCGTCACCGCGCCCCTGGCGATGATCGCCACGCGCATGGCATCGGATCGCTTCTACCTCGGCGAGCGGGACGCCATTCCATCGATCCTGATGGTCGCGATGGTGCTGGCCGCCATTGCGGCGCTGATCGCGGGCGATGTGCTGTTCGGTCTCGCTGCTGCCATGCGCCCGGACCAGTTCCTGCTGGCGACGGCCATCCTTGCCCTGTTCGCCCAGATCTGGATCGCCAGCCCCTTCCTCCATGCGACGTCGCGGCATGGGTCGATCTTCCTTGCCTATCTCTCGGGCATTGCCATGGCCGCCATCTGCCTGGCCATTGTTCGGCCGATGACGCCATCAGCCGTGCTGGCCACCATCGCCGCCGGCCTGGTCGTGACCTTGGCACTGCTGGTCAAGGCGATCAGGGACGATTTTCCGGGCAGCCCCGGCTGGCGGCTCGACTGGATCGGCCGTACGCCCGGCGTGGTGGCGCTGGGGGTGGCGGGCCTCGCCAATGCGCTGGCCATCTGGATCGACAAATGGCTGCTCTGGTGGGCGCCGGGAAGCATCCAGGCAGTCGGCGCGCTCAGGGTCAATCCGATCAACGACCAGGCCAGCTTCCTTGGCCTGTTGACGATGATTCCCGGCCTGACGCTCATCCTGGTGACGACTGAAACGCGGTTCGACCGGGCCTTTGCCGAACTGATGGCGCATTGCACGGGCACGGCCAACTGGCGCCGGATCGAAAAGGCCCGGCGGAAGGTGGGCAGCACGATCCGGCTGGATCTGCGCCTGCTGGTGGTCGAGCAGGCGATATTGGCCAGTTTCTGCTGGGTCTTCGCGCCGGAGATCGTTCGGCTGCTGGACCTTAATGCGCGGGCCATATTCGGTTTTCGCCTGACCGCGGTGGGGGTGGTCTTTCACCTCGTCGTCATCCAGATGAGCATCATCCTTTCCTATTATGACCTCACCGGCCGGATCGTCGTCGTCTGGGGCAGTTTCCTGATCGCCAGCGCCATCGGAACATGGCTGTTGCGCGATCTGGGCTTTGCCGGTTTCGGCTTCGGCTATCTGGCGGGGGCCGTCACCGGCGCATCGCTGGCGGTGGCGCTGGTGGCGCAGGCCACCGGCAACCTCACCTATCTCCTGTTCGTCGGCAACAATCCGGCGGTGGTCGGCAATGCGAGGTTCTGGCCATGAGCCCGACCTCTCTTCGCCGCCGCGACCTGTTCGCCCTGTCGCTGATGGTATTCGGCCTGTCGGCGCGAGCGGTCCCCAACACCGACCATGCCGGGGCCTGGGGCGTGGACTATGGCCACGCCACCGATCCGGCTGTTGCCCGCCGGTTCAGGCTGCTCGTGCTCGAACCCGATTTCCCGCGCCCCGTGACCCCGCTGCGGGCCGAGGGGAGCCGCTTGCTCGGTTATATCAGCATGGGTGAAGTCCATGGGGGGCGTCCCTTCGTCCCTGAACTGGAAAGGGCGGGAGCGCTGCGCCAACCCAATCCCAACTGGCCCGATGCACGCCTTGTCGACCTGCGCGATCCCACCTGGATGAAGCTGGTGCTCGACCGGCTGGTGCCGGCAATCCTGGAGAAGGGCTATGATGGCATCTTCATGGACACGCTCGACAATGCGGAGGCGTTGGAACGGCAGGACGCCGACAGGAACAAAGGCATGACCGCCGCCGCCGCCCGGCTGGTGGCGGCCATTCGGGAGCGGTTTCCGGGCATCACCATCATGATGAACCGCGGCTATGGGTTGCTGCCGGCGGTTGCGACCCGGATCGACCTGGTGCTGGGGGAGGCCATGGCATCCCGCTGGAACTTCGCGGATGGGCGCTATGAAATGACATCCGCGGACGATTGGGCGTGGCAGGCCGGGCATCTGCTCGCCGCGCGCCAGCTCAACCCGCGCCTGGTCCTCGCCACGCTCGATTATTGGGATCCTCAGGACGAGGCGACCGTCGCCAGCCTCTATGCGCGTGAACGCGCCGCCGGGTTCCAGCCCTATGTATCCACCCTGGCCCTCGACCGGCTCATTCCGGAGCCCCGACCATGAATCTCAGAGCCATCAATATTCAGGCGCTACGCAAGCCGAACATGGTTTTCCTCGGACCGATCCTGGGGGGAGGCGTGCTGCTTGCCGCCACGCTCGTGCTGATGCCCAATCGCTGGCAGATCGCTGACGCCATACGCCGGGGCACATTCTCGCCGCCGCCCGCCGCCATTCCCCTGCCGCCGCCCGGTGTCGCCCAGTTGATGCAGCGCTTTTCCGAAGGCAGGCGGCTGGCATCGCCCGATCTTCAGCGCCTGATGGCGGCATCGTCCGCCACGGGCAGCGCCTCCACGCTTTCGGCGATCGCCGACGCATTGGCAAAGAACGGCGCCCCTGTCGCGACCGACCGGGTCAGCTATGACATCATGGCCGCCGGCCGGCCGGACGTCGCCCTCACCTTTCTGGAAAGCCGCCCGGATCGCGCTGCTCCCGCTCTCTGGCGCCTGCGCTTCGACCTGCATCGCAAGACCGGCGACATGGCGGGTGCCGCCGACCTGTTGCGGTCTGCCGTCATGACGCCCGGAAACGCGCCGCCACAGGATCTCGCGGAGGCGGCCTATGCCCTTGCCACGCCCGAGCTGTTGATCACCGCCGCCGAACATGGGGCGATCCCGCCGCTCAGCCAGGCGCAGTCACTCGATCTGGCATCATGGGCGAACACGGCGCAGCGCTATGACCTGATATCCCGCATCGACCGGGCGGGTACGCCCGGCTGGCGCGCCGACAATCCCTGGCTGGCCATGACATTGGCGCAACGGTCCGGCGATACCGGATCGGCGCTGCGCTACGCCGCCCTGCTGCCGTCCGGCCGCGATGCCGCGCGGGAGAGCATCGTCATGGCGTCGGGCAATCCGCAGGGCATTCGGCAATATCTGCTCGCTCAGGCCTCCGCCAGGGGCGCCGATCGTCCCGCCATCGCCCAGCGGCTGCTGGAAAAGGGTTTCCGCCCCGACGCTATTGCGCTGCTCAGGCAGCAATCGGCCCGGGAAGCGGGTGACGGGGGTGCTTCGGCGCGCATGCTTTATCTGATGGGGCCGCGCCCGACGGGGGAGGATCTGGACTGGTTGCGGTCCCGCGCGTCGGCCGACCCGCGCTGGCTGGCTGCCTATATCGAGCGGGAACAGCCCGCCAAGGCGCTGGCCTTCGTCGAATCCCGCCCGGCGGCGGATAGCAGCGACATGCTGGTGCAGCGCATCGCGCTTGCCAATGCAGCGCGGGATCGTGTGGCGGCGGCGCGGGCGCTGGACGGGTTGCTTGACGGCCGCCCATTGACCGCCAGGCAGCTCAAGGCCGCCGCCACGGCCACCGTTCCGGCGGACAGGGCCGGGCACTATGCGCTTGCCCTGGCCCGCGCCCGGATCGCGGCGGGGCAGGGGGAGCCGTCCGACCGCCTGAGCCTGGCCTGGGATGGCTGGGACAGGGGAAATGCGGAGGAAGCCGTGGGCTATTTACAGGGTTATTTGCGGGATCGGCCCGATGACCGGGCCGCGCTGCGCCTGATGGCGGACGCGCAGGCGAAGTTGAAGGGAGAGGTCGCCGCCCGGCCCTGGCTGGAACGGCTTCTGGCCATCACGCCGCCATCGATCGATCGGGCAGATCTGCTGAACCGGCTGGGGCGCACGTCCGACGCCATGGCGCTGGTGGAAATGTTGCGTCGGGTATCGCCCGGCGACCGCAGGCTGGACATCATGCTGTCGCGGCTGCTGATTGCCTCCGGTGATCCTGGACGGGCAAGAAAGGTGCTGCGGCCGTGACGCCACTTGTCGCTGCCCTTCTGCTGCCAGCGCCGCCGCTGCCCTTGCTCGTCGCGGCGCTGCCGCCCGATACCGGCGTTTCGGCTTCGGCCGAGGTGCGAACGGTCGACCTGCAATGGAGCGGGGACGTGCATCTGCAACTGGAAAATAACGGCTATGAACTGGTCGTCCGCTTCGACCGGCCGATAGCGGACGAGAGGCTGAAGGATTTCGCCAGCATGGCGGGCGACGACCTCGCCGATCTGCGCTGGAACGACAACAGCCTGTTGTTGCGCGCCGCAGCCGGACGTCGGCTGGAGGCCGTCGCCGAAGCGCGAAAGCTGCGCGTCCGCTTCGTTCCGGAATCGCAGTCCCCAGCCGCGCCCACGATCGCCAGCCCGCCGTCCTCGTCCGATATCGACGTCGAACTTGCCATAGCCAGGGCGCAGGCCGATGCAGCCGCCGGCTATTCCGACCTGGCGCGGCGGCGGCTTGCGCCGCTGGCGGCCGCGCATCCCGACGACAAGCGGATTCAGCGCCTGCTGGCCGATATGGAAATTGCCGAAGGCGCGCTGGCGCTGGGGGCGGGGCGCTACCGTAATCTGGCGGCGGACGACCCCTTCGCACGGCAGACCCTGGCGGAAGCGGGTGGCAATGTCGCAGCGGCGCTGACATTGCGCGGGGGCAAGGTCTTCTGGCAGGCGGAGGGCGGTCTCAACGGCATGATACCGCTCGACGCCCAAATCTCCGCCGGGGCAGGCCTGCGCTGGTTCCGCTCGGAAGCCGACACGGTCTATGGACCCACCGGCATTCTCAGCAACCGCACATCCCGCTCGACCATCGGCGACCTGTTCGCCACGATCAACCTCGGGCCTGTCTCGCGGCTGGAACTGCAGGGCAGCGCCCAGCTTGACGAAAAGGTCGCTGGCGCCGGTTTGCGCCTGTTCGCGGGGCCGCCCGAAAGGCAGGGGCGGCTGGTGCTGGCTTATCATCTGCCCGATCTCGCCACGCCTGAACAGTCGACCTTCGGCGGCCATATCAGCCGCGCCGGGCTTGGCGGCACGATCCGCCTGACGCCGGAACTGGTGGTGCAGGCGGACGGCGCCTGGAACGGCTATGGACTGAGAGGCACCGGCGCGCGGACGCGCAGCTTCACCGCCGCGGGCGGCTTCGACTATCTGCTGCGGCGGGGCAAGCCGTCGTTGGCGTTCAGCTATCGGCTGGACGCCGAATATGTCGATCACACCGGCATAAGGCCGAACGGCCTCGCCTATATTCCGCTGAGCGACCGGGAGAACCACAGCTTCCAACTGGTGTCCGGCATGTCCTGGACCCGGTGGCAGTTGACGGGTGCCGCCGGCTGGACCTTCGACCGGAAGGGCAAGACCAACGGCCCGACCGCCAATATCAGCGCCACAGGGCGGCTCAGTGACGGCTGGCGCCTGCAGGCGAGCGGTGGCGTCAGTTCCATCAGCCGGCCCGGCATTTCGGGACGGCAGCTTTATCTGCGCATCGCGCTGACGCGCTATCTGGGGAGACATTGATGCTGAAGAGGCAGCCCATCCTTTTGCAAGGCGCAGAAATGCTGGTCCTGTTCGCGATACTGATCGCGATCGACCACGGGCTGTCGCATGGTGACGCTTATTCCGGTCTGAACCCCAATCCCTACTGGTTGCCGGTGCTGGTCATGGCGATTGCCTATGGGACGGGCATGGGATTGGTGGCGGGGGCAATCGCTTCGGCGATCTGGCTCTGCCAGGCGAACATCTGGTCCGGATCGGCAGATCATCTGGAGCAGCAACTGCGCCTGTCCATCCAGCCGATGCTCTGGATGGTGGCGGCGCTCATCGTCGGCGAGGTGACGGCCAGCAGACGCAACCGGATCGCCGATCAAAAGCGGCAGCACCAGGCCATGCTGCGCGACCGGGAGAAGCTGGCCAAGGTGATGGCGCGCCTGGCGGACACCAACCGCAGGCTCCAGGTGCGGATCGCAACCGAACAGCGGACGGTTGTCGAGGCGATTGCGGCCGGTCTCGACCTGTCGGGATCCGATTCCGAACATCAGATCGATGCCGTCGCCCGCATGATCGCACTGGTCGCCCGGACCGAGGACTTCACCTTCTACGACGTGCGCGGGAGCCAGGTCGTCGCCCGCTTTTGCGGCAGGGCGACTTCGGGCCAGGCACGCGACCTCAGCAGGTCGATGCTGGCCGAGGCCATGTTCGCAAAACCCAGGGTGTTGCAGAATGACGATCCGGCGGATCAAGCCATTCTGGCGCAGGTCGGCGCCATCGCCTTGCCGATCATGGGGGCAAGGGATCAACTGGTCGGGATCATCATCATTCACAATGTGAGCAGGGTCACCGCAGCCTACAGGGCGCAATTGCTGCAGGTCACCGATCTGCTCGGCAAGAGCTGCGCGCTCTTCGGGCGGGAGCCTGCTTTCCATGCCAAATGGCAGATGCCCGAAGAGAAGGTGGCGTGATCGCGCTGCTCGCCCTTGGTTCGATCATCGATCTTCTCCTGCTGGCCCAGGCGCTGTTGGCGGGGGCCACATCCATTTACTGGTTCGCGCCGATGCATATGGCGCTCGCCATCGCCACGCTGCTGATCGTGGTGCGAAGGCTGCACGGAATGAGCGCGTTGCAATCCTTCGCCTTGCCGGTCGGCGCGGCGCTGGGCGCGCCGGGCATGTTGTTGTGCCTGTTGATGGCGCCGCTGGCGGGCAGTTCCAGGCGCAGGAAGCAGATCGTCTACAGCAATATCCGCATCGGCCGCTATCGGATCGGCAATGCCCTTTCGCCGGTCGAGCGGCTGGGACGGATACTCGACGAGCGGGTACGCTATCCCGATTGCGATGAAATCGGATCATTGGCTACGATCCTGCGCCACGGCAGCCTGCAGGCGCGCTACAGAGCGTTGGAAACGGCCGTGACCTCGTTCGAACCGCGGCTTTCCCCGCTGATCGTCATGGCCCTGTCCGATGAGGATCAGACCATCCGCGCCCTGGCTGCGGCCGCCGCGGCGCAGGTCAGCTATAATCTGACCCTGCAGATCAGCGAATTGCAGGCGCGCATCGCGCCGGCGCAGGATCCGGACGACCGCTATGCGCTGGCGATGCTGCTCGCCGACCATGGCTGCTTCAACCAGCTTTTGCCGCAGTCTCAGCGGGCGCGCCTCTGTCAGGATGCCTGCCGGAAGTTGGATGAAATCACCGAACAACTGTCCGCCACGGACATTCGCCGCCGGGCGCTGCGCACGGCGCGGGCCCATGTCCGGCGGACGATGGAACAGGACAGGGAAGCGCAGTCCAGGCCCATTCGCAGCTTCCGGATGGAGCTGTCGCCCTGATGCCCGACCGTGCGGACAGCGATGTATGCCTGATCGTTGAGGGCGCCTATCCTTTCGTCATCGGCGGCGTATCGAACTGGTTGCAGGATCTGGTCCTGTCCATGCCCGACCTGCGATTTTCCCTGGTCGCGATCAAGGCCGGGTCGATGGAACAGCCCTGGCGAATGACGCCGCCGCCCAATGTCGTCGAGGTGATCGAAGTCCCGTTGCTGATCGAACCGTGCCTGCCGCGCCGCTATCCGGCGCCGCAGGTGAAGCGCATCGGCCGGTTGCTGCTCGCCTTCCTGTCGACGGGAGGAAAGGATGACCTGATAAGGCTGCGGCAGGAGATCGGGAAACTGAATCCGCCGCCGGCCGCGGGCGATCTGTTGTCCAATCCGGAGATATTTGACCTCTTCACCCATTATTATGAAAAGGCCTTCCGTTCCGCATCCTTTCATCATTTCTTCTGGGCAATGCGGGTGCTGCTGGGCGGCTTGCTCAAGATGCTGCTGGCGCCATTGCCCCGGGCCAGGGTCTATCACACCATTTCTACCGGCTTTGCGGGTCTGCTGGCGGCGCGTGCCGCCTATGAAACCGGCAAGCCCGCCTTCATCACCGAACATGGCATCTACATGCTGGAGCGCCAGATAGAGATCATGATGGCGGACTGGATCGGCGACCAGATCGAAACCGGACTGACGCTCGACCGGGAAGGGCATGACCTGCGCGATCTCTGGCTTGCGGTGTTCCAGACCTATACGCGCGCCTGCTACGATGCCTGCGATCCGATCATCGCGCTCTATGGCGCCAACAACCAGACGCAGCGGCGGCTGGGCGCCCGGCAAGAGCGATTGAGGGTCATTCCCAACGGTATCGAGGCCGACCGCTTCTGCCATATCGAGCGCATGGGCGATCCGGCACGCCCCCTGGTGGCGCTGATCGGACGCGTGGTACCGATCAAGGATGTGAAGACCTTCGTCCGGGCGGCCGGCTTCGTCCTGGCGGAAATGCCTGAAGTGCGCTTCGCCATATTGGGCCCGATGGACGAGGATCCCGACTATGCCGCCGATTGCAAGGCGCTCGTCAAGGAACTTGGCATCGGCAATGCGGTACAATTTGCCGGGCGCGTCCAGGTTGCCGAATGGTTGCCGCGCATAGACCTGCTTGTCCTCACCAGCCTGTCGGAAGCCCAGCCGCTGGTCATATTGGAAGGGGGGGCATGTGGCGTGCCGGTGGTCGCACCCGATGTAGGCAGTTGCCGAGAGATGATCGAAGGGCGCTCGCCCGACGTGGATCGGCCCGGCGGCATCGTCACCGAACTGGTCAATCCGGAAGGAACGGCGGCCGCCATCCTCCGCCTGTTGCGCGCGCCGTCGCTGCGCCGCGCCATGGGCGAAGCGCTACGCGATCGCGTGGTCAAGGACTATGACAGGCGCGCCATCATCGCGGAATATCGGCATATCTACAGCATGCTGGGCGCCCAGGCCCGTTTTTCGGAACTGCAATGATCAATGTTCCCGGAAGGAGAGCCACAGCGATTGGGTAAGCGGCTCCAGCGCATATTGCAGGGCGGTCCGGGCACGAAGCGGCACCAGCACCTGGACCGGCATTCCGGCCTTCAGATTGAAATCCTCTCCGCGCCTGCTGCGGATGATGTCGAGTTCCTTTGACGGGACCGTGATTTCGCCGGTGTAGAAGGATTGGCCGGTCTTCTCGTCCTGGAAACTGTCCGCCGACAGCCGGGTGATCCGGCCGTCCATGATCGGCAGGTCGCGCTCATGCAGGCTGTTGAAGCGTATCTGGGCGTCCTGGCCCACCTTCAGGTCGTCAATATCTTCCGGCGAAATGCGAGCCTCTATGACCAGGCCCGCATGGTCGGGTACGATGTCCATCAGCTTCTGGCCCGGTGCGATCACACCGCCCACGGTGAAAACGCTCAGACCGACGACGATGCCGGTCGCGGGCGCGCGGATCGCCAGCCGCGCCAGTTGATCCTTGGCCGCGCGAAATTTGGGGGCGATCTCGTTCAGCGAAAATTCGACGTCGCGCAGCTCAGACGCGGCCCGCTCCCTATAGGCCTTTTCCGCTTCCAGAGCCTTCAGGCGGTTTTCGCCGGCCTCCGCGCCAGACCGGGCAATGCTGGCCGAATATTGCCCCTCTTGCCCATGAAGGTCGGCGCGCGCGCGTTCCAGTGCCCGGATACGGGATTTGGAAACAAAACCCTTCTCCGCCACGTCGCGCAGGCTGTCCAGTTCCTCGCCGATCAGCCGGGCCTGCTCCGCCGATGCTGCCAGTTGCGACCTGTATCCGCGCGCTGTTTCCTGCACCTGGCCGGCCTGTTCGTGCAGGACGCCGGTCTGCGCCGTCAGCACGGAGGCGCGGCTGTCGAACTGGGTCGTCTGAAGCTTGATCGCCTCCTGCGCATCCTCCTTTTCCTGTCCCTGAAGCGTCGCGAATTCGGCGGGCCATTCGACATGACCTGCGCCAAGCTGCTCGGCCATCAGCCGGGCGCGCTGTGCCTGGAATCCGATATATTGCGCGCTGTACATGCGCGCCTGCGCCCGCACATCCGCGGCCGCCAGTTCCATCAGCGGCTGGCCCTGACGGACATGCTGCCCTTCCTTGACGAAGATGGCGCCGATCACGCCGCCGTCGCGATGCTGGACGGACTGGCGCTGACCCTCCACGGTCAGCCGTCCCTGCGCATAGGCGGCGGCGTCCAGCCGGGCAAAGGCGGCCCAGCCCAGGAAGACGACGAAAAACAGGAACGCGATGATGATGCCGGTCCGCATGTCCCGGTCGGGCCGGTCGTCGATCACCGGCGTCTCATGGCTGGCTGGATAGGTCAGGCGGATGGCGCCGCTGGCGTCGCTGAGCTCGATGTCCCCCATGGTGCCTATCCCTCCGCCCTCTGTGCCTCGGGTTTTTCTTCCGATCGAATGGCCTTCAGCCGTCCCAGCACCTCATCGCGCGGGCCGAAAGTCTCCAGCCTTCCGTCGCGCATCACCATGATCTTGTCGACGACTCCCAATATCCCCATCCGGTGGGCGACGATGATGACGGAGGCCTTTTTCTTCTTGAGGTCGTCCAGCGTGGCGACCAGCCGCACCTCTCCCTCGGCATCGAGATGCGCATTGGGTTCGTCCAGGAAGACCAGGGGCGGCTTGCCATAAAGCGCGCGCGCCAATCCCACGCGCTGGGCCTGCCCGGCCGAAAGTCCGCGCCCTCCCCAGCCCAGCGTCCGATTATATCCGCCCGGCATTTGCAGGATCAGGTCGTGCGCACCGCTCAACCGGGCCGCCTCGATCACCGCATTGTCGATGGCTTCGCCATCGTCGGACAGGAAATTCCGGAATCGAGCGATATTCTCCTTGATCGTGCCGGCGAACAGCGCGGTGTCCTGCGGCAGATAGCCGATGAAGGCCGCCAGCCTTTCCGTATCCCAATCCTGCACATTCGCGCCGTCATAGCGGATCGATCCGCGCAGGGGCCGCGCCGCGCCGGACAGCATGCGCAGCAGCGTCGATTTGCCCGCGCCACTGGGACCGACAATGGCAACGACTTCGCCCGGTTCGACGGCAAAGCTGATATCGGCCAACAGGGGGTGTTCCTGGCCGGGAATGAAATGGGTGAGATGTTCGACCGCGATATGGCCGCTGGGCGGCGGGAGCTGGGTCAGGGCGATATCTGCTTCCCGCGTCGCCAGCAGGTCGTTGAGCGTCGCATAGCTCGCCCGCGCATGGACGACGCTACGCCAGGCGCCGAGCAACTGGTCGATGGGGGAGAGGGCGCGTCCGACAAGGAAGGACGAGGCAAAGATGGCACCTGCCGAAATCTGGTTGTTGATCGCCAGCCAGGCGCCGAGGCCCAGCGCCAGCGACTGCAGGATCAGGCGGATGAACTTGCTGATCGCAACATAATGGCCACCTGCGAAACTGGCGCTCGCCTGAAGGTCGAGCATCGTCTGCCGTTCCAGCAGATGGCGCCGCACCAGCGCATTCCGCATGCCGAGCGCCCGAATCACCTCCGCGCCCGCAAGCGTCTGTTCCTGGCTGACATAGGCCTTGTTGGCGGCTTCGTTCGCTTGCTTCAAGGGCGCGTTGGTGCCCTTTTCATTACGTCGCGCGATGAACAGCAAGGCGGCGCCGCCCACCACGGCCAGAGCGGCAATGGCAGGGTGGATCAGGAAGCAGACGAGGACATAGACCGGGCTCCAGGGAAAATCGAAGATCGACAGGATGGTCGGGCCGGTCAGCGCCTGCCTCAGCGTGTCGAATTCCCGCAGGACCTGCTTGTTCATCGTCTCGCCGGTCGATCCGCGCGCCCTCAGCGTCGTGTCGAGCAGCAGGCCCGCCAATTGCCGGTCCAGCCGGATGCTCGCCCGTACCAACAGGCGCGACCGGACCAGTTCCAGCAGCGACAGGGTGCCGATGACCACCGCGATGATGATTGTCAGGAAAAGCAGCGTCAGCCTGCCCTGTCCTGCCACGACACGGTCATAGACCTGCAACATGTACAGAACGGGCCCGATGTAGAGCAGGTTCATCAAGGCGCTGAAGATCAGCGAAGACAGGAAATGTCGCCTGCACGAAGATAGTGCGGCTTTCATGGGGGCTGCCGGTTCATGCAGATCAAGCAACATACCGCCCCCGTTTCTCGAAAGCTGACGCTAAATCATGCGACCTATATCTTGTGCCTGGACCATAATATTCCGGCAAGTTTCGGTAAATATATCAATCAGCATAGTTGACGGCTTGTGCCGCGCTGGAACAGATGTTCAGCGGACCGCCGTCAATCGGTGCTGGCGAAAATCATTCCCACTCAATTGTATTTAGCCCAGTTAGATCATTGATCTAGCTTGGTTTTTTCTTGTTTGGTACGCCAAAAGCCGACCTGCGGGTCGTCAAAAACTTACGGTTTTGATTTTAAAGGGAAATTTCCGCAAAAAATATTTTGCGTGGCTCCAGCATCTATCGGGATCAATCGCTCCTTAGAGCCGAATTTTTCGGCCAGCATGGGCCTTGCCGCCAACCCCGAAAAGTACCGTCATCAATTAGCAGATTGGAAAGCGAAAATCCAGGTCGCGCCCGAGAATGGGTTGTACCTCCAGAGACCACCCCTTGCATGTCAGAAAAAGATACCTTATTTTCTGACGCATGAAGATGATCGCCACCTCCGTTCCTGACCGGGTGATGAAACGTGTCCGAGCCAGCGGACGCGGCAGCGTCTTCACGCCCAGCGACTTTCTCACCGTTGCCGCCCGCTCATCCGTCGATCAGGCCCTCTCACGATTGGTGAAGGGCGGACAACTCCGCCGGCTTGCGCGTGGGCTCTACGACTTCCCGAAGCTGCATCCGAAGCTCGGGCCGCTGTCGCCCTCTCCGGACGATGTCGCCCACGCTCTTGCCCGGGAGACCGGCTCGCAGGTGCAGATTGCTGGCGCTCGGGCAGCGAACGCGCTTGGCCTCTCGACGCAGGTTCCCGCCCAGAGCACCTATCTCACCGACGGTCCGTCACGACGCGTCGTGCTGGGAAAGCGTGTCGTCGATCTTCGCCACGCCTCGCCCAAACATCTTATCGCGCCGGGCAGTCCTGCCGGTACGGTGGTTCAGGCGCTTCGCCATGTCGGCCCCGTGCGGGCGGCTGACGTCGTACAGGTCGCGGCGCGCCGGCTTTCGGCCAACGACAAGAAGACACTGGCCTCAACCGCCGTTCAAGCGCCTGCATGGATGCGGCCGACGCTCGTTTCGATCGCCAACGCAGCGGTGGCCGATATCGATGGATAAGGTCGCCCGTCTTCCCGTCGACGATCGAGCAGCTCTCTTCGGAGAGACCGGCGCCGGCCGGGGCGTCGCCGACACGATCATCGAAAAGGACTTCTGGGTTTGTTGGAGCTTGAGGCGCCTGTTCGGTTTGCCGAAGGGCACTACGGCAACCCTTGTCTTCAAGGGCGGCACCTCGCTCTCGAAAGCGTTCGGCGCCATCCGCCGGTTCTCCGAGGACATCGACCTATCATTCGATCGGGCAGAACTAGGATACACCGGCGATCGAGATCCCGAGAAGGAGGGGATCAGCAGGAAGCAAGCAGCCCGGCTTATCGAGGATCTGGTCGGCGACGTTGAGCGGCACATTGCCGAGAAACTCCTCCCGGCGCTTCGCGCCGCGATCGTTGAACAGCTCGGCGAGCCGGCCAACGGCGAGTGGTCGCTGGAGATCGACGCCGGCGACGCCCAGACCGTCAATTTCCATTACCCGACAGCCCTGCCAGCCGCTGAATATGAGGGCATGGCCTACATCACTCCACGCGTGAAACTCGAACTCGGTGCGCGCGGCGATCCCTGGCCGACTGAAGAGAAAGTCATCCGCCCCTATGCGGCCGACGACTATCCCGACTTTTTCGCCGAACCCGACACCAGCGTGACCGTGCTGTCAGCTCGGCGCACCTTCTGGGAAAAGGCGACCGCGCTCCACGCGGAGGCGCATCGCTCTGCAGAATCCCCGACGCCGCAATATTTCTCGCGGCACTATTACGACCTCTCCATGCTCCTCGACACGGACGAGGGGCGAGCAGCTGTTGCCGATCTCGATCTGCTGGCGCAGGTCGCACAGCACAAAACCACCTTCTTCCGCTCGGGCTGGGCAAGCTATGAAACGGCTCGACCAGGCACGCTCCGGCTGATGCCGGACGAGGCGCGGGTTAAAGACTTACGGGCCGATTATCGGGCGATGGCGCCGATGATGTTTGACCAGACACCGCCGTCATTCGACGACATACTTGCAAAAATTGCCGCGCTTCAAGAAGCGATCAACAGCTAACTCAAGGCTGTTCGCTCGGGGGAAAGGTTATCAGTTCGATTCGATCCATAGATCTGCGCCTTATTGACGACCTCGTCGACTTCGTCCGAGGCTCTGGCTTCGTGCTGGATTTTTCCGATCCCAGCTTCGCGGACTTCTTTGCATCCGAGCTCAAGATCAACATCGACGATCCGAAATACGCGGTAAACGGCAAATCAAAGGGCAAGCGCCTGCGCTATTTCTTGCAGAGTTGCGACGATTCGACCGCCGTCCGCGCCCTGACGGCGCTCTGGGAACATCGCAGCGAATATCTCGCCCGCTCCGGTGCCACCGACCCCGTCGCCAATGCCGAGACGCACTATCAGGGACTGATCAACCGCCTCTCTGGCGGCGTCTCGCCCCAACGCGCCGCAACGAACCCGCAGCCTGCCGCTGTCGATCGACAGGCGATCAACAAGATCAAGGCGGATCTGCTTCAGGTCACCGCGCTCGCGCCACATGCGCGTGGCTACGCATTCGAGGCATTTCTCAAAGGCCTGTTCGACGCCTTCGGCCTTGCCGCCCAGGAGCCCTTTCGCCTGCGCGGCGAGCAGATCGACGGCAGCTTCCAGCTCGGAAGCGAGATCTATCTCCTTGAGGCCAAATGGCACGGCCAGCCGATCGGCGTGGCCGAGCTGCACACCTTCCACGGCAAGATCGAACAGAAGGCCGCATGGACCCGCGGTCTGTTCGTGAGCAATAGCGGTTTCACCGATGATGGCCTTGCCGCCTTCGGACGCGGCAAGCGCGTCATCAGTATGGACGGGCTCGACCTCTACGAGATGCTCGATCGCGAGATACCCCTCAACCATGTTCTGGAACGCAAGGTGCGCAGAGCAGCCGAAACCGGCATGCCCTTCCTTCGTGTTCGCGACCTCTTCCCGGCCTGAGGAGGAGGCGCATGGTACAATTCAACGATTGGTGCGACGCCGCGGACACGCCGCTCGGCAATCATCATGTCCGGGTCATGACCGGCCGTCCGGCGGATGCTCCGACCGGCATCCAGGTGACGGCTACCGCCGTGCCCACTCACTACGCCGCTGAAGAACGGATCGCGAGAGCGCTGGCACGATTGGGCAAAGCCGGGGCGGCAAAGATGATCACCGACCTCCTGCCGCAGACTCCTCAGATACGGTCTGGTGACCTCGGCGAGATCTACGCCACCGAATGGATCAACGCGCACAGCGGCTATCGCGCGCCCATCAAACGGCTACGTTGGGGAGATCACCGCGACATGGCGATGCGCGGCGATGACGTCATCGGGATGATCCTCGACCCGGCGACACAACGCCTTCGCTTCCTCAAAACGGAAGCGAAGAGCCGCGCCGCGCTTCGCACCAAGACACTTGAAGAGGCGCGTACAGGCCTCGACAAGGATGGCGGCCTGCCATCGTCGCATTCTCTATCCTACATCTCGGCCAGACTGATGGAACTGGGCACGGATATGCCGCTCGTCGACGCGATCGACGATGCCCTTTATCGGCACGGCATTCCACCCGAGAGCGTCAAGCATCTCCTCTTCACCTTCTCAGGAAACTCCCCGCAGGCACTGCTGACACAGGCTCTGCAGGCCTATCCCGGTCCGATCGGACAATGGGGCATCGGCCTACACGTAGACGGCCATGCCGCCTTCGTCGGGGCCGTCTACGCTCAGGTCATCGCCAATGCCAACCAACCCTGAAGCGATCATAGCCGCCATCACGGACGCGGCGACGGCTGGCTTTCGCGGCAGACTTATCGCGCGGGGCCAAGCGCGCGCCATGATCTGGCGTGACGGTGTTTTACCTCCTGACGCCCCCGCCTTCTCGCCCCAGCTCAGCTTCGATCTCCATAGTTACGCCTATGGCTTGCTTGGGCTGGGGCTGCGCCTCCTCGAACTTGGCGGCGATCCAAACCAGGCACGTATCGCATTCGAGCAGGCGGCAACCGCGCTCGAAGCAGTTATCGCCAAAGGCAATCGGGCCGAGGCGGATCGCGACTTCCATTTCGTCATGGCGGCCGCAAGCTATCACCTCGCGCATCTATCAGCTCGAGCCTATTCACTCCTCGCGGTCGTCGCGGCCGAGGAGAATTTTTCCCCGATCGAGCAGGTACTCGCGCTGTTGATGCGCCGAGACATCACCGAGCTAAGGGCGCGAGTGTACGCCTTCCGTCTGGACGGCCGAGGCTCTGACGCAACCATTGCCGCGCTCTTTCAGCAGCGCCTCGCCGAGCCGGCCGCCGATGCGGAGGACCGTGATGGTCAGGACTTTCTCTTCGAAGGCCTGGATCTGGCGCTGACGGACACCTTTTACGGCGCCTTCGCGATGTTCCTTCTGGCGCTGGATCGCGGCGAGCGTGCGCTTCTTGACAGGGCGATCGCCCAGCTTCGCGAAAGTCTCGACATCTGCGCGGAATTGAACCTTCTGCCACAATGGTGGGCGCATCGGGTCGCCATTCATCTGCTTTCCGATCTCTGGTCGAACACCTTCCACGAAAAGGTTCCGCTGCTCCCCGCCGGCGGAGCTGCAGCTTCATGGCCGAGCCTTCGCGAGCTCTTCATCGCCTTGCTCGCTCGCCGCCCGAGGGCTGAGATCGACCTCTGGCCTTCGCAGGCCGAGGCGGCGTCGCGTGCTGTCGATCAGACCGACAATCTCGTCGTCTCGCTGCCGACCAGCGCCGGCAAGACCCGCATCGCCGAATTGTCCATTCTGAGATGTTTGGCAGGCGGACGGCGGGTCATGTTCGTGACCCCGCTTCGCGCCCTGTCTGCGCAGACGGAAACCACGCTCCAGCGCACGTTCGGGCCGCTCGGCAAGACCATCTCCGCCCTCTATGGCAGCATTGGGGTGTCTGGTTTCGACGAGGATGCCATCCGCGAGCGTGACATCGTCGTCGCGACCCCCGAAAAGCTCGACTTTGCCTTGAGGAACGACCCGTCGCTGCTCGACGATGTCGGCCTGCTCGTGTTCGACGAGGGCCATATGATCGGGCCCGGCGAGCGCGAAGTTCGATACGAAGTTCAGATTCAGCGCCTCCTGCGTCGCCCGGACGCCGATCAGCGCCGCATCGTCTGCCTATCGGCGATTCTTCCCGACGGCGATCAAATGGAGGACTTCTCGGCGTGGCTGCGCCGCGATCAGCCCGGCGGCCCTATCAAGCACGACTGGCGTCCGACGCGCCTGCGCTTCGGTGAAGTGACCTGGAACTCGCCGACGGCGCGCCTTAGTCTTCGCGTCGGCGAGGAAAGGCCCTTTGTGCCCCGGTTCCTCACCGGCGCGGCGCCACCGCTGTTCGTGCCGCCGAAGAGACTTCGCACCAAGCTCTTCCCGGATAACCAGCAGGAATTGACCCTTGCCACCGCCTGGCGCCTCGTAGGCGACGGCCAGACCGTTCTGATCTACTGCCCAGAACGGCGCAGTGTCGAACCATTTGCCAAGGTCATCGTCGACTTGCACTCGCGCGGCGCGCTCGCGTCCCTGCTCACGGTCGACCCGGCCACGCTGCAGACCACCATCGCGCTCGGTGAAGAATGGCTCGGCCCGCACAGCGACATCCTGAAATGCCTGCGACTTGGCGTGGCGCTTCATCATGGAGCTTTGCCGACCGCCTATCGCAAGGAGGTCGAGCGTCTCCTGCGTGACGGCGTGCTCAAGGTCACGATCTCATCGCCGACCCTGGCGCAGGGCCTCAATCTGTCGGCGACCGCCGTCGTCATGCACTCGCTCTACCGGCACGGCGAGAAGATCAAGGTCTCCGAATTCAAGAACGTCATCGGCCGCGCCGGCCGGGCCTACGTCGATGTCGAAGGCCTTGTCCTCTATCCCATCTTTGAGGACGCCAAGAACAAGAAGCACGGCGAATGGGTCGAGCTGATCGAAGATCTCGGCGCCCGCGAGATGGAAAGCGGGCTCATCCAACTCATCTGGTCTTTGCTCAACCGCATGCACGCGCGTCTTGGCGGCAACCTCGACCAGTTGATCGACTATGTCGTCAACAATGCCGCGGCGTGGACCTTCCCTGAGGTCGCCGGCGAGAAGGTCGAAAAGCGCAAGCTGGCGCTGAAAGAGTGGGAGCGTCATATGGCGACGCTCGACACCGCCATTCTCAGTCTCATCGGCGAGGCCGACGTGCCCGATGACCAGATCGAGGCCGCGCTCGACAATATCCTGCAATCTTCGCTCTGGCAGCGTCGCCTGCTCCGCATGAACGATGCAGTGCGGGCGGCATATCGCACCACGCTGCTCACCCGGACCCGCTTCATATGGGCGAACTCGACCGCCGCTAGACGACGCGGCTACTTTTTGGCCGGTCTCGGCCTCGAAGCCGGGCACGCGCTGGACGCAATTGCACCCGCGGCAAACGATCTTCTCATACAGGCCAACGCGGCCCTCGCGGCGGCGGACCATGAGGCGGCAATCGCTGCGATCACCGGCATCGCCGAGCGCGTGTTCGCCTTCTACCCATTTGAGCCGGATCCATTCCCGGCAAATTGGCGCGACATCCTCAGATGCTGGCTGCTCGGACAGCCGCTGGCCGCGATCGTCGCTGGACAGGAAGCCGAGACGTTGCAGTTTATCGAAGGCGGCCTGGTTTATCGCCTTCCTTGGGCCATGGAGGCCTTGCGCGTCCGTGCCGCCGCCAATGGCGATGTCGCCGGTGTGTTCGAATTGGCGTTGGAAGATCACGAGTTGGGCTTGGCAGTGCCGGCCGTCGAAACGGGTACTATGAACCGCTCCGCTTCAATCCTGATCCAGGCGGGCTTCAATTCACGGCTGGCGGCCATCAAAGCCGTTACCGACACCGCCGCCACCTTCACGACCGGCGCGGAATTACGCGCCTGGCTGCGCTCGCCCGGCCTCGCGGTCTGGTCGGCGCAACCCAATTGGCCAACGGCCGAGACACGGGCGATATGGCTCGAATTCATTCAGGAGTTTGCCCCCTCGGATAACCGGACCTGGGCGCGGCGGGATTACCTTGGAAACGTCCAGTGGTTCGCCGCACCGGTCCCTCCCGGGACGCCAGTCAGCCTCTTTCATAGCAACGGACAGCCGCTGGTGCTGGCGCCCGACGGGCGTGCGATCGGCCAGCTACAGCATCCGCTCAACCCGAATGCCCGCGGTCTCGTGCGGGCGAATGTGGCCCAGAATGTAGCTCAGCTCGACCTGAGCTATCTCGGCCCCGATGATTTGTGGACGGTCTAGAAGATGACGAAGGCGCCCACATATTTCGGCCTTTGGGGGGCCGTTCCCGTCGATGGCGACGTGCGGCCGTTCAGCCTCATCAATCCCTCGGGCGGCAATACCAACCGCAACAATCGCCGGCATCACTTCATCTCAGCTGTTTATATGGATGGCTTTGCTGCCGAAGACGACCGCATTCGGGTCTATCTTTGCGAAGCACCTGAAAATCCGCTTCTGATGAAACCGCGGTCGATCGGGTTCGAGCGAGACTATTATTCCCAGAAGCTCCCCGAGGGAGGGCAGGAAACCCACCGTTTCGAGGACTTCTGGAACACCATCGAAACCGTGTGGCCGGAGACGATCAGGGCGCTGGAGGCACGACGATTGTCGCCCGCCATTTCCTTCAATGTCCTCGGCATGCAAACGATCATGCGTGCCCGCGTCCCGGCCACGCGCGACCGACATGCCTTGATGATCGAAGCTAAGCTCCGCAGCCAACACAAGGTCGCCGAAGAGATCGGCGCGCTTCCACCGGAAATGGAGCGCTACGCCGGTCAGTTCGACACCGTGCCCGTCGGCATCAACCCTCACGAGACGCTGTTGGCGATGCAGGGTGAGTTCAAGGATTTCGGAGATCTCTGCTTCCGGCTCGGTTTTGAAGTGCTGCACAACAAGACGAGCACGCCTTTCATCACCTCGGACAATCCCGTCTGCAGCTACGATCCACGCCAAACGCTGCACGCGCGGACGCCTTACCAGCATTCAGGCGACGTCGAGCTGATCTTCCCGGTTTCCGCGCACATGCTCGTGCGCGGCTCCAGCAAGCGCGGACCGGTGAACGTGGTATCGCGTCATCGCGACATATCCGACAGCCGGAAGGTGCGGCAGCTCAATCGGACGATTGCGCAGTTTTCCTATCGCATGACGATCGCCCGTGATCGATCGAGCGACGAGCTGATACGGGCCCATGCCGCGCTCGTGCCTACCATCACCACGGAAGTGCGCCGACAGGACAAGGAAATCCAAATCATCGTCCGGAATGTTTTCGGTCCGCGCCCGGTGCTGTCGCAGTTTATTGACACGCCTGAGAAGGCGGCACGCCTTGAGGCAAAAATGGCGGCCGCTTCTACCGAACAAACCGAACTCCCGATCGTGACCGAGACGCCCAGCCAGACTCAGCGGGAGGTTTGATCAGATGCCACCACCGCGAGCCCCTTTCTCCGCACTCCACGACATCAAGCTGCGCCGCCACGCCGACGCTAGCTAGAAACGCCCGAAAGCCGCTGCTTATGAAGACGCCGATATCTGTCACCTTCGACACGAACACCTACAGCACCATCGCCAATCCGCAGATCGGCAAGCTCCTTGAAAAGTGGCGGCCGCTCAGCAGGGATCGGTTGCTGTCGAAGAAGCGCCGTGTGGCATGGTGGTACATTCAACGCTGCATCCGGAAAGGCCGGATCCGCGCCGGCATTCCCGAAGCGGCGTTCGCCGCGGAAAGCTTGCAGAACACCGATCGCGTGGATCTGTTGCTCGCCGTCGGCAAAAAGGCGCCGCGGCCCGACATCCCTCCAATCCGGCAGGACATCATCCGCCTTGCGCTCGCGACCGGCTTTCGCGTGATGCACGGGCCGCGCATCGGCTACGGCGCGCTTCCGGATTTCGATCAAGGCGACTGGGCCGTCGATGAGCTTTACGAGATCGGTGAGCGCCAAGACCGGATGAGCGCCTTCATCCGCCACTTCAATGAATATCCGCTGCGTGCCTTGCAGGATTTCGGGACGCAGCTCTCGCAAGCGCACGGGCTTGCGGCCCTCAATCAGCGCTACGCCCAGGCTGCCGCACTGAACAACATCACGCTCGATCGCTATCTCTGGCGCAACGGCATCGGAGCTGAAGCGGTCGTACCGCGTATTCACGCGACTCGCGACGCCTTCTTGAAGGCGTTGCGGAAGTTGATGGCCGATTGGGCAGATTTCGACATTGCCGCAACGCACTATGCCTACGGCTACGACCTTCTCTGCACGGAAGACCAGGGCAAGCTGGTCTCCAATTCGATCTTTGGGGGGCAGCACGCGACCGATGTCCAGGGCGTGTTCAATGTGCAACCGGTCACGGTCATGGACCTCGCTGCCATCTGCTGGAAACGGTTCGGCTTTCCCGTGCGGAGATGGCAATCGTGATGACGCCGGCCGAGCAGCTTCCACGGATTTTCCAAGCTAACCTGTCGCGCTTCTTCGACCGGGTGATCTGGCCCGGTATGGACGCGCTGACCGCTCATCCAACCCTTGCGACCGGCGAGGCGCAATCGCTAGAGCAGTTTCTCGACCGCGCCGCAGCGCAGGTCGACAACTACACGGCAAATGAGGCCGCCAAGTCCTTCGTTCTCACAATGGCCGCCATTTTCGAACGCCAGCTCAGCATCTGGGCGCGTGCGAAGAGGCCTGATGATGCGCCGATGCTGCGCGGCTTCAAAGAGCAACTGCTGGCCTGCGCTGAGATTGCCGAGGTCGACCTCGGCAGCGACAACGTTGGGCCTGACCTTCTTGAGATGTTCGTCGCCGCCAATGTCGTCCGCCATGGCGAGGGGCCTGCCTGCGAGAAGCTCCGGGCGATCGCACCCGCTCTTTGGTCCAACGAGGCAGGCGACTATCTCGATTTGCTTCCCGGACCCACGCTGCCGAGCGAGCATCTGAGACTGAGACCTGCCGATCTCATCCGCTATGTCCGGGCTGGCACGCGCTTCTGGGGCCAGTGCGATCCTCTTCCTGGGGCTGTCACCGAGCCACCCCACTGATCCGTGTCAGGCCTGCAGAGCGATCGACGGCCTCAGAAACCCGCGCACTCCATATGGCTACTGGACAGCGCAACGTCCTCAATGGCCGCTGCACGCTGAAATCCAGTCCCACGATAATCCGGCCGTTCGCAACGGGGAATGCCTTCCCCTGCGGCCGAGCCGTGGTCTCGGCCGACCCCTTCTGCGGGGACACCCCGCAACGCCCCCATAGAGTGAGAGTGCGGATCGGCTTTGCCGTGACTGGTTGAGGGCTGGAGGAGAGCCCTCCGGCGCCCGTCGCGGAGATCCGCGATGTTCAGAAACACCGCTCGCGCGCGTACCGGCTCCGACCGGACGAGCCTCTACGACGATATCACCAGCACGATCATCTCTGAGCTGGAGGCCGGCCGCGTGCCCTAGGTCCAGCCCTCGGGGACGGCGGCGGCCAAGGCGCCACTCGCCATGCCGAGAAACGCCGCCACCGGCCGGCAATATTCGTTTATAGCCTTAATTTCCAGCATCACGCCCCGTCATAGCTGCGATCCATCAGAGGTTTAGCTTTGTCCAACGTGGCGACGTCAGTGATGATGATTTCAAGGTCGCCAGTGCCGAAGTGACCGATATTGCGCACGTCGCGGGTAAAACCCGGCTCAAGTTGAATGGTCGCCGGATCGACCTTGACGAAAACTTTAAGGTGCCTGATCTGCGGCTTGACCTCGACGCACGCAAAGTTCTTCAGGCGGCGGAAGGCGACATAGTTGTCCAGAGTCTTCAACTCGACATCATCGCCCAGCGCCAGCAGGTACGCCTTCGTTGCCTCGTAGAGATCGACAAGGCCCTGGTCAGCATCCGCGAGGTACTGCGTAACAGTTTTCTGGCGTGACCGAGGTCGCGTTGCCGTAGGCTCGCCTTGGTCGTTCACGCTGGCAGAGATCTCGCGCGCAGGCCGCTCCGATGCCGAGGTCAGCAGTTCGAACAGCAAGAGTTCGTCACCAAAGCGGCGATAGCGAACCAGCGCGATATTTCGGTTCATCTGGTTGACCGCATGAGCATCGTATTTTGTGAAATCACCCGCGATGCAGATCAGCCGGGGCGTCGTCCAATCGACGGCCTTCGCCTCTTCGGCGCCGAAGCGCTCCAGAACAAGCCATTCGAAATCACGGCGGTGATCCATCAGCCAGTCGAGGTAAAATAAGCCTTGGTTGATGACGTTCTCATTGCTGGCCCGTTTGTACTCGACGATCACTGGCGAACCATTCTCGTCGATGCCCAGCGAATCCATGCGTCCGCCGTTCGTCGTCGGAAACTCCGATGCAAGAAACCGCACACCGAGGAACGCTTCCATGTTGCGTTCAATAAGGGTCTGCAACGACTTCTCTAGCGCGACCGCGCTGCCGCGAAGCTCTGTGACCGAAGCACTGTCCGTGCGAAAGAGTTTTATATCGCTCATACAAAAATCACCAAATGAACTGGTGCCCCATTCTATCAAGTCTTCTTAGGCGATCCTCGTAGTCCGGCATGATCGTTTCCAACGACCGCCAAAATCGCCGTGAATGATTGTGCTCAAGAACGTGACAAGCCTCGTGTGCAATAACGTAGTCGACCAGCGGCATCGGAGCCATCACCAAGCGCCAGTTGAGGCGGATGCGTCCCCGTGAATCGCAACTTCCCCAGCGTTTGGACTGGTCAACGACATTGACGGTCGGTGTTGGAATGCCAAGCGTCTCTGCAATCATTCGCGCACGGGCAGGAAAATGCTGGATCGCGTGTGCTCGGTACCAGTGCCTGAGCCCGCTGCGGACAGCGGCGCGCCGAATGGATTCATGGCCATTCGGCAGTACCGGAGCGACAAGGGTTGAACCCCTCGCAGCAATCCGGGTCGTGACGGCGGTTTCGTCGGGAATGAGCTTCAGGCGATATTGCCGGCCGAGGTAGTGAAAGGTTTCGCCACTCACAAATTCCTTGGCGACCGGCTGCCCCCCAAGTTCGCGGTACGCCGCCTGTTTGCGAAGCAGCCAAGCGCCTTTCTTGCGAACGATGCCGAGGACGCGGTCATCGTCTAAGTCCGACGGTGCGAGGACGCGCACTCCGTCGAAGCCAACAGATATCGCCACGGTTTTCCGGCGCGCCGTCCGCTCGATTAGGAACGCAAACGTTTCGCCGCCAAAAACGATGGAATGCTGAGCCGCGTCCGTCATCCCGCATATCTCGCCCGGGCGACATCCATGATCTTTGCCGTCGTGGCTTCAACCTTGTGCGCATCCAGTCCCAAGTTGCGCAATTGCTCCTTGATGGATCGGCGCATCTGTCGCTGGACGTCCTCCTTTTGATGCCAGTCGACAACCTCGGCATATTCCTCAAGCGCCTTGGTGATACCGGCAGCGCTCCGGGAGCGTTCGGGGTCTGGTAGGTCTGCGTCAATGAAGGGCAGGATGGCGGCAGCCGTTCCGGTAAGGCCGTCGCCTCTGCCCGCCGAGCCCGAGCGAATATCTGCGGCTTGCCCGACCATTGCTTCAAGCTGGGTCAAGGCGCTGGCAGCGGACACGCGAGCTTCCCGCCTATCATTGACGATCCGCTCCAACTGTTCCCAAAGCGAGGCGTAAGCCGTGGGGTTCTCGTCGCGGTGGACGTGGATCTCCTGGCGGATGGCGTGCTCGATCTCTGCTGCCTTGGCATCGCTCGACCTGAGGCTTTCCAGATGCGGACGGAACGCGGGGTCGAGAATATCGAACTTCACCAGCAGCTGTTCGACACCCGTCACCAAGAGGTGGCTGGTGATAATCTCGCCCACCTTCGCGCCGTAGTCTTTCGGGTCAAATGGCTCCTCGTGATAGGCGCGGCGGGCGAGAACGCGAATGCGCGATAGCCACTTCAGGTCGGACGGATAGGGTTCTTCCAATGCCTTGGGATCAGGCAAGACCATGTCCATGGCTTCGGCAAAGCGTAGGAAGTCGAGTTCGAATTTGGCGCGGATGTCGTCGGGGCGCAGCAGCTCGACGCACGTCGTATCGTCCTCGCGGCCAATACCTTCGAAGAGTCGAATGGCGGCCCGGTGCCGACTTTCAAGAAGCTGGACTTTCTCCGACAGTGGACGAAGCGCACTGGCTATGCCGTCTTCGTCCGAGAACATATCCAAGGCATCGGAAATGCGTCGATTGTCGCCCCAATAGTCAACGACCAACCCATAGGTCTTACCGTCAGCGGTCCGGTTTACGCGGGCGATGGCCTGCAAAAGCGTATGCTCTCGCAGAGGGGCATCAAGATACAGAACCTGCTCTACCGGCGCGTCAAAACCGGTGAGCAGCATATCGCACACGACCAAGATTTTCAGCGGATCGTCACGCTTCTTGAACCGGCCAATCATGGTGTCGCGGTCGCGTTTGGACAGGTGATGGGCTTGCAACCGGGCGCTGTCGTTGTTGGATGCAGACATGATCAGCGCGCATTCTGGCGCACCGAACTGCCGCAAAGCTTCGACGTAGGTCACGGCGACGTCTCGGCTGACCGTCACTATTTGGGCTTTGAAACCATTCGGTTCGATCGTGCTTCGATAGTGCGCAAGGATATCTATGGCGATGGCCTCAACACGAACTTGAGCTCCGGCAAGCTTCTCCTGAAGCCGCATGCCGCGCTTCAGCTTCTCAATCTCTTCGTTCGACAGTTCAGGGAACGTGGCCCGAATATCCCGTTCGAGATCGCGGCCGTCGATCCGTAGTTGTGCGTCGCGCATCTCGTAATAGATCGGGACGGTCGCTCCATCCTTCACAGCCTGGTCGATCAGGTAGCGGTGCAGATAGTCGCCGAAGACCTCACGGGTGCTGCGGTCCTTTTTGTCGATGGGCGTGCCGGTGAAGGCGATCATGCAGGCACTGGGAAGCCCTGCCCGCATCCGAGCGGCAAGCGCGCCATATTGCGTCCGGTGCGCTTCATCGACCATGACGAAGACGTTCCGCGCTTTGGAAATTACCGAAGAGCGTTTCGGCACAGCGCTGTGAAACTTGTGGACGGTGGTCAGAACAGTCGTTCCAGCGCCGCCCGACAGAGCGTTGCGCAGCGCGTCTCCGCTTTCGGCCTGGATGGGGTTGGCGAATCCTGAGCGCTGGAATTGCCCGGTGATCTGGTCATCAAGGTCGGTTCTATCCGTAACGATGACAATCGTCGGATTTTCAGCCTCGGGAAGGCGGCGCAGCTTGGTCGCAAGAAACACCATCGTCAGCGACTTACCGGAGCCTTGGGTATGGTGGATAACGCCGCCACGGCGTTGTGGATTGGGTGCGGTCCGGATGCGTTCAATCGCCTTGCCGACGGCAACGAACTGCTGATAGCGCGCCAGCTTCTTGATGCGCCGTCCGTCGATAGTCTCGAACATCACGAAGTTGCGGATGAGATCGAGCATATTGGCCGGGGCGAGAAGCCCGGCAAGCAAGATGTCTTGTCCGGTTGGTGTTCGACCCAATTGCGCCGCAAGCGCATCGAGCGTGAGCGGATATGGGTCTTTCCACTCAGCCCATTGGCGAGCGGGGGTCAGCGTCGTCCCGTATTTCGCCACGTCGCGCGCCAGTGCGATGGAAATCTGCGCCGTCTCGAACAAGCGTGGAGCGCCAAGTCCGGCGAATTCATCCCGGCTTTCGTAGCGCCGGAACTGACGGATCGCCTCGCCCATCGGGTCGGCCAGTGATGGCGATTTACATTCAATTACTGCGAGCGGGAGACCGTTCACGTAAACGACGATATCGGGGATGATGTCCTGACGAGCCCCCTTGATCGCGACTTGGCGGGCGAACTCGAACATGTTGGCGTATGGATTGTCGAAGTCAAAAAACCGAACATTGCGGTCCTGTCGTCTGCCGCCTTCCGTGTGGGGGGCCGTCACGCCGTAGGTGAGAGCCGTATAGGCGCTCTCGTTGGCTTCCATGACATCGACGGCTGTAACGCGTGTTACAGCCGCAACAGCGCGGCGGACGCCGTCCTCGCCGAGCCACGGATTGAGGCGCGTCAGGCATTCGGCAAGGCGAACCGTCAAAACCGGCTCGGTCGCCAGACCGTCGCGCAATCGTCGCACGTCGTCTGGTGACAAGGGCTTATAGTCGAACAGCACCCGCAGAAGGTCCGTCGCCGGCTCCTCTACCCATTCGCGCTCAAGCTGTTCACTGGTTTCGTTCATGCAGCTTGCTCGGCTTTGTCACGATGCCGCACAATGATGCTTTCCGGGAGGCGAATGCGCCCTGAGAGCAGTTCCTGAGCTAACGCATCCCGGTTTTCGACCAGCGCCTTGCGGGTCTCACGCTCTTTCGCGATCCGCATGTCAAATGCTTCGCCGACATCCGCGATCTTTTGTTGCTCAGTCGTCGGGGGCAGCAAGATCTGCAGCTTCTTAAAGACCGGCATGTAAATGGTCTGGTGCGTACTGCCTTCCTGAAGTCGATCCCACTCGCGTTCCATGTGGCGGAAAACCTGAACGAGATAGGCCGGTACAAGAGTTGGCCCGCAGACCCAGTTCGCAAAATCCTGGCTGGTCGCCATTGGGCGCTTCATACGCGAGGCCTTGCCTACCGTTGCCGTCCGGGAGAACACCACAGTGTCTTTGGGCAGGACGCGCGCCGAGGAATTGGCAATCCCCTTAGCAGTGACGCATTCCGAGGTCTGGTCCACTTCGAGCGCGTCAAGAGCCTCGGTGTCTGCGAGCGACAACCAAGGGATTTCACCATTCCAGTAGTCTGGCTTATCTCGACTTGGAGTGTGGCCGCTTTCGAGCTTGGCTACCTTCGTCAGCGTCACGAGGTCCCAATCTGCCGGGATATGCGTGATCCCCTCGGCTACTCGTCCAAGTACCCAGCGTGACGGTAAGGGCTTCATTGGTGCCTTCTCGCGCCGAATGCCATGCGTCAGCAATTCGCGCATGGTGGCGTGCTTGGCATCGAGGAGCGCCGCAATTAGTGCCTCTGATTTGGCGATAGTTCCCTCAGTCGCACCCAATACTGTGGCAATCGCGCGCTGTTCAGCAAGCGGCGGAAGGCTTAGGCGAGTAGCAAGAAACTCTTCTGTCGGTACACGGTTCGCTTTCCGCGAGCCAATCGCAGCGAACTTGAAACGCCCATAGAAGCTAGGACGTGCGACCGTCTTTAGGAACCAAGACGGGTCCACATCTCCGACAAAGTCGAACGTTGGCAGATCAAGCGTTGTTTCATATCCGTCTAGATGTGGCGGAATGATCCCGAATGCGCCATTTAAGCAATCAAGCTTGCTATAGGCAAACTGGCCCGCTTTGCGGACATAGTAATTGGTCGCTTCGCTTCCGCCACGATCCGAACTTGCAACGATGCCGCGCCCATAAAGTCGAATTGTCAGCTTCCTGGCATTGCTGCCGTTTCCTCCCTTAATTCGGCTTTCCCTTATGAGGTCGCTTATTTTCACCGGGGGCCAGTGGCTATTACCCGACATAGCCCATCTCCTTGAGAAGGGCGTTCATGCGCGCGGCGGCTTCGTCGCGTGCCTGCTCGGCCGCCCAGAGTTTGCCAAGCTCAGCTTTCACGTCGATCGGCTTTTCCGGTTCAAGCGTGTCGATGTAGCGGGAGATGTTGAGGTTGAAATCGTTCTCCTCGATTTCTTTCATATCCACTACACGGCAAAAGCGGTCCTCATCTCCCCAGGCGCGGAAGGCGTTATGGATGTCCCTGATATCGCCTTCACCCAAGATGTTCTTTTTGGGCCGCTCCTCAAACTTCTTCGCACCGTGGATGAACAGCACCTTGCCTTTACGCTCAGGTGCCTTCGCCTTGTTGAGGATCAAAACAGTTGCGGGGATGCCAGTACCGGCGAACAGATTTTCCGGCAGGCCGATGATCGCCTCGAACAGATCGGCTTTCAGCATCGCCTCGCGAATGCGGCCGTCGCCCGAGCCGCGGAACAGCACCCCATGCGGCATTACCACGCCACACACACCCGTGGCGTTGAGTGTCGCCACCATGTGCTGAACGAAGGCCAGATCGCCCATGTTCTTAGGAGGAATACCGTAGATGAAGCGGTTATGCCCCTTCTTCTCCGTGTCGCCTGACACATCCTCCGCGCCCCAGCTATCCAGCGAAAAGGGCGGATTGGCGATCACGCGGTCATAAAGGAAGAGGTTGCCGTCCTGATCGAGCAGGCGCGGATTGCGGATCGTATCGCCCTTTTCAATACGCGCATCGCGTAGCCCGTGCAGCAGTAGGTTCATTTTGGCGATGGCCCATGTGCCAAGGTTCTTTTCCTGCCCATGCAGCGTGATGTTAAGTGCTTCACCGAGCCGCTTGCCTTCAAGCTTCGCCACATGCTCCGCGACCTGAACCAGCATGCCGCCTGAACCGCATGTGGGGTCGCTGATGCGCATGCCGGGCTTGGGGTCCAGCAACTCGACTATCAGCCGCACGACGTGATGTGGGGTGTAGAACTCGCCGCCCTTCTTGCCTGCATCATCTGCGAATTTGTCGATCAGATATTCATAAGCGCGACCAAGCATATCCGGCTCAGACAGCGAGGCATTCGACAGGTCGATGCGTGAGAAGTGGTCAATCAGACGCGACAGAACGCCTTCGCGGTTCTTGGCGTCGCCAAGGCGTGATTCGGAATTGAAGTCGATATTGGCCAGTACGCCTTCAATCGAGGGATTGGCGTCCTCAATCGCGGCGCATGCCTTGTTGAGGTGATCGCCAATGCCCGTCGTCAGCTTTTTGATCGACGACCAGCGCGCGCGTTCAACCAGAAAGAACTCATGCTCGTCCGGGTCGCTGTAGGCGACATCCTCCGGCAGACCCTGACGCATGGCCTCCTTGGCTTCTTCTTCGAAACGATCAGACAGCCGCTTCAGGAACAGAAAGCCAAAGATGTAGATCTTGTAATCTGAACTATCGATGGAGCCGCGCAGGATGTCGGCGGATTTCCAAAGATGATTTTCCAGTTCGGTGCGTGTAAGCTTGGCCATGTTTTCCTCAATTGTTCTGGTTGTCGCCAAACAGACGAGCGTCAATCAGACGCCGCGCGAGTGAGCGGCGGATTTCGGCAGCCTCCAGGGCGGTGCGGTAGGCGATTTGCGCGTCCTTAACGAGGGCGGCGATGCGCTCCTGTTCGTTCCGCGACGGCAGATTGATTTCAAGCTTGGCAAGGTCTTTCGGAGACAGGGACAGCAGCGTCGTCGCCCCTCTCCGCAGAACCTCGATCTTTGGGCGAAACACATCGCTGGACAGGATTGCAAACAGCGCGCCGCCCGCCACATCAGGGCCGGGCCGCACGACAATGATGTTTGCGCTGGCGATAGCCCCTACTGTCTCATCACCCACGAGGCCGAACTTCAGCAGCGTGCCGCGCCCCGTGACGAGCACGTCGTCGACCTGCACCGCATAGGTCGCGGCTTTGGAGGGAGACGAAAACCCTACTGTGTCCAGCGCTTCTCGCGCGGCTACAGCGCCGTCTTGGAGGTCACGTACGCCGATAACCGGCAGCCGTTCGCCAGGGCGAACCACCGTTTCCTCGCGCGACACGCCAACGCCCGCAAAGACCTCCGCAACATCCAGAAGGCGGGCGGCGGAGCGACCGAGGGCGACTGTTTTCACTCGTTTCGTCATACGCGATTTATAGCCGTAGCGCACTACGCCGTCAAGAGAATATAAAACCGTAACTGACTACGGCATAAAATTATGTGATTTGCTATTGACCGCCAAGCGAATCGCGCTCATATAGGAGACGTCAGGCTAGAGTCTGGCGTTGGAAACATAGGAGAAATGCATGGCATCACGGGCGAAGCCCAGTGGCCTCACAATTACGGAGCGCGATGCGGCGCTCATTCGCGGAATGATCAAGCGGGGCGACCGCCATCACGATATTGCAGCGTTCTTCGGCCTCAATCAGGGCCGGATCGCTGAAGTAAAGGATGGGACGCGGTTTCCTGAAGTTCCGCCGGTGAGTCCAGACGAACTTCCGCCGAGGGGGCCTTATCTCACCCCGAAGGCAACATGGACGGAAAACCGACTGGTTTCGTAAACCAGCCGATTTCCGAATACCTGGGCCGAAGCCCGCTAGGCATGCTTGAACACCATTACCCTAGCTGGCCCATCCTCAGAAATCAATGACCCGGCGCTTCGGACGGGTCTCATTTCCGGCCCAAGGAGGGCCAGCTACATGTTTGAAATCCTTCGCGCGAACGCAGGCGGGTACTTCTGGCGTCTTAAGGGTGCCAACGGCGAAACCCTGTGCCACTCCGAAGTCTACACCTCCAAACAGTCCGCACAGGCGGGCGTCGATGCGGCGAAGAGGGTTGCCCCGCTCGCCCAGGTCCACGATCGGACCTAACGTACCTATCTTGAGTTTGGATGAGCCCCGTAGTGAACGCTGCGGGGCTCATTTTTCTGCACAGCCCTTCAAGCTAAATCTGATTGCCCGACACGCGGCGGCTTCGCCCCCTGCAGCTGCTCACTCCTGAATTCTCACGACCCGCTTTCAAACGCATCTCAACGATCCGTCGTGATTCGCAACGCCGACACCTCTCAAATACTCATATTTGACTGATAATCAGAGATTCATCGTCATATATGAATTAAACTCTGCGCGCTGTTTCCATCTCATCGCCGACGAAAGCAGCCTCATAATCGCGTGCGAGCCCGCCAGAGACGCCAACCTGCCTGAAGGCTTCCCGCCATCCGTCCGAAATGCGCTGCGCCATGGTTCGGATGATCTCCCGTGCCTCGGCCTCGGAAATCTCGAAAAATTCGCAGGCTTCCAGTGCGAGGATGATCGACCGATCATGAGTCCCGCCCTCAAGGATCGCCGTCTCGAGATACGGGTTGCGATCCGGCGCCGGGTTCACGTCGAATACCGGCGACAGCCGCCATTGACCCGCTCCCACATAGAGGAAGCCGTGGTTCTTCAGGTGATCGTCCTTGTTGGACACGAGGATCGTGAAGATCAGACGCCGATAGAGCTCGCGAAAGTCGGCCATGGGGTCGGATGAATAAGACCGCATGAAATCGACGATCTCCGTATAGGAGCCCAGCTCCACCCCCGTCTTGCCGAGTGCGGTGCGCGCGGAGATGTAGGGAATCCGTGCAGCCCCACGCCGGTCGAACCGTTGGATCAGCGCGACCGGGAACGGCGCGTCCGCCAGTTCCAGCCGTGTCTCGGGCGTGCGGATACCGCAGGCCGCCGCCAAGCGAAGGGTTGCGACCTCGACGCGCTCGATCGGCTGCTGATCGTGGACGGAGGTGAACTTCGCCAGCCACAGCGCGTCGCCGTCCCTGACATTGGCTTTGGGGCGCGCGCCGCCGGAGCCGCCGGCACCGGCCAGCGCCTGCATTTCCTCGGGCGAGATTTCCTTGCCTTGCTCATAGGCCCGCGCGATCGCCGTGATGGTTTCGAGATCGACAAGACGCGGAACGGCGTCCGCTGCCTTGCCGCGAATGACCTCGCCCTTGTCATCCAGAAAGCGCAACGCGCCTTGGCGGCAGGTATCGTCGGAAAGCGTCAGATACTCGAACTCGTTGAGACCATTGCCATAGGCGCGTTCGAGCAGCCTGCGTCCCCAGCTGTCCGGAGCCGCATCGGCGAAAACGCCCGCCAAAGCGTCGCGCATGTTGCCGGGCTGCCCCGAGGTATGAAATGGGCCGGCCTCAAGAGGAAAATCAGGCTGTATGGCGAAGGCGCGCGGGTTTTCGACCCATTCGGGATTATAAGCGAAAGTCGAGAATTGCCGCGGCCCGGCATGGGTGAATCGCAATTGGCCAACCGGTGTCCGGCCTTCGCCAAGCGCGACACGGGCGACGAAATCGGCCATCAGAAAGAGGCCCCGTCAGGGTCCACAACGTCCTGCCGATCCTGCGTCTCCTCCGTCTGAGCCTTCTGCTTTTTCAGCCTTGCCGCGAAGGAGCGGCCCCTGCGCGGTCCGTGCTGGGCTGCCAGCGCCAGCCCCAGATCGTCCTTGCGGATATCGACCAGGTCAGCGAGCCGCTCCAGAAGACCGAGCACAACGAGAACGTCGGCAAGCGTTCCGATGGCAACGCCCGGATCACCCCGTTCAAGGCGGGCAATGGAGCTTGGCGAGGTTCCCGCACGCACGGCGAGATCCGCCACGGCGATGCCACGCCGCAGACGCGCGTTGCGGATATCCTGGCCCAGCCGTTCCAGTGCTGGCTTCGCCTTGGGAGAACCCATATCAATCGTCCATATATGATGAAAAACATCGATAAAGCGATCATATATGACTAATTAGCTTCGAGGTCAAGAATTCCCGTCGGTGCCCTACGGGATCACCATCGCCTCGTTTTGGCGACCTGCGACAGGCGGGCGCGGACTGATGCGCCGATATTCTCGATCTCCTTAGCCATTGGCGGTCAATGCCTCGAGATAGGGCCGGATGATCGTGGCGACCGTTCCTCGTTCAGCTTGGCTGGCAATCTCGCTTGGCGTCGTCTTGCGCTGACGAAGCGCTTCCTGCAGGCCTTCGATCGCCACCGATAGGCCAATCTTGTTCCGATATCGGAAGCAATCGGCGATCGTCTTTGCGACGCCGAAAACCTTCACGGGCACCCGCTCGACAGGGTGGGTCTCAACCCCCTCCGTCAGGAGACGATCTGTGAAACGCACCAGCCGAATGGGTGTGCCTTCGGGTTTCGGAGACCAGTCCTTCTGACCCACGGCGAGCCAAACTTTCCTTGGCAGCTGATCGGTTAGCCCGTGGAACGCCAGGGCGGAAACGAGGCAAACGACGCCCTTGGGAACCCGTTTGGCGGCCTCTGCCAGACTGTGGTGAACGTCGAGAGGTGCATCAGAAAGTTGATAAAGTCCTCGCGCGAGCCGAAGCACCTCTCCGTCACGTTCCATCCGGCTCACGGTGGCGGCCGTTACACCTGCTTTGCGCAGCTCTGCCAGGCGCGAAATTCCGCGCGCGGTCAAAACGGTATGGGCGATCTGGCGTTGGGACATGAACGACGGCACGATACGGAAACTCGGAGCAAAGGACCTCTTATCCGAGGAATTGTATCATTCTTCGTGGATGGAGAAAGGTGCCAGGTAGAAGAGGCTGCCGCTCCACGAAACACGTTCGCCTCAAACGGACCCCTGAGCCAACAGCGACGACTGCTCACCGGGTCACCTTGTACATCCGCACCGGGAGGGGAAAGCCTTCCCCTGCGTCCGAGCCTTTGGTCTCGACCGACCCCTTCTGCGGGGCGGCTGCCCCGCAACGCCCCGCTGAGAGTGAGAGAGTGGACTTGTTTCCCGTGACGGGTTGAAGGTCGGAGAAGAGGTCTCTGACGCCCGTCATGGAGATTGGTCCCATGAATATGCAGGCCCTCAATGCGCGCCGTGACACCAGCGGCGGTTACAAGGTCGATGTCGGCCGTGGCGAGCGGGTCGGCCGCGTCTCGTCAGAGTGGTTCTCGCGTCCAGCCGACGAGCGCTACCTTTCCTTGTCCGAGTTGGCCCACACGGTCCGCGACCGCACCGAACGCAGCCGGACGCGGGTGGTGGAGAGCGGGCTCATCCATGTCGAGGCGAACCGCAACGATTCGGAGCGGTTGGCCCTCATCCTGCCGGGCACGGATGCGCCAATCGCGCCGACGCACTGGTCCTTCGGACAACTCGCCAGCCTGGTCGGAGCGCCCGCCGCCTATTTGCGGCAGCTCCCCGCCGCCCTTGCTGGCATCAACCTGCAATACGGCCTGGCCTCCAATCGGGCCGAACAGATCAAGACGCTCGAAACCGATACTGGCCGTGTCGAGCTGCGCGCCGTCACTGGCCCGGACTATGGCCGCATCTACGATCACGAACTGGTAGAGGCGGTGCAGCGCATCGCCGGCAACGGCACAGGCGACACACGCTGGAAGGTCCCGGGCGTGCTCGACTGGTCGACCGGGATCTACAATCCGCGCGTCGACATCACCAAGGATACGACCACGCTCTACGCCTCTGATCGCGACGTCTTCCTGTTCCTGGTCGACGACCTGAATCCGATTGAGGCCGGCCGACTGCCGGACGGCGCGCCCGATCTCTATTTCCGGGGCTTCTATTGCTGGAATTCCGAGGTCGGCGCCAAGACGCTCGGCATGGCGAGCTTCTATCTGCGCGCGGTCTGCCAGAATCGCAATTTGTGGGGGGTGGAGGCTTTCGAGGAAATCACCATCCGCCACAGCAAATATGCCGCCAATCGCTTCGCGCACGAGGCGGCCCCGGCGCTGCTGAACTTCGCAAACTCCTCGCCCCTGCCGTTCGTCAACGGCATCAAGGCCGCCCGCGAGCGGATCGTCGCCAGAACCGACGAAGACCGCACCGACTTCCTGCGCCGACGCGGGTTCTCCAAGGCCGAGACCGGCAAGATCATTGACAGGGTTCTGGCCGAGGAAGGCCGCCCGCCGGAGTCCATCTTCGACTTCGTGCAGGGCATCACTGCCGTCGCACGCGACAAGCCGCATCAGGACGCCCGCCTCGACATGGAGGGCAAGGCCAAGAAGCTGCTCGATCGAGCTGCCTGATTTCCGCGAAGCCGGGGATGCGGTTTTCCGTGTCTCCGGCTTTGCGCTTCCGTGCCTTTCTGGTTTGCCGGTCCGCGGCGCTGCCCCCTTTAGAGGAAGAGGGCGGCGCTTCGCTTCGTGACGGGTTGGAGGTTGAGAGAGAGTTTCTCGGCCGCCCGTCGCGGAGTAAATCCCGATGGCTACTGCCGTTCAGAAGATCATCCTGTCGTCCTCGCGCGACATCCCCTTCAACAAGCTGGTGCTCAGCCAGTCCAACGTCCGGCGCGTGAAGGCCGGCGTCTCGATCGAGGACTTGGCGGCCTCGATCGCTCGTCGCGGTCTGATCCAGAGTCTCAGCGTCTTTCCCGTCGTTGACGCCGAGGGCATGGAGACCGGCATGTTTGAGGTACCCGCCGGCGGTCGCCGCTTCCAGGCGCTCGAACTGCTGGTGAAGCAGAAGCGTCTCGCCAAGGTCGCGCCCGTCCCCTGCGTGGTCCGCGATCGCGACGGCGCCATCCTCCCCGAGGAGGTGTCGCTCGCCGAGAACATCGAGCGCGCGCCGCTCCATCCGCTCGATCAGTTTCGCGCCTTCCACGACATGCTGACCAAGGGCATGACCGAGGAGGAGATCGCCGCAGCGTTCTTCGTGTCCGTCAACGTGGTCAAACAGCGGCTGCGCCTCGCAACCGTGTCGCCCGCGCTGCACGACGTCTATGCCGACGATGGCATGACGCTGGAGCAGCTCATGGCCTTCACCGTGTCCGGCGACCACGAGCGTCAGACCCAGGTCTGGGACGCGATCAAGGACGCCTGGTCGAAGGAGCCCTATCAGATCCGGCGTATGCTGACCGAGACCACGGTGCGCGCCTCAGACAAGCGCGCCGTCTTCCTTGGAATCGACACCTATGAGGCCGCTGGCGGCGTGATCATGCGCGACCTGTTCCAGGCCGACGATGGCGGCTGGCTGCAGGACGTGGGGCTTCTCGATCGCCTCGTCGCCGAGAAATTGAAGGCCGAGGCCGAGGCGATCGCCGCCGAAGGCTGGAAGTGGATCGAGGTCGCGGTCAGCTTCCCCTACGACGCGGTACGCGGCCTGCACGAGGTCTCCGGCGCGCCGATCGATCTGTCGGCCGAGGAACAGGCGACCATTGATGCGCTCACCGCCGAGCAGGCCAGGCTCGAAGCGGAATATCAGGACGCCGACGAGCTGCCCGATGAGGTCGACGAGCGTATGGGCGAGATCGAGACGGCTCTGGCCGCGTTCGACGATCGCCCGGAGCACTTCGACCCGGCCGACATCGCCATCGCCGGCGTCTTCGTCAGCATCGACGCCGACGGATCGCTTTCGGTCGATCGCGGCTTCGTCCGGCCCGAGGATGTGCCTCAAGTCCGGACCGATGGTGAGGAAGGCTCGGAGACGGACATCAAATCCGATGGCACCGCGAGCCCCTCGGTGCAGCGCGCCGTCATCACTATCGGCGGCCGGTCTGTGGAACCGGAAGAGGACGATGAGGACGACAGCATCAAGCCGTTGCCCGAACGCCTCATCGTCGAGCTGACCGCCTACCGCACCCTCGCGCTGCGCAACGCGGTGGCGGAGAATCCGCACATCGCCATGACGGCGCTTCTCCACAAGTTGGTCTCGGACAACTTCATGACCCGCATGTACACGGGCGCCATGGAAGCGGGGGTGAAGCACATCTTCTTCCCCGTTCAGGACGAAGCGCTGAAGGACAGCCCTTCCGCCCGCGCCGTGCAGGAGCGTCACGACGCCTGGGCCGCCGACATCCCGAAGGACGACGACGCCCTCTGGGACTGGCTCGCTGGTCTCAACGATGCCAGCCGCATGGCGCTACTGGCGCATTGCGTCAGCTATGGGGTCAACGCGCTCTATGAGCGGCCGAACCCGCACAGCGCGGGCGGCGTGTCGCAGCATACGCTCGATATGAGGCTCGCGCAGGCCGATCGGCTGACGCGGGCGACCGGGCTCGACTTGGTCGAAGCCGGCTGGCGTCCGACCTTCGGGAACTACCTCAACCGTGTCACCAAGCCGCGCATCCTCGAAGCCGTCCGCGAAGGCGCCGGCGAACGGGCAGCACAGCTCATCGACCATATGAAAAAGGGCGACATGGCCAAGGAGGCCGAGCGTCTCCTCGCCGACAGCGGCTGGCTGCCCGAGCCGCTTCGACTTGCCGGTGTCGACGGCGATCCGGCACCGGACGCGGACGGCGATGGCAAAACCGAGGGCGCGGCGCTGCCCGACTTCCTGAGTGCCGACGACGAGTCGGAAACGCCTGCCGCTGGCGAGGACGACGAACGTCACCTCATCGCCGCCGAATGATCGGCTCGCGGGGCGGCTTCGGCCGCTCCGCACCTTCCAATCCCATCCACTCAGAGCCCGGCCCAGCGCCGGGCTCTTTTCGTTTCAGGAGCCTAATATGGCCGAATATCTCACCCGCTTCTCCTGCCTGCTGGACGTCGGCTCGGTTGCCAATGTCGCGCGGGCCTTCGACATCTACACCGCGCTGATGGCCGAAAACGGTCGCGAGGACCCGCCTGCCGAGCCGTTCCTGCTCTCCCTGACACCCGAGCACGGCGCGACGCGCCTTTGGCTTCGCGACCCCGGAACCGCCGATCCGCAATTGCTGGTCACCTTCGTCACCCGCTGCGCGGAGACATTCGCACTCACCGGCACCTGGGGGTTTCAGTGGGCCGGCATTGCCTCGGACCCTGTCGTCGACGGTTTCTCCGGCGGCGCCCATCTGCTCGATCTCTCCACCGGCCGCACGATCGAGTGGATCAGCACCGGCCGGTGGCTAGCGGAGGGCGGTGTGCGATGATTCCCGACCATGCGCGCGCCCGGCCTCACGGTCGGGCGCTTTTTTCATGTCAGCGGACGAGAGGAAGAGGACGGCAGGGACGGGTCGAGTCCGGGCGGTCGAGAGAGAGCGCCGGCCGGGCTTGTTCCTTCCGCTCTCCCGAGGTTCCTCCCATGAACATTCTGCCTCCCGTGGCCCTTTCGGCCGCGCCCGTCACCCGTGCGTCCTCGATCCTCGACGTTGCACAGCAGCTTATCGATCATCTCGAACGTGGTCAGCGCATCGACGCCACGTTCCTCCGTGCAGCGATGGAAGCGGCCTTCGGCGCGTCCGACACCAGCGGCACCTGGGACTGGAAGGCGGCCTATGAGGCCTGCGAGGTCGCGACGGTCCTCTTCCTGCGTAAATACGGAAAGGCGCTTTTCCGCAAAGCCGCATCTCCGGCTGCACGTTTCTCCGCTCTTTCAAAGATCGCCGGGCTCCTGCCGACGCATACCCGGCGCTCGGAAGAATCGCAGGCGCTCCAGCAGTTCTCGACGCCGGCGCCGCTCGGCCTCGCCGCCGTGGCGGCCGCCTCCATTGCTGCTGGCGACATCGTGCTGGAGCCGTCGGCTGGCACCGGCCTGCTCGCCATCCTGTCCGAGATATCAGGCGGAGCGCTCCTCCTTAACGAGCTGGCCGAAACCCGCGCCGATCTGCTCGCTGCGCTGTTTCCGGACGTTGCCGTCACGCGCTTCGACGCGGCCCAGATCGACGATCACCTCGCGCCGGACGCCACCCCCACAGTCGTGCTGATGAACCCGCCATTCTCCGTCATGGCGAACGTCTCCGGCCGCGTGGTCGACGCCGCCTATCGCCATGTCGCTTCAGCACTGGCCCGGCTTGCCGATGGCGGGCGGCTGGTGGCGATCACCGGTGCCAACTTCAGCCCGGAGCATCCGGCTTGGGCCGCGGCCTTCGTCCGGCTTCAGGAGCGTGGCCGCATCGTCTTCACCGCGGCGGTGGACGGCTCGGTCTATGCCAAGCACGGCACGACCATCGATACGCGGCTGACGGTCATCGACAAGCTGCCGGCCGACGATCGTTCGGCATTTCCCCCTTCGCCCGGCATCGCGCCCGACGTCGGTACGCTGCTCGGCTGGATCGAGACGCAGATTCCGCCGCGTCCGACTGCCACCCTCCCGCCAGTGAAAACCTCGGCGTCCCCCGCGACGCCCCGCACCGTTCGCGGATACCGCGCCCGTACCACTGCCGCGCCCGCCACGCCTGCGTCCATCGAGCCGGAAGGCGTCGAGCTTGTCTATGAAACCGTGGACTGGACACCCGCCGAAGACGGCCGGATCACCGACGCGATCTATGAAGAATATGGATTGCAGGCGATCCGTATTCCCGGGGCGCAGGCCCATCCCACCAAACTGGTGCAATCCGTCGCGATGGCCTCGGTCGCGCCGCCCAGGCCGAGCTACCGGCCCCGGCTGCCTGCAAACATCGTCCCGGATGGCTTACTCTCGGACGCCCAGCTCGAAACCGTCATCTACGCTGGCGAGGCGCATGCCGACTTCCTCGCGGGATCATGGACGCTTGACGACACATTCGATGTCATCTCGGCCGCGCCAGACGACGCGCCGAACGCTGTGCGCTTCCGCCGGGGCTTCATGCTCGGCGACGGCACCGGCGCGGGCAAGGGTCGCCAGTCGGCCGGCATCATCCTCGACAACTGGATGCAGGGCCGTCGCAAGGCGGTGTGGATCTCCAAATCCGACAAACTGCTGGAGGATGCGCAACGCGACTGGTCGGCGCTCGGCATGGAGCGGCTGCTGGTCACGCCGTCGTCGCGTTTCCCGCAGGGCAAGGACATCCGCCTGTCCGAAGGCGTCCTATTCACCACCTATGCCACGCTACGGTCCGACGACCGGGGCGAGAAGCTTTCGCGCGTCAAGCAGATCGTCGAATGGTTGGGCTCCGACTTCGATGGAGTGATCATTTTCGACGAGAGCCACGCCATGCAGAATGCTGCTGGCGGCAAGGGCGAACGCGGCGACGTCGCCGCTTCGCAGCAGGGCCGCGCGGGCCTGCGCCTCCAGCACGCGCTGCCGAATGCGCGCATCGTCTATGTCTCGGCGACCGGCGCTACGACGGTCCACAATCTCGCCTATGCCCAGCGCCTCGGTCTCTGGGGCGGCGAGGACTTCCCGTTCTCGACCCGCGCCGAATTCGTCGAGGCGATCGAGGACGGCGGCGTCGCGGCGATGGAGGTGCTGGCCCGCGACCTGCGCTCCCTCGGCCTCTACACGGCCCGGTCGCTCTCCTATGACGGCGTCGAATACGAACTGGTCGAGCACCAGCTAACCCCTGAGCAGACGCGCATCTATGACGCCTATGCCGGCGCCTTCGCCGTCATCCATACCAATATCGACGCGGCGATGCAGGCCGCCAACATCACCGGCGACGGCGGCACGTTGAACCGCCAAGCCAAGTCCGCCGCCCGCTCGGCCTTCGAATCCGCCAAGCAGCGCTTCTTCGGCCATCTGCTGACCTCGATGAAGACGCCGACCCTGGTCCGCTCGATCGAGCAGGACCTGGTCGACGGCCATGCCGCCGTGATCCAGATCGTCTCGACCGGCGAAGCCCTGATGGAGCGCCGCCTCGCGGAGATCCCGACCGAGGAATGGAACGATATACGCGTCGACATCACGCCGCGCGAATACGTTCTGGATTATCTCGCCCATTCCTTCCCGGTGCAGCTCTACGAGCCCTTCACCGACAGCGAGGGCAACCTGTCGTCGCGACCGGTGTTTCGCGACGGCCAGCCGGTCGAGAGCCGCGACGCCGTTGCCCGTCGTGACCGCCTGATCGAGAGGCTCGCTTCGCTGCCCCCGGTTCCCGGCGCGCTCGATCAGATCGTCCAGCGCTTCGGAACCGATGTCGTGGCTGAGGTGACAGGGCGCTCGCGCCGCATCGTCCGCAAGACCAGCCCCGGCGGCATCGACCGCCTTGCCGTGGAGAACCGCGCCGGATCGGCCAATCTCGCCGAGGCTCAAGCGTTCATGGATGATCAGAAGCGTATCCTGATCTTCTCCGACGCCGGCGGCACCGGGCGCAGCTACCACGCCGATCTGTCGGCGCGGAACCAGCGGCTGCGCGTCCACTATCTGCTGGAGCCGGGCTGGAAGGCCGACGCCGCCATTCAGGGCCTGGGCCGCACCAACCGGACCAACCAGGCGCAGCCACCGCTGTTCCGGCCGATTTCGACGGACGTGAAGGCGGAGAAGCGCTTCCTGTCGACCATCGCCCGCCGGCTCGACACCCTCGGCGCGATCACACGCGGCCAGCGCCAGACCGGTGGCCAGGGTCTGTTCCGACCCGAGGACAATCTGGAATCGCACTACGCCCGCGACGCGCTGCGGCAGCTCTACCTGCTGCTGGTGCGAGGCAAGGTCGACGGCTGCTCGCTCCAGATGTTCGAGGACGCCACCGGCCTGTCGCTGACTGACTCCACCGGCATCAAGGACGAGCTGCCGCCGATCACCACCTTCCTCAACCGGCTGCTGGCGCTGACCATCGAACTCCAGGGCGTCCTGTTCACGGCGTTCGAGCGGCTGCTGAACGCCAAGATCGAAGCTGCTATCGCTTCCGGTAGCTACGACGTCGGGCTGGAGACGCTGCAGGCTGAGAGCTTCGTCGTCACCGATCGCCAGACCATCCATGTCCATCCCGGAACCGGGGCGGAAGCCCGGCTGCTGACCATCACCCAGCGCCAGCGCAACCGGCCGGTGATGCTGGCCGAGGCGCTCGATCATCTCGACGATCCACGCGCCAGACTGCTGATCAACGAGCGCTCGGGCCGCGCCGCCGTGCAGATACCGACCACCAGCATCATGCTGGACGATGGCGAGATCGAACGCCGCGTGCGGCTGATCCGACCGATGGAGGCGCACAACATCCCCATCAAGATGATGGATGAGACCCATTGGGTCGATGCTGACCGGGCGGGCTTCACCGCGGCATGGAACGCCGAGGTAGCCGACGTGCCGGAGTATGCCGAAAGCACCATCCATGTCGTCAGCGGCCTATTGCTGCCGATCTGGAAACGCCTCCCGAGCGAGTCGACGCGGGTGTATCGACTCCAGACCGACGACGGCGAGCGCATCGTTGGCCGCCGTGTCTCCGCCGCCTGGGTGGCCGGCGCGCTCGCCACCGGCACGTCAACCCTGACGCCGGACGACGCCTTCATGGCGCTGATGGATGGCAAGACCATCCTCGATCTGACCGAGGGTCTTCAACTTCGCCGCGTCCGGGTCATGGGCGCCAACCGCATCGAGCTGTCGGGCTTCACCGACGCCATGCGCGATCGCCTGCGGGCCTATGGCCTGTTTCACGAGATCATCTCGTGGAAGCTGCGGATGTTCGTGCCGACCGATGCGACCGGCCCCGCGATCCTGGCCAAAGTGCTGGAGCGCTATCCCGTCGAGCGCGTCAGTGAGCGGGAGGCGGCGTGATGGCACGGCAGGACGCTTCCGAGTTGGCGATCCGTCTCGGCCGACAAGCCGAGGCGGTGTGCCGTCATTATCTCAAGGCCGGTCATCGCGAGGGCCGCTATTGGCTGGTCGGCGACGTGTGCAACACGCCGGGCCGCTCGATGTACGTGCGGCTGAAGGGTGGCGAGACCGGCAAGGGCGCCGCCGGCAAATGGACCGACGCCGCCACCGGCGAGCATGGCGATCTCCTCGACGTAATCCGCGAAAGCTGCGGCCTGGTCGACTTCAAGGACGTTGCCGATGAGGCGCGCACGTTCCTGTCGATGCCGCATCCCGAACCGGACCGTCCGCACGGTGGCGGGCGCCAGTCACCTGCGCCGGCCGGATCGCCGGCAGCGGCCCGGCGGCTGTTCGCCATGGCGCAGCCGATTGCGGGCACACTCGTAAAGACATATCTCCATACACGCGGCATTACGGATTTGCACGGAACCGGAAGCCTGCGCTTCCATCCCCGCTGCTACTACCGGCCTGACGAACATTCCCCGACAGAGACCTGGCCGGCGATGATCGCATCGGTCACCGATCTCGCCGGGCGTCAGACCGGCGCGCACCGCACCTGGCTCGCGCCGGACGGCTCGAACAAAGCCCCGATCGACACGCCGAGACGGGCGATGGGCGACCTCCTCGGGCATGCCGTTCGCTTCGGTGTGGCTGGCGACGTGATGGCGGCGGGCGAAGGCATCGAGACGATGCTGTCGCTCAGGATGGCGCTACCCACCATGCCGATGGCGGCGGCGCTCTCGGCGGCGCATCTCTCGGCCATCCTGTTCCCCGACACGCTGCGACGGCTCTACATCGCCCGCGACAATGATCCGGCCGGCGACGGTGCGATGGCGACGTTGATCGAACGGGCGAACGCGGCCGGGATCGAAGCGGTCGTGGTGTCACCGAGCCTGGGCGACTTCAACGAGGATCTCCGCCTGGCGGGGCTGGACAGCCTCCGGGCAGCGGCCCGGGTGCAGATCGCGCCGCAGGACGTCGCACGCTTCATGGCGCTGGCGGCATAGGCCGGCAGGAGAATGCAGACGGCGGGAGCGCCGTCGTCGGCATCGCTCGGATGATCCCCAGGTCGGAGAGAACCGCGCCCCGGCCTTCGAGAGGGCGATCGGCCAGCAAACGGCCCGGACCCGCAATGTCTGCGACGGACTATTTTCCGGCGGCCCTTCGGGCCTTTCCATCGCGAAACAAAATAGCCCGCCTTCGCCATCCTCCGCTGTGCTCCGGCCCTCCGCTTCGCTGCGGATGCAGGTCCGGCCCGCCCGCCGGCTTTCGTCGCCATGAAGGCCGCGAGGGTCGCGGTCGAACCGACGGAGCATCCCATGAGCGAGCACGACGACTACGACGCTACCCACGCCTCTTCCCCCACCGACCACGTCCTCAGCGAACTCCAGCTCTACGGCTACCGTCCCTTCGCGGATGAACCCGATCCCCGACCGCTTCCCGAGGGCGACCATGTCGCCGGCGCCATCGCCGACATCTTCGACGCCCTGATCGTCACCCTGGAGGACACCCGCCTCGAGCCCGACCTCGACGATCTCCTCTGGTCGACCGTCAACCTCTTCCACCGCGCCACTGACCGGATCGAGCGCGAGCTGGACGACAATGAACAGGCGCAGCGCCGCGGCCAGCGCGAACAGGACGGCAGTGAGGTGAAGGCCGTCGAACTGGAACGCCTGACGGCCGAGGGCCAGACCTTGATCGAACGCCGCAACGCCTTCGAGCTGATGCGCGACCAGGCCGCCGAGCACTATGAGCGCCACACCGGGTCGAACTGGCGACCGCGCAGCGGATCGATGGTCAACCATCGCAACCTCACCTCGGCGATGATCGACAGCCGGGACTTCCTCGCCGCCAAGAAGCGCGCCGACAACGAGGTGCTGCTCCCCGCCGGTCCGAAGATCGCCTTCACCGGCGGGCTCGACTTCAACGATCACCGCCTGATCTGGGCCAAACTCGATCAGGTCCACGCCAAGCACCCCGACATGGTGCTGTTGCACGGCAAGTCGCCGAAGGGCGCCGAGAAGATCGCGGCCAAATGGGCCGACACCCGCAAGGTGCCACAGGTCGGTTTCGCCCCCGACTGGACGAAACACGCCAAGGCGGCACCATTCAAGCGCAACGATCAGATGCTCGACGTTCTGCCGATCGGGGTCATCGTCTTCCCCGGCACCGGCATCCAGGACAACCTTGCCGACAAGGCCAGAAAGCTCGGCATCCCGGTCTTCGACTTTCGCCCGAAGGGAGGCGGCGCGTGAGCGCCGTCACCCCAGGTCGACGCCCCAGAACTTCAGCACCGCGAGCACTTCCTCCTTCGGATAATGGAGAAAGGCCGCATTCGCGAGGTCGGCCTTCAGCTTGCCCTTCCGCTTGGCAATCTCGCGCTCGATCCGCTCCCCGAACGGCGCTGTACCCGGCGGAAGCAGTCCAGGGCGCTCCGGACAAGGCCAACTCTTCGGATAGCCTTCGGGAATCCAGCCGTTCTTGACCTTCTCATATTGCTCGGCAACCGATGGATGCTCGCAAGCCCAACCGTAAAGGTGGAAAGCGCACACTCGCAGCATCGCCTTGATTTCAGGCATCGTGTCCGTGAAGCCTTTGAGCGGGGTCGGCAGCCACACCATATTGGCGACGCAGGAGAAGTAGCGCAGATCCTGGACGACGCTGCTTTGCTGAGCGAACGAGGGATCGTCGTACCCCCAGATGTGACACACGGTCCAGTTCTTCGGCTTCGGAGCCGCGACGCCCAGAGCCGCCACGAGTGCATTGAGCGCGGCGACATTGCCCTCGAACTTCTCAGCGGTGATCTTGGTCGCCTTTTTCGTGTTCGTGTACCGGCGCGACCACGCTGCGTCATAGAGAGGCCGGCCGCGAGCCGTATGCGGCGCCCATACCGGCAGACGCCGGAAAGTCTCCGGATTCACCCACCGGGCCGTACGCTCGATCAGTTCGACGACTGCCGGAAGATCATCTCGAAGGGCGTCGTTGCCGTCTGGTATGTGAAATCCGGCTGCCATCGTTTGCTTGCGCCCTCCTGCCTTCCGACGCGGACGACCAGGACACGGCTCGAATCCAACGCAGTGAATTGCTGTGGGGCGATCCTAGCACTCGGTCGAAGCGAGAAACCATCCCCCGCTTCCATTGCGCTGATCCTTGGTCCAGCCGCGGGCCTGACGCCATCAACCCGTAAAGGGTCGGACTACGCAAAGCGTGCCGCCGCTCCAGCTTCGCCTTCGCGGTGATTGCGGCCATCGGCCGGACACATCGGGCGCCTGTCGCGCGGGAGATGGCCTCCCGCCTCCAAGACAGGAGCCGGTCATATGTCCCTCAATCAAGCTCACGCCTTCGCCTTCAGCCTCGCCGCCACCCTCATGGTCTCGATCGTCATCTTCCAGGCCGGGGACGGCACCATGGGCGTCATGCCCGCTGGCGAATATGACGGCGAAGCCGCCGCCATCGTTCACGAGATCGACCCCTTCGCCCGCTAATCGCGGGCAAGGCGACAGGGCCGCAAGCGGAAGTCCCACGGGATTTCCGCTCCCGCCCTGCGTTCTCTTCGGCTATACTATCAATGCGCCGTGGTGGTGGTGGAGGCGCGACCGTCAGACCTTTATCTCACGGAGAACACCACCATGGTCTTCATCGGCATCCTCTCCGGCATCGCGGCGATCGGCGTCCTGTGCTGGCTTCTATTCACACTAGCTGTCTTCGCGCTGCCGTTCTTCGCGGGCGTCAGCGCCGGGACTTAGGCCTATAGCAGCGGCGCTGGTTGGCACGGAGCGATCCTCGTCGGCCTCGCCGCCGCCGCAGTGACGCTCGGCCTCGGCCAGTTCCTGCTCGCCTTCGTCCGCCCGCTCTGGATGCGGCTCGCGATCGCACTCGCTTTCGTCGCGCCCGCGGCGCTGGCCGGTTATCACGCGACACATGGCATCGTGAAACACACCATGCCCTCCGACATCTGGCAGCTCATCTTCTCTGTCATCGGGGCAATCGCCGTTGGCGCCACGGCGCTGATTCGCGTGACAGCTATGGCCGCGCCCGGGCCAACCGGGCAGACCATCGTGCAAACCTGACATCGGTGCAGGCGGCGGCGGGATGGTAAATTGATGTCTTAGCGGTCGCGCCTTCCACGTCGCCGAGCTCGGTTGCAATCGCGCTGACCGGATCGACGGCTAACCCAACTGACGTGCCATGCCATCGGTGACGGTGCCGGGGGCAATGCCGTGACAGCGCGCAGACGGTGCGAAGGCCGGCGGGGGTGATCTCGCGGGCGGCGGGCAGGAGACGCCGGAACATAGCGTCCGACGGAGATGGTTGAACCGCGGTGTCGGGCGTTGTGACGGTCATGTCGGTTCGGTATGGTCGCCACGTTCTCCTGTGATGCGTCTCTGTCATGTCGACCGCTCCAAAACGGCCTCTTCAATGGGCTGATCTGGCCGAAGGTCGGCTGCGCCTCGATCGCCTATGCCGCAACAGCGGCGTCGAAACTTTCTTCCCCTGCCGGCTGCGCCGCCATTCCTCGCGAGGCAAGAAAGCCCCTCCTTTGCTGTCAGGCCCCTGCGGGGTGCGCCGTCAATCGCCTCCGACCTCTCGATCGCCATCGAGGCCGCAATGGTGCGGGCTCGCAACAGAGTTCAAGGAGAACTACCATGGCGACCATCGGCACCTTCAAGAAGACCGGCAACAACGAGTTCACCGGCGAAATCGTTACCCTCAGCGTCCAGACCAAGAATGTCCGGATCGTCCCCGAGGCCCGCGCTACGGGCGAGAACGCCCCGAGCCACCGCGTCTTCGTAGGCCGCGCCGAGATCGGCGCCGCCTGGTCCAAGACCTCCAACGAAGGGCGTGCCTATCTGGGCCTGAAGCTCGACGATCCCAGCTTCAACGCCCCGATCTACGCTAACCTCTTCGACGACGAGGAAGGCGAGACCCTCTCGCTCATCTGGTCCCGTCCCAACGGGCGCCGGGGCGACTGAGGCCCCCCGCGAGGCCCCGACCGGAAGGCCGGGGCCTCGGCTTTGCTGCGACCGAATCAGTTGCGATCTCGGCGGCCTGACAGAGAGCAAATAAGCACTTCTGACTGGAATACGCTGCCAAGAACGACTATTATAGTCGTAGTTTTGGCGTACGCGTAGGTCCGTGTGGGAGGTGATCATGCATGATCACCGCCCGACAGTTTCGGGCCGCACGTGCGTTGCTGGGTTGGACACAGGAGACGCTCGCTGACAAGGCCCGGGTCTCATTGACCGCGCTCAAACGCCTCGAATCCACCAGTGGCCTCGAGGTTTTTGAGAGCACGCGCGATGAGGTGAGACGGGCTTTCGAACGCGCCGGCATTGTCTTCCTGAACTCCGATCAGGGCAAGGGAGTGCTGCTCGTTGATGCGAAGAAGGAAACCTGACGTTCGACAGGTCGCGGCGTTGCAAATTCGTCTCGCGTCAAGGTCATGCGTTATCATTCCGATCAAATCACGGTTAACAATATCCTCCAGTTTGGATACATCTCGCCATCGGGGGATGTTGTGACCAAAGACGATTTTCTCGACCAGCCGCCGGCTGGGGCGGCATTGACCGCCTATGACGAGGCGCATCTGAAGCTGTACGTCCGGCTGCTGGATGCCGACGCTGAAAAAGCCGACTGGCGCGAAGTCGTCAAAGTCCTCTTCGGCCTCGATGCCAAGGCCGAACCGGAACGCGCTCAGCGCATCTACACCAGTCATCTCGACCGCGCGAAATGGATGACGAAGAGCGGTTTTTGCGAGTTGCTCCAGGGCCGCCTGCACTGAGGTGATGCGTAAACCGCATCACGTTGCGGCCACTTCGTTCTTCCCGCGCTCCGTTCAACCCGGAATCGTATCCACTGCAAAACTCGCGTTGCACAACCTTACGCGGAGGCAGTGGAGAATGTCCGAGGATGAAAGTTGGCGGTCTGAAGCCGCCTATGACTATATCGACAAGTTGACGCCCAGCGATCTCGCCTGGGAGTTCCTGCGTCGCAACCCTGAATACAGAAAATCCTATCAGGAGCTGGTAGCCGTCGGGCGGTTGACCGAGGATGTCGCGGGCGAGTTCGCCGAGCAATGGGGCTTGCGATTTCGTCGCCGACCCTCGCAACTCCGCGCTCATCCAGCCAATCTTCTGGATCCCGCAAACCAATCCGGCGACACTGCCGTTCACCGTCGGACCGAACCCGGCGGGACATCTCCGCCTCCGCGTTGAGGATCTGCACGCCCACGCCATCATCGAGCATGATCCTGGTCTGATCCGGCTCGTACTGCGCGGCGAACCCCACGACGTCGCCCTGATCGGCGTCGATGATGCCCGCCCCCTTGGCGCGTTCATCATATTCGATGAGCTGACGCCCGACCGACTGACCGCGGTTGAACGCCTCTGGCACGCGATGTTCGGCAAGCGCGTGCCGCCCGATCCACGCCTGACGCCACAAAGACGTCAGCGCGCCCGCCAGATGCTGCGTGCGATCGACGCGCGCGCGAGCGGCGCCATCTACCGCACCGTCGCCGAGCATCTCTTCCCCCAGCACAAGATTGACGCAGCATCGTGGGTCGGCGACCCGATCCGGGAGATCACCATCCGTCTCGCCCGCGACGGCATGAAGCTCGTTCGCGGCGGCTACCGGACGCTGCTGCGCCGCCCACGCCGGGATCGCTGATATCCACTCGCGTGTCGATTTTAGCATCTTACTTCGACATCGTCCGGGGCGCCGTCTTCGCGCCACCGTGCTCGCAACCCGCCGCTTATTCGAAGCGGCCGCCCGCGAGACCACGGAGGTGCGATCATGGCCGAAAGAGCCGCCAATTTACCGCCACGCTACCTGAGAACGCAGGAGGCGGCGCGCTTCCTCGGCCTTTCCGAACGCACCCTTGAGAAGCATCGGACCTACGGGACCGGTCCGATCTACCGCAAGCTCGGCGGCCGCGTGGTCTATTCCGTCGACGACCTTCAGGCCTGGGCGGATCGCGGTCTCGTCACCTCCACGTCCGATCCGCGGGGCGGCACTGTTTTACCGGCAAAGCGTCAAACAGCCTCGACCGCCGCCGGCGGACGCTTCCCGCGCTGAGACGACCGGCCATGTCGTCCCGCCACACCCAATACGATGAGCGCGCCCAACTCGATCTGTTCCGGGCGCTGCCCGGCGATCTCGCACCCCGCGATGCGCAGGACCTCATGGCCTACCCGTTCTTTTCGCTCGCCAAGTCGAAGCGTCTGGCGCCGATAGACTTCAAGGCCGGGTCGGTGAAGATCCGTGTCGAAGCGGTGCCGGAACATGGCATGGCGACGATCTGGGACGCGGACGTCCTGATCTGGGCGGCCTCGCAGATCGTCGAGGCGCGCGATGTCGGCCTGCGCCCCTCGCGCCTGATGGCGACCACCCCCTATGAAATCCTGAACTTCATCGGCCGCGGCGTATCGCTGCGCGACTACGACCGCCTCAAGGCGGCACTCGACCGATTGCAGTCGACCACGGTCGCGACCTCGATCCGCCAGCCGACCGAGCGGCGGATGCACCGCTTCTCCTGGATCAACGAATGGAAGGAACGCGCCGACCATCGCGGCCGTCCGCTCGGTCTCGAACTGATCCTCCCCGACTGGTTCTATGGCGCGGTGCTTGACGATGCGCTCGTGCTGACGATCGACCGCAAATACTTCGATCTCACTGGCGGCCTGGAGCGCTGGCTTTACCGCCTCGTGCGCAAGCACGGCGGCAAACAGGAGTTCGGCTGGAGCTTCGACTTCCCGCACCTCCACGCGAAATCCGGCAGTCTCTCTCCACTCAAGCACTTCGCCTACGACCTGCGCGACATCGTCCGCCGCCAGCCGCTGCCCGGCTACCGCCTGACCATCGAGCAATGCCTCGGCGGTCCCGAAATCCTGTCCTTCGCACCCACCGATCCCGACGCGCTCGGCATCCCGCGCCGCCGTCGCCGCTCGTCAACTCGCCCTGGGGATAAGCTGTGAATCATCTCGTGCTATCAGGGACCGGCACTATCGTGCCATCGGGGACCGGACTCTCGTGCTATCGGGGACCGGAATCGCCGATTCATCGCGCTGAATCAGTCGCTTGCGAGCCCTGTAACTTATCTAACCTAGATTCCTTCGGAATCTTTCTAACGCAAACCCGTTTTTCGACCGCTGTGGACGAGTCCCCTTTTCCCGGGAGACCGTCATGATCGTCGCGCTCCTCAACCAGAAGGGCGGCGTCGGCAAGACGACGCTGGCGCTGCATCTCGCCGGCGAATGGGCCCGAGGCGGCAAGCGCGTCACGCTGATCGACGCCGATCCGCAAGGCTCGGCACTGGACTGGTCGCAGCAGCGCAGCCGGGAGGGGTTGGAGCGGCTGTTCGGTGTCGTCGGCCTGGCGCGCGACACCCTGCATCGCGAGGCGCCGGAGCTGGCGCGCGACGCCGACCATGTCGTCATCGATGGGCCGCCACGCGTCGCCAGTCTCATGCGCTCGGCGTTGCTCGCCGCCGATCTCGTCCTGATCCCGGTGCAGCCGTCGCCGCTCGACGGCTGGGCTTCGGCCGAGATGCTGGCGCTGCTGGGCGAAGCGCGCATCTACCGCCCCGAGCTTGCCGCTCGCTTCGTGCTGAACCGTTGCGCGGCGCGCACCGTGCTAGCCCGCGAAACTGCCGAGACGCTCGCCGATCACGATCCGCCATTGCTGGCGACGACCATCGGTCAGCGCATCGTCTTTGCTGATGTTGTGCAGACCGGACGGATCGCCGCCGAGCAGGACGAAAATAGCCCGGGCGCGCGCGAGATCGCCGCGCTTGCGGCCGAGGTGACGAGGATCGGCGCATGAGCGAACAAACCCCCAAGCGCGGCTTCGCATCCCGGCCCAGTGATCCAGAGAGTTGGATCAAGGCGCCCGATCGCCAGACCCAGCGCGCTCAACCCACCGACGACTTCTCGGCCAGACTGACCATCGACGTCACCGCCGACATGCGCGGCCGGATCAAGATCGCGGCCTTCCAGCGCGGCCAGACGGTCGCCGACATGCTCCGCGCACTGTTCGAGCGCGAATTCCCACCATCCCAAGGAGACGCCCAATGACCGGCCTTGCCGCCGCATCCGTGCGCGCCGGCCGCGCCCCTCACGCGCCGCCGGAGGATCTCACCCAGGTCGAGCTCGTCTGGATTGAAAAGCAGGTCGAGCACTGGATCCGCTTCGGCCACGAGGTCCACGAACAGGTCATCGACCGTCGCCGCCGTATCCTCTTCTTCCCTCCCGGCACGACCTTCGCGCTGGTGCGCTGGGCCGCGAACGAGCACGGCACCGTGCTCTCCCGGCTCGACATTCTGCGCGCGGTCGCTTCCGGCGAACCCTGCCAGACGCTCCCGACCGTGACGCCCGGCGGCGACATCCTGCTACGGGTCGATGGCTGGCGACAAGTGGAGCGCATGCTCCAGCACATCGACGCGATCGAAGCGGCCAGCATCGATCCGGTCGAGGTCGCGCCCGATCACTGGCGGCACGTCCACAACCGCCTTGCCGCCGGCGAGACGCCCCGCGCGTACACGATGCAGCGCCATCGCGCCTTCCTCTTAGCGCGGAGGATCGGTGCATGACCCGGTTCGGCTACGCCGTCACCACGACCGCCGCTGTGTCACTTCTCGGCGTCCTGTCGCTCGTCTCCTTCGCGCCTAAGCTGATCTGGAACGCGTCGGCCAGCACGCCGATCGGCCTTTACGCCATTGAACCGGACCAGTCCCCGGACGTGACCGATCTGGTCGCCGTTCGCGCGCCCGAGCCGCTCGCGAGCTTCCTCGCCGAGGGCGGTTATCTGCCGCGCGGCGTGCCGCTGATGAAGCGCGTCGTCGCCCTTCCTGGTCAACGGATTTGCCGGACTGGCCTCGCCATCACCGTCGACGCCGTGCCGATGGGTGAAGCGCTGGACCGCGATCGCAGGGGCAATCCGCTGCCCGTCTGGCAAGGTTGCCGCGTCGTCGCTGAGGGCGAGCTGTTCCTGATGAACTGGCAGGTCCGCGACAGCCTGGACGGCCGCTATTTCGGACCGCTTCCCGCCTCCGCCGTCATCGGCCGGGCGATCCCCCTCTACACCGACGAGGACGGCAATGGCCGCTTCGTCTGGCGCGCGCCGACGCGGTGACGACGTGCCCAATCCCAATCTCACCGCAATCCCAAGGAGGAAATCATGTCCCTGATCGGTCAGTTCACCCGCGACGATGGCGGCTTCATCGGCCACTTGGAAACACTCCTGCTGCACCAGGACATCATCATCATTCCAGCCGAGGCTTCCGATGCCGAGAATGCGCCGGATTTCCGCGTCCACGTTTTCGACGGAATGAATAACGAACCCCGCGCCGAGCTCGGCGCGGGTTGGAAGCGCACCGGCGAGAAAGCCGGCGAGTACGTCGCGCTACAGCTCGATGATCCATGCTTTCCGCAGCCGATCCGCGCCAATCTGTTCCAGTCGGCCGACAACAAGTCCGCCTGGGGCCTGCACTGGAACCGCCCGCCCAAGCGCGGCGAGCGGGACTGAGCGATGCCGGCCCGACGCCATCGCGCTGTCGTCGGACGGTTTCCCACCGTCCGGCACACAACCTTCCTCCTCCTTTCCGGTCTGTTTACCGGCCTGTCGACGACCGTCCCGGCCGCCGCACAGGACGCGCCGGTGGAGCGCCCATCACCTAGCGATCCCTATGCTGGTCATATCGCCAACGCAGCGCGCCGGTTCGGCATTCCGGAGGCGTGGATTCGGGCCGTCATGCGCGTTGAAAGCCGCGGTAATGTGCGCGCGATCTCGCCCAAGGGCGCGATAGGCCTGATGCAGATCACGCCAGCGACGTGGGGCGATTTGCGCGCTCGACATGGTCTCAGCGGCGATCCCTACGACCCACGCGACAACATCATGGCGGGCGCTGCGTATCTGCGCGAGATGCACGATCGCTACGGTTCGCCCGGCTTTCTGGCGGCCTACAATGCTGGTCCCGGGCGCTATGAGGAATATCGCGCGACGGGTCGCCCTTTGCCGGCCGAAACGCGCGCCTATGTCGCCGCTCTCGCACCGATCATCGGTGGCGGCGATATTGCTGCCCCCGTCACGGTAGCGACCGCCGATCCGCTCGCCTGGACCCGTGCGCCGCTCTTCATCGTGCAGGTCGATAGCAGGCCGCGTGCAGATCAGCAGCAGCCCGATGACGATCCGACTGTACCATCCGCCTCGGAGTCCGGGCGCGATCCGGCGCTGCCTGCGCCGCGATCGGACGGCCTCTTCGTGGCGCGAAGCGACATTGCGAGGCCGCGATGAGGGGCTTCGCGATCCCTGCGGCATTTTCGGGTTCTGGCGTGAGATTGGCGTCAGAAGTGGGAAGAGCAGTCACCACAACCGCACGATGGCAGGATAAAGGGCCGCGATGTGCGGCCTTGTGCGGTTGTGGGTTTTCAAGGGGTTGTGGCGCGTTTACGCGATGTGCGCCTGATCGGCGCAGCCTGCGCGCGCGGCGCTTTTCCAGCAATTTCCTCGGCTTTGCGCGATGTGCGGGGCCACGTCCATGAGCGCCGAGGACGATTTCCGCATCCGGCCAGGTCGGATCCGCTCGACGCGCGCCCAGCAGGCCAGACCCTTCATCGCGCAGGCGCTCGCCGCCGCGCAGAAGGCCGGCGGCGCGGTATCCCGGCAAGGAAGGATCGGGCCCGGCAATCGCTCCCGGTTCGGCCGCGGCCAGCGCGCGGCGGTGCAGGCCAACCGGCTGCTGACCGCCCGCTCGCGGGGCGCCGTCGTCAAGGCGCGGGTCGTGCGCCAGGGCGGACGCAACGCGCCGCTCGGCACCCATCTCAATTATCTCCGCCGCGAGGGCGTGACCAAGGATGGCGAAAAGGCCCGGCTGTTCGGTCCCGGCGGGGATGATGCCGATCCCAAAGCCTTCGCCGAGCGGTGCGAGGACGACCGGCATCACTTCCGTTTCATCGTGTCGCCCGACGACGCGGTGGAGATGGCGGACCTCAAGGGCTTCACCCGGGAGCTGGTCGGTCAGATGGAGAAGGATCTCGGCACCCGGCTCGACTGGGTCGCTGTCGATCATTGGAACACCGAGCATCCGCATGTGCATCTGATCATGCGCGGCGTCCGCGGCGACGGCGAGAACCTCGTGATCTCGCGCGACTACATCAAGGAGGGCATGCGTGACCGAGCGCGCGATCTCATCACGCAGGAGCTGGGACCGCGCACTGATCTGGAAATCCGTCGCACCATTGAGCGGCAGGTCGAGTCCGAGCGCTGGACCAATCTCGATCGTCAGCTCGTGCGCGACGCCTACAGGGCCGGTGTCCTCGACCTCGCGCCGCATCCGGACCGGCAGCCGGATGAATTCCACGCCCTGAAGGTCGGGCGGCTGCGCAAGCTCGAAGGCCTTGGCCTCGCCGACGAGATCGGTCCCGGCCAATGGACGATCTCGGAGAAGGCCGAGGCGACGCTGCGCGAGCTCGGCGAACGCGGCGATATCATCAAGCGCATGCACCGCGCGCTGACCGACCGCGGCATCGAGCGCGGCGCGGCAAGCTATGTCCTCGCCGGCGAAAGCCTGAACGACCCTGTTGTCGGCCGGCTGGTAACGCGAGGTCTCGACGACGAACTCAAGGGCACGGCCTATGCCCTCGTCGACGGGGTCGACGGCCGCACCCACCACATCAAGCTGCCCGACCTCGAGGCCGCAGGCGACAGCGCGCTGGGCTCGATCGTTGAACTGCGCAAGTTCGACGACGCGCGGGGGCAGCGGCGCGTCGCGCTTGCCGTCCGCTCGGATCTTGACATCTCTGCCCAGGTAACCGCGAGCGGCGCGACCTGGCTCGACCGGCAGGCGATCGCCCGCGAGCCCGTCGCGCTTGGCGGTGGCGGGTTCGGCGTTGAGGTGCGCGAGGCGATGGACCGCCGCGCCGAACATCTGATCGAGCAGCGCCTGGCCGAACGCCATGGCCGCAGCGTCATCTTCTCCCGCAACCTCATCGATACGCTGCGCCAGCGCGAGGTCGAAGCGCTCGGCGCCAAGCTCGCGGCCGAGACGGGACGCCCGTTCGCGAAGGCCGGAACGGGCGAATATATCGCCGGGACCTATCGCCAGCGCTTCGCACTCGCCTCCGGCCGCTTCGCCATGATCGACGATGGTCTCGGCTTCCAACTCGTGCCCTGGACGCCCTCGCTCGAACGCCAGATCGGCCAGCATGTCTCCGGCGTCGCCCGCGGTGACGGCGGTGTCGACTGGAGTTTTGGGCGCAAGCGCAGCCTCGGCCTTTAGCGCCCAACAGACAAGGAGCACTGCCATGTCCGCGACGAAAATCCTCTGGGGCCAGATCCTCACCGTCTTCATGATCGTGCTGCTGACGACCTGGACCGCGACGCAATGGACGGCATGGCGGCTGGGCTTCCAGCCGCAGCTCGGCCCGCCCTGGTTCGAGGTCGCCGGCTGGCCCGTCTATTACCCACCGGCCTTCTTCTGGTGGTGGTATTTCTACGACGCCTATGCGCCGCCGATCTTCGTTGAGGGCGCCTATATCGCCGCGTCCGGCGGCTTCATCTCGATCGCCGTGGCGATCGGCATGTCGGTGTGGCGGGCGCGCGAGGCGAAGAATGTCGAGACCTATGGCTCAGCGCGCTGGGCCCGGCTCGACGAGGTGAAGGCGGCAGGGCTCCTCGGTGCCGATGGCGTCGTGCTCGGCAAGCTCGGCCGCGATTATCTGCGTCACGATGGTCCCGAGCATGTGCTGTGTTTCGCGCCCACCCGTTCCGGCAAGGGCGTCGGCCTGGTCGTGCCCTCGCTGCTGACCTGGCCCGGCTCGGCCATCGTCCATGACATCAAGGGCGAAAACTGGCAGTTGACCGCCGGCTTCCGCTCCCGCCATGGCCGCGTCCTGCTGTTCGACCCGACCAATGCTAAGTCGGCTGCCTATAATCCGCTGCTCGAGGTGCGCCGCGGCGAATGGGAAGTGCGCGACGTTCAGAATATCGCCGACATCCTGGTCGACCCGGAAGGCAGCCTCGAGAAGCGGAACCACTGGGAGAAGACCAGTCACGCCTTGCTGGTTGGCGCCATCCTGCATGTCCTCTACGCCGAGAAGGACAAGACCCTAGCCGGGGTAGCGGCCTTCCTCTCTGATCCGAAGCGCCCGATCGAGTCGACGCTCGCCGCGATGATGAAGACGGCGCATCTGGGCGAAGCCGGGCCGCACCCGGTGATCGCCAGCGCCGCCCGCGAGTTACTGAACAAATCGGACAATGAGCGGTCGGGCGTGCTCTCCACCGCCATGTCATTCCTCGGGCTCTATCGCGATCCCGTGGTCGCGGAGGTCACGCGGCGCTGCGACTGGCGGATCGGCGACATCGTCGGCGGCAGGCATCCGACGACGCTCTACCTCGTGGTGCCGCCCTCCGACATCAATCGCACCAAGCCGCTGATCCGCCTGATCCTCAACCAGATCGGGCGACGGCTGACCGAGGACCTGCAGGCGAAGAGCAACCGCCATCGTCTGCTCCTCATGCTCGACGAGTTTCCGGCGCTCGGGCGGCTCGATTTCTTCGAATCCGCGCTCGCCTTCATGGCCGGCTACGGGCTGAAGAGCTTCCTCATCGCCCAGTCGCTCAACCAGATCGAGAAGGCCTACGGCCCCAACAACTCGATCCTCGACAATTGCCATGTCCGCGTCAGCTTCGCGACCAATGACGAGCGGACCGCCAAGCGCGTATCCGACGCCCTCGGTACCGCCACGGAGATGAAGGCGATGAAGAACTATGCCGGGCACCGGCTTTCGCCCTGGCTTGGCCATCTGATGGTGTCGCGCTCGGAGACGGCGCGGCCGCTGCTGACCCCCGGCGAGGTGATGCAGCTCCCGCCTGCCGACGAGATCGTCATGGTCGCCGGCACCCCGCCGATCCGTGCGAAAAAGGCGCGGTATTTTGAGGACGGAGGGTTTCAGGAGCGGGTTCTCCCGCCGCCTGCGCTAACAAAGTCTGAGAAACCTCTGCCTGACGACTGGAGCGCTCTGGCGCCGCCGCCCGCGCCGATCCTCGCGGAGCCCGTCGCCGCCAAACCCGCGGAGGACGAGGACACCACGGACTCCGAACGCCGTCACCAGCCCGAGTTGAGCCGCGTGGAGCCACCCGAGAAGAAGCCAGCGATCGACAACGAGTTCGAGATCGATCCGGTCAACGAGCCGGAAGAGGACGTTGCCAGCAACAGCCGCCTGCGCGACACCATGCGCCGGGTCGCCCGACAGGCCTCGCTCGATCCAGGCGACGGCATCGAGCTGTGAAGGGAGAAACCATGTCGAAACCACCCAGGAAGCAGCGGCTGTCCGTCTATCTGGAGCCCGAGGTGATGAAGGCGTTGGCGCTCCATGCCGCGCGTCGCGATCTGTCGCTCTCACTGGTCGCCGAGGCGGGAATCGCCTCGTTCCTGTCGCCCGATGCGGCCGAGCGCCAGGAGGCCGCCATCACCAAGCGCCTTGACCAGCTCGACCGGCGGATGACGCGTATGGAGCGCGATGTCGGCATCGCCGTCGAGACGCTCGCCATCTTCGTGCGCTTCTGGTTCAACACCACGCCAGCCTTGCCCGAAGCGACGGCGCAGGCCGCCCGCGCCAAGGCCGCCGAACGCTATGATGCCTTCGTTGCCGCGCTCGGCCGGCGGCTCGCCAGCGGACCGAAGCTGCGCCAGGAGATATCCGAAGATATCGCCCCCACGCGCGACGCGGAATAATCACCCGCCAAGCGCATAACAAGTATTCAGCCGTTCCGCCGTTTCCCTGTCTTTGTACGCCACAGTACGGCGACCACATTCTGGTTGTTGTAATGCCCTGAATTCTGCCCCTTCTACTTATCCCCGATCCAGGGCCGCGCATCGGGCGCGTCCGCAAAAGAACGGGGACGACGTGGCAAAGCCCCACCAGAAATCCGAGGCGATCCTTCGCGGCGCGCGCATGCTTCGCACCGCGCTAGGCCCGGCGATCACCGGCTTTCTGGAAGACCCCGCGATCGTCGAGGTGATGCTCAACCCCGATGGGCGGCTCTGGGTCGACCGACTCTCCGAAGGGCTGTCCGATACCGGCGAGCGGCTGTCGCCCCCCGATGGCGAGCGCATTGTACGCCTAGTCGCGCATCACGTCGGCGCCGAGGTTCATGACGGAGCGCCGCGCGTCTCGGCCGAGTTGCCGGAGACGGGAGAGCGGTTCGAGGGACTGCTGCCCCCAGTGGTCGCGGCCCCTGCCTTCGCGATCCGCAAGCCCGCCGTCGCCGTGTTCACGCTCGACGATTACGTCACCGCCGGGATCATGACGGCGGGACAGGCCGAGGCGCTACGTCGGGGCGTGGCGTCCCGCGCCAACATCCTCGTCGCCGGCGGCACCTCGACCGGCAAGACGACGTTGACCAACGCACTGTTGGCGGAGGTCGCGAAGACATGCGATCGCGTCGTCATCATCGAGGATACGCGCGAACTGCAATGCGCCGCGCCGAACCTCGTCGCCATGCGCACCAAGGATGGCGTCGCCTCACTCTCCGATCTCGTCCGCTCCTCGCTGCGCCTGCGGCCTGACCGAATCCCGATCGGCGAGGTGCGCGGCGCCGAGGCGCTGGACCTGCTCAAAGCGTGGGGCACCGGCCATCCCGGCGGCGTTGGCACGATCCACGCCGGCAGCGCCATCGGCGCGCTGCGCCGCATGGAACAGCTCATCCAGGAAGCCGTCGTCACCGTGCCCCGCGCGCTGATCGCCGAAACGATCGATCTCGTCGCGCTACTCTCCGGCCGTGGCTCCCAGCGCCGGCTCTCTGAACTCGCCCGTGTCGAGGGCCTCGGCCCGGACGGCGATTACCGCGTCGTGCCCGCCGTCACGGAGGGCGACGGCGGTGCGGCCTCCTCCTCCCACGCCCTCAGCCTCAACCCTGAAGGAGACCCCCTGTGATCCAAGCCCTGCGCCTCTCGCGCCTCAATCAGGCCCGTCAGCGCCTCGCCATGACCGTATCGGCGGCCACGCTGTCGGTGGTGGCGGCGGCGCCCGCCCATGCCTCCGGCTCGTCGATGCCGTGGGAACAACCACTCCAGCAAATCCTCCAGTCGATCGAAGGCCCCGTTGCCAAGATCATCGCCGTCATCGTCATCATCTCGACGGGCCTGGCGCTGGCGTTCGGCGACACGTCGGGCGGGTTCCGCCGCCTGATCCAGATCGTGTTCGGCCTGTCAATCGCCTTCGCGGCCAGCTCGTTCTTCCTGTCGTTCTTCTCGTTCGGCGGCGGGGCGCTGGTCTGATGGCGGGCGTCGTCGATCAGGGCGGAGAGGTGCCCGGCTATACCGTCCCGCTGCACCGGGCGCTCAGCGAACCGATCCTGCTCGCCGGCGCGCCACGCGCCATCGCGATCCTCAACGGCACGCTGGCCGGCGCGGTCGGCCTGGGCCTGCGCCTCTGGCTGGTCGGTCTCGTTATCTGGGCGATCGGCCATTTCGCGGCGGTGTGGGCGGCCAAGCGCGATCCTCTCTTCGTCGAGGTCGGCCGCCGCCATCTGCGCATCTCCGCGCACCTTTCGGTCTGAGGGGGAGCGCGACCATGATGAACCTCGCGGAATACCGTAACAAAAACGCCCGGCTCGCCGACTTCCTGCCGTGGGTGGCGCTCGCCGGTCAGGGCATCGTGCTCAACAAGGACGGCAGCTTCCAGCGCACGGCACGGTTTCGTGGTCCCGATCTGGATTCGGCGGTGCCCGCCGAACTGGTCGCGGTCGCCGGTCGCCTGAACAACGCTTTCCGCCGCCTCGGTTCGGGCTGGGCGATCTTCGTGGAGGCACAACGCCATGCCGCCGCGACCTATCCGAACAGCGTATTCCCGGATTCCGCCTCCGCGCTGGTCGATGCCGAGCGCAAGGCCGATTTCGAGGAAGCCGGAACGCATTTCGAGTCCAGCTACTTCCTGACCTTCACCTATCTGCCGCCCGCCGAGGGCGCCGCCCGTGCCGAGACATGGCTCTATGAGGGCCGCGAGAAAGTCGGCATCGATCCGCACGAGGTGATGTCGGGCTTCACTGATCGCACCGACCGGCTTCTCCGCCTGATCGAAGCCTTCATGCCGGAATGCCGCTGGCTCGATGATGGAGAGACCCTGACCTATCTGCACGCTTGCGTCTCCACGCACCGGCACCGCGTCCGCGTCCCCGAAACGCCGATGTATCTGGACGCACTGCTCGCCGATCAGCCGCTCACCGGCGGGCTAGAGCCGCGCCTTGGCAGTCAGCATCTGCGCGTGCTCACCATTACCGGCTTTCCGACCGCGACCACGCCTGGCCTGCTCGACGAATTGAACAGGCTGGCCTTCCCGTATCGCTGGAGCACCCGCGCGATCCTGCTCGACAAGACCGATGCGACCAAGCTGCTGACGAAAATCAGACGACAGTGGTTCGCCAAGCGTAAGTCTATCGCCGCGATCCTCAAGGAGGTGATGACCAACGAGCAATCCGTGCTGGTGGACACGGATGCGTCGAACAAAGCGGCCGACGCCGATCTCGCGCTTCAGGAACTTGGCGCGGACTATGCCGGCATCGCCTATGTCACCGCCACCGTGACGGTGTGGGACGCCGATCCGCGTATCGCCGACGAGAAGCTGCGCCTCGTCGAGAAAGTCATCCAGGGCCGCGACTTCACCGCGATGGCCGAGACCATCAACGCGGTGGATGCCTGGCTCGGCAGCTTGCCCGGCCACGTCTACGCCAATGTCCGGCAGCCGCCGATTTCCACGCTCAATCTCGCCCATATGATTCCGCTCTCCGCGGTGTGGGCGGGGCCGGAACGGGATGAGCATTTTGCAGCGCCGCCCCTGCTGTTCGGCAAGACCGAAGGCTCGACCCCGTTCCGGTTTTCCCTCCACGTCGGCGATGTCGGCCACACGCTGATCGTCGGGCCGACCGGTGCCGGCAAATCCGTGCTGCTGGCGCTGATGGCGTTGCAGTTCCGCCGCTATGCCGGCGCGCAGGTCTTCGCCTTCGACTTCGGCGGCTCGATCCGTGCTGCCGCGCTCGCCATGCGCGGCGACTGGCACGATCTCGGCGGCGGGCTGACAGAGGGCAGCGCCGACAGCGTGTCACTGCAACCGCTCGCCCGCGTCGATGACGCGGCCGAGCGAGCATGGGCCGCTGACTGGATCGTCGCGATCCTTACGCGTGAGAGCGTCGCGATCAGCCCGGAGGTGAAAGAATACATCTGGACGGCGCTGACCTCGCTCGCCTCAGCGCCGGTCGAGGAGCGCACCATCACCGGCCTTTGCGTCCTGTTGCAGTCGAACGACCTGAAGCAGGCGCTGCGGCCATACTGCATCGGCGGCGCCTGGGGCCGGTTGCTTGATGCCGAGAACGAGCATTTGGGCACGGCAACCGTTCAAGCCTTCGAAACGGAGGGGCTGATCGGTACTGACGCCGCGCCCGCCGTACTCGCCTATCTCTTCCACCGGATCGAGGACCGCCTAGACGGCTTGCCGACGCTCATCATCGTCGATGAAGGCTGGCTGGCGCTCAACGACGAGGGCTTCGCCGGCCAGCTCCGCGAATGGCTGAAGACGCTGCGCAAGAAGAACGCCTCGGTTATCTTCGCCACTCAGTCGCTCAGCGACATCGACGGCTCGGCGATCGCACCGGCGATCATCGAGAGCTGCCAAACCCGGCTGCTGTTGCCGAACGAACGCGCGATCGAGCCGCAGATCACCACCATCTATCGGCGCTTCGGCCTCAACGATCGGCAGATCGAGATCATCGCGCGGGCGATGCCCAAGCGCGACTACTACTGCCAGTCGCGGCGCGGCAACCGGTTGTTCGAGCTGGGCCTGTCCGAAGTGGCGCTGACACTTTGCGCGGCGTCCTCGCGCCAGCATCAGCAGCTCATCGCCGAGGTCTATGCCCGCGCGGGCACCGACGGCTTCCTCACCGGATGGCTCGCGGAAAATAGCCTTGCCTGGGCGGCCGACATGATCGGCGATCTCACCAACATCATCCCGCAATCCAAAAACCCGGAGGTTCAGTCATGATCCGTATCCGTTCGCGTTCGCGCGTCGCGCTTGTCGCCGCGTCCATGCTTTCTGTACCGCTCGCTCTGTCGCCGATCGTCACGACGCCCGCTTACGCGATCATCGTGTTCGACCCGTCGAACTATGCGCAGAACGTCCTCCAGGCCGCCCGCGCCCTCCAGCAGATCAACCAGCAGATCACCTCGCTTCAGAACGAGGCGCAGATGCTCATCAATCAGGCGCGCAATCTGGCGAGCCTGCCGATCTCCTCGCTCCAGCAGATTCAGCAGTCGGTCCAGAAGACCCAACAGCTTCTCAATCAGGCGCAGAACATCGCCTACGACGTCCAGGCGATCGATAAGGCGTTCCAGACCAAATACGGCAACGCCTCCATGTCGGTGTCCGACCAGCAACTCGTACAGGACGCCCGCTCGCGCTGGCAGAACACGGTGGGCGGCTTGCAGGATGCGATGAAGGTGCAGGCCACAGTCGTCGGCAATATCGACACCAACCGCACGGAGATGTCGCGGCTGGTCGGTGCCAGCCAGGGGGCGACCGGGGCGTTGCAGGCGGCACAAGCCGGCAACCAACTGCTCGCGCTCCAAGCGCAGCAACTTGCCGACCTGACCGCGGTCGTCGCGGCGAACGGTCGGGCACAGGCCCTATCGGATGCCGAGCGCGCGGCGGCGGCCGAACAGGGCCGCGAGCAGCGCCGCCGCTTCCTGACGCCGGGCGCGGGCTACCAGCCCGGCAACGCGCAGATGTTCCATAGCGGCAACTGAGGGCGGCGCGATGGACGGTAAAGCAATCGCGCGCATCGGCGCTGTCGCCTTCGTCGCCCTCGCCAGCGTCGCGACGGCGATCGAGATGAACCGCCATGACGATCCGCAAGGCAATGTCCCGGTACAGGCGCAACCCATACCGGAGCGAGATCCACTCGATGCGGAGCTGGCACGGTGCAGCAGCATCGGCGAAGCGGGGCCACGCGATCCATCCTGCCTGAAGGCGTGGGCACAAGCGCGCCGCCGCTTCCTTGGTCAGCGCGAACCAGTCGGGCCATCGGCATCATCCGCGCCGACGACACTATTCCCGAACACACCTGCCTCCGCTGGCTCGGCGGCGAAGGTGACGCAGCCAGAATCTTCCAGGCCGCTCGCGTCTCCCGACGAAGGAGCGCGCTGACATGCAAGGCACCGGCGTGATCGATCATTTCCTCGACGTCTTCACTCGCTATATCGACAGCGGCTTTGGTTTGCTTAAGCCCGAGGTGGCATTCATCGCCACCACGCTGATCGTCATCGACGTGACGCTGGCGGCGCTCTTCTGGTCGATGGGTGCCGACGAGGACATCATAGCCCGCCTCGTCAAGAAGACGTTGTTCGTCGGCGTCTTCGCCTGGATCATCGGCAACTGGAACAATCTCGCCCGCATCATCTTCGAGAGTTTTGCCGGTCTCGGCCTGAAGGCCAGTGGTACGGGCTTCTCCGTTTCCGATCTCATGCGCCCCGGCAAGGTCGCGCAGACCGGGCTCGATGCCGGTCATCCGCTGCTCGACTCCATCTCTGGAATGATGGGCTACTGGTCCTTCTTCGAGAACTTCATCCAGATCGCTTGCATCTTCTTCGCCTGGGCGCTGGTGCTGCTCGCCTTCTTCATTCTCGCCATCCAGCTCTTCGTGACGCTGATCGAGTTCAAGCTTACGACGCTGGCCGGTTTCGTCCTGATCCCCTTCGGCCTGTTCGGCAAGTCCGCCTTCATGGCCGAGCGGGTGCTCGGCAACGTTATATCCTCCGGCATCAAGGTATTGGTTCTGGCCGTCATCATAGGCATCGGCTCGACGCTGTTTTCCGAGTTTACGCGCGGCTTCAACGGCGCAACGCCCTCGATCGACGACGCCATGGCAATCGTGCTGGCGGCCCTGTCGCTTCTCGGTCTCGGCATCTTCGGCCCCGGTATCGCCAACGGTCTTGTTTCCGGCGGCCCGCAGCTCGGCGCGGGTGCTGCGATCGGAACCGGGCTTGCCACAGGCGGTATGGTTGCGGCCGGCGGAGCGGCCATCGGCGCGGTGGCATCCGGCGGCGCATCCCTCGTTGGCGGTGCTGCCGCAGCCGCGCGCGGCGGGGCCGCGCTCGCGGGCGGCGCATCCACAGCCTACAGCCTTGGCGCTGCTGGCCAATCCGGCGCATCTGCCGTGTCCTCCGGTCTCGGCAATGTCGCCAGCACTGGCGCGCAGGCTGCCTTTTCGCCCTTGAAGAAGGCGGCAGGGCGCGCCGCCGACAGTATGAAGTCCAGCTACCAGTCCGGCGCGCGCGCGGCGTTCGAGGTATCCGGCAGCTCATCAACAGGCGGCACGATTGGCGGCATGGGCGGCGGTGACGCCGAGGGCGAAGCCGCTCCGACCGCATCCTCTTCCGCTCCCGCCGCTGGCAGCCCGCCCGCCTGGGCCAGGAAGATGCAGCGCTCTCAGAAAATGTCGCACGCCGTCCAGGCCGCCGCGCACGCCGTCAAATCCGGCGATGCCCACGGCGGTGGCTCCTCCGTCAACCTCTCCGAAAGCGACTGATCCATGTTCAGAAGACCCGCCGCGCATTACGGCAAATCACCCCAACCCGAGACCCCATATCAGCGCGCCGCCCAGGTCTGGGACGACCGCATCGGTTCAGCCCGCGTGCAGGCGAAGAACTGGCGGCTGATGGCCTTCGGCTCGCTGGCGCTTTCTGCCGGTCTGTCGGCCGCGCTGGTTTGGCAATCGCTCAGCGGCTCGATCGTGCCGTGGGTGGTGCAGGTCGACAAGCTCGGCCAGGCACAGGCCGTCGCACCTGCGACCGCCGACTATCATCCCAACGACGCGCAGATCGCGTTCTACCTCGCGCGCTTCGTCGAGCAAGTCCGCTCGATACCGGCCGATGCCATCATCGTGCGGCAGAACTGGCTGCGCGCCTATGACTTCACCACGCAGGGCGGCGCGCTGGCGCTTAACGACTATGCCCGCGCCAACGACCCCTTCGGCAAGGTCGGCAAGAGCCAGGTTGCGGTCGAGGTATCGTCGGTCATCCGGGCCTCACCGTCGAGCTTCCGCGTCGCCTGGATCGAGCGCCGCTATCAGGACGGGTCGCTCGCCAGCACCGAGCGCTGGTCCGCCATTCTCACCGTCGCCGTCCAGCCGCCGCGCGATGCCGACACGCTCAGGAAGAACCCGCTCGGAATCTACATCAACGCCATCAACTGGTCGAAGGAGCTTGGACAATGACGCCTGCCTCTCGCAAAACCGGGAGGCCGGCTTTCCGTAAAGCCGCGTTCCCGCTGATCCTGTTTTGCACGTCGGCGCTCGCTGGCTGCGCCGGACGTGTACCGCCACCCGAGATCTCCTATGATGACGCGGCCCCGGCCGTACAGACAGTCGATCCTCCGGCACCCGTCACCGTCGTCAGTCTGCCCAAGCCGCTGCCGCTTCCCGGCCAGTTGAAGCCGGTCGGGAAGGACGGCAAGCCCGTGCCCGAGGCCGCCGATCCGACCGTCCGCGTCAATCAGGCCAATGCCGCCGCCCGGATGCAGCCGGTGCGCAACGGCTTCATCAATGCGATGCAGGTCTATCCCTTCGTCGATGGCGCGCTCTATCAGGTCTATGCCGCACCGGGGCAGATCACCGATATCGGTCTCCAGCCCGGCGAGCAGCTCGTCGGCTCCGGTCCCGTCGCAGCCGGCGACACCGTGCGTTGGATCATCGGCGATACCGAGAGCGGCACGGGTTCGGGCAAACAGGCCCATATCCTGGTGAAGCCAACGCGGGCGGAGCTGACGACCAATCTCGTCATCAACACCGACCGGCGCACCTATCATATGGAACTGCGTTCCACCGAGAAGACCTATATGGCGTCGGTCTCCTGGCAATATCCGCAAGACCAGCTCATCGCGCTCCGCCGCCAGAACAGCCAAGCGGAAGCCGTGCAGCCGGTCGCCAGCGGCGTTGATCTGTCGAAGGTCAATTTCCGCTACCAGGTCACGGGCGACCGCGCTCCGTGGAGACCGCTCCGCGCCTTCGACGACGGCCGGCAGGTGTTCATCGAGTTCCCGCGTGGCATCGCGCAGGGCGAGATGCCACCTTTGTTCGTCGTCGGCCCCGAGGGGGCGACCTCCGAACTGGTGAACTACCGCGTGCGCGGCAACTACATGATCGTCGACCGGCTGTTCGCGGCCGCCGAACTGCGCTTCGGGGCTGACAAAAACCAGAAGCGCGTCCGCATCAGCCGTACCGACGGGAGGCCCGCGTCATGAGCGGCGGCCCGATCAATGCTGACAAAGAAGAAGGCGCGGAACGCGAGCTTACTGGCGAGCCGGTTGCGCCGATGCGGCTGCGCCCCGAACCGCCGCGCGTCACTCGCCTGTCGCGCAAGGTGCTGATCGGTCTCGGCGCTGCCGGGAGCCTCGCGATCAGCGGCGCGCTCTATTACGCGCTCCAAACCCGCAATGGCGGCCAGGGGCAGGAACTCTATTCCACCGACAATCGCTCGACGCCGGACGGCATCAACGGTCTGCCGAAGGATTATTCGGGCGTGCCGAAGCTCGGGCCGCCGTTGCCCGGCGATCTCGGCCGTCCGATCCTCAATGCGCAGAATGGCGGCCAGCCGATTCCCGCACCGGGGATCACCACGCCCGTGCCATCCGGCCCCAGTCCGGAGGAACAGCGCCGCGCCCAGGAACTGGAAGCAGCGCGGCTCGCCAAGCTTTTTGCCACGACCGAGACCCGACCCGCGACCAATAGCACCGCCATGTCGCCCACCGCGACTGCCACGCCATCCACGGACCTCGCTGGCCTTGGCCTTGCGCCCCAGCCGGCAACCCCCTCGGCCCAGCAGCGCCAACAGGCGTTCCTCGACGCCGCGCCCGACAAGCGCACCGTCTCGCCTGATCGGGTCGCCGCACCCGCATCAGCCAACGTGCTTCAGGCGGGGGCGGTCATTGCCGCAGCCCTGATCACCGGCATCCGTTCCGATCTGCCCGGCCAGATCACCGCGCAGGTCACTGAGAACATCTACGACAGTCCGACAGGCAAGATCCTGTTGATCCCACAGGGAACGCGCGTCGTTGGCCAATACGACAACGGCGTTGGCTTCGGCCAGAAGCGCATCCTGCTCGTCTGGAACCGGCTGATCTTCCCGAATGGCCGTTCGATCGTGCTGGAACGCCAGCCGGGCGCGGACGCCGAAGGTTATGCCGGCCTTCAGGATGGCGTCGACTACCATTGGGGCGAGCTGTTCAAGGCGGCCGCTCTCTCCACCCTGCTGTCGATCGGGAGCCAGATGGGGTCTTCGAGCGACGAAAGCGAGATCGCCCGCGCGCTGCGTCAGGGTGCGTCCGACAGCATCAGCCAGGTGGGCCGGCAGGTCGTCGGCCGCCAGCTCGATATCGCCCCGACGCTCACCATCGGTCTGGGCTTCCCCGTCCGCGTGCTCGTCACCCGCGATCTCGTACTCGAACCCTACAGAGGTTGAAATGTCCAAGCTGAAACTCGGTCCCATCGCCGACGACAAGCCGGTCAAGGTGACGCTGGAACTGCCCGCCGATTTGCACCGCGATCTCGCGGCCTATGCCGACATCCTCGCCAGAGAGGCCGGGCACGCCACTGCCGATCCCGTCCGGCTCATCGTCCCCATGCTGGAGCGCTTCATCGCGTCGGATCGGGGATTTGCGAAGGCGCGAAAGGCTCAGGCGCGCAATGCTCAACAGCAGCAATAGATCGTACAATCTCCAGAAATCCGAAAACAGCAGGGTTTTCTTCGGCTTCTGACCACACGGCACTCCACGGCACATCCTCGGTGTCGTGAGCGATTGGCCGAAAAACTGCGCCTTTGACCGACAACCCAAGAGCTGACGCGCTGGTCACGGTTGCTCCGTAGCCCATAGCCACCAGATTTATGAGATTTTCCCGGGCAACATGATGTACCTCGATTCTGGGCCTGAACCCCATCTGCCCGATTTTTCGGACGAGAAGATCAAGGACATCTGGGCCTGAGCCATTACTGCTGAGGATGAACGTCTCCGAGCGAATGTCCTCCCAAGAGAGTTCCGACTTAATCGCCAGAGAATGAGAATCAGGTAGCACAGCAAAAATGCGCTCTCGCCATAAGATTTCGCTCTTATGGCGGGGCAACTGAGGCAGTCCCGCAACGAAGACGATATCCAAGTCTCCTTTCGTCAACCGGTCCAGATTGTTCTCTGCAGTTCCTTCGTGCAATATGATCTTAATCCTCGGATGCCGCCGTCTCACTTCCTTGAGCGCGAGATGCAGGAATCCCGCAGCCAGGGAAGCAAGAATACCGATACGCAGCATGCTGGTATGCAATTCACCCTTTGATGAACCCAAACGGACGGCACGACGAAGTTGATCGATTCCAGGCGCTGCCTCTTTGAGGAAATTATCGCCCGCATGTGTTAACCGAACCCCTCGTCTATCTCGAACGAAAAGCGTGAAACCCAAGCGGTGTTCGAGAAGTTGGATACGGCGCGTTACCGTGGATTGTGATGTATCCAGCGCAAGTGCCGTCTGCCGAAAACTACCGTGCGCGGCGGCCGCGATAGCGCAGCGAAGGTACCGAAGATCAAACGTGAGGTCTGGCACGTCCATCCGATCTTCATTCACGCCTTGCTCTCGGCGCTTTTCGCTAGCGAAATCGCTGTGGTTCGCTCTTCGATTGCTCGGACCACAGCGATCATATCGTCGCCGCCAAGGCCCAAGGCTTCCGTCTCTGCGTAGAGCGTGAAGCAGGCGTCCATCTGAGGCGAGGCTATGGCTGCCTCCCGGGCGGCTTCAATGACGAGCCGGCTGTTCTTCAGAACGTCGGAAATCCCTGCCTGACGCTCGAAATCTCGACGTACCACCTTCGCAGCCTTGATCCGCGACACGTCGCTCGCCATCGGGCCGGCGTCAAGAATGGTGATGAAACGGTTTAGATCGAGACCGTGCCGCTCGGCAAAATGCGCCGCCTCGGCGAGCCCGGTTACCATGGTGATCAGAAACACGTTAACCGCGAGCTTCATGCGCAGAGCGTTGGGTGCCGGGCCACAATCGAAGACTTCCCGACAAAGCGGTTCGAGTATAGGCCGTATCTCGGCCAGGTCCTCTTTCTCCCCCGCCAGCATCCCCACAAGTTCACCGGCCTCCGCAGGCTTGCGCGACCCCGAGACTGGTGCCTCCACATAGCGCCCGCCTGCCTTCTTGATCTCGTTTGCCAACGCAAATGAGTAGCCGGGGCGCACCGTGCCCATCGCGACGATCCGGCGTCCGGCCACACGTTGGGTAAAATCGGGTAATCCGCGGCCAAGCACGGCGTCGGTGGCAGCCTCGTCGGCAAGCATCAGGATAACCGTCTCGGATCTTTCAAATATTTCGGCAGCGCTGGGTGCCGCGATCGCGCCGAGTTCCACCAGCGGCCCGCAACGCTCAGCAGAACGGTTCCACACGATCAGTTTCGTTCCCGCTCGGACGAGATTTAAAGCCATCGGCAATCCCATTGTGCCCAGCCCAATGAACCCGATCGACGTCGACTTATTCATCCTGTGTCTCCTGTTTTCTCAGGAGATTAATCCATCCTAACAAATTCGAAAATTTGATAAGGTTGAATTCCAACTTCAAGGAATCGGGTAGATGGTGCCACAGTTCGACATTGAAGCGCTGCGTACGATAATCGTGGGCACCGACCTCGGGAGTTTCGCGCGCGCCGCTCTACATCTCGGCAGATCGCAGTCAGCTGTCAGTATGCAGCTGAAGCGCCTCGAAGAGCAGGCAGGTCATGCCCTGTTCCACCGGCGCGGTCGCGGATTGGTACCAACGGAAGCAGGCGACACTCTCCTCAGTTACGCGCGTCGGATCGTAGCCATGCATGATGAGGCAGCCATGGCGTTGGGTGCATCGGTGGCACCGCCAACCATCCGCCTGGGCCTGCCACAGGATTTCTTCGAGGACGTCATGCCCAGTGCTCTCGCGACCTTTTCCCAGAAACGACCGAACGTGCATGTCGCGGTCCGTGCAGGCAGAAACTACGCGCTCGAAGACGAAGTAAAGTCCGGGCGGCTCGATCTTGCTCTCGCTTTCGCAGGCATGGATCGTCCGGGAACTGGGGAACTCCTGGCGACGATGCCGATGTTGTGGCTTTCCAAAGATGAAGACAGTGAACCGCTTCGTGATGTCTCTGGCACTCTTCCGCTTGTGCTCTTTGATCATCCCTGCCTGTTCCGGCAGGCTGCACTTCGCTCGCTTGATGAGGCTGGCGTCCGATGGCGCCTTTCCCTTACGACGCCCAGCCTGCCCGGTGTTTGGGCTGCCTTACGATTTGGATTGGGCGTCACCGTACGCACAGCCCATGGCGTGCCGCCCGGAATACGCCGGCTGGACAATTGCTTGCCGGCACTGCCGCCACTTGAGTTGCGGATGTTGAAGCAGGAACATCTGCCAGAAGCCGCTCAGGATCTCGCGCACATCCTCAAGGCTACGATCGAAAATCCAGGCGTGGTTGACCAACTGCCGACACGGTGAACGGTGCCAAGCACGTCCCTGCTGCCAAGCTCACGGTGCTCGACGACTGCCCGGATATCTACCTCTGCCCCTTGGCACCGGCTATCGCGGCGATTTCCTCTCGGAGCCATCTATGCGGGGCATCCTTTTCGCGACGTCGATGCCATGTCTGGACGAATGGAAAGCTGCTCAGCTGAAACGGCAGTTCGCTGCACTGGAGGCCTCTCTTTCCCAGATGCTCAATGCTACGCTTCGCTGCGGTCAGCACGAGATCGCTTCCCCTGACAAGGTCGGGTGCGGCAGACCAATGTGGAAGCTGAACTGTGATGCGGCGCTTGTAACCAAGACGTGCAAGCGCGTCGTCGACCTCACTGTCGTCTTGCAACGCAACACTAACGCGCACATGAGGACGAGCGAGATAGTCATCGAAGGAAAACACGCCCCGTCCGCTCGATTCATCGAACAGGCAAGCAAACGTCTCCTCAAAGAGCAGTGCACTTTTGAGGTCGGCGTGACCAGCCTGCTTGAGGATGGGATATACCCCAACCGCCAGATCAATCTCCCCGTCTATCAGCGCGGCAAGCGCGCGTTCCCTACCATATGATACGATGGAAAGGTCCACCAACGGTGCCGACTTTCGAAGTCGCGATACCAGGGTGGGCAGGAGGATTGCCGCTCCATAGTCCGACAGAGAAAGACGAAAATGGCGGTGGCACTGCTCCGCGTTGAAGGACGGCTGGGCGACCATGGAGCGCATCAGCGCAAGGGCCTCACCCAGTGGCTCAGCGAGTTGAAGCGCCCGCGCTGTTGGCTGCAGGGTAAGCGTGGGCGCTAGACCGCCTTGTTATTGCGCGCGGCTCTTCTGGTAGGCGAGTTTGCCGGCGTGTCGGCGGATGGCGATGGCGGCGACGGCGCGGCGGGTGAAGCGTTCGTCGATGTCGTCGGCGTTGTAGGGGCCTCCATACCATTCGCGTAAGGAGTCGTGTTCTTCGTGGCCGGGGTCGGCCATGGCATCGAGGAACATCTCGAACCCAGGCAAGCCGCCGACGTCCTCGGGCGGACAGCGCCTTTCCCCGTCGATGAAGCACGGATATTTGACGTCGGGTTCGCCGTGGCCGACGGTCTCGACGGTGATGGTGTGCCGCCAGTCGTCGCCCATGTCATAGGTGTAGACGAACTCCCGCACGCCCCGGTCGATGAGCGTCGCGAGCTTCACGTTTTTGGCTGCGGTCATGCCGCTCTCCGGCCACATCGGGTCGGGGATGCCGTAGCGCCGGTCGCCGGCCTCGAAATGCCACAGATGGCAATCTTCCCAGCCCATTGAGGCCTGGACGATGTCGTGGAGCATCTTGAAGCTGGCGGTGACCGGCACGTCGACCCGGCGCCAGATGGCGGGCTCGATGTCGTCCAGGACGATATGCAGGCGGGCGATGATCTCGGCGCTCATGCCGCCAGTCTGGCAGGTTCGGGGGACCAGTTCCACGGCATGAGTTCGTCCCAGCGACTGGCGGGCCAGTCGCCCGCGACCCTGGCGATGACGTCGGCGATATAGGCCTGCGGGTCGACACCGTTCGCCTTGCAGGTCTGGATGACGGTGTAGATCGCCGCGGCACGCTCGCCACCGGCGCGCGAGCCAGCGAACAGCCAGTTGCGGCGTCCGACCGCAACGCCGCGCAGCGCACGTTCCGCGATATTGTTGTCGATCTCGAGGCGACCATCATCGAGGAAGCGCGACAGCGCCGGCCAGCGCTTGGTGCCATAGGCGATGGCCCGTGCCATGTCGGATTTGGGTGACAAACGGCGCAAGGCTGCATCGAGCACCTCACGCAAGGCGTCGACCAGGGGCCGGCTTTTCTCCTTCCGGGCACGACATCGCACATCGGGTGGTTGGCCGCGAACCTCGGCCTCGACAGCGTAAAGGGTGCCGATGCGTTCGAGGATGTCGGTGGTCAGTGGCGTGGGCGAGCGCTCGTGCAGGTCGAAGACCTTGCGCCGGAAATGCGCCCAGCAGGCGACCTCGGTGACGCCGCCGCGGTAGAGCCCGTCGTATCCGGCATAGGCATCCGCCTGAAGAAAACCGCGGAAGCCGGCGAGATGAGACATGGGATGTGCGGCGGTGCGGTCGGGCGTGAAGCGATACCAGGTCGCGCGTGGCGCCGTGCCGCCGGACGCCTGGTCGTCGGCGGCATACACCCACAGCCGCCCGGTCGCGGTCTTGCCGCGACCGGGGTCGAGTACCGGCACGGGCGTATCGTCGGCATGGATCTTTTCGGTCTTGAGGACCGCGTCACGGATGCGGCTGACGACGGGGTCGAGCAGCGCTGCGGCCTGTCCGGTCCAGCCCGCCAATGTCGAGCGGTCGATGTCGAGCCCCTGCGCGGCCATCATCTCGGCCTGGCGGTAGAGCGGCAGATGGTGGTCGAACTTCGAGACGACGATGTGCGCCAGCGTCGCGAAGGTGGCCTTGCCGCGTGCCACGGCGCTGACCGGGGCGGCAGCCTGGACGATCTTCTCACATACCCGGCAGCTGTATTTGGGGCGGACATTGCGCACGACGCGCCAGCGCACCGGCACGATGTCGAGCATCTCGTGCGCATCTGCCCCAAGCGGGCGCAACGCACCGCCACAGTCCGGGCAGGTGCAGGCACCCGACGCCGGCTCGTGGACGACCTCTTCGCGCGGCAGATGTCCCGGCAAACTGCGGACGGGCATCGGCCGAACCACTACGCCGCTGTCGGCCACCTCGGGCACAGGTGCATCGCGCTCCGTTTCCAGTTCCTCCAGCGCCAATTCGAGCTGCTCGATCTCGCGGCCGAGCTTCTCGGACGAGGCACCGAACTGCATCCGCCGCAGCCGCGCGATCTGTCCGCGCAGGGTGTCGATGAGCAGGTCGCGGGCGGCAAGTGCGGCATTCGCCCGGGCGAGCGAGGCTTGCAGCGCGGCGATCCGCGCGGCGGCATCAGCAGGGGGAGCGGACGCTTCCGGCACCCGCATTTCATAGCAGATCGCAGGTCGGGGAGCGAGGGAAAGTGGCGCAAAACTGCCGTTTTCATCCTGCCAACGTCGGCGCGAACGTCCGTTCCGGCCGGCGCCAGTCGATGCCCTCCAGCAGCATCGACAATTGCGCCGGCGTCAGCGTCACGGTGCCGGTCGCCGTCACCGGCCAGACGAAACGGCCACGGTCGAGCCGCTTGGAGAACAGACAAAGCCCCTGGCCATCGAACCACAGCAGCTTGACCAGATGACCGCGCTTGCCGCGGAACGCGAACAGCGCGCCCGCATGCGGGTTCTGCGCCAGCACCTGCTGCACCAGCACCGCCAGGCCATCGAACCCCTTGCGCATGTCGGTCACACCGCACGCCAGGAACACCCGCGTCGGCAGCCGCACCGGGTTCACCGCAGCACCGACAACACCCGTGCAAGCGCGTCCGCATCCACGCCCGCATCGACATTCACCCGCACGCCGCCCGGCAGTTCGATCTGGATAAGCCCCGATGAACAGGGCGCTGGCTGCGATGTCGGCACAACCGGTTCCGCCACCTGCACTTCGGCAAACACCGGCAACGACGGCACCACGCACACCAGCTTGCCCTCCCGCAACTGCTTGCGCCACGTGTAGATCAGGCTGCTCGACACCTCGCGACGGGCGATGACGTCGCAGACCCGCACACCCGGCCGGAACGCCTCGGCCAGGATCTCCAGCTTCTCCTCGTCCGACCATCGCCGGCGACCCGACATCCGGCCGACCACCTCCATCCGACCAGTCATACGAGTGCTCGTATGACTGGTCGTAGAACCTACAACTTCCCGCACCGCCAGCGCCCTCGTCAAAGGCGATAAACATCCCCACCGCTGGCGTTGCCGCAAGGCGGCCTCCAGACCGCGCTTACGCTGCAGGCCGCCTTCGCCTCTCACCAGCAGCGGATCGTTGAAGATGTCCCTTAACCTCGCCAGAGCGTGGCTGACCGCCGGCTGCGAACGGTTGAGCCGCAATGCTGCGCGCGAGACATGTCGCTCCTCGATCAGCGCCTCGAGAAACGGCAGCAAACTCAAATCGGATGGATGGAAATCATTCGTATCCCGCATGATTCCTATATAGATCTTCGATTTCCATTCGATCTGTCAATGATGCAAATTGAGGGAAAAGGAGAATTGAACATGATCCGGTCGCCCGAAACAGATCTAGGGTTGTCCCACGTAGCGCTGGTCGTGCGCGATCTCGATAAGAGCATCGCCTTCTATCAGGAATTTGCCGATCTTCAGGTAATTCATCGCCGAACCGCAGGCGGCGATATCGAAGAGGTCGCGTGGATGGCGGATGGCTCGCGCCCGTTCGCGCTTGTCCTCGTTGCATCTACGAATTTGAATGATACGCCACTCGGACCATTCGGTCACATAGGCATTGCGTGTGCCAAGCCGGGAGATGTCTCGCGCCGTGCGGCCGAAGCTGAGCGCCGCGGCATCCTGCGGTCTGCCCCGCGCAATGATGGGCCGCCGGTCGGCCTCTGGACGTATATCTCTGACCCGGATGGCAACACGCTTGAATTGTCGTTCGGGCAGGAAATAGCATTCAGTATCGGCAGTGGCCACGATGCTCTCGAAGTGTCGTCCCGAACTTGATCCGGAAGACCGAAAATCGGAAAGTAGCGAGCAGCGTAGCCGTCGTCGCCTCACAGATGGCTTTTGTCAATCACGGCTGCAGCGTGCCTTCTGTTCCGGTCGCCAGCCAGCATTATTGGAAACTTCTAATGGCTCTCCCCAAGCTACGCGTCGCCCGTCCCACCGACGATATAGAAGCGCTTATTCGTTTTTATGGAGACGGCCTCGGGCTGGAAATTTTGTATCGATTTGAGGACCACGATGGTTTCGACGGCGTGATGCTCGGACATGCAGGCGCACCTTATCATTTCGAGTTCACGAAGGCGCATGGACATGCCGCAGGTCGCGCGCCGACACGAGACAATCTCCTCGTGTTCTACCTTCCGGACCCTACAGAATGGCAGGTTGCCGTCGAAAGATGGAAGGAGCCGGGTTCAGAGCCGTCCCGGCGTTCAACCCCTATTGGGATCGCTCAGGCCGCACCTTTGAAGATCCCGATGGCTATAGGGTTGTGATCCAGCGGGCTGATTGGCATGCCTGACGGAGCAATGGGCTCTGCGTGGCTCCCTTTGTTTCCGGCAAATTAATGAGGAAGGCACAATGACTACAATTAGACGCTCCCGTCCTGACGAGGGCGACCGCGCAGTGGAAATTTGGCGTGGCGCGGTTGATGCAACACATGACTTTCTCTCGCCGGAGGATCGCCTTTCCATCGAAGAGATGGTGCGTGGCTTTCTGCCCCAAGCGCCGCTTTGGCTTGCCGTGGATGCCAATGACTATCCGCTAGCCTTCATGCTGATCGACAAGGGCCACATGGAGGCGCTGTTCGTCGATCCCGCATGTCGAGGAACTGGAATTGGTGCCGCGCTGGTACGCCACGGCCTTACACTTCATCCTAAAATGTCAACCGACGTCAATGAGCAGAACAGTCAGGCGGTCGGCTTCTATGAAAAAATGGGCTTCAAGCACATCGGTCGTTCTCCGCTCGACGGGCAAGGAAAACCTTATCCGCTCATCCACCTGAAGTACGGTGAATGACTGACATTTTTTTATTTCACAACCTGAAGTTCTTTGAAGTCACGCCGTGGCGGGCCACTAACGCGCGGCGCGAACCAAGTGGTGGACTGCAATCCACGTGGGCATACTGAATAATGCACGTAAACGCCCACAATCTTGTCAAAAAACGGTCTAAAAAAGCAGTATCGGTCCCGATGATTAACCTGACGCACGGGGTCGCGACAGATAGCAACTTGAAGATATGGCGGAAGCAAAGGCAAAATGACTCGGATGTTCACACGACGGACTACATTTTTGACCCCACTCATTGCATTGCCTTGGTTGTTAGGGCATGGCGCGCGCGCAGATAACGGCCGAAGCATCGTCGAAGACCGGCTCCGGGAACTCGAAATCCGTAGTGGTGGTCATCTTGGCGTGGCGGTCCTGGACACCGCGACCGGTCAGGTAATTGGGAACCGTCTCGATGAACGCTTCGCTCTGTGCAGCACGTTCAAGGCTCTGGCTATCGCGTTCACGCTCGCACGCGTTGATCGCGGAGAAGAGAAGCTGGACCGAAGAGTCTTCTTCGGCGAAAAGGATCTGGTTATGCCTTTCAAGGCGACTAAACCGCACCTTACTGACGGCATGACAGTTGAGCAGCTCTGCGAAGCGGCAGCAATTGTCAGCGACAGCACCGCGGCAAATCTACTGATGGCCAGCTTCGGCGGACCTTCTGCATTGACCGCCTATCTGCGCTCAATAGGTGATCAAACGACCCGTATCGACAAGACCGAATTGGCTCTCAATATCGTCAAGTCCGGAGAGACGCACGACACGACTTCGCCGCGCGCGATGGTGGGCACACTGCAACGCATCGTGCTCGGCTCTGCTCTGTCGCCGACGTCGCGGGCGCACCTGACCGAGTGGATGATGGCGTCCAGGGATGCGGCCGCACAACGCCTGCGGGCTGGTTTACCGGCTGGGTGGCGGATCGCGAACAAACCCGGGACCTGGGAAGGAATATCGACCAACGATATCGGCGTGCTCTTCCCGCCCAATCGTCCTCCGATCGTCGTCGCGGCCTATCTGGGCAAGGCACGTGGCTCAGTGGCGGAGCAGGAAGCCGTTTTGGTCGACGTAGCACGCATCGTTACGAGAAACGTATAATCGAACGACTTGCCAGCGGCAGCGAAACGTCTACTGTCGATCGAGCAAGCCGTCACCTCAGCCGGTGCGGGGCGGAGTCTCCACTTCCGAAAGCAGCCAGCCTGTATCAGGCCGTCACTCAACTGGGCCTGCTCTGGGAGACAGGCTGAAGGTCGTGGAAATCGAATGAACTTCGAGCCAGGATGCCACCAGACGACCTTTCACGGCTTCCATCTCGACATAGAAGCGCAACGCCAATTCTACATGCATCTTGCGCATGAGGAACAAGGCTACCGCTTGCAAGAGGCAGATATCCTTCCCAGAGACCAACCGGCATCCGCTACGGCGCCCCTCGGCGTGCGCCGCACGAGATCCAAGGGGCGCGCCGGCGCTCATAGAGACCCGATCGTCCCCTTCATCAGAAGGCGCTCAAGCGTAGTTGCGAAGTACGGAGGCGCCTCCTCCATTGGGTAGTGGCCACAATTAACAATGGTTTCCACAGTCAGATCGTCAAACCATTGTCGAAATAGAGGCGCGACGGTCGCCTCATCCAAACCTGGATCATGGTCCCCTAGGATAAGGTTGACTTTTGTAGCCGAACCCAGAAGCCGTTGGGAGAAGTCCGTTCGGAACAACCCGAAATACTGCATCTTCACCTCGGGCGAGGAGGCAAGGCGGCTCCGAATCCGTTTCGCTTCCGTCCACCCCTTCGATAACTGGCCCGACAAATAACCAATCAACCTGCGAAATGCGTCGTCGTCCCGGGCAGTAGAAGCGAAAAACGCTAGCGCGTCGTCACTGGCCAGTGAACCGCTGGCTGGGATCGGACAGACAGCAGTCAGGCTGACGATGCGGTTTGGTACCAATACCGCAAGGTATTGCGCGATCATCGCGGACAGGGAATGCCCTACGATATGGAATCGCGGCCAATCGAGTTCATCGGCCAAGGCGATAATAGTCGATGCAGTCTGTTGAATGCTGGCTGGCCCGGCGTGACCGCGAGACAATCCGTAGCCTGGAAGATCAGCGAAGGCGTAATGAAACGTATTGCCGTCGATGTACGGCAAGATGGGGGTATATAAAGTGTGGTCTCCATGCCAGTCATGCAGCATGATGACCTTCTGTGGACCATTGCCAACTGTTTTACGGCCGATGATCGTAGAGCTTGTATCGTCTTTCATGTAGATCTCCTTTGGCGTTGCGCCAAAAAGATCTCGGCCGCCTTTCCGGCGGCGCTGATACGCAGCTTCCTTCTCACCTCGGCGTGTTGAAGTCAACCCCTGCCGATCTAAGCGCTTTTACAGCGACCAACGATATCGGCGCACTCTTCCCATCTAGTCGCCCTCAGATCGTCGTCGCGGCCTTTCTCGGCAAGGTGCGTGACTCTATGGCGGAACGGAAAGCCGCCTGCTCAGCCGGCGCGGGGCAGAGTTTGCACTACCGAAAGCAGCCAATCCGCAAATGCCTGTATCGGACCGTCACTCAACCGGATCGGCTCAGGAAGGATCAGGCTGAAGGTCTTGGAGATCGACTGGCCTTCAGGCCAGGGTGCGGCCAGACGACCTTCCGCCAATTCCGTCTCGACATAGAGGCGCGGCACCAGCGCAACGCCAAGTCCCGCAATCGCGGCCTCGATCAGCATGATGTGGAGGTCGTAGTATGAGCCGACCGCAGGATTGGTCAGCGTGATTCCGGTTTCCTGCGCATAACGCTGCCAGGCATCCGGGTTCTGGCGACGGTGCAGACGTGGCAGGCGGTCGAGCGACACCGCGTCTGCGCCTTTGTCGAGAAGCGCCGGATGACAGACAGGCACCAGCGTCTCGTGCAGCAACCGGTGCGTCCTCATTCCGGTCCATGCGGGATGCTCGTAATGGATGGCGGCGTCGAAACCGCTTCCGGCGAGCACAAATGGTTCCATTCGTTCGGCAAGATGCACGATGATGTTGGGATGGCGCTCTTGAAATCCTCCAAGGCGGGGAATGAGCCATCGCGTGGCGAACGTCGGAATTGTCGCGATATCGATGCTGGCGCCATCCTTGGGCTGCCCCATCAGATACTGGCTGTCACGTTCCAGCCGGTCGAGAGACTCTCGAACCTGGGCTGCATACCGTTCCCCGCTTGGCAGAAGCCTGACGCGATTGCCGACGCGCTCGAACAGCGTCACGCCGAGGAAAGCCTCCAGCCGACCGATCTGGCGGCTGATTGCTCCTTCGGTCAGTGCCAGCTCGTCCGCTGCGCGCGCGAAGCTGCCGTGACGCGCCGATGCCTCGAACGCCATGAGCGCTGAATTGCTGGGAATTTTACGGCGCATCGGAGGTCTCCGCAGGCTTGATCTGTGTTAGACCGACCCCAGCTTGATATTAGATCATTGAACGATGATGCAATATCGATATTCAGCGGATCGCTCGCCTTCTACCATGACAAAATGTCAATTACAAACGAAGCCGGAAGCGCTGCGCGGCCGGCCGGGCGGCCGGAGGCGATATGATGATTTATACGGTTGAATGCAGCTTTGCTGATCCGCACAGCGAAGCGGAATGGAACGCGTTTTACAACCTGGATAAGCTGCCCGCCCTGATTTCTGTCAGCGGCTTTCACACCTCACAGCGTTTCAAAGCGTTGAGCGCCGGCTGTCCCGTCTACCTCGCTCTCCATTCGATCGACAGCCTCGATACTCTGACCGGCGAAGAATATAGCCAGAAGGGCGGCGGCAATTTCGCCCGTTGGCAGCAACACATCACCGATTGGCACCGGAACCTGTACGAGGGCATCGAGCGCGCCCCGGCCGTCGGCGAAACCGAATATCTGGTGCTGAGCACAACAGGCCCTCAGCCGCTGCGCGAATTGGGCCTGACGCCGTTTGCGATGCGCGCGGTCGCCATGGAGAAGTTCCCGGAACATCGCTGGCTCGCGAAAGCAGGTCGCGACATGATCGGAGATATCGGACATCTGCCGGACGATGTTCACGTCTATGCGCCGATGACGCCGCAATTGACGAACGGCGATGACGTCGCCTCCGCAAGCGCGCGGTGAACGCCGATGCCGAATGTCACCCTCTACATCTCGCAAGACAGGATGCCGCCGGAAGAGACGCTCGTGGCGCTCACGGAGCGATGCACAGCGCTCTGCACCGGCATCCTTCGGGCGGCCTTGGAGAATGTGCATGTCATTTTTGTCACCGTTCGGCATGGCCGGGGGCATCCGGCCTTTGTCGAGATCCAGTATCGCCTCGAACCGTTCCGGACAGCGGCCGTGATGGACCGGTTCATGATGGAATTGGACGACGTCATTCAGTGCAGCACCGATCTGACCGCGCGCATTCGCTGCTTCGGCTATGAAGCGGCGAGCATCCACGCACGCAACTGAACTCACGCCAGAGACGAACCATGACGATGACCGAATTTCCCAGCCAGACCATTGGCGACCTTACTATCACCGCCATCAGTGACGGCTATCTCCACGCCAATTTCGGCCTACTCTCGAGTATCGATGCTAACGATGCCTCTCAATTGCAGGAGAATGCGGGGATACTGGATCACACCGCTATCCACATTAACTGCTATCTGGTGCGCGGACGTGGTCGCACGATTCTGATCGATGCCGGCGCGGGCGGTTTCAAACAATGGGGCGGCCGGCTGAAGGACAACCTCGCCCAGGCGGGCATCCAACCTGCTGCCATTCACGCCATCCTGTTGACGCACGCCCATCCAGACCATGTCGGCGGCCTGATCGACTCCTCAGGCGAAGCCGCATTCCCGAATGCCGAGCTCATCGTGTCTCAACAGGAAGTCGCGTTCTGGCAGGATGACGGTAATCTGAGCCGCGCGCCCGAGCGTGCCCATGGCAACTTCATCTTCGCCCGTCAGGCGTTTGCCGCTTATCGTGGCAGGTTGCGCATGTTCGAGACCGGAGACGTGCTTCCCGGCATGACGTCAGTTCCGCTCCCTGGTCATACGGCAGGACATACCGGCTACCGTCTTGAGTCCGGTGGCCAGAACCTGTTGGTCTGGGGCGACATAGTCCATTTCCCAGAGATCCAAATCCCGCGGCCGGACGTGTCGATCGCGTTCGATCAGGATACGCATCTCGCCGCAGCGACACGATCGAGGCTGCTGGATATTGTCAGTTCGGAACGGCTTCTGATCGCCGGAATGCATCTTGGTGAGCTCGGTTTCGCGCGCATCGAGCGAGCGGGGAGAAATTACCAAGTCGCCTATGAGGAGTGAGCACCGCAAACTCCACATGCGTGACAGAAGGTGTTCACGCTCGTTCGGTGTTTAGGAACGTCAGACCAACTTCCTGCCCAAGTCCTCCAGATCGCCCAGAAACCAGCACGACGATCCCTGATTTGATTCATACACGAAGTCCTTCAGCGCTCTGCTTCGCGCGCATGCACCTGAAATGTCGCCGAGGACTGCCAGGCGAAGTTGGTAATTGACGAATTTCTGAACGAGCAGCCCCGCAAATCCCGTTTGGAGATCGAAGAAATTCTGCGCCAATCGCACTGCGGGTAGTGCGACCAGATCGGCCCTTTCGCCAAAGGCGGTTCCGATGAGGCTGTTGACGTCAGCCTCTGTAGAAATGTGCTGACCGTTCGGGTCGCACGACAATACGCGTAAATTGCCCAGGATTGTAATGACGTCGCTCATGGAATGCGTCCCATTTGCTTGCCGCGAAGAAAATTGAAGATGGTTTCCCGCTGATTGGGGAGGTGATGAAAGGCCTGTTCCAGATAATGAAGTTGCGCGTTCGGCATAGTGCTCTCCACCCGCCGCCTGGTCTCGCTTGAATGGATAAGAGCATCCCGTCCCCCAACAATGATGAGGGCGGGCATCTTCAGGCTCCTGAGATCTGCATCTGAGACGAGCGGAATCGTAATCGACCGTGGGCGGACTTTCGAATGAATGCTGGAGACGAGATCCATCAAAGGTCGCGCCCTGTCGGCCAACGTTTGCGGCTGCGGGCCCATGACCATAGCGCGAACCTTTGCCTTTCCCCAGGAGCCGAGCAACAGAAGCGGCAAGGCTTTTAGGAAGAACGGCTTCTGGCGGCCGATTCCCGCCGGACAAAGCAACGCGAGACGATCGACACGAGACGGCCGGCGGACGGCGTAATCCAGAGCAAGCCACCCTCCGAAAGAAACGCCGACAAAGGCGGCGCTTTCCAGATCCAGCCCGGCAAGCACGTCGTCGAGCCACGTCGCGTACCTACCGCCTTCCAAGGGAAGCTGTTTAGCTGTACTCAGTCCTGGCTCCCCGATCACGTCGACGGCGTAGACACGAAACGACTGCGACCAAAGTTCGGCATCGAACATCCAGATTGCCGAATTGGTCAGCGCTCCATGCAGGAGGACGAGCGGGGGCGCATCCCTGGGACCACAGGCGACGACAAAAGTGGTGCCCTCTCGTGTATCGACCCAGAGGTGATCGGCAGCAACCGGCCATTGACCAAGAACGTTCCGATATTGATCGACGAGCACGGTGTCGAGTTTCGACATATTCGATATCTCCGTCGTCACCTGACCGCCTCCAGTTGCCTGTCCAGGCTCCTCAAGAGTTCGGAAGTATCGGATACGGAGCCGATCATTATCAGCTTCAAATGCCGCAACTCCGCATCATAGACGGAATTGAATTGAACGCGGTCGGGGCTGCGCTCCTGAGAAAGCAGCATTGCCTGAATGGTTACTGTCAGGCGACGCGACAGTTCGGGGGAGACATTCGGCACATCAACAACACAGGATACTCGTGCCGTGATCGGCTGCTGCGGAGCCCGCGCCGCGCCGGCGAATGCATCCAGGTGGGATCGTAGAATTCGATAGGATTTACCGATTTTCGTCCCTTGCAGGCGTCCTTCACGGATAAGCCGGAGCACGGTTTTCGGGTGCAGCGTCAAACGCTCCGCCGCCTGACCGACAGTATAAAACTCTTCAGACATGCCGCCAAAATCATCCTTATTATTCCATAAAAAGGGAACTTATGGATATAATAAGTAGCATTGCGGAACATGGCAAGGCGCAGCACACAGCGCAACTTGTTAGGTATGCCTGTCTCGAGCATCTCCGGGACTGATGACCGGCGCCGCGACTGAGAGCCAACGCCGTCTCTCGCTAACCAAGTGCATAGTCAGGCAACGGATTTTATATCGGACGGGATCGATATCGTTGCGATAGCCGCAACGATAGAGGCGATGCCTGCCAGAACGAAAGTTGCGGACAAGGACGACGTAATTACCATGCCGGCCAAGGCGGAACCGAGAGGGAAACCGGCCAGATTCAGGCTCATCGAAATCGACATGACGCGGCCGAGCTGTTGCGGATCGGTTCGACGCTGGCGAAGCGTCAGAAGAGCAACATCGATCGGACCGGACATGACGCCGGCAAGCATAAGGCCGATGGCAAGTCCGCCAAAACCAAACTTTGCAGCCACCGGCCATGCCGCCAAGGCCGTAATGACCATTCCGATCGCCATAATGTGACGCTCGCGACCGGTCGTTCGCAGGTGTCCTGCGAGAAGTGCGCCAATTCCGCCAGCAATCCCCATCGCAGCCCACAGGAAGCCTGTCACTGAGCTACCAACCGAGGCGTCATAATGGCTGGCGACGAAAACTGGGACCACAACATAGAGCACGCCCCAGGTGACCTGGTACATCGAATAGGAGATGGCGAGGCCGCGCAGCGTCGGTTGTCTGGCGACGATCTGAATACCTTCCACTGTCTGTTGCATGAACGAAATCTGTCTGGACGCCAATCCGGGAAGGAGCGGTACAAAGGACAGGCAGATGGCGGCAGCGGCGTAAGAGAAGGAGATCACCGACATCGCGCTTTCAGGCCCGAGCCAAGCGACGACAATGCCGGCCATTGCGGGCCCGACGACATCGACGACGGCATAGATCGCTGTATCGAGCGCATTCGCACGATCGAGCGCATGGGAGGGCACCAGGCGAGGCAACAGCGTTCGCGTACCCGCCGCGCCCAACGGGCCGGCCAGAGAGAACAGGACTACCAGGAAAAGCATAACTGGCGGCGTTGCCCAATCGAGCCAGCCAACGATGCAGATAGCGCCAATGAATGTTGCGCTGGCAATCATGTCGATCCTAACCGCGATCGTCGGGCCTACGCGGTCGAGTAGAACGCCCGCGACCGGACTAACCAGCAAACCCGGAACGATTGCCGCGAACGTCAGCCAGCCGGCCAGTGCCGGTGAAGAGAACCGCGCGAGTAAAAACAGCACCAACGTAAGGATGAACATACGCCCGGCCAGACGAGACAAGGTTGCAGCACAGATGAGAGGCATCAAGCCGGGAGTTCTGATGAGTGCTCTGTATGAGCTTTGCTGCTCCATGGGAATCTTCGTCATGACCGGAAGGACTGATAGCGCAGGCTCGGGCATCGCCCGATCACAGATTATATTGCATTGCCATTGACGCCTGTACAACCATCAAAGTTAGCCGGCGCGCGGCCAAATGACAGCTTGCGCAACAATGACATCTTGTCCGTTGAAAGTAGCGGCAGGAGAGCCGTGCAGTTGGAAGCCAAGATCCAGAGCCTCTGAAATACGGTGACAGAAAGTCGCGTCATCTTTGCCAGTCAGAAGGCGGTATCGTGGGAGGTTATGAGGAGGTTTCGTTGCAACGAATGCGGGGGCATCTTTCATATGTCGTCCAACATCTTTTCCATATCTACGATCGTAAATCCCGGCCTCGCCGTATTTGGTCGGCGGCCCGTTTCTCGATAGCCGAGCTTCAGATAAAGCTCGATGTTTCTCACCATGAGCGCGTTGGTGTAGAGCGTCATGCGTCTCTTCCCGGCAAGGAACGCCTGTCGCTCCGCCTCTGCGATAAGACGAGGGCCGATACCTTTTCCAGCGCTGTCCGGATCAACGGCGACACTGAAAATAAGGTGATGGTCGTCACTAGGTTCTACAGCAATCAGGCCGAGCACATGTTGACCATGGCAAGCCAGCAGAACTTCGCCTCGTTTGATGCGAGGCCCATGATCATCCGTCATCGGCTGGGCTGGGTAGCCCAAGACCGGCAGCCAGGCAGCATACGCCCTTTGTGTGATCGAATGAACCGCTGCCAAATCCTCATATCTTGCTGCTCTCGTCTCGATCATCAGTTTTGCCTCGCGATAGCGGTCGCAGCACCGCCCAAGGCGACGGCACCAATTCGGTGGGCGATCCGCGTAGCATGCGGAGTTCGCAAGAGATGCCGGGCTTTATGAGCAAAGAAGATCCAGGTTAGGTCTACTCCGGCCAGCGTCAAAAGCGTAATGGCTGCAAGGATCCCCCATTCGACAATCCCAGCCGCAGAAAGTTTGATCAAGGATGGTAAGAGAGCAATATAGAATACCATGATCTTGGGATTTCCCAGGGTCAAAGCTATGCCTGCACCGAACATCGACAAGGATGAGGCAGAACGCGGAAGATCTTCAGCATTTTCGCCGACAGGCTCCTGCCACATCTTGATCGCCAGCCAGCAGAGATAGATGACGCCCAGCCACTTCAAGACATGAAAGCCAAATTGGAAGGTCTGCGCCATCGCGGTGAGGCCAGCCATCGCCATCGTAAGCCAGATCACTTCACCGATCGACATGGCAGCGACGAAGGGCATGATGTCTCGCCAGCCTCTAGTGATCACGCGCGAAACCAGAGCGGCAACGCTTGGACCCGGGGTTCCAGCGTTCAGCAACAGGGCGAACGCAAAAATAAGTACGGATGATAATTCCATTGGAATTTCCTACCGAATACGTCGGGAGCAAATCATAGCTGATCGTCGCTGTAACTGGCTATAACTGGACTCTATCTGCAATCGACAACCGTTCATGCAGCAACGGGAAATCCTCACTGTCAACATTTCGAGCCTCCTCGACTCAATAGGTTGACGGCCTGTTCTCCGAACGCCATTTCAATTCGGCTGGCGTGCCTGGATGAGGCGGTTTCAGGCCGTTAATCATCCACAAATCGAAGGGTGTGTCGTCGATATGCAACTCCCAACGATAGCCGCGCCCGGCGACATAGGGCTCGAGCACCCGCGAGCAGCCGACTAGGAATTGCTGCTGCATTTCCGGGTCGTCGATCGAGCGCGCGATATGATCGATCGTGACGCGGACAAAGTCGTTCGCCACCTGGCCGCCAATGAAAAGGCCGTCTTTCGGGATCGAATGAAAAAAGACGTTCACATAAAAGCGCGGCAAGAAACTCTCGTAGATCGCCGTGATTTTCCCAGCCAGTTCCTGTTTGTCGGATTCGGAAAAGGCAGCTTCCGGATGGTAGATTTGCCACATCGGCATAATTATTCTCCTCGGACGACGAACGTCAATTCTTGCTGGCGGCTTCAGCGGCGTAGCGTTGCGCCGGTAGCCCGGTTTGCAGCAGCGCCTGCATCAGTTCCGTGCGGGAACCCTCGAACCTGTTCCACGCTTCCGCATCGTGCAGGTTCGGGAAAATCACGGCCTCACCGCGGTCCAGGCCAGCCAGCGCGGTGTCGACGAGCATTTCGGCCGACATGAATAATTCGGGCGGGAAAGGCGGCGGCCTCTCCCCGAAAAATTCCGAATGCACGGGGCCCGGCATGACGACCTGAACGGTCACCCCATGGCTCCCCACTTCAGCCTGAAGGGCCCTCGAAAAATAGAGAACATATGATTTGGATCCGCAGTAAGCGCCAGCACCCGGTGCGGCCATCAGCGCGACGATTGATCCGATGTTGATGATCGTCCCGCTTTTGATGCTGGTGAAGCGGCGGGCGGCCGCCAGCGACAGCCGAGTCAACGCCACAATATTGACCTGGAGCATGGCGTCGACCGCTGTTGGATCGACAAGCGACGCCGGCCCCAACGCACCCGCCCCCGCGACGTTGGCGATCAAGCTGAGATCGGGAGCGTCGCGAACGATCTCCTCAACGCGACGAATACCGTCTTCGTTCGCAAGATCAGCGGCGATAATGTCGACGCGCTGCCCACTCATGCCGCGTATCCGATCGGCAGCTGCCTCCAGGCGATCAAACCGACGCGCCACCAGAATCAAATCGAAACCCCGAGTGGCGAGTCGATTGGCATAGACGGCACCGATGCCGGAGGACGCGCCAGTGACGATTGCAGTTCCTTGTTGTGACTTTCCAGTCTCGACCATCAACTACCTCCTATATAGCGGTTGCATGTAACTCTCATAATAAGAGTTAGTCAAGATCTTATCATCAGAGTTACGACATGCTATCGCTGGCGCATCCGAAGCAAGTAGAGGCGAGCGAAAACGATGCGGTCGAAAGGGTTCGAGGGAATGGCTTGCTCGATCGCCGCCGTGATGGGCGCGATCGGGGATCGCTGGGGTATGCTCATCATGCGGGACCTGCTGCTCGGCATTCGCCGTTATGACGACCTGCGCCAATCGAGCGGTGTCACCAACGCCACCCTGTCGGACCGGCTTAAACTGCTGGAGGAAAACGGGCTCGTCGAGCGACGGCGGTATCAGACACGGCCCGAGCGGTTCGAATATCAGCCGACCGGAAGAGGGCGCGATCTCGGCCTCCTCATGCAGGCAATGGTGCAGATCGGCGACCAGTGGAACCTGTCCAACCTCGAAGGACCGCCCCTCGACTTCATCGACAGGCGAACGGGCCAAGGCGTCAAATTGATTACCGTCAATCGGGAAACAAGTGGGCCAGTCGAGAGGGATCATCTCGGCGTGCGGCCAGGGCGCGGCGCCGACGCGTTAATGACCTGGCGGCTCTCACGGGGGTCCGAACGCGCAGAGTCCTCTGCAGTCCGTTCCGGCCAAAGTCAGGGCGCGGACTATCCCGCAGTCCGGGATGACCATTCCTCCGTCAGAAGCCCGTAAATCAGAGAGTCCCGAACGCCGATATGCGTCTGCCATTCGGCCCGCAGGCGCCCCTCCAGCGTGAAGCCGAGCCTCGTCAACAGCGCGATCGACGGCTGGTTTTCCGGATCGGTATCGGCGAAAATGCGCCGTTGTCCTTCGACGAATAATTGGTCGATCAGCATGGTGACAGCTTCGCGCGCATACCCATGCCCCTGTGCTTCGCGCGCAAGCAGATAGCCGATCTCGGACACACCTTCGCGTTTCTGGCCTGCCGCCACGAAGCCAATGGCAAGCTCTTCACCTGTCCGTACAATCGCCCATGAGCGCCAGTTCGATTGATCGTCGTTGGCGAAATACTCCCGCAGGTCCTCGACATACTCAAAGGGTGCGCGAGACCACCACCGCATCATGTCTGGATCGGCCATCGTTAGAAATAAGGCGTCAGCGTCGGACGGACGGCGTGGGCGCAGTGTCAGGCGATGCGGCTTTGACGTGTCCCCAATCAAAGTCAGTGCTGCTTGTGGGAAAGCCATTCTTACTTCCTTTCCGAATGCGTATGCGGTGCAAGACGGCTAGACTCGATCAGGCTTGGGAGTTCACGCTCGAACAAGGTCGCAAGCGTCCGGATTCGAGATGGGATCGGTCGGGTCGCCGAATAAAGAAGATGAAGGTCAAAGCCGGGCAACCCGAAGTCCGGCAGGATGCGCCTGAGGCGCCCGGCGGCGAGGTCATCGGAGCAAACGGGCTCCTGCAAGACACCAATTGCCCCGCCGTCGAGCAGTATGGCGTGCAAAGGCCGCCAGTTGCTCATGGTCATGACGATGTCGACCGGCGCCGACGTCAGTCGCCCATCAGCCGTTTGCAAGGGAAGATGGCCATCGTTGAACAGGCCAGACACGCGCGCGAAGGGGTGGCGGAAAAGCTCTGCCGGCGTCATCGGCGCGCCATAGCGCTCAAGATATCCGGGTGAAGCAACCAGAACGCGGGAAACATGGCCCAGCTTACGTGCCACGAAGTTGCCCTCGCCGGGGTCGCCCAGCCGGAACGAAATATCCACCCCTTCGGTGGTCGGATCGACGATCCGGTCATTGAGTACCAGATCCACCTTGAGTTCGGGATGACGATTGCGAAGCTCGAGCAGAATGGAGGGCAACATGACCTCCCCCAACCCGTAGGGCGCCGCGATCCTCAATGTGCCGCGTAACGGCATACCTTCCTGCACGCTGGCGAGCGCATCATCGGCAGCTTCAATGGCGATCTTGCACCGTTCGTAGAACACCGCGCCGACATCCGTCACGGAAATCGTGCGCGTGTTCCGCCGCAACAGGCGTGTGCCGAAATCGGCCTCGAGTCGCTCGATCCGCTCGCTGACGGCCGGCTGGCCTATACCGAGATCGCGAGCCGCTGCAGACATGCTGCCGCGCTCTACTACCCGCACATAAACCCGCATTGCCGCCAGATAATCCATGATCGATATTTTATCGGATCATCCGATAAATAAAAGCGGATTGAGCTGCCTACCGATCGGGCCATCCATCATGCAAATTGCGCTCCGCAACTTCAACCGATCACGGCGTGACAGGCTCATGAGCAACATCAAGCTTTACATGTTTCAGTCGGGCACTCAGCAATGCAAGGTGCACGATATCAAGATGAACCGGGGCAACGGCGCCGATTACGAAATACCGGCCCCCTGGTTTCTCCTCGTTCATCCCAAGGGCAACGTCGTCATAGACGGCGGCCTGGCGGCCGAGGGACTGGCCGATCCGCGCGGCTACTGGGGCGCCTCCGTCGATTCCTACAAACCCGTCATGGCCGAAAGCCAGGGTTGCGTCGCGCAATTGGCGACGCTCGGGTTATTGCCTGAGGACGTCAGCTTTGTCGTGCTTTCTCACCTTCATTCGGATCACACCGGCGCAATTGGACGCTTTCCCCGCGCAAAACACATCGTTCAGCGACGGGAATATGAGTATGCTTTCACGCCCGATTGGTTCGCCGCCGGTGCGTATGCGCACAAGGACTTCGACCGCCCCGGTCTGAGCTGGCAATTCCTGGAAGGCGACGCGTCCGATCATTATGACCTGTTCGGCGACGGCGTCCTTCAGATGGTTTTCACCCCGGGACATACGCTCGGTCACCAATCCATTCTCGTGACCCTCCCCAACAATGGCTCCATCCTGCTTGCCGCCGACGCGGTTTATACGATGGACCACTGGCATGAGAGGGCACTGCCCGGCTTCCTTGCTTCCGCCGTGGATACCGTGCGCTCGGTGGGAAAATTGCGACTGCTGGCCGAGCAGGTCGGAGCCACTCTTGTCCCAGGCCATGACCCGGAGATGTGGTCGCAGTTCAGGCTCGCGCCGGACTTTTACGACTGAGACGAGGCAGGTGGCCGGGTCGCTCATATCCCGGCTATGCCGCTGTTGTCTCACTATTCTCTGGACCTTCTGTTCCCTTACCTCAATGGTTCGTGGTCGGGCATCGTCGGCAAATGCGGTGTGTTGCCCCAATAATGCGCTCCTGAATTACAATGAACGTCGGCCGCGATGACGACTTCTTCAGCGAAAGTGAGCGCATATGTGATCAGCGAAGGCGCGCACCCTTGGCACCATGTCCGCTCGATTTGGAAACGTTAGATTGAGCCGCGTCGGGCGGAGTCCGGCGTGCGGGAGGATCGGTTCGGCGTTGCCGCTTATAACGTCATCGTGGCACAAGCCCTGCGGCAATAGAGCGACACCAAAGCCATTCAACATCAGATCCCGGGCCAAGGCATGGCTATCGACCTCGATCGCACCGGCAGGTAGGGAAACACCACCAAGCACATGCTTTTCCAGATATACGCGCAAGACTGGTTGCGGGGAGATGAAATCCTCCAACTCGCTGATATTTTCCGGCCGCCCCTTTCGCTCCAGCCACGATGTGCTCGCATAGAAAGCCCATTCGATGTCGAGCAACCGTCGTTCAACTGCAGTCTGGGCAGGGTTCGCGCCGACTCTGACCGCAATGTCGATGTTGTCCTCGACAAGGTCCATCACGGCATTTGTCGACATGATCTGAAAGCGGACTGCCGTGTGGGCCTGCGTGAAGCTGGTGATTGCGCTCGCCAGCAGCGCGGTGGGGAAATCCGCCGGGACAGTCAGCCTGATCAGACCGCCCAGAACGCCATCTCCCGCTTGCAGGTCATCAAGCGCCCGGACGAGAACATCTACCGGACCCGACGCCTTGTCATACAGGCGCTGTCCCTCGTCCGTCAGGGCCAAGGAACGGGTCGAGCGCTTGAGCAACCGAATCCCTAACGTTTCTTCGAGCACCTTGACCTGAAGGCTTACCGTCGAACGCGGTGTGCCCGTGTGCCGCGCCGCTGCGGTAAACCCGCCAGCACGAACCACTTCGACAAAGGTCTGGATCGGATCAAGCTTCATCATTGTCCAGAATAATAGATGATGATGGCAGAACTTGCCAGATAATCGTGCTTGCTCTGATGAGGTACAGTGGGTCCGGATCATAAGGAGACCACATCATGGACATCCCCGCTCATCCCGCTGCGCCTGCAAGCGGCGTACTCTCCTCTCACGCAACCGCCCGCTTCTCGGGTATCGATGCCGACATCCTGCTCGGCGGTGAAGCTGCTCCCATGACCGTCATGGCGATGACGGTCCAACCGGATCAGGGCGCACCGGCGCACATTTCGTTTGAGGAGGATAAGGTCTTCTGCATCAGCGAAGGGCGGTTGCTATTCCTGATCGGCGTGCAGAAGATTGAGGTAAGGGCGGGAGATCGGCTCTTCGTTGCCAAAGGCGTCACCCATGGCTTTTCCGCGATGGGAGGCGTGGCGCGCGTGATGTTGGTATCGACACCCGCACGCCATGACCGCTTTTTCCAGGCCATGGATGCTCTGCCGGTTCCGCATGACCTCAACGACGTCCAGTCCGTGTGCGAAACATTTGGCCAGGCCATTGTTGGCCCGGTTGTGACCTCGTAAAGTCTACTGGCACAGGGAATGGAAGGGTGACGACCGGCGTCACCCTTTGGCCCTGCGCCATGGTCAGGTTCCTTCAGCTGACAATTGGCCTGCCATCACGTTGCAGATCGCGTCGATGGTCCGTTCTTCAACGTCTCGTGGCAAATCATGACCCATGCCCTCGATGGGCAGGTAGACCGCGTTCGGTATGGAGCGCGCCGTATCCTGACCGCAGGCGGGCGGGATCAATGGATCATCTTTGCCGTGGATGACGAGTGTCGGGACCGTGATGTTTGCAAGGCGTGCTCGCCGGTCTCCAGCCACCGCCATGGCAGCGATCTGCCGCGCAGTGCCTCCCGGATCGTAGCTACGCCTTACTTCATCAAGGAGAATGGCGCGATGGGCCTCTTCATCGAAGAGATAACCCGTCCCGGCGATTCTGCGCGCGAACGCGAGGCGCACCGCGAGAAAGCCTTCCGGATCGATCACAGGATCAGGCGCAGGACGCATCATCATCGCCATGACATCGGGTGCCGCCTGCGGCAGGACCGGATTGCCGGTGCTCGACATGATCGACGTCAGCGAAAGGACCCGATCCGCATGATTGCTCGCGAGAACCTGCGCGATCATTCCCCCCATTGAGCGCCCGACGACATGCGCCTTGGCAATCCCGAGCGCATCAAGCAGGCCGATCGCATCCGCTGCCATGTCGTAAAGCGTATAAGGCACGTCGGGCCTGCGCCCGGCCATTAGGGCAGTTGCGAGCGCGCCGAAATCCGGCGCGAGCGAAGCGCTGAAATGCGTCGAGCGGCCCGCATCGCGGTTGTCGAAGCGGATCACGCGATAGCCTCGCGCGGCCAGCCCGTTACAGAAGGGCTCGGACCAGCGGATCATCTGCGTTCCAAGCCCCGAAATTAGCAGGATCGTTTCCGCATCGGCATGGCCGAAACTGTCCCACGCGAGCTCGATGCCATTTGCCTTTGCAATATTCATGGCCTCGCTCCTGCGGCGGGTAGCGCGATTTCGGACAATGGCAGAAGTCGAGAATCCGTCACCGCCGCCGTGCGGTGACCAAGTCCAGCGAGATAGCCCTTATGGCTGGCGAAGGAGAGGAAGGACGCAGCACTGGCCTGCCTGATCACCATCGCCAGATCCCAATGTTCATCGGCCGGGCCGATCAGGAAGGGACCGCCATGGCCGAGAAAGAGGAGATCGCCGCCGGTTTCTCGTAAGAAGGGCAGTGTGTGCTCAACATAGAGATTGAAAGCCTCAGCACCGCTGATGGGCCTGGCAGGTGCCAACTCAGGGTGGCCCGAATAATCGGCGACACCCCTGAAGCGCAGCAGGTTGAGCATCACGACGGGGCCGGCGAGATCGCGCTGTACGAACGTGCGGCCGGCTTCCTGTGTCGGTTCGAGGTAAGGAATCGTTTCGGTTCTGGTCATGAGTGTTCCGTTGAATGGCGGGTTAAACGCCTTGGTTGTCGCCCGCACCGAATGCGAGACGCAGAGCATAGGTGCGGATGTCTTCAGGCCACGTAGCGATTCGGCTTTCCAATGAGGACCGGTCGTCGGCGAAGAGGGCTCGGGTCGCTTGTTCGTAGCCGGGCAGATCGCCCGCGATCGCCTGCATGAACTGGTACGCGGCCTCTTGGGCTGCTCGCCTTTGCTGGCGGGGACTCGCCACTTTTCGCGCCTCATCCACGAGGCGCCTCAGCGTCGCGGATGCCCCGCCGGGCTGGTCTGTCAGCCATTCCCACTGCCGGGGCAGCAAGGTCACCTCGCGGGCGACGACTCCCAACTTCGGCCGGCCTCGGGTTTTCTGGCTCTGAGCTTCCTCCGATCCCGTCGGGTCAGACGACGGGTCAGTTTTGGGGCGATAGCGTCCCGCATTAATCTTCCGGGGTTGGGATAGCCGTTCAAGAATCTCGGCATCGTCACCACGTAGATCAACGTCGATGATACGACCCGTCGCGTCGTCGAACACCAGAACCGTGTCGGTCACGACGCTTGATCGCCGAACCGCCAAGGCTACTTCAGCGAGTGGGCCTGTAAGCAGCAATCGTTGTCCGGCAAACGCTGTGCAGGGCTTGGTAAAAGGATCGGGCATAGCGTACTCGTTCAGTGGAATGCACAATTAATACCCGGGTAAAAATTGGTTGTCAATTATATCCGGGTAAAATATTATGCTATTTCGTCGATCACGGCACGGTCGGTCGGGAGGCGCTCGCACAGCAGCGTAAGCAAACGGGTGTTCGGGGGACGCGCGAGTTCCTACGGATTTTGAAGGGAGTCGCGTTTACTGAATGCGTCCCCATGTGGCGAGCTGCACACGTTTCGAGCTTGTCCATCAGACCTATTCGTCCCTATGCTGCACCTAGCAGTCAGGAAGAACCTGCCGATGTGTACGCTATAGCCCGAAAATGCCGCAGGGCAGTTCAAGGGGGCTTCCGGTACCGACATCTATCGTTCTCAATCGCCTCGGCAACGAAGGAGATTGAGAATGCCGAAGACCGAAGCTCCCCAAATCAGGCGAACAATCCGACGCCACCAGTTGCGCGAGATGGTGCCAATGGCTGACAGCACGATTTATGAAATGGAACAACGTGGCCAGTTCCCCCGTCGGTTCGCGCTCTCGCCACGGTGTATCGTTTGGGATCTGGCCGAGGTTGAGGCCTGGCTGATGGCACGGCGGGCTTCCCCGATCCGTCGAGCACAGCACCCTGACGTCACCAAGCGCAAGACGCGGCCGGTCAAAGGGCGGGATCAAGCTCCATCACAGGCATAGCTGTCGGCAGAAGCGTTGGGGCGTGCTTCCGCCCGTCGATCCAGGCATCCACGGTATCCGCCCACTGCTGCATCATATGCCGGCGCTGCACCTCATACTCGGCCTTGTTGTAAACGCCGCGCGATGAGCGCCCGTCCTCGTGCGCCAGGCACTTTTCGATCCAGTCGCTGTTGAAGCCCAGCTCATTTAGCAGCGTCGAGCCCGTCCGCCGCAGATCGTGGACCGTGAAAGGCTCCAGCGGCAGCCCCTCCTTCTTGGCCTGTTCGACGACGGCATAGGTGACCCGATTGAAGGTCGCGCGCGACATCGGAGCGTCCGCGTCGTACCGGGATGGCAACAGATATCGGGAGTTGCCGGAGCAGGTCTTGAGCGCAATCATGATGTCCAACGTCTGCCGGCAGAGGTAGACGTTGTGCGGCTTTGATCGCTTCATGCGCTCCTTCGGGATTGTCCAGACAGCATTGTCGAAATCGATCTCGTCCCACACTGCATCCTGCAACTCGCTCTTCCGGACCATGGTGAGGAGATAGAGCTTCATACCGAGGCGGATCGTTGGCAACGTCGCGACATGCTCGAGCTGTTTGAACATAATGCGGATCTCGGCCGGCGAGAGTGCGCGGTCCTTCGGCGTAAAAGTGGCGATCGAGGCCGGGCCGACATCATCGGCCGGGTTGGCGACCTTCTCACCGTGGAGAATAGCAAAGCCGTAGATTTGCTTCAGGATATCCCTCACGTGGATCGCGGTGGCAGGGGCCCCCCGTTCGACGATCTTGCCGCAGTGAGCGCGAAGGTCGTCCGGCGTGATCTCTGTCAGGAGACGATTCCGCCAGACGGGCATGAGCTCGCGCTCGAAGATAGAGCGACGCATCGCACGTGTGCTGTCGGCCATGGTCGCATTGGTCAGCCATTTCTCGCCGAACTGGCCGAAGCTCTTTGCTTCCTTGATCCGGCGCTTCTCCCGCTGCTTCTCGATGGCGGGGGACCGCCCTTCGGCGATCGCGCGCCGCGCGTCGATGCATAACTCGCGAGCCCTGGCGAGCGATATCCCGTCACGGGCATACCTACCGAGGTAGACGGTCTCCCGCCTGCCGTTCAGCCGATAGTCGAGTCTGAACGAGATGGCGCCTGACGGTGCAACGCGCACATACATGCCGTCACGATCAGATACCTTGTACATTTTGTCTTTTGGTTTCAAGCACTTGAGTGCTGCATCGGTCAACATTTCGGGCCTCCTTGCGGAAAAGTACCGTCACACGGTTTTTGGAGGTCAATGGCGTAGAAAACGCTTATAATTCAGCGTCTTATATCAGAAAAAGTACCGTCATGAGCCTCTTTACTCCTGACGGTACTTTCGTTTTTCCGGTTGATCAATGGGGGCGAGGCCCGTCAGCGAGGCCGCCAAACGACATCTATGCCCACCGATAGATATCGATAGGCACAGAAAGAATTTATTTTTGTTTTCAGTTGGTTAGATCGTATTTCAGCGGATAATCGGCGGCTTTCGGATGGGCCTGAATCATTCCCACTCGATCGTACCCGGAGGCTTCGAGGTGTAGTCGTAGACCACCCGGTTGATGCCCTTCACCTCATTGATGATCCGCGTCGCCACCCGGCTGAGGAAGGCGGCGTCGAAGGGATAGATGTCCGCCGTCATGCCGTCGGTGGAGGTCACCGCCCGCAGCGCGCAGACGCTGTCATAGGTACGGTGGTCGCCCATCACGCCCACTGTGCGGACCGGCAGCAGCACTGCAAAGGCCTGCCAGATCGCGTCGTACAGCCCGGCATTGCGGATTTCTTCCAGATAGATGGCGTCGGCCTTGCGCAGGATATCGCAGCGTTCCTTCGACACTTCGCCAGGAATGCGGATGGCAAGGCCGGGGCCGGGGAAGGGATGCCGCCCGACGAAAATCTCCGGCAGGCCGAGTTCGCGGCCAAGCGCGCGCACTTCGTCCTTGAACAGCTCGCGCAGCGGCTCGACCAGCTTCATGTTCATGCGCTCGGGCAGGCCGCCCACATTATGGTGCGACTTGATCGTCACCGAAGGCCCGCCGGTAAAGCTCACCGATTCGATCACGTCGGGATAGAGCGTCCCCTGCGCCAGGAAGTCCGCGCCGCCGATCTTCTTCGCTTCTTCCTCGAACAGGGCGATGAACTCGCCGCCGATGAACTTCCGCTTCTTCTCCGGATCGGTCAGGCCCGCCAGCCCGCCCAGGAAGCGCTCCTCCGCATTCGCATGGACCAACTTGATGCCGTAATGCTCGCGGAACAGGCTCACCACCTGCTCCGCCTCGCCCAGGCGCATCAGCCCATGGTCGACGAACACGCAGGTCAGCTGGTCGCCGATCGCCTCATGGATCAGCACGGCGGCAACGGCGCTGTCGACCCCGCCCGACAGACCGCAGATCACCCGGCCTTCGCCCACCTGTGCGCGGATGTCGGCAATCTTGGTCGCGCGGAATTCCGCCATGGTCCAGTCGCCGGCAAGGCCGCAGACATGGCGCACGAAATTGGCGAGCAGCTTCGCACCGTCCGGGGTGTGCACGACCTCCGGGTGGAATTGCGTCGCGTAGAAGCGTTTTTCCTCATTGGCCGTGATGGCGTAGGGTGCGCCTTCGCTGACCGCGACCACTTCGAAACCCGGCGCCAGGTTCGTCACCTTGTCGCCGTGGCTCATCCACACCTGGTGGCGCTCGCCCTCCGTCCAGAGGCCGTCGAACAGCGCGCAGCCCTTTTTCACCTCGATGAAGGCCCGGCCGAATTCGCCGCTCTCTCCGCCTTCGACATTGCCGCCCAGCTGCTGCATCATCGTCTGCTGGCCATAGCAGATGCCCAGGATCGGAATGCCCGCCTCGAAGAAATGCTGCGGCGCGCGGGGGCTGTCCTCCCACATCACCGAAGACGGGCCGCCGGAAAGGATGATACCCTTCGGCTTCAGCCGGTCGAATGCTTCGGCGGCGCTGTTGAACGGGGCGATCTCGGAATAGACGCCGGCCTCGCGCACGCGGCGGGCGATCAGCTGCGTCACCTGGCTGCCGAAATCCACGATGAGGATGGAATCCTGAAGGGGCAGCGTCATCGAATCGCCTTTATTTGACCAGAGGAAGGGATTCGCGCCCGGTTAGTGCGCTTGTGCCCCCTTGTCCAGCGAAGCCGCGTCGTCGCGCCGCCCCGCCGCCCATCCCAGCGCGGCCCCGCTCGCCAGCACCGCCGCAGCGATCAGGAAAGCGCTGCCGATGAAGGGCAGCAGCGGCTTCGGGCCCACCGACAGGGAATAGAGGGTGCCGAAGAACAGCGGCGACACTATGCCTGCGATGGAACCCACGCTGTTGTTCGCCCCCTGCAACTGGCCTTGTTCGGATTCCGACACGCGCTGCGTCATCAGCGACTGGATCGTCGGCATGGCGAGCCCCCAGAGCGCGTTGGGGAACATCGCCGCGACGAACAGCCAGCCGGTCGGCGCCAGTCCCATCGCCGACAGGCCGATCGCGCCGAAGGCAAGCCCGATCACCATGGTCGTGCGGTCGCCCAGCCGCTTCACCACCGGCCCGACCAGCAAAGCCTGCACGCCCATGTCCAGAATGCCGGCCAGCGCAAGCAGCGCGCCGACCTGCCACGCCCCCCAGCCATAGCGGTCGCCCGCATAGAGCACGAACACGGCGGAGAAGAGGTGATGCGCGAAAAAGAGCAGGAAATTGACGATCGCCAGGCTGGAGAGTTCCGGATGCGACCGCAGCAGTCGCAGGGCGCCGAAGGGATTGGCCCGTTTCCAGGAAAAATCCATCCGCTTGTCGCGGGGCAGGGACTCCGGCAACACGAACAGCCCGTAGAAGAAGGCAAGGGCGGACAGGCCGGCCGCCGCCCAGAAGGGGGCCCGCAGCGAAACCTCTCCCAGCGCGCCGCCCAGCAGCGGCCCCGCCACGAAACCGCCGCTGAACGCCGCGCCGATCAGCCCATAGCCCCGCGCCCTCCCTTCGGGCGGGGTGATATCGGCCATATAGGCAAAGGTGGAGGTGAAGCTGGACGAGGTCACGCCCCCCAATAGCCGCCCCGCCGCGAGCCACCAGAGATTGGGCGCGACCGCCATCAGCAGGAAATCGAGCGCCAGTCCCGCGACCGAGATCAGGATGACCGGCCGCCGCCCGAACCGATCGGACAGCGAGCCGATGACCGGCGAACAGAGAAACTGCATCCCGGCCCACAAGGCCACGAACAGCCCGTTCCACATCCCCGCCGACCTGCTGGACCCCGAAAGCGTCTCGATCAGTTGCGGCAGTACCGGGATGATGATCCCCATCGACATCACGTCGAGCAGCGCCGTCACCAATATGAAGGCGATCGCAGCCTTGCGGCGGTGGGTTGGGCGGGGGGGCATGATAGACTCCTGGTGCCGTTCCGCTTCTGATCGTAACGGATCAAATGCCATAGGATATTGTTTTCAGCGTGTTTTTCGATCCGGCGGATGATTCCTTCTGCTTGCAACACGCTCTACAGCGATTTCCAAGCGATCGCTGGCTAAGAAATCGCGGAAGGCAGAAATCCCGGGCCCCGTTTCGATCCCGCTGGACCGAACCCGCCCTGGGCGCCGCGCCCGTCATGCCAGGTCGACCGGACCCAAATGACCGCTCCACCACAGCAGCAGTCCGGAAAATGCAACGGCGATCCACAGCGCGTGGAGGCCCATCATCGCGAAAAGCCCGCCCCCGGTCATAGCGCCGGCTACCAGCCCCAGCCACAGCATCAGATAGGGCAGCCAGTTCCATCGCGGCCCACCGCTCAGCGCCACCGCCAGTTGCTGTCCCAGCTTCACCAGCGCGCCGGTCATATAGGTGACGCCGATGCTGACTTCCCCCTCGCGCTGGAAGACATTGTTCACCGTGCCCATCGCCGCCGCCATCAGCAGCGTCAGCCCCGTGCCCGGCCTCTCGGGCAGGGCGAGCAGCGCGGCGCAGAGCAGCAGTGCGGTCGCCAGGCCCAGCACCGCCTGTTTGCGCCAGCGCCCCGCTCGCCGCGCGACCAGCGCGCCCGCCAGCACGCCGCCGACAAAGGCCCCGATCAATCCGGCCGCCATCCCCGCGACCGCCGCGCCGGCGGCCAGCCCCACGCCGAGCCGGGTGGAATTGCCGCTCATGAAGGAGACGAACAGCCCACCGAGCTTCAGGAAACCCAATGCGTCGATGAACCCCGCCTGCGCCGCAAGCGCGATGGCCAGCATGTGGCGGGAAGCATCATATCCACGCATGGTCCGGGCTCGTTCGATCAGGGCCGGGGTGGCGCCACGCGCTCGCCGTCCACGGGTTCGACGACGATCGGCGCGAAGGACGCCGAAGCGGGCTCCACCGCGCCCTTCACCAGCGAATCAAGGCTGGAGCCATCCAGCCCCAATTCCTTCATCAGGCCGTCGATCACCGGTGCCTGCGCCCGGTAACGCAGGGCGGCGGAAACCGCGGCATTGGCCAGGTTCTGCTCGCTGCCGCCGATCACCGTCGCGCCGTCCCCATGGGAGCCGGTGATCCCGTCGACCTGCACGATCCTGATCGAATCGATCGCCTCCATCGGCTTGGCCGCCTCCCGCACGAGATCGGGCAGCACCTTGAGCAGGGCCATCTTCGTCTGCAGCGACATCTGGTCCGACGACAATATATTCGCGGCCTCATTGACCGCGCGCTGACCGGCCGCCTCGACCTCGAAACGGACCCGGTCCGCCTCGGCGCGCAGCTTGGCGGCTTCCGCCTCGCCCTCGGCCGCCAGGCGCAGCGCCTCGGCACGGTCGGCCGCGGCCTGCTTCTCCGCTTCCGCCTCGACCCGCACCTGGATGGCGGCGCGCTCGGCTTCCCGCGCCGCGTCGATCAACTCGATGCGCTTGGTGCGTTCGGCAATCTCGGTCTGGCGCGAGGTCTGGACCTGCTCCTCGGCGGCAACCGCCTTGGCGCGGGCTTCGTCTGCCTGCGCCTTGGCCTGGCTCTCCTCGCGGCTCTTGTTCTGCACGGCGATCTGCTGCTCCTGCCGGGCGAGCTCCAGCGCCTGTTCCTGCGCGATGCGGGCCTGCTGCACGGCGCGGTCGGCCTCGATCTGCTGGCTGTCGACCAGCTTCTTCGCCTCGATGCGCGCCTGGTCCGCCTCCTGTTGGCGCAGCGACTGTTCGCGGGCCACCTCCGCCGCCTGCACGGCGCGGCGCATCTCGACCTCGCGTTCCTGCTCCAGCCGGGCGAATTCGGTGTCGCGAGAGATCAGCAGCGACTGGCGTTCCGCTTCCAGATTCTTGGTCTCGATCTGGACGCGGGTTTCCTGCTCGATGTCGTTGCGCGACTTCTTGCGCAGTTCGATCTGCTCGGTCAGCTTGGTCAGGCCCTCTGCGTCGAACGCATTATTGGCGTTGAAATGCTCGATCGAGGTCTGGTCCAGACCCGTGAGGGACACGCTCTCCAGCTCCAGCCCGTTCATGGCGAGATCGACGGACGACACCTGCTGCACCTTCTGCACGAACTCGCTGCGCTGCTCATGCAACTGGTTCATCGTCATCCCCGCGGCGACGGAACGCAACGCGTCGACGAACTTGCCCTCGACCAGTTCCTTCAACGCCTCCGGATTCATCGTCCGCGCGCCCAGCGTCTGCGCTGCGGTGGCGATGGACTGCGCATCGGGCTTCACCCGGACATAGAATTCCGCCTTCACGTCGATGCGCAGGCGGTCCAGCGTGATCAGCGCGTCGCTGTTCTTGCGTTCCACCGCCAGCCGCACCGTGTTCATGTTGACCGGCATCGTCTCATGAAAGATCGGCAGCACCAGCGCGCCGCCGTTCATCACCACCTTCTCCCCGCCAAAGCCGGTACGCACGAAGCCGATTTCCTTCGACGCCCGCTTGTAGAGCCGCGCCAGCACGACGCCGAGCACGATCAGGAGGAGAAGCCCCGTCCCGGAGATGATCAGGTAGGGCATGAGCGAAAAGCTCTCCTGCACGGCGGGCAAATTCATGGAATACTCCTAAAGGCGGGGCAGATAATGGTCGCCATGCGATATGGCGCGGAAGACATGGTCCTCCCGGCGGACCAGCAGGATGGTTTCGCCCTCTTCCAGCGTCTGGCCGGCATTGTCGGGTTCGACCATGACATAATGCGCCTGGCCATAGGCATCCTCGACCCGGGCGCGGGCGGGGGAGCCGCTGCGCGCCACGCCGGTGACGATGCGGGCAAAGCTGCCGGTCAGCGCGTCCAGCGGAACGGCGCTGCTCTGGTCGCGGGGAAGCAAGGGGGCGAGCCACCGCGCGGCAAAGCCGGTCAAGGGCAGGCTGGCGAGGAAGGCGGCGGGCGCGGCGATCAGCGGCGACAGCATGGCGCCGGCGAAGTCAAGCAGCAGATGCTGTCCGATCAGCCCGATCATGCCGAACAGCGCCAGGAAGATCGCGAGCAGCATCAACAGCGGCAGCCGGCCCAGCCCCAGCCAGCCCAGCCCCAGCCAGCCCAGCAGATCCGCGTCGCCGTGAATGTCGAGATCGAAATCGCTCGCGATGCCGATGGCCTGCACCGCCCCTATGAGCAGCATGAGCACGATCGCCGAGACGAAAACGATATTCTCGGTCGCGAAAAGAAACGCGGCCACCCCTGTCTCCCCTGATTCGCGTCAATGCTAATATATTGACGAAAAAGGGGATAGGGCAAAGCGTGGCGGTGCTGCGGCGAACCGAGCGCGCTTAGCGGGCGGCGCGATCCCGTCCGAAATAGAGGTCCGCGATCCGGCCATTCTGCACCGAGCAGGTGAAGTGGCGCGGCCGGCCGTCCTGCGCCCGCCAGCCGGATCGGACCTCGACATCGCCCTCCACATCATAGCCGTTGCGCGTCTCGCGGGGCTCCTGCACCTGCCGCACCTCGGCATAGCCGCCGTCCCGTTCGGCCTCGTCGCGGGCGGCGAGAGCGCAGTAGGTGATCGCATCCTCCCCTTCCTGATCAGAGGGGCGCGCCTCGGCCAGATCGTCCTGCCTGCCGTCGCGGCCGGGGGATGCGGCGTCGGCATGATCCTGATCCGCCGCCACGACGTCGGAAAAATCATCGTCGGCACGCGCCTGGCCGGGGCGATCATCCGGGGCGGCGTCATCGGCCGGCGGCTGCGCTTCGTCCGACAGCCCGTCCTGTTCCTGCGGCGCGCTTTGCCCCGGTCGATAGGGCTGCGCCGATGCGATGCCGCCCGTCAGCAGGCCCAGCGCGATCAGCGACCCTGTCATCCACCTCATCTTGTTCATGGCCCTCGTCCCTCAACGCAAATCTTGCCGATGGCTAGAGCGGGTTTCGATCCGATTGAATCAGATAGCCGCTCCGAATTCCTTGTTTGCCGCGATTTCTTAATCAGCGATCGGTTCCGATCGCTTGGAAATCGCTCTAGGCGGTTGTGGCTGTCGGGGGCCTGAACGCCGGGTGTGTCGCCATGGCTAAGCGCCGGCCCGGTCCATCGGACCGCCAGGCGCCGCGTCGGACGGTTGCGGCTATTGCGGCTGTGCGCTCAGTTTCAGCCCTGTGTAATAGGCGGCAAAGGCATAGCTGTCGGCATATTCGTCGATCAACTTGTCCACAGGCTTGCCAGCGCCGTGCCCCGCCCTGGTGTCGATCCGGATGAGGCGGGGCTTCGGCCCCAGCTCCGCCGCCTGCAGCGCCGCGGCATATTTGAAGCTGTGCGCCGGCACCACCCGGTCGTCGGTATCGCCCGTGGTGACGAGGATCGCCGGATAGTCCTTGCCGCTTATGATGTTGTGATAGGGCGAATAGGCGTAAAGCAGGTGGAAATCCTCTTCCCGGTCCGGCGATCCATAATCGTCGATCCAGTAGCGGCCCGCGGTGAAGCGGTCGAAGCGCAGCATGTCCATCACGCCCACCGCGGGCAGGGCCGCGGCGAACAGGTCGGGCCGCTGGTTCACCACCGCGCCGACCAGCAACCCGCCATTGGACCGCCCCTCGATGGCGAGGCCGTCCTTCGTGGTATAACCATTGGCCTTCAGATATTCGCCCGCCGCGATGAAGTCGTCGAACACATTCTGCTTGTTGGCCAGCCGGCCCGCATCATGCCATGCCTTGCCGAACTCGCCGCCGCCGCGCAGATTGGCGATGGCATAGACGCCGCCCTGCTCCAGCCACGCCATGCGCGTCGCCGAATAACCAGGCGTCAGCGCGATGTTGAAGCCGCCATAGCCGTACAGGATCGTCGGCGCGGGCGTTCTGGAAAGGGCCAGCGCCTTCTTGCGGATGACCGTCATCGGGATCATCGTGCCGTCCTTCGAGGGATAGCTGATCTGTTCAATGCCGTAGTCGTCGGGATTGAAGGGCAGTTCCGGCCGGGCGAACAGCTCGTAGCGCAGCGTCGCCGTGTCGAAGCGGTAGATGCTCGATGGCGTGGCAAAGCCCGAGAAGCTGAAGAAGGTTTCCGGGTCGCCGTCGCGCCCGCCGAAGCCCGCCGCCGTGCCCATGCCCGGCAGCGGCACGTCGCTGACCTTCCGCCCGCTGAGGTCGACCAGTTCCGCCACGCTTTCCGCATCGGACAGATAGGCGAGGATCAGCCGGTCCCCCACCAGCGACCCGCCCGCCAGCGTATCCATGCGTTCGGCCACCACCTGTGTGCTGCTGCGCCGGGGGAAGCGGGCGTCTATCGAAACCACGCGCAAATGCGGGGCATATTGGTCGGTGATGAAGTAGAGCGTCGACCCCCTGCTGCCGATCAGTCGCCAGTCATTGGTGATGCCCTTCACCAGCGGGCGTATCTTCACCCTGCCGCCGGTCAGTTCGGCCAGATGCAGCTCCCGGCGCGGGTCCGTGCCCTGGAAGCTGCTGATGACCAGCCAGCGCCCGTCCTGCGTCACTTGCGCCGTATGGCTGAGGCGCGGTTGATCGGGCGTGGCGTAGATCAGCTGGTCCTGCGCCTGTGCCGTGCCGAGCCGGTGATAATAGAGCTGTTGCCCCACCGTTGCGGATTGCGACCCGGCGCCATCCCGCGGCGCGTCGAAGCGCGAATAGAAAAAACCCTGCCCTTGCCCGTCCCAGGCAAGCTGGGAAAATTTCACCCATTGCACGACATCGTCGAGCGGCCGGGCCGAAGCGACGTCCAGAACCTTCAGCGTGCGCCAGTCGCTGCCCGCCTCCTGCACGGCATAGAGCAGGAAGCGGCCGTCGGGCGAGGGCGCCCATTCCGCCAGCGCGTCCGACCCGTCCTCCGCCCAGGCATTGGGATCGATCAGCAATCGCTGCGCGCCGTTCAGTCCGTCGCGCACATAGAGCGGCGTCTGGTTCTGGAGCCCCTTGTTATAGCCGTAGAAGTAGCGCCCCCCCGCCTTGCGCGGGATCATGTAGCGGCCATGGGCGAACAGCGCCTGCATTCGTTTCTTGAGGGTCTCGCGCCCCGGCAAGCCGTCAATGTAGCGGCGGGTGAGGCGGTTTTCCTGTCCCACCCAGTCGCGGACGGCAGGATCGTCGCGCGGCTCCTTTTCCAGCCAGCGATAGGGATCGCTCACCTTGACCCCGAAATGATCCTCGATCAGGTCGATCCGCCTTGCCTCGGGGTAGCGCAGGCCATGGCCGTGCAGATCGCCGTCATTGCCGCGCGGACGATATGCTGTCTCCGGAAGCGTGCTTCCCGAACCGCTCGCAGCGGCCAGGTTGCGCGCTACGTTTGCTTCGTCTCCGGGCGCAATCGGACCTGCGCCCGGCTCTGCACCGGCGGGGAGGGCAAGCAGCAGCAGCGACGCCAGAGCCAGGCAGCCAAGGGCGCGCATCCTCTCCAACTTCCATCCCCATGAAAACAAACGAAACAGGCCGTGGCTCTTATCAAGCCACGGCCTGTTCCGAAATCAAATTACCACTTTCGAAGCAGTGGTATCAGCCGATCAGGCCGCTTCCAGCTCATCGGCATCGGCGCCCTGGACCGGACCGGAATCCTGCCCCTTGGCATCGACGTCGCGGTCGACCAGTTCGATGATCGCGATCGGCGCCGCGTCCGAAGCGCGGATGCCGGCCTTGATCACGCGGGTGTAACCGCCGTTGCGGTCCTTGTAGCGCTCGGCCAGGACTTCGAACAGCTTGGTGAGCTGCGCGTCGTCCTGCAGGCGGGAATGGGCCAGACGACGGTTCGACAGGCCACCCTTCTTGGCGAGGGTGATCAGCTTCTCGACGTAAGGACGCAGTTCCTTCGCCTTGGGCGTGGTCGTCAGGATCTGCTCATGCTTGATGAGCGAGGCGGCGAGGTTGCGGAGCAGCGAGTTGCGATGCCCGGCGCTGCGCTGCAGCTTGCGATGACCAACCTTGTGACGCATTTTTCTTCCTTCGTTCGTTAAGGGGCCGTCTAGCGGGTCCCATCGAAATGCTATTTCGATGGGCGCCCTCTGGTACCCCAGACCAGGCGGCGTTCAAGGGCCGCCGCCCTATGCCCTTTCGATCGTCCGGTGGACCGTCACGGCAGTAAATTCCGTGACGTCAGTCGACGCCATGCGTCGCTGGCCGGTCGTTCGCATTCGCTTTGCGAACCGCCGCGCTGCTGCGCTGCGCGGCTCGCTTCGTCTCAGCCCAGCAGCTCCTGTTCGAGCTTCTTGGCCATTTCCTCGATATTTTCCGGCGGCCAGCCGGGGATGTCCATCCCCAGGCGCAGGCCCATGGACGACAGCACTTCCTTGATCTCGTTCAGCGACTTGCGACCGAAATTCGGGGTGCGCAGCATCTCTGCCTCGGTCTTCTGGACCAGATCGCCGATATAGATGATGTTGTCGTTCTTGAGGCAGTTGGCGCTGCGGACCGACAGTTCCAGCTCGTCCACCTTCTTGAGCAGGTAGCGGTTGATCTGGTTCGCGTCGCTCTCGCCTTCGCCAGCCGAAGCGCCGGAGGCGGCGCCCGCAGCCGGAGCGGAAGCGGGCAGGGCGTCCTCGAAATGGACGAACAGCTGGAGCTGGTCCTGAAGGATGCGCGCGGCATAGGCCACCGCGTCCTCGGGCGTCACGGTACCGTCGGTCTCGACGGTCAGCGACAGCTTGTCATAGTCCAGTTCCTGGCCGACGCGGGTGTTGTCGACCTTGTAGGCGACCTGGCGCACCGGCGAATAGAGCGCGTCGATCGGGATCAGGCCGATCGGGGCATCAGCCGGGCGATTGGCGACGGCGGGGACATAGCCCTTGCCGACGTCGGCGGTCAGTTCCATGTTCAGGGTCGCACCCTGGTCCAGATGGCAGATCACCAGGTCGGGGTTCATCACTTCGATGTCGCCCACGGTGGTGATGTCGCCGGCGCGCACTTCGGCAGGGCCGGTGGCGGACAGCTGGAGACGGCGGGGACCGTCGCCTTCCATCTTGAGCGCGACCTGCTTGATGTTGAGGACGATGTCCGTGACGTCCTCACGCACGCCCGCGAGCGAGGAGAATTCGTGGAGGACGTTCTCGATCTTGATCGAGGTGACCGCCGCGCCCTGGAGCGAGGAGAGAAGAACCCGGCGCAGCGCATTGCCGAGCGTCAGGCCGAAGCCGCGCTCCAGCGGTTCGGCGACGAAGGTCGCCTTGCGCCTGCCGTCGCCCGCCACCTTGATCTCAAGGCTGTTGGGCTTCTTCAATTCCTGCCAGTTCTTCATGTTGACAGTCATGTATTTCCCCTGGGGATGTGGCCGAAACGTTCAAAATCCTGACCCGACAGGACGTTCCGACCGATGCAGATGGGTGAGCGGGCGACGCGTCCGCCGCCCGCCGACAAGCCGCGCGTCGTTATCAGACGCGGCGGCGCTTGGAAGGACGCACGCCGTTGTGCGGGATCGGCGTCACGTCGCGGATCGAGGTGATGTGGAAGCCAACGGCCTGCAGCGCGCGCAGGGCCGATTCACGGCCCGATCCCGGACCCTTCACTTCGACTTCCAGGGTACGCACGCCATGTTCGGCCGCCTTGCGACCGGCGTCTTCGGCGCAGACCTGCGCGGCGTAAGGGGTCGACTTGCGGCTGCCCTTGAAGCCCATCATGCCGGCCGAGGACCAGCTGATCGCATTGCCCTGGGCGTCGGTGATCGTCACCATGGTGTTGTTGAAGCTGGCGTTGACGTGCGCGACGCCGGCCGAGATGTTCTTGCGTTCGCGGCGCTTGATGCGCTGGGGTTCGCGTGCCATTTTGCTCTAATCCTACTGAAATCGTTAAAAGCGGAAGTGACCGGAGGGCCGAGCCGAAGGGGCTGACCCTCAACGATTACTTCTTCTTGCCAGCGATCGGCTTCGCCTTGCCCTTGCGGGTGCGCGCATTGGTGTGCGTGCGCTGACCGCGAACCGGCAGGCCCTTGCGGTGACGCAGGCCGCGATAGCAGGCGAGGTCCATAAGGCGCTTGATGTTCATCGCGGTTTCGCGGCGCAGGTCGCCTTCCACCGTGTGATCGGCGTCGATGGCTTCGCGGATCTGCAGGACTTCGGCGTCGGACAGGTCCTGGACGCGACGGCTGTGGTCGATGCCCAGCTTGTCGGCGATCGCGACGGCGGTGTGACGGCCGATGCCGTGGATGTAGGTGAGCGCGATGATCACGCGCTTGTTGGTCGGGATGTTGACACCCGCAATACGTGCCATGGTAATCTGTACTCCTGCTCCACGGGGCGGTTGGCGCCACCCCATCTCAAAGCGTCAGGGCTGCAGTCCTTAGGCAGACGACAGCCGATTCGATAGGCCCCAAGACGCAAAAAAGACGGCCAGCGCCACAGCACTGCCGCTCGTGAGCGTGTCGGGAAGGGGTGCCCTTAGCGATTCGGCCCTTGGCTGTCAATGACGGGTGGCCGCGAAAGCGGTGAGATCCGGCGCTTCGGCGACCCTGAATCTCCAACCCGTCCGACGCATCGTCGCGCCCTTTTCGGGTTGATGCAATCCTGTTCCCTGGGGCATGAAGGCGCGATGCGCTTCACTCTGCCCTCCATCCTGTCCGTGGCCGCCCTGGCCGTGCTGGCTTCCTGCGTCGGCGCGCCTGCGCAGCGCGCACCTGCGCCCGTGCCCGCGCCGCGCCCGGCCCCCGTCGCCAGGCCCGCGCCGCCTCCACCCCCGCCGGCCGACTGGCAGGACCGGCCGACCACGGCGGGCGACTGGCGCTATCAGGTGGACGGCGCCGGATCGGTCGCCCTGTTCGGCGCCGACGCGCAAAGCAGCCTGTTCATCATCCGCTGCGACCGCGCGACGCGCCGCATCGCGCTTTTGCGGCCCGGCCCGGCGCAGACGGCAATGACGGTGCGGACCAGCTATGGCGCGGTCAACTGGCCCGCAAGCGCCCCCGCCGGGACCATCGCCGCGACGCAGGCGATCCGCGCCGCGAGCGACGCCACGCTCGACCAGATCGCCTATAGCCGGGGCCGTTTCGCGGTCGAGGTGCAGGGCATGGAGATGCTGGTGCTGCCAAGCTGGGCGGAGGTGAGCCGCGTCGTTGAGGACTGCCGCGCCTAAGTCCCTGATTTCCGGTGAACTGCGTCGACGTGACGGTAAATCACCTGCGATCGGCGGACGCAGAAGTATGATTCGAAAAAAGAATTTTACAAGCCTTGAACTGGCGGCCCGTCTGATTCACATATCATTTCATAGACGGCGAAGGACCAGTATCCGGGAACGGCTATAGGGGCTTCAACTAGCGAAAGGAGGTGATCCGATGTCTCATGGTTCAGCAATGGGGTCGGTCAAGTCCATTCGGGGAACGCGCCGCTGAGCGACGCCATAGCGTCGGTTTTGCAGACATCCGGTGACTGTCGACTGCGGTTCCGCAGGCGAAGCGCCCTATCCGCAGAATAGCGCGAACCAACGTTTCCCTTGGGCGGCACTTCCGGCCGCTGACCATGTCAATGATGGGCCGCTGGAGACTTATCCCTCCAGCGGCCCCTCTCATATGTGGCGCGGTCTTGCCTGATATAGGCGCGCGAAGATCGCTCCTGCATCGCCCCGCGATCGATCCGCCCTATGGTGCTAGCGCTCCACCCCCTTTGCCTTCCCCCAGGTCCGCGCTGCCGTATATCCGAGATAACCGGTGCCGAAGAGCGCATAGAGCGGTTCGGGCAAGGCACTGAAATAGGCCTGCATCGCCCGGATGATCCCCGCCGCCACGTCGGGGCGCACCCCGCCGATCAGCCCCAGCGGCACCGACCACAGCAACAGTCCGTACATCACATAAAGAAAGGCGGGACGCGCCGACAGCGTCCACCGGTCGCGCGCGATGCGCCTGCGCGTAGAGGTCATGCCGACCCTCCTAACCGATCCGATTGGCAAGCCAGCCGTAGAGAAAGGCCTCGTTGGCGGGCCTGCTCTCGGCCAGCGCCAGATAGCGCTCGCCCTGAAGCGCCTCCAGCGCCTTGAGCAACACCTTCTCGCCCGCGCGCCCGCGCACGGCCAGGAATGCGCCCAGCGCGGCGAGCGTCCTCGCGCCCACGGCCCGATCCACCTTCACATCGGCATAATCCCGCCCGTTGCGGTTGAGGGCATTCAATGCCCGCTGAAGGAAGCCGCCCGCGACCGTGGCCCCCATGTTCACGGCCGTGTCGAACAGTTCCTCCGCCACCGCCGGAGCCAGTTCGGCGACAAAGGCGAAACCCGGCTTCTCCCAATAAAGCCGGCGATAGATCATCTCGGCCACCGACCTGGGCAGCGCCCGCATGTCGCCGCCATAGCCGTTTTCCCGCGCCACGCCTTGGGTGATGCCGAAATTCGTCGGACCGCCGCGATCCGCCGGATGGTTGCTGTAGCCGCCCTCCCGCGCGATGACCTCGTCGATCATAGCCGCAATATCCATGAAAACCGCCCTCCTGTTTCCGAAAGGCGGATCATTTATCCCATTTGGTTAGCTGTAGGACAGCGGAAAAGCGCTGAGGCAGGCCATCCGGCGAGGGAAGGAGACCAGGCAGGCTGAAAAAAGCCCTGCCGGAAATTTGGTCGGGACGAGAGGATTCGAACCTCCGACCCCCACACCCCCAGTGTGATGCGCTACCAGGCTGCGCTACGTCCCGACCGGAGCGGCGCAATTAGAAGCAGTTTGGCGAATATGCAAGCCATTCGATGCAGGCTTTTTGCGCATTCGTCGGAAACCCTAATCATGTTGCCTCAGCCGTGCGATCTGTGTTAGCCGCGCGCCCTTGATCTGTGGGCGTTTGTCTGCGCCCGCGACAGGACAAGAGAAGAAGGCGAAAGTCCCAAGCATGTTCATATCTCCAGCCTTTGCCCAAACCGCGGGCGGGGAATCGTCCGGCGCCTCCATGCTGGTTCAGATGGCCCCGCTGGTCCTGATCTTCGTCGTCTTCTACTTCCTGCTGATCCGTCCGCAGCAGAAGAAGATGAAGGACCACAAGGCCAAGATCGATGCCGTGAAGAAGGGCGATCAGGTCGTGACCGGCGGCGGCCTGGTCGGCAAGGTGGTCCGCGTCGACGATTTCTATGCCGAGGTCGAACTGGCGCCGGGCATGAAGGTGAAGGCGGTGAAGTCCACCCTGACCGACGTGATCGATCCCGCCACCGCCAAGCCCGCGAACGACTGAGACGTCCATGCTGAACTTTCCCCGCTGGGCGGTCTTTGCGATTCTGGCGCCGCTGCTGATCGGCATAGCCTGCGCCGTGCCGAGCTTCCTGCCTGACCGGGTGGTCGAGCAGTTGCCCAAATTCATGCAGACCCGCGTCAATCTGGGCCTCGACCTGTCGGGCGGCAGCCATTTGCTGCTCGAAGCATCGACGCAGGATGTGGCCAAGCAGCGGCTCGCCAATATGGAGGAGCAGGTCCGCACGGAACTGCGTCGGGGCGACACGAAGATCGCGATCGGCGACATTTCCAGCCGCGACGGGAAGCTCAGCTTCATGGTCCGCAACCCGTCGGAGGTGGACGCCGCCGTGGAGCGTATCCGGCCGCTGACGCAGGGTGCGGGCCTCACCGGCCAGCGCGATTTCAATGTCGAGGTGGTGAACAGCTCCACCATCGTCATCACGCCGACCCAGGCGGGCATCGACAATGCGGTCAAGGGCGCGATGGAAGTTGCGACCGAAGTCATCCGCAAACGCATCGACGAGATGGGCACGCGCGAACCGACCATCCAGCAGCAGGGTGACAACCGCATCGTCGTGCAGGTGCCGGGCCTCCAGAATCCCAAGGCGCTGAAGGATCTGCTCGGCCAGACCGCGAAGCTGGAATTCAAGCTGGTCGACGTCAACGCCAACCCGGCCGAAGTCGCGCAGGGCCGCGCCCCGGTGGGCAGCGAAGTGCTGCCCTATCCGACCAATCCGGCCGGGCCGCCGATGATCGCCGTCTACCGGCAGGTCATGGTGTCGGGCGAAGACCTGACCGACGCGCAGCAGGGCTATAACCAGCAGGGCAACGAGCCGAACGTCAACATCCGCTTCAATGGCGCGGGCGGGCGCAAATTCGGCCAGGTGACGTCGCAGAACGTCAACCGTCCCTTCGCCATCATCCTGGACGGCAAGGTGCTGTCGGCGCCGAACATCAATGAGCCGATCCTGGGCGGTTCCGCCGTTATCAACGGCAATTTCACGGTGGAGAGCGCGAACCAGCTCGCGATCGCGCTGCGGTCGGGCAAGCTGCCCGTCGCGCTGACCGTGGTGGAGGAGCGCACGGTCGGTCCGCAATTGGGTGCCGACTCGATCAAGGCCGGCCTTACCGCCTCGATCATCGCGGTCGTCGCCGTCGCGGCCTTCATGTTCCTGAGCTACGGCCGCTTCGGCATGTACGCCAATCTGGCCGTCGCCATCAACGTGCTGGTGATCCTGGGCGTGATGGGCATATTGGGGGCGACGCTGACCCTGCCGGGCATCGCCGGCTTCGTGCTGACCATCGGTACGGCGGTCGACGCCAACGTGCTGATCTACGAACGCATCCGCGAGGAACGCCGTCGGGGCCGCAATGTGGTCCAGTCGATCGAACATGGCTATAAGGAAGCCAGCCGCACCATTTTCGAAGCGAACGTGACCCACGCCATCGCCGGCGGCATCATGCTCGCTCTGGGGTCGGGTCCGGTCAAGGGCTTCGCGATCGTGCTGCTGATCGGCATCGCGACCAGCGTGTTCACCGCCGTCACCTTCACGCGCCTGCTGGTGTCGCGTTGGGTTCGCGCCAAGCGCCCGACCGAAATCCACATCTGACGGGCGGAGAGAAACATGAAACTGCTTAAGCTCGTCCCGGACAACACCAATATCGGCTTTGTGAAGCTGCGCCACTGGGCCTTTGCCCTGACGGCGCTGCTGACCGTGGTGGCGGTCGGTGCGACCTTCTACAAGGGCCTCAATCTCGGCGTCGATTTCGTCGGCGGACTGATGATCGAGGCGAAGTTCGAAACGCCGCCGCAAACCGACAAGGTGCGCGGCGTGATCGACCGGCTGGGCGTGGGCGACGGTTCGCTCCAGCAGTTCGGCGATCCCAGGACAGTGCAGATCCGCCTGCCGCTGCCGGAACAGGGCGGCGCGGGCGCGGCCAACGCCATCGTCGAAAAGGCGCGCAAGGCGATGACGGCGGAATTCCCCGGCGTCACCTTCTCCCGCTACGACACGGTGTCGGGCAAGGTTTCGGGCGAGCTGATCCAGAACGGCGTGCTGGCGGTGATGCTGGCGGTGATCGGCATCGCGATCTTCTCCTGGTTCCGTTACGAATGGCAGTTCGGCGTCTCCACCTTCGTCGCGATCATGCACGACGTGCTGATGACGCTGGGCTTCTTCGCCATCACCCAGTTGGAATTCGACCTCAACATCGTCGCCGCCGTGCTGACGATCGTGGGCTATTCGATCAACGACAAGATGGTGATCGACGACCGCATCCGCGAAAACATGCGCAAATATCGCAAGATGGACATGAAGTCGCTGATCGACCTGTCGGTCAACGAGACGCTGCCGCGTACCGTCATGACCTCCCTCACCGTGCTGCTGGCGCTGGGCGCGCTGCTGCTGCTGGGCGGCCATGTGCTGCGCGGCTTCACTGCGGCCATGATGCTGGGCATCATCGTTGGCACCTATTCCTCGGTCTATGTCTCCTCCTCACTGCTGATCAGCCTTGGCCTGTCCCCCGCCGCGGCGGAGAAGAAGGCGAGCAAGGCCAATCCCGCCGCCCAGGCGGAGCGCATGGGCCCGCGCGACGACGGGGCGCGGCCCTGAACGGGAACAGGTCCGGGATAGAGCTGCGCCGCGATGATGCGGGGCAGGGGCCGATCGTCACCGGCTTTCAGGGTCGCGGCTTTCGCGTCAGGGACGATGTCTTTCCCGACGGCCTGCTGCTCTCTCCCGTGCGGGCGCTCGCCTGGCGTCATGCCCCCGCCGTCGATGCGCTGACCGTCGCGGATCTGGGCGACCTGCTCGATCTGGATGTCCCGCCGGAATTCCTGCTGGTCGGCACCGGCGCGGCCCTGCGCCAGCCGCCGCGCGCCTTCGTGCGCGAACTGGAAGGCCGCGGGATCGGCGTGGAGGTGATGGACAGCCGCGCCGCCGCCCGCGCCTGGGGCGTGCTGCGCGCGGAGGAACGGTGGATCGTCGCGGCCCTCATGCCGCTTGTCTGAGGGGGGCTGTCCGCCCCGCCTTGCGCTTTCCTCTTCCTTTGCCTACTCTTGGGGCAAGTTCCGGCGCCTCTCGGCGCTGGCGAAGAAGAAAAGAGATACGGCCATGGTGCAGCACAGCCGCCCATCGCCGCAGAGTTCCGGCCCGGCCGGCGGAATTTCGGGCAAGGGGGTCCGTTCCGGTCCGGGCAATGGGAGCAAGGCTGCGGCCCTCACTCCCCCGTCGAAATCACGGGGCCTCTTGCCTCACGCGCTGCGGGGCCGGGGGTCCTATGCGGCGATTGACCTCGGCACGAACAACTGCCGCCTGCTGATCGCCAAACCCTCGGCGGACGGCTTCATCGTCATCGACGCCTTTTCGCGTATCGTGCGATTGGGGGAGGGGCTTGCCGCTTCCGGCCGGATCAGCGACGAAGCCATCGAGCGGGCGATTTCGGCCCTCTCGGTCTGCGCCGACAAGCTGCGCCGCCGGCATGTCACGCTGGCCCGTTCGGTCGCGACGGAGGCCTGCCGCCGCGCCTCCAACGGGGCTGAATTCATCCAGCGGGTCTATCGGGAAACCGGCATCGCCCTCGACATCATCAGCGCGCAGGAGGAAGCACGGCTGGCGGTGCTGGGCTGCCACGCGCTGCTGGAGCCGGGCGATGGGCCAGCGCTGATCTTCGACATTGGCGGCGGGTCGACCGAACTGGTGCTGGTGGACGCCAATCGCGCGGGCGCGCCGCATATCGTCGACTGGGTGAGCGCGCCCTGGGGCGTCGTCTCCCTGACGGAGAGCGAGGCGTTCGACCATGCCGATCCCATGGACCGGCTGTCGGCCTATGCCCGGATGCGCGCGCGTGTAGCGGACGCCTTTGCGCCGCTGGCGCGCCGGCTGCCCTCGCCGCAGGCCGATATTCGCCTGCTGGGCACATCGGGCACGGTGACGACGCTCGCCAGCCTGCATCTCGACCTGCCGCGCTACGACCGGCAGGCGATTGACGGGCTGATCGTCCCTTCCACGTCGATGCGGGCGATTTCGGCGCGGCTGTCCTCCATGCCGCTGGCGGAACGGCAGAAGCTGCCCTGCATCGGGACGGAGCGGGCCGACCTGGTCGTGGCCGGCTGCGCCATATTGGAATCCATCCTCGACATCTGGCCCGCCCTGCGACTGGGCGTGGCCGATCGCGGCATTCGCGAGGGCATATTGCGCGGCCTGATGGACCGCGACGGAGTGAAGATGTGAGAGGCACTGGTGCCGGCAAGGTGCGGGTCAAGACGGCGAAGGGGCGGACGGCACAGTCCACCCGCTGGCTCGAACGACAGTTGAACGACCCCTATGTCCGCCGCGCCAAGGCGGAAGGGTGGCGCAGTCGCGCCGCCTTCAAGCTGATCGAACTGGATGAGAAATTCCATTTCGTGAAGGGTTCCCGCGCCGTGGTCGACCTGGGCGTGGCGCCGGGCGGCTGGGCGCAGGTGGTGCGGAAACTCTGCCCCAAGGCGAAGGTGGTGGGCATCGACCTGCTGCCGACCGATCCCATTCCGGGCGTCACGCTGTTCCAGATGGACTTCATGGACGACAAGGCGCCCGTTCTTCTGGCCGAGGCGCTGGGCGACGCGCCCGACCTGGTCATTTCCGACATGGCGGCCAACACCGTCGGGCATGCGGCGACCGACCATCTGCGCACCATGGGACTGGTCGAGGCGGCAGCCATGTTCGCCGTCGAAAATCTGCGCAAGGGCGGCACCTTCGTGGCGAAGGTGTTCGCGGGCGGCACGGACGCCGACCTGCTCGCCATCCTCAAAAGGCATTTCACCACGATCAAGCACGCCAAGCCGCCGGCCAGCCGCAAGGGCAGCGTCGAATGGTATGTCGTGGCCCAGGGCTTCAAGGGGCGCGCCGAAGAAGGCTGATCCCGCTCATCTCTACCAAGAGATTGAAATGCCTGCCTGTTCCTGCGAAGGCAGGCCGTTTGGGGCGTTGGGGGAACATCATTGGTTTCGACGGTATCGACGGTCGCCTATCTGGGGCTGGAAGCGCGCGGCGTGGAGGTTCAGTGCCAGCTCGTGCCCGGCCTCCCCAATTTCATCGTCGTCGGCCTGCCTGACAAGGCGGTCGCAGAAAGCCGGGAGCGTGTGCGCAACGCCATCGCAGCCATCGGCCTGTCGCTGCCGCCCAAGCGCATCACCGTGAACCTTTCCCCCGCCGACCTGCCCAAGGAGGGATCGCATTTCGACCTGCCGATCGCGCTGGCGCTGCTGGGCGCCATGGGCGTGATCGATGCCGAAACGCTTGCGGGCTATGTCGTGGTGGGCGAACTGGGCCTGGACGGCCGCATCGCCCCGACGCCTGGCGTGCTGCTCGCTGCGCTTCATGCCGGGGAGAGGGAACTGGGCCTCGTCTGCCCGGTGGCGCAGGGCGCCGAAGCCGCCTGGGCCGGCCAGGTGGAGGTAATCGCCGCGCCGGACCTGTTGGCGATCCTCAACCATTTCAAGGGCGCCGCCGCCCTGTCGCCCCCGCAGCCCGGCGAGGTGCAGCCGCCGGAGCGAACCGCCGACCTGCGCCAGGTCAAGGGCCAGGAAAGCGCCAAGCGCGCGCTGGAGATCGCGGCGGCGGGCGGCCATAATCTGCTGATGGTCGGCCCGCCCGGCGCGGGCAAGTCGCTGATGGCGAGCTGCCTGCCCGGCATCCTGCCCGAACTGACGCCGGGCGAGGCGCTGGAAACATCCATGGTGGCGAGCGTCGCCGGCACGCTGGAGGGCGGCCGGATCAGCCGCGCCCGTCCCTTCCGCAATCCGCATCACAGCGCCTCCATGGCGGCGCTGGTCGGCGGCGGGCACAAGGCGCGGCCCGGCGAGGTCAGCATGGCGCATCTTGGCGTGCTGTTCCTCGACGAACTGCCCGAATTCCAGCGGACCGTCCTCGACTCGCTGCGGCAGCCGCTGGAGACGGGGGAAGTCACCGTCGCGCGGGCCAATGCGCATGTGACCTTTCCGGCGCGGGTGCAACTGGTGGCGGCGATGAATCCCTGCCGCTGCGGCCATCTGGGCGATCCCGCCTTGGCCTGTTCCCGTGCCCCGCGCTGCGCGGCGGACTATCAGGCCAAGGTGTCGGGACCGCTGCTCGACCGCATCGACCTGCATGTGGAGGTGCAGGCGGTGACGGCGGCCGACCTGGTCCTGCCGCCTCCCGCCGAGGGATCGGCGGAGGTCGCCGCACGGGTCGCGGCGGCGCGGGCGGTGCAGACGCGGCGCTATGACGGCACGCGGCTGCGCACCAATGCCGAGGTGGATGGAGAAAGGCTGGAGGAGGTTGCCGGGCCGGATCAGGCCGGGCGCGAATTGCTGGCGCAGGCGGCCGCGGCGATGAAGCTGTCCGCCCGCGGCTATACCCGCGTGCTGCGCGTGGCGCGGACCATCGCCGACCTGGCAGGCGCGGAGCGCGTCGGGCGCGTCCATGTGGCCGAAGCGCTGAGCTACCGGCGGCGCGCCCCCGTAAACTGAGGACGTTGAACTGACGGGGGCTTTCCCGTCGCCGCGCCAGGCTCAGGGCCTGCGAGGTTCCGCCATCACCACGTCCATGTCGGCCATGGCCAGTCGCAGCAGTTCCACCATGCTGTTGCGCGCGGCGGCGGTGTCGCGGGCGGCGATCGCCTGGTGGACCGCCTTGTGATCGGGCAGGGGGTCGCGCGGCAGCAGCTTCTTGCGATGCTTGAACGTGGTGGTCCAGCTTACCGCCGCCCCCACCGAACTTGCCAGCGCGGCCAGCGCGTCATTATGCGTCGCGGCCAGCACCGCATGGTGGAAACGCTGGTCCGCCGACCGGCCCTCCGGCGTGGAAAGTCCATGCTTCTCCATCTCGTCGAGCGCGGCCGCCATCACGGCCAGTTGCTCATCGGTCCGTCGCCGCGCCGCGAATTCGGCCGCCGCCGGCTCGATCACGCCACGCAGTTCGAACAGGTCGCGCACGAAATCGCGGTCCGGCTCGCCGGCGAACATCCACGCCAGCATTTCCGGGTCCAGCACGTTCCAGCGGCTGCGCGGCAGCACGCGGGTGCCCGCCTTGGGCCGGCTTTCCAGCATGCCCTTGGCGATCAGGATGCGCACCGCCTCGCGATAGGCGGTGCGGGATACGTGCAGCCGCACCGACGCCTCGATCTCGCCCTCGAACAGGTCGCCGGGCTTGTGGACGCCCGTCAGGATCGCAGTGCCCAATTGCCGGGCGATCGCCTGGTGGATGCGCAGCGAGCCCTCGTCCGTCGGAAATTTGCGTTCCGGTCCGTCCTTGCGCTCGCTTCCCACTGCCCTGTTCCCCCTGTTCAGTCCTCAAATGCCGTCGTAGGACAATGCCGGCCACAAAGAAAGGCGTCCGCCACCAACCGCAGCGGCGCGATGTCGGCGTCGATCGCCCGCTGTGCCACCAGATCGACGAAACGGCGATACATGGCGGGATATTCCTGGTCCGGCGCCTTGAGCTGGATTTCCCCGTCCAGGCGCAGCATGTTGCCGCCTTCCGACAGCAGCAGGCTGCCGTTCGCGGTCTCGACCGCGATGTCCCATGTCTGCGGCCCCGTCTGGCGCCAGTCGAACACCGCCTCCACCGCCGCACCGGAAGCCGTCGCCATGCGCAGCGCGGCGCCGATCGGCGCGTCCTTGTTTTCCGGCACCTCCAGGCTGGCGGACAGCATCGTCACCGGCTCCGGCACGATTTCCGTCAGGATCGACAGGGCGTTGATGCCCGGATCGAACACGCCAAAGCCGCCCGCTTCCCAGATCCAGGGCTGGCCCGGATGCCAATGGCGGACATCCTCGCGCCATTGGATGTCGATGCGCCTGACAGTGCGCGACGCCATCCACGCCTTCGCCTGGGCGACCGCCGCGGCATAGCGGCTGTGCCAGCTTGCATAGAGGGTGACGCCCTGCGCGCGGGCAAGGGCGGTCAGCGCCTCCACTTCCGACACCGTGGCGCCGGGCGGCTTTTCCAGGAAGACATGCTTGCCCGCCAGCAGCGCCTGCCGCGCCGCCTGGTATCGGACCTGCGGCGGCTGGCAGAGGATGACGGCGTCCATGTCCCGCTCCCCGGCCAGCATCGCGTCCAGATCGGGATAGTTGTTCACGCCCTCCGCCTGCGCATTGCGGCTGGCGACCGCGACCAGCTCTATGCCCTCGGTCATCGCGATGGCGGGAAGATGCTGGTCGCGGGCGATCTTGCCCAGGCCGACAAGGCCTGCCCGGATGGTCATAGCACTTTCACCCTTGTCTGGCCTTCATCGGCCGCCCGGCGCAGGCCGTTGCGCACGGGCAGGATGAAGGGCGCGGCCTCCACCTCGAACACGTCGCCTTCCTGCGTCGCGAAGCCGTCCGAAAAGGAGAGAGTGGCCGTGCCGAAGAAGTGGACGTGGATGTCGCCCGGACGACGGAACAGACCATATTTGAAATGATGATGTTCCAGATTGTCGATGCGGTGGGACATGTTGGTTTCGCCCGACAGGAACGGCCTTTCCCAGACTGTCTCGCCGTTGCGGACGATGCGGCTGGTGCCGCGCAGATCGTCGGGCAGGTCGCCCAGCAGCAGTTCCGGCCCCAGGGACGCCTGACGCAGCTTGCTGTGCGCCAGCCACAGATAATTGCCCCGTTCGGTGACGTGATCGGAAAATTCATTGCCCAGGGCAAAGCCCAGCCGGACCGGCGTGCCGTCCGCGTCGATCAGGTAGATGCCGGCGACCTCCGGCTCCTCCCCGCCATCCTCCGCGAAGGCGGGCATGGCGAAATCCTCGCCGGGATGGATCAGGCTCTGGCCGTCGCCCTTGTAGAACCATTCGGGCTGCGCGCCGATGCCACCGTCGGCGGGCTTGCCGCCCTCCACGCCCATCAGGAACATGCGCATGCTGTCGGTCAGTTCACCCGCCGCGGCCGCCTTGTGCATCTTGTCGCGCCCTTCGGCCGAGCCAAGATGGGTAAGGCCGGTGCCCGCGACCAGCAGATGCGCGGCATCCTCATGATCGATGGGGCAGAGCAGCCGGACGGTGGAAAGGTCCACCGCTCCGCCCAGGCGCGCTTGCGCCATGGCGGCGAGGGCCGTTCCGGCCGCAATCGCCTCCAGCGCCAGCGCTCGGGTGGAGCTTGCGCCCTCCACGCGCCGGGCCGCGCCGCTGGCGTCGAGGGCGGCGACGCCGCGACGGCCGCCTTCCTCGAACTGCACCAGCGAACGGATGGCGGACTGATCGGGGGACTGATCAGGGGACAGGGTCACCGGGCGATCTCCAGCCTGCCCTCGACACGGCGGTTGAGCTGCCAGGGATTGGCGGCCTGCAGGGCGGGCGGCAGCACGGCGTCGGCCACATCCTGATAGCAGACCGGGCGCAGGAAGCGCATCATGGCGAGCGTGCCCACGGATGTGGAGCGCCCGTCGGAGGTCGACGGGAAGGGACCGCCATGGACCATGGCATGGGTCACCTCGACGCCGGTCGGCCAGCCATTGGCGAGCACGCGGCCGACCTTGCGCGACAGCGTGGGCAGCAGCCGGGCGGCATCGGCCTGATCGCTCTCCTCCATCTGCAGCGTCGCGGTCAACTGGCCCTCCAGATCGGCGATGGTGGCGATCATCTCCTCGACGGTCGCGCATTTGACGAGGATGGAAGAGGAACCGAACACCTCATGCGCCAGCGCGGGATTGGCGCGGAAGCGATCGCCGCTGGTGGCGAACAGCGCATGCTGCCCGCGATTGACGCCGTCTCCCGCGACGCCGCGCGCGACCGTGGTGACGCCCTCCGCGCCGGACAGGGCGGCGACGCCCTTTTCATAGGCGGCATGGATGCCGGGCGTCAGCATGACCTGCGCCGCATTGCCCGACAGCGCTTCTGCGGCCGAAGCGACGAAGCGGTCGAGGTCGGGGCTGTCGAGCGCGATCACCAGGCCCGGATTGGTGCAGAACTGGCCCGAAAACAGGGTCAGCGATCCGACGAAGGCAGTGCCCAGCGCCTCGGCGCGGGCGGCCAGCGCGCCGGGCAGCAGCACGACCGGGTTGATGCTCGACATTTCGGCATAGACCGGGATCGGTTCGGCGCGCTCGGCGGCGATCTTCATGAGGGCCAGGCCGCCGCCGCGCGACCCGGTAAAGCCCACCGCCTTGATGCGCGGATCGGCCACCAGCGCGCCGCCAAGGTCGTTGGTCGTGCCGGGCAGGTAGGAAAATACGCCCTCATGCAGGCCGCTTTCCCTGACCGCCGTCGCGATGGCGCGGGCGACCAGTTCGCCGGTGCCGGGATGGGCCGGGTGGCCCTTCACCACGACTGGGCAACCCGCCGCGAACGCCGACGCCGTGTCGCCGCCCGCAACGGAGAAGGCGAGCGGGAAGTTGGACGCGCCGAACACGGCGACGGGGCCGACCGACTGATTGACGCGACGCAGGTCGCTGCGCGGCAGCGGCTGGCGCTCCGGCAGGGCCTTGTCGATGGTCGCGTCCAGCCAGTCGCCCTGGCGCACATAGCCGGCGAACAGGCGAAGCTGGCCGACGGTGCGGCCCCGTTCGCCCTCCAGCCGGCCGCGCGGCAGGCCGGTTTCGCTCATGGCCGTGGTGATCAGCAGGTCGCCAATCGCCATGATGCCGTCCGCCACCGCCTCCAGAAAGGCGGCGCGGGCGTCCGGCGTCAGGGTCGAGAAGCTCTCGAACGCGGCATCGGCCAGCGCGCAGGCGTCCGCGACATCGGCGGCCGAGGCGTTGTGGAAGGCGACCTCGCCCTTCGCGCCGGTCGACGGGTCGATGGCGAAGAAGGGTGCGCCGCCCTGGCGCTCGCTCGCGCCGACAAGGATGGCTCCGTTGAACATGGGGAAAACTCCGAAAAGGGGATCAGTGCCGAAAGGGGATCAATGCCGAAAAGGGGATCAATGATTATCGCGCGGCAGACCCATGGTCTGGGCGATGCGCTGATATTTTTCCGCGCCCTCCAGGATCGCGCCGGTATTGAGCTGGCCGACCACGGAGCGCTGGATTTCCTGCCAGGGCGTCTGCGAGGCGGGATAGGGATAGCCGCCCTCGGCCACCAGCTTCGCCCGGCGGCTCGCGAGTTCCTCGTCGGAAATGAGGACGTTCACCACACCCTTGTTCAGGTCCATCCGCACCCGGTCGCCGGTCTGGAGCAGCGCAAGGCCGCCCATCGCCGCCGCTTCGGGCGAGGCGTTGAGGATGGAGGGACTCCCGCTCGTGCCCGACTGGCGCCCGTCCCCGATGCAGGGCAGGGCGGACACGCCCTCGGTGATGAGATAGGCGGGCGGCCGCATGTTCACCACCTCCGCCGCGCCCGGATAGCCGACCGGACCCGCGCCGCGCATGAACAGCAGCGTGTCGGGCGTGAGGCCGACGGCGGGATCGTCGATCCGCGCATGATAGTCCTCCGGTCCGTCGAACACGACCGCCGGTCCTTCAAAGGCATTGGGATCTTCGGGATTGGACAGATAGCGCTGGCGGAACTCGTCCGAAATCACGCTGGTCTTCATCACCGCCGCGTCGAACAGATTGCCCGACAGGACGAGGAAGCCGGCTTCTTCCTTCAATGGCTGGGCGAAGGGACGGATGACCTTTTCATCCTCGATCTCCGCGCCCCTGCAATTCTCGCCCATCGTCTTGCCGTTGACGGTCATGGCGCCCTCGCGGATCAGTCCCTGCCCGATCAACTGGCCGACCACGGCCGGAACGCCGCCGGCGCGATAATAATCCTCGCCCAGATATTCGCCCGCGGGCTGGAGGTTCACCAGCAACGGCACCCTGTGCCCCACCGTCTCCCAATCCTTGAGCGGCAGGTCGACGCCGACATGGCGCGCGATCGCGGTCAGGTGGATCGGCGCATTGGTCGACCCGCCAATGGCCGAGTTCACCACTATGGCGTTGTGGAAGGCGTCCAGCGTCAGGATGTCGGAGGGCTTCAGGTCCTCCGCCACCATCTCGACGATCCGCTTGCCGGTCCGATAGGCGACCTCCTGCCGGTCGCGATAGGGCGCGGGGATCGCCGCCGAACCCGGCAGCATCATGCCCAGCGCCTCGGCCAGCGAGTTCATTGTCGTCGCCGTGCCCATGGTGTTGCAATAGCCGGTGGAGGGTGCCGACGACGCCACCAGCTTGATGAAGCCCTCATCGTCGATCTTGCCCGCCGCCAGCAATTGCCGCGCATGCCACACGATCGTGCCCGAACCCGTCCGCTCGCCCTTGAACCAACCGTTCAGCATCGGCCCGACCGACAGCGCGATGGCGGGGATGTTGACCGTCGCCGCCGCCATCAGCAGCGCGGGCGTCGTCTTGTCGCAGCCCGTGGTGAGCACCACCCCGTCCAGCGGATAGCCGTACATCGCCTCGACCAGTCCCAGATAGGCCAGGTTGCGGTCCAGCCCCGCCGTCGGCCGCTTGCCGGTTTCCTGGATCGGGTGGACGGGAAATTCCAGCGCAATGCCGCCCATTTCGCGAATGCCCTCGCGCACGCGCTCGGCCAGCACCATATGATGGCGATTGCACGGGCTGAGGTCGCTGCCGGTCTGGGCGATGCCGATGATCGGCTTGCCGCTGCGCAGTTCTTCCAGGCTGAGGCCGAAATTCAGGTAACGCTCCAGATAGAGCGCGGTCATGTCGATATTGTCTGGATTGTCGAACCAGGCGCGGCTGCGAAGCTTGTTAACGGGCTTGGACGAATCATTCATGGAAAAGGCACCTGTCGAAGAAAATGACCATTTTATTCCGGGCAAGTTGACCCGCTTGCCTCTCCGATATACTCATACAAATAGAATATCAAGGATGCTTCGGACAAAGTGATGGATTTGATGGGCCGCTATGAGGTTGTCGGGGACTGGGGCACCAGCCGCCTGAGGCTGTTCCGGGTGGAGCAGGGCCGCGTGACGGCGCGTCATGACGGCCCCGGCATCGCCGCGGCGCGGGGACAGTCGGAGGCGGTCTTCACTGCCACCATCGGCCCCTGGCTGGACCAGGCCGCACCCGCGCAGATCCGCCTGTGCGGCATGGCCGGCGCCCGCGACGGCTGGGTGGAGGCACCCTATGCGGACTGCCCGGCCGACGCCGTCGCCTGGCGCATGGCGTCGGCCCGGTTCGAATGGCGTGGCGTGCCCGTCGCGATCATGGCCGGCCTTGCCTGCACGAACCCGAACGGCGCGCCCGACGTGATGCGCGGGGAGGAGACGCAGATCTTCGGCGCCATCGCGCGCGATCCCGCGCTGGGCCAGGGCCGCCGGCTGGTCGTCCTGCCCGGCACGCACAATAAATGGGCGGTGGTGGAGGATGGCCATGTCACCACCTTCCGCACCATGCCGACGGGAGAGCTTTTCGCGCTGCTGCGGGACCATTCCACCCTCGGCGCCCAGACCGACCAGCCCGATCCCGCGCAGGAGGCGCAGGGCTTTGCCGAAGGCCTGGCGCGTGCGGAGGGAGGGCGGCTGCTCTCCTCCCTGTTCGCCGCGCGGAGCATGCGGCTGCGGGCGGGGCGATCGGCCCAGTGGGCGGCGGGCTATCTGTCCGGCCTGCTGATCGGGGCGGAGATCGCGGAAGTCGCGGACATGCTGGAACAGGATGACGATATCCTGCTGATCGGCGACGGCCGCCTCTCGATGCTCTATGCCCAGGCGCTGGGCAGGCGGGGGCTGGCGACGCAGGTGCTGGAGGGCGATGCCTGCGCGCTCGCCGGCCTCGGCCTTTCCTGATGAGGGATGGGGACCATTTCATTCCCCCACCTCCTGCTGGCGGGAGCATTCGGCGTCCCCGGCGCATCTGCCCTATTCCAACGGAGTCCCACCATGACCCTCGATGATCTGCTGGCCGACGGCGCGCCGCCTATTTGCGCGATCCTGCGCGGTCTCCGGCCGGAAGAAGCGCTGGAGATCGGCGCCGTCCTGATCGAATCCGGCATCCGCATTCTCGAAGTGCCCTTCAACTCCCCCGATCCGCTTCGCAGCATCGCTGCAATGCAGGCCGAATATGGCGACCGCGCGCTGATCGGCGGCGGCACGGTACTGTCCGTGACGGCGGTGGAGGAACTGCATGGCGCTGGCGGACGGATCATGGTGACGCCCAATAGCGACATGCAGGTGATCGCGCGCGGGGCGGAACTGGGACTGGAGCTTCTCCCCGGCTTCATGACGCCCAGCGAGGCCTTCGCCGCGGTGCAGGCCGGCGCGCGCCGGATCAAGCTGTTTCCCGCCGCCCGTCTCGGCCCCGCTTATGTAAGGGCGCTGAAGGACGTGCTGCCCGGCCATGTCGGCATCTGGGCGGTCGGCGGCACCGGCGCGGATTCGATCGGGGAATGGCTGGCCGCCGGCTGCGAAGGCATCGGCGTCGGCGGTGCGCTCTACCGGCCGGGCGACGGCGGCGCCTCGGTGCGGGACCGGGCGGTCGAACTGGTCGCCGCCTGGCGGCGGTCGCTCTGACCGCCGGGAGGCTTCATCCCGCCTGCCGCGCGTCGTCGCGGTCCAGCATGTCGCGAACCTTGGCGGCCAGTTCGGCATAGGTGAAAGGCTTGGTCAGCAGTTCTACGCCCGGATCGAGCCGGCCGTGATGAATGATGGCGTTGCGCGCATAGCCGGTGGCGAACAATATCCTCAGCCCCGGCTGCTGCGCCCGCGCCTGCTGCGCGATGTCGGCGCCGGTCATGCCGCCGGGCAGGATGACGTCGGTGAACAGCAGGTCGATGGGCTCCGACGCCATTTCCAGCGCCTTCAGCGCCGCCGCGCCGTTGTCCGCCTCCATCACCCGATAGCCCAGTTCCTTCAGCACATCGACGGTATAGGCGCGCACCTTGTCGTCATCCTCGCAGACCAGCACCGTCTCGTCGCCGCCGCATACCGGCGTGGCCCGGCTGACCGTGCCCGTGTCATTGTCGGGCAGAGGGCCGTAGAAGCGCGGCAGGTATATCTTGACCGTCGTGCCATGGCCGCGTTCGGAATAGACGCGGATATGGCCGCCCGACTGCTTGATGAAACCATAGACCATCGACAGGCCCAGCCCGGTGCCGCGCCCGACCTCCTTGGTGGTGAAGAAGGGTTCGATCGCGTGGCTCAGCACGTCCTCGTCCATGCCCTGGCCCGTGTCGGATACGCTGATCAGCACATATTGGCCGGGCGACACTTCCGCCTCCTGCGCGGCGTAAGCCTCGTCGATATGGGTGTTGGCGACCTCTATGGTCAGCTTGCCGCCGTCCGGCATGGCGTCGCGCGCGTTCACCGCCAGGCTCAGCAACGCATTCTCCATCTGGTTGACGTCGATCTCGACCGGCCAGATCCGCGCGCTCTGGATCGTCTCCACCTCGATCGTCTCGCCCAATGTGCGGTTGAGCAGGTCGGACATGCCGCTCACCAGCCGGTTGGGATCGATTCGTTCGGGCGCCAGAGGCTGGCGGCGAGAGAAGGCGAGCAGCCTTTGCGTCAGCAGCGCCGCGCGCTCCGCGCCCGCCATCGCATTGTCCGCCGCGCGCCGCAGCCGCGCCTGATCCTCGGGAAGGTCGCGTTGCAGCAGTTCCAGATTGCCGGTGACGATCTGCAGCAGATTGTTGAAATCATGCGCCACGCCGCCGGTCAACTGGCCCAGCGTCTCCATCTTCTGCGCCTGTCGCAGCGCATCCTCGGCGTCCGCGAGGGCCCGCGCACGGGCGCGCTGCTCGGTCACGTCGCGGGCGACGCAATAGACGAGGTTGTTTTCGGGCACCGCCGTCCAGCTGAAATTGCGGTAGCTGCCGTCCTTTGCCCGGAAACGGTTCTCGAACCGCGCCGTCGGCATGCCTTGCGCCAGGGCGGCGATTTCGCCCCTGGTCTTCGCCAGATCGTCGGGATGCTCCATCCATTCGGACGTGCGGCCGATCAGCTCGGCCTCGCTCCAACCCAATATGTCGGTCCAGGCCGGGCTGGCGGCCAGCCACGTGCCGTCCCGGTCAGCGACCAGGAAGGGGTCGCGCGCCAATGCCCAGAGACGGGCGCGATCGGCGCGCATCTCCTTTTCCGCTATCACCCTCTTGGTGGTCTCGCTGACGATGCAGAGCGCGCCGCCGATGGAGCCGTCCGCCTCGTAGACCGGCGAATAGTTGATGTCGAAGAACACCTGTTCGCCCAGCCCGCCGGCCCGCTCGATATAGAAGGGCCGGTCCTTGGCATGCACCGGCTGCCCCTGTTCGACGACGGAGCGCAGCAGCGGCTCCAGATCGTCCCAAAGCTCCGTCCACCCCTCCCGCGCCGGGCGGCCGAGCACGCGGGGATGCTTGTCCCCGATCGTGGGCGCATAGGCTTCATTATAGAGCGCGCAGAGCTCCGGACCCCAGAACAGCACGATCTCCGCCTGCGACGACAGCATCAGCCGGACCGCCGACACCAGCGCCGGGGACCAGCCGTCAACCGGTCCCAGCGGCGACCCGGCGTCGATGCGCGCGGTCAGCGCGCCCAGCGCGCCCTGGGCGGCGATCATCTCCCCTATGCCCCGCGCGCCGCTCATTGATTATCCTCGATCAATATGCTCATGGGACGAGATACGCCCCTCCCGCGCTTTGTATCCCTTCATGCACAAGGCGTTATGACCTTTTGTTCATGGTTCAGGGTTATCCTTGCAACCCGCGGGACAAGCGCGCATGGATCGGGTCCATGACTGCGATGACCTTGAGCCGACCCGCCAACGCCGTCCCACGCCCCGCGCCGATCGCGCGCTGGCTGCTGATGGTCGCCGCCCTCGTCTTCTGCATGGTCGTGGTCGGCGGGATCACCCGCCTGACCGAATCCGGCCTGTCGATCACCCAGTGGAAACCGATCAGCGGCGCCATTCCGCCGCTGACCCACGACCAGTGGATGGACGCCTTCCGCGATTATCAGAAGATCCCCGAATATCGGCAATTGCGGCAGGACATGACGCTGGGCGATTTCCAGTTCATCTTCTTCTGGGAATGGGTGCATCGGCTGCTGGGGCGGCTGATCGGCGTCGCCTTCGCGCTGCCGCTGCTCTGGTTCGCGTGGAAACGGACGATCCCCCAGGGCTACGGCCCGCGCCTCGTCGCGTTGCTCGCGCTTGGCGGGCTTCAGGGCGCGATCGGCTGGTGGATGGTGGAATCGGGCCTGTCGGTCCGTACCGATGTCAGCCATTACCGGCTGGCGGTGCACCTGCTGACGGCGCTGTTCATCATGGGCGGCCTGATCTGGACCGCCCTCGACCTGCTGACACGTGCCAGGACGCCCTTCGCGAAGCCGGCCATGCTGCACCCCTTCGCCGTGGCCGCGCTGCTGGCGCTCATGGTGCAATTGCTGTTCGGCGCGTTCACGGCCGGGCTGGACGCAGGCTATGTCTCCAACACCTGGCCGCTGATGAACGACCATCTCGTGCCGCAGGGAATCGAATGGCTCGGCTCGTTCTGGGCGACCGTCTCCAGCGACCCCTATCTGGTGCATTTCATCCACCGCTGGTGGGCCTGGGTGGCGGCGTTCATGCTGATCATGCTCGCCAGGATGGCGAAGCAGGCGGGACAGCGCGGCCCATCGATCGCGATCAATGCCGCCGTCGGCACGCAGATCGCGCTGGGCATCGCGACGGTCGTCAGCGGCATCGCGCTGCCGCTGGCGGTGCTGCACCAGGCGGTCGGCGCGCTGGTGGTCGCATCGGCCACCTGGGGCGCCCATGCCCTGGGGGAACGCCGGGGATAGGCGCCGCCGCGCCGTGTCGGCTTGACGGGTATTATTTTACCCGTCAGCAAAGCCGCCGAATCGCTTGACTTGCGCGGCCCTACCCGTCATTAGCCGCCATCTTCTGAAAGCTGGCAACAGCGTTCAATTCACTGTTTCATTCTTGGAGTATTGGCACCATGAAGGCGCTGATGAAGACCACCAAGCCGGCAACCCCGGCCACGGTCGAAAAGAAATGGGTTCTGATCGACGCGGAAGGCCTCGTCGTCGGCCGCCTCGCCTCGACCGTCGCGAACATCCTGCGCGGCAAGCACAAGCCGAGCTTCACCCCCCACGTTGATTGCGGTGACAATGTCATCATCATCAACGCGGAAAAGGTGAAGTTCACCGGCCGCAAGCTGACCGACAAGGTCTATTACAAGCACACCGGCTATGCCGGCGGCATCAAGGAAACCACCCCCCAGAAGGTTCTGGAAGGCCGTTTCCCCGAGCGCGTCCTGGAAAAGGCCGTTGAGCGCATGATCCCCCGCGGCCCGCTGGGCCGTCAGCAGATGCGCAACCTGCGCATCTTCGCCGGCGCCGAACATCCGCACGCCGCGCAGAACCCCGAAGTGCTCGACTTCGCGTCGCGCAACCGCAAGAACAAGGTGGGTGCATAATGACCGATAACCGCCAGTCCCTGTCCGACCTCGCGTCGCTGACCGCCAACGCGCCGGCTGCCGCTGCCGCGCCCGCCGCCGACGCCCCGATCGCGCCGGTTCAGCCTGCCGCTCCGCTGCGCGCCCAGGAAATCGACAGCCTCGGCCGCGCCTATGCGACCGGCCGCCGCAAGGACGCCGTCGCCCGCGTCTGGGTAAAGCCCGGCACCGGCAAGATCACGGTCAATGGCCGCGATCAGGAAATCTACTTCGCTCGCCCGACCCTGCGTCTGGTGATCAACCAGCCCTTCGGCGTCACCGAGCGCGAAGGTCAGTATGACGTGATCGCCACCGTCAAGGGCGGCGGCCTCTCGGGTCAGGCCGGCGCGGTCAAGCACGGCATCGCCCAGGCACTCGCCAAATATGAGCCGGCGCTGCGCAGCGCGGTCAAGGCCGAAGGCTTCCTGACCCGCGACAGCCGCGCCGTCGAGCGCAAGAAGTACGGCAAGGCCAAGGCCCGCCGGAGCTTCCAGTTCTCGAAGCGCTGATCGGTTCGATCGACAGCAATGCAAAGGGGCCGGTTTTCCGGCCCCTTTTCTTTTCGGGCAGATGGGGCCCTCGCGGTCGGGCATGGCAAGAGTCCGCCGTCTTCCTCGCAATCGGGGAGGCATTGACGGGATCCGGAATGGCCGAACCGGTTCGATCGGACGAAAAAGCCGCGATCTCCTAACCGGCGATCACGGCCGATCGTGTGGAAACCGCCTTAGCCGCGATCGCCGACATCAGCCAGGCGCGCCGTCGCGATCTGCTGGATCTGGAGGACGTCCTGGCGGGCTTCCAGGAAGCGGCGGGGATTGATGGCGTTGCCGTTCACCCGCACTTCAAAATGGAGATGCGGACCTGTGGAGCGGCCGGTCGAGCCCATGCGCGCAATGGTGTCGCCACGGGCTACCGGCTGGCCGACCCGCGCGTTGAAGCCGGAAAGATGGGCATAGCGGGTCAGGATGCCGTTGCCATGGGTGACCTCGACCACATTGCCATAGCCGCTGCGCTGGCCCACGAAGCTGACCTTGCCCGATGCGGCGGCCAGGATCGGCTGACCCATGCTGCCGGGAAAATCCAGCCCCGCGTGAAAGGCCGCATGGCCGTTGAACGGATCGCTGCGATAGCCATAGCTACTGCTCAGCATCGGCGTTGCCGTGGGCTTGCCGGAGGGGATGGCGAGCAGGCTGGCTTCCAGAAATTCCATCCGCGACAGCGCACTGGCGAGCTTTTCGAACTCGCCCGGCAGGGCGTCCTGGCCTTCCCAGGGAACGAAGGGTCCGCCCTGCGCGCGCGCGGCGGTGCGGGCGAGGCCATTGGGGTTGAGGCCGAAGCTGCGGATAGCGGCGGCGGCCTTGTCGGCGCGATGCTGGACTGCGCTGGTCAGCAAGGCGGCAAAACGGCGCTGCCGCGCATCGATCTGGAACAGCGTGGCGGCTTCGGGCGCGACGCTGATCTTCGTGTCCAGTTTGGACGTGCCGTGCTTGGCCCCGCCGTCGGCCTTGCCGACCACATCGCTGGCGGAAACGGCGTCCTCCTGGCCGAAATGGGTGCGGTAGAGGTCGTCCATGAAATCCTGGCGCTCTTTCAGCTCCTGCGCGAGTTGGTCGACCGACTTGCGATAGCGCTCGACCTGGCTGGCGGTGCTCGCGACGGCCTTGCCCTTTGCGGTGAGGGCGTCACGTTCCTGCTCGATCTCCGCGCTGCGGGAGATCATGGACAAAGTAAGCCCTGCGCCCCCGACCAGGGCACAGGAAAGCAGCCCGAGCGCGACAAGCTGCGTCCGGCGCGAAATGCGGATGAACTTCATCTGGCCGCCCGAGTGCAGGAAAATTTCCCGTTCCGGGCACAGCTTCGAACAGTGGGCAGCCATGCTGGCCCAGAGGGCAGGCACCCTCACCTTGCTCCGTTGCGACAATTGCGACCCCGCATTTCTTTTTAAGTGAACGGGGCGCTAACAAAACAATCCGAGTCGCGCGAATCCGCCAAAACGGACTCGTGACGAGTCGAAGGATGAACGGGGTGAAACGTGGATCCGTGCCATTGGTTCCGATCCGCCGGATTTTTTTCCGGGCGATTGCCTGATGACCTATGACTGATCGGCGGGCCGCCTGCGCCGGAGGGCAGCGCCCGATCTTTCGGCCGGTTCTTGACCCGCGTCCCCCACATGGATATAGGCGCGCCTGCCCAAAGGCCCGGCTGGACGGATTCGTTCGCGCCAGTTCCCGGTTCTGGGGGCGTCAGAGCTGAACATTGCCGGTGCTCTTGCGGCTCCGGGCGGGTTTCCGCCGGGGCCTTTGCTGTTTGGGGGCGATTGCTTTCCAGACCGCAAGGAACGCGGGAAATGCATGCGGTAAAGTAACTGAAAAAGGTGAAGGGCTTCATGCCAACAATCAACCAGCTGGTCCGCAAGGGCCGCGAGCTGCAGAAGACCAAGTCGAAGGTCCCTGCCATGGAAGCGAACCCGCAGAAGCGCGGCGTTTGCACCCGTGTTTACACGACGACCCCGAAGAAGCCGAACTCGGCTCTCCGTAAGGTGGCGAAGGTGCGCCTGGTCAACCAGCGCGAAGTCATCACCTATATTCCGGGTGAAGGCCACAACCTTCAGGAGCACAGCGTTGTGCTGATCCGTGGCGGCCGCGTGCGCGACCTTCCAGGTGTGCGCTATCACGTGCTGCGCGGCGTTCTGGATACCCAGGGCGTCAAGGACCGCAAGCAGAGCCGTTCGAAGTACGGCGCCAAGCGTCCGAAGTAAGGGGAGACCAGTAATATGTCACGTCGTCGTCGCCCCGAAAAGCGCGTCATCCTGCCGGATCCCAAGTTCGGTGATGTCGTGCTGTCGAAGTTCATGAACAGCATCATGCAGGACGGCAAGAAGGCCGTCGCCGAATCCATCGTGTACGGCGCTCTCGACACTGTCGAGACGAAGTCCAAGAAGGATCCGATCGCGATGTTCCACGATGCGCTGAACAATGTGAAGCCCGGCATCGAAGTCCGCAGCCGCCGCGTCGGCGGTGCGACCTACCAGGTTCCCGTCGAAGTGCGCCCCGAGCGCGCCCAGGCGCTGGCGATCCGCTGGCTGATCACGGCTTCGCGCAACCGCAGCGAAACCACCATGGCTGCCCGTCTGTCGGGCGAGCTGCTGGATGCCGCCAACAATCGCGGCAATGCCGTCAAGAAGCGCGAAGACACGCACCGCATGGCGGAAGCGAACCGCGCCTTCTCGCACTATCGCTGGTAATCCGGCGCTGGAAAAAGGCGAAGCGGGCACCCATATCGCTCGCTTCCTCTCATGGTTTCAAAAAATCGGTCCGTTCGCCACGGGTGGCTACCCATGGCGGACGGATTGGTTTAGGGGCCACGCGCAGATTTAACGAATCCCCAACCGCCGGCGCACCGGCAACGGAGAAGCATCATGGCCCGCAGCCATCCGCTCGAACGCTATCGCAATTTCGGTATCATGGCGCATATCGACGCCGGCAAGACCACCACGACGGAGCGTATCCTTTACTATACCGGCAAGTCCTACAAGATCGGCGAAGTCCATGACGGCGCCGCTACCATGGACTGGATGGAGCAGGAGCAGGAGCGTGGCATCACCATCACGTCGGCTGCGACGACCTGTTTCTGGAACGACCACCGCCTGAACATCATCGACACCCCCGGCCACGTCGACTTCACCATCGAGGTCGAGCGTTCGCTGCGTGTGCTCGACGGCGCGGTCGCCGCGTTCGACGGTGTCGCGGGCGTTGAGCCGCAGTCGGAAACCGTGTGGCGCCAGGCGGACAAGTACAAGGTGCCGCGGATGTGCTTCATCAACAAGCTCGACCGCACCGGCGCCGATTTCTATTATTGCGTGCAGACGATCATCGACCGTCTCGGCGCGACCCCGGCCGTCCTCTATCTGCCCATCGGCACGGAATCGGACTTCAAGGGCCTGGTCGACCTGGTCGAGAACCGCGCGATCATCTGGAAGGACGAGAATCTCGGCGCTGAATTCTCCTATGAGGAAATTCCGGCTGATCTCGCCGACAAGGCGGCCGAATATCGCGAAAAGCTGATCGAACTCGCCGTCGAGCAGGACGACGACGCGATGGAAGCCTATCTGGAAGGCAACCTGCCTGACACCGCCACGCTCAAGAAGCTGATCCGCAAGGGCACGCTGGGCCAGGCGTTCACGCCGGTCCTGTGCGGCTCGGCATTCAAGAACAAGGGCGTGCAGCCGCTGCTCGACGCGGTCGTCGACTATCTGCCCTCGCCGCTCGACATCCCCGACGTGCAGGGCATCAACCCCGACACCGAGGAGCCCGACAGCCGCAAGACGGCGGACGACGCGCCCTTCGCGGGCCTGGCGTTCAAGATCATGAACGATCCGTTCGTCGGTTCGCTGACCTTCCTGCGCGTTTATTCGGGCACCCTGACCAAGGGCACCTATCTGAACTCGGTCAAGGACAAGAAGGAAAAGATCGGCCGCATGCTGCTGATGCATGCCAACAGCCGTGAAGACGTCGAAGCGGCTTATGCCGGCGACATCGTCGCTCTGGCCGGCATGAAGGAAACCACCACCGGCGATACGCTGTGCGCCGAGCGCCAGCCGATCATCCTGGAGCGGATGGAATTCCCCGAGCCGGTGATCGAGCTGTCGGTCGAGCCCAAGACCAAGGCCGACCAGGAAAAGATGGGCGTCGCGCTCAATCGTCTGGCCGCCGAGGATCCGTCCTTCCGTGTCACGACCGATCACGAATCGGGCCAGACCATCATCAAGGGCATGGGCGAACTTCACCTCGAAATCCTGGTCGACCGCATGAAGCGCGAGTTCAAGGTCGAGGCGAATGTCGGTGCGCCGCAGGTGGCTTACCGCGAATATCTCAAGAAGCCGGTCGATATCGACTACACCCACAAGAAGCAGTCGGGCGGCACCGGCCAGTTCGGTCGCATCAAGGTCAAGCTGACCCCGGGCGAACGTGGCGCGGGCATCATCTTCAAGGATGAGATCAAGGGCGGTAACATTCCCAAGGAATATATCCCCGCGATCGAAAAGGGCATGCGCGAGACGGCGGCCACCGGTTCGCTCATCGGCTTCCCGATCATCGACTTCGAAATCCTGCTCTACGACGGCGCCTATCACGACGTCGACTCGTCGGCGCTGGCGTTCGAAATCACCGGCCGCGCCGCGATGCGCGAAGCTGCGCAGAAGTCGGGCATCACCCTGCTTGAGCCGGTCATGAAGGTCGAGGTCGTCACCCCGGAAGAATATCTGGGCGACGTCATTGGCGACATGAACAGCCGTCGCGGTCAGATCCAGGGCACCGACACGCGCGGCAACGCGCAGGTGGTCGAGGCCATGGTGCCGCTGGCCAACATGTTTGGCTATGTGAATTCGTTGCGTTCCTTCACCCAGGGGCGCGCGAACTACTCGATGATCTTCTCGCACTATGATGAAGTGCCGCAGAATGTGGCGGACGAGGTCAAGGCGAAGATGGCCTGATGAGTTTCCCTGGCCGGGCCGCGCAAGCGGCTCGGTTTTGGGCTGGCATTCTGTAAATTTGCTGCTATGGACGCGCCTTCGCGAGGCGCGGCCGAGCGGTCAGACCAAAGCTGATTTGATTAGAAGGTAGGATAAAATGGCTAAGGCTAAGTTTGAGCGGAACAAGCCGCACTGCAACATCGGCACCATCGGTCACGTCGACCATGGCAAGACCTCGCTGACCGCGGCGATCACCAAGGTGCTTGCCGAAACCGGCGGCGCGACCTTCGTTGACTATGCCAACATCGACAAGGCTCCCGAAGAGCGCGAGCGCGGCATCACCATCTCGACCGCCCACGTCGAATATGAGACCGAAGCCCGTCACTACGCGCACGTCGACTGCCCGGGTCACGCCGACTACGTCAAGAACATGATCACCGGTGCGGCCCAGATGGACGGCGCGATCCTCGTCGTTTCGGCCACCGACGGCCCGATGCCGCAGACCCGCGAGCACATCCTGCTCGCCCGCCAGGTCGGCGTGCCGCAGCTCGTCGTGTTCATGAACAAGGTTGACCTCGTCGACGACGCTGAAATCCTCGAGCTGGTCGAGCTGGAAATCCGCGAGCTGCTGTCGTCCTACGACTTCGACGGCGATAACATCCCCGTCATCCCCGGCTCGGCCGTCAAGGCTCTGGACGGTTCGAACGACGAAATCGGCAAGAACGCCGTTCTGAAGCTGATGGAAGCGGTCGACACCTTCATCCCGCAGCCGGAGCGTCCGATCGACAAGCCCTTCCTGATGCCGATCGAAGACGTGTTCTCGATCTCGGGCCGCGGCACCGTCGTGACCGGCCGTGTCGAAACCGGTATCGTCAAGGTTGGTGAAGAAGTCGAGATCGTCGGCATCAAGGACACCCGCAAGACCACCGTCACCGGCGTCGAAATGTTCCGCAAGCTGCTCGACGAAGGTCGTGCGGGCGACAACATCGGCGCGCTGATCCGTGGCGTGGGCCGTGAAGAAGTCGAGCGCGGCCAGGTTCTGGCCAAGCCCGGCACGATCACCCCGCACACCGAGTTCGACGCAGAAGTCTACGTCCTGTCGAAGGAAGAAGGCGGTCGTCACACGCCGTTCTTCGCGAACTATCGTCCGCAGTTCTACTTCCGCACCACCGACGTGACCGGCGAAGTGATCCTCCCCGAGGGTACCGAGATGGTCATGCCTGGCGACAATGTGAAGCTCGGCGTCAAGCTGATCGCTCCGATCGCCATGGACCAGGGTCTGCGCTTCGCGATCCGCGAAGGCGGCCGGACCGTCGGCGCAGGGGTTGTCGGCACGATCTCGAAGTAATATAGGACCGCAGCGGCGCGAATCGCCTGATTCGCGCCGCTGAGTTTTTTACCGCCCCGGATCGCCTTTCTCCGGCTCGATAGAGCTAGAAGGGCAAGAAACGGGGCGGATATTTTTTGGTTGGCGCATTTTCATAAATCATCGGCTGCTCCGGCTGATTTTTGAAAATGCTCCGGGTTTTTGGCTCTTTCGCATCGGTACAGGAACAATGGACAGCAACATCCGCATTCGCCTCAAGGCGTTCGATCATCGCGTGCTCGATCAGGCGACCGGCGACATCGCCGACACCGCCCGCCGCACCGGCGCCCTCATTCGCGGTCCGATTCCCCTTCCGACGCGCATCGAAAAGTTCACGGTCAACCGTGGCCCGCACATCGACAAGAAGTCGCGCGAGCAGTTCGAAGTCCGCACCTACAAGCGCATGCTTGACATTGTGCAGCCGACGCCCCAGACGGTCGACGCGCTGATGAAGCTGGATCTGGCTGCCGGCGTGAACGTCGAAATCAAGCTGGCGTAAGCTGGCAAGTCCCTGCTCTCGATTATGAGGGCAGGGTATCGGGCATTCCGGCTTGCCGGAAGCTCAAAGGACACAAGGGATACCGCACGGCCCCTCCGGTGAACCGGAATGGCTCGTGGTCCTGGTCCCCCGTCGCCTTCCCCGAGCAGGGGTCGGCATCCAACCCGGACGGGGTGATCATGCTATTGGGTTGGGCCGCGAGGGAGAGATCCTGAGCGGTTTTTTCGTTGGATACGCCCGCTGCTAAGGCGGGCCTCTATGGGAGTAATCAGTGATGCGCACAGGCGTGATCGCTAAGAAGGTCGGGATGACCCGTCTGTTCCAGGAGGACGGACGTCATATTCCGGTTACGGTTCTGGCCCTTGAGGGCAACCAGGTCGTGGCCCGCAAGGAAGTCGATCGCGACGGTTATGTCGCGGTTCAGCTCGGCGCGGGCGTCGCGAAGGTCAAGAATGTCGCCAAGCCGCAGCGCGGCCACTTCGCCAAGGCGGAAGTGGAGCCCAAGGCGCGCTTGGTCGAATTCCGTGTCGCCGAGGACGCGCTCCTCGATGTCGGCGCCGAGATCGCGGCCGATCATTTCATTGCCGGCCAGCTGGTCGACGTCGCCGGTCACACCCAGGGTAAGGGTTTCGCCGGCGCAATGAAGCGCTGGGGCTTCGGCGGTATGCGCGCTACCCACGGCGTGTCGATCAGCCACCGTGCCCATGGTTCGACCGGTAACCGTCAGGATCCGGGTCGCGTCTTCAAGAACAAGAAGATGGCGGGCCACATGGGTGACCGCGAGCGCACGCAGCAGAATCTCGAAATCGTCCGCACCGACGTCGAGCGCGGCCTGCTGTTCGTCAAGGGTTCGGTTCCGGGCGCCAAGGGCACCTGGCTGACCGTCAGCGACGCCGTCAAGGTGAAGCGCCCCGCCGACGCGCCTTATCCGGCGAGCCTCAAGGCTGCCGCCAACAGCAACAACGCTCCGGCTGAGACGCCCGCTGAAGCAGCGGCCGCTCCCGAAGCGACCGAAGGCCAGGAGGGCTAATCATGAAGGTCAATGTACAGACCCTCGACGCGCAGGCTGCCGGTGATCTGGAGCTCAACGATGCCGTGTTCGGCATCGAGCCCCGCACCGACATTCTGCACCGCGTCGTCCTCTGGCAGCTCGAAAAGCGTCGTGCGCCAGCTCGCGCCACTCGCGAGCGTTCGGATGTCGCCCGCACCGGCAAGAAGTTCGGTCGCCAGAAGGGCGGCGGCACGGCCCGTCACGGCGATCGCAAGGCGCCCGTGTTCATCGGCGGTGGTAAGGCGCACGGTGCCCGTGCCCGTACCTTCGGCCACGACCTCAACAAGAAGGTTCGTGCGCTCGGCCTGAAAATGGCCCTGTCGACGAAGGCGAAGAACGGCTCGCTGATCGTTCTCGACAATCTCGACGTGGCGGAAGGCAAGACCAAGGCTCTGGTCGCGCACCTCGCCAAGCTGAACCTCAACAAGGCGCTGTTCATCGACGGCGACGCGGTGAACGTCAGCTTCGCGAAGGCTTCGGCGAACATCGTCGGCGTGGACCTGCTGCCGGCCGTCGGCGCCAATGTCTACGACATCCTTAGGGCGGATTCGCTGGTGCTGACGCGCGCCGCGGTCGAAAAGCTGGAGGCGCGTTTCAATGGCTAAGAAAGAAGCCACGAAGGTTGACAACCGTCATTATGACGTCGTCGTCGCCCCGGTCATCACCGAGAAGTCGACCCTTCTCTCCGAAAACAACGCCGTGGTCTTCAAGGTCGCCAATGACGCGACCAAGCCGGAGATCAAGGCCGCCGTCGAAGCGCTCTGGGGCGTGACCGTCAAGAGCGTCAACACGCTGGTCGCCAAGGGCAAGACGAAGAAGTGGAAGGGCAAGCCCTACACCCGTTCGGATGTGAAGAAGGCGATCGTTCGTCTGGCTGACGGCCAGTCGATCGACATCACCGAAGGAGTGCGCTGACCATGGCGCTTAAGAGCTACAACCCGACGAGCCCGGCCCAGCGCGGCCTGATCCTCGTCGACCGCAGCGGCCTGCACAAGGGTAAGCCCGTCAAGGCGCTGACCGAAGGCAAGCGCAAGACCGGCGGCCGCAACAACAAGGGTCACGTGACCTCGCGCGGCATCGCCGGCGGCCACAAGCAGCGTTACCGCATCATCGACTTCAAGCGTCGCCTCTGGGACGTGGAAGGCACGGTCGAGCGTCTGGAATATGACCCCAACCGCACCGCCTTCATCGCGCTGGTCAACTATCCCGACGGCACCCAGGCCTATATCCTGGCGCCGCAGCGTCTGGCGCCCGGTGACAAGGTCATCGCCGGCAAGAAGACCGACGTGAAGCCGGGCAATGCGATGGAACTGGGCCAGATGCCGGTCGGCACCATCATCCACAATATCGAGATGAAGCCCGGCAAGGGCGGTCAGCTCTGCCGTTCGGCGGGCACCTACGCCCAGCTGGTCGGTCGCGATCGTGGCATGGTGATGGTTCGCCTGTCCTCGGGCGAGCAGCGCTACATCCGTTCGGATTGCATGGGCACCGTCGGTGCCGTGTCGAACCCGGACAATGCCAACACCAACCTCGCCAAGGCCGGCCGCAACCGCTGGCTGGGCAAGCGCCCGCTGACGCGCGGTGTGGCGAAGAACCCGGTCGATCACCCGCATGGCGGTGGTGAAGGCCGGACCTCGGGCGGCCGTCATCCGGTCACGCCCTGGGGCAAGCCGACCAAGGGTGCGCGCACCCGCCACAACAAGGCGACGGACAAGTTCATCATCCGTAGCCGCCACGCGAAGAAGAAGAGGTAAGCGAGATGGCTCGTTCCGTCTGGAAAGGTCCGTTCGTGGACCTCAGCCTTCTGAAGAAGGCGGAAGTGGCGCAGGACGCCGGTGGCCGTTCGGGTCCGATCAAGACCTGGTCGCGCCGCTCCACCATCCTGCCGCAGTTCGTCGGCCTGACGTTCAACGTCTATAACGGCCGCAAGCATGTGCCGGTTTCGGTGAACGAGGACATGGTGGGTCACAAGCTGGGCGAATTCGCCCCGACCCGCTACTTCCCCGGCCACGCTGCCGACAAGAAGGGCAAGCGCTAATGAGCAAGGAAAAGGCTCCCCGTCGCGTCGCCGAGAATGAGGCGCTGGCCGTTGGCACGCAGATCCGCGGTTCTGCCCAGAAGCTGAACCTGGTCGCCACGCTCATCCGCGGCCGGAAGGTCGAGGATGCGTTGAACATCCTCGCCTTCTCGAAGAAGGCGATGGCGGTCGACGTGCGCAAGGTGCTGGCTTCGGCCATCGCCAACGCGGAAAACAACCACAATCTGGACGTCGACAGCTTGGTCGTCGCGGAAGCATCGGTGGGCAAGAGCTTCACCATGAAGCGCTTCCACGCTCGCGGCCGCGGCAAGTCGACCCGGATCCTGAAGCCCTTCAGCCGCGTGCGCATCGTCGTTCGCGAAGCAGCTGAAGAAGCGGAGGCGTAAGAGACATGGGTCACAAGAGCAATCCGATCGGTCTGCGCCTGCAGATCAACCGTACCTGGGACAGCCGCTGGTTCGCCGAAGGCGCCGACTATGGCCGCCTGCTGCTGGAGGATCTGAAGATCCGCCAGTACATCATGAAGAACCTGCCGCAGGCCGCGATCTCCAAGGTCGTGATCGAGCGTCCCGCCAAGCTGTGCCGCGTATCGATCTACGCTGCCCGTCCCGGTGTCATCATCGGCAAGAAGGGCGCGGACATCGAAAAGCTGCGCAAGAAGCTGGGCAGCCTGACCTCTTCGGACGTCAGCCTGAACATCGTCGAGATCCGCAAGCCGGAAATCGACTCCAAGCTTGTTGCGCAGGGCATTGCCGACCAGCTGGAGCGTCGCGTGGCGTTCCGCCGTGCGATGAAGCGTGCGGTGCAGTCGGCCCTGCGTCTGGGCGCTGAAGGCATCAAGATCACCTGCGGCGGCCGTCTGGGCGGCGCGGAGATCGCCCGCGTGGAATGGTATCGCGAAGGCCGCGTTCCGCTGCACACGCTGCGCGCGAACGTCGACTATGCCGAAGCCGAAGCGCACACCGCTTATGGCGTCTGCGGCATCAAGGTCTGGATCTTCAAGGGCGAAATCCTTGGTCACGATCCGATGGCTACCGACCGGCTGATGCTGGAGGCTCAGACCTCCGGCGTGCGCCCGGCGCGCTGAAGATAAGAAGGTAATAGCGTCATGCTGCAACCGAAAAAAATGAAGTTCCGCAAGACCTTCAAGGGCCGGATCAAGGGCGACGCCAAGGGCGGATCGGCTCTGAACTTCGGCGCCTATGGTCTGAAGGCCCTGGAACCCGAGCGCGTCACGGCCCGCCAGATCGAGGCGGCCCGCCGCGCGATCCAGCGTCACCTTCGCCGTCAGGGCCGTCTGTGGATCCGCGTGTTCCCCGACGTTCCGGTGTCGAAGAAGCCTGCCGAAGTCCGTCAGGGCAAGGGCAAGGGTTCGGTCGAATATTGGGCGGCCCGCGTCAAGCCCGGCCGCATCCTGTTCGAACTGGACGGCGTTCCCGGCCCGCTCGCAGCAGAGGCCTTCTCGCGCGCCGCGATGAAGCTGCCCATCAAGACCAAGGTCGTTGCCCGCCTCGGCGACACCTCGCACCTGGAGGGCTAAGCCGTGGCGAACGTTGCCGACCTCAAGACCAAGACGGACGACGAGCTGTCGACCGAACTCAACAACCTGAAGCGCGAGCAGTTCAACCTGCGTTTCCAGGCGGCCACCAACCAGCTGGAAAAGCCCAGCCGGGTGCGTGAAGTCCGCCGGTCGATCGCGCAGATCAAGACCCTGCAGACCGAGCGTTCGCGCTCGGCCGCGAAGTAAAGGAAACACACGATGCCCAAGCGCGTGCTGACGGGAACGGTGGTTTCCGACAAGACCGACAAGACGGTGGTGGTTCGCGTAGAGCGCAAGGTTAAGCATGCGCTCTACGGCAAGATCATTCGCCGCTCGAAGAAATATCATGCCCATGACGAGGGCAATGTCTACAAGGAAGGCGAAACGGTCCGCATCGAGGAGACCGCTCCGATTTCCAAGCTCAAGACCTGGAAGGTCATCGAGCGCGTGGACACCCACAAGTCGCCGGAGACGGCGGCCTGAGGGAGGCTCGCTGGGCCTTTGAATAAAAGTGTCGCGCGGGGCTGGCCTTTTCCGCCTGGAAAGGGTACAGGCCCGCGCTTCGCGTAGAGTCAGATGGCTCCTCCAGGGCGAGTCAGATGAGTCGCCCAAAGGCTCTAGGCAGTGAAATTCGGAACCGCCGGGAATTGTCCCGGTAGGCCAAATAAGAAGGAACCGGATCCATGATCCAGATGCAATCCAATCTTGACGTCGCTGACAACAGCGGCGCCAAGCGCGTCCAGTGCATCAAGGTGCTGGGCGGATCGAAGCGTCGCTTCGCGAGCGTGGGCGACATCATCGTCGTCTCGATCAAGGAAGCTGCGCCTCGTGGCAAGGTGAAGAAGGGTGACGTGCATCGCGCCGTCATCGTGCGCACCGCCAAGGACGTGCGTCGCGCTGACGGCAGCGTGATTCGCTTCGACGGCAATGCCGCTGTGCTCATCAACAAGAACGAGGAGCCGATCGGCACCCGTATCTTTGGCCCGGTCGTTCGCGAACTGCGCGCCAAGAAGCACATGAAGATCATCTCGCTCGCCCCCGAGGTGCTGTAATGAGCGCTGCCAAGATCAAGAAGGGCGACAAGGTCGTCATCCTGGCCGGCAAGGACAAGGGCCGCACCGGCGCGGTGCTGCAGGTGATGCCGAAGGAGGACCGCGTCCTCGTCGAGGGCATCAACGTGCATGCGCGTCACCGCAAGCCCGACCAGGCGAACCCGCAGGGCGGCATCGAGCGCAAGCCCGCGCCGCTCCATATTTCGAACGTCGCTGTCGCCGACAAGGATGGCAAGCCGACCCGCGTCCGTTTCGAGGATCGCGACGGCAAGAAGGTCCGCGTCGCCGTCAAGTCCGGTGAGGTGCTGTAATGAGCGACAAGTACATCCCCCGTTCGAAGGCGCTCTATGACGCCGAGATCGCCAAGGCGATGACCGAGAAGTTCGGTTACAAGAACGTCATGGAAGTGCCGAAGATCGAGAAGATCACGCTCAACATGGGCGTTGGCGAAGCCACCCAGGACAAGAAGAAGGTGACTTCGGCGGCCGAGGAAATGGAACTGATCGCCGGCCAGAAGCCGGTCATCACCAAGGCCCGCAAGTCGATCGCGCAGTTCAAGCTGCGTGAAGGCATGCCGATCGGCGCCAAGGTCACGCTGCGCCGCGAGCGCATGTACGAGTTCCTTGATCGCCTGATCAACGTTGCTCTGCCCCGCGTGCGCGACTTCCGTGGTCTCAACCCGAAGAGCTTCGACGGCCGTGGCAACTATGCCTTCGGCATCAAGGAGCAGATCATCTTCCCCGAGATCAACTATGACCGCATCGACAAGGTGCGCGGCATGGACATCATCGTGACCACCACGGCGAAGACGGACGATGAAGCGCGCGAACTGCTGCGTCTCTTCGGCTTTCCCTTCCCGATCGAAGAGAAGCAGGCGGCCTGACAGGGCCCCGCTTCTCTTTCCAAAGACACCCAAGGAAAGAGAACTTAAGTCATGGCGAAACTGAGTTCGATCAACAAGAATGAGCGCCGCAAGAAGCTGGTGAAGAAATATGCCGGCCGCTATGCGAAGCTCAAGGCGATCGCGAATGATACCGCGGCCGATGACAGCGATCGCCTGATCGCGCGTCTGAAGATGGCGGAGATCCCCCGCAACGGCAACCCGACCCGCGTTCGGAACCGCTGCGAACTGACGGGGCGTCCCCGCGCTTATTACCGCAAATTCCGCCTCTGCCGCGTGCAGCTGCGTGATCTGGCCAACAAGGGCCTGATCCCCGGCGTCACCAAGTCGAGCTGGTAAGGATCATTTGAGATGGCATTGACCGATCCCCTGGGTGATATGCTCACCCGCATCCGCAACGGGCAGCAGGCGAAGAAGGACAGCGTCGTGTCCCCCGCTTCGAAGCTTCGCGCCCGCGTGCTCGACGTGCTGCAGCGCGAAGGCTATATCCGCGGCTATTCCGAGGAACTGCTCGGCAAGCATGCCGGCCTTCGCATTGAGCTCAAATATTTCGAGGGCCAGCCGGCGATCAAGCATGTCGCCCGCGTCTCGAAGCCTGGCCGCCGCGTCTATTCGGGTTCCAAGGAACTGCCCGTCGTGCGCAACGGCCTTGGCATCACCATTGTCTCGACGCCCAAGGGCGTTCTGTCCGACGCCGAGGCGCGCGAGCAGAATGTCGGCGGCGAAGTGCTGGCGGAGGTGTTCTGATGAGCCGTACTGGTAAGAAGCCGGTCGCTGTCCCCGCGGGCGTGACCGCCGCCATCGCCGACGGTCAGCTGTCGGTGAAGGGACCCAAGGGTACCCTCGCCATGCCGCTGGCCGACGAAGTGACCTACAGCATCGAAGACGGCACGATCGCCGTGAAGCCTGCCAATGACAGCAAGCGCGCCCGCGCTTTCTGGGGCATGCAGCGCACGCTGGTCGCCAACCTGATCACTGGCGTGACCGAGGGTTACACCAAGAAGCTGCTGATCACCGGTGTCGGCTACCGCGCCAACTCGCAGGGCAAGACCCTGAAGCTGCAGCTCGGCTATTCGCATGACGTCGATTTCGAGATCCCCGAAGGGATCGAGATCAAGACCCCGGATAACACCACGGTCGAGATCAGCGGCATCGACAAGCAGAAGGTGGGTCAGGTTGCCGCCGAGATCCGCCGCTGGCGCAAGCCCGAACCCTATAAGGGCAAGGGTATCAAATACGCCGGCGAGTTCATCTTCCGCAAGGAAGGGAAGAAGAAGTAAGATGGCAAAGCTTTCCCTCTTCGCGCGGCGTCGTCGTCGCGTTCGCACCGCGCTCAAGGCTGTTTCGGGCACCCGTCCGCGCCTCAGCGTCCACCGTTCGGGCCGTCACATCTACGCCCAGGTCATTGACGATGCGCAGGGCAAGACCCTGGCCGCCGCGTCGACCCTGGACAAGGACGTGCGCAGCAAGACCGGCGCCACTGCCGATGCCGCTGCGGATGTCGGCAAGCGCGTTGCCGCTGCGGCAACCGCTGCCGGCGTCACCCAGGTCGTGTTCGACCGCGGTGGTTTCCTGTTCCATGGCCGCGTCAAGGCGCTGGCCGATGCGGCCCGTGAAGCCGGGCTGGAGTTCTGATCATGGCTGACGAAAACGATATCCAGGCACAGGCGGGCGCTCCCGCTGCTGTCGAGGGCGGCGAGCAGACCGAAGGCCGTCGCGGCCGGGGTCGTGGCGGCGACCGCAACCGCGGCGAGCGTGGCGGCCGCGGCCGTCGCGACGACCGTCGCGGCAACCGTGACGAGGAACAGGGTGAAGAGCTGATCGAGAAGCTGGTTCACATCAACCGCGTCTCGAAGACCGTCAAGGGCGGCAAGCGCTTCGGCTTCGCAGCTCTCGTCGTTGTCGGCGATGGCAAGGGCCGTGCGGGCTTCGGCCATGGCAAGGCGCGCGAAGTGCCGGAGGCCATCAGCAAGGCGACCGCTTCGGCCAAGAAGGCGATGGTTCGCGTTCCGCTGAAGGAAGGCCGCACCCTGCACCATGATGGCCTCGGCCACTTCGGCGCGGGCAAGGTGACGGTTCGCTCGGCTCCGGCCGGTACGGGCATCATCGCCGGCGGTCCGATGCGCGCCGTGTTCGAAAGCCTCGGCGTCGCTGACGTCGTGACCAAGTCGAACGGCACGTCGAACCCCTACAACATGATCCGGGCGACGTTCGCGGCGCTGGGTGAGCAGGTCAGCCCCAAGGCGGTGGCGCAGCGTCGCGGCAAGAAGGTCGCCGACCTGCTTCGTCGCGGCGGCGCCTCGGCCGAAGTCGCCCAGGCCGACGCCGAAGCGATTGCGGAGTAAGACAGCATGGCGAAAATCAAGATCAAGCAGATCGGTTCGCCGATCCGCCGCCCGGAAGCCCAGAAGAAGATTCTGGTCGGCCTGGGCCTTGGCAAGATGCACCGTGTGGTGGAGCTGGAAGACACGGCGGAAGTCCGCGGTGCCATCGCGAAGCTGCCCCATATGGTGGCGGTGGTCGAAGGCTGAGTCCTTTCGATCATGACGAATGAAGCGGGAGAGGGGGAAACCCCTCTTTCGTTTTTTGAGAAAGGGCGCTAATGGCGCGTCCTCTTTGGTGGCTCCCGACTGGGAGCAGCGCGACAAAAGCGAAAGCGAGTGCACGAAATGACGAAGCTCAACGAACTCAATGACAATGCCGGTGCCCGCAAGGGCCGGATGCGCGTCGGCCGTGGTATCGGCTCGGGCAAGGGCAAGACCGCCGGTCGCGGCCAGAAGGGTGCGAAGGCGCGTTCGGGTGTCAGCATCAACGGCTTCGAGGGCGGCCAGATGCCGCTCCACATGCGGCTGCCGAAGCGCGGCTTCAACAACATCTTCGCCAAGGATTACGCGATCGTGAACCTGGGCGCGGTGCAGAAGGCGATCGACGCCGGCAAGCTGGACGCCAACGCCACCATCGATCACGCGGCGCTGAAGGCTGCCGCCCTTGCCCGTGGCGGCAAGGATGGCGTGCGCCTGCTGGGCAAGGGCGAACTCACCGCCAAGGTCAATCTGCTCGTCGCCGGCGCGTCGAAGGGCGCTGTCGAAGCCGTCGAGAAGGCTGGCGGCAAGGTCGAAGTGATCGCCGTCGTTCCGGCCGCTGAAAAGGCCGCTGCCAAGAAGGGCAGCGCCAAGGCTGCGAAGAAGGCGTGAATTAGGCCGTAAGGCTTGCAAGCATGGCCCCGCTGCCCGATATGGGTGAGCGGGGCCATGTGTTTTGGGGACTCCAGAACCCGCGCCGTCCATATCGAGTTGAGGCTGGGCCTGGCGACGGGCGCAAAGGCCATTTGGAATGGACGGAGTGCAATTCCCGGTTCGACAGTGCCTCATCACCCCGCTAAGGGGTTAGCGATTCCGCTCCGGGTTTTCCAATCCGGCAAGATGTTTTGAAGGGCAGCCAAGATGGCATCGAGAGCCGACCAGCTCGCATCCAATCTCAGCCTGGCGAAGTTCAGCCAGGCGACCGACCTCAAGAAGCGCCTGTGGTTCACGCTGGGCGCGCTGATCGTCTTCCGCTTCCTGAGCTTCGTGCCGTTGCCGGGCGTCGATCCGACCGCCTTGTCGCAGCTTTACAAGCAGACCAATGGCGGCATTCTCGACATCTTCAACACCTTCTCGGGCGGTTCGCTCTCGCGCATGAGCCTGATCGCGCTCGGCGTGATGCCCTATATCACCGCTTCGATCGTGGTGCAGCTTGCCGCCTCCCTCTCGCCGCAGCTTGCAGCGATCAAGAAGGAAGGCGAGAGCGGCCGCAAGAAGCTGAACCAATATACCCGTTACGGCACGGTCGGCCTGACCGCCGTGCAGGGCTATTTCATCGCCGTCGGCCTGGAAAGCTTCGGCGCCCAGTCGGGTGTGCAGGCCGTGGTCGATCCGGGCTATCTGTTCCGCGTCGCGGCTGTGATCTCGCTGATCGGCGGCACCATGTTCCTGATGTGGCTGGGCGAGCAGATCACCTCCCGCGGGATCGGCAATGGCGTGTCGCTCATCATCATGGCGGGCATCGTCGCACAATTACCGGTGACGCTCAGCAATCTGTTCAAGTCGAGCAGCACGGGTGCGATCTCGGGCCTTGTCATCTTCCTGGTGATCGTGCTGGGCTTTGGCCTCATCGCCTTCATCTGCTTCATGGAACGGGCGCAGCGCCGGGTGCTGATCCAATATCCCAAGCGCCAGACGCGGCAGGGCCTGATGCAGGCCGACCGCAGCCATCTGCCGCTGAAGGTCAATACCGCAGGCGTGATCCCGCCGATCTTCGCCAGTTCGCTGCTGCTGATGCCGCTCACCGTCTCGCAGTTCGCCGGACAGACCGTGGCAGGCGAGAGCAAGCTTGGCGATTTCGTGCTGACGCTGAACCAATATCTGTCGCACGGCAGCCCGGTCTATATGGGGCTTTACGGCCTCGGCATCGTCTTCTTCTGCTTCTTCTACACCGCCGTGGTGTTCAACCCGGAGGAAACTGCCGACAATCTGAAGCGCAACGGCGGCTTCATTCCCGGCATCCGTCCGGGCAAGAACACCGAAAATTATCTCGACTATGTGCTCACCCGCATCACGGTGATCGGCGCGGCCTATCTGGCGTTCATCTGCCTGGTCCCGGAATTCGTGATCGCGCGGGCGGGCATTCCCTTCTACCTTGGTGGGACTAGCCTGTTGATCGTTGTCAATGTTACGGTCGATACCGTGACCCAGATCCAGAGCCACCTGCTCGCCCATCAATATGGGGATCTGATCAAGAAGGCGAAGTTGAAGGGACGTCTGCGCTAGGCGGCGCGGAACGGAAAAAAGCGCGAAGAACAGGGGAGAATGCGCGACATGAATATCATTCTGCTCGGCCCGCCGGGCGCCGGCAAGGGAACGCAGGCGACGCGTCTGGTGGACAGCCGGGGCATGGTGCAACTGTCGACGGGCGACATGCTGCGCGCGGCGGTGAAGGCGGGAACGCCCATCGGGCTCAAGGCCAAGGCGGTGATGGAGGCCGGCGAACTCGTGTCGGACGAGATCGTGTCGGGCATCATCGGGGAGGCGCTGGATGCCCTGGCGTCTGAAACCGGCGTGATCTTCGACGGTTATCCGCGGACCGAGGCGCAGGCGCATTCGCTGGACGGCATATTGGCCGACCGCAACCGGACGCTTGATCATGTGATCGAGCTGGAAGTGGATGAGGACGCCCTGGTGGAGCGCATCACCGGCCGTTTCACCTGCGCGACCTGCGGCGAGGGCTATCATGACAGCTTCAAGCAGCCGAAGATCGAGGGCGAGTGTGACAAATGCCACGGGCATGAGTTCAAGCGCCGCCCGGACGACAATGAGGAAACCGTCCGCACGCGCATGGCCGAATATCGGGCCAAGACCGCGCCGATCCTGCCGATCTACGAAGCGCGGGGCATTGTTTCCCGTGTCGACGGCATGGCCGACATGGGCGAGGTGACGGTCGCGATTGCCGCCATATTGGACGGCAAGAGCGCCTGAACTTCATTTTTCGCACTCGATCATCACATCTGCCCCTTCGGCAAATGCGGCAATCGGAACTGGAGCGGGTTTCGATCTGATTGAATCAGATCGCCGCTCTGGATTCCTTGTTTGTCGCGATTTCTTAGCCAGCGATCGGTTCCCATCGCTTGGAAATCGCTCTAGGCTCGTCCTCCTGATCAGGGAGGGGGACCGCGATGGGAAAGCATCGGATCGGAATATGGGCGGGTATGGCGATGGCCGTGCCCGCCCATTCTGCTGTCACGGGCAGCAACGAACAGGGCTTCGCCGTCGAAAACAGCGTCGATGTTTCGGCTGATGCGGCCACAGTCTACCAGCTCCTGGCTCAACCTGCCCGTTGGTGGAACGGGCAGCACAGCTATAGCGGCGACGCCGCCAATCTCTCCCTTGATCCCGTGGCCGGCGGTTGCTTTTGCGAAAAAGTGCCGGGAAAGCCCGGCCAGCCCGGCAGCGTCGAACATGCGCGCGTGATCCATGCAGCGCCGGACCGCCTGCTGCGCCTCTCCGGAGCGCTGGGGCCATTGCAGGCCGAGGCGGCGACCGGGACGCTGACCTTTGACATCGTACCGAACGCCAAGGGCGTCCAGGTCAGGATGAGCTATGCCGTTGGCGGCTATCTCCGCACGGGCGCGGCGGGCATGGCGCCTGTCGTCGACCGGGTACTGGCCGAGCAGTTGCAAGGGCTGAAACGCGCCGCCGAATCAGGACAACCCTGAAGATGCTTCCCCATTGATGGTCCCGGCTGCGCTCCTCCCAAAACGGTACAGGTGCTGAGTTCCGGCAATGCCATCGGCCCCTATGTTAACCACGATATTAACGGAATGATTGCCGTAATGTTGCTATGTCCGCCGCATGACGGGGTCGCGTCCTTCCAATCGCCGCCTGACGGAACTGGACGCCTTGCGGGGGCTGGGTGCATTGTGCGTGCTCATCTTCCATTATTCGACGCGATTTCACGAACTGTTCCCGCAGGCGGCCCATGTGCCCTTCAGCTTCCTGGGCGGCAATTACCGGGTGCTGCTGTTCTTCGCCATTTCCGGCTTCGCGATATTCTTCACGCTTGATCGCATCCACACGGTCGCCGATTTCCTGGTCAACCGTTTCGCCCGGCTCTATCCCGCCTATCTCGTCGCGATGCTGCTGACCCTGGGCATCGAATCCCTGGCACGGGTTTCGCAACTGCTGGTCGGACCGGGTGCCGTCCTCGCCAATTTCACCATGTTGCAGGGCTTCGCCTTCCTGCCGGAGGTGGACGGCGCCTATTGGACGCTGACGGTCGAGATCGCCTTTTACGCCTGCATGGTGTCGATCTGGAAATGCAAGGGCCTCAAGCGGCTGGAGCCCGTGCTGATCGGCTGGCTGATCCTGCGCTGGCTCTACGCGCTCTGGCCAGGCATGCCGGAACGGATCGTGATGCTGCTGGTGCTGCGTTACGTTCCCTTCTTCATCATCGGCATGCTGTCCTATCGCGTATGGGCAGGGCAGCGGAGCTGGCGCCAGCAGGCGCCCTATGCGGCGCTTGCGCTGCTCTCGATCGCAACGGTCGACAGTCCGGACATCCTGTTGGCGGGCGTCCTGTTGCTGGCGGCGTTCGCCACGCTGATCGCGGGGGGGCTGCGTTTCGTCCGGCTTCGTCCGCTCGTCTGGCTGGGGGGGATCAGCTATTCCTTCTACCTCATCCACCAGCATGTCGGCTTCGTCGTGATGCTGAAGATGGCGCAGGCGGGATATGGTCCCTGGACAGCTTTTGCGACGGCCTTTGCCGTGGCCCTGACCCTGGGGACGCTGATCAACCGGTTGGTGGAGCGGCCCGCCGGGGAAGCGATCATGGGCTGGTGGCGGGGGCATCGGCAAAGGGCTGTGCCCGTCGAAGGCACGCCGAGCCAGGCCTGAGCGACGCGGCTGCGCGGCCGAAGCCGATTTCACGCGCTGGACCGGCCTCCCCATGCTCGCCATTCACAACCAATTCAAGCAGCCCGCGTTATGCATGGCATGGATGCAGGACGAAGGAGAAAGGCAATGGCCTGGACCGGACGAAGGTTGCTTGCCGCGATCGGCCTTGCCGGCTCGCTGGCCCTTGGCGGTTGCGCTTATGACGACGGCTATTATGGCGGCGTGAGCGTGGGCAGCGGCTATTATGGCGGCGGCTATTATGATGATTATTGGGGCCCCGGCTATTATCGTCCAGGATATTATGGCGGCTGGTATGACGGCTACTACTATCCCGGAAGCGGCTATTATGTGTACAATCGCAGCGGCCATCGCCAGCGTTGGAATGACGGTCAGCGCCGCTATTGGGAAGGACGCAGGGATGCGCGCCGCGACGGGGGTTCGCGCGGCGACTGGAACAGTGGCGTGCCGCGACAGAGCTGGCGGGAGCGTTCCGGCGGCGACGGCAATCGATGGAATGGCAGCTGGAGGAATGCCCCGCAGGGCAATCCCGCTGCGGGCGCGCAGGCGACAGGAAGGGGATCAGGCGATATGACGACATCACGGGCTGACCGCAATTGGGGCGCGCCGCGCACGCGCGGGGACGGCGGCGCGCGATCCGGCGGCCGGTCCGGACGCGATGGCTGGCGGGGCCGGCGCAACTGATGCGGCTTGGGTCCACTGTGGTTCTCGGCCTGCTGCTGCTCGCGGCCTGCGATGGCCGGGAGGAGAGCGCAATCGACAATCTGGCCAATGGCGCCAATGCGACGCAGGTCGAAAACGGCGTCCGGGCGGAGGCGCAGGCGGTGCTGGAGCCGCTGAATCCTCCCGCGCCCGGCATGCCCGGCGGCCTGCCGGTCAACCCGCAGCCGGTGGTGGAGGAAGACTCCATCGATCCCAAGGGCGCGCAGGGAGCCGCCCAGGTGGTGCAGGGCTATTACGGCCTGCTGGAGGAAAAGCGCTATAATGACGCGCAGGACCTGTGGAACGACAGCAGCGCCATGGGAGCGGAAGACGATGCGCGCTTTGCTGCCCGCTTTCGCGGGTTCAGCGAAATCCATGCCCAGGTGGGCGCGCCGGGCGTGATCGAAGGTGCGGCGGGATCGTTGTTCGTGACGGTGCCGGTGCAGGTCTATGGGCGTCTGGCCGCGAACGGCAAGCCCTGGTACCGGCTGCGGCAGGTTACCTTGCGGCGGGCCAATGACGTCCCCGGCACCAGCGAGGCGGATCGCCGCTGGCATATAGAGAGCGTCGGCCCCTATCAGCCACCGGCTGGAGAAGCGACGGAGACGGCGGGCAACGCCGCCTCCGCCACTGACGGGCCAAAATGATGCCGCAGGAAATGCCTTAGGAAATGGTCGCCTTCACGATCTTGCCCGGGGTCTTGGGCGGCTCACCCTTGGGCAGGGCGTCGACATGTTCCATGCCCGACGTGACTTCGCCCCAGACGGTGTACTGGCCGTCGAGGAAGGTGGCGTCGTCGAAGCAGATGAAGAACTGGCTGTTGGCGCTGTTCGGGTTCATCGCGCGGGCCATGGAGCAGACGCCCCGGACATGCGGCTCGCGGCTGAATTCGGCCTTGAGGTCGGGCAGCTTCGATCCGCCCATGCCGGTGCCCGTCGGGTCGCCGCCCTGCGCCATGAAGCCGGGGATGACGCGGTGGAAGACGACGCCGTCGTAGAAGCCGTCCTGGGTAAGCTGGGTGATGCGCTCGACATGGCCGGGCGCCAGGTCAGGGCGCAGCTTGATGACGACGTCGCCGCCGCTGTCGAGGGTAAGGGTCAGGGTGTCGTCGGCCATGAAAAATCCTCTTCCGGGGAAAATTGGGGAGATGGACCATATAGAGCGTTAGGGTCTAAACTCAATTACGGTGAGGTCGAGATGGAGACGAAAAAGCCCGCTGGGAGGGAGGGCGCGCCGCCAGATAGCGGGGCTATCCGGCAAGCGGCCGACCGCGCCAGCGGGCTTTTTCGTCCTACTCCTTCGGAGCAGGTTTGTCCGGGCGCTGTGGAGCGTCGAAGCGCTCGACCGGGCAAAGCGCGCCCGCTTCTCGCGCTTCTTCTCCCACAGCATCCCGGACAAGCCTGTCTCGATCCTCGCCGTAATTGAGTTTAGACCCTGAGACGGGGATGGAAGCCATTGCAATTATGACGGGCATGGGCAAAAGCAGCGAAATGCTACAGGAACCGGACAGTAGGGGACGCGATGAGCGAGCGAGCCGATTTGGCCGAACCCCGGCCGGACGATTTTGAGGACATTGCCGCCGGGCAGGTCGAATCCCGCCATGACGAGGATGATCGGCTGAAGGGCGAATTCGTCGATGCCGTTCTGGATGCGGTAGAGGCGGATGACCGGGAGCGTGCCCGCGAACTGGTGTCGCCGCTGCATCCGGCCGATATTGCCGACCTTCTCGAACTCACCCCGTCCGAACGGCGGGGCGAGGTGGCCGCGGCGCTGGGCGATCTGGTCGGCGCGGAGGTTCTGTCCGAACTCAACGACTATGTCCGCGACGACCTGCTCGACGCGCTGCTGCCCGAACAGGTGGCGGAGTTCGCCGCCGAACTGGACACCGACGACGCCGTCGCCATCATCGAGGATATGGAGGAGGCCGACCAGCAGGCTGTCCTCGACGCGCTTGATCCCGAAGATCGTGCCGCCATCGAAAGCGCGCTGTCCTATCCGGAGGAGTCCGCCGGCCGCCTGATGCAGCGCGATCTGGTCGCGGTGCCGGAACATATGACGGTCGGGCAGGTGATCGACTATCTGCGCGACAACCGCGACCTGACGACCGACTTCTGGGAAATCTTCGTGGTCGACGAAGCGCACAGGCCGATCGGTACCTGCCAGCTCAGCTGGGTGCTGACCTGCCCGCGCAGCGTCGCCATGGCGGACCTCATGAAGCGCGAACAGACGCTGATCCCGGTCGACATGGACCAGGAAGAGGTGGCGCTGCGCTTCCAGAAATATGCGCTGATTTCCGCGGCCGTGGTGGACGGCAGCGGTCGGCTGGTCGGCATGATAACGGTCGACGATATCGTCCACATCATCTCCGAGGAAGCGGGAGAAGACATTCTTCGCCTGTCGGGCGCGGGTGAGGGCGACATCAACCAGCCCATCCTGCAAACCGTGCGCACACGCCTGCAATGGCTCGTGGTCAATCTGGGCACGGCCATATTGGCGGCCTCCGTGGTCGGGTTGTTCCAGGCGACCATCTCCAAATATGTCGTGCTGGCCGTGCTGATGCCGATCGTGTCGGGCATGGGCGGCAATGCGGGGACGCAGACCATGGCGGTCGCCGTGCGCGCGCTCGCCACCAACCAGCTCACCAGTTCCAACACCATGCGCCAGATCGTCCGCGAATTCCGCATCGCCAGCGCCAATGGCACCGCGCTCGGCATATTGATCGGCCTGTCGGTGGGATTGATCTACGGCAATCATGATCTGGGGATCGTTATCGGGCTGGCGATGCTGATCAACAATCTGGTGGCGGGGCTATCGGGCATATTGATCCCGGTCGCGCTGGACAGGGTGAATGTCGATCCCGCCGTTTCCTCCGCCGTGTTCGTGACGACGATGACGGACGTGATGGGCTTTTTCTCCTTCCTCGGCCTTGCCACGATATGGGGTTTGTAATCGGCCGGTCAGCGCCCATCTTCCTGCCATGCCGCTTCACCTGACCAAGATCGCCTTTCAGAGCGAAAGCCCTGCAACGCTCCGCGCCTGGCTGGAAAGCCATGCGGAGGAGGCAAGGCTGACGACGCGTTATCTGCCCAAGCGGGTCGAGGAGCTGGAGGGCGGTTCGCTCTTCTGGATTCATGGGCATCAGCTTGTCGGGCGCAGTCCGCTGCTGGGCTTTCAGGAAACCGGACAGGGCCGTTACTGGATCAGGCTGGAGCCACGGCTGATCCCGGTGCGCGCCGTGCCCAAGCGGGCGCATCAAGGCTGGCGCTATCTGGAGGAGAAGGACGCCCCGGCCGATCTGGGCGCAGGCGAGGCGAATGATCTGGATGCGATGCCGACGCGGTTGCTGGGGGAGTTGTCGCGGCTCGGGTTGCTCTAAGGTCTCACATCATCCCGTCCTGCCTTCGCGGGGGCGGGGTCTTTTTCAGGCAAGCGCCTTCACCTGCGCGCCGACCTCCCGCAATTCCGCAATGAAGCGCTTTCTCTCCTCGGCTTTGCGTGCCGCGTCCGGTACCCGCAGCAAATAGCTTGGATGAACCGTTATCCATCCCTGCGCGCCGCCCTCCAAAGCCAGGGGCGCGCCCCGGACCCGGCTGATGGTCACGGCCTTCCCCAGCAGAGCGCGCCCCGCCGTGGCGCCCAGGGCGACGATGATCCGTGGCCGGACCAGCTCCAGCTCCTGCGTCAGCCACCAGCGGCAAGCCTGGATTTCGGGCGTTTCCGGCGTCTGGTGGATGCGCCTCTTGCCCCGTCGCTCATGCTTGAAATGCTTGACGGCATTGGTGACGTAGGCGCGCCTGCGGTCGATCCCCGCCTCCTCCAGCGCGTGGTCGAACAATTGCCCGGCCGGCCCGACAAAGGGATGTCCGGCCAGATCCTCCTGATCGCCCGGCTGTTCTCCGATGAACATCAGCGGGGCATCGACTGGTCCCTCCCCGAACACTGTCTGGGTCGTGTCGCGGTAGAGCGGGCAGCGGGTGCAACCCATCGCCTCCTCGCGCAGCGCGCTCCAGGCCGCGTCGGCATTTCCCTGCCGGGTGGAGGGTTTGGGCGGCGTTGCGATCATGGCTGCCTCCCGTGACTGGGCACCTGCCACCAGTTCGGGAATGAGCGCGGCTTCCGGCAGGTTGCGCCAATATTTTCGGGGCATTTCGGACAGCATCGCCCCGACCTTGAGCCGTGCCGGATTGAAGATCGACGCATAATAGCCCTTCCAGATATCCTCGACGGGATCTTGCGCGGGCGCATCGTTGCGCGTGGCGCCCGGCCCTTCGGTCAACGTCTCGCCATCCCAATGGATGCTGATCTCCGGCGTCAGGATCGACCAGCGCATGGAGGCGAAGCGGCGCACGAAAAAACCCGCATTGGCGCGGACGATATGATGTTCCGGCTCGAACCAGGCGATGAAGCGCGCGCCGTCCGCATCGGCCAGTTCGCGGAAGCGGACGAAGGCGCGCATCTTGTGCATGTCGCGCCGGACCGCCTTGGCCAGCGCCTCCACCCGGCGGACCAGCGGGTCGGCGCGATCGTCCAGACTGGCGGGGCGCCCGCGCAATTGCACGAGCAGGGCGTAGAGCAGGGCAAAACGTTCCGGATCGCTGTGCAGGATTGCCGTTTCAGCCAGCTCGACAAAGGCGCGAGGGACGGAAAATATGGCGCCGTCAGTCGCTGGAGGGGGTTCGTCCGCCGCGAACAGATCTCCTTCATCGCCCGTTTGCCAGACAATGTCGGCCGGCTCCGTGCCGGCAAGGGCAAAGGCGCGCGCGGCCTGGCGCCAACCATCGAAATCATCCGCTCCGTTCAGCCGCGCCCGATGCATCGCCCCTTAGTCATTCGCCTCTGCGCGCTGCAATTCCGCCGGCTTGCGCTGGGCGAACCGGGCCGCCAGCTTCGCCTCCTCCTCGGCGGTCAGTTCCTTGGCGGCGTCGGGGAACATCTCCTCCTCTTCCTCTTCGATATGGTGGAGGTAGCGCTTCTTGAGCTGGGCGAAGACGTGGTTCCATTCCTCGCCGTTGAAGGACAGCTCTTCCAGCTCCTCCAGATAGTCGTCGATCTCCTTGTGCTCCGACACGCTGTGCTGCGCGTCCTCGCGCAGGTCGGGGCGCGCCAGCATGGTGGCGTAGAGCGTTTCCTCCTCCGCCGCCGCATGGGCGGTCACTTCCACCTTGAACTGTTCGAACAGCTTTTCCAGCCGATCGGGCTCGTCCTTCGCGTCAGCCATCTTGTCGAACAGCTGCCGGTGGGCGTCATGATCCTGCTTCAATCGGTCGAAAATGCTGCGGTTGGCCATGGGGGATGCTCCTTCTCTTGCGGAAGGAACAACGATGGAGCCGGCCTTTGGGTTCAGCCGAACAGCGCGCGAAAGATGATCGCGACAGGAATCCAGAGCAGGCCGCCGCCAATGCTGGCCGCCCAGAGCTGCACCAGATCGCGGCGGAAGCGAAGATCCAGGCCGTGCGCGGGCAGGCCACTGCGATCCAGCAGCTCCCAGCGCCGCTCCAGCCCCCGCGCGGCAACGGCAAAGCCGCCGATCGCCACGATGATGCCCAGATGCAGCAGCAGCGATCCGCCCATTTTGGCGACAATGAAAATCTGGAGCAGGCAGAAAATGACAAGCGCAGCGGCGAGATGGGAACTCATCCGCTGGGCATGGCCCGTGCGGCGCGTTATACCATCGTTCCACTTCGTCGCCAAAAATCCGGCCCTTTCCTTGCGTCGGGCAAGAAAAACATGAACCGCCTTTCCGATCAACGGCAAAATGAGGGCGACTCATTCAAAAAGCTCATATTGTGACGGCGGCGGCGCCACGTGCAGGGTGAGCCGATCGGCCAGTTGGACCGGCCGCCAGTCGGCCGCGATCAGGAAGGGCCGTAATTTGGCGATGCTCCGCGTCAGGCGGGCGACATCGTCCAGCCGCAACCGGCGGTGGCGTCGGCTCGCGACGATCCGGTCCACCGCCTTCGCGCCCAGCCCCGGGACCCGCAGCAACGCGTCGCGCGGGGCATGGTTGACGTCGACCGGAAAGACCTCCCGATGGCGCAGCGCCCAGGCGAGCTTGGGATCGATGTCGAGCGGCAGGCAGCCGGTGGCGGGATCGGTCGCGCTTTCCAGATCCTGCGCCGAATAGCCGTAGAAGCGCATCATCCAGTCGGATTGGTAGAGCCGATGTTCGCGCATCAGCGGCGGACGCTTCAACGGCAGCACGCTGCTGGGCGAGGGGATGGGCGAGAAGGCACTGTAATAGACGCGGCGCAGCTTGTGCCGGCTGTAGAGCGAACTTGCCCGCTGGATGATGGCCCTGTCGTCCGCCTGGTCCGCGCCGACGATCATCTGGGTCGACTGGCCCGCCGGGGCGAAGCGCGGCGCATGGGTGTAGCGGCGGCTGGCGTCGGCGCCTTCCTCAATGGCGTCGCGCATCCCCGCCATGGCGCTTTCGATCTGCCCCTTGTCCTTCTCCGGCGCCAGCCTGCGCAGGCCCTGTTCGGTGGGCAGTTCGACATTGATCGACAGCCGGTCGGCATGGAGGCCCGCCTGACGGGCCAGTTCGGGGTCGGCGTCGGGGATGGTCTTGAGGTGGATATAGCCGCGGAAATCATGTTCTTCGCGCAGGCTGCGCGCGACCGCCACCAACTGCTCCATCGTATAATCGGACGAACGGATGATGCCGGAGGAGAGGAACAGGCCCTCTATATAGTTGCGGCGGTAGAAGCTCAGCGTCAGGTCGACCACCTCCCTCACGGTGAAGCGGGCGCGCCGCACATCGCTCGATCGGCGGTTGATGCAATAGTGACAGTCGAAGATGCAACTGTTGGTCAGCAGGATCTTGAGCAGCGAAATGCAGCGGCCGTCGGGCGCATAGGCATGGCAGATGCCCATGCCCTCGGTCGAACCGATGCCGCCCTTGCGTCCCGATGCGCTGTCCCGTTTCGCCGTCCCGGACGACGCGCAGGACGCATCATATTTGGCGGCGTCGGCAAGGATTTCCAGCTTTTGCCGGATGGAGAGGGCGGTCATGATTGTTCATCATATGTTCCCTATCCCCCACTGTCCATAATCTCGATCAGTCAGGCCGGTGGGGAGTCCGCATCCAGCACCTGGCGGACCTTCACCGCCAGCTGGTCTAGCGTGAAGGGCTTGGCGAGAAAGGAGACGCCGGGGTCGAGCATGCCGTTGTGGACGATGGCGTTGCGGGTATAGCCGGTCGTGTAGAGGATCTTGAGGCCGGGATGGCTCTCCCGCGCGCGATCGGCCAGGATGCGCCCGTTGATGCCGGGCATGACGACATCGGTGAACAGCATGTCGATGCGCGGCTGGATCGTCAGCATTTCCAGCGCCTGCTCCCCATCGGAAGCCTGGACGATAGTGTAGCCCAGCTCGCGCAGCGAATCGACCGACATGTGGCGGACGCGCTCCTCATCCTCCACGACCAGGATGATCTCTTCCCCTTTGGCACGGGGCAGTTCGGCGGGCGTCACCGTCACGGTCCCGCCGACCGACTCCGGCCCATAATATCGCGGCAGGTAGATCTTGATGATCGTGCCCTCGCCGGGTTCGGAATAGATCTTCACATGGCCGCGCGACTGCTTGATGAAGCCGAACACCTGGCTGAGGCCGAGCCCGGTGCCCTTGCCGACCCCCTTGGTCGTGAAGAAGGGTTCGAAGGCGCGTTCCACCACCTCGGGCGGCATGCCGGTGCCGCTGTCGCTGACGGATACCATCACATATTGGCCGGCGGTGACGTCGCTGTGGGTCGCGGCATAGGCATCGTCGAGATGCGCGTTGGCCGTCTCTATCGTCAGCCTGCCACCCATGGGCATGGCATCGCGCGAATTGACGCAAAGGTTGATGATGGCTGCTTCGAGCTGGCTGGCGTCGATGCTGGCGCGCCACAGCCCGCCGGCCAGCACGGTTTCCACCCGAATGGCTTCGCCGATGGTCCTGCGCAGCAGCTCCGACATGCCGCCGACCAGCTTGTTCACGTCGATCGGCTGCGGATCCAGCGGCTGCTGGCGGGAGAAGGCGAGCAGGCGCGCGGTGAGCTGGGCGGCGCGCTGGGCGCCCTCTGCCGCATTGTCGATGCCTTTGATGATCCGGGGGTCCGAATCCGGCGTCAGCCGCCGCCTTGCGATGTCGAGAGAGCCGATGACGATGGCGAGCATATTGTTGAAGTCATGGGCGATGCCACCGGTCAGTTGCCCGATCGATTCCATCTTCTGGATCTGGCGCAACTGCCCTTCGGCCGCCTCGCGATCCTGCGCCTCTTCGATCAGGCGCTGGTTGATGTGAGCGAGCGCCTGCTGGCTTTCGGTCGCTTCGGCCACGCGGCGATAGGCGGTGCGCAGCGCCAGCGCTCCCAACAGGGTGATCAGCACGGCGGATAGCGTGAGCCCGACTGAAACCATCGTGCTCAGCCGATTGTCGTTGGCGGTCCGGTTCTTCAGCAATTGCGCCTCACGCGCCCGCATCGTCGCGACCAATGCGCGGATGCGGGTCATCGTTATCATCCCCGCATCGTAATCGTCCGCCTCGAACACCTCCCCACGCTGTCGCCGCTCTATGCCCGCCCGCATCAGGAACAGGCGGTCGTCGAGCAGTTCCTCCAGTTCCTCCAGCGATCGGGCCTGCAGCCTATTGTCGCGCATCTCCACGCGCAGCGTGGCCAGTTCCTGCCGCCATTCGCTGCGAAAACTCTCATAGGGACCAAGGAAGGACTTCTTGCGCGTCAGCATGAAACCGCGCTGCGCGCTTTCCGCTTCCTGCGCGTGAAGCAGCAGGGTCGAGAGCTGGTTCTCGATCCGCAATGTGTGCTGGACCCAGATATTGACCCGCTGCTGCACCGCGTAGATCCAATAGGTGCTGCCTACCGCGAGCGCACCGACAAGGAGGGCAAGCAGCAGCAGGAAGATCGATCGTTCAGGGCGGATTGCGGGCATGGCGGCGGAAGATGCGGAAAAAAGGCGAGGGGGGCAAGCCGGGAAAGGATATCCAGCCAAAAGGATTATGGCAGGGAAATCGACGCTTTAGCACCTGTGGAAAGTGCCGCGAGCGCGCCGATCCCCGGCTCTTCCCGCTCTACTCCCGCCAGCCTGGATCGATCCGGTCGATCTTGCGCACCATGGCCTCGAAATCCGGCACGCCGGGGCCGGCCGGCAGTTGCACGCCGCTCAGGTCGCGCTGATGCACCGCGATGACCTCCGCCGGGATGTCCATCGGCGTGCCGGCCGCGCCGGTCGCGACCTGGACCTCGCAGGCGCGTTGCAGCATCCACTGGGTCAGGAAGGCTTCCGGCAAGGACTTGGCCATGACCAGCGTACCATGGTTGCGCAGCATCATGATGCGCCTCTCGCCCAGATGGGCGATCAGCCTCTCGCCTTCCTCCGGCCGGATCGTGATGCCTTCGAAGTCGTGATAGGCGATTCGGCCGATGAACGCCGCCGCATAGAAATTGGTCGGTGTCAGTCCCTCCCGCGTCGCGCTGACGGCCATGCCCGCGGTGGTGTGGGTATGGACGATGCAATGCGCATCGGGCAGGTGGCGGTGGAAGACGCTGTGCTGGGTAAAGCCGGCGCGGTTTACCGGATAGGGGTTGCCGTCCAGCACATGGCCGTCAATGTCGATCTTGACGAGGCTGGATGCGGTCACTTCGCTGTACAGCAGACCGAAGGGATTGATGAGGAAGGCATTTTCTTCCCCCGGCACGCGCAGGGTGATGTGGTTGTAGATCAGTTCCGACCAGCCCAGATGGTCGAAAATGCGGTAACAGGCGGCGAGTTGCTGGCGCGCGGTCCATTCTGCGGCCGGCATGTCGGGATGTTTGCCCATGCTCCTGGCGATGGTTGCCATGGCGATCCTCCTTCTTGTTTATCGGGGGACTATCCGCCAGTCCTCCGGCGCTGTCGAGAAAAACGGCTTTTGGGTTGAATTTGCGCGACTCTGCTGGTAGGGCGCGCCCCACACGGCGCAGGGTGACCTGCGGCGACTCACTGCTATTTCATTCGGGTGGCCCGTCGGGAAGGGTTATGTTTCCTGGCGGCCCGTCTGTTTTTCGACTGGAGTTTGACTGGCTTATGCAAATCATCGTTCGCGACAACAATGTCGACCAGGCCCTGCGCGCGCTCAAGAAGAAGCTGCAGCGTGAGGGCGTGTATCGCGAGATGAAGTTGCGCCGTCACTATGAGAAGCCCTCGGAAAAGCGCGCCCGCGAAAAGGCTGCCGCCGTTCGCCGCGCCCGCAAGCTGGAGCGCAAGCGCGCCGAGCGTGACGGCGTCCGGTAAGGACCGTCGTCATCGGGGCGGTCGCCTGATCGTCCCTTCCCTCTGCTGACAGATCACCCGCACCAATTTGCGAGGCATAGCGCATGTCGACCACAGCCGTTCCCCTTCGTCCTATCGCCAAGGGATCGCTGACGCGGCTCTGGATCGGTGTCGCTGCGGTGGCGCTTGCCGCCGGCGGCCTGGCTTGGGCGGGGCAGCGGGGCGTGGAGGCTTCGCCAGCCAGCTTCCTGGCGCATAATCGTGGCGCGGACGGCGTGGTCACGACCGAATCGGGCCTGCAGTACAAGGTGCTGGAAGAAGGCAGCGGTCCCAGCCCCACGCCGGCCGACGTGGCGCTGGTGGGCTATAAGGGCACGCTGCTCGACGGCACGGTGTTCGACGAAAATCCGCAGACCGCCATGCCGGTGGACGGCGTGGTCCCCGGTTTTTCCGAAGGCCTGCAGAAGATGAAGAAGGGCGGCAAGTACCGCCTGTGGATTCCGCCGCAGCTTGGCTATGGCGAGCAGGCGGCGGGCCCGATCCCGGCCAATTCGGTGCTTGTCTTCGATGTCCAGTTGCATGACTTCAAGTCCAAGGCGGACATCATGCGCATGCAGCAGATGATGCAGCAGGGCGGCATGCCGCAGGGCATGCCCGCCCACTAGAGCAGGTTTCGATCTGATTGAATCAGATCGCCGCTCTGGATTCCTTGTTTGCCGCGATTTCTTGACCAGCGATCGGTTCCGATCGCTTGGAAATCGCTCTAATCCTGGTTCCGATCTGATCGGCCCAGGCCGCCGCCCTGGAGCGCGCCGGGTCCGATCAGGCGCAGGCCGCGCGCACCACACATTGCAAGCGGAAAGCCGGTTCCGACCTTTCCGCCCCACGCTCCAGCGATGGCGGGTACGCTGGTTTTCTTACCGGCGTCCGGTTCGTTCGGCCCTTCCCTGACCGCGCCCGGCGCACCTATTCCCGGGCGAGGAAATCACCGCTCTTGATCCGCTTCAACCCGCTGCTGTCGGGCATGTAGATATAGGTCCATGCCTCGACCTGCCCATGTTCGCAGCGGACGGTCAGTCGTTCGCGCCGATATTCATGGGGCGGCGGAAAATGGGCGGCGCATTCCTCATAGTCGTCGAGTGCGGCGAGTACCGGCTCCGGATCGGAAAGCGCGAACAGGTCGCCCGTCACCACGCCGGATCCATCGGGCACAAAGCCCGGATAGGTCCCCACGCGATAGAGCAGGCCCTGCGCGATCGCGGGCCCGACATGTCGGGCCGCGTTGCGCAACCAACGCGCCATCGGATCGTCGCAGCCCGGTCGAAGCGTGCCATAGACAAAGAGGAGCGTCTCGTTCAGGTCTAAACCCCGCAAATATTCCTGACTTGCAGGAAATTTACCCAAATAACGGAAATTTTCCCGCAAAAAATCAGGCGTGGGCTGGCGAAAACCCCGGAAATCGCGGCCGAAATGGGAATTGGCACGGCTCCTGCAATCTTCCCGGCATCGAGGCCGGATGGTTCGGCCCATCGCATGTCAGGGAGTATATCATGTTCGCCAAGCTGCAAAATGTCGCTTTCGCCCTTACCGGCGCGCTGCTGGTTTCCGCGCTGTTCATCGGCGCCGCCGTCCCGGTCACACCGATCGCCTGATCCCGCCGCATCTCTTGAGCGGGTTTCGATCTGATTGAATCAGATCGCCGCTCTCAATTCTTTGTTTTCCGCAATTTCTTAATCAGCGATCGGTGCCGATCGCTTGGAAATCGCTCAAAAAAAGGCCAGATTCATGAACAACAGCTTCACCCTCGACCGCCGCAATGGAAAGATCATGGGCGTGTGTGCCGGGCTTTCCAACCGCACCGGCATGGATGTTACGTTGATCCGGATCGCGCTCGTGCTGCTGACGCTGTGCGCGCTGGGTCCGGTCGGCGTCGTCGCCTATCTGCTGGCCGGCTGGCTGGCGCAGGGCTGATCAAGTCCAGCGATAATGAAAGAGCCGCCCATGGTAATATCCAGGGCGGCTCTTTCTACGTCCATGACGGACTGCTTGGATCGGGTCGTGTTGCGCTCAGGCAAACAACACCGAATAGAAGGTCAGCATCTGTGCACCGACCGCAACCATAAGGGCAACGCCCTGAACAGTGTGTCGCATATCATTCGTCCTGCAAATCATTATTCTTTATCGCCTCAAGGGCGAACAGGCCTATGCGCCCCGCTGGATAATGTAACAATCGCAAAGGACGACTTCGCGGTTGCAGCAAATGCAACAGTCGTTGTTACTGCAAAGCCACAATCATGGCCTGCGCCGCGGCGGGCGCCCGAACCTTCGCCCCGCTGATGAAGAAGGCATAGACATCGCCCCTTGCGGCCTGTTCGCGCGCCTCGTCTGCCCATCGCCGGATTTCGGACGCAGAATAGCCGGTCGGTTCCTCCTCCCGCGTGCGCATCAGCCGGGCATAGGAAAAGCCGACATCATGGCCTTGCAGCGCAGGATATTCCGGATGGTCGGCATGGACCACGGCTGCACCCGCCCTTTTGGCCAGATCGAAAAAGGCCGGATCGTCGAAACTCTCATGCCGTACCTCCAGCGCGTGGCGAAGCGGCACGCCATCCATGCTGTCCGGCAGCAACTTCAGGAAAGCGGCGAAATCATCGGCATTGAATGTCTTGGTCGGCATGAACTGCCAGAGGATGGGGCCCAGCCGATCGCCCAGTTCGACCAGTCCCTGCTGCGTGAATTTGGCGATGGACTCGCCCGCTTCCGCCAGCACGCGCCGATTGGTGCAGAAACGCGAGGCCTTGACCGCGAACTGGAAGCCATCGGGAACGGCCTTTGCCCAACCGGCAAAGGTCGCCGGTTTCTGCGTGCTATAATAAGTGGCGTTGATTTCCGTCGCGGTCAGATGCTGGCCGACATAGGCCAGTTCGTCCTTCTGTCGCAGCCCTTCTGGATAGAAGGTGCCGCGCCATGGTTCAAAGATCCAGCCGCCGATCCCGACCCTTATCTTTCCACTCATCCCGGACTCTCCTTTCCCGCCATCCTGATCGGCAAAGGGGATCAGGACCAGAGGGAAAAGCTGCCCTTGCAGGACAAGCTGGCCGTTCGCCGTTCAGGACGCTGCGGAACGCGGCGCGGCGCGCGGTGGGGACAGGTTGATCGCCTGGACAAATTCCACGCCCAGCCGATCCTCGCGGGACCAGCGCGCGATGGCGTCGACCGTCTGATTGTCGCCCAGATCGATCGTGAACCGCGTGCCTTCCGGCACGTTCCACAAGCCTTCCAACTGCGCGCCCGTGGCGGAAATGTTGCGGATGCGTCCAGCGTAGACATGGCCCTCATGCTGCACGGCGACCGTGCGGAGCATGGTCCGGCGTTCCGGCCGGCTCAACTGGAATCCCTGCGGCAATACGACGCCGCAAGGACGGTGTTGCTGGACCAGCACGTCCGCCGCCGGCAGCGGGCGACCATAGACATAGCCCTGGATATGGCTGCACCCCAGATTGCGGATCAGCGCGAGCTCATCCTGCGTTTCGGCGCCTTCGGCCGTCGTGTCCATGCCCAGCGCTTCGGCCAGGCTGACGATCGCCTTGATGATCGCGCTGTTGGGGCTGCCCTTGATCGCCGCGCCGCGCACGAAGCTCTGATCGATCTTGATCTTGTCGAACGGCGCTTTCTTGAGATAGCCGAGCGAGGAATAACCCGTGCCGAAATCGTCGAGCGCCAGTCGCACGCCTATGCTCTTGAGCCGCGAAAACATCGAGTCGGTGCCGTCGTCGTCGTTCAGGAAGACGCTTTCGGTGATCTCCAGCTCCAGCCGGTCCGGCGCCAGGCCCGAAGCGGCCAGCGCATTCATGACGATGGAGGGCAGGCCCTGATTGGTGAACTGGATGGGCGAGACGTTCACCGCGACCCGCACGTCCTCCGCCCATTGCGCCGCATCGCGGCAGGCGGTGCGCAACACCCATTCGCCGATCGGGCCGATCAGGCCGCTTTCTTCCGCAATGGGGATGAACAGGGCCGGGGAAATCGCGCCGCGCACCGGATGGTGCCAGCGCAGCAGCGCTTCATAGCCGGTGATCTGCTCGGTACGGGAAGAGACCACAGGCTGGTAGACAAGGTGCAGGGCATCTTCGACCAGCGCCTTGCGCAGGTCCTCCTCCAACTGGCGGCGATCCTCCGCATCGGCGTGCATTTCCGGGGAGTAGAAGCGATGGATGCCGCGCCCGTCGCCCTTGGCGGCATAGAGAGCGAGGTCGGCATTGCGGATGAGTTCTTCCGCCGTCACGCCATCCTGCGGGCAGAAGGAGATGCCGATCGACACGCCGATGACGACCGCCGTTCCCTCCACCTTGTAAGGCTGGGACACGTCGGTGATGATCGCCCGCGCCAGATCGTCCAGCGATATCTTGTCGGACCGGCCGGGTAGCAGGATCTTGAACTCGTCGCCGCCCTGCCGGCCGACCAGCCCCTTGTTGCCGACCACGCGCTGGATGCGTTCGCTGACCTGGCGCAGCAGCGCGTCGCCAGCCGGATGGCCCAGCGTGTCGTTGACGATCTTGAACCTGTCCAGGTCCAGCATCATCAGCGTGCAGTCGCGCGGCTGCCCCTTCTTGCCCGCGACCGCCTGCTCCAGAGAGCGCATCATCTGCACCCGGTTGGCGAGCCCGGTCAGCGAGTCATATTGCGCAAGCCGCGTCACCTCCGCCTGGCTGCGGCGCATTTCGGTAAGGTCGGTGCCGCTGCCCCGGAAGCCGTGGAACTGACCGAATTCGTTGAACACGGGCTGGCCCGAAATCGACCACCAGCGCTCGTCCTTCGCCATGGCGGCGCGCACCGGGATTTCGGCAAAGCCCGTCCGCGCCGACAGGTGGAAGCCCAGGGTGCGCTCGCCATCGCCATCCTGCCGGTCGCCGGGGCGAATGATCTCCGTGATCGGGCGGCCGATCAGCGCATCGCTGCCCAGGCCGATCGTCCGGGCCAATGTGTCGGAAATATAGGCGATGCAGCCATGGCGGTCGGTTTCCCAGAACCAGCCGCGGCCCGATTGTTCATATTCATGCAGCAGCCGGTCGGAACGCTGCGCCCTGAGGTCGCGCTGGTGGACGGCGATGGCCCGGTTCATGTCGGCCTGCGCCTGGCGCAGCGCGGCTACCAATATCACCGCGATACAGCTGATCAGCAAGCCGATCTGCATGAATTCGCTCCGGTGCAGCATGGCGGCGATCAGCAAGCCGCAGAAATAGCTGGCGCCAAGCAGGCGCCGGTCGCCGAAGATCGACACCGCCATCAGTGCGACCGCCATTTCCGCCGTCAAATTGCGCGAAGGCTCTCCCACGATCAGCGAGGGCCCCAGCAGCAGGCTGAAACTCAGGCCCGACAGCAGCACCATGGGCAGCATCAGCCATTTCTGGTGATGCGGCCGCAGCTGCTGGAACTGCGCCCCGCGCGGCACGACAATGGCGACGCCGTCGATCAGCAGCATGGCCGCCATGGCGGCGGCGTGGCCGGCATCGCCCTGCCGGTAGAAGGGAACGTGCAGCAGGGCGGTAACGCAGAGCTTTCCCAGCAGGATGAGGGGCCACATCCGCGCGATATGAACGAACGCGCCGGATATCCAGGAAGCATTGATGGAGACATCGCTTTCCACCAGGCCGAGCGCCGCGACAAGATTGGGCCGCCGCGAATGCAATTCTGCCAGATTTGCCCGCATGGAAGTCATATATGCCGCGTAACGGCAAGAGATTGAAAGAAACTTACCGCGCCGCCGGGGTGAGCGATGGTCGATTGCCGGCAGCCATTGTCGCGCAGTCGAAATAGAGGGCGCACGGACAGCTTGCCATGCCGGACAAGGCCCGGAATGCGCCCGGTTTCAATGGAGCGCGCCGCGTCAAAGCTGACGCAGGTCGCGCGCTCCGGCTTTTTTTGTCATCTCACGCCTTGGTGCATTCCCCGACGCGCTTGCCCGTGACGTCATGCGTGGTGCGCAGCACCGGCTGGCCGCCTTCGGTCTTCGTCATGGTGCTGCCCAGCGTCAGCGTGTCGGCGGTGAAATTGCCCTCCAGCGCCACTTCGGACGTGCCCTTGCCGGACGTGCAGCTCAACGTCGCGATCAGGCGGCCCTTGCGGAGCAGCTTGTCCTTGTAGGTGCAGTCCTTGCCCTCATTTCCAGCGAGCGCATTGGCATCCGGCACGCCGGCGGCATCGACGGCGATGCATATCCTGTCCTCGCTGACCTCTTTCAATGCGGCCTGATATTCGGCGGGGGTCACCGTGGGCGTGTTGTAGCCGGTCGTCTTTCGCGTCAGCGCCCATTCGCCCGCTTTCATGACGATCGGCGCTTCGGTCGTTTCGGGCGCGGGTTCCGGCTTGCTGCCACAGGCGGCCAAGCCAAGAGCAAGCCCAAGCCCAAGCGGCAGGGCCGCCAGCGCGAATTTCTGCATATCCTCTCCCCTGTTCTCTGTTGGAACCGGGGCAGGCTCGCGCCAAGCCGCGCAAAGCGCAAGAGGAATCTGCTATCGTCTGGCGCGGGTCGGGGCGTGGAAATCGGGTGGCTTGTTCGCCACCCAGGCCAGAAAGCGCGTCATCGCGGGATGAGCGCGCAGCGCGTCGGCGTCGGAATAGGCGCGGGCCAGTTCCGCATTGGCGAAATTCGCATGGATGGCGCGGTGGCAGATCGGATGGACGGGCACCATGTCCCGCCCGCCCTTGCTCCTGGGCACGGGATGATGCCATTCGACGCGCCTGCCCAGCGGTCGCTCACACAACCAGCAGGCAGGCGCCTCGCCCATGTCCCGCTCTTATTTGGCTGAGCAGGTCGCGCCGATCCATTTGCCGCTGGTCTTGGCCTTCATGCTCATGTTCATGCCGTTGGGTGCGCCGGTCATCTTCATGTCCATGTTCATTTCATAGCTTTCGGGCGCATAGTTGCCGGACATGACGGCGTTCATCGTGCCGCCCTGCGACTTGCAGCTTATCTCCCCCTTCACGGACCCGCCGCTGGCGTCGAACCCCTTATAGGTGCAGTCCTTGTTCTCCTGCCCTGAGAACATCTTGCCGCTGGGATTGGCGGCTTCCTCCGGCGAGACGCAATATTTGATCGAGGTGCGGCTCATCATCTTCTTCATCTGTTCTTTCATCTGGTCGGCGCCGCCGGGCATGTTCGGCATGTCGATGTCCTCCAGCTCATAGCTGCCCTCCCACTGGCCGGGCTTGAGCTGAACCTTCTGCACCTCCTGGCGGACCTCCTCGCGAGTCTGCGGCTCGCTCGCCTTCTTCTCGCCGCAGGCCGACAGCAGAGCGGCCGCTCCCATCAGGAACCACACAGTTTTACGCATTGAAAATCCTCCCTGTTGCACCCCGCTGATGGCGGGACCATATCAAGCGGCGATGACAATTCAAATCCGCACCACGCTGGACGAGCCCCAGACTGGCGAAGGCTTCGTCCCCCACCGCCCCGCGCGCCCGGAAAAGAGCGAGGGCGGACGGGCGTTCAGGCTGGTTTCCGATTATGAACCGTCGGGCGACCAGCCGACCGCCATAGCCGAACTGGTTGAAACGGCGCTGCAGGGCGAGAAGGACCAGGTGCTGCTGGGCGTGACTGGATCGGGCAAGACCTTCACCATGGCGAAGGTGATCGAGGCATTGCAGCGGCCCGCCCTGGTGCTGGCGCCGAACAAGATCCTGGCCGCGCAGCTTTATGGCGAGTTCAAGAGCTTCTTCCCGGACAATGCCGTCGAATATTTCGTCAGCTATTATGACTATTACCAGCCCGAAGCCTATGTGCCGCGCTCCGACACCTATATCGAAAAGGAGTCGAGCGTGAACGAGGCGATCGACCGGATGCGCCATTCGGCGACCCGCGCGCTGCTGGAGCGGGACGATGTGCTGATCGTCGCGTCGGTCTCCTGCCTCTATGGCATCGGCTCGGTCGAAACCTATTCCGCCATGACCTTTTCGATGAAGAAGGGCCAGATCGAGGACCAGCGGGAGATCATCCGCAAGCTGGTGGCGCTCCAGTACAAGCGCAACGATGCGGCCTTCGCGCGCGGCAATTTTCGCGTGAAGGGCGACAATCTGGAAATTTTCCCGTCGCACTATGAGGATACCGCCTGGCGCGTCAGCTTCTTCGGCAATGAGATAGAGGACATCGTCGAATTCGACCCGCTGACGGGGAAGAAGGTCGCCAGCCTCGATTATGTGAAGGTCTTCCCCAATTCGCACCACGTCACGCCGGGCCCGACGCTCAAGCAGGCGATGGAGGCGATCCGTTTCGAACTTGCCGAGCGGCTGAAGGAACTGCAGGCCGAGGGCAAGCTGCTGGAGGCGCAGCGGCTGGAGCAGCGGACCCATTTCGATCTGGAGATGATCGCCGCCACCGGTTCCTGCGCGGGGATCGAGAATTATTCCCGCTTTCTGACCGGCCGCCTGCCGGGCGAGCCGCCGCCGACCCTGTTCGAATATCTGCCGGAGAACGCGCTGCTGTTCGTCGACGAAAGCCACCAGACCGTGCCCCAGATCGGGGCGATGGCACGGGGCGACCATCGGCGGAAGATCACGCTGGCCGAATATGGCTTTCGCCTGCCGAGCTGCATCGACAACCGGCCGCTCCGCTTCAACGAATGGGACGCGATGCGGCCGCAGACGGTCAGCGTCTCCGCAACGCCAGGCTCGTGGGAGATGGAGCAGACCGGCGGCACCTTCGCCGAACAGGTGATTCGCCCGACCGGCCTCATCGACCCGCCGGTCGAAATCAAGCCGGTGGAGGATCAGGTGGACGACCTGATCCATGAGGCGAAGGAGACGGCGAAGAGGGGCTATCGCACGCTGGTGACGACGCTCACCAAGCGGATGGCCGAAGACCTGACCGAATTCATGCACGAGGCGGGGATAAAGGTCCGCTACATGCACAGCGACGTCGAGACGCTGGAGCGCATCGAACTGATCCGCGACCTGCGACTGGGCGTCTATGACGTGCTGGTGGGGATCAACCTGCTGCGCGAGGGGCTGGACATTCCCGAATGCGGCCTGGTGGCGATCCTCGATGCCGACAAGGAGGGCTTTCTGCGGTCGGAAACCTCGCTGATCCAGACGATCGGGCGTGCGGCGCGCAATGTCGATGGGCGGGTGATCCTTTATGCGGACAGGGTCACAGGGTCGATGGAGCGGGCGCTCAACGAAACCTCGCGCCGTCGCGAGAAGCAGATGGCCTATAATCGGGAACATGGCATCACGCCGACCACGATCAAGCGCAACATCGGCGACATCATCGCCCATGTCGCGTCGAAGGATCAGGTGACGGTGGATACCGGGCTGGAGGACCGCCCTCATCTCGTCGGCCACAATCTGCGCGCCTATATCGAGGATCTGGAAAAGAAGATGCGCGCCGCGGCGGCCGACCTGGAATTCGAGGAGGCCGGGCGTATCCGCGACGAGATCCGCAAGCTGGAGGCGGAGGAGCTCGGCCTCCCCGCCGATCAGCAGGTGGCCGCGCCTCGGGGACGCGCCACCGAGGGCAAGCCGGGAACGCGCAAATTGCGCTATGGAAAGGTGCAGAAGAAGTTCGGACGCTAGAGCTTTTCAAGTTGACCGTTTACGGCCAACGGCGCGGGAAATGCGGTATCAGGGGGTCAGATCATCCGCCGCAGCACGCCATCCTTCAAAATGACATGATGGCGCACGGCCGCCAGCACATGCAGGATCAGCAGTGCCGCCCAGGCAAAGGCCAGAAGCTCATGCGCCTCGCCTGAAATCCCGACGATCGCGTCGCCCTTCGCCACCGCGAATTTCGGCACGTCGAACAGGAAGAACCAGTTCAGGGGTCGGTCGCCGGCGGAGGTCATGATCCATCCGCTCAACGGCACGATCAGCATGAACGCGTAAAAGGCGAAATGCGTGACGCGCGCGGTTCCCTTCTCCCACGCCGGCATTTCGGCGGGCAGCGGCGGCGACCTGCGGGTGAGGCGCCACAATATGCGCGCGACGGTCAATGCGAGAACCGTCAGCCCGATCGATTTATGGACGGGCATCACTTTCCATTCCCTGGGCAGCGCATCATGCGCGAAACCCAGGAAGAGGTTGAAGAGGATGAGGATCGCCATGATCCAGTGCAATGCGCGGGCAACGGGACTGTAGCGATCCATCCAATACTCCTGCCTGACCTTTAACCCTGACGATTGGCGACCAGATTATCCACCACCGAAGGATCGGCAAGTGTACTAATGTCTCCCAGCGCCTGGGGGGAGACTTCGCCCTCCGCGATCTTGCGCAGGATGCGGCGCATGATCTTGCCCGACCGGGTCTTGGGCAGGCCGGGGGCGAACTGGATGACGTCGGGCGTCGCGATCGGCCCGATCTCGCTGCGCACCCATTTGACCAGCGTCTGGCGCAGCGCGTCGCTCGCTTCCTCGCCGCTGTTGAGCGTCACATAGGCGTAGATGCCCTGGCCCTTGATGTCGTGCGGAAAGCCCACGACCGCCGCCTCGGCCACCGCTTCGTGCAGCACCAGCGCGCTCTCGACCTCCGCCGTGCCCATGCGGTGCCCGGACACGTTGATGACGTCGTCCACCCGGCCCGTGATCCAATAATAGCCGTCCGCGTCGCGCCGCGCCCCGTCGCCGGTCGTATATTTGCCGGGGAAGGTCGTGAAATAGGTCTGGAAGAAGCGCTCATGATCGCCCCAGACGGTGCGCATCTGCCCCGGCCAGCTCTGCGCGATGACGAGATTGCCCTCCGTCGCGCCGTCCAGCACATGCCCCTCCGCGTCGACGATCTGCGGCACCACGCCCGGCATGGGCAGGGTTGCGGAGCCGGGCTTCAGGTCCGTTGCGCCCGGCATCGGCGCGATCATCGCCCCGCCGGTCTCGGTCTGCCACCATGTGTCGATGATCGGGCAGCGGTCCTCGCCCACGACATGATGGTACCAGCGCCACGCCTCGGGATTGATCGGCTCGCCGACCGTCCCCAGCACGCGCAGCGACTTGCGGCTGGTGCGGGTCACGAAATCGTCGCCTTCCTTCATCAACGACCGCAGCGCCGTGGGGGCGGTGAAAACGATCTGCACCTGATGCCGGTCGATGACTTCCCAGATGCGGCTCGGCGTCGGCCAGTTCGGCACGCCCTCATAGATCAGCGTCGTCGCCCCGTTCGCCAGCGGGCCATAGACGATATAGCTGTGCCCCGTGACCCAGCCGATGTCCGCCGCGCACCAGTAGATGTCGCCGGGCCGATAGTCGAAGCACAGCTCATGCGTCAGGCTGGCCCAAAGCAGATAGCCGCCGGTCGTGTGCAGCACGCCCTTGGGCTTGCCCGTCGATCCGGAGGTGTAGAGGATGAACAGCGGATCCTCCGCGTTCATGGGTTCGGGCGGGCAGTCGGCCGACACCCTGGCCGTTTCCTCATGCAGCCACAGGTCGCGGCCTTCCTTCATTTCGATGGCGCCGCCGGTCGCCTGGACCACGATCACCTTGCGGACGCTGGTGCACAGCGTCAGCGCGGCGTCAACATTGGCCTTGAGCGGCACCTTCCTGCCGGCGCGGCAGCCCTCGTCTGCAGTGATCACCAGCGTCGAGTCGCAATCGGTGATCCGTCCCGCCAGCGCCTCGGGCGAAAAGCCGCCGAACACGACGCTGTGGACCGCGCCGATGCGGGCGCAGGCGAGCAGGGCGAAGGCGGCCTCCGGGATCATCGGCATATAGACGGTGATCCGGTCGCCCTTCTTCGCGCCGGCCGTCTTCAGCGCATTGGCGAAGCGGCACACCGCCTCATGCACCTCGGCATAGGTGAAGCGGCGCGGCAGCGCGTCCGGCGAATCCGGTTCCCAGATGATCGCGGTCTGATCGCCGCGTTCGGCCAGATGCCGGTCGATGCAGTTGACGCTGACGTTCAGCACGCCGTCGGCAAACCATTTCACCCCGAAATCGGCCTCATCGAAGCTGCTCTCATCGGCTTTGGTGGGAAAGTTCACCCAATCCAGCCGCCCGGCCTGTTCCAGCCAATAGGCATCGGCATCCTCGACCGACCGCGCATAATCGGCCGCGCGGCCCTCCCGGTCGAACAGCGCGGACGCCGCCCACTCTGCAGGAACCGGGAAATAATCGTCAGACATGCGGGCATCCTTCCTCTGCGAAATTCTCGCTTTGGAGGTCCTGGAGCGATTGCCAAGCGACCGGAGCCGATCGCTGGTCAAGAAATCGCGGAAAACCAGGAATCCAGAGCGGCGATCCGATTCAATCGGATCGAAACCCGCTCTAGAGCCAAGGCGCGACGACAGGAAGATGGGATCGTTCTGCGCTCGCCACAGTTTCCACCTTTGTCGGTCGGGATTTAAGCAGGATGATGCTATTTTGCCGCTTTTCGCGCGCGCCCGCCGGGCCTAACAGGAAGGGCATATGTGGCAACTTTTCCAATTTCCGCTCTGCCCCTTTTCCCGCAAGGTCCGCCTGCTGCTCGGTGAAAAGGGGGTGGGCTACGATCTGGCGCGCGAATCCCCCTGGGAGGCGCGCGACGAGTTTCTGGACCTCAATCCGGCCGGCACGACGCCGGTGATGGTGGATCAGGAAAAGGGCGTCACCCTGATCGACAGCCAGGCGATCTGCGAATTTTTCGAGGAGACGGTGGAAAAATTCCCGCTGATCTCCGGCACGGCCGCCGGCCGGGCGGAGGTGCGGCGGCTGACCGCCTTTTTCGACCAGAATTTCTACGGCGACGTGGTTGGCCCGCTGCTGCATGAACGGATGAAGAAGCGGCTGATCGAACGCGCGCCGCCCGATGCCCGCGTCCTGCGGGAGGCGATGAAGCGGGCCAATGTCCACATGGATTATATGGACTATCTGCTCGACCACCGCGCCTGGATGGCGGGCGGCACGCTGAGTCTGGCCGACATCGCCGCCGCCGCGCATCTTTCGGTGGCCGATTATCTGGGCGGCATCGACTGGGCCGGGCATGAGACGGTGAAGCGCTGGTATGCCGGCTTCAAGTCGCGCCCGTCCTTCCGGCCCCTGCTGTCCGAACGGATGGAGGTGATCACCCCGCCGCCCCATTATGAAAAGCCGGATTTCTGAACCCGCAACGCCCCTCCCGCAGGGGAGGGGATGATGGTCAATCCATTTCAGCGGCCAGATATACCCGGTTGCGGCCATGTTCCTTGGCCAGATAGAGCGCCCGGTCCGCGGCTTTCAGCGCAGCGCGAGGATCGTCATAGGCCAGCACATTGGCGACCCCGGCGGAAAAGCTGACGCGCTCCATCCGTTCGCCATTGGCGCGGTTGACCAGGCTGCGGGTGGACAGGTCCTGCCGCACATTGTCCACCGCCTCGCACGCCTCGGCCGCCGTCTTGCCGCGGAAGAGCATGACGAATTCCTCGCCGCCGTGACGCGCGACATGGCATTGTTCGTTGCTCACCTTCGACAGCAATCCGGCCACGAACTTCAGCACCCGGTCGCCGGTGTCATGGCCATGGCTGTCGTTGATCAGCTTGAAATGATCGATGTCGCAAAAGGCGACGGCCAACGGCTGCCTTTCCTTCTGCGCCTGCGCCAGTTCCTCGCGCAGCGTCCCTTCAAAGGCGCGGCGATTGGGCAGGCCGGTCAGATGGTCATGTTCGGCGGCACGGCGCGCGCTTTCCAGATTGGATTTCAGAAGCTGCGTCTGCTTCTGGTTGTCGCGAAGCTGGCTTTCGACCTGCCGGGTCTTTTCGACCATCGACCGGGTGAGCGCCACCAGACGGGCCAGCACCGGCTGGCTCTCCGAACCGGCCGAGAGCCCCTTGACCTCTTCCTGCAGCGCGGCGCCATAATCCTTGGCCGAATTGCGCGATTCGGTCATCAGGCCGGTGAATTGCGACAGATTCTCCTCGACCCTGTCGAGCATGGAGGCAAGCGCTTCCGCCGTGACCTCGTCGGTGCGCTGTTCGGCGGCGACATTTTCGACCCAGCCATTGGAGATCTTGCCCTGTTCGGCCAGCACGGCCTTCACGGCCTTCTCCACGCCGATATGGGATCCGGTCAGATAGTCATGCGCCACGCCGAAATTCAGCGGCGTCAGGTCCAGATCATGGGCGAACAGGAAATCGCCTATGTCCTCGTACAGCTTGCGCCGCCGGATGGCTTCCCGGCTGGAAGCGCTGCCATGCCGGGCGCGCTGCGGCTCCTCCGGGACGTCCATGGCTTCGTCGTCGGTCTTGCCGGACAGGCCGCGAGCCCAGCGGGCCAGGCGATCCGTCAGGCCATGTTGCGCGTTTGCGGAAGATGATGCCCCAGTCATGCTCACCAGAACGGCAGGGCGCAAACAAGGTTAAGGACGCGCCAAGCGAAAAAGCGCAAGGCGCTGGCTGACCTCGATTATATGTCCGCGCCGATCAACCAGTCGCGGAAAATCCGCACCGCGCGGGTTTGCAGCGCGCGGGGCCGGCAGACGAAGAAATAGCGATAGGGGCTTTCCACCCGATGTTCCGGAAACAGCCGGACCAGCCGGGAATCCTGCGCTTCATTATAATGGCTGGCATGCATGACGGCGATGCCCAGCCCCTGTGCCGCAGCCTCCAGCATCAACTGGCCGGAATCATAATTGTCGATCGCCAGCGGCTGCAGGTCGGGCAGGTGCACCGCCTCCTTCCACGCATCGAACGCCAGCGCCATGTCGCGATGCAGCAGGACCGTGTGATTGGCCAGCTCCTGCGGGGCGGTCAGCGCGTTGGGCGTTTCCAGCAACGCCTTGCGGCCGATCAGATAGACTTCGTCATGGTCGAGCTCATGGGCATAAAGCGCCGGATCAATGTCCTTCGCCAGCACGATCGCCGCGTCCAGCCCCTCGCCCAGACGGGCGACGGCATAGGGCGTGGTCTCGATGTCGATGTGAAGCTGCGGATGCCGCTGCCGCAGGGCGCCCAGATGCGGGAACAGCCGCTGTGTCGCGAACAGCGGCATGACGGCCAGTCGCAGTCGCAGCTGGTTGCCGCCGCTCTGGATATTCTCCAGCGCCTGGCTCAGCGAATCAAGCGCCGGGGCGATGTCGTCCAGCAGGCGCTGACCATCGGCGTTGATTTCCAGCGCCTGATGCTTGCGGTCGAACAGCGGCCGACCGATGAAGCGTTCCAGCGCCTGGACACGGCGGCTGAGCGCGGGGGTCGAAAGCGCAAGCTCCTCCGCCGCTGCCTTGACCGATCCAAGGCGGGCAACCTGAACAAAGGCCTCCAGGGCCGTAAGGGGCGGCAATCTACGCATAAATCGTCATGTTCATCCGGCCTGTCCGCTGCGACGCGTCATTGCTTATTCTTTAGCGGCGCGCAAACCGGCTCCAAGCATCCTCATTTCAATGAGCAGTAAAAAAGGACTTTTGACAAGATGCAAAAATTGCAACTCCTCGATTCTTTTCGCACTTGCAAAAATACCTGCCGCACTGCACATAGGAAAGGCCTTTCAGGCATCCTCTCCTAAAAACTTTCCGGGCTGGCCTTCGGGCTGGCCCTTTTTTTATTCGTTCCGGGGTTCTCCATGGCCCCTTTCCCTCCGCCCTGACGTTCCCTATCTCGTTTGCCAGCGAACAGAACGGGGAAGTCGAAGTGGCCGACGAAGAAACCGCAGGACGTAGGATACAGGTGGCCAACGCCCGGCCCGAGGACGCGGGAAGGGGCCTTGCGCGCCTTCCGCTGGCGGTGATGACGGAACTCCACCTTGCGGAAGGCGATGTGATCGAGATCGCCGGCAAGCGTTCCACCCCTGCGCGGGTGGTGCGGCCCTATAAGGAGGATGAGGGGCTGGACGTCCTGCGCCTCGACGGGCTTCAGCGCGCCAATGCCGGCGTCGGATCGGGTGATTTCGTCGTCATCGGCAAGATCGATCCCCGGCCTGCCCAGCGCGTCGTGTTCGCGCCTGCACAAAATAATCTGCGACTGCAGGGCAATCCGGAGGCTTTGAAGCGCGTCTTCTTCCAGCGCCCGCTGACCTCCGGCGATATCGTCGCGACGTCGGGGCAGCAGCAAGTGCCGCCCGGCGACATGCCGCCCCAGTTGCGCCAGATGCTGGCCGCGCCGGCCTATGCCTTGCAGGAAATCCGCCTGGTCGTGGTGTCGACCGTCCCCAAGGGCATCGTCCATATCGACGCCGATACGGAGGTGGAGCTGCGCGCCGAATATGAGGAACCGCGCGAATCGCGGCGCGCCGACGTCACCTATGACGATGTCGGCGGCATGGCCGAGGCGATCGACCAGCTGCGCGAGATGGTGGAGCTGCCGCTGCGCTATCCCGAACTGTTCGAGCGACTGGGCGTCGATCCGCCCAAGGGCGTGCTGCTCCATGGTCCGCCGGGCACTGGCAAGACGCGTCTTGCCCGCGCCGTCGCCAATGAATCGGAGGCTGAATTCTTCCTGATCAACGGGCCGGAGATCATGGGTTCGGCCTATGGCGAGTCCGAAAAGCAGCTTCGCGAGATTTTCGAGGCGGCCGCCAAGTCGGTGCCGTCGATCCTGTTCATCGATGAGATCGATTCCATCGCGCCCAAGCGCGGCAGTGTGACCGGGGAAACGGAAAAGCGCCTCGTCGCCCAGTTGCTGACCTTGATGGACGGGCTGGAACCGCGCACCAATCTGGTCGTCATCGCCGCCACCAACCGGCCCGAAGCGATAGATGAGGCGCTGCGCCGGCCCGGCCGTTTCGACCGGGAGATCATCGTCGGCGTGCCGGACGAGCGCGGACGGCGGGAGATTCTGGGCATCCACACCCGCGGCATGCCGCTTGCCGACGGCGTCGACCTGGGCGAACTGGCGCGCATGACCTATGGCTTTGTCGGCGCGGACCTGGCGGCGCTGACCCGCGAGGCGGCGATCGAGACCGTGCGCCGCTTCATGCCCCGGCTCAATCTGGAGGAAGGCACGATCCCCCCCGACGTGCTGGAGGAATTGTCCGTCGCGCGCGACGACTTCATGGCCGCGATCAAGCGGGTCCAGCCTTCCGCCATGCGCGAGGTGATGGTGCAGGCGCCCAATATCGGCTGGGCCGACATTGGTGGCCTGGACGATGCGCAGATGCGCCTCAAGGAAGGGGTGGAGCTGCCGCTCAAGGATCCCGACGCCTTCCGCCGCATCGGCATCCGCCCGGCCAAGGGCTTCCTGCTCTACGGCCCGCCCGGCACCGGCAAGACCCTGCTGGCGAAGGCGGTGGCGCGGGAAGCGCAGGCCAATTTCATCGCCACCAAATCCTCCGACCTGCTCAGCAAATGGTATGGGGAGAGCGAACAGCAGATCGCCCGCCTCTTCGCCCGCGCGCGGCAGGTGGCGCCGACGGTCATCTTCATCGACGAACTGGACAGCCTGGTTCCCGCCCGCGGCGGCGGCCTGGGCGAACCGCAGGTGACGGAGCGGGTGGTGAACACCATCCTGGCCGAGATGGACGGGCTGGAGGAATTGCAGTCCGTCGTCGTCATCGGCGCGACCAATCGGCCGACGCTGATCGATCCAGCGCTGCTGCGGCCGGGCCGGTTCGACGAACTGATCTATGTTCCCGTGCCCGACAAGGCAGGCCGCAAGCGCATCCTGTCCATCCACACGGGCAAGATGCCGCTTGCCGACGATGTCGACCTGGATGTGCTGGCGGAGCGCACGGAGCGCTTCACCGGGGCCGATCTGGAAGATCTGGTCCGCCGCGCCGGCCTGGTCGCCTTGCGCCAGTCCCTGTCGGTCGACCGGGTCACCCAGGCGCATTTCGAGGCCGCGCTGGAGGACACCCGCGCCTCCGTCACGCCCGAAATGGAACGCGAATATGAGCAGATCCAGGCGACGCTGAAGCAGAGCGTGATGCAGATCGATCCCATCGGCTTCGTATCGCCCGGCATGTTGCGGACGCGAACCAGGGATTGAGAGGTGCAATATGTTCCCGCGACGGCCGGTCCGGGAACATATTGTCGCGCCAGGTCAAGTCATGTTTTTGGCCCGGCCGCCTGCCTTACCCTCTGGCCTATTTGTCTTTCCCCGGCGAAGTCGCTTGCATGGCCGTGCGATTTTTGCGAGTCGGACAGGCAAGGCAGACAGGCGAGAATGAATGGCCTCCATCCCTTTGAAGAAAAAGAACCGGGCCGTTTCCGGAAAACCATCCTCCACCTTCCTGGGTCAATGGAGCATGTTCCTCCGGCAGTTCATCAAGCATCCCGGCATGATCGGATCGGTCATCCCGTCTTCGCGGATGCTGGTCGACAGCATGCTGGAGGGCGTGGACTGGCAACGGACACGGCTGTTCGTGGAATATGGTCCGGGCGTCGGGACGTTCACGCGTCCCATTCTCGACCGGTTGCATCCGGACGCGACCCTGCTGGCGATCGACCTCAACCTCGACTTCGTCGCCTATCTGGAGGCGGAGATCGACGATCCCCGGCTGCGCATCGTCCATGGCTCGGCCGCTGACGTCCGTCGCTTCATCAAGGAGGCGGGCTATGCCCAGGCGGACTATGTCCTGTCCGGCATTCCCTTCTCTACCCTGCCCGAAGGCGTGGGGGAGGCGATCTGCGCCGAAACCCGATCGGTGCTGAAAACCGGAGGGGCTTTTCTGGTCTATCAATATTCCGGCTATATGCGGCGGCTGCTGTCGCCGCTGTTCGATGAGACCGTCGACCGGGTGGAGTGGCGCAACATTCCGCCTTGCCGGATGTTCACGGCAGTGAAGCGCGAAATCCTGGCGCAGGTGGCCTGATTTCCCTGTCATCCTGTTGAATCTGCATCGGGATTTTTCTCGTCCGGCAGGTTTGATCCCCTATTTGGGGTATGCGCCTCGCGGAGTTGATCACTAAGCGCCGGCACAGGCAGACCTTCTGCCTCCGGCGGCCGGGTCATATTGCGACCCGTGGCCCGGTTGCCGGCTATGCGCGCCCGATTGTTGTCGCATCGTCACAGCACAGGGTTCGCCCCTCCACGTGATGAAGCGCTCTCCGCTTTGCGTGCAACGATGGTTTCGCTTCGACCGGCTTTCATGATAAGGCCCGGCGCATAACACGGCGAGATAGTTCATGAACGACCTGACCCAGACCCCCGAAATGCTGATCGCGATGATGGGCGCCCGCGCCCGCGTGGCGGCGGCTCAGCTTTCCACCGCCAGCGACGCGCAGAAGATCGACGCGCTGCGCCGCGCTGCGCAGGCCCTGCGGGACCAGGCGCCGCAGATCATCGCCGCCAATGCCCGCGACATGGAAAATGCCGCCGCCAACGGCCTGTCGCCCGCCATGCTCGACCGGCTGAAACTGGACGAGGATCGCGTCCTTGCGACCGCGGCCGGCGTGGAACAGGTGGCAACGCTGGACAATCCGCTCGGCAGCGTGATCGACAGGCAGGTTCGCCCCAATGGCATGGAACTTTCGCGCGTCCGCGTGCCGCTGGGCGTGATCGGCATCATCTATGAAAGCCGCCCCAATGTGACCGCGGATGCCGCCGCGCTCTGCCTGCGGGCCGGCAATGCCGTGATCCTGCGCGGCGGTAGCGAGGCGAAGGAAAGCAACCGCGCCATCCACGCCGCGATGGTCGAGGGGATCGCCGCTGCCGGCCTGTCCGCCGATGCCGTGCAACTGGTCCCCACCACGGATCGCGCCGCCGTGGGTGCGCTGCTGAAAGCCGCGGAGTTCATCGACCTGATCGTCCCCCGTGGCGGCAAGAGCCTGGTCGCCCGCGTGCAGGAGGAGGCGCGCGTGCCCGTGCTCGCCCATCTCGACGGCATCAACCACAGCTATGTCGACGGCGCGGCCGATCCGGACATGGCGCAGAAACTGGTGGTGAACGCCAAGATGCGCCGCACCGGCATTTGCGGCGCGACCGAGACGGTGCTGATCGACAGGGCCTATGCCCAGGCGCCCGCCATCGTGAAGGCGCTGCTCGACGCCAAATGTGAAGTACGCGGCGACGAAGCCGTGCAGGCGATGGACAGCCGGGTTGCGGCGGCCGCGGACGAGGATTGGGACACCGAATATCTCGACGCCATCGTCTCGGTGCGGGTGGTGGACGGGCTCGATGAGGCGCTCGCCCATATCGCCGCCCATGCCAGCCACCATACCGACGCCATCATCACGCAGGATGCCGAAAGGGCCGAGCGCTTCCTGAACGCGGTCGACAGCGCGATCGTGATGTGGAACGCCTCCACCCAGTTCGCGGACGGCGGCGAATTCGGCTTGGGCGCGGAAATCGGCATTTCGACCGGGCGGCTCCATGCAAGGGGTCCGGTCGCGCTGGAAGGTCTCACCACCTATAAATGGCTGGTGCGCGGAACCGGCCAGACCCGGCCGTAATAAGTGTCGTGCTCCTGCGAAGGCAGGAGCCCAGTCCCGCCCTCCGTGGATTATCGGACGGCCTGAATTGATCTCCTGCCTCCGCAGGAGCGCATCGTGCTTGGGGCTCAGCCCTTCACGGCGCCGTCGATCGCCTTCAGCGTCTCCAGCATCGGCCCGACCCACTCGATCGGCAGCATCACCGGCCCGTCCGAAGGGGCATGGTCCGGGTCATCATGCGCCTCGGCAAAGATCGCGGCGACCCCCGCCGCCACGGCGCTGCGCGCCAGCACCGGCGCAAATTCCCGCTGCCCGCCCGATGCCGAGCCCAGCCCGCCCGGCTGCTGCACCGAATGGGTCGCGTCGAACACCACCGGATAGCCCGTCTGCGCCATGACCGGCAACGCGCGCATGTCGCTGACCAGCGTGTTATAGCCAAAGCTCGCTCCCCGCTCGGTCAGCAGGATCCGTTCGTTTCCGGTCGAGGCGACCTTCTGCGCCACGGCCGCCATGTCCCAGGGCGCAAGGAACTGCCCCTTCTTCACATTGACGACGGCGCCGGTCCGCCCGGCCGCCAGCAGCAGATCGGTCTGGCGGCACAGAAAGGCGGGGATCTGGAGTATGTCCACCGCCTGCGCCGCCGTCTCCACCTGTCCGGCCTCATGCACATCGGTCAGCACGGGGCAGCCGAAAGCCGCCTTCACCTCCGCCAGGATCGCCAGCCCCGCATCGATCCCGACGCCACGCTGCCCCGACACGGATGTCCGGTTCGCCTTGTCGAAGGAGGATTTGAAGATGAACGGCACGCCCTTCTGCGCGGCGATGCCCGACAGCCGTTCCGCCATCATCATCGCGTGATCGCGGCTCTCGATCTGGCAGGGACCGGAAATCAGGACGAAGGGCAGGTCGTTGCCGACGGTAACCGGCCCGATCGAAACATGCTTGGCTGTCATCATGGCGCTCACTTCGGCGCTTTGACGAAACGACGCAAGAGCCGGCCGCGCCACAGCCCCTTGCCGGGATGATAATTCCAGCAGAACCAGCCGGCGTTTCGGCTGTATCTGCGATGGTCCAGGAAATAGCAGTAATTGCGTTCGGCTGTCGTCATGGCCCGATGTGGACAGGGGCCAGGGAAAAGTTCAAGCGTAAAGTCTTCCACCTCACCGGTTTCGATCCGCGCGGCGTGCGCTTCTACCACCAAATGTATCGCGAGCAGGCGGAGCCGAACCGATCAGCCGCCCGACGATCCGGCCAAGGACGGGCATGAAGCTGATGTTCGACGCTGTTGGGCTATCTGCCAACTGATACGTATTTTCGAACCGCAATAAGTGGTCGTTTCCCGCCGATCCGACTCTACATGCTCTTACCTGCGCCTCGTCGTGACGTGGAATTGCGGCGTAAGCGCGCAATCACTTGGCGCCCGACCAAAGGCGGCCTTGTCTAAGCATCCCGCTATGGAAGCGAAATTGACGGCGGTAGCGGCGCGTAAGGTGGGCATTGGGCCGCCCGCTTTGTTGTCAGCCATCGCCTTTGTAATAATCTCGCGGTCGAAGATCACTGCCCCACTGTCGATCCGCGTCAGCCTGTAGTGCAATGTGACGGTCGCGTTCTTTCCGCCAAAAAGCATCCCGCCGCCGTCATAAGAAACCCACCGCGCCGTCAGTCGCACTTTTGCCTCTGCGCTGGTCGGTGCGAGCATGTGCAGATGCTCCAATGTCAGTTTCAAGCCTTCGTTTATGGTTGAAGGGCGAGCAATGCTCAAACGAACCGAGCCGGGCATTTCTTCAATTGGGTCGATCAACACGCGGTTGTAGAGTGGATGATCGGGCGACACTGGCACCGGCGTATCAGGAGAATAGCGGAGTCCGAACCCGACCGCCATGAGCGGTATCTCATTCGGCATATTGGAATGAGACAAGAAACCTAGTGTTATTGCGAGTAAAGCTGTCATGCATCCCGCCATATTGCGAAGTCGCAAACCATCCGTTGAGGAACATAATTAAAGGCGCGGAACGTCCGCTTCCAGCCCCGATCTTAGAAGGTTGGAGCGGCAAATTCTGGTCGCCCGCAGACCGGCGGCTTTCATGAAGTCGAAGCATGCCAATACGCAAATGCAGACCGCAGCTATCTCGGCCCACCGACAAACCGGACAGCCTCAAAATCCGCCAGGACGGGGATATCCCGCCATCATCGGCATCCCCTGTGTCCCAAAGGTAACAGGCTCCTGAAAAACCATCCTATTTCCTCGAACCGGCGGCAGATTCAGCCTGTCCTATTCAGCCCGGCCCGGCCTAAGCCGCAGCCCTCTTTGAAACGTCCGACACATTGTCACCCGGCCTACGCGCGCCCAGGCACGCGCGCGCATATGGTGTGAACTTCGACGGAAAACGGCGGAAATCTCAGCCTTTTATCCGCCCCACCATTGCCTGCCCGGCCACACGCTGCCGCAGATAGCGCCGCTTCAACAGCACGCTCGCCACCAGCAGCGGCACGCCCAGCATGATGCAGATCGCGCCCAGCATCGGCGGCCAAAGCCCGAACAGGCTGTGCATGTTCAACGCGGATGGCGCCAGTACCAGCAGGAAGCCCGCCGTCAGCAACCATAATCCCCAGCGGCGCGGCCTGACCGCGATCATGCGCATCTCGTGCCGGTGCGCCTTGCGCCCTTCCTTGGTCGACAGATCGGGATGCTTCATCGCGGACCACTAAAGCGGAAAAGGCGACCTGCTGTCCAGCGTCAGAACGGGGCTTTCGTTCGCTCTCCGCTTGGGCTACATGCGGGCTATCCCCGGGGGACCGTCCACAGGCGGTTGAGAGGCGGCTGACGTGGCCGCGACCCGCTGAACCTGATCCGGATAAGACCGGCGTAGGGAGGGAACGGCTTGTTCGCTTGCAGCAACCCGCGCCCGCCCTCCGCCCCGATGCGAAGAAGAGGACGGCAAGCCATGGACAGCATTTCCGTCCTGACCCTGCGTCTGGCCGAAGCCATCGGCCTCTACATGATCGTCATCGGCATAGGCGGCCTCGTCGCGCCGCAACGCTGGCGGCAGATGATGGACGATCTGGAACGCTCGCCGGGACTGGTGATGGCCCTCGCCTTTCCGGTTTTCGCGGTCGGCGCGGCGCTCGTCCTTATCCACAGCATCTGGCGCGATCCGCTCTCGATCGTCGTTTCGGCCATTGGCTATGTCGCGCTGATCGAAGGGGCGCTGCTGCTCGCCATTCCCGACCCGCTGCTGAAGATCGGCCGCTGGTCGCTCAATTCCACACGAGCCTGGGCGATCGCCAGCATCGTTCTTGGCATTCTCCTCTTCCTCGCCGGCCTTACCGGCCGCGCCACCGTCATCGCCTGAAAGGAAAGCATATGGCCGACGTCCCAGCTCGCACCGAAATGCGCGTCACCACCGGACCCATTCGCGGATCGCGCAAGATTCATGTCGGCCCCCTGAAGGTCGCCATGCGGGAGATCGACCTGGAACCCGGCAGCGGGGAGCCGCCCGTCCGCGTCTACGACACCTCCGGCCCTTATACCGATCCCGATGCCCGGATCGACATCATGGCGGGCCTGCCGCAATTGCGCCGCGACTGGATCATCGGCCGGGGTGATGTCGAGGAATATGACGCTCGCGCCATCCTGCCTGAGGATAATGGTCTGAAGGGTCCGGACCGCAGCGGTGGCGTTCAGCCCTTCCCCAACACGGTCAAGCGTCCGCTGCGCGCCAAGCCCGGCATGAACGTTTCCCAGATGCACTATGCCCGCCGCGGCATCATCACGCCGGAGATGGAATATGTCGCCGAGCGCGAGAATCTGGGCCGCGCCCGCCTCGCCGAATATGTCCGCGACGGACAGGATTGGGGGGCGTCGATCCCCGACTATGTGACGCCGGAGTTCGTCCGCGATGAAGTCGCCCGCGGCCGCGCCATCATCCCCAGCAACATCAACCACCCGGAATCGGAGCCGATGGCGATCGGCCGCAACTTCCTGGTGAAGATCAACGCCAATATCGGCAACAGCGCCGTCGCCTCCGACGTGGCGAGCGAAGTCGACAAGCTGGTCTGGTCGATCCGCTGGGGCGCCGACACGGTCATGGACCTCTCCACCGGCCGCAACATCCATGACACGCGCGAATGGATCATGCGCAACTCGCCCGTGCCGATCGGCACCGTGCCGATCTACCAGGCACTGGAAAAGGTCGGTGGTATTGCCGAGGAACTGACCTGGGAAATCTTCCGCGACACGCTGATCGAGCAGGCCGAGCAGGGCGTCGACTATTTCACCATCCATGCGGGCGTGCGCCTGCCCTATATCCCGATGACGGCGAAGCGCGTCACCGGCATCGTCTCGCGCGGTGGGTCGATCATGGCGAAATGGTGCCTCGCCCATCACAAGGAAAGCTTCCTCTACGAGCATTTCGACGAGATCACCGAGATCATGAAGGCCTATGACATCGCCTACAGCCTTGGCGACGGCCTGCGCCCCGGATCGATCGCGGACGCCAATGACGAAGCGCAGTTCGCCGAACTCTACACGCTGGGCGAACTGACCAAGCGCGCCTGGGAACAGGATGTGCAGGTGATGATCGAAGGGCCGGGCCATGTGCCCATGCACAAGATCAAGCAGAATATGGACAAGCAGCTTGAGGCCTGCGGCGAGGCGCCCTTCTACACATTGGGGCCGCTCACCACCGACATCGCACCGGGCTATGACCATATCACATCGGGCATCGGCGCGGCGATGATCGGCTGGTACGGCACGGCGATGCTCTGCTACGTCACGCCCAAGGAGCATCTGGGCCTGCCCGACCGCGACGACGTGAAGGTCGGTGTCGTCACCTACAAGCTCGCCGCCCACGCCGCCGATCTGGCCAAGGGCCACCCCGCCGCCAAGGTCCGCGACGATGCCTTGAGCCGCGCCCGCTTCGAGTTCCGCTGGCGCGACCAGTTCAACCTGTCGCTCGATCCCGACACGGCCGAGAAATATCACGACCAGACGCTCCCGGCGGAAGGCGCCAAGACCGCCCATTTCTGCTCCATGTGCGGCCCCAAATTCTGCTCGATGAAGATCACGCAGGAAGTCCGGGATTTCGCGGCGAAGCAGAACCAGCCGGCAGACAGCTTCATCGCGGCCGAGGATGCGGAAAAGGGCATGAAGGAAATGAGCCAGGTCTTCCGCGAAACCGGCGGCGAACTCTATATGGGTGCCGGCGGCCGCGAGCATGACTGAGCGCGCGGCTGCCTCTGGCCAGGCGTGATTGACCGGGACGCTGGTCGGGGGCGGTCCTCTCCTGACTGGCGCTCCGGCAGAGGCCGTGCCGCAACAGGGCGCGTAAAGCCGGACTTGTCCCGGCCGAGCCCGCCAGCACAGCCAAGGTGTTGACAGCGCACCCGGCCAATCAAAGGTGATCGACTGGCGCGCGTTTTTCGATTTTCGGCTAAATTCGGGCTGCGCTGCCCTCAAAAAGGCAGGAAATCTGGAGCGGGCGAAGGGATTCGAACCCTCGACCCCAACCTTGGCAAGGTTGTGCTCTACCCCTGAGCTACGCCCGCTCTGGCGGCCGGAGGAAGTGTCCCTCTCGGCGGGTGGGGGGCAACTAGCAGCGGCTTCCCACCTCGGCAAGGGAGAATCTGCATAAAGTCATTTTTTTCCGCTCAGGCCCGATTTGCCCCCACGCCCTCACGACTTTATCCGGCTTGCGGCCTGGCGGTGATCCAACCTATGCTACCATTTTGCCCGTTAAATCATTGAGCAACGACGGATATGATCGCTCTTCGCCCTGGAGGCGGAGCGCCGGAGGAGGAGCACGCATGCCAGAACCATTGACCCGCCGTGGCCTGCTTCAGGGCAGCGCGGCGGCGGCCGCTGCCATCCCCGTGCTGGGCGAGGCGCAGGCCGCAGCGTCCGGCCGCCCGCAAAGCCAGAAGGAGCAAGCCCGCATGAGCGCAGTAGGACTGACCGTGAACGGCCGCGAGGTGCATCTGCAACTCGATCCCCGCACGACCCTGCTCGACGCGCTGCGCGAACATCTGCACCTGACCGGCACGAAAAAGGGCTGCGACCACGGGCAGTGCGGCGCCTGCACCGTGATCGTGGAGGGGCGGCGGATCAACAGCTGCCTCACCTTGGCCGTGATGCATGAGGGCGACCATGTGACCACTATCGAGGGTCTCGGCACGCCGGAGAAGCTTCACCCCATGCAGCGCGCCTTCATCACCCATGACGGCTATCAATGCGGCTATTGCACGCCCGGCCAGATCTGTTCCGCGGTGGCTGTGCTGGCGGAGATCGAGGCTGGCATACCCAGCCATGTTACCGAGGAGTTGGACCGGGTGGCCTTTTCCGAGAGCGAAGTGCGCGAGCGGATGAGCGGCAATATCTGCCGCTGCGCCGCCTATCCCAATATCGTCGCGGCGATCAGCGAAGTCGCCGGCCAAGGAACGGGGAAGGACAAGGCATGAGGCCCTTCACCTACAGCCGCGCCGCCAGCGTCGAGGAGGCGGCAAGCACCGCTGCCGCCACCCAGGGCGCGCGCTTCATCGCGGGCGGCACCAATCTGCTCGACCTGATGAAGCTTCAGATCGAGACGCCCACCCATCTGATCGACGTCAACCACCTCGGCCTTGATCGTATCGAGCCGACGGCGGAAGGCGGCCTCAGGATCGGGGCGATGGTCCGCAATACCGATCTGGCCGCCGACAAGGTCGTCCGCCGCGATTATGCGGTATTGAGCCGGGCCCTGCTGGCGGGCGCTTCGGGGCAGCTGCGCAACAAGGCGACGACGGGCGGAAATCTGCTCCAGCGCACCCGCTGCCCCTATTTCTATGACACGCGCATGCCCTGCAACAAGCGTGTTCCGGGCAGCGGCTGCGGCGCGCTCAAGGGGATGAGCCGCAGCCTCGCCATATTGGGGACCAGCGATGCCTGCATCGCCCAGCACCCTTCCGACATGGCGGTGGCGCTTCGCCTGCTTGACGCGCAGGTCGACGCCGTGGGGGCCGACGGCAGCCGCCGGTCCATCCCGATCGCCGATTTCCACCTGCTGCCCGGCGAAACGCCGCATATCGAAAATGCGTTGAAACCCGGCGAACTCATCACGTCCGTCACGCTGCCCACGCCCCTGGGCGGCACCCATGTCTATCGCAAGGTGCGCGACCGGGCCTCCTATGCCTTCGCGCTGGTCTCCGTCGCGGCGGTGTTCGCGAAGGACGGGCAGGCGCGCTTCGCCTTCGGCGGCATAGGGGCCAGGCCCTGGCGCACCGATGCCGCCGATGCGGCGGCTCCATCCGGCGCGGCGGCCGTGGCAGAGGCTGCGCTCACCGGCGCGCGTCCCACGGCGCATAATGCGTTCAAGCAGCAACTGACCGCCCGCACGCTTGCTTCGATCTACCGTCAGAAGGGGGCCTGAGCCATGAAGTTCGACACGCCCGCCACCACCAACCCGATCGACCGGGGCCGCGTCATCGGCATTCCCCATGACCGCATTGATGGCGCCGCCAAGGTCACCGGAACCGCACCCTATGCCTATGAGCGGCATGATGCCGCGCCCAATGCCGCCTATGGCTGGATGGTCGGATCGGCCATCGCCAAGGGGCGGATCAGCGCCATGGACCTGCGCGCCGCCGAAGCCGCGCCCGGGGTGCTGGGCATCGTCACGCACCAGAATGCCGGACCGCTTGGCAAGGGCAATCATAACACGGCCCATCTGCTCGGCGGTCCGCAGATCGAACATTATGAACAGGCGGTGGCGCTGGTGATCGCCGACACGCTGGAAAATGCGCGCGACGCCGCGCGGCTCGTCCGCATCGACTATGCGCCGGAACAGGGGCGTTTCGATCTGGCGGTGGAACGGGACAAGGGCTCAGCCCCGCAGGACGGCGACGGAACTTCCGATACCAGGACGGGCGATTTCGAGGCCGGCTTTGCCAAGGCTGCGGTGAAGATCGACCAGCACTACACCACGCCCGACCAGAGTCACGCGATGATGGAGCCGCATGCGACGATCGCTGCCTGGAACGGCGACCGGCTGACGCTCTGGACATCGAACCAGATGATCGCGTGGAGCGTGGGAGATCTGGCAAGGACGCTGAAGATTCCCAAGGAGAATATCCGCCTTGTCTCGCCCTATATCGGTGGCGGCTTCGGTGCGAAGCTGTTTCTGCGCGCCGATGCATTGCTGGCGTCGCTGGGCGCGCGCCTGGTCGGGCGGCCGGTCAAGGTGGCGATCGCGCGGCCGCAAATCCCCAACAACACCACCCATCGGCCCGCCACCATTCAGCGTATCCGCATCGGCGCCGACCGGCAGGGGGTGATCGACGCCATCGCCCATGAGGTGTGGTCGGGCGACCTGCCGGGCGGCGAGCCGGAAATGGCTGCGCAGCAGACGCGCTTGCTCTATCGCGGCGCCAACCGGATGACGGCGCATCACCTGGCCACGCTCGACCTGCCAGAGGGCAACGCCATGCGGGCGCCGGGCGAGGCCGTCGGCCTTCTGGCGCTGGAGGTCGCGATGGACGAACTGGCGGAAGCCTGCGGTGTCGATCCGGTGGAACTGCGCATCCGAAACGATGTGCAATATGATCCCGAAGCTGGGCCGCAGCGTCCCTTTTCCAGCCGGAAACTGGTCGAATGCCTGCGTGAGGGGGCTGCCCGTTTCGGCTGGAACCGCCGCAATCCCAAGCCGGCGCAGGTGCGCGACGGCCGCTGGCTGGTCGGCATGGGTGTCGCCTCCGCTTTCCGCAACAATCTGGTGGTCAAGTCGGGCGCGCGTATCGGCGTCGATGCCAAGGGGCATGTGACGGTCGAAACCGACATGACAGACATCGGCACCGGCAGCTACACCATCATCGGCCAGACGGCGGCGGAAATGCTGGGCGTGCCGCTGGAGTCCGTGACGGTGCGGCTGGGCGACAGCCGCTTTCCCGCCTCGGCCGGGTCGGGCGGGCAATGGGGCGCCAACAGCGTCACGGCGGGCGTCTATGCCGCCGCCATGGCTCTGCGCGCCATGCTGGCGGAAAAGGCGGGCTTTCCCGCGGGAAAGGCGCTGTTCGAGGATGGTCTGGTGCGGCTGGGCAACCAGTCCCAGCCGCTCGGAACGCTGGCGGGAGGCCAGGGCCTCTGGGCCGAGGACAGCATGGATTATGGCGACCTTACAAAGCGCTATGCGCAGGCGACGTTCGGGGCGCATTTCTGCGAAGTGGGCGTCGACATCGACACGGCCGAGGTGCGCATCCGCCGCATGGGCGGGGCCTTTGCCGCCGGGCGTATCCTCAACCCCAAATCGGCGCGCAGCCAGGTGATCGGCGCGATGACCATGGGCGTGGGCGCCGCCCTCATGGAGGAGCTCAGCGTCGACACGCGGTTCGGCTTTTTCGTCAACCATGACATGGCCGAATATCTGGTGCCCGTGCATGCAGACATCCCGCATCAGGATGTGCTGTTCGTCGAGGAACTGGACGACAAGAGTTCCCCGATGAAGGCCAAGGGTGTCGGAGAGCTGGGCATTTGCGGGGCAGGGGCCGCGGTCGCCAATGCGATCTACAATGCCACGGGGGTTCGCCTGCGCGACTATCCACTGACGATTGACAGGATTCTCGCGGCGTCAACCGGAAATAGGGTCGCTTGAACTTCCTACGCGGCGCCCCTAGTCCCTGTCCCAAAGAGAGGAAAGGGGCGCCCATGAAATATCTTACGCTGTCGCTGGTTCTGGCCGTAATTCCGACGATCGCGACGGCGGGGGAGGCTCCTGATCCCGACCGTATCGTCGTGACGGGAGAGGGGCTGTCCCTGCCGCCGGGCACGCCCGCCTATGGATCGGTGATCATCGACCGGGACCGCCTGACCAACAGCGCCTCCGGGCGGATCGAAAGCGTGCTGGGCGACGTGGCGGGGTTCCAGCAGTTCCGCCGCTCCGACAGCCGCTCGGCCAATCCCTCGGCGCAGGGGGCGACGCTGCGCGCCCTGGGCGGCAATGCCTCCAGCCGGACATTGGTGCTGCTCGATGGCGTGCCGATGGCGGATCCCTTTTTCGGCTATATTCCGTTCAGCGCGCTGGTGCCGGACCGCCTGTCGGTGGTGCGGGTCACGCGCGGCGGTGGCATAGGGGCCTTCGGCGCGGGCGCGGTCGCCGGGACCATCGAACTCGCCAGCGCCACCCGTGACCAGCTTCCGACCTTGGCCGCGAGCGCCTTCTACGGCAGCAAGGACGCGACCGAACTGACCGCCAGCCTGACGCCCGACCTGGGCGGCGGCTATGTCTCGCTGTCGGGTCGCTGGGACCGGGGCGACGGCTTCCAGACCACGCCGAAGGACCAGCGCGTCGCCGCCACCGCGCCCGCCGCCTATGACGGATGGTCGACCAATTTGCGCGCTGTCGCGCCGCTTTCCGCGACGTCGGAAATCCAGTTTCGCGGCACCATCTTCCACGACGAACGGACGTTGCGCTTCAAGGGCGCCGACAGCATGAGCGAAGGGCAGGACGCCAGCATCCGCTTCATCTCCCGCGGCGCGTGGCAGGTTGATGCGCTCGCCTATATCCAGGCGCGCAACTTCTCCAACATCGTGATTTCGGCGTCCACCTTCCGCAAGTCGCTGGACCAGCGGAACACGCCTTCGACCGGCATCGGCGGCAAGATCGAGCTGCGCCCGCCAGTCGGCCCCGACCATGTGCTGCGCGTCGGCGCGGATACCCGCTTCGCCACCGGCGATATGTTCGAGGACGCCTATAACGCCAATATCGCGGCCAACCCCGTGACCTCCCGCCGTCACGCGGGCGGCGAGCAGATGACCACCGGCGTCTTCGCCGAGGATGACTGGACGCTGGGCCGCCTGGTCCTGACCGGGGGCGCGCGGGCGGATCGCTGGACGATCAGCAACGGTTTCTATCGCGCCACTGGCGCCGGCGCGGCGAACAACAGCTTTGCCGACCGCTCCGATTGGCAGTTTTCCGGAAGGGCTGGCGCGCTCTACCGGATCAGCGATGCGGTCGCCCTGCGTGGCGCGGCCTATAGCGGTTTCCGCCTGCCGACACTCAACGAACTCTACCGGCCGTTCGTGGTCTTCCCGATCACGACCCGTGCCAATGCCGCGCTGACGCCTGAAAAGCTGAAGGGCGCAGAGGCGGGTGTCGACGTCACCCCCGTTCAGGGCCTCACCCTTTCCGTCACCGGATTCATCAACCGGCTGGACGACGCCATCGCCAATGTCACCCTCATCAATGTCGCCAACACGCGGGAGCGGCAGAATGTCGACCATATCACCGCCAAGGGCGTCGAACTGACCGCCATCGGCCGCGTGAGCGATTTCCTGCTTTCGGCATCCTACGCCTACAGCCACAGCATGGTGCATGCGCCGGGCATGGGCTTTGACGGCCTGACACCGGCGCAAAGCCCCCGCCATGCGGCGAGCGCCACGCTGGCGTGGGAGCCGAAGGAGGGACCTGCGCTCTCCGCCACGCTCCGTTATGTCAGCAAGCAATATGAGGATGACCTCCAGAAGGACGTGTTGCCCCATGCGCTGACCGTCGACGCGGTGGCGCGCCTCCCGCTGGGCCATGGCGTGACCCTGGTCGCGCGCGGCGAGAATCTCTTCGATGAGGAGGTGGTCACCCGCAATGCTGCGGGATCCATCGACCTCGGCACGCCGCGGACCCTGTGGATCGGGTTCCGCTTCGCAAGCTGAGGTGCAACAGTTCAGGGTCGCAACCGCTCCACAATCGCCCGCGCGGCCCGCGTGACATCATCCCAGGTCACGTCGAAGCCCGCATCGTCGCCGAAATAGGGATCGGTCACGCCGCTCCCCTCGCGTCCTGGCACCATGTCCATCAGCAGCCGCAGTTCCGCCGTCCCGTCTGACGGCCGAATCCGCCTGAGGTTGCGAAGGTTCTCCGCGTCCAGCGCGAAGACATGATCGAACCGCCGGAAATCCGCCGCCGTCACCTGCCGCCCGCGATAGCCGGAAATGTCGATCCCATGTTGCAGCGCCACGGCCTGCGCCCGCCGGTCGGGCGGCGATCCGACATGCCAGTCGCCGGTCCCGGCCGAATCCACCGTCAGCGGAAGGCCGGCCCGCTGCGCCTCCGCCCGAAGCGCCGCCTCCGCCAGCGGCGAGCGGCAGATATTCCCCAGGCACACGAACAGGACCGAAGCGCTCATCCTTCCGCCGCTGCCGTGCTGAGCCCGAGATGTGGCACGCCGATCGACCGCCGTCCGCCGAAATCGGTGCGCGCCACGATCACGCCCAGCTTCTCCATATAGTCGATCAGCCGCCGCACGCGCCCCGGCGAACTGGTGCCATAGGCGCGCGCCAACGCCACATCGTCGGGGCAGGGCAGTCCCTGCATCGCCGCGCGCGCGATGAGGAGGAAGGGCGCGAGCATGTCCTCCGGCAAGGCTTCCGCCGCCTTCATCGCATCGGTCCAGCGCGGATCACCGGCGTCGAACATCCCGGCCTGCGCCATGGCGAAGCGTTTGCGAAAGGCCGGCAGGTCGAGCGGCGGCTGGCGCAATCCCTTCATCCGGCACCGGACGCCGAAATCCTGGTAGAGCGTCGATACGCTCGGCTGCGCTTCCCCCAGATCGGCGACGATCTCCTCCAGCACGGCGATCACGATCGGCTCATTCTGTCCGAAATCCAGCTCGGGCGCGGCCGGCTTGGCCGACGGCGCGGCGGCGAGGGCGCGCATCAGTTCCTCGGCGGGCAGGGGCGGTGGTTCGGCACGCGGCGGCGGCGGGGGCATGACCTCTTCCTCGCCCGCGCCCGCGAACAGCAATTCCTGCAAATCCTCCGTCGCCGCGACCGGCGGCGGCATCAGCTTGTGCGTGCCGCCACGGGTGCTGGTCTTGACCGATCCGATCTTCACCGCCACCGGCCGCCGGCAGATGGCCGGCCCCAAAGCCAGGAAGCGCCCGCGCTCCAGATCGCGGATCTGCTCCGCCTGCCGCCGCTCCATGCCCAACAGGTCCGCCGCCCGCGCCATATCGATGTCCAGGAATGTGCGCCCCATCAGGAAATTCGACGCCTCGGCCGCGACATTCTTTGCGAGCTTCGCCAGCCGCTGCGTCGCGATCACCCCGGCAAGGCCGCGCTTGCGTCCCCGGCACATCAGGTTCGTCATCGCCGCCAGGCTGAGGCGGCGCGCCTCATCCGACACGTCCCCTGCCGCGACGGGCGCGAACATCTGCGCCTCGTCCACCACGACCAGCGCCGGATACCAATGGTCGCGGGGCGCATCGAACAGCGTCGACAGGAAGGATGCGGCGCATTTCATCTGCGCCTCCAGTTCCAGCGATTCGAGGCTCAGCACCACGGATGCGCGGTGTTCGCGGATGCGCATCGCCATCTTGACGATCTCGCGCTCATTATAGTCGCCCGCGTCGATCACCACATGGCCATATTCATCCGCCAGCGTGACGAAATCGCCTTCCGGATCGATCACCACCTGCTGAACCAACGCGGCGCTTTCCTCCAGCAACCGGCGCAGCAGATGCGACTTGCCCGATCCCGAATTGCCCTGGACGAGCAGCCGGGTGGCAAGCAATTCCTCGACATCGACCAGAACGGCGTTGCCGTTGCTGTCGGTTCCTATGCTGATGCTGGCGGTCACGCATGTCCTTTGGCCCAGCCGGTGGCCCTTGCGCAACCCCGCACGACGACCTCCGGCATGCTCTGGTTGCGCGATCGGGCACTGCGGATCGGGGGAAGCGCTTGACCATTGCATTGTTGCGATGCAGCATCGTTCCTCCATGGCGACTCCTGCATCCTCCTCCGCTCCTGCGATCACGCAGAATCCCGACATCCGCTATCTCGGCCGTCTGCTGGGCGATGTGATCCGCGCCTATGGCGGGGAGAAGATCTACAAACAGACCGAATATATCCGCTCTGCCTCGGTCGACCGGGCGCGCGGCCTGCATGGCGCCGACGTGGTCGATACCGGCCTCGACGCGCTGAGCCTCGACGATACGCTCAGCTTCGTGCGTGGCTTCATGCTGTTCTCGATGCTCGCCAACCTCGCCGAAGATCGCCAGGGCGTTGCCGCCGAACCGGGGGCCGACGTCGCGTCGGTGGTCGCGAAGCTGGAGTCGCACGGCATAGAACGCGAAGCCGTGCTCGACCTTCTGTCCCACGCCCTGATCGTGCCGGTGCTGACTGCCCACCCGACCGAGGTGCGGCGCAAGAGCATGATCGACCACAAGAACCGCATCGCCGACCTGATGGCGCTCAAGGATGCGGGGCGGACGGAAACCGATGAGGGCGAGAATCTGGACGAGGCGATCTTCCGCCAGATCGCGCTATTGTGGCAGACGCGGCCGCTGCGCCGCGAAAAGCTGTTCGTCGCGGACGAGATCGAAAATGTCCTCGCTTATTTCCGCGACGTGTTCCTCCCTGTCTTGCCCGCGCTCTATGCCCGGTGGGAACGGGTGCTGGGCGCGCGTCCCCAGAGTTTCCTGCGCGTGGGCAACTGGATCGGCGGTGATCGCGACGGCAATCCGTTCGTCCAGGCGCCCCAGCTCCGACTGGCGCTGGTCAAGGGCTGTGAGGCTGCGCTGGGCTTCTATATGGACGCGCTCCACGCGCTGGGCGCGGAACTGTCGCTGTCCACCGAACTGGCCCATGTGTCTCAGGCGGTGCTCGACCTGGCCGACGCCAGCGGCGACATGTCCCCCAGCCGTCAGGACGAACCCTATCGCCGGGCGCTTTCCGGCATCTATGCCCGCCTGGCCGCAACGCACCGGTCGCTGGTGGGCAAGGCGCCAGCGCGCCCCTCGGCACTCAAGGGCGAACCCTATGCCAGCCCTTCGGACCTGCGCCGCGATCTGGTGACGGTGGCGCAGGGCCTGGCGAGCGAGGGCAATGGCGCGCTGGCGACCGGCGGCGCGCTCGGTCGCCTGATCCGGGCACTGGAAACCTTCGGCTTCCACCTTGCCACGCTCGACATGCGGCAGAACAGCGATGTTCATGAAGGCGTGGTGGCCGAACTGCTGAAGGTCGCGGGCGTCGAGGCGGATTATGCCAGCCTCGACGAATATGCCCGCATCGCGCTGCTCCGGCGGGAACTGGCGAACAACCGGCCGCTCGGCACGCCTTTTTTCGAATATTCGGAAAGGACCGCGTCCGAACTCGCCATCGTGCAGGCCGCGGCGGAGGCGCACCGCATCTACGGCCCGCAATGCATCACCCACTATATCATCTCCAAGGCGGAGAGCGTTTCCGACCTGCTCGAAGTCAACATCATCCTCAAGGAAGCGGGCCTCTGGCGCGCGGGGACCGATGGTGCCCCGCCGCAGGCGGCGATCATGGCCGTTCCCCTGTTCGAAACCATCGCTGACCTGGAGGCCGCGCCCAAGATCATGGGCGCCTATTTCGGCCTGCCCGAAATAGGCGGCGTGGTCCGGGCGCGGGGTCATCAGGAAGTGATGATCGGCTATTCCGACAGCAACAAGGATGGCGGCTACATCACCTCCACCTGGGGGTTGTTCCAGGCTAGCAAGGCATTGGCCCCCGTCTTTGCCGAGGCGGGCACGGCGATGCAGCTTTTCCACGGCCGCGGCGGCGCGGTCGGCCGCGGCGGCGGTTCCTCCTTCGCGGCGATCCAGGCGCAGCCCAAGGGCACGGTCCAGGGCCGCATCCGCATCACCGAACAGGGTGAGGTGATCGCCGCCAAATTCGGCACCCGCGACGTCGCCATGACCAATTTGGAGGCGATGACCAGCGCGACCCTGCTCGCCAGCCTGGAACCCGAAATCCTGTCGGATCGTGACGCGGCCCGCTTTGCCGCGGCCATGGACGAACTGTCGAAGACCGCCTTCGCCGCCTATCGCGACCTTGTCTACGGCACCGACGGCTTCAAGGAATTCTTTCGGCAGTTGACCCCTATCCAGGAAATCTCCGGCCTCAAGATCGGCTCCCGCCCCGCCAGTCGTACCAAAAGTACGCGGATCGAGGATCTGAGGGCCATTCCCTGGGTGTTCAGCTGGGCGCAGGCACGGGTGATGTTGCCGGGCTGGTACGGCGTCGGCCACGCGCTTGCCGCCTTCGAGGACAAGGCGCTGCTGGCGGACATGGCGCAGCACTGGTCGTTCCTGCAATCGGCGCTCGCCAATCTGGAAATGGTGCTTGCTAAGTCCGATCTCGGCATCGCCGCCCATTATCTGCCGCTGGTGGAGGATCAGGTGCGAGGCGTGGAGATTTTCGGCCGCATCCGCGACGGCTGGGACAAGGCGCATGACGGCCTGCTCGCCGCCACTGGCCAGACCCGCCTGCTGGAGAAGAATGCCAAGCTGGACACGTCGATCCGCCTGCGCCTGCCCTATATCGAGCCGCTGAACCTGCTGCAGGTCGAACTGATGAAGCGCCACCGCAGCGGTGAGGACGACCCGCGCATCAAGGAGGGCATAGAATTGTCGATCAACGCGATTGCGACGGCGCTGAGGAACAGCGGCTGATGTCCTGAAGCGTTTTTCCAGTCGGGCATGCCCATGCCACAGCCGGGGAATCTCACCTGTCCTGGTCCTGATAGGCCATCTGCAAAATCCCCCAATGCCGTCCGCGCACGTGGATGGAAGCGATGACCTGCTTCAGCAAGATGACCTCGCCCGCCGCGTTCAGCCGCCGATAGGCCTTGATGCAGAAGGGTTGTGTGATCCGGCACTGTTCGCGCGTGTCGGGAAAGTCGAAGATCAGCCCCTGGCGCGAATATTCGAAATTCCAGTTGTCGTCGCCCGACCGCTGCGGATGCGATCGTTCCGGCATGGCGACCGCGCCGAAGCTGTTGCGGTCGGTGAAGGTCATGCCGAACAGCCCCGGAAAGGCGCGCGCTCGTTCCTGCTGCGCCCGTGCCGCAGGGATCAGCACCGGCTGCACCGGATGGCTATATTGCACCGGCTGCGTTTCGGGGATGGGCATATAGGTTTCGCTGAACAGTTCGCCTTCCGTCAGGCGGCCTTCCACAATGGCCAGTTCCAGCGCGTCGCTTACCGCCTGCGCCGCGCCCAGGCAGAAGTCGATATAGGGCGTGTCGGCAATCTCGACCCCGCTTTCCGCCATTAGTTGCAGCAGTTGGTTGGTGTCCTCGCTGGCGATCGAGATACGGGAGGACAGCCTCTGCAGGCCGCCCGCATTGTCGGTCGATGTGCTTGCCAGCGCCGCCAGCCCGCCGCGAATCTCGCCTGCCGACGCGACGATGGAGGTGATGCGTTCGGCCACGGTCTCGCTGTTGCTGGAAAGATCCTGCATCAACGCGCCGAGCCGTTCGACCAGCAGTTCGATATTCTTGGTGTCGTTGAGAGCGGTACGCGCCGTTTCCGCGCTGTGGACAATGCCTTCCAGCATCTTGCCCGCCTCGCCGGTCAACGCGCCGATCGACCGATCGATCGTCTGGGTGGCGGTCGCGGTTTCCTGCGCCAGTTTCTTGACCTCCGCCGCCACCACGGCAAAGCCGCGCCCGGCGTCGCCCGCGCGCGCCGCTTCTATGGTGGCGTTCAGCGCCAGCAAATTGGTCTGGCTGGCAATGCCGCTGATCACGCTGGTGACATGGGCGACGGTCTTCAGCGCCTCGCGAAAACCGTCCAGCTGGGCATGAACGCTGCTCACCCGCTCGATCAGGTCGACGAAATTGCCGTTGGCGTCCGACAATTGGCGTCCGGAATCCTGGATGATGCTGCGCGCGGCCACGGCCTTTTCGCGCGCATCCTGCCCTGCCAACGACACGCTTTCGCCGTCGCGGGAAAGCTGCGCCGCCGCGCCGCTGATCGCCTCTATGGTGCGCGCCTGGTTGGTGACGCGCTCCGCCAGTTCGCTGATGTCTGCCTGCAGGTCGAGCGTACGGATGCCCAGGTCGCCCGACAGCCTGGCCACCTTCATCACCGCCTGCTCGATATTCCGGTTTCTTGCCTGGTTTTCCACGCCGGTCGAGCTATCGGACGTTGGTAAAATATCCGTTAGCGATGCGGCGGGCCGTTACAGCGCGCCCGCCAGCGCCAGCACGACGCCGGTGGCCACCAGGATCAGTCCCATCGCCTCGCTGCGCTTCATCCGCTCGCCCAGATAGAAATGGCCGAAGCCCAGCGTGAAGGCGACCTCCACCTGCCCGACGATCCGCACCAGCGCGACCGGCGCCGTGGCAAAGCCGGTGAACCAGCAGGCCGAACCCAGCGCGGACAACAGCCCCACCTGTCCGGAAATGCGCCAGCCGCGCAGCACCTTGCGCATTTCGCCAGGTTCGCGCAGCAGCAGGAAGCCGCCCTGCATCATCGTCTGCATCGCCACGGTGACGACCAGCACGATCAGCGCGGCCAGGATCGGGTCCGCGTCCGCGCTGCCCCCCACTTCCTGCGTCGCCCGCCGGATGGCGATCGCGGTCAGGGCGAAGAAGAAGCCGGATGCGATCCCGCACAGGGCCGCCGGCTGTCCCAAAGCGCTGATGAAGCCGGGTCTTTCACCTCCGATCGACAACAGCATGATGCCCGCCACGCCGCAGCCTATCCCCACCCAGGCCAGGGGGGGCAGGCGCTCCCCCATCAGCAGGAAGGACAGGATGGCCCCCTGCACCGCCTCCGTTTTGGAATAAGCGGTGCCGACGACGAAATTGCGATGGGCAAAGGCCATGATCAGCAGATTGGTCGCGATGATCTGCGCCAGCCCGCCGCCCAGGCAGAACAGCAGGAAGGACGGATCGGGCGAGGGGAGGGGCCCGGGAAAGATCAGTCGATGACCCGCCAGCAGCAGCATCGTGAACGGCAGGCCATAGAGATAGCGCACCAGTCCCGCCGCGTTGACGGACATCTCCCTGCTCACGCGGCGCTGCACCGCGGTCCGCCACGCCTGGATCGCGCCCGCCAGCAATGTCGCCGGAAGCCAGATCATCTATCCTTCCCCCCGTCCCCGTCCTGTGACGGGGAGGACAAGGCGAAGCTCATGCCCCTTCGAGAAGGCCTTCCTTCCTGATCTTCTCCTGCCACACCAGCGGAGCGAGGCGGTGGACATTCTGGCCTTCGCTGTCGACGGCGACCGTGACGGGCATGTCCTGCACCTCGAACTCGTAGATCGCCTCCATGCCCAGATCCTCAAAGCCGACCACCTTGGCCGCCTTGATCGCGCGGGCGACCAGATAGGCGGCGCCGCCGACCGCCATCAGATAGGCGCTCTTGTGCCTGGCGATCGAGTCCGTCGCGGCGGGACCACGCTCGGCCTTGCCGACGCAGGCGGCGAGGCCCTGTTCCAGCATCATGTCCATGAACTTGTCCATGCGGGTCGCGGTCGTGGGACCGGCGGGGCCGACCACCTCGTCGCGCACCGGATCGACCGGACCGACATAATAGATGACGCGGCCCTTGAAATCGACCGGCAGCTCCTCGCCACGGCTCAACATGTCCTGGATGCGCTTGTGCGCCGCGTCGCGTCCGGTCAGCATCTTGCCGTTGAGCAGCAGGCGGTCGCCATGCTTCCAGCTCTGCACCACTTCCGGCGTCAGCCTATCCAGATCGACGCGGATCGCTTCCTTGCTCGGTTTCCAGTCGACCTGCGGCCATTCGCTGATCTTCGGCGCTTCCAGATAGGCCGGGCCTGAACCGTCCAGCGTGAAATGCGCATGCCGGGTGGCCGCGCAGTTCGGGATCATCGCCACCGGCTTGCCCGCCGCATGGCAGGGATAGTCGTAGATCTTGATGTCCAGCACGGTCGCCAAGCCGCCCAGGCCCTGCGCGCCGATGCCCAGCGCATTGACCTTGTCGAAAATCTCGATGCGCAGCTTTTCGATCTCGTTCTGTGGTCCGCGCGCCTTCAATTCGCCCATGTCGATGGGGTCCATCAGCGATTCCTTGGCCAACGCCACCGCCTTTTCCGCGGTGCCGCCGATGCCGATGCCCAGCATGCCGGGCGGGCACCAGCCCGCGCCCATCTGCGGCACCATTTCCAGTACCCAGTCGACGATCGAATCGCTGGGGTTCATCATCTTGAACTTGGTCTTGTTCTCCGACCCGCCGCCCTTGGCCGCGACATCGACGATCACCTTGTCGCCGGGCACCATCTCGACGTTCAGCACGCAGGGCGTATTGTCCTTCGTGTTGACGCGGCTGAAGGCGGGATCCTTCAGGATCGAGGCGCGCAAGCGGTTTTCAGGGTTGAGATAGGCGCGGCGCACGCCTTCATCGACCACGTCCTGCATGGATCGGCTATTGTCGTCCAGGCGGCAGTCCATGCCCCATTTGATAAACACATTGACGATGCCGGTGTCCTGGCAGATCGGGCGATGGCCTTCGGCGCACATGCGGCTGTTGGTAAGGATCTGGGCGATGGCGTCCTTGGCCGCCGGATTGGCCTCCGCTTCATAGGCTTTGCCCAGCGCGCGGATATAATCCATCGGATGATAGTAACTGATGAACTGAAGCGCGTCGGCAACGCTCTCGATCAGATCGGCGGTCTTGATGACGGTCATCTACCCTGGTCCCTAGTCTAAGGCCCGCCCTGCACGGCGGGTCCATGCAGGGGAGCGGCTAGTAGGGAATCGCGCCCGAGTCCAGTAGCGGCAGGGAACGGGCGGCCGCCCTGAAGGCGTGGGGCGCCGATGCCGGTTTCTTCGCCTGCGGCGCAGTGGAGGTCGTGACCGATCCGGCGCTGACTGCCGGCCGCCAGGCGCTATGAGCGGCCGCTCAAGGCCTGGGCAGGCGAAGACTCACGGCGCCGATGCGCTGGATTCCCTGCTTTCCGCGACTTCCTGACCAGCGATCGGTTCCGGTCGCCTGGCAATCCCTAATCGGCAAAGGGGAACATATGCCACCATGGTTCCTTTTCGCGCAGCACCCGCGCAAAGCTCTCCCGCGCCTCCAGCCGTTCCAGATAGGCGCGCAGTCGGGGAAAGCCGCCCCGCATGGGCTCGATCCTGTCCGCATAGAAGAGCGCAGGCGCCGCCGCGCAGTCGGCGAGGGTGAAGTCGTCCCCCGCCGCCCATCGCCGCCCCGCCATCCTGTCCTCCAGCAGGGCATAGGCCTTGCCCAGCATCCGCCGCGCTTCCCCGACGCCGTGGGTGTCATGGGCAACGCCCTCCGGCCGGATCTTGTCCGCGACGATCGCCTGCATCGGCGTCATGACATAGATGTCGAACAGCCGGTCCGTCAGCCGCACCTCCAGCGCCGCATCGCCTTCCTGCGGGATCGGGCGGAACGGCCCTGGATGATGCTGCCCCAGATATTCGACGATGATGCTGGTTTCGGCGATCGTCCTGTCCCGCGCCTCGTCGCGCAGCACGGGGAACTTGCCAAGCGGCCACAGCGCCAGCCAGGACTGCGCCGCCGCCGCATCGTCGAGTGCGCGCGGTTCGAAGGCCGTGCCGTTTTCGTAAAGCGCTATCAGCACCTTCCAGCTGCAGGAGGAGAGGGGGTGATAGTAGAGAATCATGTTGGCTCCTCTCATGTCGCAATGCTTTTGCCGCCCCCTCCGCCATAACCTGTCATGCGTCCGTCATGAAGCGCCATGGGCAGAATCGGCCGGCCCGCGCAATTGCGTGGCAAGCCAAATTTATTTTCGTCCCCCAATTGTCCCTCTTGTCTTTTGCAAAGCCGAGGAAAGTCGGCGCGTCGCTGCGCTGCGACGTGCCGAACCGTCGACGAGATGACTCCCGGCGTCGATGAGCTGAGTCCCCGAACTGTCATTTACCCCCTTGAAAGGAAATGAAGCTGTGGCACTATCCCTTGTATCGGGTTAACGGGGGTTACCCAACAGATTGTGATTGCACCGGCCGGGCTCCTTCCCGGAGGGAGGCTGTTTTTGCCTTGCGATCCGCTCTGCTGGCCCCATCTCCGTGCCTGACCGGGTCGATAATGCTACATTCGTTCGGCCCGGCCGGCACCGGCTTGACCGAATCGAACGAAACAGGAACATTCGGGGGAGTTGGTCATGGATTTTCGAGACAGCGAACAGGTGAGTGCAGGCGACGTGGCAACCGTGATTGACGAAGTGGTCGAAACCGTGGCGGACAAGAAGAAGGCCCCAGTTCCTTCGGAACAGGCACCGGTGGATCAGGCGCCGGCGCCCAAGGCCGATCCCACGCCCGGCTCGTCCACCGTGCTGGAGCGGCGTTTCCATGTCGTGACCGATGCTGGCCGCGACGCTCTGCTGACCGAATTCGGCAAGGATACGCTGCAGGACCGCTATCTGCTGCCCGGCGAGTCCTATCAGGATCTGTTCGCCCGCGTCGCGGCCGCCTATGCCGACGATGCCGACCATGCCCAGCGCGTCTACGACTATATCTCGCGCCTCTGGTTCATGCCCGCCACGCCTGTCCTCTCCAACGGCGGCACCGGCCGCGGCCTGCCCATCAGTTGCTATCTGAACAGCGTCGACGACAGCCTGGAAGGTATCGTCAACACCTGGAACGAGAATGTCTGGCTCGCCTCGCGCGGCGGCGGCATCGGTACCTATTGGGGCAATGTGCGCGGCATTGGCGAGCCGGTCGGCCTCAACGGCAAGACCAGCGGCATCATTCCCTTCGTCCGGGTGATGGACTCGCTCACCCTCGCCATCAGCCAGGGCAGCCTGCGCCGCGGTTCGGCCGCCTGCTATCTCGACATCTCCCATCCGGAGATCGAGGAGTTCCTGGAAATCCGCAAGACCAGCGGCGACTTCAACCGCAAGGCGCTGAACCTGCACCACGGCGTCCTCCTGACCGACGAGTTCATGGAAGCGGTGCGCGACGGCAAGGATTTCGCCCTGCGCAGCCCGAAGGACCAGTCGGTGCGTGGCAGCGTCAACGCCCGTGCGCTGTTCCAGAAACTGGTGGAGGTCCGCCTCGCCACCGGCGAACCCTATATCGTCTTCAACGACACCGTGAATCGCACGATGCCCAAGCATCATCGCGATCTGGGCCTCAAGGTGTCGACATCGAACCTGTGTTCCGAAATCACTTTGCCGACGGGTCGCGACCATATCGGCAATGACCGCACGGCTGTCTGCTGTCTCTCCTCGCTCAATCTCGAAACATGGGATGAGTGGAAGGACGACGGGCGCTTTGTCGAGGATGTCATGCGCTTCCTCGACAATGTGCTGCAGGACTATATTGACCGCGCGCCGCCGGAAATGGCGCGGGCGAAATATAGTGCGAGCCGTGAACGGTCAGTGGGCCTGGGGGTGATGGGGTTCCACTCCTTCCTCCAGGCCCGGGGGCTTCCCTTTGAAGGCGCCATGGCGAAAAGCTGGAACCTGCGCATCTTCAAGCATATCAACGAGAAGGTGAACGAGGCCTCGATGCAGCTCGCGGTCGAGCGCGGCCCGTGCCCGGACGCCGCCGACATGGGCGTGATGGAGCGGTTCAGCTGCAAGATGGCGATCGCGCCCACGGCGTCGATCAGCATCATCTGCGGCGGCGTGTCCGCCTGTATCGAGCCTATTCCGGCGAACATCTACACGCACAAGACGCTGTCCGGCAGCTTCTCGGTCAAGAATCCCTATCTGGAAAAGCTGCTGGTCGAAAAGGCGAAGGATTCGACCGCCGTCTGGAATTCGATCCTGGAAAAGGGCGGCAGCGTCCAGCATCTCGACTTCCTCAGCCAGGAAGAAAAGGACACGTTCAAGACCAGCTTCGAGATCGACCAGCGCTGGCTGCTCGAACTGGCCGCCGACCGCACGCCCTATATCGACCAGGCCCAGTCGCTGAACCTGTTCATCCCGGCGGACGTGGAAAAATGGGACCTCCTCATGCTCCACTACCGAGCGTGGGAACTGGGCATCAAGTCGCTTTATTATCTGCGCTCCAAGTCGGTCCAACGCGCTGGCTTCGCAGGCGGCGTGGAGGCCGACAACACCATCGACGCCCCGAAATTCGAAATTGGCGAGACCACCGACTATGACGAGTGCCTCGCCTGCCAGTGATGATTTTCGGTCAAAGTGGTACTTTGACCGAGCAGGAGGATCGTGGTGACGCAGTTGGTCGTCATGGCTGCCATAGGGATGGGAATGCTTCTCCTGGGCATTTCCAGTTTGCGACGGAAGCCTGATGAAAGCATTTCATTGGCTGAAGCTGCGATCCTCAAAGCGGCCGGAACCGAGCCGCTTCCATTGACCGCGTTTGATCGGATCATGAACCGCGTTCATGCGTGGCTTCTGACCGTAATTGGATTTATTATTGCGCTGATTGGCCTTGCCGCTGCGCTCACCTGATCGCCCGGAGTAACCACCATGCCTCTTCTTCAAGCCAGCAAGGTCTACAAGCCCTTCGAATATCCCTGGGCCTATGAGTTCTGGAAGCGCCAGCAGCAGCTTCACTGGCTGCCGGAGGAAGTGCCGCTGGGCGAGGATTGCCGTGATTGGGCGCAGAAGCTTTCCGACCATGAGCGCAATCTGCTGACGCAGATCTTCCGCTTCTTCACCCAGGCCGACGTGGAGGTGCAGGACTGCTACCACGAAAAATATGGCCGCGTGTTCAAGCCGACCGAAGTCAAGATGATGCTGACCGCCTTCAGCAACATGGAAACGGTCCACATCGCCGCCTATTCGCACCTGCTCGACACCATCGGCATGCCCGAAAGCGAATATAGCGCCTTCATGCAATATAAGGAGATGAAGGACAAACACGACTATCTCCAGCAGTTCGGCGTCGACACGGACGAGGATATCGCCAAGACGCTGGCCATGTTCGGCGGCTTTACAGAGGGGCTCCAGCTCTTCGCCTCCTTCGCGATGCTGATGAACTTCCCGCGCTTCAACAAGATGAAGGGCATGGGCCAGATCGTAAGCTGGTCCGTCCGGGACGAGACGCTGCATTGCGAGGGCATTGTCCGCCTCTTCCATGCCTTCGTGAAGGAACGCGACTGCCTGACCGCGTCGGTCAAGGACGACATCATGGACATGTGCCAGAAGACCGTCCGCATCGAGGACGCCTTCGTCGACCTGGTCTTCGAAATGGGCCCGGTCCCCGGCATGACGCCCAAGGACATCAAGAAATATGTCCGCTACATCGCGGATTGGCGGCTGGGGCAGCTGGGCCTCAAGCCCATCTACATGATCGACGAGCACCCGCTCCCCTGGTTGACCCCGCTGCTCAACGGCGTGGAGCATGCCAATTTCTTCGAAACCCGCGCGACGGAATATTCGAAGGCGGCGACCCGCGGCCAGTGGAACGACGTATGGGATGCCTTCGACCGCCGCACGAAGCTCAAGGGCGGCACTGCCGCCAATGCCGACGAGGCGGGCGATCCGGACATGTTCAAGGCGGCGGGAATCGCGGCGGAGTAATCGCGAAACGGGAAAGGCGGCGCCGCGACAGCGGTGTCGCCCTTCGACCAAGGGAATGCTTTCCTGACAGCCGCCGGCCGGCAAACTGACCCCTATATGAACGCTGCGTTTTGTTCCGTTCATGAAACATTTATCCGCCTTGGTTTGTTGTGCTCCCATCGATAATTGGACCGTGGGAACCAGAGATGAGATTCAACCTGAAAGCCGCTTTCGCCGCCCTGTCGCTTGGCGCGGTAACCTTGAGCGCTGCTCCGGCAGCCGCTGATCCGCCGCCATGGGCGGGGCATGGTCGCGGTGGGGAGCGCGGTCATGGCCGCGACGACTGGAAGCATGGAGGGCGTCACGACAATGGCCGGCACGAAGGCTGGCGCCGTCCTGGCGGCGTGATCTACAGCTATGACTGGAACCGGCCGGACCCGCGCTATGGCCGCTATTATCGGCCCGATCGCTATTATCGCGACGGCTATGAGCCGATCCGCGTGACCCGTTCCACCCGCATCTATCGCGGCTATGACGACCGCTATTATTGCCGCCGTTCGGACGGCACCACCGGCCTGATCGTCGGCGCGGCGCTGGGCGGCCTGCTTGGTGGTCAGCTCGACCGCGGCCGTTCGAACACGGCAGGCATCCTGATCGGTGCAGGCGCTGGCGCGCTACTGGGTCGGGAAGTCGATCGCGGCAATCTGAACTGCCGCTAAACCGCGGGGGAGGGCGAAGGCCCTCCCTCAACGAACCGCCCGAAATCAGGCCGTCAACATCAGGCCCTCAACACCATGGATGCCGCGCACCGTCCCATTCGCGCGCCAGCCCTTCGGCCACCAGCACCTCGCCGATCGATTGACCGCCCCGCGTCACTACCCGCAATGCGCGCCCATAGCGGTCGGTCTCCCGGTCTCCACTCTCCAGAGAAAAAGGGCCGGCATTCATCAACTGTTGCAGTCTCTGCGTTGCCCGCACACCTAGCGCGGCTTCCTCGGCACAGCGCGGCCCGTGCGTTTCCGGCGCATCGATGTCCATGACCCGCACCTTTTCGCCATGGAACCAGAAGGTGTCCCCATCGACAACGCAATTGACGCCGCCGCCGACATGGCAGAAACCGAATTGCGCCGACAGGCTGTCCCTTGAGGCAGGCGAGGCGGGTTCATGCCAATGCTGCTGGACGCGTTGCAGCAGATCCGGCCCGAACCAGCCCAGCGCCGCGCCGACCAGCACCCCGCCGACGACCAGGACGGCAATGGACGGATATCCCCGCTTCCTGGGTCGCAGGCGCCCTCGACCAGCGCGGCCAGCCTCCGCCAGCCAGATTCGCTCCCCGCGCGCCTTCCCCGACCTTTTACCCATGACGCGCCCATAACGGGGAGCGCGCTTCCCGTCTCGTGCGAAAATCGTCCGATCCGACCGGGATCAAAGATCATTCGCGCAAACCGTTGGCCTGATCAGCAGGACCCTTGCTGACCCCGCCTATGCCGCATCCCGAACCGAACCCTAATCCTCGTCTTCGGTTGGCCCCAATATATCCTCCTCATCGTCCATCTGCGGTTCGCCGGCGAAGGCGTCATTGTCGATCCGGCCGGATTGGTTCATCTCCTCCATCCTCTCGACCAGATCGGGCGTGTCGTCGGGCAGGATCTGGGCCGGATTGGGCCGGCCGCCGCGCTCACTGTCCTCGGCCAGATCCGTCGATCGCGCCCGCGCCTCATGGGCCACGTCCTGCGCCTGCGAACCCGCTTCGTCCTGTTCGCCATTCTCCTCGCCCGTATCGGGGAAGGGGCTGTTGTCGGGTCGGTTCATGCTCTGTCTCCTTCCCCGCTCCAACGGCCGGCGGCCCGCCCCGTTCCCGCCCGGCAAAAGGCGCTGGACAGCATCCTGCGAACGGGGCAAGAGCCGCCACGATCCTTTTCGCCTCGTTCTGCACAAGGAACTTCCATGCCCCGCCAGCTCATTTCCTCCGGCTCGCCTTTCGAGGCGCAGGTCGGCTATTCGCGCGCCGTCGTACAGGGCGACTGGTGCTTCGTCGCCGGCACTACCGGCACCGATCCCGAAACCAGGGCCATGCCCGAATCCGTCGTCGACCAGGGCCGGAACGCGCTGAAGGTCATCGGCCGGGCGCTGGAGGAGGCGGGCTTTTCCTTCGCGGACGTGGTACGCGTCACCTATTACATCACGGACCCGGCCTATTGGGACGTGCTGGGGGAGGCGACCGCGCCGGTCTTCGGCGACCTCCGCCCCGCCGCGAGCTGCATCGTCACCGGCCTCATCAAGCCGGAGATGAAGATCGAGATCGAAGTCACCGCATATCGCGGGTAATTTGGGGGATAATGGCCATGCTGACCATGTACGGCATCAAGAATTGCGACACGATCAAGAAGGCGCGCAATTTCCTCGACAATAGCGGCAAGGCCTACGGCTTCCACGACTACAAGGTGTCGGGCGTCGACAAGGCAAAGCTGGAGGAATGGGTGATGGAGCATGGATGGGAAACCATCCTCAACCGTTCCGGCACCACCTTCAAGGCGCTGGATGCGGGTGACAAGGCGCATATCGACGCGGAAAAGGCGGTGCTGCTGATGATGAGCAACCCCTCTATGATCAAGCGACCGATCCTGGACCTGGGCGACCGCACCGTCGTCGGCTTCAAGGCGACCACCTATGAGGATGCGCTGGAGGGCGTGAAGGCATGATCCTGGGGAGGATGCTGCGGCCGGTCATCCATCGGACCGCCATCCTCCTCCTCACCCTGTTGATGGCGGCGCCTGTGATGGCAGAGACCGGGGCAGAACCCCTCATCATCGCCCATCGCGGCGCCAGCGGCGAGCGGCCCGAACATACGCTCGCCGCCTATGAGCGCGCGATCGATCAGGGCGCCGACTATATCGAGCCGGACCTGGTGCTGACGCGGGATGGCGTCCTCGTCGCCCGGCATGAAAATGAGATAGGCGGCACGACCGACGTCGCGGACCATCCGGAATTCGCCGCCCGCAAGGCCACCAGGACGATCGACGGGCAACAGGTGACCGGCTGGTTCACCGAGGATTTCACGCTGGCGGAATTGCGCACGCTGCGCGCCCGCGAGCGCCTGGCCGCGCTCCGTCCCGCCAACAGCCGCTTCAATGACCTCTATCCGATACCGACCTTCGAGGAGATATTGAAGCTGGTGCGAGCCAAGGAGGCGGAGACCGGCCGCCGCATCGGCGTCTATCCCGAAACCAAGCATCCGAGCTATTTCGCCGGCATCGGCCTGCCCCATCAGGCGCCCTTGCTCGCTCTGCTCAGCCAATATGGCTATCAGACGGAGGCCGATCCGGTCTTCATCCAGTCCTTTGAGGTCGGGAACCTCAAGGCCCTGCGCGCAGCGACCCGCCTGCGCCTGATCCAGCTTGTGGATGGGGAGGGTGGTCCGGCCGATGCGCCGGGCACGACCTATGCCGACATGATGACGACCAGGGGGTTGGAGCAGATCGCCGACTATGCCGACGGCATCGGCCCGCCCACAGCCATGGTGCTGGCGCCGGAGGGGCCGACCGGCCTTGTCGATCGCGCCCATCAGGCCGGGCTGCAGGTCCATGTGTGGACGCTGCGCATGGAAAACAGCTTCCTGCCCACGGCCTTCCAGCGTCCCGACGATCCGCAGGGCCGGGGCGATTTTGCCGGCTATGCAAGGGCAGTCGCCGGCACGGGCGTCGACGGCATGTTCAGCGATTTTCCCAGGCAGGCACGCGAGGCGCTGAAGCCCGCGCCCTGATGGTTCATTCTCGCTGATGACTTGTCAAACCTGCGGCGGAAGCGAATAACAGCCTTATGCTTTCGCAGAAGACCCGTTACGCTATCCGCGCTCTCCAACATCTCGCAGACCGCTATCGCCAGGGTCCGGTGCCCTTGGGTGAGATTGCCACGCGCCAGAATATCCCCTCCAAATTCCTGACCGTGATCCTGTCGGAACTGTCGCGCGAAGGGTTGGTCGCCACGCAGCGGGGGCGCGATGGCGGCTACTGGCTGGCGCTGGCCCCGGTCGACATCAGCTATGGCGACATCGTCCGGCTGACGCGCGGATCGCTCGCGCTCACGCCCTGCGCCAGCCGCTTCGCGCATGAAACCTGCACCAACTGCCTGCCCGAATCGGAATGCCGCCTGCACCGCGTGATGCTTCGCGTACGCGACGAGACCGCCAAGGTGCTGGACAGCATCAGCCTGGCCGAACCCTTCGCGACGGAGGAAATGGGGTAAGAGGCTCGATCCGAGCCATTTCCGTTCCTCCCGCCGGATGCGAATGCCCGGCTCCTGCCCAAAGCCTTGCGCCGGACGCGCAGCTTCGCCACATCAACGCCATGACGACTCCACCCCTCAAAGCCACCCTGATCCCGGTCACTCCGCTCCAGCAGAATTGCACGCTGTTTTGGTGCACGGCGACCAATCGCGGCGCCTTCGTCGATCCTGGCGGCGACCTGCCGGTGCTCAAGAGGGCGGCCGAGCAGCAAGGCGTCACCATAGAGAAGATCCTCGTCACCCATGGCCATATCGACCATTGCGGTCAGGCGGGCATGCTGGCTCGCGACCTGGGCGTGCCGATCGAAGGTCCGCATGAGGCCGACCGTTTCTGGATCGACCGGCTCGATGAGGACGGTCGCAAATATGGCATCAATGGCGAGAGTTTCGAACCTGATCGCTGGCTGAAGGATGGTGACCGCGTCACGGTCGGCAATCTCACGCTCGACGTCTATCACTGTCCCGGCCATACGCCGGGGCACGTCGTCTTCCACCACGCCCCCAGCAAGCTCGCCATCGTCGGCGACGTGCTGTTCCAGGGTTCGATCGGGCGCACGGACTTTCCGATGGGCAATCATCAGGATCTGATCGACGCGATCACGGGCAAGCTATGGCCGCTGGGCAACGACACGGCTTTCGTCCCCGGACATGGGCCGATGAGCAACTTCGCCCATGAACGACGCACCAACCCCTTTGTCGGGGATGCCGTGCTGGCCTGATCCCTACCGGATCATCGCCATGGCGGGCGGCGCCGGCATTGCGCGGGTCGCGCCATAGGCGACATAGAGTGCCGTCACCGCCATGCCGACCATCACCGCCCAGGTCAGCAGCGCCCCGCCCGCACGCCAGACGGTGGGCTTGTCCGCATCCATCCCAAATCCATGGGCGATTCGCGCCAGCACCAGCACCAGCGCCGCGATCCAAAGCCAGATCGACGCCCCGACCGCCAGTTCCACCAGGCCGAAGAGGATCAGCGTCACCGGCACATATTCGATGAAATTGGCATGCGCCCGCATCCGCTTGGCCAGCAGCCCACTGCCGCCGTCGCCATGCATCACCCGGTCGGAAATCCGGATTCGCGCGCAGCGCACGCCCAGCCACATGTTGAGCAGCGCGCAGGCCGCGGCCAGCGTCAGCGTTATCGGCAGCAACATCGGATTTACCCCCTTTTGTCGAGACGCCCGCCAGAATAGGGCGGCGGCCCGCCGGGGCAAGAAGGACTTGCGCATGGGCCAAAAAACGCTATAGGCGCAGGGCTTCGCGATCATCCGGGCCGCATGGGTCTGCGGCGCCGTTGGCGTCGACATCCATCGGATACGGCCAGTCGCACTAACAGATCAATTTATGGAATAAGGTGCCGACATGGCTGTCCCCAAGAGGAAAACGTCCCCGTCCCGCCGCGGCATGCGCCGCAGCCATGACTCGCTGCGCGTCGAGGCCTATCAGGAATGCTCGAACTGCGGCGAACTCAAGCGCCCGCACAATCTCTGCGACGCCTGCGGCCATTATAACGGCCGTGAAGTTGTCGCGGTCGGGGCCTGACGCTCAAGCATTTCTCCTGAAAAGGGTGCGTTAACTTGTCCAGCCAGCCGCGAATCGCAATAGACGCGATGGGCGGGGATGAAGGCGTGCGCGTGATGATGGCGGGCGTGGCGCTCGCCCGTCGCCGTCACGAAGGGCTGCGCTTCACCCTTTTCGGAGACGAGGTGCGGATCAAGTCTGCGCTTGACAGTCATCCCAATCTGCGCGCCGCGTCGGAAATCGTCCACGCGCCCGATGTCGTGGATGCAGGGGACAAACCCAGCGTCGCCATCCGAAAGAAGACCAGCTCCATGAGCATGGCGATCGCGGCGGTGAAGGCGGGAACCTGCGGCGCGGCCGTCTCTTCGGGCAATACCGGCGCGCTGATGGCGATGGCGAAGCTGGCGCTCCGTACCATGAAGGGCGTGGACCGGCCTGCGCTGGCCGCCATGCTGCCGACGCTGGGCGACAATGACGTGGTCATGCTGGACCTGGGCGCCAACACCGAATGCGACGCCCGCAATCTCGTCCAGTTCGCGGTGATGGGCGCCGCCTACGCTCGCATCGCCCTCGACCTTGAGCGTCCTCGCGTTCGCCTGATGAACATCGGCACGGAAGAGATGAAGGGCACGGAGGAGATCCGCGACGCCGCCGCGATCCTGCGCGCCGCGACCAGCCTGCCGCTGTCATTCGAGGGCTTCACCGAAGGCGACAAGATCGGCCGGGGCGATGTCGACGTCATCGTGTCGGACGGCTTTTCCGGCAATGTGGCGCTCAAGACGGCGGAGGGCACCGCCCGCTTCGTCACCGACCTGCTGCGCACGGCCTTCACCAGTTCGATTCGCTCGAAGCTCGGCTTCCTGATATCCAAGCCCGCAATGCACCTGCTGCGCCATCATCTCGACCCGAACAACCATAATGGCGCGGTTTTCCTCGGCCTCAATGGCGTGGTCGTGAAAAGCCATGGCAGCGCCAATGACAAGGGCGTCGCCAATGCCGTCCATGTCGCCGCCCGGCTGCTGGAGGAAGACATCACCCGGCGCATCGCCGCCGACATGCACGGGATCGAGGGGTTGACTGCCCCCGCATCCAGGATGGAGCTGCCCGCAAAGTGATTCGCCGATCCGTTCTCCTGGGCACGGGTTCCGCCCTGCCGGTCCGCTCCGTCAGCAATGCCGAACTGGCCAGGACCGTGGACACGAGCGACGAATGGATCGTGGAGCGCACCGGCATCCGCATGCGCTACATCGCGGGAGAGGGCGAAACCACCGCCAGCCTTGCCACCGACGCGGCGAAGGCGGCGCTGGAGGCTGCCCGCCTGTCGGCGCAGGACATCGACCTCATCGTCCTGGCGACGGCCACGCCCGATCAGACCTTCCCGGCCACGGCCACCATCGTGCAGGCGGCGCTCGGCATCGATGACTGCGTCGCGTTCGACGTGGCGGCGGTCTGCTCCGGCTTCCTCTATGCCATCACCGTCGCGGACAGCATGATCCGGTCGGGCACGGCCCGGAACGCGATCGTCATCGGCTCGGAAACCTTCAGTCGCATCCTGGACTGGGAAGATCGCACCACCTGCGTGCTCTTCGGCGACGGAGCGGGGGCGGTGGTGCTGGGCGCGGAGGAAAGCGCCGACGGCAAGCGCGGCATCCTAGCCTCGAAACTCCATGCCGATGGCCGGCACAACCAGCTTCTCTATGTCGATGGCGGCCCCTCGACGACGCAGACCGTCGGCAAGCTGCGGATGAAGGGGCAGGAGGTGTTCCGCCACGCCGTCACCAATCTTGCCTCGGTCCTGACCGAAGTGATGGAGGCTGCCGGCCTTGCAACGTCGGAGATCGACTGGCTGGTGCCGCATCAGGCCAATGCCCGCATCCTTGACGCGACCGCGCGCAAGCTGAAGCTCTCGCCGGAAAGGGTGGTGATGACGGTCGATCGCCATGCGAACACCTCCGCCGCGTCGGTACCCCTGGCGCTGGACCTTGCCATGCGCGATGGCCGCATCCAGCCCGGCCAGCTGCTGGTGCTGGAGGCGATGGGCGGCGGCTTCACCTGGGGCGCCTGCGTCCTGCGGGTGTAAAGGGCCGCCTGGCACCGCGTTGCCATGTCGCGGATAAGGGGATGGAAAAGCTTCGTTCCTTTGTCCCGATCCACCTGCCGATCACTGCCGCAACGACCGCCACGTGCCTGATTCCGCCCCCGATGGACCGCATCTGCGTCCCCCATTCCGCCAAGCTCCCTTTTGGGACCGTTACCATGTCGATTTTTCACGGTTTTTTAAGGATTTCGGCGATCGATCATCTTGCCGAATCATTAGGAATCGCGCACATTATCGAGTGATCACCCGCGTTTAGGCTCGACGGGTGTCATGGTGGGGACATAGGATGAGCGGTAACGGAACTCTGACGCGCGCGGATCTCGCGGAGAGCGTGAACCGTCATATTGGCCTTTCGCGGGCAGAAGCGGCAACCCTGATCGAATCCATTTTGGAGCATATGTCCGCCGCGCTGGAACGCGGGGAAAATGTGAAGATTTCCAGCTTCGGCACCTTTGTCCTGCGCGACAAGACGCAACGCATGGGCCGCAACCCGAAGACGGGTGTCGAAGTGCCGATCGAACCGCGCCGGGTGCTGACCTTCCGCGCCAGCCAGACGATGCGGGACCGCGTCGCCTCGGCCTGAAAACGGCCCGCCAAAACGGCTATTTTCCCGAAGGTTGACCTTTGCGCCGCTAAGGGTGCAACATCATGACCATGGAAAAGGCAGAGGGCGCATTTCTGACGATCAGCGAGCTGGCAAGCGAACTTGATCTGCCGCAGCATATATTGCGCTATTGGGAAACCCGCTTCACCCAGTTGCGCCCGCTCCAGCGATCGGGCAATCGCCGCTATTACCGGCCCGCCGACGTGGCCTTGGTGCGGCGCATCAACCATCTGCTGAATGTCGAGGGCTTCACCGTGAAGGGTGCGCAAAAGGCGCTGGGCGAAGGCGGCGGCGATTCGGTGCGGACATCATCCGCGCCGCCCCGGGCAGGCCATGCCGAATCGACCCGGGGCGCCGATCTGCTTCCCCGGTTGGAGGCCATCCGCGCAACGCTGGCCAGGGCGATAGGCGAATAGCTCTATGCCGGTGGTGATCAAACCACCGGCGCTGCGTAGATCAGGTCGCGAAACGGCACGTTGCCGACCATGAAGACGGTCTCGCCTATCTCCACGAATCCATGCCGGGCATAGAAGCGCTGCGCCCGCGCATTGTCGGTATAGACCGCGAGCAACATGCGCCTTGCGCCGCGTTGCCGCGCTTCCTCCATCACCCGTGCCAGAAGAGCATCGCCATTGCCGCCGCCCTGCCAGCCGGAGAGGAGATAGATGCGCTTGAGTTCGAGATCGTCCTGCCGCGTTTCGATCGGCAGCCTGGGCGGCGCCAGCAGCGCATAGCCCACCGGCGCGCCCAGCGGGGTTTCCCCAATCAGCACCGCCTGATCCGCATCGGCCAGCGCCGCGGCATAGAAATCCTCCCCATGGGCGGTCCGGACATGGGCAATCAGGGCGTCGCCCGGATGATCATAGGCAAAGCTGGCGAGGAAGGTTGCGCCGCCCAGCAGCGACAGCGCCGCGGCATCGCGCGGCTCCGCCCATCGCCAGTGGATCGGCGTCATCGGCGCTGCTCAGCGCGACCCCGGCCCCAGTGCCGGGTCCAGGTCGCGCGGCCGCGTGAAGCGGGCCAGGGTGGCGATGTTGGGCTTTGCCTCGCTCCAATGCGCGATGGGCAGGTCCATGACGGCGATGGAGGCGGTCGGGAACTTCACCTCCACATCCTCGCGCAGCGGGCTGGCGCCATCATCGGGGACAAGGTCGAGGACCAGTTCCTCCAGCCCCGGATTATGCCCCGACATCAGCACGCTGTCGACATCGTCCGGCAGGTCGCGGATCACGTCGAACAGGGTGGGGGTGGAGGCAAGATAGATGCGCCGGTCCCAATGCGGATCGATCACCTCGCCATAGCCGGTGAAGAAGACATTGAGCGTTTCCACCACCCGCACCGCCGGGGAAGCGACCACCATGTCGAAACGGATATTCTGCGCCCTGGCGAATTGGCCCATCACCAGGGCCGCCTTTTCCCCCCGGCTGTTCAGCGGCCGGTCGAAATCCCGCGCAACCGGATCGTCCCAATCGGACTTGGCGTGACGGAACAGGATCAACCGCTTCATTTTTGCTCCAGGTCGTGGGTGCCGGCGTCGAGTCCCTGAAGCCCTAGCGTTGCATTCCCGTTAAGACCAGCGCGGGATTGGCCGCTGACGGATATGATGGCCTCGTCCAGCGTCAGGCGGCGGATCGGCGTGCCGGGGGGGAAGGCGCTCAACAATCGGCTGGGCATGGCCGCGGACAGGATGACGAAGCTTCCCCGGTCCTCCGCCCGCCGGATCAGCCGGCCGAAGGCCTGCGCCATTCGCGCCCGGATCAGCCGATCGTCATAGGCGCTGCCGCCGCCGCCCTGATTGCTGGCCGCCAGCTTGCGCGCGGCATGCAGGACGGTCGGCTTGGACCAGGGCACCCCCTCCATCACCACCAGCCGCAGCGAATGGCCGGGCACATCCACGCCGTCGCGCAGCGCGTCGGTACCAAGCAGGGAGGCGCGGGGATCGTCGCGGAAAATGTCGATCAGCGTGCCCGTATCCATCGGGTCCACATGCTGCGCGTAAAGCGGCAACCCCGCCCGCGCCAGCCGGTCCGCGATCCGCGCATGCACGGCGCGCAGCCGCCGGATCGCGGTGAACAGGCCAAGCGTTCCGCCGCCCGCCGCCTCGATCAGCCGGGCATAGGCGCCGGACAGCGCCGCAATGTCGCCGCGCTTGATATCGGTGACGATCAGCACTTCCGACCGGCCCGGATAATCGAAGGGGCTGTTCGCCTCGAACCGCCCGGCCCCTCGCGGCAGGTGGTTGGCGCCGCTCCGGCTCATCGCATTGTCCCAGTCGCCGCCGCCCTTCAGCGTGGCCGAGGTGATCAGCACGCCCTGCGCCGGCTTCAGCACCGCCTGCGCCAGCGGGCGGGTCGGGTCCAGCCAGTGGCGATGGATGCCGATGTCATATTCGCGACCCTCGATCCGCTCCACCGCCAGCCAGTCGACATAATCCGCGTCCGCCGGTCCACCGATCCGCGCCAGCAGCGCCAGCCAGGCCGTCACCAGATCGCGCCGCCAGCCAAGCGAGGCGATCGCCCCCTCGACCCGCGCCCGCGCCGCGCCGTCCAGCCAGTCGGGCGCTTCCTCGATCACCGCCTCCATCCGCTTGCCCAGATGGGTCAGGGGGCGCAGCAGACTGTCGAGCGCCCGAGCCGCCTCCTGTGCTGCCTCGACCAGCGTCCCGTCCGGTTCGGCCAGTTCCGTCTCCAGCCCATAGCCGGCATCCGCCTCGCCGCCGTCGGCCGCCCGCGCATAGACAGTGCCGCGCACCGCAGCGAGCAGCGCCTCGACCGGCCCGAAGGGTTCCCCGGCGACGACCCGTTTCAGCCATTCATCGGCCGGGAGCGCCCGTGCCGCGTCCGCCGCCGCCCTGATCGCCTCGCCGCCCTGTTCGTCATAGCTGGCAAGGTCGGACAGGCGCGCCGCCAGTCCGCGCCGCCGCCCGCGCGAATTACCCTCCGGCCCCATGACCCAGCGGCGCAGTTCGATCGCCTCCTGCCCGGAAAGCGCGACGGAGAAGGTCGAATCAGCCGCATCGAACAGATGATGGCCCTCGTCGAACACGATGCGCTGCGGCGCCTGTCCGGTCTCGCGCCCTCGCGCCGCATTGATCATCACCAGCGCATGATTGGCGATCACGATGTCGGCATCCGCCGATGCCCGCGCCGATCGCTCGATGAAGCATTTCCGATAATGGGGGCAGCCCGCATAGATGCACTCGCCGCGCCGGTCGGTCAGCGCCGTCGATCCGTTGCGCCGGAACAGCGTCGGCAACCATCCCGGCAGGTCGCCGCCGATCATGTCGCCATCCTTGGTGAACGCCGCCCAGCGCGCGACCAGATGCGCCAATATCGCCGCCCGCCCCGCAAAGCCGCCCTGCAGCGCATCCTCCAGGTTCAGCAGGCAAAGATAATTTTCCCGCCCCTTGCGCACCACCACCCGCTTCGCCGCCACGGCGGGATCGGGGAACAGGCGCAGGCTTTCCCGGTCCAGTTGCCGCTGCAAGGCCTTGGTATAGGTTGAAATCCATACCGTGCCCTGCGCTTCCCCGGCCCAGAGCGATGCAGGGGCGAGATAGCCCAGCGTCTTGCCGATCCCCGTTCCGGCTTCCGCCAGCAGCATGTTGGGCTGGTCGCGATGCGCCCTGGGGTGGAACACCTCCACCGCTGCGGCGGCATAGGCCTGTTGCCCCGGCCGCGCCTCGGCGCCAGTGCCGGTCAATTGCTGCAACCGCGCCACCACTGCATCGGATTGCAGCGATATGGTGCGCGGGGCGGGGCGGGGCGGGCTTTCCTCCCATTCGGGCAGCTTGGAAAAGAGCCAGCGCTCCGCTTCCTTCGGCCGGGCAATGCGCGGCGCCACCAGCGGCGCCCAGGGCCAGCGCAGCCGGTGCAGCGATTGCGCCGCCGTCCAGCCGCCCTCGCGCTCGATCCATGCCGGGGATTCCAGCATCGCCAGCAGCGCGCCGGTCGCCGCCTGCAACAATGCGGGAATATCCGATTCACTGGCCGGACGAGGCAGGTTCAACGCTTCCGCGAGTCCCTTGGGCGTCGGCACCAGAAAGCGCGCGGGATGGATGAAGGCCCATAGTTCCAGCAGGTCCAGGCCATTGAGATCGGGATAACCCAGCCGTTGTCCGGTCAGCGGCGCGTTCAGCAGCAGCGTCGGCGTCTCGGCCGTCCGCGCAATGGCCGTGCCCTTGGGAACGGCCGCGGTCCGATCCCCCTCCCTGATCCAGATGCCGCCATGGCTGGCATGCAGGGCGGGCAGGGCGGCGGGATCGATCACCCGTCCCGCTTAGGACAACGGGAACAAAAGGGAAACCTGAAAAGCGCGGAATTCAGCTGAAGCGACGGCCAAAACCGCCCGCCGGTCGCGGTGCCGGCGAACGCGGCGCAAAGGCCGTCGGGGCAAGCCGCGCCGCCCGTGCAATCTCCAGCCGGTCGAACAGCGGTCCGTCCGTCAGCTCATAGGGAAAGCGGATGCCCATACGATCCTCTTCGGACCATTGCACCGTGGCGAAAACGATATGGCCGTCATAGTCGATCTGGCACTGGCTGCGCACCGGCAAGCCGCAGCCCGCAATCTGGGCGCCGCCTTCGCTCAGGTCGACGATGGTTCCTTCAAGGCTGTCGAGCACGGTCGTCACGACGACGGGTATATCGACGGCTATTCTTTGACGGCTGCGCGGCTGCATGGTCCCTCCTGAGCTGTGTGAAGGGCTGGCCTGACCATGAGGCGGATCGGTCGGGCGGTCTGTCGCGACCTGGCCAGTACCCGACAAGCCTTGCCGTTCCGCAACCGCGTCATGGTCACACCAGCTCTAAGCTCCCGATAAATATAGGTCATCAGGGTTAATCAAAGTTAAACATCGGGTCTCGAAAAGCGCCGTTCATCTCCATTTCGGCACCTGGAACCGCTGCCTTGCATCCGGTCTGGACATTGATCGACGTTAACGCCGGCTTTGCCGACCTGCTTTCCATCATGTTGTTTTCCGATTCGTCAGATGTTTCCAACGGCCGCGAAAATGCTTAGGGGGACGCATCATGACCGTGTCCGAAAACATCCGCACCGCCGCGCAGGCGTCCAAGGCCTGGCCCTATGAGGAAGCCCGCAAGCTCCTGAAGCGCTATCAGAACGGCGCGCCTGAAAAAGGCCATGTGCTGTTCGAAACGGGGTATGGCCCCTCGGGCCTGCCGCATATCGGCACGTTCAACGAAGTGCTGCGCACCACCATGGTGCGCAACGCCTTTCATGCGCTGTCGGACGTGCCGACCCGCCTGATTGCGTTCAGCGACGATATGGACGGCCTGCGCAAGGTTCCGGACAATGTGCCCAACCAGGCGATGCTGGCGCAGCATCTGGGCAAGCCGCTGACGCAGGTGCCCGATCCGTTCGGGAAATATGAAAGCTTCGCGCATCACAACAATGCGATGTTGCGGGAATTTCTCGACCGCTTCGGCTTCGACTATGAATTCGTCTCCGCGACGGAGCGCTACAGGTCCGGGGTTTTTGACGACGCACTGAAGAATGTCCTGCGCCATTATCAGGATATCATGGACATCATGCTGCCGACGCTGCGCAAGGAACGGCAGGCGACCTATTCGCCGGTCCTGCCGATCTCGCCCAGCAGCGGCATCGTGCTTCAGGTGCCGGTCGAGGTGATCGATGCCGACAAGGGCTTGGTCCGCTTCGAGGACAACTCTGTTCCGGGGGGCGAGGTGATCGAGCAGTCGATCCTGTCCGGCGCCGCCAAGCTGCAATGGAAGGTCGACTGGGCGATGCGTTGGGTCGCACTGGGCGTCGATTATGAGATGGCGGGCAAGGATCTGATCGATTCCGTCACGCAAAGCTCGAAGATCTGCCGCGCCCTGGGTGCCCGCCCGCCCGAAGGCTTCAATTACGAGATGTTCCTCGACGAAAAGGGCGAGAAAATCTCCAAGTCCAAGGGCAACGGCCTCAGCCTCGAGCAATGGCTGACCTATGGCCCGCAGGAGAGCCTGGCCTTCTACGCCTATCGCGAGCCGAAGAAGGCGAAGCAGCTCCACATGGGCGTCATCCCCCGCGCGGTCGACGAATATTGGCAGTTCCGCGGCAATTATCCGGGCCAGCCGGTGGAGCAGCAGCTCGGCAATCCGGTCCACCATATCCATGATGGCAAGCTGCCGCAGGGTCGCCTGCCGGTGACCTTCGGCCTGCTGCTGAACCTGGTCGGCGTGATGGGCGACGCCAGCCGCGAACAGGTCTGGGGCTATCTCCAGAATTATGTCGCGGATGCCAATGCCGAAAGCTATCCGGAGCTGGACGCGCTGATCGGCCACGCGCTGGCCTATCACCGGGATTTCGTCGCCCCGACGCTCAAGCGCCGCGCGCCCACCCAGAGCGAAGCCGCCGCCCTGCGCAAGCTGGACGCGGAACTCGCCGCCCTGCCCGAAGGCGCCACGGCGGAGGATATCCAGAATATCGTCTATGCTATCGGCAAGGACGAAGCCTATGGCTTTGCCGAGCTGCGCGACTGGTTCAAGGCGCTATACCAGACACTGCTGGGTGCCGACCAGGGGCCGCGCATGGGCAGCTTCATCGCGCTATACGGCGTGGAAAACAGCCGCCGGCTGATCGGGGAGGCGCTGGCCGCCTGAACGGGGGACGGCGGAACATAACGGGGCGCCGGGCGTTTCGGCATATGGTCCACCCCCTTTCGGACTGATGGCGCGCCTGGCGCGTGCCATCGGCCGCGCCCGCCCGGAAACGAGCGGCGCGGCCAAGGGGTGCAGGCTGGACCATCGGCGCCTTGGCGCCAAAGGAAACGGCCTCTCGACATTCGTCGGGGGCCGTTTCGTCATTCAGGCTTGGATTGGGCAGGCTCGGATTGAGCTTTGGAGCGGCGATCTGATCGATCCAGATCGCCGCTCCAGCTTCCCTGCTTTCCGCGGTTCCTGATCAGCGATCAGTTCGCGTGCCTGGAAACCGCTCTGCTGCTTACCAGAAGAAGCCGCGATGCACTTCCATCACCCTGCCGGTCCGCACATTGACCAGCAGCACGTCGTTATAATGCCTCACCCACCGCAGGTTCACGCCGGGGCGCGGCAGGCGATAGCGATAGGGATCGGCGATATAGTACCGCGAGCTGTAATAGGTCGGCCGAAGCCGCGCGCCGACCTCCCAGCGGTTGTAGCGGAACGGAGCGCGCCAGTTGCCGCCGCGATAGACGTCACGGTGCGAACGGCGGTAGTCGCGCCAATCCTCCCGCAATTCCTGCCGCGCCTCGCGCACGTCGCGCCGCTCTTCCCGCACGTCGTGCCGGCTGCCATAGCGCTCGGCATCGCGCAGGTCGCGCTGTTCGTGGCGCAGATCACGGGCGCTGTCGCGCACCTCGGCGCGAGACTGGGCCATGGCGGCGCCCGGCATCACTGTTGCGGCCATCAGGCCCAAGATAATGAATTTACGCATAGGTCTTCTCCCATTGCCTGGTGGCTGAAGTCCGGTGGGGAGAGGGTAACTTTCCCGCGCCCCGCCGGTTCCGCCGACCACGAAGACAGATATGCACCCGGTCACCTGAACATGTCGGGAATGAAACGGTCAGGAATCAGTCATTTATGTCGCACTTTGTATCAGCATCCGTGGCACTCAGGGCTTCCAGGGACGCTCGCGAAACCATTTGGTGGCGACATATTTGACGCCTCGCTCCACCGGACGCGCGGCGTGCAGGCTGAGGAGGTTGGGCGATCCATCCCGCTCCATATTGTTCCACATCAGCAGCATGCCCTCGACAGGCGGGACCATGAATTCGCAATGGGGGAAATGCGTTTCCCCGCCCGCCTCCACCGGCGACAGGTAGATCATCGCCGTCCAGCTCCGCTGCCCGCCGGATTTCATCATGGCCGGCCAGTAACTGGCGGTCACCGGGAAATAGTCGCAATGCGCCTTATATTCCTGCCCGGGCTGATAGCGTTGCCCCTGCAGGGTTTCGCCATGCTCTCCGGCCAGGCCCATCAGCGCGCAGATCCGGTCGCTGATCCCGCTGACCAGCGGGCTCCAGGGGCTGAGATGGCAGCTTGCGCTGGTGCGGTAATCGGCATTGGCGCTGCCTGAAAACAGGGTGGAGGGCTGCGCGCCCGCATCGATCAGTTCCCGCAGGCCGGCGCATTCCTCCGCGCTCAGAAATTCCTGCCGTCCATAGATTTCGAGTCTTGGCGTATCGATCCGGCTGACCATCGGATTACGGTCCAGCCGCGCCCGCACCATCTCTCCGATCCGCGCCCGTGCTGCGGAGGCGACCCCGCCATCGTCAACAATCTCGCTCATGCCGCTCTCCTGCCACCGTGCGGGCGTTCGGCGCAAATGAAAAGGGCCCGGAACCTCCCGGCTCCGGACCCAGTGTTTCCTGAAGGCCAGTTCAGGAGCGCCTGTCTTCCGGCGTTACCAGAAGAAATCGTGGATCACGTCGACCACATAGCCGTCGCGTATGTCGACCAGCAGCGCATCGTCATAATAGCGGACCCAGCGCAGCGAGCCGTAGGCAGGCGGCAGGCGGTAATAATAGGGATCGTCGATCCAGTAGCTGTTCGAATAGAGCAGGCTGTTCAGGTAGATCCCGATCGAAAAGCGCGAATAGCCATAGCCCCAGCCGCTTGGCGCATAATAGCGGCCGATCCGGTAACGGTCGCCATAGCGGGAGCGATAGCTGTACCAGTCATAGCGGCGGTTGTTGCGCCAGCCATTGTCCCAGCGCCTCTGCCCCTGCCACCGTGTACGGTCGTCAAAGCGCGCCCCGCTGTTCCAGCCCGGGTTGCCGCCGTTCCAACGCCGGTCGCCATTGTTCCAGCGCCGGTCGTCGCGCCGGTCCCGATCATTCCGGTCCCGATCATTCCGGTCCCAATCCCGCCGACCGTCCTGCCCGTTGCGCCGATCGCGGTCGTTCCAGTCGCGGCCGTTCCTGTCGTCGCCGCGCGGGGATGTCTCGAACCGCTGCTGGTCGCGGTTCCAGCGGGTGACCGTGGCCGGCCCTTGCGCGTTCGGCCGCGCATTGTTGCCACGCCATTGCGGCTGCGCGGCCGGTGCCGGCGACGGGGCGGCCGGCGCCTGCTGTTGCTGCCAGCGCTGCTGCCGCATCTCGCCGCCACCTTGCCACTGGCGCTGCGCCTGTCCATTGCCGGATCCGCCACGGCCGCCTTCCGGGCGTCCCGCCCGTTCGCCGCCGCGGCCGCGCCAGCCGCCATCATCGCCCCGTTGGGCATAGGCCGGGGCGATCCCGCCCAGAACCGTCGCGGTCATCAAGCCCGCCAGCATCATTTTCCTCAACATGCCGTTCGCCTTCATCTTGCGGGGCCATTCGCCCCTCATAATCCGCTTTTAAACGGGGGGCGATGTCGTGATGCTGAACTTGACTGTCAGCGATCTGAAAGAATCCGCAGCCTGCGGCGGGACGCACTCTGCGCCGAACTGCCGGGAAATATAACCAATGTTATAAGGAAAGCTGATCCAGATCAGTGCGGTGCTCGATAAACCCCCTTAGGGATGCGGGGTGACGATAACGCCCACTGCCGGCAGCGCTCGACAGGCCCTGCGTCAAGCGACGATGGAAAGCCATCAGCGAGTCGATGATCTGTTCTCGCGCTTTTCGCTGGACGACCAGCCCGGCTATGCCGCTTTTTTGAGGGCGCATGCCCGCGCGCTGGCCCCACTGGAGGCCATGATCCGGCCGGACGCGCCGCGCCTGCCGCAACTGGCGCAGGATCTTGCGACTCTGAACGAAACGCTGCCCGCGCCGCTTGCTGCGCCGACACCCCCTTCCGATGCCTATCGCTGGGGCGTCCGCTATACGCTGGAAGGATCACGGCTAGGCGGGGCCATGCTCGCCCGCCGCGTCGGCTCCGGCCTGCCCCGCGCCTATCTGAGCGCGGCGCATGAAAAGGGCGGCTGGGCGGCCTTCCAGCGCCGGCTGGACGCCGCCGCTGCCAAGGGCGGCAGGACATGGATCGACGAGGCGATTCGCGGTGCCAGTGCGGCATTCGATCTGTTCGCGGCGGCGGCCCTCGAAATGGCGCCGCTTCATGGCTGATGGCGATATTCTGGCTCAGGATTTCGCCGTCGACCTCGACAATTGCGACCGGGAACCGATCCATGTGCTCGGTACGGTCCAGCCCTTCGGTTTCCTGATCGCGCTGACCGCCGACTGGCTGGTGTCGCGCGTATCCGCCAACAGCGCCGACCATATCGGCCTTTCGCCAGAGCAGATGCTGGGCCAGCCGATCAGCGCGATCTTCAGCGGGGAGGCGGTCCACTCCCTGCGCAACCGAATCACCCTGTTGCGCGGTCCCGACGCGGTCGAGCGCATCTTCTCGCTCACGCTGATAGACGGCATCGCGCCCTTCGACGTGGCCGTCCATTTCTCCGGCTCGCTGGTCGTGATCGAGGCGGAACCGGCGTCCCGCGACGAGATGGAGGCGAGCAGCACGGTCCGCTCCATGGTGTCGCGGCTTGGCCAGACGCAGGGCATGGCGGCCTTCCTGCGGGACGGCGCGCGCCAGGTGCGGGCGCTGACCGGCTTCGACCGGGTCATGGTCTATCGCTTCGCGGACGGTGGCGATGGGGAAGTGGTCGCCGAAGCTCTGCGTCCGGGCGTCGAGAGCTTTTTCGGCCTGCATTATCCCGCGTCCGACATACCAGCGCAGGCGCGGGCGCTCTACCTGCGCAACATCTTCCGGGTAATCGCGGACGTCCGGGCAAAGCCGGTTCCCATCGTGCCGCAGCTCGATCCGTCGGGCGCGGCGCTGGACATGTCGCTCTGCCTGACGCGGGCGGTTTCGCCGATTCATATCGAATATCTCGGCAATATGGGGGTGGGGGCCTCGCTCTCCATCTCGATCGTCGTCGAAGGGCGGCTCTGGGGTCTTTTCGCCTGCCACCATTATGGTCCCCGCCTGCCCAGTTTCGCGCAGCGCAGCGCGGCCGAATTGTTCGGCCAGATTTTCTCGATGATGCTCGAAAATCGGGAACGGAGCGAAACCGCCGCCTATGAGGGCAAGGCGCGGCAGGTCGCTGACAGGCTGATGTCGGCGGTGGCGCAGGACCATGACCTGCTCTCCAACGCCCGCTGGTTGGGCGACGTGATCTTCGACACCATCCCGGCGGACGGCGTGGGCGTATATATCGACGGCCAGATGGCCTTTTCCGGCCTTGCCCCCGACCAGCGGAGCTTCGCCGCCATCGTCGCCATGCTGAACCGGGCGGCGGCTGGCCAGGTCTTCGCCACCGAAAATCTGTCGCGCCTGTTGCCTGAAGCGGCTGCCCATGCCGATCGTGCGGCCGGCCTGCTCGCCATCCCGCTTTCGCGCCGCCCGCGCGACTATGTGGTGCTTTTCCGGGCGGAACAGCTTCGCTCGGTACGCTGGGCGGGCAGTCCTGAAAAGCATGTCGAATATGGCCCCAACGGCCCGCGCCTGACGCCGCGCAAGAGCTTCGAGGAGTGGTCGGAACTGGTGCGCGGCACGGCGACGCCCTTCACCGCCGCCGAACTGCGCGTCGCGGAGGCTCTGCGTACCGCGCTGCTGGAGGTCATATTGCGCCTGTCCGATTCCGCGCATGAGGATCGGCGGAAGGCGCATGAAAAGCAGGAATTGCTGATCGCGGAACTCAACCATCGCGTGCGCAACATCCTCTCGCTGATTCGGGGCCTGCTGTCCCAGACCCGCGACAGCGCCCAGTCGATCGACCAGTTCATCGACACGCTGGAAAGCCGCGTCCATGCCCTGGCCCGGGCGCACGACCAGATCACTGCGGACCGCTGGGCGCCCGCCCGGCTTTACGATCTTATCGAGGTGGAATCGGCAGCCTATCTGGGTGCGCGGCGCGACCGGGTGACGCTGACCGGCCCCAACGTCCTGCTGACGCCTGCCGCCTTCACGGTGCTGGCGCTGGTGATTCACGAATTGCTGACCAACGCCGCCAAATATGGCGCGCTGTCGGACAATGGCAGCGTCACCATCGACTGGACCGTCGATGCCGATGGCAGCCTGCTGCTCGATTGGCGGGAAAGCGGCGGGCCCGCCGTGCTCGCGCCCACGCGCCGGGGTTTCGGATCGACCGTGATCGAACGGTCCATCCCCTATGATCTCGATGGCCGGGTGGAGGTGCATTACCGCCTTTCCGGGCTGGAGGCGCACTTCTGCATCCCCTCCGCCCATGTCGCCTCGGTCCTGCCCGACGTCATCGGCGCCGAACGCGCCGGCATTGTTCACGCGCCCGCGCCGACCCTGCTCAAGGGCCGCAATGTGCTGCTCGTCGAAGACAATATGATCATCGCCATGGACGGCGAGGATGCGTTGCGCGACCTGGGGGCCGAGGTGATCACCGCCGCCAGCGTGAGCCGCGCGCGGGAGGCGATCGCGAACCATGAGGTCGACCTGGCCGTGCTGGACTTCAACCTGGGCAATGAAACCAGCCTTCCCGTGGCGGAACTGCTGGCGGAAAAGGGCATCTCCTTCCTCTTCGCCACCGGCTATGGCGATGGGCTGGAGCTGCCCGATCGCTTCGACGACGTGACGCTGCTCAAAAAGCCCTATTCCGGCGCGACCCTGGCCCAGGCCATCGCCCCCGTCCTTTAACCGTTTCGTACAGAGGCTGCCCTGGCATCCGCCCGAAACAATGCGTTTCCCCGGTTCCGCTTGCGTCGCGGCTGCGTCCATCCGATCTATCGGGGATGAGACAACCAACATTGTTCATTCCCCATGGCGGCGGCCCCTGCTTCTTCATGGACCCCGCCGACCCTGAAACGCCGCATTGCGACCCGATGTGGCAGCCGATGCAGGATTATCTGGCGGGCATCATCGCCAACCTGCCGGAACGTCCTCGCGCGATCCTGCTGGTCTCCGGCCATTGGGAGGAAAGCCGCTTCACGGTCCATGACGGGGAAAGGCCCGGCCTGCTGTTCGACTATTACGGCTTCCCGCCGCACACCTATACGCTCCACTGGGATGCGCCGGGCGCGCCCGCATTGGCCCGCCGCGCAGCCGATCTGCTGGAACAGGCGGGTTTCCAGACCGGCACGGAGGAAGCGCGCGGCTGGGACCATGGCGTCTTCATCCCGATGAAGGTGGCGTTGCCGCAGGCCGACATTCCCGTCGCCCAGCTTTCGCTTCACCACGGCCTTGACCCCGAAGCGCATATCGCCGCCGGCCGGGCGCTGGAACCCCTGCGCGACGAGGGCGTCCTGATCGTCGGTTCGGGCCTCAGCTTCCACAATCTGCGGGTGCGCGGCGCGCAGGCGACCGGGGCGGCGAAGCTTTGGGACGACGCCCTGACCGACGCCGTCCTGAACCCCGATCCCGCCAGCCGGGCGCGACGCATCGCCGCCTGGACCGACCTGCCCCATGCCCACTTCGCCCATCCGCGTGAGGAACATCTCCTGCCGCTGATGGTCGCCCTGGGCGCGGGGGGCAGGGATGCGGCCGTGCGCGACCATGCCAGCACCGTGCTGGGCTGGGCCGTTTCAGGCTACCGCTTCGGCTGATTCTGTAGCGCCGGAACCGCTTTCGCCTCCTCCTCCGGCGTGATGCCCGATGGCGGCACGGCGTCCACCACTTCCTCGCCGCGCATCACCCTGCCGGCACGCTGGATCGCGCCGCGCAACCGGGGATAGATGCCGCACCGGCAGATATTGGTGATCGCGGCGTCGATTTCCTCATCGCTCGGATCGCCCGACCGCCGCAGCAGCACCGAAGCTGCCATGATGACCCCGGGAATGCAGTATCCGCATTGCGAGACATTGTCCGCCGCGAACACCTGTTGGAGTGGATGGCCGCGATCAGGTGACAGTCCCTCTATGGTGGTGACGAACTTCCCCTCGGTCGCGGCGATCGTCACCTGGCAGGACCGGACCGCCTCGCCATCTATGTCGACCGTGCAGGCGCCGCAATCGCCGGTGCCGCAACCATATTTCGTGCCGGTCAGGTTGGACGCGTCGCGCAGCGCCCAGAGCAGCGGCGTGGCCGGGTCCATGCGATATTGGACGGGCCGGTCGTTGACGGTGAACTTCGTCATTCCATGCCCTCTTCCTCGACCTGGTGATAGAGGACTTCGTTGCGGATGTGGATGGTCCGCGAGGCAAGCCGGATTTCCTGGATGAAAGTGCCGAACGCTGCCGCCTGCAACACCATCGCCAGGCTGAACAGGATCGCGATCGGCGTGCCCAGATGCGAACCCAGCAGATTGGCGGCGAACAGCAGGATGACGACCAGACAGACGGCGCAGGCCGACGCCACCGACAGGAAGATCGCGCCGTTCACCACGCTCATCCGCCGGTCCAGCACGCGGATTTCGCTGACCATCCGGTCATGTTCCTTGCCGCGGGAGCCGAGGATCTTTTCCTCCACCACCCGCGCCCGGTCGATGATGCGCGCAAGCCGCCCGACGCAGACGTTCAGGAACGCGCCAATGCCGGTCAGCAGGAAGACCGGGGCCAGCGCAAGCTGGATGGTCTGGGCGACCTGGGAAACCTGGGGGAGTGCGATCATCGTGTCAAAGCAGCGCAGAGCAAGGAAAATGGCAAGAGGCGAAATGATGGCATGGGGCGCACGCCATCAAGACATGAGGAAATCATGCGCCTGCGACGGCAGGAATCCAGTTCGAACGCAGGAGGCGCAGCCGGACGGAGGGAGCCGGACTCCTGCCCTCGCAGGAGTGCGGCCTCATCCATACTCCCTCAGGCCGCGCCCTTGGCGGGGGTGTTGACCCCCATCGACTTCAGATATTGCCGGATATTGCGCGCCGCCTGGCGCAACCGCTGTTCATTCTCGACCATGGCGATGCGCACATAACCCTCGCCATCCTCGCCATAGCCGACGCCCGGCGCGACCGCGACCTTGGCATGGGTCAGCAGCTGCTTGGAAAATTCCAGACTGCCCATATCCTTCAATGCAGGCGGCAGTGGCGCCCAGGCGAACATCGAAGCGCGGGGCGCGGGAATGTCCCATCCTGCCCGGCCAAAGGCCTCCACCATCACGTCGCGGCGCTTGTGATAGAGCTCGCGATTCTTCTGCACGATGTCCTGCGGCCCGTTCAATGCCGCGCAGGCGGCCGCCTGGATCGGCGTGAACGCGCCATAATCCAGATAGGATTTCACCCGCTTCAGCGCCGCGATCAATTGCCGGTTGCCCACGGCAAAGCCGATGCGCCAGCCCGCCATGGAATAGGTCTTGCTGAGCGAGGTGAACTCGACCGCGACGTCCTTCGCGCCCGGCACCTGCAGGATGGAGGGCGTCGGATTGCCGTCATAATAAAGTTCGGAATAGGCAAGGTCGGACAGCACCCAGACCTTGTTCTCCTTCGCCCAGGCGACCAGCCGCTCGTAAAAGGCAAGATCGACCGTCTCTGCCGTCGGGTTGCTGGGATAGCCGACGACCAGGATGGACGGGCGCGGCACGGTGAAGGCCATGGCCCGCTCCAGCGACTGCCAATAATGCTCGTCCGGCGTCGTCGGCACGGACCGGATCGTCGCCCCCGCGATGATGAAGCCGAACATGTGGATCGGGTAGCTGGGATTGGGCGCCAGCACGACATCCCCCGGCGCGGTGATCGCTGTGGCCAGGCTGGCCAGCCCCTCCTTCGACCCCATGGTCACGACGACTTCCGTCTCCGGGTCCAGATCGACGCCGAAGCGGCGGCCGTAATAATTGGCCTGCGCTTTCCGCAGGCCCGGAATCCCCATCGACTGGGAATAGCCGTGCGCGCTCGGTTTCTGCGCGACCTCGCACAGCTTGGCGATGACATGGTCGGGCGGCGGCAGGTCGGGATTGCCCATGCCCAGGTCGATAATGTCCTCCCCCGCGGCGCGCGCGGCGGCCCGCATCGCGTTCACTTCAGCGATGACATAGGGCGGCAGGCGCTTCATGCGGTAGAATTCTTCGGACATTTGGGGCTTTCCTGAAAGCTCGCTGTGAGGAATAGTGCGTGACGCGCATTCGTCGCGTCACCATCCGGCTATAACCCGCCAGCCCGTGACACGCCAGAGAAAGCGGCAGACCGGACCATGCCAGGAGGAGGAAGGTGGCCATGAAGGAACAGGATGTCATGGAACCCCATCTCCCCACGCTTCAGGACATGCAGCAATGGACCCAGGTGCTGGGCCGCGCTCAGCAATTGCTGCTGGAGCAGGCGGCCGGCGCGGCCGGGCGTACGCTGCCCTTCGATCCGGAAGCGGTGGCGCGCATCCAGACCAGCTTCGCCGATGAGGGGCTTGCCCTGTGGCAGCGTTTCCTGACGTCGGGCGGGCTGCTGCGTGACCAGCCGAAGCCGCCGCCTTCGGGCAGTCCCGCGGCGGCCCGCGACCGCCGTTTTGCCGACCCGGCCTGGACGGAGCATCCCTTTTACGACCTCATCCGGCAGAGCTATCTGCTGCTTTCCGACTATCTGATGCGCATGGCCGATGCGGTGGACGGCGTCGATCCCCGGCAAAAGGCCAAGCTGCGCTTCGCGACCACCGGCCTGCTGGACGCGATCGCGCCCAGCAATTTCCCGCTGACCAATCCCATGGTCGTGCAGAGGACGATCCAGAGCGGCGGCGAAAATCTGGTCAAGGGCCTCAAGCACATGCTGGCCGATCTGGAAAAGGGCCAGCTTAGCCATACCGACGGCACGGCGTTCGAGGTGGGACGGAATATCGCCTCCACGCCGGGCAAGGTGATCAAGGAAACCCCGCTCTACCAGCTCATCCATTATGCGCCGACGACGGGAACGGTGATGGAAACGCCGCTGCTGATCTTCCCGCCCTGGATCAACCGCTTCTACATTCTCGACCTGTCGCCGGAAAAGAGTTTCGTCAAATGGGCCGTGGATCAGGGGCTCAGCGTCTTCCTGGTGTCGTGGAAATCGGCTGACGGCTCGATGAAGGACCTGGTCTGGGACGATTATATCCTGAACGGCCAGCTCGATGCGATCGACACGGTGCGCGACCTGCTGGACGTGCCCAGCGTCCACACCATCGGCTATTGCGTCGCGGGCACCACGCTCGCCGCCACGCTGGCGCTGCTGGCGGCGCGGGGGGAGGCGGACAAGGTCGCGAGCGCCACCTTCTTCACCGCCCAGGTCGATTTCAGCAAGGCCGGCGACCTCGCCCTGTTCGTCGATGACGAGCAGATGAAGATGGTGGAGCAGCTTTCCTCCGGCGGCTTCCTCGACGGGCGCTACATGGCCGCGACCTTCAACCTGCTGCGCGGGCGCGACCTCATCTGGAACTATGTGGTCAACAACTACCTGCTGGGGCAGGATTATCCGCCCTTCGACCTGCTCTACTGGAATGGCGACACCACCAACCTGCCCGCGCGCTGGCACAAGGATTATCTGACGCAGCTCTACCGCGACAATCTGCTGGTGCAGCCCGGCGCGATCAGCGTCGCGGGCACGCCCATCGACCTGCGCCAGGTCAGGACGCCCGCTTATGTCCAGGCCGGACGTGAAGACCATATCGCCCCGCTGGAAAGCGTGTGGAAGCTGACCGAGCATTTCTCCGGACCGATCCGCTTCCTCCTCGCGGGTTCGGGGCATATTGCGGGCGTGGTGAACCCGCCCGCGGCCGGCAAATATCAATATTGGAGCTGCGACGAATCGCAGCCGACCCTGGAGGCGTTTCTCGCGCAGGCGAGGGAGACCAGGGGCAGTTGGTGGCCCGACTGGATCGAATGGATTCGCGGACAGACCCCCGCCACGGTGCCGGTGAAGGGTGCCCGCCGCCCCGGCAAGGGCCGACTCAAGGCGATCGAGGACGCGCCCGGCCGCTATGTGAAAAGCCGCTAGTTCCTTCCTGCTGAACGGTTTTTGCGGCAGTCCGCCTTGCCGGGGCGCCGGGCCGTATATGGCAAATTTGTTGCACTGCACAAAAACGCTTGCAATGGCGATGCGATGCCTATATTGTGCAGTGCAACAAATGGAGGTTGGTCCATGGCCGTTACCCCAAAGCCAGTTCGTAAAAAGCCCGTCGCCAAAAAAGCGTCGTCGACCCTGTCCGCCAGCGAGGCGCTCAAGGCTGCCGAAGCGGCACTCAAGGTCCCGGCCAAGGTGGCGGCAAAGCCTGCCGCCAGCAAGCCGGCACCGCCCAAGCCTGCCGCACTGGCCAAGCCTGCCGCACCGGTCGCCAAGCCGGCGCCCGTGGCGAAGGCTGATCCGGTGGCGGTGATCGCGGCGACCACGGCAGTCGATGCCGCGCCCGAACCGGAACTGGTGAAGGAAGCGGCGGCGCAACCGGCCCCCATCGCTGCGGCACCAGAGGTGGAAAAGCCGCAGTCAAAGCCGGTCGTGGAGCCCAAGCCGGCTCAACCGGACCTATCGAAGAGCCTGTCGTCCAAGGCCGGGCCGCTAGAGCCCATGTTGCTGCCCGCCACAGAAGGAACGAAGATGATGAACGATGTGATCGAAACCGGAAAGAAATTCGCTGAAGAAACCAAGGCCAAGCTGGAGACGGTTTACGCCGACCTCAACGAGAAGGCCAAGGTGAGCGTCGAGAAGTCGACCAAGGCGATTGAGGAGTTCAGCGACATCGCCAAGGGCAATGTCGAAGCGCTGGTCGAATCCGGCAAGATCGCGGCCAAGGGCTTTGAGACCATCGGCCAGGAAGCCGTGGATTACAGCCGCAAGAGCTTCGAAAAGGCGACCGCGTCGTTCAAGAGCTTCTCGACCGTGAAGACGCCGACCGAATTCTTCCAGCTGCAGAGCCAGCTGCTCTCCAGCAGCTTCGATGAATTCACCAAGGAAGCGGCCAAGAGCAGCGAAGCGCTGATCAAGCTGGCCAGCGAGGTGACCTCGCCGCTCACCGCCCGCGTGACCGTGGTGACCGACAAGGTGAAGGCGCTCGCCGCCTGATCTTGCCTTCGGGTTCTGGAACAAGGAACGGCCCCGACATCGGGGCCGTTTTCCTTTTCCGCCAGGGCGCCGATCGACAATCGACCCATGGGAGGATGAGCGCGCCCGTCCCTTCAGGCCACGGCGCACGCCGACGGCAAACCGCCCATCACACGTTCCCCCAGGGCCCTTCCGGACGGGAAGGATGGTTTACGCGCTCTCGTCCCCCTTGCCATGCAAGCGCAAATCGCCATATCCTTGCCCATCATGAACAGCTTCTCGACCATGGCATATTCCGTGATGATGACGGACAGAGATCAGGACGACCAGGGCGAAGGCTCGGGCGGTCCCAATGTCGGCATCGCGACGCGCACCCGCGCCCGGACGAAAAAGCCCTCCCTTTACAAGGTGCTGATGCTGAATGACGATTACACGCCGATGGAATTCGTCGTGCACGTCCTCCAGCAATTCTTCCGCATGGACATGGAGGAGGCGACGCGGGTGATGCTGCACGTCCACCAGCGCGGCGTCGGCATCTGCGGCATCTTCAGCTATGAAGTGGCGGAGACCAAGGTGAACCAGGTCATGGACTTCGCCCGCCAGAACCAGCACCCGCTCCAGTGCACGCTGGAAAAGGCTTAAGGCCCCGACCGGCACCCACGATCATCCTACCCCATGCACCCGCGACCGGTGCGCCGTGGCGGTCAGGTCTACCATCTCCCTTCTGCCACTTGGGCACATGCAAGCTTAAAGCGGCTTGTCCGACAGCAGTTTGCCGCTCAGCAAGTCGCGGGCCTCGGCCAGACCATCGGGTTCCAACCTGGTCGGACCAGCGGGCAGCGGATGATCGGCCCGCCTGCCATGTCGCTCGATATCCTGTATCAGCATTTTCATCTCTGCGATCTCCTTGACCTGATCGCGCGTGATCCGATCCGCAAGGTAGCGCACGCGTGGATCGCGAATGTCCGCCTTCCGGGCGTTGTTGATTGCAATGGAATGATGCGGGATCATTGCTTTCATGAAGCCGGTATCGCCAACCAACGTCTGATTTCGGTTGATCGCCAAAAGCGCGATGGCGCATAAGACCGACGCCGCGAGCACCAGGAGTTTTGCGGCTTGCGGCTGATACATCTTCCACATGAAGGCGAGCATTACCGCTATCATTACACAGCCCATGACGAACGATGAGACAAGTCGCGTCAGGCTGAACAGGACGTGGTCCCAACTGTAAACCAGTTGGTACATCAGAAAAAACATGATGATGGTGGATACCGCGATCATCGCCGCGAACCGACCCCATCCCATACGCATCTCGTGGCTCAGATCCATTGCAACCTCCATGCCGTCATGAGTGTAACTGGCGACATGGAGATTCGTTCTCGCGCTCGCGTTGAGCCCGACGAGCGCCGGGGGCCGGCGGCCTGACGGCGGACTTGGAGACCCCGGCCAAATCCGGCGCGGCCTTCGGCTGGACGATATGCTGTCAAAGCTGGAAGACGCTGGCGTTCTCGGTCGTCGTCGAACTGTTGCACGTCATCAACAGTACGGTAAGCCTATTTTCCGGCAGTTTGCGCACTTGCAACCCGATTGCGTATGAGTCGGAATAGCTGACATCGGGCTGTTCGCGCCATCTGCGTGAAATCCGCTCGATCATGCATTTGCAGCTCCTGCAGCATCTCGGAACCGCTTTAAGATCAGCGGGAATCACGTAGCGAACGACGCAGACCGCCTTCTTATGGTCAGAACATGATGACAGACCTTGCTGTCTCGCCCTTTCGCAAGGCGTCGAAGGCCGAGCCGATCTCATCCAAGCGGATATGCGCGGCCACGAGGTCATCAAGATTCAGGCGACCTTGCATGTAGAAATCTACCAGGCGCGGTATGTCGACCGGAAAATGGTTCGAGCCCATGTTCGAACCCTGAAGCCGGCGTTCACCGAGCAGGGCGAAGCCCTCAAGTTCGATCTTGACTCCCACGGGCATCATGCCGGCGACCGTCGCGATTCCGCCAGGGCGGAGCATGGCGAAAGCCGCTTCGACGGTGGATTTGAGACCGATCGCTTCTATGGCATGATCGACGCCGCCTCTGGTCATCTCCAATATCTGATGGGCCAAGTCTTCGCCTGCCTCAATGACATCGGTAGCGCCGAAGCGCCGCGCCAGTTCGAGCTTGGCGGGGGCGCGGTCAACCGCGATGATCCTGCCAGCACCCGCCAGAAGAGCACCATTGATCGCCGACAATCCTACGCCCCCACAACCGATGACCGCAACGGTCTGGCCGGGCCGGATCCCTGCCGAGTGGATGGAGGCGCCAACCCCCGTCAGCACCGCACATCCCAGCACGGCTGCCTTGTCGGAGGGCATGTCGCGCGAAATCGCCACAAGGGCATTTTCATGGACAAGCACCTCCTCGGCAAACGCCGACAGGTTGACGAACTGGTGAACGGCCTCGCCGCCGATGGAAAGCCGCGGTGGCATTGCCGCGTCCCGCCGCGTCTCGCCCGTGCTGCACAGGACCAGCCTGCCGGAAACGCACGACGCGCAGTGGCCGCAAAAGGCGGAGAGGCAGCCTACGACATGGTCTCCACGCTTGACCGAGCGTACATCGCTGCCGACCTCGATCACGATTCCCGCCGCTTCATGGCCCAATATGGTGGGCAGCGGAAAAGGCACGTGCCCTTCGGCGAAGTGCAGGTCCGAATGACACACTCCGACCGCCTTCACAGCCACTCTCACCTCTCGCGGACCCACGTCGCCGATCGTAACGTCCTCAATGGTCAATGGTTTGCCGATTTCCCGCAGTACCGCCGCTTTCATGAACGATCCTCTCTCTTGCGCAGGTCCCCACTGCGCTCTGCTACTTCGCAATATTGACGACATGCAACTGCGTGAACTCATGCAGGCCTTCACCACCATTATCGACGACCAGATCGATCCGCCAAGGCCGTAGCATGAGGCAGCGCATTCTCCTCATCCTTGATCCTTCACCACAGGGAGAAGCGGACCGAACGACTCTTCATCGGCCAGCCGGCCTCCATCCTCTATGCCCCGCACGGTGGTCGGGGCGATGAAATAGCCCGGTCGATCTGGCAATGCACCGCCTGCCACGATGGCATCCAATATCGCATGTTTGTCCATGAAATATTTTGCTGAACGGCGATGGCCCGAGTGCGAAATTTGCGGGCCCAAAGGACGTAAAGTTAAAGGTGACTTTCTATTTCGGAAAACGATGGCGAGAGGACATCGTATATTTGACTGGCGGCGAAGCCAGCAGCAATGAGAGCCAGGGCGATAAACACACCGAACTGGAATACCGCTGACCAACGCCGGCTGCTCTCCAATTGGCGTGCGATCCTGGCATCAGCATCCATTCTCGGCTGTGCTCGGCGCTCAAAGGTAGATCCGGGGTCATTCGCCGACCGGGGGCGGGAAGCCAGGCGCGGTTCGTCGATTATGGCAGCGACGTCGAGCCTGCCCTGCGCCTGGATTCCGAAAAAGCGATCCTTTCGCCAGACGACCCGCCCAATGATGGTCTGTCGCCCTCGCCGAATTTCCACATATGTGCCGCGATCTGGGGCTTCGTCAGATGCGACAAGCGCACCACCGGAGGACAGATTGTGAATGACAACTTCGATCCAGGATGCGCCTATGTGCATCCGCGCCGGTATCAACACCGGGTGACGTGCCTCACGAGGCTTGTATCCGATCTGTAATGCCTTGAGCAAGCGACAGCCTCTCCCACATCTGTCGCTTCTATGCCGTCATAGTAAACAGATTGCTAAGACCGGTGCTGTCAGACAAAGGCAAACCACTCTCCACATGATGTTTTCGGTCAAAAAGCGCGAGGATTCCGTTGAAGAGAAGCCGCTACTGGGCAAGGCGGCCGAGCGTCTCTCTTTGTAAGTCCGCCGGTTACTGGGCTGCGCTTCCGGTTCTGAGTCCAGCGTAGATGTCGACTGCCGCGAAAATCATCCTAGAGAGTGTAGCGATCGCGGGAACGTTGCGATCAACCACACGCTATTCGGAATGAAAAGGAGGGGACCGCAAAAGGAGATTGGCAATGGAATATGAGCAACATGACCGGAATAAAAAGATGGATATGTCGATGAGTTACGGTCGCTTCGCAGCCATGATCGCGACATCGACTGTCATCATGTTTGGTCTAATGTACGTTAATAGCTACGCGCTCAGCCATGTGGAATTCAGCCAGACCCGGACATGGATGGCTATGGTCATGGGTGGCACAACTGATCCGCTGCCGGCGGATGTCGTCCGCAAACGGTGGACTGAACCTGTTCCACCAGAGGCGCACCGTCTCATAACAGATGTCGATGCCACGCTCGAAGAGCAGGTCCTCCACGTTCCGCAGTGACAGCGGATAGCGGACATACATCAGCACCACGAGGCGGATTACTTTCGGGGAGGAGTTGAAGCACCGGAATGGACTGGCAACAGGCTTGTTCATGCCAACCGTTACTGCGGGGCCGTTTGCTTTGACAGTACCGCCATGTGCGATCTCAGCAAAGCAGACGGCACGCGAATTGGTCAGCAAATTTATCCTGCCGCGTTATACGTCCCATTCCAGATCGAGCCGTTCGACCGAATTGACTATGCCCGTGCGCACTCGGGGCATACACCCTTCGACTAAGCGAAAATCGGGAATCCGCTTGAACCATTCTTCGAGAAATATGCGAATTTCCCGCTTGGCCAGACGATTGCCGATGCAGGTATGGGGGCCGGTGCCAAACGCCAGGTGTTTCGGACGCTTGCGCTCAAAATTCAGCGTCATCGGATCGTCGTTTACCGTCTCGTCCAATCCTGCAAGGGGGAACAGGCATAGCACGATGTCGCCCGCCTTCATTTTCGCGCCCGCGATTTCGGTGTCCTGGCGCACCAATCGACCGAGGTTGCTGGTGCCGAAACGCCGCGCAATCTCTTCCACAGCATTATCCAACAGCTCAGGCCGTGCTGCGATCATGCGCCGGAGTTCAGGATGCTGCGCCAGGTAACTTGCGGCCAGGCTTGTCATCGACACGACCGTGTCCAGTCCGCCCCCGACAATCAGCAGGCACATACTGAAAATCTCATCATCGGTCAGCGGCCTCCCTGCCACCTGTCCCGACAGGATCGACGTGATGAAATCGTCGCGCGGTTCATCCCGGCGCAGTTGTATCTGGCGCAGCACGTAATTGGACATGTCCGTCCAGGCTTGCGCCGCATTGGGATTGGTTGGGTCACTCATTTCAACCGCCACGCTACGCAGATAAGCGAAATCCTCGACCGGAAGGTCAATCAGGGTCAGGAATGCCATAATCGGCATGACGCCGGCGAAATCCTTGACGAATTCGCACCGTCCGCGGGGCTGCAACTCCTCGATGATCGATGCCGCTGCGGCGCGGGCGCGGTCAGTCGCGCGCGCTAGCGACGCTGGCATGAACGCTGGCATCAACAGCTTGCGATATGGGCCATGTTCGGGTGGATCGAGTTGCACGGGCGTCTGAAACGGAATGACGCCCTTGGGAATGAAGGGCTCCGCATTCGAAAATGTGCCGTGGTCCAGCAGTATCTTCTCTATGTCAGCGTAGCGACTGACTATCCAGTGACCGCCATAACGCGGCGTCCAGAACACACGCGGATGCCGGTCCTGAACATCTTTCCACAGCGCATGGACGTCGAGCGTCTGCCCATGTTCCAGCCCTGGCAAATTGTAGATATCGACATCAAAGATCAGATCGACGGGCACGTGCGCAGGTGCTTCGACGTCCTTCAGGACCGTTGCCACAGCGGCTCTCCATTCCCAATTTTATCGGTACGGAAGGCTATCATCGGCCAATTTGGACCACAATCTGTAGCGGAGCTGATCACGTCCGTGCTGGATGCGCCATTCAGCAGAATAAAATTGGCCTCGGCTACCGGTTCGATACTCTTCTCGCGCGTTGAACCGATCCCAGAGGTCGGAGCCATGCGCTACAGCAGGAGAGGCTATGGCCAGGATATTGGTGGTGGGCGGCACCGGGTTGATAGGCGCGGGCGCAGCGCTGCACCTTGCCGAGCAGGGTCACGACGTGACGATCGCAGGGCGCAATCCGCCTGCACCCGGTGCGCTCGATCGCCTCGCCTTCGCGCAGGGCAGCTACCAGACCGACGATTTCGATGTCGCCTTCCTGTCGCGCTTCGACGCCCTGGTTTTCGCCGCAGCCAATGATGTGCGGCAATTGCCGCCGAACGCCAACGAAGCAGCCTATTTCCACCAGGCGAACAACATTGCCGTGCCTGCCTTCTTCGCCCGGGCGCGCGCTGCCGGAATCGGTCGGGCTGTCTATGTAGGCAGCTATTATACTGCCGTTCTTCCGCGCTACCGCATCGAAGCGAGCGGCTACGTCGCTTCGCGCAAAGCGGCGGACGACGCTGTGCGCGCCATGGCTAGCGACAGCTTCCACGTCTGTAGCCTGGAAGCCCCTTTTATCATGGGTCATGTGGAGGGCGTGGGTGCGATTTCACTGGAATGGTCGATCCGTTACCTGCTCGGCCAGATGGACAGCCAACCGCTCTGGATGATTCCAGGTGGCGGCAATTTCATGTCGATCCTGTCCTTTGCCGAGGCTGTCTCCGGCGCGCTCGAGCGGGGCGAGAACGGGAAAGCCTATCTCGTAGGCGACGAGAATTGGCTGTTCGCTCATTATTATGAACTGATCCTCGACGCCTTGGGCCGACCGCAGTCCCTGCCGGTGCGCGACGCCGAACATCCTTCGATGCCCGACGCCACCCTTTATTCCGGGCGTAACACAATTGTCGCCTATGAACCCGAACCTGAGAGCGTCCGGCGCCTCGGCTATCGCCGGCACGATGCGGAACGGGCGGTGCGGGCAATGATCCCCTATTATCTGGCACGCATAGGGAGCGAGTGAACCCGGCGGCTGATGTGGCTGAAAATAGACTGGGAACGGTGCTGTCAGTCCAATGCGAACTCGTCTCCACCGGATGCATTTCGGGTGGGAAGGGCAGGCGGAACCCCCCTCCTGACATCACGTGCATTTGCTTTGACAGCGCTAGGTGGACGAGCGGCAGCAAAGCCATTCCTCCTTCACATGCATAATGCGCAACGTTAAGAATTAGCATCGCGATGTGCCAATTTCGGGGAATGATTTCAGCAATCTTCCTATCAAAGGCATCAACGAAGAGAGGATCATGATGACGGACCACAGCCTGCACCCTGAAACAATGGTCCTTCACGTTGGGTGGCGGGCAGATCCCGCGACCGGATCGGTCGCGCCGCCAATCTATCAAACCACCTCCTATCAGTTTCGCGATGCCGATCATGCCGCTGACTTGTTCGCCCTGAAGGAACTGGGCAACATCTACACACGCCTCGGCAATCCCACGACCGACATCCTCGAACAGCGCATTGCCGCGCTCGAAGGGGGTGCCGCTGCGGTCGCGGTGGCGTCGGGACAATCCGCTTCGGCCTTTGCGATCCAGAATCTTGCGAAGTCAGGTGACAATATTGTCAGCGGGACGGACCTGTATGGCGGCACCTGGAACCTGTTTGCAAATACGCTGAAGAACATGGGCATCGAGGTTCGCTTTGTGGATCCCGCCGATCCAGACGCCTTCGTTCGCGCCAGCGACGATCGCACGCGGGCCTGGTACGCCGAAACTCTGCCTAATCCCAAGCTCGTTGTATGTCCGATTGCGGAGATCGCCGCACTCGGTAGGCCGATGGGCATTCCGCTCATCATGGATAACACGGCCGCCCCGCTGATTGCCCGTCCGTTCGACCATGGTGCGGCAATCATCGTCTATTCGACCACCAAATATATCGGCGGGCATGGCACTTCCGTGGGTGGCATGATCGTGGATAGCGGCAACTTCGACTGGAGCGCATTCCCCGATCGACAACCCCTGCTCAACACACCTGATCCAAGCTATCATGGAGCGGTGTGGAGCGAAGCGGCCAGGCCCCTGGGCCCGATCGCCTATGCCTTGCGCGTAAGGACGGTATTGCTGCGTGACCTTGGGTCGGCATTGTCCCCTTTCAACGCATTCCAGATACTGCAGGGCCTGGAAACCCTCCCCCTGCGCATGCCCCGGCATTGTGAGAATGCCGTCAAGGTTGCAGCCTTCCTGAACGCGCGGGCGGATGTACTGAACGTCATTCATCCCTCGCTGCAAACCGGACAGCAGGCCGAGAGAGCCGCCCGGATTCTGACCGGAGGTTATGGTGGGTTGCTCGGCTTTGAGCTTGCCGGCGGTCGCGAAGCGGGCCGCCGGTTCATCGACGCGCTCCAGTTGTTTTACCATGTCGCCAATATCGGGGATGCGCGCAGTCTGGCGATACATCCCGCGTCAACCACCCATTCCCAGCTTTCAGAGAAAGAGCGCGCCACCGCCGGTGTATCGGAAGGCTATGTGCGCCTCTCGATCGGGCTGGAGCATATCGACGACATCCTTGCAGATTTGACCCAGGCCTTGGGTCATGCCGGCTAGGACGGATCGACATCCAGCCCCGACGGCCTGCAAATCGCGGTTTTCCGTGCTTCCGGTGCTCACATACTGAAAGTACGCTGCGCGCCGGGTCACGAACAATCACCATTTTCGGCTCGTCATCATCTGAATGTCGATCCGTCCTAATCCCGACCTGATGGATTGGTACGGGAATGAAGACGAAAGCGCTGCAGCGCCGATTTCAAAGCCAAGGTGACGCTGGAAGCGATCCGTGGGGACCTGACGCTGACAGAACTGGCTGCCAAGCATGGGGTCCATCACACGATGATCGCGGCCTGGAAGCGGCAGGCCATCGACGGGATGGCGGGCACGTTCTCCGGGGCGAGCGATGCGGCCAAGGCAGTCAGCGAGGGCGAGGTGGAAAAGCTGCACGCCAAGATCGGGCAACTGATGGTGGAGCGGGATTTTTTAGCGAACGCCTTTGGTCGATGAGCGTGGATCGGAGGCGGGCGATGGTCGAACCTGCTCACCACCGCCTGTTGATCTCGACGCAATGCCGCCTGCTGCAGATCAGTTGTTCGTCCTATTATTACGCCCCGGTTCCGGAAACGGACGAGACGCTGGCGCTGATGGCGGTGATCGACACCGTGTTCATGGACTGCCCCTGGTATGGCAGCCGCCAGATGGCGCGGCATCTGCAGCGCCTTGGCCGTGCGGTGGGTCGCCGTCGGACTCGGCGGTTGATGGCGAAGATGGGTCTGACGCCGATCTACCAACGGCCCCGAACGAGCGATCCGCACCCACAGCACCGGGTCTATCCCTATCTGCTGCGCAAGCTGGCAATCGAGCGCCCCAATCATGTGTGGTGCGCGGACGTGACCTACATTCCGATGCGCCAGGGCTTCCTCTATCTGGTCGCCATCATGGACTGGGCGAGCCGCAAGGTGCTGGCCTGGCGGCTGTCGAACACGATGGATGCGGGATTTTGCGTCGCGGCGCTGGAGGAGGCGCTCGCCCGCTTTGGCAAGCCAGAGATCTTCGGATCAGGGCAGTCAGTTCACCAGCAACGCCTTCACCGGCGTTCTGCGGGCGGCCGAGATCAAGATCAGCATGGATGGCCGGGGACGCTGGATGGACAATGTCTTCATCGAGCGGCTCTGGCGGTCCCTGAAATACGAATGCGTCTAATGTCCCAAGTGCCGCCTACCTATTTCGACCCTTATGAGACGCCCAGCCTCCCATTCTTGCTTCCCAGGTGCAGACGGTCCGCTATTCCTTCAGGTGTCGACCAATTTTTGCAGTTCCTCAAAGGAAGCCGCAACGACGGCATCTTTCAAAAAGCGGTCTTCAAAGCTGAAGATGCGATGAGCACCGTGCTGCAGCTTGCTCGCGATCGTCTATGGCGACGACCATATGGTCGGAAAGCCATGAGCCCAGACACCGTCCAACAAGCGTCATGCCTGCCTCTTCTCCGAGCAACAGAGCGACGTCGCGGCACAATGCGCCGAATGTCATGCCGCAACGCAGTTTGAGCAGCGCCTGCAATTCGGCATCGTCGATAGTCCTGATACGGCACTGTTCGCCCTGACGCCACAAGAGGGCGACATCGGGCCTGTCCAGATATTGCGGCGCGGGCGGCTCCTTCTGATCAACCAGGGCCGACCATATGACAAAGCCATTGGTGTTAAGATGCAGAAGGTTGATCGACGGCGCGAACGTCAAGACCGCGCGATCCCAATCGAGATCGCCCAAACCGTCCAGCCCAACGGCAGAGCTGTCGGCTGCGATGAACAGGTCTTCGAGTGCAAGCTCGATGCCGGCGATTTCCGCGATCTCGGGATCAGCAGCGTGAAGTCGTGCAAGTGTTGCCGGAAAATCGCGTCCATATGCGTCAAGCGTCCAACTGCTCGGCGGGACGTTGTCAATGTGATGCACGGCGGCATGAAGAAACATGTCTTCGCCGATCCACGCGCGTGTCCGCTGGAAGCTGCTTTCCAGACAGGCGACAAGTTGGGTACGATAATTATTTTGATAAACGGCAAGACCTGGCGCAGCGGTCGCACCGATGCGGTCGGCAGCAGCCCCATCTTCCCGCATCAGCCAGTCACGCATGTCGCGCTGAAGCGCCAGCAGGCTCATGCCGCTTCCTCCAGCTTTCCGGCGGCGATCCGACGCGCAGTTCCGAGTTCGGCCAGAAGGTCTAGCAACGGCGGGATGGCGTCGTCGCGCTCGATCATCGTCGCGACCGGCCCAAGCTTCGGCAGGACATGTGCATAGAGCTGCCACACGGACGGAGGTACCGCCCGGTCATGCGTGTCGATCAGCAGATGGTCGCCCTGACTGTGCCCGGCGAGATGGATCTGGCGCACGCGATCATGCGGCACGGCGTTGAGATAGGCGATGGGGTCGAAGCCATGATTGCTGGCGCTGACGAACACATTGTTCACATCGAGCAGCAGACCGCAGCCAGTTCGCGCGCACAGGGCGTCGATGAACTGCCATTCGGTCATGTCCGCTGGAGCGAGATCGATATAGGTCGAAGGGTTCTCGATAAGCATCGCACGGCCCAGCGCGTTCTGCGCGCGGTCGATATTGGCGCTGACGATGTCGAATGCTTCCTGCGTATAGGGCAATGGCAACAGATCGTGCGAACTGAACTCTTCGATCCGCGACCAACTCAGGTGATCCGAAACGAACAAAGGTTCGATGTCATCGACAAGCGCGCGAAGCCGTATGAGATAGGCCCGATCGAGGCCGTCGGCGGAGCCGATGGACATGGACACGCCATGCAGGGCGACGGGGTAGCGGGCGCGGATGTCGCGCAGGATACGCCGCGGCCGACCGCCGTCGATCATGAAATTCTCCGAGATCACCTCAAGAAAGTCGACCGCGATACGGTGGTCCAGGAAGTCGGCGTAATGCGGTTTGCGCAGTCCAAGTCCGAAACCGGGAAAGGACGGGATCATGGGCACACTCCCTGCTGATAATGCTGCCCGGCGCGGATAGTCGCGCCGGGCATGGAAACGTCATTTCGGCTCGGTCAGGCTGCCTCCGGCGGCCTTGCACGCCTTGACGGTCATGGCCTTGAAACCATGCCCCTTGCAGACATTCTGCCCCTTGCACTCGTTGCTAGCGGTCTTGCAGTCGGACGTGCCCTTGCAGCTGTTGACGCCGTAGCAATGGACGACCTTCGTATCCGCGCTGTCCTGCGCCACGGCCGGGGCCGCTGCTGCCGACACGATCGCGATGGCGGCGGCGGAAGCGGCCATGCCGATGCCGCTATTATAGGTGAGCATGATGATCTCTCCGAAAATATGTTGAGCCATTATGGCCCCTGTCATTCGGTTTGGAGCGGCGTGCGGTTACAGGGGCGGTTGGAATTTTAGGGACCGGGAATAGGCTCCGTAACCGCGCGGTTTGCGGCTTACCAGCGCAGCAGCCGCGGCCCGACCAGCATGCCGATCAAGGTCGCGAGCAATATTCCTAGAGAATACCAGGTCAGGACGAAGATCGCCGAGACTTCGGGACAATGGATGCAGTAGACGGTCGCCGCGAAGGCTCCTGCCGACAGACCGGCGGCCGCACCGGCCGCGCGGAGCCGGGTAGGGGCGAGCCTGCGGAAGGACCATAGCAAGCCGGCAAAGATCGGGGCCGATAGCGACAGGACCAGCCAGGGGCAACTCTTCCAGCTATGGCCGAGCCACATTGCCAGCCATTGCGATGATGGCGTGCGCGCCAGTTCGAGCAGGCCGACCGCCGCAAGAAGCACGACGGGTATCGCAAGCGCCCAAAGGCCGCGCAATCGACCGCTGTCGGGCCGGGCGAGCTGGGCCGTCATCATCAGCGCGGCGATCGACAGGGAAAGGGTGTATCCCCATTTCACCCAGAAGGACGCGCCCTGCATGGCCGTGCCCAGATCCGGGCGGACGCCGATCGACGCCAGGATCAGCAGCGCCGACGCGATACCGCCGGCGACGATCCCGATGGCCAGCCGCCGCGCGACGCTGTTTCTGCCCACCGGGCGGGTATCGCTGGCAAGCTGCCGGATCAGATCGTCCGTGTTCATCGCATCGCCCCCTGCACCCGCGCCATTAGCGCCTTCAGCCCGCGATGCACCGAAATCTTCACGTCGGATTCGCCTATGCCTTCCGCGCTTGCCGCTTCGGCGACACTCAACCCCTCCAGCCGGGTCGCGCGGATCATCCGCGCCTGCTTGGGCGGCAATTGCTCCAGCAGATCGTCTATGTCGAGCTTCGCGATGCTGCTTGCTTCAAATTCGTCGGCGACCAGCAATTCTTCCAGATCGTCGATCGGCCGCAACCGGCCGACGCGGCGGAAATGGTCGATCATCTTGTAACGGGCGACCGCATAGAGCCAGGCGGTGAAGGCGCGCCCGCGATCATAGGTCGCGCGGCGGGTGTGAACGGCTATAAGGGTGTCCTGCACCATATCCTCGACATCGTCGTCGGCGCCGCGAACACGGCGCCGATAGAAACCCCGCAGCAGCGGAACAAGCAGGCGCAGCAAGGCCGCATGGGCGGCGGCGTCGCCGTCCAGCCCATCGATCATCAACGCGCGCAGATGCTCCTCTGTGGTCTGCATTCAATCTCCTCGCCCGCATGTTCGGACCGGACCGGCCATCGGTTACATCATCGACGGAAATTTTTTGCGCTGTTCGATTGTAACCGCACCTTGCCCTTCCCCGAACCCACCGATGTGACACGGGCTTCACGCCTCCTCCCCGGTCACCGCGCGGCCCGGCCCCTGTCCGGGTCGCGCGCAGAGGCGACGGATCGAAGAGGACATTATCATGCGTACCACTCATGCCGCGCTCGCCGCCAGCATCGCTATCGCTTCGGCAACCGCGCTCGCCGCGTCCGCCCATGCCGAGACGAAGCCGAAGATGGAGAAATGCTATGGCGTCTCGCTCGCCGGCAAGAATGACTGCGCGGCCGGTCCCGGCACGAGCTGCGCGGGCACGTCGAAGGTCGACTATCAGGGCAATGCCTGGAAGCTGGTGAAGGCAGGCACCTGCACGTCGATCAAGACGCCCAAGGGCAACGGCGCGCTTTCCCCCAAGGCCTGACCATGGCGGCCGGGGCGCCATTCCGTCCCGGCCATGCCTCCTGGAGACGAACGATGAATCTGCCCTCGCCAATCCACGGCGCCATCGTCCGGCGGATCGAAACGCTGCTGCCCGATGCGCTGTTGCTGCTGGTCGCCCGTCTGGGCATTGCAGCCATATTCTTCCTGTCGGGACGGACCAAGGTGGTTGGTATCCTTACCATTACCGACAGCACATTTGAACTGTTCCGCACCGAATATGCCCTGCCGCTCGTCCCGCCGGATCTTGCGGCAACGATGGCGACCTGGGCGGAGCATCTTTTCCCGATATTGCTGCTGTTCGGCCTGTTCACGCGGCTTTCGGCATTCGCCCTGCTCGGCATGACCCTAGTCATCCAGACATTCGTCTATCCCGATGCTTGGCCGACGCATCTCAGCTGGGCCGCGATCCTGCTTCCGCTTGTCGCCCGCGGCGGCGGCATCTGGTCCATGGATGCACTCATTTCCCCCCGATTGAAGATGTGAGGCATGGGGCCGCCAAAAAAGGCTGCCTGACCGCGATCAATGTTCTCCCGACCCGCGTTCAGGGGGAGGCGGGCTTCGCAGAGCGGGCCGACCGGATGTCATTCGGCGCCAATTTTTGGTACCCGACCGCTATTCAACCCTGCTCGATTTCATCTTCGCTGCTTGCCGTCCATTCAGCGATGCTGGCCTCCTGACCGATCAGTGCGAGGCCGTGGGCGATGGAGGTCAACTCATTGCCACTCGCAATGTGGCTCGCGGCGAAGCGTTCCTCAAACAAGCGGCGGACGGAGGGGATCAATGAGGAGCCGCCGGTCAGGAAAACATGGTCTATCGCACCCGCGCTGATCCCAGCCCGGTCGAGCGCTACATCCACCGTCGCGCCGATGCGGGCGAGGTCGGGTGCAATCCAGCTTTCGAAATCGGCACGGCTGACGTCCGCCTCCACACGCACGCCCGAGCTGTCGAAATGGAAGTGCGCGCGCTCCTCGGCGGAAAGCGTCCGCTTCAACCGCCCAACCGCGTCATAGAGCGGATAGCCAAGCTCATTTTCCACCACGGCGATCATGCGGTCGATCGCGGCGGGATCATTCGCTGCCCGCTTCAGCTTCTCCAGCTCGGCCAGCGTACGCCGGTTATGCATCAGCGCGAGGCGGGCCCAGTCGCCGAAATCGGCGAAATGGCCGGGCGGTATTTCCAGCGTCTTGCCCATGGACGCATAGGTGCCGCCCTTGCCCAACATCGGCAGGACCAGCTTATCCATGATGCGATAGTCGAAGCGATCACCCGCCATACCGATGCCGGCGGACCCGAGCGGCGTACAGCGCGGCAGGGTCCCCGGCGCCTCTATCCGTACGACAGAAAAGTCGCTGGTGCCGCCGCCGAAATCCGCGACCAGCAGAGTGGCAGGTTCGGCCAGGCGGGAAGCAAAACTGAACGCAGCGCCCAGCGGCTCGTAGACATAATGGATTTCCCGTTCGAGGGCCGCAAACATGAGTTCGTACCGCCGGCAGGCAAGTGCGCTGTCCGGGCGCTGCCCCGCATAGCGGACTGGGCGTCCCACGATGATGCGGGAAGGGAGGTCCTTTAGCGCGTCGGCAGCATGCGCCCGCAACCGCTCCAGGAAAACATGGCCCAGCTCCTCGAAGCGAAGCCGCTTGTCGAAGATTGTTGCATGTTCGAACGCCCTACTTGCTGCCACGGATTTGAAAGATTGCAGGAAGCGGCTGCCTTGGGGGAACTCAAGGAACTCGGCGATGGCCCAAGGCCCCGCTTCACGCGCGACACCGCCGGAAACGCCATGATCCTCCCAGAAGCAAAGAGCGGAGCGGAAGATCGACCCGGTGTTGTCGGGCCCCGGATAATCCACCATCCTCGCCTCGCCATCCACGCCGCCCAGCGCGACAACCGAATTGGTGGTGCCGAAGTCGATGCCGATCGAGCGAGCCAGCGAAGTCATGATTCCGTCCTGTTATGTGCGGATTGTGGAGGCGGGCTGGCGGCTATTGCAGGCATGGACCGGCGGCGCAACCAGTCACACGCGTCATCGGGGAGGTCTTGGGCGAACGGGCGTTCGGCAAGGACGGATGGATCCGACGAGGCGGATCAGTCAGCTTCGTGTCGGTACCGAACGAGATGGTGGTTCGGCTTCAGCGATGGCGGGAGTGCACGATCTATGCCCCCCTTAGTCACCGTTGGCATCAACCATGAAAACCGTAGGTTTGCCTCGCGAAGCAGGATCCCATCCTGCCGATAATGCTGCCCGAACCCCTCGCGAAGCAATCGCATCGTTGATGTGCAAACGGCCTTTCGGCAATCCTCTCATCAGGCGCTTGGGTGCGGGAAATTCCAGTACCGCTTCGCGCGGCATGTTTCTCTGGCGCAGGGAGACAGTCATTCCCTTCCAGCCATCGGAAGAGGACAATTGAGGCTCGCTCAGGAGTTCCCAATCAAATTTGGAACCATCGATCTCGACAGTGCCGCTGCGGCCGGGTGCTTGAAACATGTCAGACCCTTAGCATGTCGGCAGCAGTACACCACCCCTGGCATCGGGAGGCTTTTTCGACGCCCTCAGTCGCCATTCCGAGCGAACAGGATCACATGATCGAGTCCATTACCAGCGGGCGCAGAGGCACAATGTCTGGAGCACGGCCAACGAGCGTGCCCCTTTGGATATGGGTGGGGCGAGGCTCTATTTTAATCGCCCAGCCAACCGGATATAATCTCGCCCTTATGCTCTTCGGGCGCTAACGCGGCGCGCAAAGCTTCCAACAGTGGCGGCAGTGCCTGCGTGAAAGCGTAGGGCGGATTGACGATAAAGAGGCCCGCGCCGTTATAGATGCCAGGTTGCTCGCTATCGTATAGCCAATGCTCCACCAGTAGCAATTTCGGGATGCCGAGCTTGCGTAACTGCTGTTTCCACCGCCAATGCGTGGCGCTGTCCTTCAGCGGATACCAGATCACCGTCACGCCATGCGCCCATTTGCGGTGAGCGGCGGCGAGGGTGGCGGTGATGCGCGGGCGTTCGTCCAGCTGCTCGTAGGGCGGGTCGACCACCACCACGCCGCGCGCGGTGCTGGGCGGCAGCATAGCCAGCCAAAGTTCGTAGGCGTCGCGTTCATGCACGGCCGCGCTCGTGCCCCGCATCACGCCGCGCAGGGCGTAAGCGTCTTCCGGGTGCTTTTCGTTCAGGATCAGGAAATCCTGCGGGCGCAAAAGCTGGGCCAGAAATCGCGGTGAGCCGGGGTAAAGGTGCGGTTCGTCACCCACATTCACCGCCCGTACGGCGGCGCGGTAGTCGTCCAGCAAGGGGTTCGGGTCGGCAAAGACCCGCAGCACGCCCTGCGTGGCTTCGCCGGTGCGTTGGGCTTCGTCGCCGCCAAGGTCGTACAGCCCGCAGCCGGCATGGGTGTCGATCAGGGTCAGCGGGCCCGGCTTGTGCTGCAAAGCCCGCACCAGGGCGATCAGCAGGCTGTGCTTTACGACATCGGCGCTATTGCCGGCATGGAAGGAATGGCGATAATTCATCGTGGTTCAAAATCCTGACGGCCCGCCTTTAGACGAGCTGCCGGACCTTCTGCAAAAGCGAAATTATGGCCGAACCGGTATTGTTGGGCGTCCAAACCGAGTGCGAGGCAATTGAAGCAACCAATCCGGTGCTCGCATGAGGGCGGGCGGAGACGACCCTTCCTCGCCGCTTAGCGGCCAAATTTCGCTAGCCGGCAGCGGACATCTCATTGCCGCGCTCGAGCCGGCCATCATGTCTGCTTTGTTGGACAGTCCCGACAGGCAGCTTAAGAGTTATAAGAGGGGAAAAGCGGTCATTGCCGCAGCCAAGCGCTGAGCCGACGGATGAACCGGCGCCACCAGCTTTCACGCCGATTATAATAAGCCGCGCGCCGCGCATCCTCTCGAACTCGACCCTCGGCAATCTGCTGCGGAGTCAACTGACCGGCCCATTCAACGCTGCCGCCGATGATGAAGTAATGCGCATTGCAAACGTTCCAGTTTCCGACAGATGGCATCAATGTCGGCCCACTCGTGTCGGCGGAGATGGAAAAGTCGACTGGACCGATCGGCAGATAGATGACGTCGCCGCATCCGCATGCGCAAAGGTGTGCCGAGATTTCATATTCCCTGGACCAGTAGAGCGCACCCGGTTCGAGAATCTCCGGCAATTCCTCCACCTCGACGAGTCGATATCTCATGCATCGCCAATCCAGTTGCTGGAGCCGATCGAGATCAGGCTGTTTCGGTAGCCAGCCTCATCTGTGTAGAAGCCACGGAGCTGCTTGTAGCGCATAACGGCGATTGCAGCATTCAGCGCATTGAGTTCGACGATTTGAACGAACGTGCGATAAGCGCCCTCATCGGTCCGGCGATCGAGCGGTACCTCCTCGATTGCTTTCGCTGCCGACGCCTGCGTGAATAGGGTGGTTCGGACCAAACCGTCGAGCGAACCTTCTTCCTTCTCGACGCCCATGCCGACATCGATGAAATCGATGCCGCGGCCGGTGAGCATCTCGCAGATTTCCGCCCGCGCCTCGCCATCGTCGATGCAGACGAACGCGAAAGTAATATCGGTGAATAGAGCCTCATCGCCCGCACTGATGCGCTTGTTATGAAAGGTAAGGCCGTGGCGAAACGGCTCATATTTGCGCCGGAGGACATCGGTCTTCAGATGGCCGAACTGGTTCATCGGAACCTCACCCGGCAGGCGAAAGCCATTATGGACTTTGAAAGTATCGAAATCATATGCGTCGATCGTCGCTACGGGCGTCTTCACGATGAAGTCGAGCACGAAGGCACCAGTGCCCCCGAGACCAATGACGGCAACCCGGTCGCCCGCAACCAGCTGATTCAGGTCCATGATCTCTGCCTTTGCTGAGAAAGTGTCGCGGACCTTGAAAGGGGATGTATCGGGCGGGACGTCGTAGGTCGCGCCGGTGCGGGATGACACACCGTATTTCTGCTCGGCGGGTCCCGAGATCAGAGATACATAATGCTCGACCAGCAGGCTGTAGGTTGCGAAGCCTTCCTCAGGCTTGTTGGAGAGATGGCGAACATAGGTCGTGTCACCGATCGGCAGCGAAACGGTGCCTGTCCCCAATTTTGGAATGGCCGTCCCATCCGCATAGTGCGGGTTGGCCCCCGACCAATACATCTGGTGATTATATGGCGAACCGAGAGTTTCCGGCGTCGGAAGATTCAGCTTCGCCGCGAGACGCCCCTTGTGGAGCTCCCCGCTGCTGTCGAGGTAATAGACGTCATTGACCACCAGATGGCCGCCGACGATCGAGAGCGCATAATCCCTCTCGATCAGCCGCTTCAGGTCGTCATGATTCTCCAGTGCGTTTGACACGGAAGCGCATCCCTTCAACGATTTCGACGGATCCGCCCTTCGAGAGCGTACCCTGGACATGGCCGGAAGCACCGCGCTCGTAGACGATGCTGTAAGTGGCGTCGGGGAACTGCGCGAAATCAGGATAGGCCAGTTCGACAACCCGGTTGTAGCTGATTTTACCCTTCGGCTCCTCGAACTTCCGCGAATTGATCGCGATCGTGACCAGCTTGTCTTTAGCCATGATGCTCTTCTTCCTTCTGATTTGGCGACGCAGGCCCCGTCTCGGATGCCAATGTCTCAGTATTTGCGGTCGAGGGGCGGATTGGGATCGCTGCCGTAGGAATCGGCGTCCCGAATCCGCCCGTCGGGCCGGTGGATCACGACCTCGCCGGCCCCACGAATCGCCCGGTCACGGGCAGCGTTGATTGCGTCGGCCTGGGTCGAGTGCGTGCTGCCGACCCGGCTGGCGCCTTCGCGGCGTGTCGCCCACGCCCCGTTGTGGGGCACGACGTGGATGCGCTTGTCATTGCTCATGTCTTCAATCTCCTGTCGGCGGGGTTGACCGCTACAGCTCGTATGTCTATCTTGACGAACTCGTCATGTTCCGCTATGGCCATCAGCGACGGTGCCCCAAGACGGATTTGACGAGTTCGTCATCAACTATATACGGAATCGTCATGAATGAGTCAAGCTCGGAATCCCTGTTTGGAACACGGCTGAAGGAAGCCCGCGAACGACAAGGACTTAGCCAAGCCCAGTTGGCGGATCGCTCCGACATGCAGCCGTCCGCGATCGCCCACTTCGAGGCGAATCGCCGCAAGCCGTCATTTGAAAATGTGCGCCGCCTGGCGACAGCACTCAGCGTATCGTCGGATTACCTATTGGGGGTTCAGGCGACGGTGGCTTTCAGGAATGAGGACAAGCTCACTGCCGGCGACCGAGATTATATCCAAGGTCTCATCGACCGGCTGGCGGGGGAAGGAAAGTCCTGAGATGGCGGGTAAATTCCGTCTCCTGATGGCAACCCAAACTGGACAGAAGCGGGCGCGGGACGATGGCTACCACGCCTTTCCCGTGGACCCGTTCGCGATCGCTGCTAAGCACGACCTTCATGTCGAGAAGAAGCCGGCCGGGATGCCAGGTGTGTCAGGCGCTCTCATTTTCGCTGAGCCTAAGCCGATCATCATTTATTCCGCCGAACTCGAGAATGAGGGATTCGAGCGATTCAGCGTGGCCCACGAGTTGGGACATTATTTCCTGCCCGACCACCCTGACGAGATTCTGAAGGCCGGCGGGCGGCACTTCTCACGGGCCGGGTTTACGGAAGGGAGCAGCTCAATTGAGCTCGAGGCAGACCATTTCGCCGCCGGACTGCTGATGCCGGGCGGCTTGGTGCGTAGCCATCTCGATCAGCATCGAGTGGGTCTTGAGGGCATCTGCCGGCTGGCCGAGGACGCCCGCGTCTCGCTCACCGCGGCAGCGATCCGGGCTGCGGAATGCGTATCCTTTCCCCTCTGCATCATCGTCAGCAGCGGCGCGGAGGTCAGTTACTCCTTTCCATCCGACGCGTTCAAAAGGCTGGGCAAGCGTATCTTTCTCAAGAAGGGAGACCCTCTGCCCGTCGGCGCGACGGCGGCCTTTAACGCGCGGCCCGAGAACGTGTTGGCGGCTCGTCGCGCGACGGGCGAATGCGACCTCATGGACTGGTTCGACACCAACAACCATGTGCATCTCGACGAGGAGGTGATTGGGCTTGGCTGCTATGGTTTCACCCTGACGGTACTGTCTTCGGATGATCTCGCCGAGTCGGAGGACGAAGATGACGATGACGAGGTAGCAACGGTTGAGCGCTGGACGCCCCGTTTTGCTTATGGCCGCTGATGGCCGCGAGCAGCTGCCAATCCATTAGTGATGCCGATGGCAAGCAAGCGGGATAAACAGCGCGAGCGCGGCGAGAGGCGACATCCGCTACCGTCGAGCACGCGCTCGTGTCGTGGAGATCTTGACCAGTGGAAGACGCTTGCACCAAGTGCCGCGCGGGAGATAAACAACATGGAGGAGATTGTGTGACCAAGGCCACGGACGGCAACGGCGGATCGGCTTCCGCATCCGCTCCCGAAGATCGGCTCGCGGCGTTGGCACCGTTGGCGCCTGACGACTTCTTCCGTATCACGATCGAAGGTGCCGCGAGCGTTCTTCGCGACAAGGCCAATCCGCTGCGTCTAAATCTCTTTGCGACTGCCATCCGCATGCTTTTCGAACATGTCATGGGTACACTTGCGCCGGATGCCGAAGTCGAAGCCTGCGCCTGGTACAAGCCAATCGAAGGACAGGCGAAGCCTGTGCGTGCGCAGCGCATCCAATATTGGCTGCAGGGCGGCCTGACCGACGGATATCTCAAAGATGAATTGGGTCTTGAACCCCAGGAGCTTCGCGCCGGACTTCTCCGCGCCTTCAACAAGCTCAGCAAGCATGTTCATGGCCGTGCCGACACGCTGGTGCGTGATCCCGCCGAGCAGGCCGCCGAGGCGGAAGCGACGGTGACGGCCGTGGAGGAGTTGATCCATGCCTATCACGACTGCCGCGCGGCGCTCATCGATCCGCTGACCGAAGGACTCGACGAAGGGGCGGTCGACAGCCTGCTCTCGGAAACCATCCTTTCGATCGACGAGCTGGCGTCCCATCACACGATTGATGAAATCTACACCGACAGAACAGAGGTCGCTTCGATCGGTCCTTCGACCGTGCGCTATTGCGCCACGGGCACTGTCTCGGTCACGCTGCAATGGGGTTCGAACTCCGATCTGCGGCGTGGCGATGGCGCAGAGCTCGACGAGTGCTTCCCGTTCCAGTGCCTGTTCGATGTCCCGCTCGAAGATCCGCGGGACCTGTCCCAAGCGGAAATCGTGTCCGGCGTCGACACCAGCAGCTGGTACGGAGACGATTGGCGGGACGACGGTCCGGGAGAAGAGGGCAGTTCGAGCGAAGTCGGAGCTGGCGGGGCGGACCTCATCGCATGGCTGGACGGTGACGACGATAGCGAGCGTCTCGATTTCTGACGAGCGCAGCTGCCTCGAATTGTGGTGAGAGGTTTCCGTGAACGTAAGGCAAGTTTTGAGTTCCTCTCCCGGAACTTCGAACGTCTGCCTTTTTGGCGGCTCCGCTCGGGCAGCGAAAGGGCAACTAGCGATCAAAAAAGCACGGCAGATCATTCCACTGAACGTTCTCTGGGTGCAGAAGGAAGGTTCACTCGTCGATCTACGAGAAGGAATTTCGGGTGCATATTGCGATAGATGATACTTACGGGCCTGAAGATGCAAAGCCATCAAAATATGTGACAGGTAAACGTCGAACCTATGTAGCTGTGGAGTTTCCCGATGCGCAAGTTCATGAGGTTCGCGAAAGCGTCAGGGCATGCCTCAGTGAATTGCCAACTTTATTAGGGGTCTCGCCTGCAGAATTTCACTTTGTGGATATCTACAATCGATATGGCGTCTGGGAGCAGGCGCCCAAGGGCGCCAACCTCCAATTGTTCGAGTTCTTTGCAGAGATATATCGCCGGTATCGATGGCGGGTGCACATCCAGACTGTCGATGAACGAACTCTCGCCGATCATGATCTGGGCTTTTCTGGTTCCTTAGATGGCATTGACCTTAGCGAACGGGATGGCCAAGCTCTATTTTTTCTTCTCGTTAAGCTAAAGCGTGCAGTTCCACCGCCACCTGCACGGCTTATACTCCGGATTGACGCCGGGCGCGGTAAGCCGGATTCTGCATTCGCTAAAAGGGTGTTTCGGGAATGGGGCGATCAATACGATGGACGCTTTGCGGCATCCGATGCAGAGCCGCTGATCCAGATCGCCGATTTTCTTGCCTTCAGCATCAATCGTTCCACGCACTTGCAGATCAAGCCTAAGCGTACCGACACCGATTTGTGGTTTCTCGACCTCGTTGGAAGTATGGGAATTCAATCGCCCGATCTTGTAAAAAGGTCGGTCAATCCGGCTAATCTCGCCGCGGACATTGATGCTGCTCATTTGGAAGATCGTAAGAAGAAGGGCTTGGAATAGTTTATCGATCTAATTAACGGAATTGATGCGCCCTTTTCTGGATTGGGCTGAAGTGCCATTTGTGAAGAAGTCGTCGTTCGCAGCACCGTTGCGACCAGGCGCGGAGTTCCAATGCCGATCATTTCAGTTCGCCAGCTTTAAAGTGAATGTAAGACCGCTTCCGGCGAGGAAATTTCGTCCAGCGAACGTCAGCAATGTTGGCGAACCCGCACTCAGGTGGCTAGAATTTTCGAGGTGCCGGAATGTCATCGCCCTCATATTCGAAGAGCAATCTATTAGCCTTTCCGTTTCCATCAATTCCAGGGATGGCCATGATCTGTTTGCTCTGAAATGCTGCCGCAAGGATCTCAGCTTCAGTCATCGCCAAGTTCGCCATGAGGTGGATGACGCTTCGCCTGCCCTCATCGCGATCTCTCAGCTTCTCTTCCCGCAGATACGTCTCAAGCGCTTTCCTTCTATTATTTTGCCCGCGTAGAAAGCGCCCAAACGCCATTGTTGCAATCACAGCAGTGAGAATGGTCGCCCAGTTCGCGGCGATGGTCAGTCCGTCCAAGTACGTCACACATGTTCCCCGATTGCTAGCTAGCTGGCAACGCCAGATGGCAATTTAAGTTGAAACTTTGGCCATATGAATAACCGACAGCTTTGGGGGTTCACCACTATGTTACAGAAAGACCGCTATGTCGGCGGGTGCTACCGTCTCACGCCCCAGCGCGCGGGGCAGGCAGAGGCTTAGGTGCTCACCCCTTCGTGCGAACGCTCCATAGCGCGCTTATAGGCGTCGCGGCCCGTCGTGCGCGCGATATAGGCTTGTTCAGCGTGGCCGAGGGTGATGCCGCAGTTCCGTTGGCCTAGGTTCAGCGCGTAGGTCACCGAAATGTCGGCCGCAGTGAATGTCTCGCCCGCGAGGTAGGGCGAGTTGGCAAGCCGTTGGCTGACCAGCTTCAGCCGTTTCTGGAACGACCGCAGGCACCAGGTCGCGCCCCAGTTCTCCCGTTCGGCCTCGGGCGCGATGAAGCGGCTGACGACGACGGGCATCATTAGAGTCGCGAGGCCGGCTTCACCGAGGTGCAGAAACTGTTGGTAGGCGGCGAAGTTCGGATCGTGCGGCGCCGGCGCCAACGGCGTCGGCCCGTAGCGCGCCATCAGGTACTCCATGATCGCGATCGACTCGACCATGATGACATCGCCGTCCTGGATCGCCGGGATATAGTCGGCGGGGTTGACCGCCAGAAATTCGGGGTCTTGCTCGGCGGCCAGCATGTCGACCTGCCGCACGAGGTAGGGAAGGCCCATCTCCTCCAACACCCAGACGACCCGGATGGATCGCGAGGTTTGCCCACCCCACACGGTAATCATCGGCTGGCCCTTTCCCACAACAACTGAGGATAGCCATAGCAAAGCCATGTGACTTTGGCACTCCAGGCATGCGCCTTCAAATGAACGAACGACAGGTTCCTAGGTCAACCCAAGGAGCACCATACGCCCGCTCTGTTGGCGGTTCAGGACGGAATGGAAGCTTTCGATCGAAGCGGCTCTTCTCGACCAGAGCGAGGCATTTCCCGGACCATGAAAAAAACCACCGCTCACCCCTCTTGGCTCTCTGTGGGCCGATGAGAACGGCTGGTAAAAACAGCGTGGCACCCCATCGACAATTTCTATAATTGAAATGGGAGGGGGTATCGATGAAATCCAGTATGAAATGGTTGGGCGGTGTCGTTGGTACACTATTACTTGCGGCTATGCCGATCGTGACGTCAACATCATACGACATGGCCCGCGCTAACGGCATGAGCTATGTCCCGGCCACTTTAATTGCGGCAAAGGCTGTATGGGGTGGCATCTACGCATTCTTCGCAAGTCCGTGGGTATTTGTCCCCCTTATCATCATCGCCACAGGGTGCCTGACCTATCTCGGCCTCACCAAATTCAATCGGTTCAACGGAGGCCAGAAATGGTGGCTTGGCGTGCAGCGTTTGACAGTCCGGCGCGCGGCCTGCGCTCTCGCCGACAACCTGCCGGAGGAAAAGTTCGAAGTGTCTCCTCGTGCGAAAGCGCTGGCCGAGGAAATCCTTTCACTGATCAACCATGGCCATATGCCTCTCGCCGATGAACGTACAGAGATTGGTTCCATGGTACGAGCCGCGACCAGCACGAATATGGGCCCGTATGGTAAGAAGGATCGCACCTATAATGCGCTCGTTTCTGTTAAAACTCTGAATAGCTTCGCGCGAGGACGCGGCCTTAAATTGCCGTGGCCCGTATCACCCAAGGAAGACTGACAGGGTCGGTCCTAAAAGCTAACGCTTTCGAAACCGCTCGGGAAGTCGCTTTGAATCCGCTTGAATAGGTCAGCAAAACCACGGCTCGATTGTAGGAGGCGGTCGAGATCCGCATTGCGGGCCCATCGCCGTGTCGCCTTTGCCCGGACCGAGGTTTCGGGTACGGCGTTTGCATAATCCGCGGGAACTGCACTATCGAGCCAATCTTCGACAGATGTCGGCAGGACCAACAGCCAGTTACCATGGTTCCGCATTTCCTCGCGCAAACCGTTGAGCACCACAGGCGGCACATCGGTTCCCACAATCACCGCGACATTGTCGCAGCCCGATAGGGCGAGTTCACGAACGAGACTCTCCAACCCTGTTTGTCCGCCCGCCGCCCAAAAACGGACGTGTTCGGCGGAGCGCCGATCAAGCCGGTTGAAAATTATGCGCAGGCCAGCCTCGTCCGCCTCGCTCTCGACGACAACGTGCCAGACCGGGCTCGATGATCGGGTTTCGCCTAGCGGTGCACGCGGATCTGTAACAGCAGGCTCCGCCACTTCAAGGCGGCTGCCGTCTGGAATCAACGGCAGGAATGGTTGCCCCTCCTCGGCAGCGTATCGCAGTTTTCGTCGAAGCGCGCCAGTAAAGCCAATTTTTCCCGAATTGACCAGCAGGAAGTCCGCGCCAGTGAACAGAATAAGGTTGATATCCTTGCCGAACTTAAGTGCGTCGATCGCTTCGGAAGAATAGCCAGACATCGATATGAAGACGCCGATCGTGCCGACGAGCTTCCCATCCACCTTGCCCTTAAACGCGTAGAGATCAGAAGCCGGGATCGGATCCTTGCGCCATTTCGCTTCGACCAGGTAGGTGCTTTCGCCGAGGACAAATGACCCGTCGATCTCTTCGCCGCTCGGACGAATGTTGAGGCGCGGCTCGAGCCCTTCCGATTGAAACTGGTTACGAATGATCCGCTCGAACGCCCTTCCTCGATCCTGAAACCAGCGAGGCTCCGCGCCTGGCGGCGACGTTAGCCAGTCTTCCAGCTTATCTGATGGGAGTACTCCTGCCATCCAAACCGAATAGCGCCTGAGCAAGAATTCCGCCAGATAGCCGTGGCTGAAAATACCGCGTTGAAATGCTCGTGCTCAGATGAACGTATGACTGCCATCGCGAAGTCCGTTTGTCGCCGTGAACGGCGGGAATGTTGGCGATTTCGCCCGAAGAGCTAGGTCGGCGAACCTTGCCGGGCGGCGGCAGCATGAGCAGCGATAAGCCAATCAATACTTCGTAGGAAATCATTCAACACCGGCGAAGGATTGTCTTTCCGGTACCCAACGGCGATTTCGATGACGGGAGCAGGTCCGGCAAGCGGCCTGCTCACGACGGACCGAGGCAGCAGCTTTTCGACATAGGCTGGCAAGAGCGTCAGTCCGCCGGTCGACGCCACCAAGGAAATTCCAGTCGCGAAGCTGTCGAGAAAGTGGCTGGATGAGACGCTCACGCCGCGCTCCCGCAGATAGCGCTCGACGATCCCGCGCAGGACGTGCGGCGTATCGGTATAGCCGATGAAAGGAAATTCCCCGAGTTTGACCGGCTCGATCTCGGATCGGCTAGCGAGCGGATGGTCACCCGCGAGAATGGCCACGATCGGTTCGGACGCGATCACTTCATAGGTCACATCGGGCTGGGGCTCGACGCGGGAGAAGCCGAGGTCGATCTCGCCACGCTGCACGGCTTCGGCAACGGCAGGCGAAAAGTCGCTTGAGACGCGGAAATCAATCTCCTTGAGCTGGTCGCGCAGTATCTGCGTCACGTGGGGCAGCCATTCCACTTCCTGCCCGGTCAGGAAACCGACCGAGAAGCTGGCCTTGGCCGGGCGGGATACGCGCCTCGCAGCGGCGACGGCCTCGGCAGCCTGGGTCAGGGCGAGCCGTGCATGATCGAGAAAGATCTGCCCGGCAGGCGTCAGCGTCACCCCACGTGAGGTCCGGATTAGCAGCGGCGTGCCGACCTCCAACTCCAGATCGCGAAGCTGGCGGCTGAGCGACGGTTGGGCTGTGTGCAGGCGCTTCTCAGCCGCGACAGTCAGGCTGCCTTCCTCGGCGACCGCAACGAAATAGCGCAGATGGCGAAGCTCCATAGGTCATGCCTAGCAGGTATGGTCAGCAAAGCTACAAAGTCTTTCCGCCGCGCCATTCTATAAGGCATTACGGCACCAGCTTAAAGAGCTCCGGCCAGCGGATATGCTGACCAGGCATCGCCGAAAAAATGAAAGCCATTCGCTGGGCCACGGCACTATGCCGGCCCCTGTGAGCACGCTTGTGCAGAAAGGAGCAGCCACAATGTCCTACGATCCATTCTCCGCGCTGACCTTGATCACTGGGCCGGCGATCCTCACCAAAGCCTGCGCGATCCTCCAGAACGGTGCGACCACACGCTACAATCTCGCCGTCACGCAGTGGCGCGAGTTTCAAGCGTCCTTCGCGGCCGCCGGTAGCGCTGCGCTCGCAGTCATGCTCGCGGCGATCAGTGCTCTGTTCATCGAGGGGGCGTGCGGCCGGGACATGGTGCGGCTGCACCATCGCCTGAGCACCTCGTCCGCACGGCGCCACACCCCGCTTTCGCAAACCGCCAAGGGCCGAATGGCCTGAGGCGTAGCCACCACCCCGTCGGCGGGCTGCCGACACATCAGCACCACGAAAGGAACGACCAATGACCACCATCACCCTCGTTACCGGCGGCAGCCGTGGCCTCGGCCGCAACACCGCCCTCAGCATCGCCCGCCACGGCGGCGATGTGATCTTCACCTATCGCAGCGGCGAGAGCCAGGCTCAGGCCGTCGTCGCGGAGATCGAGGCGCTTGGCCGCAGGGCAATCGCGCTGCAGCTCGATGTCGGCGACGTGATCGCGCTGGCGCCGTTCGTCGAGCGGGTGCGTGCGACGCTCCAGTCCTGGGGTCGAGAGAGCGTCGATCATCTGGTCAACAATGCCGGCCATGGCGAGATGGCAAGCTTCGCCGAAACCAGCGAGGCGGAGTTCGATCAGCTCTTCAACGTGCATGTGAAGGGCGTGTTCTTCCTCACCCAGGCGCTGTTGCCACTCATCGTCGACGGCGGCCGGATCGTGAACTTCTCGTCGGGCCTGACCCGGGTTTCCTATCCCGGCTTCTCAGCCTATTCGGCCGCCAAGGGCGCGATCGAGATCCTGACGCTGTACATGGCCAAGGAGCTCGGCAGCCGCGGTATCACCGCGAATGCAATCGCGCCCGGCGCTATCGAGACCGACTTCCTCGGGGGTGCGGTCCGCGACACGCCGGAATATAATGATGCGTTCGCCAACATGATCGCGCTTGGGCGGGTTGGCGTGCCCGACGATATCGGGCCGGCCGTCGCCAGCCTGCTCGGGTCCGACAATCGCTGGATCACGGCCCAGCGGATCGAGGTGTCGGGCGGCCAGAACATCTGACCACGTCCTCTCACTGTCCCATCAACCCCGTCGTCCTCCGACAACAAGAAGGAGACTATCGATGACTAATATCCTCATCGTCCTTTCAGCCGCCGACAAATGGACCCGCGCCGATGGTTCCATCTATGAATCCGGTGTATGGGCGCAGGAATTCGTCGATCTCGACGGAGCCTTCGTGCGGGCCAGCTTCAAGGTCGATCTCGCCAGCCCCGGCGGCATCGTGCCGACGATGGACAAGCGTAGCCTCGATCCAAACACCGTCGGCGAGCAGATTGCTGAACGCATGCGCGCCTATCTCGACGAGAATGCGACGCGGATCAAAAAGCCGCTGGTGCTCGCCGAGATCGACACCAGCAAATATGACGCCATCGTCGTCCCCGGCGGTCATGGCCCGGTCGAGGATCTCTACAAGGACCCCGATATGGGCCGGGTACTGATCGAGGCGGATAAGGCCGACAAGGTGATCGCGGCGGTCTGCCACGGCCCGGCGGCGCTGCTGGCGGCGCGGGACGAGAATGGCGGTTGGCCATTCGCCGGTCGCAAGATGACCTCGCTCAGCGACGAGGAGGAGATCGAGTTCGGAACGGCGGCGAACGCACCCTGGCTGCTGGCCGACACGCTGCGCAAGCAGGGCGCTTTGTTCGAGCAGGGCGCCAACTGGCACGCCTATGTCGTCAAGGACGGCAACCTGCTCACCGGTCAGAACCCGCAATCCTCGACGCCTTTGGCAGAGGTGGTGATCGCGGCGCTGCGGTAATAGACCGAGTGCAGCAGGAGCGGGCAGTCGGCGATAGCGCCGACTGCCCGATCGGCATGAGCGCATTGGCCCGGCAAAGCTCGATGAACAAACGGCAGCTATCGGGACGACTATTGCGAAGTCGGAAAGTCCGACGCTTCCGACGACTCCTTCCGATCGAGTCGGGTTCCGCCACCCGAGCAGCTCGCGCGTTTTGTAGTGACGAAGTTGTTTGCGCGCGCAGAGACTTAGGCCGGAAGCGAAACGAGGCAGCGGAGAAAAGACCGAGCCTTGTTTCCCAAAGCCGAGGCCAACCCGATCCGGCTGCCTCTCTCCCAAAAGACCCTTAACCCCAGCGATTGGAGTGGCGGCAGAAAGGGCGTATGCTGGCGCAGGTCAAACTGGAAGGAATTGGCGATGCAGAACATCGACAGGTCCGCCACCGTAGCTGTCCTCAACCGCATCCTTGAGCAAGAGCTGGCGGGCGTCGTCCGCTACACCCATTACTCCTTTTTGGTGTTCGGCTTCGGCCGAATCCCGATCATCTCCTGGCTACGCACACAGGCCGACGAGTCGTTGCTTCATGCGCAGCAAGCCGGTGAAATGATCACGATGCTAGGCGACTATCCGTCGCTGGGACTCGGCCCGCTGCTTGACAGCCATACGACGGACATCGCCACGATCCTGCGGGAGTCGCTGGAGGCTGAAAGGCGTGGACTGGCGCTCTATCGCGAACTGATGGTCCTCGTGGAAGGGCGTTCGGTCGCCCTGGAGGAATATGCGCGGCAGATGATCTATGCCGAGGAGGTCCACGCCAGCGAGGTTGACAAGATGCTGCGACGGCCGGGCGACGTTGCTGCGTTTGCGCCAGGAAGTTGAAATGCCTGACTTAACGTTCCCGCCTACACGGGCTCCGCTCATCACGGCGCTGCCGCTCCCAACTATTGAACGCAGCCACAGCGGGCGGCGCGCGCATAGGCCGAGAGGTCGGCTCGCCTACCGGTGTCTGCGTGCAAATAGACTTCGATCGTCTCTCTCACTTTGCCTGGATACGCCGCTGCCCAATGCCCGAGGCCATGCAGCGCCGCTTCCTGACAGGCGATATTCTCCAGCGCCAATATGCGCTCCATCGTGGCCAGCATTGCGCGGTGCAGTCGATCCCTGTCCGGGTCATCGGCCAGCGCGACAGAGGGCATGACGTCGAACCACATATAGCAGGGTATGTTGAGCGCATTACCGCCCGGCTCATCAATGTGGCTCAGAACCGGCGCCGCGCGCAACGCGAATATCTGCTCGAACAGATCGGCGATCGCCTCGACGCAGCGCTGTCGCTCGGCCGCGGGGACGTCACGGCAGTAGAGCCAGCCGCTATCACCTGACGCGGATGTATTCATGAGATAGGTCAGGCCCTGCGCGATCTGCGCGTCGTTGAACCATTGCAATGCGGGAAGCGGCTCAGCGAATAGACGGGTGAGGTAGTCGACCGCCACGCCGGGCGCCGGATCCCACCAAGGCGCGTCCATATCGAAGAACCACGCATTGCCGTGTACGCCCACTTCATGGCTGAAGGCATGTTCGATCCAGTCGGAGAATGACAGGTGGCTCAACGTCATCGATCAAGCCCGCGTGATCACGGTATGCCGCCAGCCTTATCACCGTCGCCGTTCAGTGCAAATCTGCAGTGCGCGCGCCATGTACTGCTTGCTCGAGAGGCCGAGCATGATGGTCGAGGCTATCCTCGACCGTAACGGGACCGTTCGCAGCCTGCTGTTAGTCTCTTCTACAAGCGGGAGGGCAATGGCGGGGAGACATCCACAATCGCTCAGGAGGCCGACAGGTTGCCTACTTCAACTGGCCACGAATTGCCCCAGCGGGGAAATCGCCGGTGTGGACGTTCACATAATATCTGCTCGACTGGCCAAGGATTTGCGCCGCGAGTTTGGCTGTAACATCCACACAGCCTTTACTGGCACCTGAGGCGGGAGCATCCAACGTGACCACTGGCGGACCTGCGATCCCTGTAGCCCCCGCGTGAATATGGGCAGCGGTCGCCGTGGCGATGCCGGATACGCTCAACTCGTAACAAACCTGCTTTTTCGGAACATTGACGCTAATCTTGGCAGTTCCGGCTCCATCCGTATCGCCGGGACCCGGGACTTCGGCTGACCCAGTCAGGGCAACGGTGAAGGCGCGCTGTCCTCCGGTGGCGGGCTGCGCCAGCACGGCAGACGCGAGCAACGATGCGGATGTCACAGCTGATAGAGCAAGAACGGATCGAGGAGACATAGCAACCTCCAGCGGGCAGTGTCCGGTTCAGAACCCTTGCAGAGGCGTTATGTTCCGTTCGGCTTCCGGCGCGTGCAGTCTGTCCGCTTTGGCCTCCAGCATGTAGCCTGGCCGCGGCCCTTCTGCGGTTGAGAGGTGACAGGCTGAGCCCTTCCGTCGATAGTGCACCGATCGGGGATGATTTCGACTTCCGAAGGATGCTGAACGCTCCGCCTCGGCGGCGGCGCGCTGAGCATCGCGTTGACCCATTTCGACGGCAACCTACCCTGTTGGCCCGCCGCAAAGGCAGACGCGGGCCTCGGCATCGGATGCGTGAGTCCTCGGGTTCTAGACTGTGACACGATACGCTCGGCGAGACCCGCATTCGCCTTTCCTCGATCGATGCGCCGGAACTACCCGGCCATTGCCGGCCGGGGCGCGAATGCACGCCCGGCGACCCTTATGCGAGCACCGCTAACCTCCAGTCGCTGGTCAGCGGCCAGGCCGTGGAATGTCGGCAGATCGATACGGATCACTATGGCCGCGCGGTCGCCCGATGCTCGGCTAAAGGGCGGGATCTGTCGTGTGCTCAGGTCCAAGGTGGTTTCGCAGTGAAGAGGTATGGCAGCCTGAGCTGTTGATAACCTGATTGTCGGCCGTGCCGCGACGGGTTTGCAGATGGGCGGCTTAGAGGCGGCGTCAGCCGGAAGGCTGACTAACGCCTGCCTCGAAAAGTTATCTTATTCCGGGAGGCGATGCGGCAGCGAGGTACCGGAAACATCTCCAATGAACGAGGCCCAGACGCCTCCGGCAATGAGGGGCAATCTCTGGTCGACTGCGGCGCGGCTTCTTCTACGAGGTAAGGGCAGCTTTCCCGATTTGCTGCCATTAACCCGCCATCCTGAAATCGGCCAGGGGAGCCATAATTTGCAGCGTGAATGAACGGCCGGTTTCGACGGTCGGGCGAAGCGCTACAACCGTCCGCTATGTTGCGGTCTTGGTCGGTAGCGCGCCAAATCTTGATCGCTTCAGGGCCTAAACGGCGCAACCGAAGCTCGCCGTTTGGCCATGCTAATCGCCGCTTAGCTTTCAATAAGTTGCTGGCTGCAATTGAGCTACGTCGGCCGCCTTTGGGATGCCCGCAAGCTCGGGCTGGATTTGCCGAGCCATGAGATCGGCGATCAGAACCGATCCCTGTTGCGTAAGGTGGCCATAATCAAATTGGACGGGCACGCCTGGCGTGACCCACAGGCGGCAGTCCGGCGCGCAGAGGCTGGCATAGGGCGAGAAATACGGAATGTGCGCCCGCTTCATGGCTGCGGCCAATTGCCGGTCGACCAGCGGAACCTGTTTGTTACGATGCATGTCTATGGGCTCGTCCCGGTCGATGTGCCTTGCAAGCAGCCGGGGAAGCGGCTGATCATATTCGACGATGGGACCAGAAACGATCACGCGTGGCGTGGCTTGCTGGATCAGCCGCACGGTCTTTTCGATGTCAGGGACATCCTTCTCCAGCCACCGCGCCGACAGGATCACCATGTTCGGCCGTATCCGTTTCAGATGCTCGTTGAACACCTGATGCATGAGCGCTAGACAGCGGGCATCGCCGCGGCTGTTGACCAGGGGTTTGCATCCGGCTGCCGTTGCCTGCAGCACGTGAGCGTTGGGCAGGGCATGGTTCAGTCCGTAATAAAGATGGGCAGCATGACTGTCGCCCACGATCAGGACGCGGGACTTGTCGTGCGGCGCCCTCATGCATCGTTCGAATGAATAATCGGAAAGGCGATTTTGGGTCGTCAGGAAGCAGGATCCGGTCCGCATCATCTCCGTGCGGCCGGTTCGCTCACCATAAGCCAGGACGCCGCGCGCCTGCGCCGAGATCGGATAAAGGACGTCGCTAAGGACGGCCAACGAAAAAACCGCCGCGCCGCATGCCGCCATGGCAGCCGTGCCCCGCAGCACCACAATGCGAGAGCTCAGGCGGCTCGAACGGCGGAAAGGCTTTTCGACAAATGCCCATGAAATCGTTGCGGCTGCCAGAGCGGCGATCAGCAACGATACGCGCTCCACATTGTCCAGGCGGCTGTCGATGTTGCGATAGAAGACAATGATCGGCCAGTGCCACAGATAGAGCGAATAGGATATGAGCCCGACGAAACGCATGGGCGGGATGGAAAGCAGCCGTCCTCCCAACGTGCGCCAGCTTTCCCCGCACAACAATATGAGGGCCGTCCCCAGGCAGGGGACAAGAGCCGACGCGCCGGGGAAAGTGGTGGCCTTGTTGTAGAACAGGACCGCGTAGGCGATGAGTGCCAGGCCAACCGCTACACCGACTTCGGCCTGCCACTGCCGGCGCGGCGCGGGAATCGCCCCGATCGCCAGCAGCGAGCCCAGCGACAGTTCCCAGGTGCGGAAGGGAATGAGGTAAAAAGCCGCGCTCGCGTTGCGGGAAACCATCCATTGCGCGGCAAGGAAGCTGGCCAGCGTCAACGCCCAGACAAGCTGCCGCCGGTGCGCGGCGGTCCAGTTGCGGGTGAAGAAGATCAGCAGCGGAAAGAATATATAAAACTGCTCCTCCACCGAAAGGGACCAGGTATGGAGCAGTGGATTGCTGTCCAACTCTCCATCAAAATATCCGCTCTGACTGTAGAACAGGATGTTGGACAGGAAGAAAATGGAAGCGATGATCGACTTTGCGACTTCGGCGGACTGATCGGACATCAGCAGGCCGAAAGCGGCCAACATCACGCAAAGATAGAGCGCGAACAACGCAGGGAAAATGCGTTTGATGCGGCGTTTGTAGAAATCGAACAGCGCGTCGCGCCATCCGCCCTGTTCACCCAGAAGCGTTTGCGTGATCAGAAAGCCGGAGATGACAAAAAAAACATCGACCCCGACGAACCCGCCGGAAAAGAGGCTAGTGCCCAAGTGAAAGATAACGACAGGGATGACGGCCACGGTCCTCAGCCCGTCAATATCCGCGCGATATTGCCTGATCATACACAATCCTCCCGTGAAATATCGGCCATCACCAGGAAGTTCGGCATTCGATCAAGATTATCGAAAAGTCGTATGACGTTATGATGCAGGAATGCCTTATGGAATCAAGCATTCTCGGCCCCTTTTTCTTTATTGAATTGGCAAGAAAGTGCGCAGAAACTATTTCAGATTTTCGACCGCCAAAACCCGAGCCGGCGTCACTGCATCGCATAATATGCAACACTCATCGAATTTCTCGGGTAAACCAATATGTTACATGTTGGGTGAAGGCATCGCGTCATCAAAAAACGCTGGCGCGCCTATTCAAAACGGACGACATGGCTACATTCAGGAAAATCGGAAAGTCGCTCGCTGACGGCTCTGCTGTGCCTGGGCGACGCTCCCTCCGAGGCAGGGTGAAGATGATAGGAGTAGGAGTCGCGGTCCTGGTCGCGATGACTGCGCTCATGCTGGTCGCTGCGCCGCGGTCTTCCGCCGATTATTCCGGAGATAGACGGCCCTTCGACATTGCCATAACGGTGGACGATCTGACCGGAAATGGCCGATTGCCCACCGGTATGACCCGACTGTCCATTGCCGAACTTTATATCAAGGCATTGAAGCAGCACGGGGTGCCTGAAGCCTACGGCCTCGTGAACGTCGCGAAACTGCAACGGGACAAGGACGGAGGCAAGGTTCTGGATAGCTGGCGCCGCGCCGGCTATCCGTTAGGCAATCATTCCTACAGTCATTTGAACCTGAACCGCGCGTCCTCTTTCGAGCAATGGAAAACCGATGTCGTGACCGGCGAGCAGGAGATCGCCCGCCGGATGGACGGAGCGGATTGGCATTATTTCCGCTTTCCCAACATGGCAGCGGGCAGGGATCAGGCCCAGCATGACAGCGCCATGGCGTTCCTGAAGCAGCGGGGATATCGGATTGCCGAAGCCACAGTCAGTTTCGACGACTGGGCCTATAGCGAAGCCTATGCCCGTTGCCTCGCCAAGGGGGACACCGCCGCAATCGCAACCATGAAGGCGCAATATCTGAAAAATATCGACCAGGGGATCGTGCGGATGAAGTCGCTTTCGCACAAGGTCTATGGCCGCATGATTCCCCAGATATTGTTGACCCATCTGAGCGGTTGGGGCGCGGTCATGCTGCCCGAGGTGCTGGCAAGGCTGGACGTCGCAGGCGCGCGTTATGTGAGCCTGACAGCGGTACAGCGCGATCCAGCCTATAATGGTGATGACCCATGGACTGGAAATCAGCTGATGATGGAGCGCATCGCTCGCCAAAAAAACATTGATATCGACGCGATTGCAAAGCTGCATCGTCCTGGCAGTCTGAAAACCCTATGCCGCAATAATTCCTAAACGAGACGTGAACATACGACCGGTTTGAGGATCGCATGCCGACTTCCCAATGTCGGCTATGTTGGCGGCATTTGCCACTCCACAGGCTACCTTTGAAGCGGTAGCTTGCGACCTAGCTTACGCCGTTCGACGAGCGAATTTACATGGCAGCTTCTGCCGATAGCAGACTTATCGATCCCATTGCCCGCCTACTGACTCGAGATCCGGGTGGGTGTCACAGAGGCCGAGTTCAGAATCGGTTTCACCAATGCGACAGATCTTTCGAGGTAAAAAATCGCAGCGATTGAATGGCCAAACAATGCTGCACTTGCGTAGGAGTGTGGCTATCAGACGCGATCAGGCCGTTTGAGGTACGATCGCACAGCGACTGATTCGGATGGTAGCGGTTATCCCCGCTGATCTGTCGGGCGCAGCGCTAGCCGGGTTTGGTCATCCGCGGGATAGAAGCATTCGAGCGTTAGTTCGGCGAGCGTGATGTCGGTGGCGCTCCCGAATACGGTCGTTGTGGAGATGAAGCTGAGGTTTTGGCCGTCACTCGAACCGCGCAGAACGAGAGGCACGGCGATACGCCCGCCGGGCCCGGGAGGATGACGGCTCGCCGGGGCGCGTAAAGCACGAAGTTCGTCGTGGAGTGCAGCGAGCACCGGATCGCCGGCACGGTCGGCCTCGTCGCGCAGACGGGTCAGCACATGATGCCGCCACTCCGGCAGGTTAACAATCCGGGCTGCCAATCCTCGGGGATGAAGGCTTGCCCGCAGCACGTTCACCGGCGCTTCGTGAAGCGCTGGAGCTACATCCGCCAGCAACGCACCTGCAGCCTCGTTCGCCAGAACGAGGTTCCAGTGCCGGTCAACCGCCAGCGCGGGATAGGGCATGTGCCCGCGCAGCACGGCATCGACGGCTTGGCGTGCCGCAGCCATGTCCGGCTCGTCGATCGAACGCTCCGAATAGATCGGCGCATATCCCCCCGCCAGCAGAAGCCGGTTCCGCTCGCGTAGCGGCAGCGCCAGAGGTCCGGCGAGACGGAGCAGCAGGTCGCGGCTCGGCGCGGCGCGGCCACTCTCGACGAAGCTGAGGTGCCGGGTCGAGACCTCCGCCTCCCCGGCAAGGTCGAACTGGCTCAACCGACGTCGCCCACGCCAGTCGCGCAATATATCACCCACGCTCTGAAGTCGCGTTGCCATGGGGACATCTCCTATCGTCCTGCTGTGCGGATGCGATTACCCACCAGGTAATCGCATTGCTCCGCATGATGCGTCACCTTGCCGATCGGTAGCACAGGAGATCCAACATGACCGACCCATATGCCATCGCCCGCGCCTACGTCGCCTTGTGGAATGACGCTGATGCTGCGTCGCGCCGCGAACGCCTGTCCCAGACCTGGAGCGTGGATGCACGCTATGCCGATCCGATGATGCAGGACGCAGGGCATGACGGCATCGCCGCAATGATCGGCGGCGCGCGCGCGCAGTTTCCCGGTCACAGCTTCGCCCTCGCCGGAACACCCGATGGACACGGCGATTTCGTGCGCTTTTCCTGGACGCTCGCCCCCAACGGCGGCGTGCCCGTCGTGGCGGGAACCGACGTCGTACGGCTGGACGCAAACGGTCGCATCGCCGAGGTCATCGGCTTCCTCGATGGAGGCGAGGCATGACCCCGCCGTTCGTCGCGCGTGGCGACGGCCACTCCCTGTTCGTGCGCGACTGGGGCAGCGGTCCGCCGATGCTTCTCCTCGCAGGCTGGGCGATGGACTCGCGCATCTGGGGCGAAACGATGACCCTGATGAACGCGATGGGGCTGCGCACCATCGCCTATGATCGAAGAGGGCATGGCAGATCGACCGATTGGGGCGGCTGCGATTACGATTCCCTCGCCGACGATCTACGCGCGGTGATCGATGCGCTGGATCTGCGCGACGTGACGCTGGTCGCGCATTCGGGCGCGGGTGGGGAAGCAATGCGGTATCTGGCCCGGTACGGAAGCGCGCGGGTATCCCGGCTGGTGCTGGTCGGGGCGACCGGCCCGCGCGTCATGGCCGCGCCAGGAGAGAATGGCCTGACACCGCAGATGCTCGATGCCCTGTGCATGCAACTTGCCGGTGACCTGTCGGGATGGATCGACGACAATATCGAGCCTTTCGCCCCCGGTTCGCCCCCGCGTCTGAACGACTGGATGGCTTCGATGGTCATGGACTGTTCCCGCCGCGCGGTGGTGGCGTTCCAGCGCACGATCGTGGAGGCCGACCTGACCGCAGACGCCGCAGCGATCGATGTGCCGGTGCTCATCCTCCATGGCGACCGCGACGCTTCCGCACCGATCGAGGCAAGCGCCCTGCGCTATGCGGCCATCATCCCCCAGGCCGAGCTTCTGATATATGCAGGGGTGGCGCACGGCGTGATGGTGACCGATGCGGCGCGCCTTGCCACCGATATCGCGCAGAGGATCCCGCGATGAGCGAGACCTATGTCATCACGTTCCATGTCAGGCCGGATCGGCTGCAGCGTTTCCGGGCCTTGCTCGACCCGGTGCTGGAGGCGATGCGTCACGCGGCGAGCTTCATCCACGCGGCGCTGCACGTCGATCCCGACCGACCGAACCGCTTCCAGCTTCACGAAACATGGTCGGATCCCGAGGACGTGTTGCAGGTCCAGCTGCTCCGCCCCTACCGCACGGCCTGGCATGCGGCGCTCGGCGAACTTCTCGAACGACCGCGCGAGATCGAGACCTGGCATCCGCAATGGCGGGCTTCCGCTACGGATGATCTATCACGATGATGCTCCACGCAGGGCCTAGTCTTTCAGGCTTCGAACCCAAAAGACTTTGGCCCTCCATCGGCGCCTTCCTGGTCGATTGCTTGAATGTCCGATCTCTTCAACACTTGCCGTTCGTGGCCCTATGTTCGAATGACGGCTACGTCACCCCAAGCGACCCTCCCGCGAAGCGGGTTCGTGCTTTGGCTGAAACCTGCACAGAGTGATGTCCGCTCTTCGCGAACTTCCATATCGAACGAAGTTTCCGCAAATGGTCGCTTGCCGCAAGGCAGTTTCCTACCCCAAACTGGATCGACGGCTTACGCGCAGTCCGCACCGGTAGCGACGAATGCTGGTGGCGTCCCGATGACTGGGTTTCGATCGACCAGCTATCGTGAAGCCCGACCATGCGCGTGTCCATTTAGCGCAAGCCCATCCGGTCCATTTTCTTGAGCAACCCCACTCGCGACAGGCCTAGGTCGCGCGCGGCATGCGTATGATTATGCCCCGTTCGGTCGAGCGCCTCGACGATCCGACGCTTTTCCAGAGCGACGATTTCCTCTTCCAGCGTCTGATTTGTCGGGGCGGGTGCCGAAGTCGCAACTTCGCCTGTGGCGAACGCAAGGTCGCCCGCGCTGATTGTGACGCCGGTTGCACCTCTGGGCGCAAGAGCGGTCGCGCATTCTACCGCTGCGCGCAGTTCGCGCACATTGCCCGGCCAGCGTCGGGCCGTCAGCCACGCCAGCGCGTCCGGGGCGAATATTCCCTCCCCGTTGCTGGCACGACCCAGAAACAGGCGGCCCAGCATCGCAATATCGTCAGGCCGTTCATCCAGTGCAGGCGTCCGCAGCACCAGACCGCGCAGGCGATAGTAGAGATCCTCTCGGAAACTGCCATCGGCAATGGCGTCTTCCAGATTGTGATGGGTGGCGGCCACGATCCGCACATCGGCATGGCGCATCTCCCGCGCGTCGACAGGCTGATAGCTGCCGTCCTCCAGAAAGCGCAGCAGTTTGACCTGCATCGCCGCTGGCATTTCCCCAATCTCATCGAGGAAAAGCGTGCCTTCCGACGCTGCTTCGACCAGACCCGGCCGATCGGCATGCGCACCTGTGAAGCTGCCCTTCAAATGGCCGAACAGCTCGCTTTCCAACAGGTCCGCGGGCACAGCGCCGCAATGAACGGGGACCAGCGGCTTTGCGGCGCGCGGAGAGGTCGTATGGATCGCGCGAGCTACCAGTTCCTTGCCGGTGCCGCTTGGACCCAGCACCATCACCGGCAACTGGGTGGGCGCGACGCGGGCCACCTGCGGCCAACAGAGATGTGTCATGGGACATTCAGTGTATGACCCCGCCTTTTCAGAACGCCCCGCCTGGAATGCGGACAGGAAGGTTGATTCAAAGCGCGCGTTGAAGTCCAAACAGATTTGGGAAATTCGATTTTGGTTCGACCGAAAGAGGCGGCTCCGCGATGGCACGCACTCTCTGCGTAGAACAAAGGCCTCCATCATCTATAAGGCACGGGCAATCTCCGCGCGGTCCAAATCCTGCTCGGGCATTCCAAGATCGAGAACACGGTCCGATATCTCGGCGTCGATGTAGAAGACGGCCTGACGCTGGCCGAAGGCATCGAGATCGCTCCGTCCCTCCGGTCTGCCGGGAATCTGTACAACATGGGTTAAGATAGCAGCAGCCCTGTTTGCTTCCGTGCGATTCACCAATCCGGGCACCCAGTCCCAAACGCCATCCGCAGGCAGCGCGATGAAAGGTGCCGCAAAGCCGATGAGGCGCGCATTCAGGATCGTTTCAGATGCAATAAAATATATGATAATCAATGTGATAGACTCGAACGGCTACATTGCCGGAGACTATCTGCCCTTGAAGGAGGAGCGGACAAAAGGCCAATCGGCCTAAAAAGCAACGGGGGTTGCATCATGAAAAAATCATCGTTCTCGCGCTCGCTTTCGAGCGCTTTGTTCGCATGTCTTTTTGTGGTTTGTGTCAGCGCTTGGGGTCTGACCTCAAATGTCAATTTTCAACGTTCAGGTGGAACAGCGCGGCTCGCGGCGACAGATGGCCGTCATGCTTCGGACGACGCGTTCAGCACATTGGCATTCATGCGCTCCGCCATAGACGATGCATCCATGCAGCAGTTGGCGGCTGCTTCCTCCCTGTCGATGGATGCCGGGGATTTTGCCAGTTTCGACTTCGCCAATGGCACTCGATATCCGGAAAGAGCCACAGCATCCGTCGGGCCAGCCACCTATCGGCCCGGGTCCACCATAGCATATGTTCCGATCAGCCTGGACCGGCCCACCCCGAACACCGTGATTGCCAGGGTCATGACAGAGGATGGGACCGGTCTGGTGAGAGGCGTTGCCGGAATCAATTACCAACCCATCTATAAATCCGTCATCTTCCGCCCGGGCGATCCGCTTACCAAGACGGTGGAGGTGCCGATCATCCTTGGGATCCCTGGGGCTGATTTCATCGTCCGGTTCGTTGAGGCACCCTGGGGCGGGATGATGGGCACCGACCGCGCCTATGTGCAGTGCGACTTTCAGAAGGAAGCAACGCCGGCGCAGACAGAAGGCCGGGAACCCCGAACCTTCAGCCCAAGCGGCACGCTTCAGTGGCGGATGAGCCGGGACACATTGAAGTGGTCCGATGCAGGCCATGACAAGGCCTGGTCCACCAAATTGCCCAACGGCCGCTCGCAGCCGGGCAACCAGGAAACCGGCATTTATCTCGATGGCTGGGTATATCGTGATGCCGGGATCGAGGCGCCGCTGCGCTACACGGATGAAGGGCTTGTCATGCACACCCAGAAACTGAAACAGCCGCTGGAGTGGGACGGCGTCCCCTATGTTTACGGCTCGGTCGTCCTCAGCGGCCACAACACCAGGCCAGTCCAGATCGGCTATGGCCAATATGAATTCACTGCCAAAATGCCCGACCGGCGCGGGTCATGGCCGGCTTTCTGGCTCATCTCCACGGCCGGTTGGCCGCCGGAGATCGATATCTACGAGGGGTTCGGCTTCGAGAGTTGGTGGGATTTCGACCGTTATACCGCCAACACCCTGCATGGCGGCGCCAATATCACCCGCACCTTCCAGGAGGGCATATTCATGAACAGCGACGAGGTCTACGGCATCGGCGGGTTCACCAAGGGTTTTCACAGCTTTGCCGTGGATATCCAGCCCGACTACATAACCTGGTTCATCGATGGCAAGGAAACCTATCAGGCGGTCAATCCGTTCGCCGGCTTCCGCTGGTATCCGATCATGGATGTCGCTGTAAAGACCAATGGCGATTATGCCGATGGCTCGGGTGATATGATCGTCAAGGATATCAAAATCTATTCCAATTGACGCGATGAGGCAGGGTGCCGGATCGGAAGGGTCGCGTTTGCGCTATCGCCGGGGCGATCCGGCCCGTTTTTCAGCGCCATCCCAGCTGATCATCCTGATCATTTCATGGTCGGGGATGAGCCGTCAAACCGTCACGCGGGCGCCGGGCCGGAACTGTCGCGCTGCACCAGGTCGAAAGTGAAATGCGGCGCATCATCGGCGCTTCCAGCCAGGGCGTCGATCATGGCACGGCCCATCTCCTCAAGCGGCTGGCTGACGGTGGTGAGCGGCGGCCAGGCCGTGAGGCCGGCGGGCGTATCGTCGAAGCCGACCACTGACAGATCCTCCGGCACGCGCAGTTTCATCCGATGCGCGACGGTCAGGGTGCCAAGCGCCATGTCGTCATTGGTCGCGAAGATGGCGGTGGGACGCTGGTCCTGGGTCAGCAAATGCGTGCCTGCGCTGATGCCGGACTCGAAATCGAAGGCGCCCTCCACAAACAGCAGCGGATCGAGCGGCAGCTTCGCCGCGGCCATGCCGTCGCGAAAACCCTCGACGCGTTGCATCGCCGCCTTGTGGCTGGCGGGCGGAGTGATCACGCCGATGCGGCGATGGCCAAGGCCGATCAGATGATCCGCGACCATCCGTCCCCCCGCGCGCTCCGGCGTCGGGATGTTGAAGCTCTCCGCCATCACTGAGCCGGCGATGCGGGCGCAGGGCAGCTTCAGTTCGGACAGGCGCTGGAGCAACTGCGCATCATCGGACAGGGGTGGCACCAGGAAGACGCCATCTGGCCGCAGCGCCGCCACCAGCCGGTCGAGAATGGCAAAGCGCTCCTCCCCCGACAGCGGCATGGGTTCGACCACCAGATGATAGCCCATGTCCCGGCATCGGTTCGCCGCGCCGGACTGAATGCCGCTGTTATAGGAAGGGGCGGGATTGTTGTAGAGGAAGGCGATCATGAAAGACCGCCCGCCGGCCAGCCGCCGCGCCGACTGGTTGGGCCGATAGCCAAGCTGGCGGATCGCCGTCGTCACCCGTTCGCGCAGTTCCTCGCTCACATTGGGCGCCTTGTTGACCACGCGCGAAACGGACTTGATGGATACGCCGGCCAGGGCCGCAACGTCGTGAATGTTGGACATCAGCAGTACTGAATGGGAAAAAGGGCCGTCATGGCACCGCTCTTGCCATGGAAGGCCGGGGGATGGAACAGCGTTTACCCGGTTTGTCCGCGGGCCGAGGTTCCTCTTGCGAAGCCACCGTTGCTGCCAGGCGGGCCGGGCGCACTCCTGCAGGGATTGTCACGAAAAAATGCCCTTGATCTGGCAGCCACAGGGGTCTACATCGATTGGACAACGTTGTCATACTCTCCAAGCACGACAACGGATACCATCCTGGGCAGCGGTCGGTGGAACTGCACGCCCTGATCGTTGCCCGGGATGCGCTTTTCAGGGTCGCCGCAAGGTCAGCAGGATCTTCAGTCCGGGCCCATTATCAGCCAGCGTCACCATGCCGTTGTGCAGCCGCCCCACCGCTTCGACCAGCGACAGGCCCAGTCCCGATCCCGGTTTGCCGCGCGCCGGATCGAGCCGTCCGAAGCGCTTCAGGGCGGCGGCCCGGCTCTCTGCCGGAATCCCCCGACCGTTGTCGGCCACGGTGATCAGCAGATCGCCATTGTCGATCGCCGCGCTGATTTCTATGCGATCGCCCCCCTCAGCATAATAGAGCGCATTTTCGATCAGATTGGCGAGCGACTGGCTCACCAGTTCGCGATGGAGCGGAAAGACTAGCGGATCGGCGGCCGCGATCGTCAGCGCAAAGCCGCTGTCCTCCACCAGCGGGCCGTAGATCTCGCCCACATCGCGCAGCAGTTCCATGACGTCGGTATCGCGCCGCTGGTCGCCGCCGAATCCCGCTTCGGTCCGGCTGATCAGCAGCGCCGTGGTGAGCATGGATCGCAGCGTCTGCGCCTCATGATGCACCTTTTCCAGTGCGTCGAGCGCGGTGTCGTCGGCGGTTTGGGCGCTGGCTTGCTCGACAACGGAAATCAGGCGCGTCACCGGGGATTTGAGGTCGTGGGCGAGGCCGTCGGTCATCATGCGCAACTGCGTCACCAGGGCGTCGATCCGCTCCAGCATGGCGTTGATCGACTGGCCCAGGCGGTCGAAGGCGTCGCCGCTGCCGTCGGTCGGCACACGCCGGTCGAGCGCGCCGACAGCCACGTCATTGGCGGTTTCCGCGATGTCCGAAACCTGCCGCGCCAGGATGCGGCCCAGCATGATCGCGCTGCCCAGCGCCAGGACCAGGCTTATTGCAAAGGCGGCGGTCAGCGCCTCCTCATAGATGCGGGTAAGTTGCAGGCTGTTGGAAACCACCATGCCGACCAGCAATTGAGTGTTGTCCTTCAACCTTATCGGGATGACGCCCATCGGCTCGGGCTCGTCGCGGCCGACGCGGTAGAGCGAGATGATCTGCCAGCGTCCGTCAGCGGCCAGTCCGGCAGGCCAAGCGCCCAGATTGCCGCTGACGGGGCGGCCTGACGGATCTGTCAGCAGCAGCACGGCGCGCTCCCCCTCGACCGCGCGGAAACGTCGGGCGATCTCCGCGCGCAGGGCGGCGGTCCCTCCGCTGCGATGGAGCGCAAGCAGGTCGTCGCGGGCATCCTCCGCCGCCTGACGATCGGCGGCGACGACGGTACGCTGGCTTGCCTGCTGCACGAACAGCAGCACGCCGCCGGTCACCAGGAACTGGCAGAGAAAGGCCAGACCCACGAACCGCCCGATGGTCGATCGGACAAAACCGAACCAACGACGGGAAGGATGGTTTCCAGGGATGGTCGGGGCCTCCTCAGCCGCTGGTCAAGTTCCGGAAGGGGGGAGGGCGAAGTAGGTGATCTTGAGCTTGAGACCACCCTGCTTTCCGCCCGCCCTCAGCCCTCCGGCCCCAGCCGGTATCCCATGCCGCGCACCGTGTGCAGCAGCGGCTTGTCCCCGCCTTCGTCCAGCTTGCGGCGCAGGCGGCTGACATGCACGTCGATGACGTTGGTGCCCGGATCGAAATGATAGTCCCATACGCCTTCCAGCAGCATGGTGCGCGTCACCACCTGGTCGGGATGGCGCAGAAAATATTCCAGCAGGCGGAATTCGCGCGGTTGCAGGTCGATATTCCGCGACCCCCGCTTCACCCGCCGGGAAAGCAAATCCATTTCCAGATCCGCGTGCCGCAGGCTGGTGACGACCGCGCTGCTGCCGCCGCTCCGCCGCAGCAGCAACTGCACCCGCGCCATCAGTTCGGCAAAGGCGAAGGGCTTCACCAGATAATCGTCCGCGCCGCTGGTCAGCCCCTCTACCCGGTCCTCCGGCGTTCCCAGCGCGGAAAGGATGATGACCGGCGTCTCGATCTCCGCCGCGCGCAGGGCCTTCAGCATCGCCATCCCGTCCATCGCCGGCATCATCCTGTCCAGGATGATCGCGCCATAGCTGCCGTCGCTCGCCAGGAACAGGCCGTCCCGGCCATTGTCCGCCCGGTCGACGGTGAAGCCTGCCTCGCCCATGCCCTTGGCGACGTAGGCGGCGGTGGCTGCATCGTCCTCGACCACCAGAATCTTGTGGCTCATTGCTCCCTTTCCGGCCGGTCCAGCATCACCACGCGCATATGATCCGCATGTTTCAGCCCCAGCGCTATCCTTGGCTGGGAATGATGTAACAGATAGGTGCTGGCTTGATCCAGCGAGCTTATCGGCGTGCCGTTCAGGCTGACCACGTCGTCGCCGACGCTGATGCCCAGGCGCGCGGCTTCCCCGTCCGTTTCCATGCTGGTGACGACGACCGCCGGGCGACCGTCGGGCCAGCTTCCGTCGGTCAGGGTGATGCCGGGCAGCGCGCGGGCCTTGGCCGCCGCCGCTTCGATATGGCCGTCCGTGACGCGGCGGACATGCATGAAGAAGGCGCCGCTCATGAGCAGCGCGCACAGCGCCAGTCCGGCCAGCAGCAGGCCGGTCGCGTTCCTGTCGATCGGTCGCTTCGTCATCCGCCTACTCCCCCATCCCCGTCGCGCCGGGGAAGGATGGCGGCGTCCCATCCTTCCCCGGCCGTGCCGGCATCAGGAGGGTTTCGGCGCCGGCGTGCCTTCGGCTGCGGGCTTGGCGGCATGCGCTGTCCTGTGATGCCGTGCGGCGACCTTGTGATGTGCCGCGGCCTTGTGGTGTGCTGCCTTGTGATGGGCGGCCGGGCGTGCGGCATGGTGCATCATTTCGCCCGACGAGCTGGTGCATTCGTCGGTCACGGTCTTGGAGCAGGGGGGGTAGGAACTGGGCGGGGTGCTGGGCGCCTGCGCCATGGCGGCTGTGCCCATGCCCAAAGCGACGAGAGGGAAGATCAGGTATTTCATGGATCATCTCCTTCACTTGCTGGCGGCGCTTTGCCCGTCCTGACGGGATCTCCGCCGCCGATTGAAGGATGAAGCGGGTGCGCTGCCAAGTCATGTTAAGCTTTGTTCATGCCCCGGACGGAATGCCTGGCTGGGTGACGGCGACCCGGCCTGTCCGCTCCAGCTTGCCCCAGCCGACCACCCAGCCGCCAATGGCCGACGCGATCGCCCGCACCACGACCCAGTACATGATCTGGCGGTAGACGAAGCGCTGCGCCACCAGCAGGTGCGGCGGATAGCGCACGTCGTGATTGTCGAGCGCATAGGCCACCCAGCCGCAGAGGACGTCGATGCCGGTGAAGGCCAGCCAGTAGACGCCCATCGTCCACACATCGTTGCTGGTCTGCGCCCAGCCATGCTGGTGCACGCGGACCAGCGTGCCGATGATGGAGGTGATGAGCGCCAGGTCGATCAGGGGCGAAATGGCCGCGAACAATATCTGGAACAGCCAGGCCTGGGGCAGGCCGACCAGGGCAAGGCCGGTGGGCTTCCTATCGCGCAGGATGCGGCGATGCTTCCACAGGCATTGCAGCGTGCCGAAGGCCCAGCGATAGCGCTGCTTGGCCAGCGTCCTGAAGCTTTCGGGCGCCTCGGTCCATGCGACCGCTTCGGGATCATAGGTGACGCGCCAGCCTGCGCGCTGGATCGCGATGGTGAGATCCTGGTCCTCTGCCAGCGTGTTTTCCGGATAGCCTCCAACGGCGTCCAGCGCCGCGCGGCGCCAAGCGCCGACCGCGCCCGGCACCACCGTTATCGCGTCGAAGCCGGCCAGCGCACGCCGTTCCAGATTCTGCGCGGTGATATATTCCACCGCCTGCCAGCGGGTGACGAGGTTCACGCGATTGCCCACCCGCGCGTCGCCCGCCACCGCGCCCAGTGCGGGGTCGGCGAACCAGCGGGCAAGGCGGCGGATCGTCGCCGGCTCGAACTGCGTGTCGGCGTCCAGCGCGATGACGACTTCTCCGGTCGCCTCCTGCAGCGCGCGGTTGAGCGCCGCCGCCTTGCCGCCATTCTGCAGCGTCAGCAGCGTGACGCGCGGATCGTTGGCGAAGGCCTCTGCAACAATGGCGCTGGTTGCGTCCTTCGACCCGTCGTCGGCGACGATCAGCTGAAGGCCCGGATAGTCGCTGGCCAGCACGCGGCGCACCGATTCTTCGATCACCCGCGCCTCATTATAGGCGGGGATGATGACGGAGACGGTCGGCTGATGATCCGGTGGCGTCGGCCGCCCCCGCCGCGCCTGGAACCAGGCGAGCAGCGTCATCAACACCGCCCGCGCCAGCCCCAGGGAGATGGCGACGTAGAAGATCCAGCCGAGCAGCGCGGAAAGTGTCGCCAGCACCACGAATGCGGCGACATCGACCCGCACTGCCAGCAGGTCGCTGGCCTTGACCGGCGGCATGGCGGCATTCTGCGGCAGCCCGGCAAGTTGGGACACCGGCACGAAGCGATAGCCCTCGGCCCTCAGCTGCGCGATGATGCGGGGAAGCGCGGCCACCGTCTGCGACCGTTCGCCGCCGCCATCGTGCAGCAGCACGATGTTCGCCGACCGCTCGCTGTCGGCCGCATGCACCTGATCGATCACCTGCTGCACGATGGCATCGGCGCCGGGACGCTGCCAGTCATTGGGGTCAACGTGCAGCCCAACCACCGTATAGCCCAGCTTCTGCGCCGTCAGCGCGGGCCCCAGTTCGTCCGCGGTGGTCGGTTCCGCGTCCCCGAAATAGGGTGCACGGAACAGCCGCGTGCTGCGCCCGGTATAGGCCTGCACCAGCCGTTGGGTGGCGTTGAGCTGCAGCCGGGTCGGCTCTTCGGACCATGTGGCGAGATTGGGATGGTCATAGGTGTGATTGCCGATCTCGTCCCCGTCGGCAACGATCCGCTCCAGCAGGCCCGGATGCTCCAGCGCATTTTCCCCGATCACGAAGAAGGTCGCTGGCGTGTGGGTCTGTTCCAGCACGTTCAATATTTTGGGCGTCCATTCCGCGTCCGGCCCGTCGTCGAAGGTGAGGGCCAGCTTCTTGGGGTCCTGCGCACCGGTACGCTGCACCTGATAGGGCGTCGGCATCGTTTCATAGATTTCCTGCGCGATCGTTCCCTGCTGCCCGAAGGTGATGGCGCGATGGCCCTGCGTGGGCGTGGCGGTGATCCGCAATATCTCCCCGGAGCCCTCGACATCCGTATCCAGCGTGCTCGCCATCACGTCCAGCTTCGGGCGGCCGCCGTTGCGCCAGGCGGTCAGGTCCGACCAGATGCCAGGGTCTTCGCTGCCCAGCCGCCAGAGCGCGACGCTCTGGATGCCCAGCCGCTTCAGCACCAACAGCTCGTTCCAGCTCGCGGCGGCGTCCAGCATCCAGATCTGGTGGCGCTGCCCGGCCTCGTCATAGGCAAAGCCGGCATTGCCGCTCGCGGCGTCGTAAAGCGGACGGGCGTCGCTGTCATGCGCGGCCAGCCACGCTTCGTCCAGCGACAGGGCATCGGCGGTGCCGCCATGCCAGTCATAGGCATAGCTGCCCAGCGCGACGACGATATGGTCCGCGCCGATTTCACGCAAGGCGGTCTCGGCTTCCCGCGCGAACCATCCTTGCGCGGCGATGGGGCCCGGCTCGCCACCCTGCCAATGCTGATCGTAATCCATCAGGATCACCCGGTCGGCCACAGCGGCGAAGCGGGCAAGCGGCCAGCCCTGTTCGCCCGCGGGCACGGTCAGCGCGATCTGCGTGCCATGCGGCATGGCCGCGCGCAGCAATTGGAGGAAGCGCAGATAGCCGGGCATGGCATTGCCCGGCAGCGATTCCAGGTCCATGACCAGCCCCGCCTCATGGTTGCGGGCAACAAAGCCGCCTAGCTGCCGGGCGAGTGCCTGCGACGCAGCCGGATCGCGCAACAGCCGCGCCGCACCCGCGCCGTCCCAGCTTTCGCTGCCGATATTCTGCACCATGGGCAGCACTTTGGGCGGCCGGGGCATGGCGGCGATCATGCGGTCGAACGCGGGGTCGCTGGCGACGTGGATGGGCTGGCCGGAACCCGATATGGTGACCAGCGCCGGCACCACCCAGTCGAGCTGTGCGACATGGCGGCGCAGCGACGCGATGCTGCCTTCGTCGCCGGGCATGTAGAAGCCGATGTTGAGCGGCCGGGCCTGCACGTGACGCTTGCCCCAATGCGGCAGCCATTTGGCGATATCGTGCCGCAGCGACGATATGCCCGACAGGCGCGCCGCATGCGGCTGGGGCAGGGGCAACGCAAGGTCACCTTCCGACGGGACGGCGACCAGCGTGGTGGCGAAGGCGATCGCGCCCAGCAGGATAAACAGCAATGCGCCCGCCAGCAGGCGCCGCGCCCAAAGCCCCCGGCGGCCGGTGGGATCGAAGAAGATTGGTCTGCTCATGGTTCGCGCTGTCGCCCTGTTTCGGGACCGCCTTTACGCGGTGGGTCATGCCGGGCCAATGAGCCGCTCATGAACTATTGGTCATGAATCCTCTCAGGGATGCGGGGATGCGGGCACGCGTCGCGGCACGCCCGGCCAAGCTTTTCTACCCCGATGATCAGCAAAGCTTGAAAGACAAATCTCTATCTGAACACTAGATAAGACCGCGTCTCGATTCGCAGGAGAAGAAATATGGAATGGCGCTCTGCAATCGGTCGGCACTGGGGTCGCTGGAGTGACGCCATGAAGCGCGAATTGTTGCGGGAGCCCGACCGCGTGCTGCTGGACCGCGGCCCCGAAGCCCTGGCGCCATCGACCGAGAAAAGCGAACGGATGGAACCCTCGCTGGAATTGCGGTGACAATGGCTGCGGGCTTGCTGCCGTCCGCGCGGCGTCCCTCATCGCAGCGGAAAGCTGCCCCTCAGATCCGCGTCAGCGCCTCCGCCGTCGCGTCCATAAAGCCCGGTTCCTGGTCTCCGGTAAGGGCGTAGGACATGTCGCCGCGCCGCCAATAGGCCACGGACTGTTCGCCCTCCCGCACCGCATCGGGATGCTCGGGCGCGGCGGTCTTCTGATGCACGGCGAAGATCGTCATCCTATGTCCCGTTTCAGTGCGCACCGCCATCAGCAGGGCGGGCGTCTTGTCGGTCGGGAAAAGCTGGACGTCGGTGACATGCCAGTCATCGGGCAATTGGGGCATGGCGATGCGGGTGTTGCGCGCCACTTCCCGCGCGTCGAAGCGGGGGGCTTCGATCTGCGAACGCATATCGGCGCGCAGCATGGCGATCCGGTGCGAGGCGACGGCATAGTTGACATAGGATGGGGGGCGTTCGATCCCCGATACCCACACGGCAAGCGCTGCTGCCAGGCCAGAGGTGGCGAGGCCCGCCGGCATCAGGCCGCGCCAGCGGCTTTTCTGCGGCCGCGTAAGCCGTCCTGCCATGTCCGCCAGGCGGGCGGGCACCGGCCGCCGGTCATGTGTCAGCATCCGCAGCGCGCTACGGATGCTGAGATCGCCCATCACGCGCGCTGCAAGGTCGGGTTGGTGCGAAAGATGGGTTTCCACGACAAAGCGTCGCTCCACATCCAGTTCACCGTCGATATAGGCGTCGATCTCCATATCGGTCGGACGATCAGTCATCGCTTCCTCCTATCAACCGGAGGCCAGCCGCTCCCTGCTGCCCCTCTTCCTTTTCCCTGAGCGCGGCGCGCGCACGCGCCAGCCTTGACATCACCGTGCCCACGGGCACTTCCAGAGCCTCTGCTGCCTGCTGGTAGCTGAAGCCCTCGATAGCGGTCAGATGAAGCACGGCGCGCTGATGTTCGGGCAAAGCGGCGAACTGCCGTGCGATCTGGACAAGCCGGGCATGCTCCTCCTGCCCGGGCTCCAGCCGGTCGACCAGCGTTTCGGCAAAGCGGTCGTTGCGCCGAGCCTCGGACGCCTCGCGCCGTTTCGACGAGAAGAAGACATTATGGACGATCGCCAGCAGCCAGCGGCGGCGGTTGCGGTCGGGCTGGAACGTTTCCTGGCGCTCTATGGCGCGGACGATGGCGTCCTGCACGACGTCGTCGGCATCCTGATCGTCGCGGGTCAGCGAGCGGGCATAGCGCCGCATCGCGACCAGATCATCCCTGATGTCGGAGCCCTCGTTCATCTCGGCCCTATCATGCGGCCCGCGCCGTCGGCGTTGCAAGCGGGACGTGCACCAGTGCGCCATAGCAGCGCGCCACATCGTCGAGCACGTCGTCCCAGGTGAAGCACGCCGCCGCAGCGGCCGCCGCGGCACCCAGCGCAGCGCGGCGACGGGGTCGGCGAACAAGGTCCGCCACCGCCGCCGCATAGGCCCCGACATCCGCCGGCGGCACCAGCAGCCCGGTGCGGCCATGGGCGATCATGGTCGATGCGCTGGGCACATCGGCGGACACGATGGCTAGGCCGGATGCCATCGCCTCCAGATTGACATTGCCGAATGCCTCCGTGACCGAAGGGTTGATCAATATGTCGGCGCTGGCAACGGCCCGGCCCAGTTCTTCACCCGACAAATGGCCCATGAAGGTGGCATTGGGCAGATGTTCCGCCAGCCAGTTCCGCGCCGGGCCTTCGCCGACGATCAGCGGGCGCACCGCCAGGCCCTCGGCACGGACAGCCGCGATCGTCCGGGCGAAGACGGCAAGCCCCTTTTCCATCACCAGCCGCCCGAAGAACAGCGGCACCGCATCGCCGGGCGCGTGGCCGAGGCGCGCGCGGAGGCCCTCGTCGCGCAGCGTGGGGCGGAAACAGTCCGGGTCGATGCCCCGTCCCCAGATCGTCACCCGTTCCGTACCGAAGCGCGCCGCCATGTCCTGGGCGATTGGCTGCGTCGGACAAAGGATGCGATCGCAATCGTCATAAAAGCGATCCAGATAGCGCTCCACCGGCCCGCGCAGGAAAGACAGGCGATAATAATCGAGATAGGTTTCGAAGCGGGTATGCAGGCTCGCGACGACCGGGATGCCGAGCGCGCGCGCATGTTTCTGTGCCTGCCGTCCCAGCAGGTCGGGGGCGGAAAGATGCACGATGTCGGGTGCGAATGCCTCGAAATCCTCCCTGACGGCGCGGGGGAAGCCCAGCGCGACGCGATATTCGGGACGCCCGGGGATGCTGATCGAACGGACGGAGCGCACGTCCCCCACCGATTCGAATGCTTTGCGTGGCGCCGTCGGCGAATAGATCCGGACCTTTGCCCGCAGGCGGTGGAGCAGATAGGCGACAAGCCGGTTGAGCGCCTGATTGGCGCCGTCCCGCACGCAATCATAATTGCCGGAAAACAGGGCGACCCGCAGCGGACGGCGCAACGCCTTCGTCAGCGCGAGGCCGGATGTGGGCAAGCGTATCGAACGGGAACGAAGATCGGCGGCATTGTCCATCGCCGATATACGCCCGGCATCATCTGACTATTCCATGGGCAGTCGGGCTTTTGCAGGAAGATGACCGGCTCGACTGTTTTCATTTTCCGCGACTTCCTGACCGGCGATCAGTTCCGATCGGCTGGAAATCGCTCTAGGCTGGGTGGGTGACTCCATGTTCGCCCTTGCTCATGCTGACCGGATTTCAGCATCCATCCCTTGCCATGGTCCGTTCTGTCCCAGGGGGCGATAAATGCTGAAACAGCGCCGCCATGGTGGGGCAGGGCGGCCCCGGCGACGGGTTTGTCTGGCCCTGGCGGTGATTGCCGTCCTCGCCGTCGCGGGCGCGGCCTATTGCCGTTATCTGGGCTATCCCGACGGGCAGCTCTTCACCGTCCTTCCGGCACAATCGCCCCGGCAGGATGGTACGGTCGCGGTCTTCTTCTCCGGTGACATGGGATTCAATACGGGCATGGGGCCGGTCATCGCCGGCCATGTGGCGCGACAGGGCGTTCCGGTGATCGGGGTCAATTCGCTGACAGCCTTTGCCCGCCGCCGCTCGCTGCAGGAAAGTGCGGCTCTGGTGGAGCAGGCGGCACGCCGCGCCCTCTCGCTGCCGGGCGCGCGCAGGCTGGTGCTGGCCGGGCAATCCTTCGGCGCCAATATATTGCTCGCCGGGCTGGAGCGCCTGCCGCCCCGGTTGCGGTCCCGCGTCGCCATGGTCGTGCTGATCGTCCCGGCCGACACCATGCTGTTTCGCGCCACGCCGGGCGGCGTGTTCGACTTCGGCGACGACGGCCCGGCTACTCCCGTCGCCCGGGCACTGGATTGGGCCCCGGTACTGTGCATCCACGGCATCGAGGAAAGCGGGAGCCTCTGCCCCGGCTGGCGCCAGTCCAATGTGCGCGTCATCGGCCTGCCCGGCGGCCATTTCCTGGACGATGATTCGCAGCGGGTGGCGGAAACCCTGCTGCGTGCCTTGCCTGCCGCGCCGCCGAACATTGCCAAAAGTTCAGGCAGCGCAGAGCCTCCCGCAATCTGAATGCGCCTAGGACGGTGATTGATCGGGAAAGGAGAGGGCATATGAGGGTGGGGAGGCTTTGGGCATTGATGGCATTTCTGGCGGCGGCCGCGCCCCTGTCGGCTGCGCCGGTGTCCGCTGCCCACATCCTTGCTCCGCCGCCTGAAGGCATGTGGCTCAGCCCGCACAACAATGTGGCCGTGCGCACCGGCGCCTGCGGGGACCGGCTGTGCGGCTGGATCGTCTGGGCCGACCGCGAGGCGCAGGCCGACGCGCGCGACGGCGGCACCGCTCGGCTGGTCGGCACCGAATTGCTGGAGGATTATCGCGCCGAGGGCGAGGGCCAATGGCGCGGTACCGTGTTCGTCCCCGATCTGGGACGTCGTTTCAGTTCGGAAATCAGCCTGCTTTCACCGGGTCAGTTGCGGGTCAAGGGCTGCATATTGGGTGGCCTCATCTGCAAGTCGCAGCTCTGGACCAGGATTGAACGGTTGCCGGTGCAATGATGATCGCCGTTCGCCGCGCCCGTCTCTGGCTCGTATCCGCTTTCCTGGCGGCGGCGGCATTGCTTCTGTCGACCTCCAACGCCGCCAATCCGGCCCGGGCGGCGGCCGATCCGCTGCCGGGCGCGGCAGGGCCGGTGGTGGAAAGCCAATATGATCTCCCTCCCATGGGCCGGATCATGGTCTATCGGCCGGCGGGCGTGCCCAGCGGAGTCGTGCTGTCGCTGTCGGGCAGCGACGGCTGGGACGATGAAAGCGCTGACGTCGCCCGCGCCCTGTCGGCACGCGGCGCGCTGGTAGCGGGGATTTCGACACCGTCCTTCCTCCAGATGTTGCAGGCGTCCCACCGCTGCATCAATCCCAATTACGGGATCATCGCGCTGGCTCGCGACCTGCAGCACCGGCTGGCCCTGCCCATGTACGACAAGCCGATCCTGATCGGCCGTGACGAGGGGGCGGCCCTGGCCTATGCGACGCTGGCCGCCGGACCCGATGGCGCGTACAAGGCGGTATTGTCGCAGGATTTCACGCCCCTTCTGAACGGCGGAGGATCCTGGTGCCGGTCCGGCAGCCTGAAGGCCGCGATGATGCGCCAGGGCCGTGGCTTCGCCTTCGCGCCCAGCCGCCGCTTGCCCTCACCCTGGATTGCCCTGGCCGAAGTCCATGCGAGTCCGGCGCTGCGCCGGTTCGTTGCCCACACCGGCAGCGGCACGCTGGTAACGGCGGCAAAGGGGCAGGGGGAACTCGCCCTGCTCTCCCGCATTCGGCCGTTCCTTGCCGCGCAGCCCGTCGACGCGGCTTTGCCCAGCGGGTTGCCGCTCAATATCGTCGCCGATGCCGCCGCGCCCAGGACAGACATGATGGCGGTCCTTTATTCGGGCGACGGCGGCTGGGTCGGGCTGGACAAGGACGTCGCGGGCCAGCTCGCCCGTGGTGGCATCCCGGTCGTCGGCGTCGACAGCCTGTCCTATTTCTGGAGCCAGCGCACGCCCCAGGGGGCTGCCCATGACCTGAGCGCGATCATCCGGGGCTATTCGCGTCACTGGCACCGGCCCCGCATCCTGCTGGTCGGATACAGCTTCGGCGCGGACGTGCTGCCCTATATCGTCGGTGGCCTGCCCGCGGCCCAGCGCGCCCAGGTGCAGCGCCTGTCCTTGATGGGGCTCAGTCCCACCGCCGATTTCCAGTTCCATCTGAGCAGTTGGCTGAACATGGTTTCGGATAACCAATATCCGACCATCCCCGCCATAGAGCGGCTGCGCGGCGTGCCCATGCTGTGCGTGCGCGGAACGCTGGAGAATGACAGCGCCTGCCCCTCCATCCCCGCCGGACTGGCGCAGATGGTGGTGGTGCCCGGCGGCCATCATTTCGATCGCAACGCTCCGCTGCTGGTGAGCCACATGCTGCAGGGGCTGGCGATATGATCGCGCTCGACCGGATCAGGGCGTGGAAGGGATCGCTCATGGTGGTCGCCATGCTGGCGGTGGCGGCGATCGGACTGGCGGCGCTGCACGGCCTCTTGGCGGAAGTGCGGCTGAAGGACATCCGCCACGCGGTGCACATGATCCCGGACTGGCGGCTGGCGTCGGCGCTCGCGCTGACGGCGGTCAGCTATGTGGCGCTCACCTTCTACGATTATGTCGCATTGCGCATCGTCGGCCGACCCCTGCCGTGGCGGACGGCCGCTCTGGCGTCCTTCTGCAGTTACACGCTCAGCCACAATCTCGGCCTTTCGCTGCTGACCGGCGGATCGGCACGCTATCGCATCTACACCGCCGCCGGGCTGGAGGCCGGGGACATAGCGCGCATCATCGCCTCTGCCGGCCTGTCCTTCTGGGGCGGCGTATTCCTGCTGGCGGGCGGTTTGATGCTCGTTCATCCCGCCGACATCGGGTTCGTCGCCGGGGCGGTGGGCATGCCGCTGCAGAGGCTGGCGGGCGGGGCGATCCTGCTGGCCGCTGTGGCGGTCCTGTTCCTGCTTGCCCGCCCCGGCCGCGCCCCGCGCCTGTTCGGCTGGCGGATCGCCCTGCCGACGCAGGGGCAGGCGCTCGCCCAGGTCGGGGTCGCCTGCATCGATCTCGCCGCCGCCAGCGCCGCGCTCTTCATCCTGGTGCCCGGCATCGCCCCGACGTTCTATCCCACGCTGTTCCTGGCCTATGCGCTGGCGATCATCGTCACCCTGGTCAGCCATGTGCCCGGCGGGCTGGGCATATTCGAGGCGGTGATCGTCGCCACCCTGCCCGATGTGGACCGGCCCAGCCTGCTGGCCGCGCTGATCGCCTATCGCCTGATCTATTACCTGATCCCGCTGCTGCTGGGCGTCATCGCCATCGCACTGCATGAAGGCAATGGCTGGCGTCATCCCGTCGGCCGGGTGCTGGGCGGGGCCCAGGCCGCGGCATCGGGCATGGCGCCCCTCATGCTGTCGCTGCTGGTCGCCGTGGGCGGCGTGATCCTGCTGATTTCGGGCGCGCTGCCCGCGATCCAGCAGCGCATGCTCATCGTGACCGGCTGGCTGCCGCTCAGCTTTATCGAGGCGTCCCATTTTGCCGCCAGTATCGTCGGCACGCTGCTGATCCTGCTTGCCTCGGGCCTCTATCGCCGGCTCGATGCGGCTTTCTGGATGACGCGCGCCTTGCTGCTGGCAGGTGCGTTCTTCTCGCTGATCAAGGGGCTCGACTATGAGGAGGCGAGTGCGCTGCTCCTAATCGCCGCGCTGCTGCAATGGACGCGGGGCGCCTTTTACCGCCGCACCAGCTTCATGGCGGAGGCGCTGACCCCTGCCTGGATCGCGACGCTGGCGGTAGCGGTCGGCCTGTCGATCTGGATCGGCTTCTTCGCCTACAAGCATGTCGATTACCAGAACGACCTGTGGTGGCATTTCGGCCCGCACGCCAACGCCGCCCGCTTCCTGCGCGCGGGCCTTGCCAGCGCTGTGCTGGCTGTCGGTGCCGCCTTCTGGCGCATGTTCCGTCCCGCGAACGCACCGCGACCGATCGATCACCCGTCAACCACGGCCAGCGGCGATGCGCTGCTGCTGGCCGAACGGACAGATGCCCTGCTGGCGACCACCGGGGACAAGCTGTTCCTGACCTCCGCCACCGGACGGGCGTTCGTCATGTACCAGGTGCAGGGGCATAGCTGGATCGTCATGGGCGATCCGGTCGGTGACAAGGCGGAATGGCCCGACCTGCTGTGGCAACTGCGCGAGCGCGCCGATGCCGAACAGGGTCGCCTGCTGCTCTACCAACTGAGCCTGGATGCGCTGCCCCTGGCCATCGACCTGGGCCTCGCCATCGTCAAATATGGCGAGGAGGCCCGCGTCGACCTGCATCATTTCACGCTGGAGGGCGCCGACGCCAAGCCGCTGCGCTATGCAGAGCGCCGCGCCATGCGCGAAGGGGCGACGTTCGAGATTGTGCCCGCATCCGCCGTTCCACCGCTGCTGCCGGAATTGAAGGCGATTTCCGACCAGTGGCTCGCTGCCAAGGGCCATGGCGAAAAGGCCTTCAGCGTCGGTCGTTTCGACCCGGACTATATCGCCGCCTGCAACTGCGCGCTTGTCCGGCAGGAAGGACGCATCGTCGCCTTCGCCAATATCTGGGAGACCGCCAACCGCCGCGAACTGTCGGTCGACCTGATGCGCCACGCAGCGGAGATGCCCTATGGCACGATGGATTTCCTGTTCATCCGCCTGATGCAATGGGGACGAGAGCAGGGCTATGACTGGTTCACCCTGGGCATAGCGCCGCTGTCGGGCATAGAGGCGCGTCGTCTTTCCCCCTTCTGGGCCAAGGCAGGCGCCTTCTTCTTCCGCCATGGCGAAAGCTTCTACGGTTTTGAGGGGCTGCGCGCCTATAAGGACAAATATGCCCCGCGCTGGGAACCGCGCTTCATTGCCGGACCGCGCGGCATCTCCCTCTCCCGGGCGATGATCGATCTGCAGAAGCTGGTGGGCGGCGGTCCGGGGAGTTCCGCGACGCGGACAAGGCGGCGGCTATCCACCGTCCGCGACAGAGAGCAACGCCAACCGGCTGCGGAAGAAGAAGTCGTCTATATGGAATGATCAGGCGCTAGGACAGATCGACATTCAGATGATGACGAGCCGAAAATGGTGGTTTTTCGTGACCCGGCGCGCAGCGTACTTCCAGTAGGTGAGCACCGGAAGCGCGAAAGGCCGCCATTTGCAGGCCGTCAGGGCTGAATGCCGATCCGTCCTAATGATGGTCGTGCCCCTCGGCCAGCGCCTCCAGCACATCGTCGAGGCGCGCGGCATCGCCCAGCGCGATGACCTGGCCGTCGCTGTCATGGGTCAGGGGTTCGCCGGCCCAGTCGCACATGCGACCGCCCGCGCCCTCGACCACCGGCACCAACGCGGCCAGGTCGTGCAATTTGAGGCCCGCTTCGACCACGATATCGACATGGCCGGACGCGACCAGTCCGTAATTATAGCAATCCCCGCCCCAGACCGTGTCCCGGCATTGTCCCGCCAGCCGGGAAAAATGCTCCCCGGTGCAGCCTGGAAACAGTTGCGGCGCGGTGGAGGCCAGGATCGCCTCTTCCAGGGCGCGGCAGGGGCGCGTCGTCACCGGCTTGCCGTTGAAGGTCGTCGGCTGCCCCATCATCCCGGCCCAACGCTCGCCGGCGATGGGCTGGTCGATGATGCCGACGGTGGGCCAGCCCGCCTGGGTCAGCGCGATCAGCGTGCCAAAGATCGGTCGCCCCGCAATGAAGCTGCGCGTGCCGTCGATCGGATCGAGAATCCACACCCGCTCCGCCTCCTCGCGGACCGCGCCATATTCCTCCCCGATGATGCCGTCCTGCGGCCGTTCCTTCTCCAGGATCGCGCGGATCGCCGCTTCCGCCGCCCGGTCCGCCTCCGTCACGGGGGACTGGTCGGATTTGAATTCCATGTCGTAGCGCGCGCGGAAAAAGGGGCGGATCGCCGTGCGGGCGGCGTCGGCAAGGCGGTTGGCAAGGGCCAGGTCGTCGCGGGTCGTCATGCTGCCCGCCTAGAGCATTTTGTCGCCCGGCGGAACGGTCGACGGCCGGAAAATGCGTAAACATATGTCGCGATGCGCGCGCCAAGAGGATAGGTTGGGCCTTCCTCGATCCTTGAAGGAGGGATGTGATGCCCGGTTCTCCCGTCATCCCCGGCCTGCGCTATGCCGATGCGCCCGCCGCCATCCGTTTTCTCTGCCAGGCATTCGGTTTCGAAGTGCAGGCCAGCTATGAGGATGCGGACGATCCGCACATCATTCACCACGCCCAGCTGGTGCTGGGGGAGGGCATGGTGATGCTGGGCAGCGCTCGCGACGGCGAGGCGGAGTCGCTCTATCGCTGGACCACTCCCAGGGAATTGGGCGGCGTCACCACCTGCATCTATGTGATCGTGCCCGATGCCGACGCCCATTGCCTCCACGCCCGGAACGAAGGCGCCGTGGTGGTGACCGAGCCGCATGACAATGACGGCTATCCCGGACGCGGCTATGAAGCGCTGGACCCGGAAGGCAATATCTGGAGCTTCGGCACCTACGATCCCTGGACACATTCCGCATAGGGCGGGGTTCGACCTGATTGAATCAGATCGCGGCTCCAGATTCCTTGTTTTCCGCGATTTCCTGACCAGCGATCGGTTCCGGCCGCCTGGAAATCGCCCTAAACTTCCCCCGTTTCGCGCCGTCCTACGCCTTCGACATGTCTTGAAGGAGTTGCAGGTGGCGCTGGTCGGCTGGATTGTGAGTTTCATGGCCCTGTTCGGGGGGCTGGCGCTGTGGCAGGACATGCCGGCCGACGGTTCGCCCGCATTGGCGAACATCCTGTTCATGCTGGCTCTGCTGACCTGCCCCTGGCTGTGGCGCGACAAGCCGCTGGGCATATCGCTCAGCCAGCGCATCTTCCTGGCCATGGCGCTGGTGTGCAGCCTGCCGCTGCTGCTGTTTCCGCGCAATTGAGCAAAGTCGCGCCGCCCGATTTCCGCGAATTGGCCAAAAAAACCGCCGATGATCCATCGGCGGCTTTTTGGTCCTTCGAAACGATCTCAGTCGAACAGGCTGGAAACCGAGCTTTCGTCCGCGATGCGCTTGATCGCCTCGCCCAGCAGGGGTGCGATCGGCAGATGACGGATGCTCTTGGCGCCGCAGACCGCATCGGTGCCCTGGATCGAGTCGGTGATGATCAGTTCCTTGAGTTCCGACGCCTCGACCCGAGCCACCGCGCCGCCTGACAGCACGCCATGGCTGACGTAGGCGACCACATCCTCGGCCCCTGCCACCTTGAGCGCGCCCGCCGCATTGCAGAGTGTCCCCGCCGAATCGACGATGTCGTCGATCAGTACGCAGAAGCGCCCCTTCACGTCGCCGATGATGTTCATCACTTCCGATTCGCCGGCGCGCTCGCGGCGCTTGTCGACGATGGCGAGGGGGGCGTTATCCAGCCGCTTGGCAAGGGCGCGGGCGCGCACCACGCCACCCACGTCCGGCGACACGACCATCAGGTTGCGGTCGCCGAAGCGCGCCTGGATGTCGGCCGACATGACCGGCGCACCGAACAGATTGTCGGTCGGGATATCGAAAAAGCCCTGGATCTGTCCGGCGTGGAGATCCACCGACAGGACACGGTTGGCGCCCGCCGTGGTGATGAGATTGGCGACCAGCTTGGCCGAGATCGGCGTGCGCGGGCCGGGCTTCCGGTCCTGCCGGGCATAGCCGAAATAGGGGACGACCGCCGTGATTCGCTTGGCCGATGCGCGTTTCAGCGCATCGATCATGATCAGCAGCTCCATCAGATTGTCGTTCGTCGGATAGCTGGTCGACTGGATAACGAACACGTCCTCGCCGCGGACATTCTCATGAATTTCCACGAAAACCTCTTCGTCGGCGAAGCGGCGGACGCTGGCGTCGGTCAGGGGAATCTCGATATAGTCGGCGATGGCGGCCGCGAGCGGCTTGTTGGAATTGCCGGTCATGAGCTTCATGGCCAAACCCCCGTGACAAAATGGTGACGCTGTCGGAACGCGGCCCCTTTAGCGGCGGAGGCCCGTCCTGAAAAGGCGCTTTTGCGCGCCGTCGCAAAATGCTCTAGGGCCGCGCGCATGACCGACAAACTCGTGATAGCCCTGGCCCAGATGACGCAATCGGTGGGCGACCTGTCCGCCAATGCCGATGCGATGCTGGAATGGCGGGCGCGGGCCATGGGCGCCGACCTGATCGTCTATCCCGAACTGCAACTGATCGGCTATCCGCCCGAGGATCTGGTGCTGAAGCCGGCGCTGGTGGAGCGCGCCAATCACGAGCTGGACCGGCTGGCGCAGGCGACCGCCGATGGCGGCCCGGCCATGCTCGTCGGCACGGTCGTGGCGTCGCAGGGCGTCCTGTTCAACGTCGTCGCCCTGCTGGAAAATGGCGCGGTTACCGCCATTCGGCAGAAGCGGGAGCTGCCCAATTATGGGACGTTCGACGAAAAGCGCCTTTTTGCGCCCGGCCCGTTGCCCGCACCCATCGATTTCCGGGGCGTCCGGATCGGCGTCCCGATCTGCGAAGACATCTGGTTCCCCTTCGTCACCGCCCATTTGCGGGCCGAAGGCGCCGAAATCCTGATCAGCCCCAACGGATCGCCGTTCGAGGTGGACAAGGACGACCGCCGCATCAACGCCGTCGCCGGCACGCGGGTCCGCGAAACCGGCCTGCCACTCGTCTATCTGAACCGCGTCGGCGGGCAGGACGAACTGGTGTTCGACGGCGCCTCCTTCGTGATGAACGGCGACCTCAGCCTGGCGCAGCAGCTTCCCGACTGGGAGGAGGCGCTGGTCCTGACGCAATGGGAAAAATGGGATGGCCAGTGGGTCTGCCTTCCCGGTGAGCGCCATGTGCTCGATGATCGTCCTGCCGACATCTACAACGCCATGGTCCTGGGCCTGCGCGACTATGTGAACAGGAATCGCTTTCCCGGAGTGGTGCTCGGCCTGTCGGGCGGCATTGATTCGGCCTTGTCCGCCGCCGTCGCGGTCGATGCGCTGGGCGCCGACCGGGTCTGGTGCGTGATGATGCCCTCGCGCTTCACCAGCCGGGAAAGCCTCGACGATGCCATCGAATGCGCCCGCCTGCTGGGCGTCCGCTACGACAGCATTCCGATCGAACCGGCGGTCGCAGCCTTTGATTCCATGCTGGCCGACGTCTTCGACGGTCGCCAGCGCGACCTGACGGAAGAAAATATCCAGTCCCGCATCCGCGGCGTGACGCTGATGGGCCTGTCCAACAAATTCGGCCACATGCTGCTCACCACCGGCAACAAGAGCGAGATGTCGGTCGGTTACGCCACCATCTATGGCGACATGGCGGGCGGCTATTCCGTGTTGAAGGACGCCTACAAGACGACGGTGTTCGACTTGAGCCGCTGGCGGAACGGGAATGTCCCGTCGCTGGGCGAGGCGTTCGGCCCCATCGGCCCCGTCATGCCGGAACGTGTCATTACCAAGCCGCCCAGCGCCGAACTGCGCGACAACCAGAAGGACGAGGACAGCCTGCCCCCTTATGAGGTGCTGGATCCCATACTCTATGGCCTGGTGGAGGAGGAACTGTCGGCCGAGCAACTGGTCGCTCGCGGATTCGAACGCGACACCATCGCCCGTATCGAGCGGCTGCTTTATGTCGCGGAATATAAGCGCCGCCAGTCGCCGCCCGGCGTGAAGCTCGGCATCCGCAATTTCGGCCGCGACCGCCGCTATCCGATCACCAACGCCTTCCGAACGCTGTAAACCGCATGACAGTCATCACCCGTTTCGCGCCGTCCCCCACCGGCAATCTCCACGTCGGCAATATCCGCGCTGCGCTGCACAACTGGCTGTTCGCGCGGAAGAATGGCGGCCGGTTCCTGCTGCGCCTCGACGACACCGATGTTGAGCGTTCGCGGCCCGAATATGCCGACGGCATCAAGGCTGACCTGAGCTGGCTGGGCCTCCATTGGGACGGGGAGGAGAGGCAGTCCGACCGCTTCGCCCTCTATGAAGAGAAGTTCGAAGCGCTCAAGGCGTCGGGCCATGTCTATCCGGCCTATGAAAGCGCGCAGGAACTGGATCTGCGCCGCAAGGTGCTGCTGGGCCGCGGCCTCCCGCCGGTCTATGACCGGGCGGCGCTGTCGCTCAACGCCGGCCAGATCGCCGCCTATGAAGCCGAAGGACGCCGCCCGCATTGGCGCTTCAGGCTGGACCATGACCTGCCCATCGCCTGGACCGACCTGATCCGCGGCGACCAGCGCTTCGACCCGAAGCTGCTGTCCGATCCCGTGATCCGCCGCGCCGATGGAAGCTGGCTCTACATGCTCCCGTCGGTGATCGACGACATCGCCATGGGCGTCACCCATGTTCTGCGCGGCGAGGACCATGTGTCCAACACCGCGACCCAGATCCAGATGTTCGCCGCCCTGGGCGCGCCACTGCCCGCCTTCGCCCATGAAGCGCTGCTGACGGGCAGTGAGGGCAAGCTCTCCAAACGCCTGGGATCGCTCGGCGTCGCGCATTTTCGCGAGGTGGGCCTTGAACCGATGGCCGTCGCCTCCCTGCTGGCGCGGCTGGGCAGTTCCATGCCGGTGGAACCCTTTACCGACCTGCAGCCGTTGATCGACAGCTTCGACTTCGCTCATTTCGGCCGTGCGCCGGCGCGCTTCGATGAAGGGGAATTGGCGTCCCTCAATCAGAAGATCGTCCACCTGCTGCCCTATGCCGCCGTCGCCGATCGCCTGCCCCAGGGGATGGACGAGGCGGCCTGGGATGCCATCCGACCCAATCTGGAAACGTTGGCGGGGGCGGCCGACTGGTGGCGGATCGTCACTGGCCCGATCGACGCGCCGGCCCCGATGGACGAAGATCGCGATTTCCTTGTCCTTGCGCATGCCCGGCTGGCCGAGGCGAGCTTTGACGCCGCCGTCTGGCGGACCCTGACCGAAGCGCTGAAGGCCGAAACGGGCCGCAAGGGCAAGGCGCTGTTCCTGCCGCTGCGCCGCGCGTTGACGGGACTGGACCATGGACCGGACATGGGCCAGCTGCTGCCGTTGATCGGGCGGGAGGAAGCCTTGGCGCGTTTGGCGGCCTGAAGGGGCTATTCAGCCGGTGCTAGGCTTGCCACCAGGCCGCCGTCGGCCGAAAACCTCAGCGCCGCATGAGCTCCAGCGCGCGACCGACGGCCAAAATCCCTTCCGGCGCGGCCGCGAAGCCCATATGGGTGCAATCGACCTCCATTGCCCGGTCCCGCTCGCCCACGCGCCCCCTGGCGCATTCCGGCAGGATCACGCCGTCTCTCCGGGACCAGAGCGCAACCGTCGGTACGGGCGGCTTCTCCTCGCGCCGGCAGGTAAAAGGCGGCCGGTCGACCGGGAAGCCGGAAACAAGTTGATAGAGGCGCCATGCATGATTGGCGCGCGGATCGCCGGAAAAGGGCGTGCCCATCGTCACCACGCCCTTCACCTTGTCCGTGGCATATTTGGCATATTCCCGCGCGAACAGCCCGCCCAGGCTCCAGCCCACCAGCGTCACGGGTGTTCCGCTCGCCCGCCTTATCGCTTCCACCCGGCGATCAATCTGTTCCAGACTGTCCGGCCTGGGCCCGAAATTGCGGCCCATGCCCCAGCCATGCGCCATGAAGCCCGCCGCGTTCAGCACGGCGCGCAAGGGCTCCATCCGCTGCTCGCTGGCGAGCAGGCCGGGGATCAGCAGGATTTGCCGTCCATCGCCACGGATCGCCTGCGCCAGTTCAGATGCTTGCGCGCGCGTACGCGCCAGATCGAAGGGAACCGACGCATTGCCCAGCAGGTGCTGGAGGGAGGGCCGCTCGGCCGCGCGAGGACCGCTCGCCAAACGGCTCTTCCAGAAACTGGCAATGGCGTCGGCGTAGGGCGGCACGAAAATATCTTCCTTTTCCCAGCAGGAAAAATGACATTCTCATGACACAGGCTCCCAAGTCCATGGACATTCGTCCACAGGCATGAACGGTTCGCCGTTTGTGACAGTGCCTTTTTGGGGAAGGATCAGGGCGCCAGCGGCGACGTCTGCGCCACTGTCCCGCCATCGGCCGCCCGCAACTGGCGCGGCTCCAATATGGCGGCGGTCTCGATCAGGTCCAGAGCTCGCCGTGCTTCCATGTAGCGGCGCGCATATTGCATCCAGCCGCCGGCCGCGGCGCGTCCCGGCATCTGCTCCACCTCCGCCAGTGCCGCGTTCACACGTGCGCCGTCCAGATAGCGGAGTGCCCGGTCCAGCGCTGCCTGCGGCCGGGGAGAGGGCGTGGACGCCCGGTGAATGGTGATGATCTCCCGCGCCTCATGTTCCAGCGCCTCCCACCAGCTTGCGTTCGCGGGGGGGACGGTGACCTGATCGGCGAGGGCGGTCAGCCCGGCGCGCAGATCGGGCAGCGTCACCGGTTCCCGCGCCGCGTTGATGATCGTCGCGACGGCACGCGGCTGCGCCTGTCCAAAACGCAGGCGCAACTGACCCTCGATATAGCCGAGCGGCGCCCCGCTATCCAGCGCCCGGCGGGCCGCGAAGGCGACCAGCAAACCCTCTGCCCGGGCCGCATTGCCCGATGCTGCCTGCGCTTCCACCGTGATGCGGTTGAGCCGTTCCTCAAGCTGCACGACCCGTGCGTCCAGCATCTGCCCGGCATCGGTGGAGAGCGGGCGCATCGGTACACCCGGCGCGATGGTATTCAGCAGGGGATCGCTTTGCATGGACGCTTGCTGCGGCGCATTCCATCGCTGGATGCGCGGCAGGGCGAGAACGGTCAGCACGACCCCGATGGCAAAGGCAAGCAAGACCAGCAGCACCAGCAGCCAGGATCCACGCCGCGCGGGGCGCGTTGCCGCCGCGCCGCCGGGCGGGCCATCCGTGTCGCTCATCAAGGGCTTTTCTTCCATATGCAGCGGATCATTCGCACAATCGGACGGCGAGGGCCAGCATCCTCTCATCATCAGGCTTTTCCGGAGCCTGGGCGCTGGCCCAGCCGGTGCCGCAAGCCGCCAGCGCGGCGGGGCTGATCGCGATCAGGTGCAGGAACGCGCGCTGCCCCGGCCCGACATGCCGCGCCAGCAGCTCACCGGCGCGAGGAGAGTGGACCAGCAGGATGCTGTCAGCCTCCAGGCGTTCCGCCAGCCCGTCATCGCCGGCCCGCAGCATTTCATAAACGACGACCCGATCGATCCGCAGCGCGCCCGCATCGATCGGCGCCACCGTCCGTCCGGCCAGGTGCAGCACATGGCCATGGCCGTCCGCCGCGATCCGCCGCGCAATGGCGGTGCCGTCGCCGTTCCCCGCGACAATCCGGGCGAAACCCGCTTCCTCCAACGTCTTCGCCGTCGCCCGGCCGACCGCATAAGCGGGCAGGTTCCGATAAAGCGCCAATGATGGCCCCGCCAACCGGACCGCATTGGCGCTGGTCAGCAACAGGGCGTCGAACCTTTCCGGGGCCGGGGCGTCCCATTGCAGCGCCTGGGGCACGAACAGCGGAAAGATGCGGGTTTCAAGTCCCAGTTCCGCCGCCCGTTCCGCCGTCCTGCCCGCCCCCGGTTCGGGCCGCAGGATGACGACTTGCCTCACGCTTCGAACAGTGCGCGAAGCGCGGGACTGGCGCGATCCAGCAGCCCGCGTCCCATATCCCCGGCCGCGGCGGCGTCGCCCCGGCTGATCCGCAGCGAATCGCTGACCGTCTCCCGCCCGTCGGGGCTGATGATCTCCGCCCGCAGATGGATCTGCCCATCCTCCAGCCGCGCCAGCGCCGCGATCGGCGAATGGCATGTGCCGCCCAGCCCGGCCAGCACCGCGCGCTCCGCTATTACGCAATCGAAGGTGTCGGCGTCGCTGATCGCCGCCAGCAGTTCCAGCATCGCTTCATTGGTGCTCAGCGTCTCCATGCCCACGGCGCCCTGGGACGGTGCGGGCAGCATGACCTCGACAGGGATGGTGACGCCCACATCGCCCTGGTCCAGTCGGTCCAGCCCGGCCGCCGCCAACAGGGTCGCGTGCGCCTCTCCTCTTTCCAGCTTGGCCAGTCGCGTCGCGACATTGCCGCGGAACAGGATGACCTCCGCGTCGGGGCGAAGCCGCTTGACCTGCGCCGCCCTGCGGGGGGAACTGGTGCCCACCACCGGCCTTTCCGGGAGCGCCGCGAAACTCTCCGCGCCCACCAGCCGGTCGCGCGCGTCGGCGCGGGGCAGCATGGCGGCGATCCGGATTTCGGCGGGGCGGATGGTTTCCACATCCTTCATCGAATGCACCGCGAAATCGATCTCGCCGCTGGTCAGCGCGCGGTCCAGCTCCTTGGTCCACAGCGCCTTGCCCCCGATCTCCGCAAGCGCCCGGTCCTGGATCCGGTCACCGCTGGTCTGCACCACGACGATCTCGATCGCGCCTTCATCCCAGCCATGATGGGCGCGCAGCGCCGCCATCGTCATATGCGCCTGCGCCAGCGCAAGCGGGGAACCGCGCGTGCCGAGGCGCAGGGGCGTGTGGGGCGGACGGGAAGGCTTTTGCATGATCCCGCTTGCTCTAATGACCACGGGCATTAGATGGAAGCGGCAATGACGATCATCCTGGGCCTGGAATCAAGCTGCGACGAAACTGCGGCGGCGCTGGTGACGGGGGAGGGCAGGATCCTGGCCCACCGCCTCGCCACGCAGGAGGAGGCGCATCGCCCCTATGGCGGCGTCGTCCCCGAAATCGCTGCCCGCGCCCATGTCGAAGTGCTTTCGCCCTTGATAGAGGCGGCGCTCAAGGACGCCGACCTCACCCTCGCCGATGTGGACGTGATCGCCGCCACGGCCGGTCCCGGCCTGATCGGCGGCGTGATGGTCGGCCTCGTCACCGGCAAGGCGCTTGCCCATGCCGCCGGCAAGCCCCTGATCGCGGTCAACCACCTCGAAGGCCATGCCCTTTCGCCGCGTCTGGCCGATCCGACGCTGCAATTCCCCTATCTGCTGCTGCTGGTGTCGGGCGGCCATTGCCAGTTGCTGCATGTGCGCGGGCCGGGCGATTATGCCCGCCTCGCCACGACCATAGATGATGCGAGCGGAGAGGCCTTCGACAAGACGGCGAAGCTGCTTGGCCTGGGCTATCCCGGCGGCCCGGCGGTCGAGAAGGCCGCCGCCGCGGGCAATCCGAAAGCCGTCCCCCTGCCGCGCCCGCTGGTTGGCACGGTCGAGCCGCATTTTTCCTTCGCCGGCCTCAAAAGCGCGGTCATGCGCGCCGCCCAGTCCGGTCAATATTCGACCGGGGACATTGCGGCCAGCTTCCAGCAAGCCGTCATCGATTGCCTGGTCGACCGCACGGAGCGGCAGTTGGCCGGCCTTCACGACATCACCGCCCTCGTCGTCGCGGGGGGCGTCGCCGCCAACCGGTCGATCCGCGCCGCGCTGGAAGCGCTGGCCGCCCGGCACGACCTGCCCTTCGTCGCGCCGCCGCTCTGGCTCTGCACGGACAATGCGGCGATGATCGCCTGGGCCGGGGCGGAACGCTATGCGGCGGGGCTGATCGACGATCTCACCGTTCCGGCGCGCCCGCGCTGGCCGCTGGACCCCGGCGCAGAAAAGGCGCGCGGCGCAGGAGTGAAAGCATGAACGCCCCCTCCCTGAAAGCAGGTGTGATAGGCGCCGGCGCCTGGGGCACCGCGCTTGCCCAGACGCTGGCGGCGGACGGCCAGCATGTCCGGCTTTGGGCGCTGGAACCTGAAGTGGTGGCGGCGGTCAACGGCGAGCGCCAGAACCCGCTCTATCTGCCTGCCATCCCGCTCAGCGCCTCGATCGAGGCGACCGGCGACATGGCCGCCATGGCCGACCGCGACCTGTTGCTGATCGTCAGCCCTGCCCAGCATCTGCGCGCCGTCGTGGCGCAGGCACCCGCGGGCACGCCGCTCATCCTCTGTTCCAAGGGGATCGAGGCGGGGACCAGCCTGCTGATGTCCGAAGTGGCGAGAGAAGCGCAGCCGACCTCGCCCATCGCCGTCCTTTCGGGGCCGACCTTCGCCCATGAAGTCGCGAAGGGCCTGCCGACCGCGATCACGCTGGCCTGCGCCGACGCCGGTCTCGCCGCGACGATCGCCGCCCGCATCGCGCGGCCGGCCTTTCGCCCCTATCTGTCGGACGATGTCGTCGGCGCGGAGATCGGCGGCGCGGTGAAGAACGTGCTCGCGATCGCCTGCGGCGTTGCGGAGGGCGCGGGCCTGGGCCTCAACGCCCGCGCCTCGCTGATCAGCCGGGGATTTGCCGAGATGACCCGCTTCGGCCTGGCCAGGGGCGCGCGCGCCGAGACACTGGCGGGCCTGTCCGGGCTGGGTGATCTCGTCCTTACCTGTTCCTCGACCAACAGCCGAAACTTCTCGCTCGGCAAGGGGCTGGGGGAGGGGCAGGCGGCCGCGGCCCTGCTCGCCAACCGCCGGACCGTCGCGGAAGGGGCCTTTACCGCGCCCGTGCTGCGCGAGGCCGCTCGCGCCGCCCATGTCGAAATGCCCGTGGTCGAGGCGGTCTGCGCCCTTCTGGAAGACGCGGCGCCGCTTGCCCAGGTGATGGATGCGTTGCTCGCTCGCCCGCTGCGCGCCGAATAAATTCATCGCCCCATCATCATTTATTGCTACAGTCCGGCTCCACAAGATGACGCAACGGTCTTGAGTTCACAGGGGGATCATAGGTTTTTGGCGGCTGAAGAGGCCTCTCCGGCGCAGCAGGATGATATTGCGGCGCTCGCCAAGGGTGGACGGACCAATGTGTTCGGTTTCCTGCTCCGCCTTGCGGCGCGCCTGCCGTTCCTGTTCATCGCCGGGCGCTGGTATGGGGCCGATGCTCTGGGCCGCTTCGCCTATGCGGTGCTGGTGGTGGAATTCATCGCCCAGCTCGCGACGCTGGGCCTGAAGCGCGGCCTCGCGGGCGCGCTGACCCAGACCCGGCGGCCGCACAGCCATGTCGTGACCGACGCCATGGTGGTGACGTTGATCGCTTCCCTCATGGGCAGCGCGATCCTGGTCGCCATTCCCCAGGCCATGTTCCCGAACAGCGGCATCAACGGCCTCGACCGGCTGCTCGCCCTGATCGTGATCGCCGTCGCGGGGTCCGACGTGGCGCTGGCCGCCTGCGCCTACCGCTTCGACATCGGCGCCACGGTGCGCGCGCGATCGATCATAGAGCCGTGGGCGATCAGCATCGGCGCCTTTGCCTTTGCCTTCTATTCGACCCGCGACGGCCTGATCCTCTCCTACGTCCTCTCGATGGTGTCGGCGCTCGTCGCCTCCATCATCCCGATGACCCGCCATTATGGCATCCCCTATGGCTGGCGCCCCGATGTCGGCAGGCTTTGGCGCCTCGCCCGCCGCAATCTCCCGCTGGCGGCCGCGGACGGCGTGGAATGGGGGTCGCGCCGGCTCGACATGGCGATCCTTGGCCTGTTCGTCAGTCCGGCGGTCGTCGGCATCTATTATGTCGCCCAGCAGGTCGCATCCCTGCCCCAGAAACTGAAGACCAGCTTCGACCCGATCCTCGGCCCCGTCATCACGCGCAATCTTTCGGAGGGCAATCTGACCGCCATAGCCAGGCAGGTGAGCCAGGTGGGCTTCTGGATCATCGCGGCGCAGGCGGGCATCGCGCTCGCGCTGGGCATTCCGGGTGAAGCGGTCATGGGTCTTGTTGGACCCCATTTCGTCGGCGGAACCGGCGCGCTCGCCTTCCTGCTGCTGGCCGAAGTCGTGGCGGCGACCGCCGTCGTCAGCGAATCGGCGCTGGTCTATATTGCGCGCCATCGCAATCTGATGATCTCGCTGCTGATGATCGGCCTGCAGGCGGCGCTCAGTTTCGCCCTGATCTTCGCCGCGCGGCGCCTGGGCCTGAGCGACATGGCCGTCGCCGCCGCCCCTGCGCTGGCGCTCAGCATCGCGCTTGGCGCCAGCGCGCTGGTCAAGGCGCGCCTGCTGTCAAGGCTGCTGGGCGCGAAGGTCAATGCCTGGCGCTGGCCGCTGCTCAGCGCTTCCGGCGTAGCCTGCATCGTCGGCGCGGCTTTCGTCGCGCTGCCGCCTCATTTCGAATGGATGGAACTGGTCTTCGGCGTCTTCACTATTCTTGGCGTCTATGGCCTGGTCATCTGGCGCTGGGGTTTCGGCCCCGATGACCGCGCACTGTTCCGGAAGCAGAAGGCCGCCTGAATCGACCGCCTCGTGCTCCTGCCTGCGCAGGAGCACGTCCCGCATCCTCAGCCCAGCGTCTTTGCCCGGATCGCCTTCAGATCCTCCTCCGGCCGCGCACCCCAGTGGGAGATCACTTCAGCCGCCGCCGCAGCGCCCAGCTTCAGGCATTGGTCGACATCCAGCCCCTCCAGATGGCCCGCCAGGAAACCCGCCGCGAACAGGTCGCCCGCACCGGTCGTGTCGATCACTTCCGCAACCGGCGCGGCATGCGCCTCGTACCGCGTGCCGTCGACCACGGCGATCGCGCCCTTCTCGCTGCGCGTGGAGACCAGCACCGGAACTTTCGCGGCCACGGCTGCCACGGCGGCTTCGAAATCGTGCAGCCCCGCCAATGACTGGATCTCGCCTTCATTGGAGAAGAGAATGTCGATGAGCCCTTGATCGATCAATTCGATGAAGTCGGCGCGATGACGGTCGATCACGAAATTGTCCGACAGGGTGAAGGCGACCTTCCGCCCCGCGCCCCGCGCGGCGTCGATGGCCGCCCGCATCGCCGCGCGCGGCTGCTCCGGATCCCAGAGATAGCCTTCCAGATAGAGGATCGAGGCGGAACGGATAAGGTCGAGGTCCAGCGCGGCTTCCGGCAGGAATTGTGATGCGCCCAGAAAGGTGTTCATCGTTCGCTGCGCGTCGGGCGTCACCAGGATCAGGCAGCGCGCCGTCGGCACGTCCCCCTGCATCGTCGGCGTGTCATAACGGATGCCCAGCGCGCGCACGTCATGGGAGAAGACGGCGCCGAGCTGATCGTCATTGACCTGTCCGATGAAGCCGCATTTCTTGCCGAACGCTGCCAGGCCCGCCAGCGTGTTCGCCGCTGATCCGCCGCTGATCTCCTTGCCCGCGCCCATGTCGGCATACAGGCTCTCCGCCGTCTCCGCGTCGATCAGCTGCATGCCGCCCTTGGTCAGCGCATGTTCGGCCAGGAAAGCGTCGTCGCTCCGGGCAAGCACGTCGACAATGGCATTGCCGATGGCGACAACATCAAGCGTGGGGGCAGCAGCAGTCACGCAAAATCCTTCGTGAATGAGGGGGAAAATCCCGCCGTCTCTATCGATCCGGGGCGCGGCGCGCAACGGCGCTGATTGACGCTGGGCGCAGAGGCGGGAATAGCTGTGCCATGGTCCTTGCCGCCGCCCTCCGTGCCTGCCCCTCGATCGTCCATGGCGCCGCGCTTCGCCTGCTGGTCAAGTCGCTGCTGCTGACCCTGCTGATCTTCGCGCTTCTCGCCACCGCATTGTGGGCGGGCGTTCACGCTCTCCGCCAGCATCAAGGCTGGATGCCGGGCGTGGGCTGGGGCGGGCTGGCGGAGGCGACCGCGACCGCGCTGATCGTGATCGCCGCCGGCTGGCTGCTGTTCCGCGCCACCGCCATGGCGATCATGAGCCTGTTTGCCGACGACATCGTCATTGCCATCGAACGGGACAGCTATCCGGCGGCGGCGGCCCGCGCCCGGCCGGTCGGCTGGGGCCGCAGCCTTCGGCTCGCCCTGCGCTCCATCCTGCGGACTGTCGGCTGGAACCTGCTCGCTTTGCCGGCCTATCTGCTACTGCTGGTGACGGGCGTCGGCACGCTGGGCCTGTTCCTGGTCCTGAACGCCGCCCTGCTGGGCCGCGACATGGCCGACATGGTCGAGCCGCGCCATCCCGACCTGCCGCCTATCCCGCGTGGCGGCCGGTGGCTGATGGGCCTCGCTTCGGCGCTGATCTTCCTCGTGCCGGTGCTCAACCTGCTTGCACCGATCTGGAGCGCCGCTATGGCGGTCCACATGCTGCACGGTGCCCGAAGGAACATGCCATGACCCGTCCTCATCCGGCGCTCGTCCTGGCTTCGCTCTTGACCCTCGCCGCCTGCGGAGGGGTGGTGCCGCCGCCTGCGGCCCAGATCACCCGCCCGCCTGTCGGTCCGCCGGCCAGCGCCTTCACCCGTCCCGGTCCGCTGATCGGGTCGGACGCGAAGCAGCTCATGCACCTGTTCGGCCAACCCCGGCTCGACATTCGCGAAAGCACCATGCGCAAGCTGCAATTCGCCAATGGCCGCTGCGTGCTCGATGCCTATCTGTACCTTCCGCCACAGGGAAAAGAGCCGCTCGTCACCCATGTCGATGCCCGCACGCTGACCGGCACGGATGTCGATCCGGCGAGTTGCTCGGCCGCGCTGCAGGGCAAATAGCGCATCCGCCTGGCGCACCCGGAGCAGCTTTCCAGCTAATCCCGCTCCAGCCGCTCGATCGCCCAGCGCGCCGCCTCCGCGACGACGGCATCCTCATCGTCGGTCAGCGGACGCAGCCGCCCGATCAATCCCCTGTCACCGCTGTTGCCCGCCGCGATGGCGGCATTGCGCACCATTCGGTTGCGTCCGATCCGCTTGATCGGGGAGCCTGCGAATATCTCGCGAAAGCCCGCATCGTCCAATGCCAGCAGGTCGCCCAGTTCCGGCGCCGCCAGTTCCGCCCGCCCGACAAAGGCGCGGTTCGCGGCCGCGACCTCCGCGAACTTGTTCCACGGGCAGACGGCCAGGCAATCGTCGCAGCCATAGATGCGGTTGCCGATCCCGGCGCGCAACGCCTCCGGGATCGGGCCCTTATGCTCGATGGTGAGATAGGAGATGCACCGTCGCGCATCGACGACATAAGGCGCCGGGAAGGCGTCGGTCGGGCACGCCGCCTGGCAGGCGGTGCAACTGCCGCAATGGTCCTTTTCCGGCATGTCGGGTGCCAGCGCGATCTCGCTGTAGATTGCCCCCAGGAACAGCCAGCTTCCATGCGTCCTGCTGACCAGATTGCTGTGCTTCCCCTGCCAGCCCAGGCCAGCCGCTTCCGCCAGCGGTTTTTCCATGACCGGGGCCGTATCCACAAAGACCTTGAGCGCGCCCGGCTGCTGCTCCACCAGCCAGCGGGCGAGGGCCTTCAGCCCCTTCTTGACCACGTCATGATAGTCGCGCCCCTGGGCATAGACGGAAATACGGCCGCGATCACGCACATCGGCCAGCGCCAGAGGATCGCGCCCCGGCGCATAGCTCATGCCCAGCATGATGACGCTTCGCACGTCCGGCCACAGCGCCTGCGGCGATCCGCGCTGTCCGGCGCGCTCCGCCATCCACAGCATGTCGCCATGATGGCCGGCATCCAGCCATTGCCGCAGCCTTTCGGCCGAACGCGGCGCGGCATCGGCCGGCGCGATGGCGCAGGCGGCAAAGCCCAGCCGCAGCGCTTCGGCCTTCAGCCGCTGTTCCAAGGTTTCATTTTGCGTTGGCATGCGATGCGATTATCAGAGGCCGATGATCGGGGCTCCTCAACCGACCTATGCCGTTGAAGGCCATGGTCTTGTCAAGACATTCGGCGATTTTCGGGCGGTGGACGGTATCGACGTCGCCGTGCCTGCCGGGTCGATCTACGGCATCCTTGGCCCCAATGGCGCGGGCAAGACAACGATGCTGCGCACCCTGCTCGGCATTATCGATCCTGATGAAGGGCATCGCAGCCTGCTGGGCGACAGCGCGCCGCTGCGCCAGGCGCGCAATGTCGGCTATCTGCCGGAGGAGCGCGGCCTTTACCCCTCGATGAAGGCCTTCGAAGCCGTTGCCTTCATGGGCGCGCTGCGCGGGCTGCCGCTGAAGATCGGCCGGGAGCGGGCCCGATCCATGTTGGCGGATTATGGCATGGGCGCCTCGGCGGACAAGCCGATCCGCCAATTGTCGAAGGGCATGGCCCAGACCGTGCAGCTTTTCGGCACGATCGTCCACGAACCGCGCCTGATCGTGCTGGACGAGCCTTTTTCGGGCCTGGACGCCTTCAACCAGGGCAAGCTGGAGGTGCTGATCCGGGATCAGGCCCGGCGCGGCGTCACGGTGCTGTTCTCCACCCATGTCATCGCCCATGCCGAACGGCTGTGCGAACGCGTCGCCATCGTCGCGGGCGGGCGCATCCGTTTCGAAGGCACGGTGGACGATGCCCGCAACCGGTTGCGACCGCAGGTGCGCCTGCGCACCCGCGCCAGCGACGGCGGCTGGCGTCGCGCCTTGCCCGCAGAAACGCTGGCGCAGGACGGCACATGGCATTTCCCCTTGCCGCTGGGGGGTATTGAACCGCTGCTCCGCGCCCTGCTGGACGGCAATGCCGGGATCGAAAGCCTGTCGATCGAGCGCCCCGGCCTGCACGACGCCTTCGTCGCCATTGCAGGCGAGGCGGCAGCCCGGCAGATGCAGGGCGACCCGCAGGAGGAGGAAGCCGCATGAACGAATTGATGCGCGCCGCCTTCGTCATCGCCCGGCGGGATTTCACCGCCGTTGTGCTGTCCCGCACCTTCATCTTCTTCCTTCTGGGTCCGCTCTTCCCCATCGTCATCGGCATGGCCTTTGGCGGGCTGGGCGACAGGATTTCCACCACGGATCTGCGGCCGGTCGTCGGCATCGCCATGTCCCCGGCCGACGCGTCGCGGATGGAGCGCGCCCATGCCCGGCTGGCGGAGCGCATGGGGCCTCAGGCCCTGCCCGTGCTGCGCCGCGTTCCGCTGTCGCCCGCGCCCCGCGCTCAACTGGCCAGGGCGAATGCGGATGTCATGGTGATCGTGTCGGGATCGCCGGCCCGCCCCGTGATGACGGGACAGCCGCAGGACATCCAGCGGCTGGAAGGCGACATCAGCCTGCTCGCCAGCGCCGCTGTCGCGGAAAAATCGCTGCACATGGTGCATGTGGAGGCGCAGCAGGTCGCGACCAGCGTCGGCGCGCAGAGCCAGGGCAGGCTGGTGATCGGCCGGATCGCGCAGATCGTCATCTTCTTCCTCACCATCCTGCTGGCCGGCATGATCCTGTCCAACCTGGTCGAGGAAAAGACCAACAAGATCATAGAAATACTGGCAGCCGCCGTGCCGGTCGACGCGATCTTCCTGGGCAAGCTGATGGCGATGCTGGCGATGAGCTTCGTCGGCATCCTCTTCTGGGGCGGAACCGCCTTCGCCGTGTTCCTGGCCCTCAAGACGCCCGGCGCCAGCCTGCCGGACCCCGCCGTCGGCTGGCCGCTGTTCCTGATGCTGGCCGTCATCTATTTCGCGATGGCCTATACGCTGCTGGGTTCGCTGTTCCTGGGCATCGGCGCGCAGGCGGCAACCGTGCGGGAGGTGCAGACGCTCAACATGCCCGTGACCATGGGACAGATGCTGATCTTCTTCTTTGCCACCTATGCCGTCGACAAGATGGGATCGCCGCCGGAGGTCGCAGCGGTTGTCCTGCCTTTCTCCTCCCCCTTCGCCATGATCGCCCGCGCCGCGCAGGTGGACGCGCTCTGGCCCCATCTCCTTGCCATCGTCTGGCAGATGCTCTGGGTCGGCCTCATCATCCGGATCGGCGTGCTGCTGTTCCGCCGCCATGTGCTGAAATCGGGCGGTGGCTGGTGGAAGCAGTTGTTCAGAAGCGCGACAGGCTGACGCTGCTATGGTGCGGTCCATGGATCGGCGGCAATTTCTGGGACTGGGCGGCGGCGTCGCGACGATGATCGTCCTTTGGCAGGCTGGCGTGGGAGAGGCCGCTGCCGCCTATTCCTTCACGCTCGGCGATGCCGAATGGCGCAAGCGCCTGAGTCCGCTCGCCTATCAGGTGCTGCGCAAGCGCTCGACCGAATATCCCTTCACCAGCCCGCTCAACAAGGAGCATCGACCGGGCATCTTCGCCTGCGCGGGTTGCGGGCAGCGGCTTTTCAGCTCGAAGACCAAGTTCGACAGCGGCACCGGCTGGCTCAGCTTCTGGGCGCCGCTGCCGCGCGCCGTCGGCACCTCGCGCGATTTCGAACTGGGCTATCCGCGGACCGAGGTGCATTGCGCCCGCTGCGGCGGACATCTGGGCCATGTGTTCGATGACGGGCCGCAGCCCACCGGCAAGCGCTATTGCATGAATGGCGTCGCGCTGGTCTTCGTCGCGGGCTGAGCGATCACCTTGTAGATGCGGAGCGGACCCTTGCCGGGAAGCTGTCGCAGCCATTGCGGCGGCCGGTCGCGCTTCAGCGCCGCGGCCAGCCCCTGGGGGAAGTCGGCGCGATAATGCTTGATCTCGTTCATCTCGTTGCAGATCAGCAGGTAATCCGCGCCTTTCCCGCCATTCAGGCGCATGACGATCGCCCGGGCCTTGTCGGGCGGCTGGGTGAAGCCGTCGATGACCGCGTTGATGCCCACGGCATTGCGATGATGCGCGGTGCCGATCACGCTATGTCCGGTCCGCAAGAGGATATCCGGTCCCAGATCGAGTGGCGCGAACAGGGTCGAGCGGGGAAGTGCCTGTAACGGAGCCAAAGGGGCGGCGGCCCGGCAATTGACGGTTTCGGGCTGCTCCTTCCGCGCTGCGCCGCTCGCGATCAATATCCAGGCGCCGCACAGCCCCGCCGGCGTCAGCAATATCGCCACGCCCGCCGTGACCAATATGCGCGCGACGGCGTTCGTCCAGCGTTGGATGCGGCGAAACAGGGTCAGCAGCAGCCACGCCGTGCCCGGCAGCGCCAGCACATGCGCCACCGACATGGCGCGCAGCACGAGGATGGCGACCGCCGACGCGCCCGCCAGCAGCAAGGCGACGACGATCCAGCGATCCCTTGCCTCCCGCTCCTCGGCGCGCCAGGCCGCGATGATCGTGCTGACCAGCCCCATGGCTGCGGGCAGCAGGATGATCCCGGCCATCAGGGTGCCCTGTTCCCATACAGGGCGGCCCTCCTTCACCTGCAGATACCACAAGCGATAGGCGACCGGGCCCAGCGCCTTGAACGGATCGCCGGAAAGGCAGGCCCCACCGCTCAGCAGGAATATGCCCGCTGCGCTGATCCCGCCAGCCGCCGTCGCCAGGATGCGCTGCCGGACGGTCGTCGTGCCGATCAGATACAGCGCAAGCGGCATCGCCAGCGCGAACGCCAGAAGAGGCCAGATATAGGCTGCCGAAAGGCTGTCGCATTGCCGGATCAACGCGGCGCCGGTGCCGCGCAGCATCAACAGCAGCAGGAGCGCGCCGCCGCCAAGACTGGCGCCATAGGCTGCGATCCGCGCCGCTTGCCGCCGGTCGAGCCATGTCCGCAGCGCGAATGTGCCGGCGAACAGCGCGGCATAGGGCAGCGCTTCGCTGGAAATCTGGAGCCAGAGCGCGATGGCAAGACCGGCTGTGATGCCGCCCCGCAGGCGCTGGGCATCCAGCGCGCCGCAAAGGGCGATCGCCGCCATCCAGATCTGCCAGCCATGATGGTCGATGCGAAAGGGGGTGAACTGGACCAGGATGCTGGGCGTGGTCAGCAGCAGGACGACCGCCAGCAGCGGGACGAACATGCCACTTGCCGCGCGCCGCGCGGCCAGGAACACCGTTGCCGTCAATCCACCCAACAGCATCAGCGGCACCAGCGCGCAGGCCGCGATTTCGGCCTGAACCGTTCCCAGCAGCGGTTGCAGCATCAGGATCAGCGCGGCGATCGGCATGTCGACGATGCGCGACCAGTGCATCGGCCCGCCGGCCGGCGGGTTCACGCGATGCTGGCTGACATCGCGGAAGGCCTGGCCATGCAGCCAGTCGCGCACCTGTTGCAGGCGCATCGCGTCATCGGGGTCGCGAAACTCCAGCCCGGACAGCCCATGGCGGAACAGCCAGAGCATGACGAGACAGCACAGCGCCCAGAGCAACAGCACCGCCGCGTTGCCTTGCCAACGGGTGAGGGGAGATGTCCTGGGAATGGGGCTGCTGTCAGACGCGGGCGAAGATGCCATATTTCCGGATCGCATAGACGGACAGGAAGCTCACCGGAACGGCCGCCAGCTTGGCGAGGGCGGGCGAAAGCCCCAGCGCACTCAGTCCGCCGACCAGCCCCATGGTGATCGCCATGCCGATCAGGGCGCTGAAGAGGAAGGCGATGCGCTGCCTATGGGTGGCGGGCTGCCGCATTTCGAACACGAATTGCGTGCTGATCATCCAGTGCAGGACAAGCCCGCCCGAATAGCCGCCAAATGCGGCCAGCGCAGGCGGCACGCCCAACCGGTGCAACAGCATGAACAGCGCGAAATCGGCCGACAGCGCGCAGATGCTGGCCAGCAGATAGCGCGTGAAAGTGAAGCGGCCGAAGACGGCATTGAATGGCCCGGCCATGCTTCGCACCCAATCACCCATGGGGTCAGGCCGCCTTCAGACGATTGGGCACCAGCCTCTCGCTGGCGAGCGCGGCGCGCTGGCCGGCGGCGTCCTGCCCTTCCTCGCCCGCTTCATGATATTCGGCATCCTCGTTGACCGCCCAGATGTCGTAAAGCTGCTCGCCCGCTTCGATATTGCGGACCGTCAGCATCGCCGTCATCATCGCATGATCCTGGTTATTGTAGCGGTGCATGCCGTTGCGCCCCACCAGATGCAGCGTGGGATAGAGCCGTTGCAGTTCGGTGCGCATGGCAAGGACATTGTCGGCATAGCCGTCATCATAGACCGGATAGGCCTTTTCCTGCCGCACCACCGCGCCGCCGACGACATCGTCGGGGTTGCACAGGCCCAGCGTCGCCATTTCCTTCTTCGCCAGTTCGATCAGATCGGCGTCGCTCGACGACCAGAGGCCGTCGCCCTCGAAGCAGAAATATTCCAGGCCGACGCAGGCAAGGTCCGGGTCCGGCACCATTTCGGGCGACCAGCTGCGGAAATTCTGGATTCGGCCGACCTGCACCTTCGGATCGTGGATGTAGATCCAGTTGTCGGGAAAGATATCCTTGCCCTTCACCATCAGCGCCACGGTCAGGAAATCGCGATATTTGAGGTCCATCGCCTGGCCCAGCGTCGCGGGCTGGGGCTGGATGCGCCCGGCCAGTTCGCGCATCGGCGCGGAACTGATGACATGGCCGGCGGTAATGGCGACTTCCCCGTCCGGCCCGTTTGCCGTCATGCGCCAGCGGCCGCTGGCCTGATCCTGCGACAATTGTCCCAGGCTATGGGCCATCAGCACGCTGTTGCCGCGCGCGAGCACGAAGTCGCGGGCCGCTTCCCACATCATGCCGGGGCCAAGGCGCGGATAGCGGAAGCTTTCCAGCAGCGTCTTGGTCGCCATGCCGTCATTGGGCCTTTTGTTGAGGCCCAGGGATCGCTTGAGCCCGTCGGTCACCGCGCCCCACAGCGACAGTCCCTTGATGCGCTGCGCCGCCCAATCCGCCGACATTTCGTCGCAGGGCATGCCCCACACCTTCTCCGTATAGGTCTTGAAGAAGATCGAGAACAGCTTGTGGCCAAAGGCATTGACCGTCCAGTCCTGGAAGGAGCGGACATCCCGATTGGGGAACAGCTTCGCCTTGGCGAAGCTCGCCATGCAAAGTGTTGACCGCCACAGCCCCAGATTGCCCAGCGCCTCGAAGGCGCGCAGCGGATAGCTGTAGAATTTGCCCTCATAATAGATGCGGCTCATGCGCGGGCGCACGATGAAATCGTCGGGCAGAATCTCGTTCCAGAGGTCGACGACCTCCTTCGACTTGGAAAAGAAACGATGGCCGCCAATATCGAAACGGAAACCGTCAAGTTCCACTGTCCGGCTGATGCCGCCGACATAGACGGCGTCCTTTTCGATGACGCTGACCGAATAGCCCTTTTTGCTCAGCAGATAAGCCGCAGTAAGTCCGGCCGGACCCGCGCCAATAATGGCGACATCCACATTGTGGTCGTTCTGCGGCATCTAGGCCCCCCGATGAAATCCTTTGCCGATTTTAGGTGAAGGAAATCTTCTAAGGAGTAGTTAATGACCGGTAACAATGCAAGATAAGGCAATGCCGGCGGCCTGGTTAAGCCGCCGGCATTCGCTTTTTGCAATAGCGCAGGTCAGCCCTGGCGCTGCGCCTGGATCAGCGTGTTGAGGTCGGTCCGTGCCCCGTCGAGCGCATCACCGAAGCAAGCGCGATATTCCGGCGTTGCCGGCAGGATCGATCCGTTCATCCAGCCGCAGACCTTCTTGGCGGCCTTGGTGATGCGGGAATCGGCCATGCGGGCGCCATGGGTGCTGCTAAGGTTCAGGTCGGCCATCGAAACGGCGATGCTGCGGGTTTCCGCGCCAGTCCGTCCGTCGACCACCACTTCCATATCGTTGATCCCCGCAAAGGCGTTTGCCGCGGGCAAGGCTAGCGTCATGGCGGCGGTCAGCGCCACCAGCATCTTTCTGGTCATCCTGTATCTCCTGTCGAACTCATGGGATCTGCCCAACGCCTGACGTGGGAGAAGGGTCGCGCATGAGATAAGCTTCATGAAGGTCGAGGAAAAGAGGCCAGTTGATAAAAATTGGCTGAAAACCGCTATTTTTGCGGATGCGAAAGGATCTTCTCTCCTTTCGCATCCGCACCAATCATGCCCCGGACGCCTGCTTTTGATCGCACCGCAGGTGGCGTTCCCCGTTCCCGCCGCTGCATCGGTAAAGGCGGGAACGCGCTGCCCACTTTCGGCAAGATGCTCAGTGGCGGAAGTGGCGCATGCCGGTGAACACCATTGCCAGCCCCGCCTCGTCGGCAGCGGCGATGACTTCATCATCGCGGATCGAGCCGCCGGGCTGGATCACGGCCGTCGCGCCTGCCTCGACCGCGGCCAGCAAACCGTCGGCAAAGGGGAAGAAGGCATCCGACGCCACGGCCGACCCGATGGTCCGCGCCTCCGCCCAGCCTGCCTTGTCGGCGGCGTCCTTCGCCTTCCACGCTGCGATGCGGGCGGATTCCAGGCGATTCATCTGACCCGCGCCGATGCCGGCGGTGCTGTTGCCCCTGGCATAGACGATGGCGTTCGATTTCACATGCTTGGCGACGGTCCATGCGAACAGGCAGTCGCTCAGTTCCTGCTCCGTGGGCGCGCGCTTCGTCACCACCTTCAGCTGGTCGCGACTGATGCGGCCATTGTCGCGGCTCTGGACCAGCAGCCCGCCCGCAATGCTCTTGATCTGGAGGCCGGGGCGCACCGGATCGGGCAGTTCGCCGGTCAGCAGCAGGCGGAGGTTCTTCTTCTTCGCGAAGATCGCCTTCGCCTCCTCATCCGCGTCGGGCGCGGCGACGACTTCGGTGAAGATGCCGCTGATCGCTTCGGCCGTGGGCCCGTCCAACGGACGGTTGACGGCAATGATGCCGCCGAACGCCGATACGCTGTCGCAGGCGAGGGCGGCCTCATAGGCTTCGATCAGCGTGTCGCCGGTGGCAACGCCGCACGGATTGGCATGCTTCACGATCACGACGGTCGGCGGGCCGTCGCGGAATTCGCTGACCAGCTCCAGCGCGGCGTCGGCGTCATTGTAATTGTTGTAGCTGAGTTCCTTGCCCTGGATCTGCCGCGCCTGGGCGATGCCGTTGGCGCCAGAAGCCGATCCGCCGCCGACCGGCAGGTAGAGCGCCGCCGACTGGTGCGGATTTTCGCCATAGCGCAGCGTCGAACCCAGCTTGCTGGAGACCGAGAGGCTTTCGGGGAACTGCACGCCCTGGTCGGCGAAGGCGAACCAGCTCGCGATCATCGAATCATAGGCGGCGGTGGCGGCATAGGCCTTGGCCGCGAGCATGCGGCGGAAGTCGTAACTCGTCGCGCCCGCCTTCTCCTCCATTTCGGCGATCAGCCGGGCATAGTCGGCGGGGTCGGTGACGATCGCCACGCTTTCGTGATTCTTGGCGGCGGAGCGGACCATGGAAGGACCGCCAATGTCGATATTCTCGATGATTTCCTCGCGCGCCGCGCCCTTGGCGACAGTGGCGGCGAAGGGATAAAGATTGACGACGACCAGGTCGATCGCGCCGATCTCATGCTCCTGCATGGAGGCGACATGCTCTGGATTGTCGCGCACGGCCAGCAGCCCGCCGTGCACCTTGGGGTGCAGCGTCTTGACCCGTCCGTCCATCATTTCCGGGAAGCCGGTGAGGTCGGAAATGTCCTTCACCTCCAGTCCCGCCTCGCGCAGAGCCTTGGCCGTGCCGCCGGTGGAAACCAGTTCGACCCCGTGCCTGCCCAGCGCCTGCCCCAGTTCGACCAGGCCGGACTTGTCGGACACGGAAAGAAGGGCGCGCTTGATGGTGACGTCTGACATGGGGGTGCTTCCTGCTGTTCGAATGCCGTTCAGGCTTGCGGCAGCCCTCTAGAGCGATTTTGCCCGGAATGGAACATCTGCCGGCCGGGAAATCGCGGCTGGAGCGGCCGGGGGAGGGCGGCGCCGTGGCGCGGGCGACCAAAGGCTTCTTGATATGAGAAAGGGGCAGGGCGCATCGGGCAATATGTTGGGAAGCACCTGTCGCGCGAGATCGTGAAAAATGGCGAATGATATGTTGTAACTTTTCTTTGTCTCGCCTATGTACCTCGAACCATGCCGATCAGCCTTCGCCACCATCTGCTCAACGGCCGGATCGATCGCATCGCGATCGCTCTGTCGGGCATGTGCGTGGCGCATTGCTTCGGCACGGCCGTGCTGCTGGGCGTGATGGCCTCGGCGGGCGGCATATTCGAAAGTCCGATTTTCCATGAGACCGGCCTGGTGCTGGCGATCCTGCTGGGCGCCGTGGCGCTCGGCCATGGTGCGGTGGCGCACGGCTTCATGATGCCTGCCGCGATCGGATCGCTGGGCCTGGGCATCATGGCCGGCGCGCTGACCATGGACCATGGTTTGCAGGAAAGCGCCTATACGCTGTTGGGCGTCGCGATCCTGGCGCTGGGTCACGATCTCAATCACCGCGCCGGACGCTAGCCGCATCGACGCCGCGCATGGCACAGGGCGGTTGATCAAAGCCCCATGCCATTGCCTTGCAGCGATTTCCTGACCGTTCCAGAGCGGGTTTCGATCTGATTGAATCAGATCGCCGCCCTGGATTCCTTATTTCCCCGATTTCTTAACCAGCGATCGGTTCCGATCGCTTGGAAATCGCTCTAGATCGGCTTCCGGTCCAGCCGATGCTCGCCCTTCACCCACCGCACCGTGCCCGTGCTGGCGCGCATCACGACGCTGTCGGTTGTGAGCTTGCCACCCGGCAGCCGCTTCACCCCGGCCAGCAGCGAGCCGTCAGTGACGCCCGTCGCGGCAAAGATGCAGTCGCCCTTCGCCAGTTCGTTGAGGTCATAGACCTTGTCGAGATCCGCAATGCCCCATTTCCGGGCGCGGGCCCGCTCGTCATCATTGCGGAACAGCAGCTTGCCCTTGAACTGTCCGCCGACGCAGCGCAGCGCCGCGCAGGCCAGCACGCCCTCCGGCGCGCCGCCCGAACCCATATACATGTCGATATTGGTTTCCGGATTGGTGGTGGCGATCACCCCCGCCACGTCCCCGTCGGGGATCAGCATGATGCCGCAGCCAATGGCGCGCAGTTCCGCGATCAGCTTTTCATGGCGCGGCCGGTCGAGCACGCAGACGATGATCTCATGCGGGTCGACGCCCTTGGCATGGGCGACCGCCTCGACATTCTCCTTCACCGATTTGTTGAGGTCGATGATGCCTTCGGGCAGGCCGGGGCCGACGGCCAGCTTCTCCATATAGACGTCCGGCGCATTGAGCAGGCCGCCTTCTTCCGAAATCGCCAGCACCGCCAGCGCATTGGGACCGGCCTTGGCCGTGATGGTGGTGCCCTCCAGCGGATCGAGCGCGATGTCGATCCGGGGGCCGGTGCCGATCGCATTGCCGACCTTTTCCCCGATATAAAGCATCGGCGCCTCGTCACGCTCGCCTTCGCCGATGACGACGGTGCCGTCCATATAAAGGTCGTTGAAGGCCAGGCGCATCGCTTCGACTGCGGCGGCGTCGGCCGCCTTTTCATCGCCGCGGCCGATCAGCTTCGATGCTGCGATCGCGGCCGCTTCGGTCACGCGCACCATTTCCAGCACCAGCACGCGATCGAGTATCGAGCTTGCCTGCACCATGTCTTTTCCTCTTCAGCCGCTATTTTGGAGAGCGCGATAGGATGTCGTCGGACCATTGTCGAGGGTGTGCTTTTCGCAAGGCGGATGCAACGGAAGCGCGTCCCTGGCGTTCGCAGCAGGACAAGACCAAGGGGCGCCCCGATGATCCTCCTGCTGATTGCCGCCAGCCTTTCCGCCCCGCCCGACGTGCTGCCGCGCCGGATCGCCAAGGTTCGGCCCGCGCCATGCCAGGCCGTGCCGGCGCTGTGCCTGACCGGGCCGGCGACACAGGAACAGCGCCTGGTGGGCGGTACAGCGGCACCCGGCGACGGCAAGATGACCGCTTATCGTTTCGATACGCGGCCGTGCCGGATCGTCGGCAATATGGATTGTCCCAAGCGCGCCCATCGCCGGATATTCCAGCTTGGCGAACCCATTGGCCAGACACTGGCGCGCAGTTTCGGACTGGATCAGAGGGGACTTGCGCCGGATTGAACCCGACCGCCTGGGTCAGTCCGGGCGCGGGGGCGAGGGGAGGCGCGGACGGATCGCGCGCTTCTCCTCAATCCAGAATATGCATCACCATCGGTGTTTGCAGCAGGCTGTCCGACCCGGCCAGCCGGTCCAGCGTCTCGCGCACGCAGCGTTCTTCGCCCGCATGGGTGACGATCGCCACCAGCACGCCGTCAGTCTGGCTGGCGCCGCGCTGGATCATGCTCTCGATGGACACGCCGGCGTCGCGGGTTGCCGCCGCGATCTCCGCCAGCACGCCCGGACGGTCCTGCACCTTGAAGCGCAGATAGGCGCGGCCCACGCGCTTGCCGGCATCCGCAGGCTTCTGCTGCGCCAGCGCGGCGACCGGCATGGCCAGCGCATCGCCATATTCGTCGCGCGCCACGTCGATCAGGTCCGCGACGACGGCCGATGCCGTCGGGCCGTCGCCCGCGCCGCGACCCTGGAAGAAGAGGCGGCCGACGAAATTGCCCTCCGCCACCACCGCGTTCAGCGACCCGTCGACATGGGCGAGCGGATGGTCGAGCGGCACCAGCATGGGATGGACGCGCTGGAACAGGCCGTCGGGGCCGTTCTCCGCCATGCCGACCAGGCGGATGCGATAGCCCAGCGCCGCTGCTTCCGCGATGTCGGCGGCGATGACATGGCGGATGCCGGTGGTCGCGACCGCGTCGAAATCCAGTTCCGTGCCGAAGGCGAGGCTGGCGAGAATGGTCAGCTTGTGCGCCGCGTCGACGCCATCGATGTCGAAGCTCGGATCGGCCTCGGCATAGCCCAGATCCTGCGCCTCCTTCAGCACCTCGTCAAAGCTCCTGCCTTCCTTTTCCATGGTGGTCAGGATGTAGTTGCAGGTGCCGTTGAGGATGCCGTAGACGCGGCTGATCTCGTTCGCCGCCGCGCCCTCGCGCATGCCCTTGATGACCGGGATGCCGCCTGCGACCGCTGCTTCATATTTGAGCGCGACGCCGGCCTTCTCGGCCAGCCCGGCGAGGTCGAGGCCATGATGCGCCAGCATCGCCTTGTTGGCGGTGACGAAGGGTTTGCCGACGCTCAGGCACTGCCGGGCGAGGGTGAGGGCAGGGCCATCGGCGCCGCCGATCAGTTCCACCACCACGTCGATGTCGTCCCGCCCCGCGAGGGTCGTCATGTCGTCCACCCATTCATAGGGCGAAAGGTCGACGCCGCGATCCTTGTTGCGGTCGCGGGCGGAGATGGCAACGATCTGGATCGGGCAACCGGCGCGGCGGGCGATCAGGTCCGCATTCGTCTGGAGCAGCCGGATGACGCCGCCGCCCACCGTGCCGAGGCCGACCAGCGCGACGCGCAGCGGGGCATGGCGGTGCAGATTGGTCATGGCTTGTGTTCATCCTTCCTGTTCGCGGGACGTCGCGCTGATAGCGGCCCCTGCGCATCTGTCCAAGGAAAAGGAACCGACCGCGCGACCGAAAACTGTCGCCGCCGCGCGATCAGCGGACAGCCCTCGTCCGTCCGCACGGACCCAGGGCGTCAAGGACGAGCTGGTAGTCAGCGCGGGCCAGTTCGGCATCCTGGGGAGAAAGCGCGCGGACGGACCGCGCCGGCAGCGCGTTGGGCAGGCCGCATGCCAGTCGGTACCACAGCAGGCTGCCTGGTGCTGGCGGGCGGGCGGCCTCATCCACTATCTCTCCCAGCGCCACGGCCCAGCGCGGCTGCTGCCCGGGCCGGCGCAATATTGACAGTGAGACCGGATCGCCATTTTCCGTTCGCAGGAAGATCTGCGTCTCACCTTCGCCCGCGATGGTGCCCGCGACATGGAAGGCATCTCCCAATCCGACGATGCGAGGCGGTGCGTTGGCGGCGACCAGTTCCGAAAGGATCGCCTTCACGCGCTCGGTTTCGGCGGGCGAGGCGATGATCTGGGCATCGCGCGCGACGAGCTGGATTTCGCCGGGACGGGCGCCGGGACGGGCGAACAGTATGACCTGCGCCTTCTTGAGCTTGGGCATCTTGCCCCGCGCGTCGAGCGGCGCGTCGTAAAGGTAGCGGACAGTCGGGCTGATTCCCCCTTCGCCGCGAATCAGATTGCTCACATTTGCCTCGATATAGACCCTCTGATAGCCTGTCGGGACCGCGCCGGCCTGTCCCGGCTTCAATTTGATGATGTTGCCAATCCGCGCCTGTGCCACCAGCGGCGCGGCGTCGGCGAGGTCCGCGAGATCCGCGTAAGCGAGTCCCGCCACTCGTTCCGATGGTTGCGCGACGGTCCGCTCAGACCCCGCCTGAGCCGCGGAAATCTGCGATTGTGCGGCGGAAATGAGGCAAAGAAGGGCCAACTTCCGTAGGGTCATGGTGGATTTTTTTTTCATCTTCGTCCTAATGATAGTAGCGCGTGGCATATTTACCACACGCAAGTCTTTCCGGTGTGTAGTGACGGTCGCAAACGAACATATCGATAAAGCGTTTGCGTGCCACGATGCGCCGCGATAGGAGTTCGCACGGTAGCAAATGGACGGATAGGGGCCAAGATGACCGGGGTAGCCCGGCCAGCTCGGGCCGTTTTTGGCTTATTTGCCGATAATCAACTGGTAAGCTGAGTTAAGGAGTGTCGTTGCCGAATGGCCTATGCTGACCACTCGCAAGGATCGAGTCGTACGATCTCGATCATTATCGTCGCCCTGATTCACGCTGTTCTGGGTTATGCCTTCGTCACCGGTCTTGGCATGAAATATGTCAAAAAGGCGGCGGAACAGCTGAACGTGATCGACGTCAAGGAGGAACCGCCGCCACCGGACGAGGAGCCGCCGCCGCCGCCGCCAGACCAGCCGGTCGAACCGCCGCCGGTCGTTGCGCCGCCGCCGATTGTTCAGACCCCGGCCCCCGCTCCGCCGATCCAGACGGTTCGGACCCCGCCGCCGGTCTTCAACCCGGTTCCGGTCGCGGCCCCGCCGCCCCCGGCGCCTCCACCGCCTGCGGTGCCTGCGTCGCGTGCGACGCCGCGCAGCAGTCCGGGCAGTTGGCTCAGCGATGCCGACTATCCGAGCCGCGCGCAGCGTGAAGAACGTTCGGGTACGGCCGGATTCCGCCTGGAAATCGGTCCGGATGGCCGCGTGACCAACTGTACCATCACCTCTTCGACCGGCCATGCCGACCTTGATGAGGCGACATGCCGCCTGCTGCCGAAGCGCGCGAGGTTCAAGCCCGCGACAGCAGCCGGGGGTGGTCCTATGTCGGACACGTACAACGGCCGTATCACCTGGCGTCTGCCGGAATGATTTGAAGGGTGGGCGAGCGAAACCCCGGAATGTTCCGGACGCCGCCTTCCCCTTGTTATTGATCCTTTGAGAGGGAAGTCTTGAACATGTTGATGTCTATCGCTGCGGCCGCTGCGCCGAAGTCGGAGAACCCCTATGGCCTGATGGAGGCGCTCCAGCAGGGCGGCACCATCGCCTGGACCGTTTTCATCATCCTTTGCGGTATGTCGGTCGGCACCTTCTATATTCTCTTCACCAAGCTGATCGAACAGCAGAAGGTGATCAACCAGGGCAAGAAGGTGCGTGCGACCTTCTGGCGCGCCGCCAGCCTGAAGGAAGGCACCGCCAAGCTGGAAAAGAACTCCGCCTACAAGCAGATCGTAGATGACGGCATCAAGGCGCAGGAAGAACACACCAAGCTGACCGACCCGGTCGAAGCCCATGACTGGCTGCACGGCTCGCTGGCCCGTTCGGAAGCGGCGATCAACTCGAAGCTGAACGGTGGCCTCGCGTTCCTCGCGACCGTCGGTTCGACCTCGCCGTTCATCGGTCTGTTCGGTACGGTTATCGGCATCTACCGCGCGCTGATCAAGATCGGTGCTGCCGGTCAGGCCTCGATCGACGCCGTTGCCGGCCCGGTCGGTGAAGCTCTGATCATGACCGCCCTGGGTCTGGCCGTGGCCGTTCCCGCGGTGCTCGCCTACAACTTCCTGCAGCGCCGCAACAAGTCGATCCAGGAACAGCTCGCCGGCTTCACCGTCGACCTGCTGGCCTATCTGGTGTCGAACGGCGCCGTGAAGCCCGCAATCGCCGCTGCCCCGGCCGCTCCGGCTGCCAAGCCGGCCGCCGCGCCGACCAAGGCCTGATAGGCTGAGATGCCGGCAAGGGGGTCGGCGGCGCTGCGACGCTCGGATCCCCTTATCGGACGTGGGCCCCGGATTGCCGGGGCACCATCGACAAGCATGTTAGGAAATAATCAATGGCAATGAGTGTTGGCTCTGACGGCGGTGAAGACAAGCCGATGTCCGACATCAACACGACGCCGCTCGTCGACGTCATGCTGGTGTTGCTCATCATCTTTCTCATCGCGGTCCCGGTCGTCGTCCAGACGGTTCAGCTGCAGCTCCCCAAGGTCGCGTTCGAGCCGACGACGACAAAACCGGAAAACGTGTCCCTGTCGGTTACGCAGGGTTCCGACGGTAGCTGTGCGGTCTACTGGAACATGACCCGCGTAACGTCCAGCGAGCTGCTCGACCGCGCGGTCGCGAAGCTTGAGGCGGACATCAAGAAGGCGGGCGGCGTTGAAAACCTGACGCCGGAGGATCTGCCCGAAGTGCATATCCGCGGCGACATCAACGTTCCCTATCGGTGCATCGGCGGCACCATCTACACGATGCAGCGCGCCGGTTTCCCGAAAGTCGGCTTCATATCCGAGCCCGAGCCGGGTTCGCATACGCAGCGGCTTTAAGTTACAGCCCTTTGTGCTGCATTTTCAAATCGGATTGCCGGTCAACGGCCATCACTGAAAATGCTCTAGGAGTATCGCCATGGCAATGAGTGCCGGAAGAGACGATGGCGAACCGATGGTGGAAATGAACACGACGCCGTTGATCGACGTCATGCTCGTTCTCCTCATCATGTTCATCATCACCATCCCGATCCAGACCCACGCGGTCAAGATCGACCTGCCGCAGAACGCCCCGCCGACTGACAGCGTCATCGACCCTGTCAAGAACAAGGTGGCGATCGATCCCAGCGGCATCATCACCTGGAACGGTTCTGCGATCGACCTGCTGACCCTGCGTCAGTATCTGCAGCAGTCGCTGCGGTTGCCGGTCGAGCCGGAACTGCAGTTCCAGCCGAACGCGGCCACGCGCTATGTGGTCGTTGATGAAGTGCTGGCGGAGATCAAACGCGCCGGCGTGACGAAGCTGGGCTTCGTCGGCAACGAACAGTACGGCAATTTCTAAGGCCGTCATGTTCTAAGGCCTTCGTGCCGGGTCCGGCTGTGCCGGAACCCGGCTCGAAATCAGGAATGCGCATCGTAAGGAGCGCATGGCGGGCATCCGCTGGATCATCGGATGTCCATGTGCTCCCAGGGCGCGAAAACGCCGCCGCTGTCTGGCCGGGAATGTTCGACTTCCCGTTTCCGGGCGCGGGCTGGGGTGACGCAATCGGGCGCGAGATGCGCAACCTTGAACGGGGCTGCTTCGGCGGCCCCTTATTTTTGCCGCGCCAGATGCGGCTTAATGCTTTCTTCACCGTGAAAGGCGATGATGCTGATGGTCAAATCGGCATTGGATCATGGGCGTCAGAGTTCAGACAAAACCCTATAGCGGCAACGCGCGTCTCGCAGATCGCCGCACGGCGCTTATCGCCGTTCGGGTGCGGCGACCGGGCGAGACCTGGTTCAAGAGCCACATCGCGGATGTCTCTGAAGTCGGCTTCCGCCTGAAAAGCTTCATGAAATTGACAGCCGACGATGATCTGTGGATCATGTTGCCCGGCTTTGAAGGCCGCCGCGCGCGCGTGCTGTGGACCAGGGCGCATGAATCGGGATGCGTCTTCGAACGGCCGCTGCACCCCGCCATTCTGGATCACATCATCCGACTCGGCGAATAATCACGCGCTTCAGCTGGTGGATATGCCGGGAAATCGCCTGATCGCGCTTCCCCCCCCCGACCCGCGAAGATCGCCCTGTCGTGATCGCAGCCTCGCTTCGGCAACACCGACCCGATGGCGGCACCGATAAAAGCCGCGGCCGGTTTCCTCAGAAGAACAGCTTGCGAAAGCTGATCGTCACTGCACGGCCCGTCGGGTCCATATATCCCGGCTGGTAGCGGACCGGCGTGTTGCCGCTTGCATCGGTGACGCTCTGCCGCTGGTTGAACAGATTGTCGATGCCGATCGAAACGCGCGCACCGCGCAGGAAGGGATGGTTCTTCACCAGCGAGGGCATCTGCCCCAGATTTGCAAACAGGCGCAGGTCCACCGTCGCCAGGCTGCTGAAATCCAGCCGGGATGCGCCACCAGCCGTTCCGCCCAGCGCCCCATCGACATGGGTGCCGCTCTGCCAATCCACGCTCAACCGTGCGCCCAGGCCGTTATTGGTATAGCCGGCCCGCGCATTCAGCTCATGCCGGGGCTGTCCGCCCGACGATCCGGTGGCACCCCCATTGAGCAGGTCGAGTTCCGGCACGCCGGGCGCGATCAGGATGTGCTCGTTGAAATGCCAGCTGTGGTAGAGGCTGAAGCTGAGCCGCCCTCCGCCTCCGCCGCCCCGTCCGCCGCCGAAACCGCCAGGTCCGCCAAAGCCGCCGCCCGGTCCTCGCGGCCCGCCGCCAAAGCCCCCGCCCTGGCTGCCCGGTCCGCCGCGATCGCCATCACCCCGCGGCTGGTCGCCACCACCCGGTCCAGGAGGAGGCCCTCCGGCACCACCCCCCGGTCCGCGATTGCCGAACAATCCACGCAGATCCTGCAGTTCCTTGGGCCGCTCCTCCGGCTTGGCGCCCGCGGCCCGCCACGCTTCCACCACCTTCTGGATATGCGACTTCAGCGGAATGGAAAGATCGAAGCCCCAGCGCAGCTGCTCGCTCTGCGAACGCAGATAATTGACGGGCCGTGCATCGATCTGCACCAGATTGCCGTCCTCGTCGCGCAGGAAACGCTGCGGAAAGGCGGCCTCGATCGCTGGGGTCGGCGTCGGGAATGCCGAGATCGGGTTGGTGGTCCGGCTGTTGGTATAGGTCGCGGTGAGGGTCAGATTGGGCTTGTCGAACGGCTTGATGGTGGCGCTCAGGCGGAACTGGTCGCGCACGCTCTCCCGGAGCGCGGCGTTGCCGCCGCTCAGTTGCGTCACGAACACGGTCTGTCCGGTCGCATAGTCGAACACCGACACGTTGGGCGTGGAGATCAGCGGATCGGTGATCTGTTGGCCCGTGGGAGCGGCGCGATCCTGATTGGCCGACATCAGCAACTGCACGGCGGGCACCGGCCGCCAGCGCATGCCGTAGCCCAGCGTCGACAGCGTGCCGAAGTCGGAATAATGCTGGGCCGCCGCATTCACATTGACGCCGATGTCGCCGATTGCGCCCAGCACGCCCTTCGTCCGGCTGGTGATCGGCACGTCCAGGCTGATCTGCCCGCTACCGATTTCGCGGCTGTAGCTGTTGTCGCGCTCCACGCCCGAACGGGTCGACCAGCTGTCAAAGCCATTGGCCGAGCCGCCCACCCGAACGGATGTCGTCACCGCCCCGGCCGGCAGGTCGAACAGCGGACCCGACAGCAGCAGGTCGCCTTGCACCGCTTTCGATTCCGCCCTTGCCCGGTCGATCAGGCGCGTCGACAGCAGGTCGGCGGAGAAGCTGCCAAAGGGGTCCGCCCCCGCGTCGATCGCGTTCTGGATCGCCGCCGTGCCCACGCCTCGATCCGTCGCGGTGCGGGTGTTGGAATAGTCTCCATTGGCGGTGAAGGACCATTGCCAGCCGCCTCCCAACAAGCCGTTCAACGTCAGGCCGACATGGCCCGTCGTGCCCCTGATCTGTTGCCCCAGCTCGCCCGCCTGCCGCAGGTAGCGATAGAAACTCGTCGGCGTGGACAGGGGTGAAAAGGGATTGCCGGCGGCCAGGTCGAACTGTGCTGCTTGAAACCCCTGCAGGCTGTCGCTGTCGGACAGTTCCAGTCGTCCGTTGAGGGACATGGATATCTTGCCCAGCGCGCGGGCCAGGGTCGCATTGGTGGCAAAGCTCTCGGTCGCCGGGCTGAGCGTGCGATGATGCGCCAGCTCGCCGCCGGTCATGCCATTCTCGCCCACCAGAAACGCGCCGATGCCGGACAATTGATTGGCCCGATCGCCCTGCACGGTCGGCACCACGCCGCGTTCGCTCTCCAGCAACGATGCGGCGGTCTTGTACTGCATGTCCAGGGTGAAGCGATTGTCGCCCCGGATGCGCAGCACGGCCCCTTCCGCGGAGCCGTTGTCGCCTCCCTCCTGCGTCGTCGTGCCCGCGCGCAGGTCCACCGTCTCGGCGCGGAACCGCTGGCGCAGCACGATGTTCACCACCTTCTGCGTCGGCGCATAGCCATAGCTGAGCGCGACTTCTTCGGGCAGGATGTCGACGCGCGCCACCGCTTCGGACGGGATGTCCTGAATCTCCGAAAAGCTGGAGATGCGCTTGCCGTTCAGCAGCACTACCGGCGTTCCGTTGGTCTGGGGCGACAATTCCGTGATCATCTCCGATATGGACGTGACGCCCAGGGCACGCACATCGGCCGGGGAAAGCTGCTGCTCCGGCTTGATATTGCCGACCACGGCGCCGCGTTGGGGCTGGCCGGTGACGACGATCTCATCGGCATCGTCCATCTGCCCGGCCGGGCCTTTGGGGCCCTCCGTCTGCGCCATCAGCGCCTCCGGCGCCGCGCTCATCATCAATGGAAGCAGAAAGCAGGCGAAGGAACGGCGCACTATGACCCCCTGGGATTGGAACCTGAATGCCCTCCCTCTAGGGGGGAGTTGTCGCAAGACTCTGGCAACGCCTGTAAAGATTTGTCGCAAAATGTAATCCGGCGTCGCACCGCCGGTCGGAAAGCGTCATGGAATAGGATGCCGGATCCATGACGCCGCCTTCATGAGGCCGCCCTCGCGCGTCGAGGCGCCCATGGCCGCTACGCGCCCCGCAGCGGGATGGCGCGCCCAGCACCACCGACCGCTTCTTCCGTTTCCGGCCTCCCGCGTTCGAACGATCCTTATTTCGGCTTGCGAAAGCGGAAGAGGAAGCGATCGGTCTTGCCGCGGATGGCGGGATCAAACACGGGCTTGCTGTGGTCGTCCTGCGGATTGGCCAGCAACGGGCTTTCCGACTCCAGCACGAAGCCGGCCTTGGTGAAGTCGGCCTTCACCACCGCCGGATCGATCCTGTGCAGCTTGTCGACGATCGCCCGGGTGTCGCCCGCTGGTCCGACATGATCGATCACGCCGACGATCCCGCCCGGCTTCGTTGCCGCGTAGAGCGCCGTCACGAAGGCGGCCGGATCGGCGACGGGAATGCCCATCTCCTGGGACTGCCAGTAAAGGTCGTGATAATTGAGGTTGAGGATGGTGAAGTCGAAGCTGCCGGGCGGCGCGGTGAAAGCTTCGAAGGGATAGCTGACCCACCGCACTTCGGGTCGACGGGCCTGCAGCTTCTGCCATTTCTGAAGGCTTTCGGCATCGGCCGTGAACTGGCTGGGCTCAAAGCCCGTCACCGTCCCCTTCGGACCGACGACATCGGCCATGATCTCCGCCCAATAGCCCGAACCCGTCACGATGTCCGCCGCCTTCATGCCCGGCTTCAGGCCAAGGAAGGCAAGCGTTTCGGCCGGCTTGCGTCCCTCGTCCAGCGCCTTTGCCTCTGCGGGGCGCCCGGGATCGGCAATGGCGGCGGCAAAATCGGGTGCCTTCGCCAGGGCAGCGGGAGCGCAAGCGAAGACAAGGCCGGCGCAGACAAGCGCAAGGGTGGAACGCATCGGAATCCCTCCTGTATGAATCGCGCGAAAGATGCACCGGGCTTCGTCGCCACTCAAGCGTCGCCGATCGAAGCGGATCGCGCGTCCGTCGATTGCATTGGCCGCCAGACTTTCTACACATTGGTGCATGCGCACGCTTTATCCCGCCTTGGAACCCTTTGCTTCAGGACATCTCGACGTCGGTGATGGCCACCGCATCTATTGGGAGCGGGCGGGAACGCCGGGCGCAAAGCCCGCCGTCTTCCTGCATGGCGGGCCGGGCGGCGGCATATCGCCCGATCACCGCCGCCTGTTCGATCCGGAACGCTACGATGTCCTTCTTTTCGACCAGCGCGGCTGCGGTCGCTCGACGCCCCATGCGGAGCTGGAGGCGAACAGCACCTGGCATCTGGTCGCCGATATCGAACGCCTGCGGCAGATGATGGGGGTCGACCAATGGCTGGTCTTCGGCGGAAGCTGGGGTTCGACGCTGGCCCTGGCCTATGCCCAGAGCCACGCCGAGCGCGTCACCGAACTGGTGCTGCGCGGCATCTTCACCATCCGCAGGCAGGAGATCGACTGGTATTATCAGCAGGGCGCGAGCCGCATCTATCCGGACAAATGGGAACGCTTCGTCGCGCCCATCCCGGAATCGGAACGCGGCGACCTGCTCCACGCCTATCGCCGCATCCTGACCGGCGACGATCGGTTGCGGCAGATCGCCGCGGCCAAGGCCTGGAGCGTCTGGGAAGGCGAAACCATCCGCCTGATGCCCGACGCGACGCTGTCCGCCACGCATGAGGCCGATGATTTCGCGCTCGCCTTCGCGCGGATCGAAAATCATTATTTCGTCCATGGCGGCTGGCTGGAGGAAGGCCAGCTCATCCGCGACGCCGGAAAACTGGCGGGCATCCCCGGCGTCATCGTGCAGGGCCGCTATGACATGGCCTGTCCCGCCGAAACCGCCTGGGCGCTGCACCGGGCCTGGCCGCAGGCGCGCTTCGAAATGATCGAAGGGGCGGGCCACGCATTCAACGAACCCGGCATATTGGACGCGCTCATCCGGGCGACGGACGGGTTTGCCGCTCAAGCGAAAGGATAATCATGCGCACATGGATGGTGCTGGCGGGGGTGTTCACCCTGATCGCCTGCGGCGATAGCAGCGACCGGATCACGGCCGTCGATCGCCGGGAAACGCCAGAAACCGGCGCCGCTGCGGCCGTCGCGAAGCTGGACGAGGCCCAGCGCAACGGCGTGCTGGAACGGGCCGTGCGCGCGTCGGGGGCGGCTTGCCCCACGGTCACCCGATCGGAGCGCACGGAAGTCCGGCCCGGCGTCAAGGGCTGGAAGGCGGAGTGCAATGACGGCACGGCCCATCTGATCGAGATCCAGGCCGACGGCACCGCGAACGTTACCAGCCGCACGCACTAACCGTCACGCCCCTCAGCTGGCGGCAACATCCTGAAACTGCAGATTGGCCAGCCGCGCATAGAGCCCCTTCTGCTGCATCAGCGTGGCATGGTCGCCCTGTTCGACCAGCCGCCCCTCATCCAGCACCAGGATGCGGTCGGCGGCTCTGACGGTGGCCAGCCGGTGGGCGATGACGATGGTGGTGCGGCCCTGCATCAACCGTCCCAGCGCGTCCTGCACCAGCCGCTCCGATTCGGCGTCGAGGGCGGATGTCGCTTCGTCCAGCAGCAGGATCGGCGCATCGCGCAGCAGGGCGCGGGCGATCGACAGGCGCTGGCGCTGGCCGCCGGAAAGGCGCGCACCCCCTTCACCCAGAAAGCTGTCCAGACCCTGCGGCAGGGCGCGCAGGAAAACCTCCGCATTGGCGGCACGGGCCGCCGCCCAGATATCCTCGTCGCTGGCATCCCATCGCCCGTAGCGCAGATTGTCGCGTGCGGAGGCGGCGAAGAGGATGCTTTCCTGCGGCACCATGGCCATCATGCCGCGCACTTCCGCCGGATCGGCCTGGGGCAGCGGCACGCCGTTCAGCCGGATCACGCCCGAATCGGGATCGTAGAAGCGCAGCGCCAACTGGATCAGGGTCGATTTCCCCGCGCCGGAGGGGCCGACGATCGCAACGGTCTCGCCCGGCGCGATGTCGACCGAAATGCCGTGCAGGGCCGCCTGGTCGGGGCGGGTGGGATAGCGGAAATGCACATCCTCGAACTGAAGATGCGCGCCATGTTCGGTCCGCGGCACCGGCACGGGCCGCGTCGGAGCGGTGATCTGTGGGGTCGCGCCCATCAACTCATGCAGCCGCCCGGCGGCACCCGCGCCGCGCAGCAGGTCGCCCCAGGTTTCCGACAGCGCACCGAAAGCGCCCGCGACCAGGCCGCCTGTCAGGACGAAGGCGGCGATGCTGCCCCCGGACAGCTTCCCGTCGGCAACGTCCAGCGCACCCTGCCACATGACCGCCGTGATCGACCCGAAGACCAGCGCGATGACGATCGCCGTCATCGCCGCGCGCAGCCCGATCCGGCGGCGCGCGGTGGCAAAGCCGGCCTCGACCGTGCTGTCGAACCGCGCCGCTTCCCGCCCCTCCTGGCCGAAGGCCTGCACGATCTTCATCGCGCCCAGCGTTTCCGACGTGACGCTGCCGACTTCGGCCAACCGGTCCTGGCTTGCCCGCGACAGGGCCCGCACGCGGCGGCCAAGGCCGATGATCGCGACCAATATGACGGGAATGCCAAGCAGCAGCAGCCCGGCAAGCTTGGGCGCCAGCGCGAAGAGATAGATGAGGCCGCCGATGCCCGTCACCACGTTGCGCAGCGCGATCGACACGGTCGATCCCACCACCTGGTCGATGATCGCGGTGTCGGCGGTCATGCGCGATGCGATTTCGGACGGCCGGTTTTCCTCGAAGAAACGAGGTTCCTGACGCAGCAGATTGGCCTGGGTGGCGGACCGGATGTCGGCGACGACGCGCTCCCCCAGCCAGGACACGAAGTAGAAGCGGGCGGCCGTGGCCAGCGCCAGGATCGCGACGATCAGGAACAGATATTCGAACCAGCGGCTGATGTCGCCCCCGCCCATGAAGCCGCGGTCGATCACCAGCCGGAACCCGCTCGGGATCGCCAGCGTGGCGGCGGACGAGACGAGAAGGGCGAAGAGCGCCCCCGCGATGCGGCCGGGATAGCGTCTGGCGAAGCGCCAGATCATCGACAGGCTGCCCAGTGGGGGGCGCGTCCCGGCGCGCGGCGATGGCTGTTCCACATCCTGCATGACGCCGGGCTCTAAAGGGATTTCGCGGGAAAGGGAACATTCCCGGATTCGAAATCCGACCCTTTCTGGCGGTGCGCCCTGGAGTATTTTCAAGTTGACCGGTTACGGTCGACGGCTCGGGAAATGCGGCATCGAAAGACCGCTAGCTTGCGGGCGCGATCTCCGCCGCCAGCGTCATGATGCGCTGCGGCCCGGCGCGGCCGGTCAGGGCATAGGCCATGTCGCCCGCCTCCCAATAGGCGATGACGTCATCTGCGCGCCGGGCGAGCAGCGGGCGCGCCTCCGCCGGGGTTTCGGCCCGGTCCGCGAAGAAGGAGAGCTGCTCCCCCTGCGGCGTGGTGATCGAAACGGCGATGGCCGGGCTGTCGGGCGTGGGATAAAGCTGCACGTCTTGGACATGCCAACTGGCGGGCAGCGGCGGCAGGACGATACCGGTCGAACGCTGGATTTCGCCGGGATTGAGCGTGGCGCTTTCCACCTGGGATGCCATGCTCTGGCGCAGCAGCCCCGTGCGGTGGGATGCGGCGGCCTCGTCCAGGAAGGCGGAGGCCTGCGCGGGTTGCGGGAATTCGCCCAGTTCGCCGCGCGCAATCCAGCCCGTGGCGATCAGGGCGACGATGCCCGCTGCCCGGCCCAGATGGCGCCAAAGGCGGTGATGGTCATTGTCGTTGGCGACCGGGAGGGATGGGTCGCGGCGCCGGCCCACCAGCGTCCCCTTGGTTCCGTCATGCCTCAGCCGGAATTCGATATGCGGCCAACGCTTGCGCCAGCGCCGGGCGACGAGTCGTTCGCCGGGACGCGCCGCATCGTCCAGCAACACCACGGCGCCCGGAGAAAGCCGGGAGAACAGGCTGTCCGCCGCGCCGCGCACCATCGGATGCACTGCCCAGGGCGGCCCGTCGATGATCAGCAGGTCGATCCTCTCGGGCAGGCTGTCGATGTCGTACCAGCGGCCCGGCCAGTCTTCCCTCTCCACGGCCAGCGGCGCATGGCGCAGATCGGCGGTCAGTCCGTGATCGGCCAGCCAGTTGCGGGTCGCCTGCACGAAGCCGTCATGCTGGTCAAAGCTGGTCAGCCGACCCCCGCCATGCAGCGCCAGGGCGCGCGCCGCGATGAGCGTCGATGCGCCCGCTCCCAGTTCCACGACATGGGCGGGCCGCAGCTCCGCGATTTCCCGGACGATATGGCGCAGGAAGCCGACATCGGCCTTCCAGCTACCCAGATGCGGCAGCGCGTCATGGGGCAGGCCAAGCTCGTCGAGCAGCGCGCGCTTGTCCGCCTTGCGCCCGCCCGACAGGCTGGCCAGCAGCCAGGGCCAGCTGATCGCGCCGAAACCGATGCGCCAGGCCCAGTCGCCCAGCGCATCCGACGGCCGCCGTCGGGACGCCGTTGCGTCGGCATCGCCGAGGGACAGGATTCCGGTCAATTCTCTGGAGGTCACGGGTGCGCCTGTCCTTTATCTGCGGGTGGAGACTGGTTATGCGGCGGGATAGACCGTTCGCATAGACCCGTATATTTGCCAGCATAGGGAACGCCGATGACCCGCATCATATCCGCGACTGTTGAACGCTGGCCGGTCGCGGGGGCCTTCATCATCAGCCGTGGGGCGAAGACATCGGTGGATGTGGTCGTCTGCACCGTGGGCGATGGCACGCATGTCGGAAGAGGCGAGGGCACGGCGATCTATTATGAGGGGGAGACGGCGGAAGGCTGCGCCGCGGCGATCCAGGCCTATGCAGGGCCTCTGGAGCGGGAGGCGCTGCTGGAGACGATGCCGCGCGGGGCCGCCCGCAATGCGCTGGACTGCGCGCTGTGGGATCTGGAGGCGAAGCGCGCCGGCGTGCCGGTGTGGCAACTCGCCGGCGTGGAGATGCCCGGCCCGCTGCCCACCGCCTTCACCATCAGCCTGGGCGATCCGGAAAAGATGGAGTCGGACGCGCGCGAAGCGGCGGCGCGCGGTTTCGGCCTGCTCAAATGCAAGCTGACCGGGGATGGCGACCGGGCGCGCATAGCCGCCGTGCGTGCAGGGGCGCCAGCGGTGCGGCTGATCGTCGACGCCAATGAGAGCTGGCATGATCTGGATATCGCGGACGAGGCGCGGGCCCTGGCGGAACTGGGGGTGGAGATGGTCGAGCAGCCGGTCTTCCATGGTCGGGAGGAACGGTTGGCAGGGGTCCGTTCGCCGCTGCCGCTCTGCGCGGATGAGAGTTGCCACACACGGGCCGACCTCGACCGGCTGGGCGATTTCGACGCGGTGAATATCAAGCTCGACAAGGCGGGCGGGCTGACCGAGGCCCTGGCCCTGTCGCGGGAGGCGCGGGCGCGGGGATTCCGGGTGATGGTCGGCTGCATGCTGGGCACGTCGCTGGGCATCGCTCCCGCCGCGCTGGTCGCGCAGGGGGCGGACTGGATCGACCTCGATGGCGCGCTGCTGCTGGCGAAGGACCGGGAAGGGGGACTGGAACTGCGCGAGGGGCAGCTATGGCCGGGCAACCTGTGGGGCGAGATCTAGAGCGATTTCCAAGCGATCGTCGGACCTTCGCGGCAGTCCGACGCCGATATCAATAGCCCAGCGTCAGCCCCAGCGCATAATATTTCGGTCCTACATTGGCCTTGGCGCGCAGCTTGGGGATCAGCGGCATGGCAAGCGTCGCATAGGGCCGCACATTGTCGCTGCTGAAGCGTACGCCAGCGCCGATGGTGGCGGAGGCGGGGAGGGAGTAGCTTGCCTCCACGCGGCCGTAGAGCTTCGTGTCACCGTCGCGCAGATAGACGCCGCCGCCCGGCGTCAGGCTGAAGCCGCCAATATCCATGGCATAGCCGGCGCCGATTTCCGTTCCCCAATGCCCGTCGGCGCGCCCATAGTTGAGTTCGGCGCCGATCCCCTCGGCATGGGCGGCGGGGGCGAAGGCGATCGCGGCGGCGGTCAGCAGGCAGATCTTTTTCATGACTGTTCCGAATTATCCGTTCAGGGCGCTCCCCGACTGACTCCCGCCGACGCGCCGGGCAAGGGGGAGCAGGCAAAGCGAGTCCGATATGCGGTCGGGCGAGTCAGCCCTGGGCGCCACGCTGCGGCTGGTCGACGCGGACCACCGGCTGCACCTCCGGATAGGGCATGATCGCGCGGCCGTCCGGCGCCGCCGTGAAGCTGGTCTGCGTCGGATAGGCAAACTCGATCCCCTCCGCGTTGAAACGCTTCCATATCGCCAGGCCCACGCTGTGCCGCGACCCGAAATAATCATGGGTGTCCGGGTCGGGCACGTCGAAATTGAGCTGATAGTCGAGCGAACTGGCGCCGAAGCTGACCAGGCCTGCATTGACGAAAACATGCCCTTCCGCTTCGACGATCTCCTTCAACATGGCGGGTATGGCCTCGGCCTTGTCCTCCGGCGTCTGGTAGATGATGCCGATGGCGAAACTCACCCGCCGCTGCGCCAGCGTCTGGAGGCTGGTGATCTCCTTCTGGAGGAGGTTGGCGTTGGATATCACCTTCTTCTCGCCGCTCATCGCGCGCAGATGGGTGCTTTTAAGGCCAATGCGCTCCACGCGGGCGGTGGTCTGGTCATAGGTGATGACCTCGCCCAGCCGGAACGGCTTGTCGAAGATGATCGACAGCGCGGCGAACAGGTCGGAAAATATGCCCTGCGCCGCAAGGCCGATGGCGATGCCGCCGATGCCAAGGCCCGCGACCAGGCCGGTGACATTGACCCCCAGATTGTCCAGCACGACGATCAGCGCGATGGCGAACAGGGCAAAGGTCACCAGCACGCGGATCAGGCCCATGGCATTGGCCAGGCTCTGGCCCTCGTCCGCCGAGGTGCGCCGTTCCACCAGGCCCAATATGATCTCGCGCGCCCAGATCGCGCATTGGAAGACGGCGGCGATGGTGAAGAGGAAGGCGATGGTCTTGAGCACCATCTCCGGCGGCCTGGCATAGCTCACCACCAGCCGCGCAGCGACCATCACCATGAAGAAATGGGTCGTGCGGGCAAAGGCGCGGCCCACCACATTGGCAAGGCCCAGCGTGTCGCCCGGATGCCCCTTCAACCGCCCGCCGACGCCGCGCAGCACCGTCAGCAGGCTGTAGACGATCACCCCCGCGCCGATGGCGATCAGGATCTGCGGATAGTGGAGCGAAAACCAGTGAACAGTCGAATGCCACATCTCGCTGAGGTTGGGCGGGCGGACGTCGATCTGCGGCAGCGTGGCGGTGTCTTTTTCGGCAGCCATGAAAATCCTTGCGTTCGGGCCCGCGGATCAGGCCGCTATCGGAAGGGCGGCCGTTCCGCCAGCCTCTTCCAGAAAGACGATCAGTCCGCGTTCGTAGCGGGACAGATAGCGGGTTGCGCGCGGCAGGCGAAGCCCCTGTCGCCAGACGTCCTGTCCATCGCGGCAAAGTGCGATCAGCGCAGGGTGGATATAGCTTTTGCGGCTGATCGCCGGGGTATTGCCCAGGGCCGCGGCGACCGGCTCTATCATCTGCCCGAGTGACACGTCGCCCGCCGCCAGCGTCTCGAACGCAATGACGGAGGCGCCCCAGGTGCGGAAATGCTTGGCGGTGAAATCGCTGCCCATCGCCTCCGATATATAGGCGTTGACGTCGCTGGAGGTGATCGGCCGGGCGATCCCTTCCTCATCCAGATATTGGAAGAGATGCTGTCCCGGAAGGTCCTGCATCGCGCGAACGAAGCGGATGAGCCGGCGATCGGTGATCGTCAGCTCATGCTCCCGCCCCGATTTGGCGCGATATCGCAGGCGCAGCGCCTGGCCGCGCAGGTCGACATGGCGGCGGCGCAGCGTGGTCGCGCCGAAGCTCTTGTTCGCGGCGGCATATTGTTCATTGCCGACGCGCACCTTGGCCAGGTCGAGCAGGCGGACGACAGCGGCCAGCGTCTTTTCCTTGCGCAGCCCGCGCCTGGACAGGTCGGCCTCGATCCGCGCGCGCAGCTTGGGCAGGGCGCGGCCGAACGCCGGGCAGCCGGCATATTTCTCCGCCTCCCGCGCGGCGCGGAAATCGACATGGTATCGATATTGCTTCCGGCCCCGGTCGTCATAGCCGGTCGCCTGGATATGGCCGTGCGGGTGGGGGCAGAACCAGCAGTCGCGATAGGCGGGCGGCATGGCGATGGCGTTCAGCCGGTCGATCTCTTCCCGATTGGTGATGCGCTTGCCGCCCGCGTCGAAATAGGCCCATCCCCTTTTCGCGGCCCGGCGCGTGATGCCAGGCAGGCTGTCATTGGCATGGACGACGGAAACAGACGGCATGATTTTCCGAAACCCGCCGTCGATCGCTTCGTTCCGCGAAGCGCCATGCGGGGGCGGAGGACAAAGCGCGCGCCCCCTATGCCGCCGGCTAAAGCCGCCTGAACCGCATGCCGCCGGACAGTTGCCAGTGCTGGGGATGCCGGCGCATCACCGACAGATGGGCGAGGGTCAGCGTCAGGCAGAGGATCGCGGCAGGGATCGCGACGGCCTGCGCCACTGGCACCAGCAGCGCGGCCGCCGTCGTGAAGATCGTTCCGCCCAGCGCCATCAATGTCGCGCCCGGCTCCCCATCCGGACCGCGCAACCAGAAGACGCAGCCGCCTATGCCCAGCGCAAAGGCCATGGCGAAGCGAGCAGCCTGGGCCGGCTCCGCCAGGCCGCAGCCGATCAGCAGCAGCAGGATCGCTCCGGCCAGGCCACGACGCGGCAGGCGGCCGAGCAGATTGGCGACGACCGGATAGATCAGCAATTCGCCCATGGCGATGGCGACCAGAATGGCCATGGCAAGGCGGCCCTGCTCCAATCCGGCGAAGAGCGCGACAGCCGCGATCCCGGCCCAGGGCATCAGCCGCAGGGGCGCCATGCGGATATGGCTGATCCAGCCGCGCAATCCCGCGCGGGTTTCCCACCGCCGGTCCGCCAGCCGCAACTGGAAGGCGGCGACGATGAACAGGGCCTCCGCGCTCCAGGGCAGCAGGGACGGCATGATCAGCGGCGCGGCGAGCACCAGTCCCAGCAGCAGCCCATGCGCCACTCCCAATATCTTCAACTCGCCCTTCATGCGGGACTCCCCTGCGCGACTGCCGTTGCGGGAAATAACGGCTGGCGCGCGGCCAACTTGCGTTTCCGGGTCAAATAGGTGTCGAGGCCGATCTGCAGCGACAGCATCATGAAGATGAAGGGCTGGTAGGCGATGCCCACGAACAGCGATCCCACCATGTAGATGACATGCCCCTGCTGCAGCGCGAGCGCGAAGGGCGATACCCATGCCTCATCGCCTTCCCGCGTCCGGTACAGGCGCCGGATCGCCTCGGTGCGGATGAAGCAGGTCAGATGCAGCAGCGCCCACAGGAAGAAGCCGAAATAGCCCTGCTCGCCCAACATCTCGAAATAGGCGCTGTGATAGGCGCGGCCATGATCGGTGATGATGCGGTTTTCCATGCGCGAACCGGCAGCGTCGATCACCCGCTCCTGCATGACATAGGTGAATTTGTTCTGCAGATAATTGTCGAAGCCGCCGCCGCCCGGATGCTCGCGCACATAGTCCAGCGTCCATTTCCACACGGCCAGGCGGGTCGAGGCGCTTTCGTCCTGGCTGTGATTCTCGATAGTCGACATGCGCTGCGTGAAGCTGGCGGGCAGGAAGGGGATGGCCGCCAGCGCCGCGACAGCCATCAACGGGCCATAGAGGAAACGCCGCTTCGACCGCATCAGCATCAGCCCTGCCAGGATGGCGATGCAGACAATGCCGGTGCGCGCCTCCGTGCCCAGGGGCATCAGCAGGCAGGCGAAGCAGAGCGCATAGGCGAACAGCTTCACCCGCCAGTCGGGTGGGAAGACGGTGCCATGCCGGGACAGCCAGAGGATCAGCGGGATCAGCGAAATGGCCACGGTCGAGATGATGCTGCCTTCGTAGAGGCCGCTATTATTGTCGACCATCAGGTTCAGCACGCCATAGCCCCCCCCCGACAATGCCGTCTTCATGCCGCCATTGATGATGATCGTGCTGGCGCAGAGTACCATGAACAGGGCCAGCGCCTCGATTCGCAGGCGAGTGCGCAGGGTGACGGGCAGGAAGATGGCGAACAGCATCGCCTTCCACACCCAGCCCCATTTGGTCGCGGCGTTGATCGGGAAGTCCGCGGTCGCCGTGGTATAGCCGCACCAGGCGAGCAACAGCAGCAGGATGAACTGCCGCGCGGACAGGCGGCAATCCTTCTTGTCGTCGACCAATATCCACGCTCCCACCGCCAGCACGAAGGCGATGAAGGAAATGGGAATGCTGTTCAGCAGGAAATAGGAAAGCCGCTGGGGCGAGACGATGTCGATATAGGCATAGACCGCGATCAGCAGGAAAGGCCGCCGGAATCCGGCCAGGAAGAAGGCGCCCAGGAAGGCGACGAAGAACAGGTCACGCATCGCCGCCCTCCGCTCGCGGGTCGGACGGGTCGCGATCCAGGTCAGGCCGCGACAGCAGCCGCCAGGCCGCCAGCAGGATGACGCCATGGCTGATGAGAAGGGAAAGGGCGTCGATCATCGCGTGTGTTGCGGGCCATCCATTATCTGCAAACTGCTCCTGCGAAGGCACTCGAGTGAGACGAGCGGCTCGCGAGAGCCCGGTCCAGACGGCAGAACTGGACTCCTGCCTTCGCAGGAGCACCTCGTACTGAAGCCTGAACCATCCCACCCCTAACCCAACAGAGTTGACGGCCCGTTAAACCTTTTCCGGCAAGACTCAGGGCCATGACACGGATTCTGCCAGATCCCCGGATCCTTCATGTGCTGGACCACAGCCTGCCCATGCACAGTGGATATACCTTCCGCACCCGCGCGATCCTGCGGGCGCAACAGGCAAAGGGGTGGGAGGTGCGCGGCATCACCGGCCATCGCCACGCCGCGCCGGGTCCGCTGGAGGAGATAGTGGACGGCCTGCATTTCCATCGCACGCCGGGCGAATCGACCGGCGCCCATGCGCTGCTGCGCGAATGGCGCGATATTTCCGCCCATGCCGACGCCATCGATGCGCTGGTGCGCCAGTGGCGGCCCGACATCATCCACGCCCATTCGCCGGTGCTGAACGCCATCGCCGCGCAGAAGGTGGCGAAGCGGCACAATATCCCCATGATCTACGAAATCCGCGCCTTCTGGGAGGATGCGGCGGTGGGCAACGGCACCGGGACGGAGGGCAGCCCCCGCTACTGGCTGACCCGGCAACTGGAAACTCATGCCGTCCGCACCGCCGATGCGGTCGCGGTGATCTGCGAAGGGCTGCGCGGCGATCTGGTGGCGCGGGGCATCGATGCCGCCAAGATCATCGTCTCGCCCAATGGGGTCGACATGGACCAGTTCGGCACGCCCGTCCCCCGCGATCCCGCGCTGACCGCGAAACTGGGGCTGGATGGCGCCGACGTCGTCGGTTTTATCGGCAGCTTCTACGATTATGAGGGGTTGGATGATCTCATCGCCGCGCTGCCGAAACTGGTGCGCGCCCGTCCGAAGGCGAAGCTGCTGCTGGTCGGCGGCGGCCCGCGCGAACAGGCGCTGCGCGACCAGGCCATGGCCTCTCCCTTTGCCGACCATATCGTTTTCGTCGGACGCGTGCCGCACGATCAGGTCGAGGATTATTATGCGCAGGTCGATATCCTCGCCTATCCGCGCAAATCGATGCGCCTTACCGATCTGGTGACGCCGCTGAAGCCGCTGGAGGCCATGGCGCAGGGCCGGCTGGTCGCCGCATCCAGCGTCGGCGGCCATCGCGAACTGATCGAACATGGCGTCACCGGCACGCTGTTCGCGCCCGACGATCCGCCGGCCCTTGCCGCCGCGCTGGCCGGGATGTTCGCGGATCGCGGCTTCTGGGATGAACGGCGTGCGGTGGCGCGCGCCTTCGTGGAGCGGGAGCGTAACTGGTCGTCAAACATTCTTCGCTACGAACCTGTCTACCGGCAATTGCTGACGCGCCCGGAGCGGGTGCGGGCGGCGGCGTGAAGAAATGAGCGGGCGCAAGAGCATTTGGGCAAAGGCGCTGCTGGCCGCTCTGGGCGCCGGGCTGCTCCTCTTCTCCTTGCCGGTCGGGCTGGTCGAGACGGTCGTGGCATCGAGCGGCCTCAGCGAAGCCATGCCGGCCGCCGCGCCGCCACTGGGGTTGAAGGCCCGGCTGCTGTTCGCGGGATTTGGCGCCGCCATGGTCCTGGGTCTGGCCTGGGCGGGGCAAAGGGAAAGGCGCGTCGCTCTGCTGACGCATGACAAGCAAGGGCGCGAAAGCGGCGCCGCAGGAGTGAGTGAAATGGGTTTTGCATTGTCGAAGCTGAACTGGCTGTCCCGCGGCCGGAGCAAAACGGGTCCGGCGCTGCGCCGGAGCGACTCGCATCCCGACGCGCCGGCACGTGCGCCGATCTTCGCCAGCCGCGACTTTGGCGGACTCGACATCTTTACCCGCACCGCGCCGCCAGCCGAGGAGGAGGCGCAGGCCGCCCCGTCCGGCGGTCTCGCCATTTCCGGCGCGCCGGAGAAGATGACGGAGGAAACGGCCTTCGCGCGCCTTCAACAGGCATTTTCGCCGGAAAGCAGCGCCGAAACCGGCCCTGAAACCCGCCCGGAAGCCGTCGATGCCGATCCTGCGGAGATGGCGCAGCCCGCGCGGGCGAGACCCGCTCCCATCGCGCATCTTTCGCTGGCGGAACTGACCCAGCGGCTGGAGCAGGGCCTTGCCCAGCGCAAGCGCATGGGCCGGCCCGTCTCCGTCCTGGCCGACATGCCGGTGGAAACTGCCGTTCCGGTGCGCGACGAGGTCGAACAGGGCGTGGACGAAGCCCTGCGCGCCGCTCTGGGGACTTTGCGCACCATGACTGGCCGCGCCCGGTAAATCGGCAGGCGAGGATGCGCTGAAGGGCAACCCCTCGCTCCAGATCCCTTGTTTTCCTCGATTTGCTGACCAGCGATCGGTTGCGATCGCCTGGCCATCGCCCTGATGACGCTCACCAATCTTCTATGGTGAGCGCCGACAATTCCATCCGCTCGCCATCCGGCGCCGGATGACGGCTGTCGATGCGGATGTCCGCGACGAAGTGGCCGGACAGCATCCACTCCGCCTCCTCGATTCCCTCGGCAAAGGCCGCACTCCGCTCTGCCGCGTCAGGTCCGGCCAGGGTCAGCGCGATGATGTGGCGCCGCCCCTGGAACAGCGCGCTGGCCCATGGACGGCTGGCGGCGCGCTCCACCAGGACCGTTCCTCCCGCCCGCTCGATCAGTTGCGTCATCAGACGGGGCAGGGGATCGCGCGCGCTCATGGCCTGCATGCCGTCCCGCACGCGATCGATGGCGCTTTTCCGGATGTCCATGCTTGTCATTGTCCGGCGCTCCTGCGATAGTTGTTCATGAAATGTTCCACACGTCTCCTCATTCTGTCCCCCGGCTCGCGACCCTTGCGCAGGTCGAAGACCAGCCGCGGATCGCGAACGCTCTCACGGCCGAACCTGGTGGCCGGGACGCCGTTCTCCCGCAGGAACTTCTCGACGGCACGAAGCAGCATTCCCCTGTTACTCCTTTGCTTTAGCGACTCGCCCGATGCGATCCGCAGGTTTATTCCTATCTCTTACCCTATTTCCTACTTGTCTAGGAAAAATCCTAGATGTAGAAGGAAAGCATGACAGGGCATCAGGAAGATCCGCGAATCGTGCTGGAACGGCTGATTGCCGAGCGGGGGGAGAGCTATTCCGACATCTCGCGCCTGCTGAACCGCAATCCCGCCTATATTCAGCAGTTCATCAAACGGGGCACGCCGCGAAAGCTGGATGAGGAGGACAGGCGCCTGTTGGCCCGCTATTTCGGCGTGGCGGATGAGATGCTGGGCGGATCGGCCCCGCTTGGAACACCGCCGGCCAAGCTTCGCTCCCTGCCGTCGGTGGTCAGCGTGCCGCGTCTGTCGCTGGGTGCTTCGGCCGGGCCGGGATCGCTGGACGAGGATGAGCGGGCGGCCGGCCTGATGGCCTTCGACGCCAACTGGCTCCGCCATCTGGGTGTCCGGCCGCAAAAAATATCCATCATCCGCGTCGACGGCGAATCCATGGCGCCGACGCTCAGCGACGGCGATGAGATCATGGTCAATCATGACGATGATGCAGGTCGATTGCGCGATGGCGTCTATGTGCTGCGGCTTGACGGGGTGCTGATGGTGAAGCGGGTGGCCCTGGGGCCGCGCCGGGGCTTTTTCTCCGTGCTCAGCGACAACCCCCATTATCCCGACTGGATCGACATCGATCCGGCGCTGGTGATGATCGTCGGTCGGGTGGTATGGACCGGCAGACGATTGGTTTAGGCGACTGGTTAGGAGGCAGGCTTTTGAACGACAATGGCGCGGTCATCCGCAAGGCCATGGAATGGCGCGGCGCCCGGCTGGGGCTGGCGACGGTTGTATCGACCTGGGGCTCCGCACCCCGGCCGCGCGGCAGCCATATGATAGTGCATGAGGATGGCCGGTTCGAAGGCAGCATCTCCGGCGGATGCGTCGAGGCCGACGTGCTCCAGCGCGCCGCGGAGGTGATTGCGGGCCGACCGGCGCATCTGGAGAGCTATGGCGTGGCGGATGGCGACGCCTGGGCGGTTGGGCTGCCCTGTGGCGGGGAAATCAGCGTGCTGGTCCAGCCGCTTGGCCCGGACGGCTTCGACCCCGCATTGCTGGATCGGATCGCGGCGGAGAGCGGGCAGGGCAGGGCGCTCACCTTGTCGACCGATCTGGCGACCGGCCTGACCCGCGAAGGAGTGGTGGAGGGGCAGTTCCACAACCGCTACGATCCCCCGCGCCGCATATTCATCGTGGGCGCGGTTCAGATCGCCCAGTCGCTCAGCGCGCTGGCGCAGGCGATCGGCGTCACGCCGGTGATCATCGATCCGCGGGGCCGCTTCCTGACGTCGGAGCGCTTCCCCGGAGTCGAACTGGACGACCGCTGGCCGGACGAAGCGGTCGCGGCCCGCTTTCCCGGTGAATCCACCGCAATCGTGACGCTCAGCCACGACATAAAGATCGACGACCCGGCTCTGGTCGCCGCCCTGCGGGCGCCCACCGGCTATATCGCTGCCCTCGGATCGCGCAAAAGCCATGCCGCGCGGTTGGAGCGGCTGGCCGCACTGGGTTTCGCTGCAGAAGAGCTGGCGCGGATAGACGGTCCCGCCGGCCTCGACATTGGCGCGATAGGCGCGGCCGAAATCGCCCTTTCCATCGCCGCCGGCATGGTCGCCGGCTTCAACGCCAGGCGCTGATCCGATCCTGCCCAATCGGATCGCCGCTCTGGATCCCTCGTTTTCCACGATTTCTGGGCCAGCGATCCGTCCTAGCAGCACTTCCCCCCGTTTTTGCCGCCATAGCGCGCCTCCTGCCGCTCCCGGAAAAAGGCGGTGCGGTCCATCGGCGCCCGATCGGGATGATGCGCGCGCATATGCCGCAAATAGGCGTCATAATCGGGCACCCCGACCATCATGCGCGCCATCTGACGCAGCCGGTGGAGGAAGAGGCTCATTCCGCCGGCACCAGTTGCGCCGGGATTTCCCGCGCCGTGGACCCCGCCACCTTCCGCGCCGCGAGACAGGTGCGAATGGTGAAGACCAGCACCGCCAGCACCACGAACAGGAAGATCGCGACCAGCGCCGCGTCGATCCGGTCGTTGAAGATGATCTGCCGCATCT
>NZ_JBEGHS010000046.1:0-379 GCF_040676365.1 Sphingobium sp. LMA1-1-1.1
ACATGGGGATGCGGCGCGCAGCGTTCGCCCGAAATCGCGTTCACCGCCTCCACATTCTCCGAACCCATATTGTAGAGCACGTGATTGACGACGGCGACGGCCTCGCTTTCCTTGACGCCCGGGCGCAGCACGCGGAACAACTCGTCATAGGCGGAATCGACCAGGCACGCGGCGGTCTCCAGCAACGAGACCTCGTCGATCGACTTGATGACGCGGGCGCGTTGCATCAGCCCTTCTGCATTGACGATCGTGACCCCTTCGGCCTCCAGCGCCCGGAGCACCGGAATTTCAACGACATCTATGCCCAGCGGCTCGTTGATGAGGCCAGCATCGCGCAGCACGTCCGCGATCCGCTTCGCGTTCGCCTTCTCAACGCCAA
>NZ_JBEGHS010000047.1:0-378 GCF_040676365.1 Sphingobium sp. LMA1-1-1.1
ATATCGACAGCGTCGAACTGGCTCCGCTGCCGGCCTATCAGAAGGCCGATGGCACGCTGATCTTCGATCCCTATCGCAACAAGCGGAGCAACAACCTGTGGGCCGGCAAGCTCCAGCTCGAATATCGCCCGAACTCCGACACCCTTGTCTATGTCGGCGTCAATCGCGGCGTGAAGGGCGGGGCCTACAACGCCAAGTACCAGGACGGCAGCCTCCCGCTTCTCGAATCCCAGATGGCCTACGGACCCGAAACGCTGTGGTCCTACGAAGCGGGCGTGAAGGCGACCTTGCTGGATGGCGCAGTCGTCGCCAATCTCGCGGCCTTCTATTATGACTACAAGAACTACCAGGCGTTCCTGTTCGTAAACTCGTCGGGTC
>NZ_JBEGHS010000048.1:0-369 GCF_040676365.1 Sphingobium sp. LMA1-1-1.1
CGCGATGTTCCTGCAGCTCATTGCGCTCCAGGACCTGCTCCAGCGCGAGAAGACGGTAGCGTTCCGCGGCGTCGAACAACTGGCCGCTGATCCGCTTGATCCACCGGCTGCCGCACCCGCCGATGAGGGCAAGGTGGAAGTCCTTGTGCCGGCTTTCCCATTCGGAACTTTCGCCCTGGCCCGTCTCCCCGCGATGGGTTCGCGACAGATGATGGAGCGCGAGTATGAGATTCTCCTCCCACGCCAGGTCGAACCGATCGATCGATTCACGAATGGCCAGGCCATCGATCCAGCAGCGCGTCTTGACGAGTTCCTTCAGCTCCTCGGCGCTCACCGGCGCGACACGAAAGCCCTTCTGCTCCTCGAGCG
>NZ_JBEGHS010000049.1:0-363 GCF_040676365.1 Sphingobium sp. LMA1-1-1.1
ATGGCGCGATGCTGATGGAGGCGTTCGTCGCCATCATGGCGCTGGTGGGCGCGTCGATCCTCGATCCGGGCATCTATTTCACGATGAACAGCCCGGCGGCGGTCATCGGCAAGGATGCGGCGAGCGCGGCGGCGGCGGTGACGGCCATGGGTTTCCCCATCTCGCCCGAACTGATCCTGCAGACCGCGAAGGATGTGGGCGAGCACAGCATCATCTCCCGCGCGGGCGGGGCGCCGACGCTGGCGGTGGCGATGGCGGAGATCTTCTCCCATGTCGTGGGCGGGCCGGCGATGAAGGCCTTCTGGTATCATTTCGCGATCCTGTTCGAGGCGCTGTTCATCCTGACCGCCGTCGATGCGGGGA
>NZ_JBEGHS010000050.1:0-362 GCF_040676365.1 Sphingobium sp. LMA1-1-1.1
CGCAGGCCAGCACCATATTGTTGGTGAGCTTGAGCAGCGAGGCGGTGGCGGGATCGGACCCGGCGGCGAAAGTTCGCCTGCCGATGGCGTCGAACAGCGGTTGCGCGTGCGCGACGGCGTCGGCGGGCCCAGCCGCGATGATGCCGAGCTGCCCTGCCGCCACGGCGGTAGGCCGGCCCAGCACGGGCGCTGCGACGAGTATCTGGCCGGCCTTCGCATGCGCGGCGGTCAGGTCGCGGATCGTGTCGCTGCGGTGGGTTCCCATCGCGATGTGCAGGCCGCCGGGCGGCAGGCTCTCGATCAGGCCGCCGGGGCCCTGGGCGACCTGTGCCAGGGCTTCGTCATTGGCGAGCATGGTGATG
>NZ_JBEGHS010000051.1:0-348 GCF_040676365.1 Sphingobium sp. LMA1-1-1.1
TGTCGACCTTCCTCAAGATCGGCGCGATAGCCGCGCTGGCGATCGGCATCGTCATCATGGCGCCGCCCCTCAAAATGCATGCCGTAACCGCGTTCGTCAGCGGCAACGGGCCGGTCTGGTCGGGCGGCCTGTTCCCCTTCCTGTTCATCACCATCGCCTGCGGCGCGGTATCGGGCTTCCACGCCCTCATCTCCAGCGGCACCACACCCAAGCTGATCGCCAGCGAAGCCGATGCGCCGATGATCGGTTATGGCGCGATGCTGATGGAGGCGTTCGTCGCCATCATGGCGCTGGTGGGCGCGTCGATCCTCGATCCGGGCATCTATTTCACGATGAACAGCCCGGCGG
>NZ_JBEGHS010000052.1:0-342 GCF_040676365.1 Sphingobium sp. LMA1-1-1.1
TCGACATCATTCACTCCTATATGGGCTATCGCACCTGCTATTACCGCACGATCAATATTGGCGGCGCGACCCGCAAGCAGCGGGACGTGTACAAGAAGACGCGTGAAATCCTCGACGAAGCGATTGCAGAGATCAAGGTGGGCGCGTCTTCGGCCGATATCGCCAAGAAATTCCCGGCCGCCCAGGAATTCGGGATGGCGAACGAGGAAGAAGCATTCGGGCTGCAATATGCGCATGGCATCGGCGTTGGCCTGTGGGAACAGCCGCTGATCAGCCGCTATCACTCGATCGAACACCCGATCACGATCGAGGAAGGGATGGTCTTTGCGATCGAGACCTACT
>NZ_JBEGHS010000053.1:0-339 GCF_040676365.1 Sphingobium sp. LMA1-1-1.1
CCGGACCCCAGACCGGCGAAGCGGCGATGCTCTGCCCATAGACGATGGCGGCCAGCAGCCCGACCAGCCCCATCAGCGACACTTCCCCGATGCGGCCGGGCCTGATCCAGCGCGTATAGGCGCCCATTGCCATCGCCAGCGGCACTGTCGCGGCGACGGTGAACATGCCCCAGGGACTTTCCGCCAGCGCCTTCACCACGATCAGCGCCAGTACGGCCAGGATGATGACCATGATCATGAAGGCGCCGAACAGGGCGATGGTGCCCGCCACCTGGCCCATTTCCATGCGGATCAGCTCGCCCAGCGACTTCCCGTCGCGGCGCATGGAGATGAAGAGGA
>NZ_JBEGHS010000054.1:0-319 GCF_040676365.1 Sphingobium sp. LMA1-1-1.1
CGCCAGGACGCATCCGCCCGCTGAGAATGTCGGCGCGCAACTGCGCATAGACGGACTGGGTCAATGTCGCCGTTTGCCGCTCGCCAGACCCCTCCGGCGTGGCGATGGTGTCCACTGCAGAAAGGGCAAATTTGCCTTTCAAAGGCATTCGATCATCTTCTCTTCTGGAAGGAAGCCGGAAAACAGCATGAGACATATTCAGATGGGCCTTGCGGGTTCTGCTCCGCTTGCGTTCATGCGTGCGAGGGCGGTTCGGTGTGCGACGCGATCGAGCAATGTCACCATCTCCTCCAGTTCGCCGGCGGGCAGATCCTGGGTG
>NZ_JBEGHS010000055.1:0-317 GCF_040676365.1 Sphingobium sp. LMA1-1-1.1
AAATCAGGCAAGTCCGCTGGCGCGGGCCTGGGCGAGGGCCATGACGATCCAGTCCCGCTCGGCATCGCCATCGGCGATCGCGCGCACCAGTCGCTCGCGGCAGACCTCGGCGCTGGGCAGGGGAACGTCATTGGCAGCGCCCGTGGCGAGGGCGAGATCGACATCCTTGAGGGCAAGGGTTGCGGTAAAACCGACATTATCCCAGCTGCGATCCAGGATCGCGCGCGAATAGCCGCTATAGGCCGGACCGGAAAACAGACCCTCGATCAGAATATCGCGCATCGCTTCGGGATCGGCTCCGGACTTCTCGACCAGGC
>NZ_JBEGHS010000056.1:0-191481 GCF_040676365.1 Sphingobium sp. LMA1-1-1.1
AAATCGGCGCTTCAAATCCTGGGGGGCATGCCCCCCAGGATTTGATCACCCAAATGGCGGCATAAAACGACATCCGCGATGAGCTTAACTTAGCCGCCAACCTGTCCAAGAAGGCGAGGCCACCTCAGCCCATGTACATGATTGTGATGAGATGGATGCCGGCCATCGCGCAATGCGATGCCCAATGGTGGCGCCAGTCATGGATGGTAAAATCGTCGATCCCGGCCCGCCTACAGGCCGTCTTGTTCTGGTTCTTCAAGGCGTTACCCCAGAAATGAGGGAAAGCCGGGTGTCCTGATAGGGCTTGCCGAAGCGGTTGAGGAAGGCATGGCCTTTAGTAGGGCGTCCGCGCTCAGATTGCTAACAGTGTTCCCGTGAGGCGACGATGCATTGGGACCGACCGAATCATCGAATTTTTGTATGATTTAGCCGGATTGATTCCCGCACTATATCAGCGCCATTTAACGCCCCACGGCATCTGCAAAGCGGTCTGGATGCGAGGGCCGTGAAATGCAAGCATGGTGATGATCGGCTGCACATGCGGTGAGTAGGCCTTGATCAGCCGATCGCGGTCTTCCTTGCTGAGGAAGTGCACCCGCTCATTGTTGAAGGGGATCGCCTTGATCCGCAGGGGCGAGAGGTCGTGCAGCTCGTGATGCACGTTGATCGCTGCCTGGAACACGGCGCGATAGCGATCCTGGCCCGCTGGGTCATGGCCGGTCAGATAGGCGCGGCGAAAATGCTCCCAGGCCTGCTTGGGCTCGCGCAGGCTGAAGTCTCCGATCAGGCCATTGAGCTTACCGATGCACAAGCATGACCGGTCTTCGTATCGGGGATATGGGCCGTTCGGCCAAAGCAGTCGATATGCCGCTACTATAATTTCAGTAGCTCACCACGTCTACGGGCTGTTTCAACTACCAGCAGAACCAGCGGGCGGACGAGCGGATTGCGGGTCTCTGCCAGCGCCGCCCCTAAGCGTTGAAGTTCGCCCGGACGCAGGCGTCTGTCGCGGGCATTTTGAATGCGAGGCTTGCGGACCAAGGCAATAGGATTGGTTGGAAGCTGATATCCCCAATCCCGCCGCGCTACGTCGATGACGTTATGAATGAGTGACAATTCGCGGGCGACGGTAGCAGGCTTGACCTTCTGCAACCTTTGGTCCCGATAGGCTGATATCGGTGCTGACGAAAGTTCCAACAGGGGTAGCTGGCACATCGGCGCGGAGAGCATCTTGGTCATCCGCAATTCTTCGCTATGGGCGCTTTTCTTGGTAGGGCTGATCTCAGCCATATAGCGACGCATCAGGTCGCCTAAGGTGATCGAGGGAAGGGTTTTCCTATCGACCGGAGCATCCCCTTATCGATTTCAGATTCGCGCTCTCTTGCCCATTTTTCCGCAGCAGCTTTGGTGGGGAGGGTGCGGTATTCGGGCTGATAACCCTTGCGGCGAATCTGAACGGACCAACCCGATTTACGCTTTGTAATGGTCGCCATGTGGCGGCTCCTGTGTTGAAATTGTGTCAGGAGCGGCGAAACGGCGTTGGTCAGGTCGGGTAGAAACAAATAAGGCCTCAGAAACCCGAAGATTTCCAAGGCCTTATCATGGTGGGCGTGGCAAGGATTGAACTTGCGACCCCTGCGATGTCAACACAGTGCTCTACCACTGAGCTACACGCCCACGGTGGAGTGGGCCAATAGCGGGGGGTGGCAGGTAGCGCAAGCGGGAAATTGAGCAGTTCCGCTATTCTTCTGGACAGCGGCAAGACAGGACATATGTTGCGGTGCGAAAAGGGGACGCCAAACATCATGTTGCCATCGTCTGCGCCGTCTGATCAGCCCTTGGCGCCACCGCCATTCTATCGCCAGCTTTACGTTCAGGTGCTGATCGCCATCGCGCTGGGCGTCGGGATTGGTCACTTCTTTCCGGCAACGGGCGTAGCGCTTCAGCCGCTGGGAGAGGCCTTTATCAAGCTGGTCAAGATGATCATCGCGCCCGTCATCTTCCTCACCATCGTCACCGGGGTGGCGGGGATGAAGGAATTGGGCGCGATCGGCCGGGTGGCGGCCAAGGCCTTCGCCTATTTCCTGACCTTTTCGACGCTGGCGCTGATCATCGGCCTGATCGTCGCCAATGTGGTGCATCCGGGTGCGGGCCTCAATATCGATCCGACGACGTTGGACGCCGGGAAGGTCGTCCAATATCAGCAGCAGGCGCACGACCGGACGCTGACCGGCTTCCTGATGGATATCATCCCCGGTACGCTGGTTTCTGCCGTGGCCGATGGGCACAATATCCTTCAGGTACTGTTCGTCGCGATCCTGTTCGGCATCGCGCTCACCATGATCGGTGAGAAGGCCGATCCTTTGATGACCGTCCTCGAATCGGCCAGCCACGGGATCTTCAAGCTCGTGTCTCTCCTGATGAAGGCGGCGCCGCTGGGGGCTTTCGGCGCGATGGCCTTCACCATCGGCAAATATGGCGTCGGTGCGCTGGCAAATCTGGCGGGGCTGGTGGCGACCTTCTATCTGACCTCGCTATTGTTCGTGCTGGTGGTCCTGGGTCTGGTGGCGCGGCTTGTGGGATTCAACATCCTGCATCTGATCCGCTATCTTCGGGCGGAGCTGTTGCTGGTGCTTGGCACCTCCTCGTCCGAAGCGGCGTTGCCCAGCCTGATCGAGAAGATGGAGCGGGCAGGGTGCCGCAAATCGGTGGTCGGACTGGTGGTGCCGACCGGCTACAGCTTCAATCTCGACGGCACCAATATCTACATGACGCTGGCGGCGCTGTTCATCGCGCAGGCGACCAATGTGCACCTCAGCCTGGAGGAGCAGATATTGCTGTTGCTGGTCGCCATGCTCTCCAGCAAGGGTGCAGCGGGCGTGACGGGGGCGGGGTTCATCACCCTGGCCGCGACGCTTTCCATCGTGCCGTCGGTACCGGTCGCGGGCATGACGCTGATTCTGGGCGTCGATCGTTTCATGAGCGAGTGCCGCAGCCTTACCAACTTCATCGGCAACGCGGTCGCCACCGTCGTCGTGTCGGCATGGGAAAAGGGGCTGGACCGGGAGCGGTTTGCCGCAGCCATGGCGGGGCAGCCCCTGCCGCTTACGTCCGATATGGAAGAAGTCATCTCCGGCTGATGCCCCAGGGCATTTTCAGGTTTGACTGTTTTTGACTGTTCAAGGCCAGCGACCGGAAATTGAAAGCCTCAGCTTAACCCGGTGAGGCTTTCCGTGCCGAACATGCGCTCGACCTCCAACACCAGTTCGCGCAGGTGGAAGGGCTTGGACAGGACCTTCGCCTGCGGCACGGCCTTGCCCGCTTTCAATGTAACGGCGGCAAAGCCCGTGATGAACATGATTCGCATCTCGGGCGCGATGGCGGCTGCATGTTGCGCGAGTTCGATCCCGTCCATTTCCGGCATGACGATGTCCGTCAGCAACAGGTCGAACCGGTCGCTGTCGATGTGCGGCACCGCCTGCGCACCGGTAGCGACTGCAACCACTTCATAGCCGGAGCGCTCCAGGGCGCGGGCCAGATAGGCGCGCATGCTGTCATCATCTTCCGCCAGCAGAATTCGAATCATTGCCCCGTACGTCTCGTCCCAGGCCTGTGAAGGCCGCCCCTGATCGCCCCCTTCGCGGATGGCGTGAAGCGACTATATATGCGACAAGGAGTAAATATTATCCAGCCGAGTAACCATTTTTGGGCGGCCGCCCGTGAAAGGACCTTGCTTGGGACATAGCGCGCCGCCGGTTCCGACCGAAACCACGCCCGCCTATCATCTCTACGAACCCGCCGTTCCCGCCGGGCCGGTGGTGGTTTCCGTGCCGCATGCGGGCCGGGACTATGACGAGGCGCTGCTGGCGCAAGCGCGGGTGCGGCGCGATGTCCTGCAAAGGCTGGAGGATCGCTGGGTCGACAGGCTTGCCTATCCGCTGGTGGAGCGGGGCGTTCCGGTGCTGGTGGCGCAGGTGCCGCGCGCGATGATCGATCTCAACCGGCATGAGCGGGAGATTGACGCCGGCATGGTCAGCGGCATCCCGCGCGATGTCCCCTTGCAGAGCAGCGCCAAGCTGCGCGGTGGGCTGGGCCTGATCCCGCGTCGCCTGCCGGGTGCGCATGAACTCTGGCACCGCTCGCTGGGCTGGGGGGAGGTCGTGCGCCGGATCGAACTGTTCCACCGGCCCTATCATGCGACCCTTGCGCGGCTGATGCGGGCGGCGCGCGATGCCTATGGTCATGCGATCCTGATTGACCTGCATTCGATGCCGCCGCTTCCCCCGCCGACTGCGGGTCAAGCTGCCCCCAGGCTGGTGCTCGGCGATCGATTCGGCCGCAGCGCTTCGGCCCGGTTGATGACGCTGGCGGCGGATGTGGCGGCCGCGCATGGCATCGCCGTCGCGCAAAATCATCCTTATGCCGGTGACCACATGCTGGAGCGTCATGGCAGGCCGATGCACGGGCTTTATGCGATCCAGCTGGAATGCGACCGCAGCCTTTATCTGGATGCCGCCCTGGATCAGCCGGGGCCGGGCCTTGCCCGCCTGCAGCAGGTGGTGGCGGCCATTGCAAACGCATTGGCGCATGAGCTGCCGCGTTCGGACTACGCCATGGCGGCGGAGTGAATCGGCGGGAATCCAGCCGGGCAACACCGAAGAAAAAGGGCAGCGCCAAAGGCGCCGCCCCAAATTCCTCCGGTCGAGACCGGACAGCAGCCCCGCTTGCGCGGGGCTCGACCGAACTTACTTGAGTTCGACGGTCGCGCCGGCTTCTTCCAGCTGCTTCTTGATCTTCTCGGCTTCGTCCTTGCTGGCGCCTTCCTTGACGGCCTTCGGCGCGCCTTCGACGAGCGCCTTGGCTTCGGTGAGGCCCAGGCCGGTGATGGCGCGGACTTCCTTGATGACGTTGATCTTCTTGCCACCGTCGCCGGTGAGGATCACGTCGAACTCGGTCTGCTCTTCAGCAGCGGCAGCAGCCGGGGCGCCAGCGGCGGGGCCAGCGACGGCGACGGCAGCGGCGGCCGAAACGCCCCACTTTTCTTCCAGGGCCTTCGAGAGTTCAGCGGCTTCGAGGACGGTCAGGGCCGAGAGCTGGTCGACCAGTGCGTTGATGTCTGCCATGTTACTATATTCCCTTCTGGGCGGGGCATATGCCCCTTAAATTGAGTTGAAAACGTTCCGTTCGGAAAGGCGCGCCCCTTAGGCCGCGTTCTTTTCCGCATAGGCGTTGAAGACCCGTGCGAGCTGGGCTGCCGGTGCCTGGGTGACGGTTGCGAGCTTGGTCGCGGGTGCAACGAGCAGCCCAACGATCTTCGCACGCAGTTCATCCAGCGACGGCATCGAGGCGAGCGCCTTGACGCCCTCCGCGTTCAGCATCACATCGCCCATCGCGCCGCCAACGATCTCAAGCTTGTCGTTGGTCTTGGCGAATTCGACCGCAACCTTGGCGGCTGCGACCGGATCGGCCGAGGAGGCGAGGCCGACCGGGCCGGTCAGCAGGTCGCTGATGCCGGTATAGTCGGTGCCTTCAAGGGCGATCTTGGCGAGGCGGTTCTTCGTAACCTTGTAGGTGCCACCGGCTTCGCGCATCTTCTGGCGCAATTGGGTCGACTGGGCGACCGTCATGCCGAGGTTGCGGGTCACGACGACCACGCCGACCTCTGCCAGATGTGCGTTCAGCGCGGAAACGACCTCAGCTTTCTGATTACGATCCATGCCATTACTCCACTTCATGTCCATCGGACGACCCGATGAACGGCAAAACCCGCGACGAATCGCGGGGCATTGGTCCGAAGGGGAGAGATCGACTGGCCCGTATCCCTCAAGGAAACAGGCAGACCCGGACAGGGCAAAGCCCGGCCGGTAAAGAACTTTTCCCCGTCTAGGCTGGAAATTAAGAAGGGCAGATTCCCTTCACCAACTGTCTCGGACGGAAGACCCCCGGCATTGCTGCAGGGAGTCTGCTGGGCGCGCCCCTACAGAATAGGAGGTGTCCTGTCACGCAAAATCTGGCGCTGGCCGTGCAAAGTGGCGGAAAAGCGTCGTTCTGTCATCGAAGTTCACACCATATGCGCGCGCGTGTGCGGGCGCGCGTAGGCGTGTCGGGAAGCGGATCGACTGTTCAAAGACGGGGCGGCGATAGCCGGGGTCGAGGGATGTAGGACAGGATAAAGGGGGGACGGGCCGGTGATAGGATATTTTTTCGCGCGCCGTGGCATGGGGATCACAGTGGGCATCGTGGAATAGCTGGCGGAACAAAAAAGCCTAATCTCCTTCCTCCAAAATGATAAGTTGACGAGGTAGGAAAAGGGGGGCGCATGACAGATGGGTTATTCGAGTTTGTAGCGGGGCAATCGCCCCGGTCGGTCCGCATCATCTTTCGAGGCTTCTGGGATGAGGCGGCCCTGCAAGGCTATCTTGCCGCCCTGCAGCAACGTGCTGCTGCGGCGTCAGCGGGCGCCCCGCGGATCGACAGGGTCTTGCTGGATATTAAGGCATGCACTGTCCAGTCCCAGCGGGTCATTGACGGTTTCGCGCGCATCATCGGGAATTATGCGGGCCAGATAAGGGAATATGGCGTGCTTCTGCCCGAATCCGCCTTGCTGAGGATCCAGATGAAAAGGCTGACGCCGGTATCGACCCGGTTTTTCGAGGAGGAACGGGAAGCGCTGACATGGCTGGATTCATGAGGAATGGCACAGTCGCGGGGCGGGATGAAAAAGCCGCCAGGGCGAAACCGGCCCTTTTCTTCCGTTTTCGCCCGGTTTGACATCGCCTGGATCAGGAATGCCCATCGATCACAAACCCCGCCAGTAACTCGGCAAGCGATTCAGTCTTGTCTTCACTCCCGCTGATTGCGCTATTCAGCGCATCTTCCACCTTGGCCGCGACGAAACGCGACGGCCCGGCATAGGCCAGCGACCAACCCAGAAACCGCCGGTGATCAAATGGCCCATATGTCAGCGTCGTAATGCTGCTGTGCCGGCTGTCCTGGCATATGCTTTGCTTCAGGGCGGCGATGGATGCCGGAGGCCCTTCGATATATTGCGTGAATTTCTGGCCGGTAAAAAGGAGCGCGCCGGTTACGTCGAGGGTCCGGTTGCGCAGCACTGAAACCTCAACGATGTCGCGCACGCCATCTTCAAGCCTGCCCGCAGCCAACTGACAGGTACTGACATAGAGCCATCGGTCGAACATTTCGACATTATGACGACTGTAAAATTGGAGTAAAGGCGAAACGCACGATGGGACTGATCAGTGCGCTTCGCCTTTCCCTTTGCCCTTCCTTCGGGGGAAGGCAGGGCCATCGAAGAACGCCCTTTTATCAAAGAGAAGTGAATGATCGACCTACGCCCGCGTCGTAAAAATACGACACCGTCCACATATGGATCCTTATTTATGACGGGATAGTATCCGCTTCGCATTCACGGAGCAAGATTATGTTTTTACAGAACAAATCTGAAATAAAGTCCGACGGATCCATCATCGAAAAACGTCGGCATCCGCGCAAAACCGTTTTCAAGTCCGCGTTTATCTATCCCGTGCTACAGCACGCGGGCCTGACCGTGACCAACGTTTCGGCTCATGGTTTGAGTGGGGAGACCGCCCTCACCCTGAGCCTGCGTGAACAGGTGCATGTCGGCTTCAATGACAGGGACTTCATCACCGCCGAGGTTCGCTGGACAAATGGCTTCAGGGTGGGCCTGCTGGCGGAGGACCCTCTTCTTTGGACCACCGGCAATGACGTCCTGCTCGAGCACCTGGCTGACAGCCATCGCCCCCGAGAGGGCCGCGTTCCTGTAAATATCGCCGCGACGCTGGTCACATCGGCACCTGTGATGGTCGGGACGATCAGGAATATTTCGGCGGAAGGCATGCTGATTGAAGTGGGCAATGTCAGGGAAGGAACGAGGCTGCTCATCAAAAGCCGGGGAAACGGCACGCGGATGGGGCGGGTGCAGTGGATAAGCGGTGGAATGGCCGGCGTTTTCTTTGAACAGGGTGTTTAAAAAATTTTAACCATATGTGGAACCGATCGGGGGACGGCGCGTTTCGTCGCCGGGGAATTTCATGTAGGTCGCAATGAGGACAAAAGGTCCTATCTACGTGGTAATGCGGGAGGCACTGATCCGTCGCGATCTGGTGGCTGTTTTGCGCGCGCATCGTTACGCTCCGACTCCTTTCGCCAGCGGATCCGACTTTCTTGACGCCGCCCGCTTCATCAGCCCGGGCACCGCGGTTCTGGATATGGATCTGCCCGACATGACGGGTCTGACGGTTCTGCAGGAATTGCTCTTCAAGCGACGGGACATCCCTGTCGTCATGACATCCGCCAGGGCCGACATTCGCGCGGCCGTGCAAACGATCAAGAGAGGGGCGGACGATTTTCTGGAACAACCCGTCAACGAAGCGGATCTGTTGGCGACAATCGAAAACAGTCAGTCATTGCTGAAAAATAGAATCATTGTTCAAAAAGAAAAAATGGAGTCAGAATCCATATTGGGAAAATTAAGTTCTCGTGAAATGGATGTCCTTAAAGAACTGGCATTATATGGCGACAACTCTCGCGCCGCATCCAATTTGAATTTATCGGTCAGATCGGTGGAAACTTATCGGTGTCGTATCATGCGGAAATGCGGCGCTGCCAAATTTTTTGATGTGGTGACAATGTACCAGAGAGTTTTTGCGTGAATGATCTGCGCCCTGCGAGAATGGCAATAGATCCTCCGCAGCCCCTATCGGGCGGCACAAGCCGGTAGTTTAAAACCCGCTCCTCTCTGTCCTTACACCCGATCCGCCTGCACCACCGTGTCCAGCCCTCGAAGCGCCGACAGGATGCGGTTGAGATGTTGCGCGTCGGCCACTTCCAGATCGATGATATCGGTGTGGAAGGGCCCTTCGCGGTTCACCAGTTGCAGGTTGAGGATGTTCGCCTTGGTCGCGCCGAAGACGTTGGTGACGGCGGCCAGCGCGCCCGGCTGGTTCTTCACGATCACCTGGAGCCGGGCCGTGCCGCCCTTGGACTTGCTGTCCCAGCTCAGGTCCACCCAGTCGTCATCCTGTCCGGCTTCGAGCGAGCGGCAGTCGATGGTGTGCACCTCGATCGGTTCGCCGGTGCGGCGGACGCCGACGATGCGGTCGCCGGGGACGGGGTGGCAGCAATCGCCCAGATTATAGGCGATGCCCGGCGTCAGGCCGCGGATCGAGACGGGGGCGTGCTGGCGCGGATGGGCTTCCTCCACGCCTTCGGCGCTGGTGGAGCCGGGGATCAGCGCCTCCATCACCTCCGAATCGAGCAGGCGGTGGGTGGCGATGGCGACCATCAGCGAGGCGCGGTCGTCCAGCTTCAGGCGCTTCAAGGCGGCCTTCAGCGCCTTGTCCCCCAGTTCGCTCGCCAGTTCGGGGGAGAAGCGGCCGATGATCTCCTCATACAGCTTCTCGCCAAGCGCCACTTCCTCGCCGCGCTGCTTCTGCCGGATATAGCGGCGGATGGCGGCGCGGGCCTTGCCGGTGATGGCGAAGGTCAGCCAGCCGGGCTGCGGCTCCTGCCCCTCGGACTTCAGGATTTCGACCTGATCGCCATTTTCCAGCGTGGTGCGCAGCGGCACGACGCGGCCGTTGACCTTCGCGCCCACGGTCTGGTTGCCGAGCGAGGTGTGCACCGCATAGGCGAAATCGACCGGCGTCGACCCCTTGGGCAACTGGTGCAGTTCGCCCTTGGGGGAGAAGGCGAAGATGCGGTCCTGATACATCGCCATGCGGGTATGTTCGAGCAGCTCGTCCGCATCCTGGCTCTGCTCCAGGATTTCGACCAGGTCGCGCAGCCAGGCGGCATGATGGTCGGTCGCGTCGCCCTTCTGCTTGTAGGCCCAGTGCGCGGCGAGGCCGAGTTCAGCGTCATTGTGCATGTCGCGGCTGCGGATCTGCACCTCGATCCGGGCATTTTCCTGATGGATGACGGTGGTGTGCAGCGAACGGTAGCCGTTGCGCTTGGGCGTGGAGATGTAATCCTTGAAGCGGCCCGGCACCATCTTGTAGGTCTGGTGGATGACGCCGAGCGCGCGGTAGCAATCCTCCGTCGTTTCCGTGATGACGCGGAAGGCCATGACGTCGGTCAGCTGTTCAAAGCTGATGTGGCGTTCCTGCATCTTCTTCCAGATGGAATAGGGGTGCTTTTCGCGGCCCGAGACAGTGACCGGCAGCCCCTTGCCGCCCAGCAGCAGTTGCAGCTCCGCGCCGATCCGGTCGACCTTGTCATGGCCGCCTTCCTTGAGCTGCTCCAGCCGTTTGGTGATGCTGTCATAGGCTTCCGGTTCCAGCTCCCGGAACGCAAGGAGCTGCATTTCCCGCATGAAGTCGTACATGCCGATCCGCTCCGCGAGCGGGGCGTAGATATCCATCGTCTCGCGCGCGATGCGGCGGCGCTTCTGCTCGTTCTTGATGAAGTGCAGCGTGCGCATATTGTGCAGCCGGTCGGCCAGCTTCACCAGCAGGACGCGGATGTCGTCCGACATGGCCAGCAGGAATTTGCGCAGATTCTCCGCCGCCCGTTCATTTTCGGACATGGCCTCGATCTTGCTGAGCTTGGTGACGCCGTCGACCATTTTGGCGACGTCCTTGCCGAAGGCCTGCTCTATCTCCTCATAGGTGACGAGCGTATCCTCTATCGTATCGTGCAGCAGCGCCGTCACGATGGTCTGGTCGTCCAGGTTGAAGTCGGTCAAAATGCCCGCGACCTCAATGGGATGGCTGAAATAGGGGTCGCCGCTGGCGCGCTTCTGGCTGCCATGTTTCTGGACCGAAAACACATAGGCGCGGTTGATCATCGCTTCGTCCGCATCCGGATCGTAGCGTTTTACCCGTTCAACAAGTTCGTACTGGCGTAGCATCCTGTTGCGATTGTCCGCGATGCCCCTTGCTGTGCAACAAAAAAATCCCATTTTGGTCGAATAGCGATGCGCTTTTGCAACGCGGGTGGCTTTGAGCTATCAAATGAAGACGATGACACATAATCTTGCGCAGGATCTGGAGCAATGCGCGCTGCCCAGCGCGTTGGAGGCGATGGGAGAACGCTGGTCGTTCCTCATCTTGCGGGGTGCTCTGTCGGGAATCCGGCATTTCGAGGAGTTTCAGTCGACCCTCGGCATCGCTCGCAACATCCTCGCGAATCGGCTCACGCGGCTGGTGGAAAACGGCATATTGGTGCGCCAGCCCATGCAGTGCGACCGGCGCAAGGTGGAATATCGCCTGACCGAAAAGGGCGAGGAACTGGCGCCTGTCATGGTGGCGCTGCGTCAATGGGGTGAGAGATGGGGCTGTGCGCCGTCCTCCTGCCAGGTGCTGGCCGACCGTCGCGACGGGCAGCCGATCCGGCGCATCGCCATCCAGGCGCATGACGGCCGGGCGCTGGAACTGGCGGACCTGATATGGCTGAACCCGGACGAGGTGAAGCCGTTGGTGCGGGACATGGTCCAGGAAACGGCGGCGGCTTGATCGCTGCCGCTTTCGCGCGCGATTCGCGCGAAATCCCTTCAGCATGCCGGTTGTTCTGATGGCCCCTGATGCTTTAGGCTGGCGATAATGTCCGTGCATCGTTTCCAGCCCCAGCCCTTCTTCGCGGACAAGAACCGCGCCTTCTGGAACCTCCAGTCCGTGGGATGGGCGGGCGCCTTCCTGCTGCGCGGTTCCTCCACCATCGCCAATGGGCAGCCGCTCTCCAGCCTGATCCCGGTGATGATCTCGACCGTGTCGGGCTATTCGGTGACGCTGCTGATCGCGGTGGTATTCCGCTTTCTCCAGCGGCAACGGCCGATCGTCACCTGGGGCGCTTCGATCGTCACGGTGGTGGTCGCGGCGGGGCTGGTCGCGTTCATCGACGCCTGGGTGTTCTCCACCCAGAACCGGGGCAGCGATACGGCGGGGCTGCAATTGTTCCTGGGCGCCTTCTACCTCAGCATGACATTGCTGGGGGCGTGGTCGGCGCTGTATTATGCGATCAACTTCTACCTGACGGTGGAGGAGCAGGCGGACCAGTTGCTGCGCCTGGAGAATCAGGCGTCGAGCGCGCAGCTCGCCATGCTGCGCTATCAGCTCAATCCGCATTTCCTGTTCAACACGCTCAACAGCATCTCGACGCTGGTGCTGCTGAAGCAGACCGACCGGGCCAATGCCATGCTGTCGCGCCTGTCCTCCTTTTTGCGCTATACTCTGATCAACGAGCCGACCGCGCAGGTGACGATCGAGCAGGAGATCGAGACGCTGAAGCTGTACCTCGAGATCGAGAAGATGCGGTTCGAGGACCGCTTACGGCCGGTGTTCAACATCGATCCGGCGGTGGCGCAGTCGCGCCTGCCCTCGCTCCTGCTCCAGCCGCTGGTCGAAAATGCCATCAAATATGCCGTGACGCCCAAGGAAGAAGGGGCGGAGATTTCCGTCACGGCGCAGCCTGCCGGTGAAAACGTCCGGATCATCGTATCCGATACGGGTCCGGGATTGAATGAGGGGTTCACCCGCCCGAACAATCCGGTCAGCGAAGGAACGGGCGTCGGACTGGCGAACATCCGCGACAGGCTGATTCAGGCCTTCGGGGAACGACAGAGCTTCGAAACGCGTTCCACGCCTGGCGGCTTTTCGGTCCTGATCGAAATGCCGCTTAACCTGGATGAACCATCGAGAGTGGCCGCATGACCATCAGAACAATCCTCGTCGACGACGAAAGCCTGGCTATACAAGGCCTCAAGCTGCGTCTGGAAGCGCATGAGGATGTCGAAATCGTAGAAACCTGTTCCAACGGCCGGGAAGCGATCCGCGCCATAAAGACGCATAAACCCGACCTTGTGTTCCTCGATATCCAGATGCCCGGTTTCGACGGATTTTCCGTCGTGCAGGGGCTGATGGAGGTGGAGCCGCCGCTTTTCATCTTCTGCACCGCCTATAGCGATCACGCTATCCGCGCCTTTGAGGCGCAGGCGGTCGACTATCTGATGAAGCCGGTCGAGGAAGGACGGCTGGCCGATGCGCTCGATCGGGTGCGGCAGCGGCTTTCGGAAAAGCGCCAGGTGCAGGAAGTGGAAAAGCTGCGCGAAGTGCTGGCCGAGGTCGCGCCGGAGGCGATGAACGATTTTTCCGGCGATGGCGATGCGCCGGCCGCCAATCGCTTCGAGAAGCTGATCAACATCAAGGATCGCGGGCAGATTTTCCGCGTGGATGTCGATTCCATCGAGCGGATCGACGCGGCGGGCGATTATATGTGCATCTATACCGCCGACAATTCGCTGATCCTGCGCGAGACGATGAAGGATCTGGAAAAGCGGCTCGACCCGCGCAATTTCCAGCGCGTGCATCGCTCGACCATCGTCAATCTGAGCCAGGTCCGCCAGGTGAAGCCGCATACCAACGGCGAATGCTTCCTGGTGCTGGAATCAGGCGCTCAGGTGAAGGTCAGCCGGTCCTATCGCGACGTGGTGGCGCGGTTCGTGCATTGATCAGATGTCTCGCAGTCGGACGGGGCTTCATCACCGAAACACCCACTGCCTGTTCAATCCGAACATCACGGCGGGGGTGACGAACAGCATGGCCGGGATGGGTGACCATTCCGGCCAGTGCATATGGGTGACGCAGGCCCATACCCACAAGGCGTTGAGGGCGTAGCTGACCAGCGAGACCGCGAAGAAGCGGATGCCGCGGGCTGCCTGGTTGTCGCGGTTGCCATGGCCGCGAAAGGTGAAGCTGCTGTGCGTGACATAGCCGATCGCCACCGCCGCCATATAGCCGACACCGTTCGCGATCTGGGGATGCAGGCCGACGGGCGCGGCCAGGGTCCAGTAGATCGCGGCCTGGCAGGCGGTGACGAACAGGCCGGTTATGCCGTAACGGACGACCTGCCAGAACAAGGCCTGCTTTTGCGGAGTGAAGATTGGGAGGATTTTCATGTGCCCCGTTGCGCTTTGATGCGAAGCCTCTAATGGCTTTCCGGTTCGGATTGAACCTGAAAGCCATTAGCATCTTTGTTTTCCGGGATTTCCGAGCCGCCAGATGTTCCATCTGGCTCGCAATCCCTCTAAGCGAGCCACCATGAAACTGCAAAGCTGGCCTGTCCTGCGCGCTCATGTCGCCTCCCTCGCGGCGAAATTTTCCGACTATGCGGAACGCAACTGGAAATGGTTGACCGTGCTGCTGTGGATCGGCGCCATGGCCTATATGATCGCCACTCGCTGGCCGCAGATCCACTGGCTGACGCTCAGCGATACGGACGACAATATCCGCTATCTGCAGGTGAAGGACTGGCTGGCCGGGCAGGCGTGGTACGACCTGCGGCAATATCGGCTCGATCCGCCCGCCGGGTTCAACATCCACTGGTCGCGGCTGGTGGACCTGCCGCTTGCGGGGCTGATGCTGTTCTTCCGCGCCTTCCTGGACCAGGGGCTGGCCGACCGGCTGGCCTGCGGCATCGCGCCGATGCTGCCGCTCCTGCCCCTGATGCTGGGCCTTGGCTTCATCGCGCGGCGGCTGGCGGGTGGGAACAGCTGGTTCCTGGCGGCGCTGGCGCCCTTCGCCGCGCAGATGGGCATCAGCATGTTCCTGCCGATGCGGATCGACCATCATGGCTGGCAACTGGCGTTCACCGTGCTGATGCTGGCGGGCGTCGTCGACCGCAACTGGCTGCGCGGCGGCATTGTCGCGGGCGTGAGCAGCGCGCTTTCCATCACCATCGGCATGGAGATGATCGTCTATCTGGCGGCAGGGGGCGCGCTGATCGCGCTGCGCTGGGTATTCAAGGATGGCGCGGCGCGGCGGATGCTGCCCTATGCCATCAGCCTGGGCGGAGCGACATCGGTGCTGTTCGTGCTGTTCGCGAGCTATGCCAACCGGGAAATGGTGTGCGACGCGATCTCGCCCATCTGGGTGGCGATCTTCGCGATGGCGTCGGCCGGGATGGTGCTGCTGGCGCTGCTTCCGCTCAAAAGCTGGCCCGCGCGGCTGGGCGCGGGTGTGCTGGTGGGTGCGGCGGTGGCGGCCTTCGCCTGGATCAACTGGCCGCAATGCCTGTCGGGCGCCTATCAGATCTCCCCTGAACTGGAGAGGCTGTGGCTGGCCAATATCCGCGAGGCCAAGCCGATCACGGTGCAGGCGCGCAGTCTGGTCGTGCCGTTGATGGCCATTCCGGTGGCTGGCCTGATCGGCCTGTTCTGGGCATTGTGGGATGCGCGCAGGGACGCGGACCGGCTCTGGGCCTGGGCGACAGTGGGGCTAATGATGCTCTTTTCCACCGCGCTGCTCTTCTGGCAGCTTCGCGCCGGACCGGCGGCGCAATTGCTGGCCATACCCCCCGCCGCCTGGGCCGCCTATCGGCTGCTCTGCCTGATCGCGACGGGAAGGCCCGCCGGGCGTCTGGCGGCGGCGCTGGGGGTGGCCGTGCTGGCCGGGGCAGCCTTTGCAACGCCGCTTTATCCGCAGATGAACCAGCTTTGGGTCAGGGCCACGGGCGAACAGCCCAAGCCGCAGAAGCCAATGGCCCAGCAGCGCCGCAAAGCCATCGACAAGGCCAATGGCCGGTGCCGCACCCTGCCGGCGCTGCAGGTGCTCGACCAGTTGCCGCCCGCCACCATCTTCACCATGGTCGACCTGGGGCCGCGCCTGATCGTCGCCACGCACCACAGCGCCGTGGCGGGCCCCTATCATCGCAACGGCGCGACGATCCTGGACATGCACCATGCCTATGACGGCCCCGCCGACGCGTTCCGGCCGATCGCGGCGAAGCACCATGCCACCTATCTGCTGGTCTGCCCCGGCTTTCCCGAAGGCACCATCTATCAGGCGCGCAGCCCGCAGGGCTTTTATGCGGGGCTGATGCGGGGCGAGGTGCCGGGCTGGCTGAAGCCGGTGCCGTTGAAGACGGGGATGACGCTGCCCTACACGCTCTATCGCATTGATTATTCAGCGCCGGGCGAGAAAAAAATCCCTGAGCAGCGTTGATGCCTCTGCCGTGGCAAGGTCGCCATAGACTTCCGGCCGGTGGAGGCATTGCGGCTGGGCAAAGAGGCGCGGCCCCTGTTCGATCGCGCCGCCCTTCGGGTCCGCCACGGCATAATAGAGGCGGGCGATGCGGGCGTGGGATATCGCACCGGCGCACATCGGACAGGGTTCCAGTGTCACCCAGAGGTCGCAGCCGGTAAGGCGGAAATCGCCCAGATGGGCCGCCGCCGCGCGGATCGCCACCATTTCGGCATGGGCGGTGGGATCATTGTCGCGCCGGTTGCGATTTTCCCCCTCGGCAATGATGCAGCCGTCGAGGGTGACGACCGCGCCGATGGGCACTTCGCCCGCTTCGGCCGCGGCATGGGCGAGGTCGAGAGCGCGCCGCATCGGATCAGGCAGGGGAAAGGGCGAAGACATGGGCTTCGCCCTTACAGGATGAAGGGCCTTTGGGGGAGAGGGTCCGTGCGGCTGCCGAGATGTGCGCTTCCGCCCGTTTCCTGACGGCTCTCAGGGCTTCTGCACGTCCACGGTCGGCAATTCGACCGTCTCCTTGCGCTTGCCGACCTCCACCTTGGCCACGCTGGCCTCATATTTGGGGAGGGAGCCGCCCTTGACGGCGATTTCCGGCAGGCGCCCCTCCTGCGTTTTCTGCAGGTCGATGAAGCCGGTGGCGATGCCGCCAGCCAGGACCAGCAGCACGATCAGCAACAGGCCACCAATGAATCGCATTTCCGCCTCCTTTGGCTTATGGCGCATCAACGCTCATGAGTCGGAAAGGGTTGCGGCCCGGAAAGGCGCTGGGCGGGTTGACGAGCGTCGGGAATCCCGTTATCCGCGCCGCTTTCCGAACGAACCCGAATTACAAGGTTGATTGACTATGTCGCGCATTTGCGAGCTGACCGGCAAGGGCCGCCAGGTGGGTCACAATGTTTCCCACGCCAATAACAAGACCAAGCGTGTGTTCCTGCCCAACCTGCAGAACGTGTCGCTGATCTCCGAAGCGCTGGAAACGACCGTGAAGCTGCGCGTGTCGACCCATGGCCTGCGTTCGGTCGAGCATAATGGCGGCCTGGACAACTGGCTGCTGAAGACCAGCGACGACAAGCTGTCGCTGAAGGCGCGCCGCCTGAAGCGCGACATCGTGAAGAAGAAGGCTGCGGTCGCCGCCTGATTCGGTTCGATTCGTTCGCTTGAAAGAGCGGCCCGGCGACGGGCCGCTTTTTTGCGTTGGGTGGGGCCGGGTTTCTCAAGGGCCGCCGGTCTGCCCTATTCCGGCCAGTCCAGCGCGAATTTCAGCAGCAGGGTGCGCTGGAAGAATTCGTGATTGTCGTCGGATGCGATCCAGACGACCCTGCGGCCATCCTGCCGCGTTATCGCCAGTCCCTCGAAATTGTCGGCCAGCAGGGGCGGCGCGAGCCGGGCGAGTTCGCGCGCCTTCAGGCGGTCGCCGGGACGCGGCTTTGCCGGCAGTTCGATGACGGCCAGGGTTGCCGTGAACAATTCCTGCAGGGTCAGTCGCCGGTTGAGGACCAGCACATGCCGGTCGTCCAGCGCGACGGCATCTGTCGGGCGATAACCGCGCGGCGGCACATAGCGCAGGTGCATGGGGGCGGCCGTCGAGGCTTCGGCGGGGTCGCCCGTGAACAGCAGCGTGTCATGGCTGCCATCGGGGGTCATCCCCATTTCCGCGAGGACGAGGAAGCGCCCGTCGGGCAGGCGCGCCAGCGATTCGATCGACCCCGTTTCCGGCCAGGCCTCTATGTCCGGCCAGGTGCGGCAAGCCTCGACCCGGGCAAAGCCGGGGGAGTAGCGGCAGATCATCTGTTGCAGCTCGAAACCCACCCAGTAGCGCTGGGTCGTCGGGTCGAGGGCCATCGCCTCCGAATCCCATGCCCACCAGGGGCGATCCCGGTCCTGCGGCCGGATGGGAAGAGGGGCGATGAAGGGATGCCGTTGCGCCTTGCCGGGGCCGACATGAAAGCCCATCAGCGTGCCGGAATCGCTGAGCGCCAGGATCTGGCCATCGGATTCGGCCAGCAGGGAGGAGATGCCCCCAAAGCCGTGATGGGCGCTGCTGAGTTGCCATCCTTCCAGATAGTGCAGCGGTCCCAGGGTGCGCTGGGCAGGATCGGCCGCATTCAGGGGCAGGGCGCGGGCGCTTACCATCAGCGGGCCGGGGCTGAAAGGTTCAGGCTTGTTCTTGTGCGGCGCGGGCAGCAGCAGGATCGCGAGCAGCAGGACGATCAGGATTCGGCGCATCGCCCCCTGCCATAGGGGATAATCGGCAGCCGTGCAGGGTTTTTCGCGGCGCTGGCGTCGACCCCTGAAAAGCGCGATAAGGCCTGTTGCGGTCGCTCCAATACTGAATGGTGGCTGACATCGCCATTCAGGCTTGGCTCAATGCGAATCGGGCAAAAGGGCTGCAATCATTGGCGAGTCCTCCGTGGGAAGGGCCTGCCGGGATTTATGGCTAATGAGGAGCAACGCCATGAAGACGAAGTTTCTGATCAACATGGGGGCGGCGCTGGCGATGGGCGTTGCCTCGCTCGCCGCCACCGCGACGCCGGCCATGGCCCGCGACGGTTGGGGGCGCCATTATGAGCGCGGCGACTATTATCGCGGCGACCGGGGTTATCGGGGCTATCGCGACGGCTATTATCGTGGCGGCGGATATTATCGCGATGGCTATTATCGCGGCTATCGGGGTTATCGCGGCGGTTATCGCTGCAGGGACAATGGCACGGGCGGCACCATCATCGGCGCGATCGCGGGTGGCCTGCTGGGCAATGAAGTCGGCAAGGGCAGCGGCCGCTATGGCCGTCGCGGCGACGGCACCACGGGCGCCATCATCGGCGCGGGTGTAGGTGCGCTGGCCGGTCGGGCGATCGACCGGGATTGCTGATCCGCCGATAGATGGAAAAGGACGAGGGCTGCTCCATTGGGGCGGCCCTTTTTCTTGGCGGTCACTCGTTCCGGCAAAGAAAAAGGCCGCACCGTTGCCGGCGCGGCCCATTCCAGACGATTCCCTGACGGGAATTACATCGCGTTGCCGGCGGCGTTGCTGGCGGTGTTGGCAGCGTTCGAAGCGGCGTTCGAAGCGTTGTCGGCAGCGTTCATCGCGGCATTCATGGCGTTGTCGGCAGCGTTCGAAGCGTTCTCCGCGGCATTGGCCGAGGCGTTGGCGGCATTTTCCGCACCGCCCGAGCAGGCAGCCAGGCCGAGCGACGCGGCGAGAACGAGCGAAAGAGCAATCGACTTGGTCATGGGTTAACCCCTCTCTGAGAATAAAAACGGTGCAGACCACTCTCGGAGAAAAGTTCACCCCCCATTGCGTCTGCGCCGCGATTCGTAATGAATCCCGTGACTCATGGCAATCCCAATCGTGCGTTAAGCCCGTGATTGGGGGGTGCGGGGCGATGAATGGCGCAGTTTCGAACGGCCATTGACGCATATAAAGATTTCTTTATATGATCCGTCCATGAGCGCAGCACTCGACATTTTCCGGGCCTTGGGCGACCCGACGCGGCTGCGCATCATCTATCTGTTGCGCGCCATGGAACTGGCGGTGGGCGAAATTGCGCAGGTCGTGGGGCAAAGCCAGCCCCGCGTGTCCCGCCATGTCCGCATATTGGCCGAAGCCGGTCTGGTGGAGCGGCGCAAGGAAGGCAACTGGGTTTTTCTGCGTCTGGGCAAGGGCGACGAGATTGGGCCGTTCCTGACGCTTTTCGATCAGCTTGCCCCTTCCGAGCGCGAGGATTTGTGGCAGAAGGCCGACTTGGCCCGGCTGGCGGCGGTGCGGGCGGATCGCGCCCGCGCGGCGGAAAGCTATTTTGCCGAACATGCCGAGGAATGGGATGCGATCCGTTCCCTGCATGTGCCGGAGGGCGACGTGGAGGCGGCGATGACCGCGCTGCTGGGGGCGGAACCGATCGGTCATCTGCTCGACATCGGCACGGGGACGGGGCGGATGATCGAATTGTTCGGTCCCTTGGCCGAGCAGGTCACGGCGCTGGACCGCAGCCCGGACATGCTGCGGCTGGCGCGGGCCAAGCTGCCCGAGGATGCGGGCGACAAATATGCGCTGGTGCTGGGCGATTTCGGCGCCCTGCCGCTGGAACCGGGCAGCGCCGATACGGTGGTCCTGCACCAGGTGCTGCACTATGCGCAGGCGCCCGAGGCGGTGATCGAGGAAGCGGCGCGGGTGACGGCGGCAGGTGGCCGTGTCCTGATAGCCGACTTCGCGGCGCATGAACGGGAAGAACTCAGGCTGCGCGACCAGCATGCGCGGCTGGGCTTTTCCGACGAGCAGATCGAAAGCTGGTTCGGGCAAGCGGGACTGGATCTGGAGCGGGTGGAGGTGCTGCCCGGCCAGGAGTTGACGGTGCAATTATGGCTGGGCCGCCGCCGTGGCGCGCGCATCCTGCCTATCGAAGGACGACTTTCCGCATGACCTTGAGCTTATCTTCCGTCGATGAGGCCCGGCAATCCTGGCAGGCGCCGCTTTATGCCGATCTGGCGGGCGACATCAATGTGAGCTTCGAATTCTTCCCGCCCAAGACCGAGAAGATGGAGGAGCAGCTATGGTCTGCGATCCAGACGCTGACGCCGCTGGCGCCCAAATTCGTGTCGGTGACCTATGGCGCGGGCGGATCGACGCGGGAACGCACGCACAGCACGGTGGCGCGGATCGCGAAGGAGACGCCCTTGTCGGCGGCGGCGCACCTGACCTGCGTGGCGGCGAGCCGGGCCGAGATCGATGAGGTGGCGGACGCCTATTGGGAGGCGGGCGTGCGGCATATCGTCGCGCTGCGCGGCGATCCGCCCGAAGCAGGAGCGAAGTTTCAGCCCCATGCCGAGGGTTATAGCGGCGCGGCCGAACTGGTCGAGGGTCTGGTGAAGCGCCACCCGTTCGAGATTTCGGTGGCGGCCTATCCCGAAACCCATCCCGACGCGCTGTCGGCGCAGGGCGACATCGACAACCTCAAGCGCAAGCTGGACGCCGGCGCGACGCGGGCGATCACGCAATTCTTCTTCGAGCCCGACACCTTCTTCCGCTTCCGCGACACGGTGGCGGCGGCGGGGATCGACGCGGAGATCATCCCCGGCATCATGCCGGTCAGCAATTTTGCGGCGGTCCAGCGCATGTCCGCCATGTGCAACACCGATGTGCCGGGCTGGATGGGCAAGCTGTTCGAGGGGCTGGACGACCTGCCCGCCGCGCGGCAACTGGTTTCCGCGACGCTGGCGGCGGAATTGTGCCGCAAGCTCTATGCCGGCGGGGTGCGCGACTTTCATTTCTATACGCTCAACCGGGCGGAACTGAGCTATGCGATCTGTCATCTGCTCGGGCTTCGGCCGGCTGCATTGGAGAAGACGGCATGACCGCCGAGGAACGCTTCCGCGCCGTTGCGGCGGAAAAGATCATGATTTTCGACGGCGGCTATGGCACGTCGATCCAGAAGCATGGGCTGACCGAGGCGGATTATCGCGGGTCGCTGGACCTCGTGAAGGACCAGAAGGGCAATAATGACCTTCTGTGCCTGACGCGGCCGGACATCGTGGAGGGCATTCACACCGCCTATCTCGATGCCGGGGCGGACATGATCGAGACGAACACGTTCAGTTCCACCAAGATCGCCATGGCCGACTATGGATGCGAGCATCTGGTGCGGGAGATCAACATCGCCGCCGCCCGGATTGCCCGCAAGGCGTGCGAGGCGGCGACGGCGAAGGATGGGCGGCCGCGCTTTGTCGCGGGGTCGATCGGGCCGACGAACAAGACGCTGTCGATATCGCCGGACGTCAATGATCCGGCCTATCGCGAGGTCGATTATGACACGCTGAAGGCCGATTATCGCGAGCAGTGCGACGCGCTGATCGAGGGCGGGGTGGATTTCCTGCTGGTCGAGACCTGTTTCGACACGCTGAACGCCAAGGCGGCGGGCATGGCGGCGCGGGAGGCCGAGGCGGCGGCGGGGCGGCCCGTGCCGCTGATGCTGAGCTTCACCATCACCGACATGTCCGGGCGCAACCTGTCGGGGCATACGATCAATGCCTTCTGGTATTCGCTGCGGCATCTGAAGCCGCTGACCATCGGGGTGAACTGCGCCTTTGGGGCGGACTTGCTGCGGCCTTATCTTTCCGAACTGGCGAAGAATGCGGATACGCTGATCCTGGCCTATCCCAATGCGGGATTGCCCAATGAGCTGGGGCAATATGATGAGTTGCCGGAAACCACCGCGAGCCTGATCCGCCAGTGGGTGGATGAGGGGCTGGTCAATATGGTCGGCGGCTGCTGCGGCACCACGCCCGCGCATATCGGTGCGGTGGCGAAGGCGCTGGCGGGGCACAAGCCTCGGCAAGTGCCGGAACTGCCGGTGGTGACGCGCTTGGCCGGGCTGGAGCCCATGCATATCGCGGCGTAAGATATAACCGTCATCCCAGCGACCCGAAGGGCGACCGAAGGTCAACGCTGGGATCTCGTGCCTCTTGGGGCGCGCTCTAGATTGGGAGACCCCAGCCTTTGCCGGGGTAACGAATGTAAAAATGACCCAGCAATCGACCGCCACTTTCGTCAATATCGGTGAGCGCACCAACGTCACGGGCTCCGCCAAGTTCAAGAAGCTGATCATGGCGGGCGACTATGCCGCAGCCATCGACATCGCCCGCGAGCAGGTGGAGAACGGCGCGCAGATCGTCGACGTCAACATGGACGAGGGCCTGCTCGACGCCGTGGAGGCGATGACGACCTTCCTCAAGCTCATGACGTCGGAGCCGGACATCAGCCGCGTGCCGGTGATGATCGACAGCTCCAAATGGGAGGTGATCGAGGCGGGCCTGAAATGCGTTTCGGGCAAGCCGGTCGTGAACTCGATCAGCATGAAGGAGGGCGAGGAGGCCTTCCTGCATCATGCGCGGCTGTGCATGGCCTATGGCGCGGCGGTGGTCGTCATGGCCTTCGACGAGACGGGGCAGGCCGACACGCAGGCCCGCAAGGTCGAGATTTGCGAGCGCGCCTACAAGCTGCTGATGACCATCGGCTTCCCGCCGGAGGACATCATCTTCGATCCCAATATCTTCGCGGTGGCGACGGGGATCGAGGAACATAATAATTACGGCGTCGATTTTATCGAGGCGTGCCGGGAGATCAAGAAGCGCTGCCCGCATGTCCATATTTCGGGCGGGTTGTCGAACTTCTCCTTCTCCTTCCGCGGCAATGAGCCGGTGCGGCGGGCGATGCACTCGGTCTTCCTCTATCACGCCATTCCGGCTGGCCTCGACATGGCGATCGTCAATGCGGGGCAGTTGGACGTCTATGACGCCATCGACCCGGCGCTGCGCAAGGCGTGCGAGGATGTGCTGCTGAACAGCGATCCGGAGGCGGGCGATCGCCTCGTCGCCTTGGCCGAGAGCTTCAAGGGCAAGGATGCGGCGTCCGAAAAGGCCGCGCAGGAATGGCGCGGCTGGCCGGTCGCCAAGCGGCTGGAACATGCGCTGGTCAAGGGCATCGACATGTATGTGGTCGAGGATACGGAGGAAGCCCGCCTCGCCGCCGAAAAGCCCATTCAGGTCATCGAAGGCCCGTTGATGGACGGCATGAATGTCGTGGGCGACCTGTTCGGCGCGGGCAAGATGTTCCTGCCGCAGGTGGTGAAGTCCGCCCGCGTCATGAAGAAGGCGGTGGCGCACCTGTTGCCCTTCATCGAGGCGGCGAAGGAACCCGGCGCCAAGGGCAAGGGCAAGATCATCATGGCGACGGTCAAGGGCGACGTCCATGATATCGGCAAGAACATCGTCGGCGTCGTGCTCCAGTGTAACGGATTCGAGGTGGTCGACATGGGCGTGATGGTGCCCTGGCAGGACATCATCAAGGCGGCCAACGATCATGATGCCGACATGATCGGACTTTCGGGCCTCATCACCCCTTCGCTGGACGAGATGGTGACGGTGGCGGCGGAGATGCAGCGCGCGCAGATGACGATGCCGCTGCTGATCGGCGGCGCGACCACGTCGAAGGTGCATACCGCGCTGCGCATCGATCCGGCCTTTGAGGGGCCGGTCGTGCATGTGCTGGACGCGAGCCGCGCCGTGGGCGTGGCGACCGCTCTGGTTTCGGAGACGCAGAAGAACGACTTCGTCCAGAAGACCAAGGATGATTATGAGCATGTCCGCGTCGCCCGCGCCAACAAGGGGCAGAGCGCGCTGGTCAGCATCGAGGATGCCCGCGCCAACGGCTTCGAGATCGACGAGAGCCTGAAGCCCGGCAAGCCGCGCCTGCCCGGCGTCCATCGCTTCCCGGACTGGGACCTGAAGGACCTGCGCAACTATATCGACTGGACGCCCTTCTTCCGCGCCTGGGAACTGGCGGGCAATTATCCGGCGATCCTGGAGGATGAGGTCGTCGGCGAAAGCGCGACCAGCCTGTTCAAGGACGCGCAGGCGATGCTGGACCGCATCATCGACGAAAAATGGCTGACCGCGCGGGGCGTCGCGGGGCTATGGCCCTGCCGTCGCGAGGGCGATGACATCATTGTCCATGTCGAGGATGAAAAGCATGTGACCCTACCGATGCTGCGCCAGCAGATTGCCAAGCGGGAAGGCCGCGCCAATATGTGCCTGGCCGACTTCATCAGCCATGACGGTGACTGGATGGGCGGTTTCGCCGTGTCGATCCACGGCATCGAACCGCATCTGGCGCGGTTCAAGAACGCCATCGACGATTATTCGGACATATTGCTCAAGGCGCTGGCGGATCGTCTGGCCGAAGCCTTTGCCGAGCGGCTGCACCATTATGTGCGCACCGCGCTCTGGGGCTATGCCGAGGGCGAGCAGCTGACCAACGAAGCGCTCATCAAGGAGCATTATCGCGGCATCCGACCGGCGCCGGGCTATCCGGCCTGCCCGGAGCATAGCCTGAAGCCGCTGCTGTTCGACATGCTGGACGCGCATCATGCGACCGGGATTTCGCTGACGGAGAGCTTCGCGATGTTGCCGACGGCGGCGGTCAGCGGCTTCTATTTCGGGCATCCGCAGGCCGAATATTTCGGCGTGGCGCGGGTCGGGCGGGACCAGCTGGAGGATTATGCCCAGCGGCGCGGCGTGGATCTGGAAACGGCGGAGCGCTGGCTGCGGCCGAATCTGGATTGACGCCTGACCTTATGAACAACCTGCTCCTGCCCGCGCGGGAGCAGGTTGCGTTTCCGGGCTACCGCGTCTCGTGGTTCGCCACGACCGCCTTCGCAACGGCCTGCATCAATTGCCAGCGTACCGGGATCGGTTCGGTGGTGCTGCCGATCATCACCGCGACCGCATAGCAGGTGCCGTCGGGCGCGGTCATGATGCCGATGTCATTGAAGCCGGTCGAGCGCGCGCCCAGTTCCTGCCCCGTGCCGGTCTTGTGCAGATAGTGCCAGCCGGCCGGCACGCCGCCCTTGATGCGTTGCGGCCCGGTCTTCGCCTCGCCCATGATCGAGAGCAGCAGTTGCGACGATGCCGGGGACAGCATGTCGTTCTGCTTCAGCTTTGCCAGGGCGTGCACGATGGAGGAGGGTGCCGCGCCATCAGGCGGGCTGGCGAGATAATTGTCCAGCGCCTTCTGCCGCGCCGACATGGGCAGCTTGGCCCGGGCGGCGTAGAAATTGCGGCCGATGGAATAATCCTGCCGCCATTCCAGGCCGGCGGTGGTGGATTGGAGCAGCCGCTCACCGGGGCCGAAGCGGATATCCTTGATATAGCGGCGGGCGAGATAACTGCGCACCGCGTCCGGCCCGCCGACGGCGCGCAGCAGCGTGTCGTTGGCGGTATTGTCGCTCTGCGTCATGGCGCGGCGCATGAGGTCGGAATAGGTGGTGGTCCAGCCCGCATTGCCGACCAGCGCCGCGGTTGGCTGGTGGAAGAGGGTCAGGTCCTTCTTCGTGATGGTGGTGCTGTCGCTGAGGCGGATCTTGCCGCGGTCCACCGCGTCGAGGAAGGTCATCGACACCCACAGCTTCGACACGCTCTGCTGCGGGAAGAGCAGATTGCCGTTCCAGGCGACGGTCCAGTCGCTGCCGACGCGGCGCACCGCGATGCCGACCTTGCCGTTGAAGCTCTGGCCGAGATTGCGGACGACGCTGACCAGGGCGGGCGGCGACGTTTCCCGCTGGTCGACATTCAAGCTGTCAAAGGATTTGGGCGGATTGGCGACCGGTTTGATCGGGAAGGTCGCCGTGGTGGGCTGGGGCTTTTGCCCGACAGCCGCATAAGGCTGCTGCGGCGCGCTGACGCAGGCCGACAGCGCCGCCATCAACAGGACAAGCCGGACAGAGCCGCCATTGCCGCCATTTGGACGCCCTTTGCGCCCTCGCTTGAAATTGGTCATCAAAATCCCCGCACTCTCCTGTTTCATTAGGGTTCGCACGCGCGGCGGCTGACAAGAATCATGCGACGAACGATTCCACAAACGCGATGTAAGGAGGCTGAACAAAGCGCGCCTTAACTCAGTTGAGGTTCAGGCGGCGGCCTGCAAGAAGGCGGGCATGCGTGCAGTAATGAACAGACGGACCATGTTGCAGGGCGCGGCGCTGCTGCTGGCGGGTGGCGCGCTGGCGCCAGGGGCCTGGGCGGCGCCCTTCGCCTCCCGCCGGATCGCCGTCACGACGCGCGGGGCGGGGCGGGACGTCGTCCTGATCGCGGGCCTGGCGAGCGGGCCGGGACTGTGGAACGGGGTGGTCGGCGCGCTTTCGGGCTATCGCTGGCATCTGGTGCACATAAGGGGCTTTGCGGGGTTGCCGGCGGAGGCCAATGCCAGCGGGCCGCTGGTCCAGCCGGTGGCGGATGAGATCGCCCGCTATATCGCGGCGGCCGGGCTGGAACGGCCCGCCATTGTCGGTCACAGCATGGGCGGCACGCTGGCGATGATGCTGGGCCTCAAGGGGCTGGCGGGGCGGCTGATGGTGGTCGACATGTTGCCCGAAGGAGCGGCGATGGTTGGCGGCACGGCGCAGGGCATGGGGTTCCTCGCCGATCAGCTTGGCCAATATTTCACGGGTACCAAGGCAGGCCGTGCCTATCTGGCGCAGATGCTGGCGGAGATGCCGGGCGCGCGCGGCAGCGATCCGGACGTGATCGCCAATGCGCTGCGCGATCTGGCCAATGTCGATCTGGGGCCGCAACTGGCGCGGCTCGCCCCGCCCATGGAGGTCGTCTATGCCGTCGGCAGCGATGCGGCGCAGGCGAGCGACATCGGCCGTACCTTCCGTGCCGCCTATGCCGCCAAGCGTGGCGTCCGGCTGGTGCCGGTCGGCCCCAGCGGCCATGTCGTCATGGTGGATCAGCCGGCCCGCTTCAACGCGATCCTCGGCGATTTCCTGAAGCCGATTTGACGTCGATCAAGGGCGGGGCGAGTCGGCGGCGCTAAACACAGGCTGACGCACCTCCTCGCGTCACTCCTCGACTGATGGCGCAACGCGACCGGCGTTGCGCCATTTTTTTCAGGGGGTGAGTACCGTATCGACCGCCTGCGGCAACATGGCCGGATAATCGAGCGTGTAATGCAGCCCCCGGCTTTCCTTCCGGTGCAGGGCCGACCGGACGACCAGCCGCGCCACCTCCAGCAGGTTGCGCAGTTCGATCAGGTCGGGGGTCACGCGGAAATAGCCGTAATATTCGTCCACTTCCTTGGCCAACAGGTCGATGCGGTGCTGGGCGCGCTCCAGCCGCTTGGTGGTGCGGACGATGCCGACATAGTCCCACATGAAGCGGCGGATTTCCTTCCAGTTATGCTGGACGATGACTTCCTCGTCCGAATTGGTGACGCGGCTTTCGTCCCAGGGGCGGATTGGCGGGGGCGCGGGCAGTTCGTGCCAATGGGCGCGGATATGCCGGGCGGCGGCTTCCCCGAAGACGAAGCATTCCAGCAGCGAGTTGGAGGCGAGGCGGTTGGCCCCGTGCAGGCCGCTTTCGGTGACTTCGCCCGCGGCATAGAGGCCCGGCAGGTCGGTGCGGCCGTCGAGGTCGATGACAACGCCGCCGCAGGTATAATGCTGCGCCGGGACGACCGGGATCGGCTCCTTCGTGATGTCGATGTCGAGGTCCAGCAGGCGCGCATAGATGGTCGGGAAATGGGTGCGCACGAATTCCGGCGGCTTGTGGCTGATGTCGAGATGGACATAGTCGAGGCCGAGCCGCTTGATCTCATGGTCGATGGCGCGGGCAACCACGTCGCGCGGCGCCAGTTCGGCGCGATCGTCGAAGCGGGGCATGAACCGCTCGCCGCCGCCCGGCACGCCGGGGGGGAGCTTGAGGTGACCGCCTTCGCCGCGCACCGCTTCGGTGATCAGGAAATTCTTGACCTCCAGATTGTAGAGGCAGGTGGGGTGGAACTGGTTCATCTCCATGTTGGAGACGCGGCAGCCCGCGCGCCACGCCATGGCGATGCCGTCCCCGGTCGCCCCACGGGGCGCGGTGGAGAAGAGATAGGTGCGGCCCGCGCCGCCGGTGCAGAGGATCGTCGCCTTGCCCACTATGGCGTCGACATGCTTGCTCTGCTTGTTGAAGGCGTAGACGCCCCAGACATGGCCGTCGCCCGAATATCTCTCCCCATGGCGGCTGGTGATGAGGTCGACGGCGACCCTGTCCTCCAGCAGCGTGATGTTCGGATTGGCGCGGGCGGCCTTCAGCAGCGCGACCTGAACGGCGTGGCCCGTGGCGTCGTCGACATGGACGATGCGGCGGTGGCTGTGGCCGCCTTCGCGGGTCAGGTGCCAGCGCTCGCCGAATTCCTCCCCGCTCCCCTCCTCATTGGGATTGAAGGGCACGCCCAGTTCCGCAAGCCGCTCGATGGCGGCGGGGGCCTCCGAGACGACGAATTCCACCGTGCTGCGGTCGTTCAGGCCCGCGCCCGCGACCATCGTGTCGTCGATATGCGCCTCGAAACTGTCACCGGCGTCGAGTACGGCGGCAATGCCGCCCTGCGCCCAGTTGGTGGAGCCGCCGTCGAGCGCGCCCTTGGCAAGGACCACGACCTTGCGATCCTGCGCCAGGTTGATGGCGGCCGTCAGCCCCGCCGCGCCGGAACCGATGATGACGACGTCATAGGTAGTGATGGGCATTTACTTACTCGCTCAGGCCGCGGCGGTCAGGTTGAGGAACACATCCTCCAGGTCCGGGTCGCGCGTTACCACGTCCACGATCGACAGGCCGCTCGCCTGCACGGCGCTCAGCACCTGGCCTGCATTGGCGCGGTTCTTCATATAGGTGATCGTCAGCGTGCGTTCGTCGGACAATTCTATCTTCTCGAAACTGGGGTCGGCGGGGGGCGTCACCACGTCGCGGTCGACCGTCACCTGCACCACTTTCTCCTGTGCCATGGCGATCAGTTCGCGGGTCGGCTTGTCCGTGATGACCCTGCCATGGTTGATGATGCCGATGCGGTCGCACAGCTCCTCGGCCTCCTCCAGATAGTGGGTGGTCAGCACGATGGTCACGCCCTGCCGGTTCAATTCCCGCACATAGGCCCAGAGCTGCTGGCGAAGCTGCACGTCGACGCCGGCGGTCGGTTCGTCCAGCACCAGGATCGGCGGCGAATGCACCATCGCCTTCGCCACCAGCAGGCGGCGTTTCATGCCGCCCGAAAGCGTCCGGGCATAGGCGTTGGCCTTGTCCTCCAGATGCACGGCGCGCAGCAATTCCATCGATCGGCGGCGGTCCCTGGGCACGCCATAATAGCCCGCCTGGTTCTCCAGCGTCTCGAACGGCGTGAAGAAGGGGTCGAAGACGATCTCCTGCGGGACGATGCCGATGCTGTTCTTGGCGTTGCGGGGGTTCTGGTCGATGTCGAAGCCCCAGATCCGCGCGGTGCCGCTGGTCTTGTTCACCAGGCCCGCGAGGATGTTGATCGTGGTCGACTTGCCCGCGCCATTGGGGCCGAGCAGGCCATATATCTGCCCACGCGGAATGGTGAGATTGATGTTGTCGAGCGCCTGCTTCCCGCCCTTGTAGACCTTGGAGAGGTTGGTGATCTCGATGGCGGCCTGCGGGGCAGGGGCGGGAGGGGGGGCGGTGTCGGTCATGGCTGCCTATCTGGGGGGAAAACAGGAGAAAATCAAAGCGCCCTGAAGCGCCGCTCAGAACTGATCGGCGATATCCTTCAATCCCAACAGCTTTCGCGGCGCTACCGTGCGCCAGCTCTTGTCCAGGCGGTCCCCGATATGGTCCCAGTCCGTATCGCCGAGGTCGAGCCTGATGCCGACCCAGCCGTCGCCGAAATAAGCGGGGCGGTAATAGCGGGCGGGGTCACTCTCGATCAGCATGGCCTGTTCTTCGGGCGCCGTCGTCTTGACGAGGATGGCGATGACGCCGTCGCCGTGATTGCCTTGAGAGAAATAGGCGAATTTCTTGCCCTTTTCGATGCCGAAGCAGGGCATGCCATGGGACGTGACCTCATCAGCCTGCGGCAGGGCAAGGGCGTGTTCCCTGACCTTGTTCAGCAGCCATTCGGGCTGGCGTTCGCGGGTGACGAATTCCGCCAGCGTGCGGGGATAGAGCTGATGTTCCGCCATCAGGACGCGCGCGGCCAGGCTCTCGGCGGTGTCGCCGGGCAGGATCGCGACCGCGGTCTGGCCAAGCACCGGCCCGTCGTCCAGTTCCGCGGTGACGATGTGGACCGAGCAGCCGGCATGGGAATCGCCGGCGTCAAGCGCCTGCTGGTGCGTGCCGAGGCCCTTGTATCTGGGCAGCAGGCTGGGGTGGATGTTGAGCATCCGGCCCTCCCATCCTGCGACGAAATCCGGCGAGAGCAGGCGCATATAGCCGGCGAGCGCGACATATTCCGCGCCGGCGCTGCGCAGTTGCGCATCGACGATCCGGTCGAACTCGGCGCGCTTCAGCCCCTTGTGGCTGTGCGCGAAGGTGGGGATGCCCTCTGCGGCGGCGAGTTTCAGGCCGGGGGCTTCGGGGTCGTTGGCGGCGACCAGAACCAGCTCATAGGGGCAGGACGGATGCCTGGCGGCATAGAGCAGCGCCGCCATGTTCGAGCCACGTCCGGAAATCAGAACGCCGACCTTTGCCTTCACTTGCACAGTCCCCGTCCGGTTCGCGCGACTCACCCCAGATGGGTGGCGGTCCATTCGGCCCTGGCGCTCCACGTTTCCTGGGAGCCCCTGACCGTGCAGCCCCGTTCGCCCGCTTCCACCATGCCGACCCGCAGCACGGTTTCGCCCGCCGCCTCAAGATCGGCGGCCACGGCGTCGGCTGCGCCTGCGTCCACCGCCAGCACCATGCCGACGCCGCAGTTGAAGGTGCGCGCCATCTCTTCCGGCTCGATATTGCCCTGGGCCTGCAGGAAGGCCATCAGGCGGGGCTGTTCCCAGCCATCGGCGTCGACCACGGCGTGGCACCCGTCGGGCAGCACGCGCGGGATGTTTTCCAGCAGGCCGCCGCCCGTGATATGGGCCAGCGCATTGATCCTGCCCGAGCGGACCAGCGGCAGCAGCGACTTCACATAGATGCGCGTCGGGGCCATCAGCGCGTCGATCAGCAGCACCTCATTGTCGAAGATCGCCGGCCGGTCGAGCTTCCAGCCCTTGTCCGCGGCGAGGCGGCGGACCAGCGAGAAGCCGTTGGAATGCACGCCCGAAGAGGCGAGGCCGAGCAGCACGTCGCCCGCCTTCACCTTGTTGCCGGTCAGCGCCCTGGACCGTTCCACCGCGCCGACGCAGAAACCGGCGAGGTCATAGTCGCCCGGTCCGTACATGCCCGGCATTTCTGCCGTTTCGCCGCCGATGAGGGCGCATCCGGCCTGCTTGCAGCCCTCCGCTATTCCCGCGATCACGCGTTCGGCGACGCCGCTCTCCAGCTTGCCGGTGGCATAATAGTCGAGGAAGAAGAGCGGTTCGGCGCCCTGCACGATCAGGTCGTTGGCGCACATGGCGACAAGATCGATGCCGACGCCGTCATGGGCATTGTGGTCGATGGCGAGCTTCAGCTTGGTGCCGACGCCGTCATTGGCCGCGACCAGCAAGGGATCGTCATAACCGGCCGCCTTCAGGTCGAAGAAGCCGCCGAAGCCGCCCAGTTCCGCGTCGGCGCCGGGGCGGCGGGTGGCCTTGGCAAGCGGGGCGATGGCGCGGACCAGCGCATTGCCCGCGGCGATGTCGACGCCAGCCTTGGCGTAGCTGTAGGATTCGGTGTCGCTCATGGCCGTCGCCCCTAAGCATTTTCAGGTCAGATGGAAACATCTGACCGCTGAAGAAAATGCGACAAGCCCAATAACGCACAAAGGAGGGGAAAACGAAACGGGAAATGGGTTGCCGCTTGGCAGCGCAGGCAAATCCCGCCAAAAGGACGCGCGTGAACGTGCCTTCTGTCCTTCGCGGCCTGTCCCTCCGGCCTCTGAACCTGTTTCGCGCGGCTTCGCGCCCTCTCCAGATTCTGGGCGCGATCGTGCTTGGCCTCGCTGCCGCGACTCTGGTCGCGCAGATGGAGGGGGAGCGCGGCGTGCCCCCGATCGCCAGCGGCGGCGATTTCCAGGTGAGCCATGTCAAGGTCGACGTCTTCGCCAAGGATGCCGACAGCGCGCGCACGGCCGGCTGGCGGCTGGCGCAGCGGCGGGCCTGGCAGATGCTGTGGGCCCGGACCCATGGCGGCAGCGGCGCGCCGGCGCTGTCCGATTCGCAGCTTGAAGGCATGATCTCGGGCATAGAGATAGAATATGAGCAGGCCGGGCCGAACCGCTATGTCGCCACGCTGGGCGTGATGTTCGACCGGGCGCGGACCGGCCAGTTGCTGGGCGTCACCGGCAGCAATGTCGTGCATTCGCCGCCGCTGCTGGTGATCCCGGTGCTGTGGGACGGCGGGTCGGCCGTGTCCTATGAACGGATCAACGAATGGCAGAGGGCCTGGGCGCGTTTCCGCACCGGGGACAGCGCCATCGACTATGTCCGCGTGGCGGGGTCCATCGCTGACCCGATCCTGCTGAATGCGGGGCAGACCGGGCGGCGCGGGCGGCTGTGGTGGCGCGTGCTGCTCGACCAATATGGCGCGGCGGACGTGGTGATCCCGATCGCCCGGCTCGACCGGCAATATCCCGGCGGTCCGGTGACCGGCACCTTCACCGCGCGCTATGGCCCCGACAATTTCCTGATCGGCAGTTTTTCCCTGCGCGCTTCCAACGACAGCGCGATCCCGCAGATGCTGGACCAGGCGACGCAGCGGATCGACCAGCTTTATACCCAGGCACTGAATGACGGCCGCTTGCGTCCCGACCCGTCGCTGATCATCGAGGAGCCGGTCGATCCCAACGCGCTGGAGATCGAAAATGCGGCCGATCTGCCGGTGGAAACGCTGGACATGCCGGCGGTCTCCGCCACGACGCGCAGCTACGCGATCCAGTTCGACACGCCCGACGTCGGATCGGTCGCGCAGGGCGAGGCCGCCGTGCGTTCCGTCCCGGGCGTGCGTTCGGCCGCGACCAGCAGCCTCGCGCTCGGCGGCACGTCGGTCATGCAGGTGAGCTTCGACGGCACCGTCGATTCGCTGCGCGCCGCGCTGGCCGCCAAGGGATATAATGTCGCCGTGTCAGGCAACACGCTGCGCATCCGCCGGGGCGGGGGAAGCGGAGCCCCCGCCGCCCAATGACCGGCGCCATGCGACAGATCAGCCTGCCGTTCGACCGGCCTGATCGGGCGAGCGGCGAGGATTTCCTGGTCAGCGACGCCAATCGCATCGCCGTCCGCCATCTGGAGAATTGGCGGGAATGGCCGCTGTCGATCAACGTGCTGAGCGGGCCGCCCCTGTCGGGCCGTTCGACATTGGGCCGCCATTTCGTCGCGCAGAGCGGCGGGACGATGATCGACGATGCGCAGGGGCAGGATGAGCAGGCGCTGTTCAACGCCTGGAACGATGCGCAGACGGCCCGGCGCCCGCTGCTGCTGATCGCGGACGCGCCGCCGGCGCAATGGCAGGTGGCCCTTCCCGACCTGCGGTCGAGGCTGGCGGCGGCACCCCATGTCGCGCTGGAGCAGCCGGACGAGGCGCTGGCGCATGCCCTGATCGATCGGTTCCTGGCATCGGCCGGGGCAAGCTATGCGGCGGACTTGCCGCAATGGCTGCTGCGCCGGATCGAGCGCAGCTATGCCGCCATCGCCGCCGTGACGCGCCTGCTGGACGAGGCGGCCTTGTCATCGGGACGTAAGATTTCTGCCGCTATGGCGAAAGATGTCCTGCAAGGTGCGGGATTTTTGCCTATAGTCCCGGACTGATCCTCCGGTTCCGAACGATGAGAGACATGTGGCCGAAGCCGACCCATCCGCCAGCCTGACCCTGCCCAGCGACCGCTATTTCAACCGGGAACTGTCCTGGCTGGCGTTCAACCAGCGCGTGCTGGAGGAGGCGATGAACCGGGCGCATCCCTTGCTGGAGCGGCTGCGCTTCCTGTCGATTTCCGGCGCCAATCTGGACGAGTTCTTCTCCGTGCGGGTGGCGGGCCTCAAGGGGCAGCAGTTGCAGGATGTCGACATGCGCTCCGCCGACGGGCTGACCCCGGCGCAGCAACTGGCCGCCATCACAGAGGAAACCGCCCGGCTGATGGCTGCGCAGCAGAAGGTATGGGGTGCGCTGCACGGCGAACTGGTGCAGGTCGGGATAGAGGTGGTCGGCCCGTCCACCGCGCTGGACGAAAGCTGCGAGAACTGGTTGCGGGATCATTTCCTGACGCAGATCTTCCCGATCCTGACGCCGCAGGCGCTGGACCCGGCGCATCCCTTTCCGTTCATCCCCAATCAGGGCCTGTCGATCGTCTTCGACCTGGAGCGGCTGTCGGACAAGCAGCCGATTCGCGAACTGGTGATGATCCCGTCCTCGCTCGCCCGTTTCGTGCGGATGCCGGGGGAAACGGCGCGCTATATGGCGCTGGAGGCGGTGGTCCGGCGCTTTTCCGCCGACCTCTTCCCCGGCTATCGCGTCCGCAACAGCGGCGTGTTCCGCATCATCCGCGACAGCGACATCGAAATCGAGGAAGAGGCGGAGGATCTGGTCCGCTATTTCCGCAGCGCCATCAAGCGCCGCCGGCGGGGCCGCGTGATCCGCATGGAGATAGAGGAACGCATCCCCGAGCCGGTCGAGGAGATGTTGCAGGACATGCTCCAGGGCCATGACGCGATCATCGCGGAGGTGGAGGGCTTTGTCGGCATCGGCGACCTGTCCGGCGTGGTGGACGAAGACCGGCCGGACCTGAAGTTCGAGCCCTATGCCCCCCGTTTTCCGGAGCGCATCCGCGAATATGGCGGTGATTGCTTTGCCGCGATCCGGGCGAAGGACATTGTCGTCCACCATCCCTATGAAGCCTTTGACGTGGTGGTGTCCTTCCTGAAGCAGGCGGCGTCCGACCCCGATGTCATGGCGATCAAGCAGACGCTGTACCGCGCGGGCAAGCAGTCCGCGATCATCCGGGCGCTGATCGACGCGGCCGAGGCGGGCAAGTCCGTGACCGCCGTGGTGGAACTGAAGGCTCGCTTCGATGAGGAGCAGAACCTGATGTGGGCCGACGCGCTGGAGCGCGCGGGGGTCCAGGTGGTGTACGGCTTCATCGACTGGAAGACCCATGCCAAGGTGTCGATGGTCGTCCGGCGGGAAGGGGAGGCGTTCCGCACCTACTGTCATTTCGGCACCGGCAACTATCATCCGGTGACGGCGCGCATCTACACGGATCTCAGCTTCTTCACCGCCGACCCTGCCTATGGCCGGGATGCGGCGGCGCTGTTCAACTACATCACCGGCTATGTCGAGCCGCAGCGGCTGGAAAAGCTGGTCATGTCGCCGCGCGACCTGCGCAACCGCCTGTGCGACCTGATCGATGCGGAGATAGAGCATGTCCGCGCCGGGCGGCCGGGAACCATCTGGGCGAAGATGAATTCGCTGGTGGACCCGGCGATCATGGAAAAGCTGTATGCGGCGAGCAATGCGGGCGTGCAGATCGAACTCATCGTGCGCGGCATATGCTGCCTGCGGCCGGGCGTGCCGGGCATGTCGGAGAATATCCGGGTGAAGTCGGTGGTCGGCCGCTTCCTGGAGCATAGCCGGATCACCGTCTTCGGCAATGGCAAGGCGCTGCCCAATAACGGCGCGAAGGTGTTCATCAGTTCGGCCGACTGGATGCCGCGCAATTTCGATCGGCGCGTGGAGTTTCTGGCCCCGGTCGAGAACCCGACCGTGCACGACCAGATCCTGGACCAGGTGATGGTCGCCAACCTCATCGACAGCGAGCAGAGCTGGGTGCTGGACAGCGACGGCCATTACAGCCGGGTCGAGGCAGGCGACCGGCCGTTCAACCTGCATCGCTATTTCATGACCAACCCGTCCCTTTCGGGCCGCGGCGCCGCGCTGGACAGCGAGGCGGTGCCGACGCTGCGCCTGCGCGGGCGGGCCTGAACCGCATGAATTCCATGCTGAGCCAGGTCCGGGCGCTTGCCCCCGGCATGGCGACGTCCCCCCATCGGGCCAAGGCGCGGACCGCGATCATCGACATCGGTTCCAACAGCGTGCGCCTGGTCGTCTATGATGGGCCGCGCCGCATTCCCTTCATCCTCTTCAACGAAAAGGTGATGGCGGGATTGGGCGCGTCCCTGGGCAAGACCGGCCGGATCGAGGCGGAGGCCATGGACCGGGGCCTGCGCGCGATCGGTCGCTTCGCCCATCTTTGCCGCGAGATGGAGGTGCAGGAAGTGCGCTGCGTCGCCACCGCCGCTGTGCGGGACGCGGAAAATGGCGACGATTTCATCCGCCGCGCCAGCGCCATGGGGCTGGAGGTCGAATTGCTGTCCGGCGGGCAGGAGGCGATCGCCGCGGCCTATGGCGTGCTGTCGGGCATTCCGGGCGCGGACGGCATTGTCGGCGATCTGGGTGGTGGCAGCCTGGAACTCGCGCGGATCCGCGATGGTGCGGTGCATGAGACGGTGTCCCTGCCGCTGGGCGTGCTGCGCCTGCCGCAAATCCGCGCCAAGGGGCCGGCGGTGCTGGAACGCATGGTCAAGAAGATGCTGGCCAGGGCCGGGTGGAATGCGCCTGCGGATCTTCCCTTTTTTCTGGTCGGCGGATCCTGGCGCGCGCTGGCGCGGTTTGACATGGAACTGACCCAGTTTCCGCTTCCCGTCGTTCACCAATATGAGATGCCCGCCGCGCGCGCCGAACAATTGACGCGCATCGTGTCCCATGTCGGCAAGGCGCGGTTCAAGGATATTCCCCAGATCACCGGATCGCGCGTGCCGACCCTGCCGGATGCGGCGGCGCTGTTGTCGGTGATCGTGCGCCAGTTGAAGTCCAGCAGGCTGGTCGTGTCGGCCTATGGCCTGCGCGAAGGCCTGCTGTTCAGCGATCTGCCGCCGGATATTCGGGCGGATGATCCACTGCTGATCGCGGCGGAGGCGGAGGGCGAGGCGCAGGCGCGCTTCACCGGTCATGGCGACATGATCGAACGCTGGATCGCCCCGCTGTTCCTGGAGGATGGCAGCGCATGGCGGCGGATTCGCCGGGCGGCCTGCCTGTTGGCCGATGTCGGCTGGCGCGCCAATCCCGACTTCCGGTCGGACCGGGGCGTCGAGATCGCGCTGCACAGCAATTGGGTCGGGATCAACGCGACCGAGCGCGCCATGCTGGCGCAGGCGTTGCACAGCAATTTCGGCGGCGGCGTGTCGACGCCGCCCGGCATCGAGCGGCTGGCCCCGCCCGAAGCGCTTCAGAGAGCGACCTTATGGGGCCTGGCGATCAGGCTGGGGCAGCGGCTGTCCGGCGGAGTGGAGGGGCCTTTGCTGGCCTCCCGCCTGGAGATGGACGGCAATGTGCTTGAACTGCGGTTGCGAAGCGTGGACGCCGATCTTTTCGGCGAAGCGGTCGAGCGGCGGCAGCGGCAACTGGCCCAGGCCATGGGCGTGAAATACCGGCTGGTCTGGTAGGACGAATCGACATTCGGCCCTGACGGCCTGTAAATGGCGGCTTTCCGTGCTTCCGGTGCTCCCATACTGGAAGTACGCTGCGCGCCGGGTCACGAAAAATCAGCATTTCCGGCTCGTCATCATCTGAATGTCGATCCGGCCTGGGAGATTGCCCGGAAATGCGCCTTTCGCACATTTTCCGGGCAATGTTTAAGGCTATGCCCCACGCAGGCAGGGCATGGTCCGGCGTTCAGCCTCAGCTGCGGACGTCCTGCTCCGTCACGGGCGCGATCTTGATTTCGACGCGGCGGTTGGCCGCCTTGCCCTCCGCCGTGGCGTTGGAGGCGATCGGCTGGGTTTCCCCGAAACCGCGCGTGGCGATGCGGGCCGACTGGACGCCGTGCGTCGTCAGATAATCGCCCACCGCCTGGGCCCGCCGTTCCGATAACGCCTGATTATAGGCATCGGTGCCGTCGCTGTCGGTGTGGCCGTAAACGTCGATATAGGTCTTGGGATATTGGGCCAGTACGGAAGCGACGTCATTCAGCGTCGGCTGGAATTGCGGCTGCACGGCGGAACTGTCCGTGGCGAAGGTGATGCCCGACGGCATGCGGAGCACCAGATTGTCGCCGTCGCGGATCACGTCCACGCCGCTGCCGGCGGTCTGTTCCCGCAATTTTCGTTCCTGCGCGTCCATATAGGCGCCGATGCCCGCGCCCGCGACCGCGCCGATGCCCGCGCCCAATATCTTTTCGGTACGGTCATGGCGGCCGCCGACCAGATCGCCCAGCAGATAACCGCCCAGCGCGCCGCCGATGCCGCCGATCGCCGCCTTGGAAATGGTACGGTTGCCGGTGTTGGGATCGGTGGTGCAGGCGGTGGTGGCCAGCATGGCGGCCAGACCGGCGACGCCGATGATGCGATGAGAATTCCGCATGTATATGGTTCCCTTTCTCGTGCGTCCGAACGGAGCGGATGCACCCCCAATGGTTGAGACAAGGCCTTTGTTCCACAAGCGAACTGAACTGCGGATGATGGGACGGTTGTGAAATTGACAGAATCAAGGTTATAGGTGGCCGCCGACCACCATGGCCAATATCCCCCCGCACGCTCCGACGCCCTTTCCCTGGGTCGACCTCGTCATCATCCTGGCGCTGGTCGCGCTGAACGGGCTGTTCGCCATGTCGGAACTGGCGATCGTGTCCGCCCGCAAGCCGCGCCTCCAGGCGATGGAGAAAGCCGGGCGACGCGGCGCGCGATCGGCGCTGGCGGCGGCGAGTGATCCCGGCAAGTTCCTTTCGACGGTGCAGATCGGCATCACCCTGATCGGCATCATCGCCGGCGCCTATTCCGGGGCCAGCCTGGGCGGCCCGACCGGCGAGCGGCTGGCGATGCTGGGCCTGTCGCCCAACGCCGCGCAGCATGTCGGCTTCGTTCTGGTGATCGGCCTCACCACCTATGCCTCGCTGATCATCGGGGAACTGGTGCCCAAGCAGTTCGCCCTGCGCGCGCCGGAGCCGATCGCGGTGCTGGTCGCCGGACCGATGCTCTGGCTGGCGAAGATCACCGCGCCCATCGTCTGGGTGCTGGACGGGTCGAGCGCGCTCATCTTCCGCATGCTGGGGCTGACCCGCGAATCGGAGAGCCAGGTGACGGCGGAGGAGCTGCACCTGATCGTGGCCGAGGCGAGCAGGTCCGGCGTGATCGAGGAAAGCGAGCGGGCGATCATTTCAGGCGTGGTGCGGCTGGCCGACCGGCCGGTTCGCGAGGTGATGACCCAGCGCATGGATGTCGACTGGATCGACATCGGGGCGGACGAGCAGGCGATTCGCGCCAAGCTGCTAGACACGCCGCACACCCGCCTGCCGGTGGGCAGGGGCACGGTGGAAGACATTATCGGCGTCGTGCAGGCGCGCGACATCATGGCGGCGCTGTTCCGGGGCGAAGGGCTGAGCCTGGAAAGGCTGATGCGCAAAGTGGAAGTGGTGCCGGATCAGGTCGATGCCATGGATGCGCTGGAAGTGCTGCGCCGGGCCGAGGTGCCGATGGTCATGGTCCATGACGAATATGGGCATTTCGAGGGGATAGCCACGCCCGCCGACCTGCTGTCCGCCATTGCCGGCCATTTCGTGTCGGACCTGGACAGCGAGGACGAGCCGGACCTGGTCGAGCGGGAGGACGGCAGCCTGCTGGTGTCGGGCCAGATGCCCGTCGACCTGCTGGCGGATCGGATCGGCATCGACCTGCCGGAGGACCGGGATTATGCGACGGTCGCCGGCCATGCGCTGTGGCTGCTCAAGCGCCTGCCCGAAGTGGGCGATTTCATCGACGATCAGGGCTGGCGATTCGAGATCGTGGACATGGATGGGCGCAAGATCGACAAGCTGCTGATCGCGGAGCGATAAGCACGGCGCTGGACGTTGGGCGCGCCCGAGGACGCTGGTATCGATGGAATTTGGCGATAGCTTGCTGGTGATCGGGCTGCACCGGGCGCAGGGCAGGGATCGTCTGACACAGATGATGTGATTGTGGCGGAGGAAGGCCCGCCGAGCGCGACGTATCCCTGAACAGCGCGTTGGCCAGGAAGCGAATCGATCCACCACCAATGCGCGCTTCTGATGCAGCGAGGGGCGCGACCGCGATCGGCCACGCCCCTCATCCTCATGATTCTGGAGCGGGTTTCGATCTGATTGAATCAGATCGCCGCTCTGGTTTCCTTGTTTGCCGCGATTTCTTGACCAGCGTTCGGTTCCGATCGCTTGGAAATCGCTCCAGTGGAAAGAGTGCCGGTTCTTACTTCGCCGCGTTGGCGGCGGGCGCCTCTGCTGCATTGGCGGCGGCGTTGTCCCCTTCGGCGGCATTGTCGCCGGCGGCCGCCGGGGCCGCATCCGCGGCGGGCAGCGGCAGGTTCGAACCCTGGGTGTTGAGCCAGGCGATCAGGTTCGCGCGGTCGACCGGATTGCCCAGGCCCGCGAAGGTCATCTTGGTGCCGGGCGCGAATTCACGCGGAGAGGTCAGCCAGTGATCGAGATTCTCGAAAGTCCAGTTGCCGCCCTTGCTCTTGAGCGCGTCTGAGAAGGCGAAGCCGCCCTTGCCCTGGCCGATCCCCTCGCCAACCGTGCCATACAGGTTGGGGCCGATGCCGTTGGCGCCGCCCTGGTTCGCGGTATGGCAGGCCGCGCATTTCGCGAACACCTTCTCGCCCGCCGCCACATCGGCGCTGGCGAGCAGGGTGTTGAGGCCGGGTCCGCTGGCAGCGGCGCTTCCGCCTTCCGCTTCCACGCCTTCGATGGCGTAGCCCATTTTCTCGGGCCGTTCCTCATGGAAGAATTTGGAACTGACGATGGCACCGCCCAGCGCGATGATACCCGCGAACAAAGCCCAACCGGCAGCGGTGTTGAAACGATCGCCCATTCGCTCGGATTCCCCTGGATTTCTGTTCTGGCCGCTTGGAACGCGTCCCCTCTAGCGCGCTGCCATAATGGCGCAAGCGCGAACGCGCAAGCGGGCTTGAACGGGTTCGCGCACGCTTTTCATGGCTTTGCAGCCGGAGAGGATGCTTGCGCGGGCGGGACGAAGTGAATAAGCGCGCAGGCGTCCATGGAAAACTATCCTGCTCCCGCCCGCGATCTGGTCGCGGAACTGAACGCGAAGGCAGCCGCCGATCCCGCGCGCGCCGTCGCCTTTCAAGGTGCGCCGGGCGCCAATTCGCACCTGGCCGCTCTGGGCTATGCGCCCGATTGCGTACCCTTGCCCTGCTTCGCGTTCGAGGATGCGATCGATGCGGTCCGCAATGGCTATGCCGCGCGGGCGATCATCCCGATCGAGAACAGCCTGCATGGCCGGGTGGCCGACATGCATTTCCTGCTGCCTGAATCCGGGCTGCACATCGTCGACGAATATTTCCTGCGCGTCCGGCACTGCCTGATGGCGATCGACGACGCGCCCCTCAAAAGCGCCATCAGCCATCCGCAGGCGCTGGGCCAGTGCCGCCATTATCTGCGGGAGCGGGGCATTCAGCCGATCAGCTATGCCGATACCGCGGGCGCGGCGGCGCTGGTCGCGGAAGCCAGGGTGTCGGGCGAGGGGGCGGTCGCCCCCTATCTGGCGGCGGAGCTCTATGGCCTGCGGCTGGTGGCCGAGAATATCGAGGACAGCGACGATAATATGACCCGCTTCCTGGTGCTCGCGCGCGAGCCCGGAATGCCGGTGGCTGGCGTCGGACCGGTCATGACCACTTTCCTGTTCGAGGTGAAGAACATACCGGCCGCGCTCTACAAGGCGATGGGCGGCTTTGCGACCAACGGCGTCAATATGACGAAGCTGGAAAGCTACCAGCGCGGTGCCAGCTTCGCCGCGACCGAATTTTATTGCGACATCGAGGGGATGCCCGGCGATCCCGCCGTCGACCGGGCGCTGGCGGAGCTTGAATTCCACACCAAATGGGTCCGGATATTGGGCAGCTATCGCCAGGCGCGACCCCGCACCTGACGCGTGACTGACAGCATGGGACCGCCTATGGTCGGCCGCATGCTCGTCGCGATCCTTCTGTCCGCCCTGGCCATGAGCCTGATCGTGGGCATTCGCTATCTGTTGACGAGTGGCGCGTTCGCCTGGGCGACGCGCTATCGCAAGCCCGGCCTCTACCGGGGTCTGGACCGGCAGATCCGGCGGGAAATCGCCTGGTCGCTGGCCTCCGCCCTCATCTATGGCGTGCCCGCGGGCGTCGTCGCCTGGGGCTGGCAGGCGCATGGCTGGACGCAGGTCTATGTCGACGTCCATGCCTTTCCGCTCTGGTATCTGCCGCTCTCGGTCCTCCTTTACCTCGCCGCGCATGACGGCTGGTTCTACTGGACGCATCGATGGATGCACCGGCCCCGTCCGTTCCGGATCGCCCATGCCGTGCATCATGCCAGCCGCCCGCCGACCGCCTGGGCCGCGATGAGTTTCCATCCATGGGAGGCGGTGACCGGCGCGGTCGTGATTCCCGCGCTGGTCTTCCTGATACCGATCCATGTGGGCGCGCTGGGCGTCGTGCTGACGATCATGACGGTGATGGGCGTCAGCAATCATATGGGGTGGGAGATGTTTCCGCGCTGGATGGTGCACGGTCCGGCGGGGCGCTGGCTGATCACCGCCAGCCACCATCAGCGGCATCATGAACAATATGCGTGCAATTACGGCCTGTATTTTCGTGTATGGGACCGGCTGTGCGGGACCGACAGGGGATTGGGTCATTTTTAGGGAAAGACAGGCGTGAAGGGCAAGGCAGCATTGATGGCGGCGGTCCCGATGGCGATGGGCGCGGCGTCTGTGGACCAGGCGCAGCCGCTCAGCATGGACGTGCAGGGCCTGCGTTCCTCCAAGGGCAATTTCCTGATCTGCGTGACGCGGCAGGCGGACCATTTCCCCGATTGCCGGGGCGATCCGGACGCGCGCCAGTTCACGGTCCCCGCAACCACGGGCATCGTGCCGCTGGGGCGGATGGAGCCGGGCACCTACGCCATCGCCATCGTCCATGACGAAAATGGCAATGGAAAGCTGGACACGCTGGTCGGCATCCCGCGCGAGGGGGTGGGTTTTTCCCGCAATCCGGCCATCCGTTTCGGCGCGCCCAGTTTCCGGTCGGCGCAGTTCGCCATGGCGGAGGCAGCGGTGCGGCAGGACATCAAGGTCAAATATTTCCTCTGAAAGTCGCGCTGGCGGAACGGGAATGGCGTAAAAACATTATCCTGACCGACTATATCTGCGAACAGGGTCGCCATGCATCATCGCCATCGTTTCTCCGCGGCGCTCGCCGTCGTGGCCCTCTGCCTTGCGCCTGGCGCTTTCGCCCAGGAGGAGGATCACAGCAGCCTGACGGTCGGCATGGGCGTCGCCACGGTGCCAAGCTATGAGGGGTCGGACGATTATCGCGTGCTGCCGATCCCGCAATTTCGCGGCAAGGTGAAGGATTTCGCCTTCTGGACGCGCGGGTCCGCCCTTTATGTCGACGCGATCCCGAACCGCGACACCGACGGCCTGGACGTTGAACTGGGGCCGGTGGTCAATGTCCGCTTCGACCGGTCGAGCCGCAAGAACATCAAGGATGACGCCGTCCGGCTGCTGGGAAAGCGCGATGTGGCGGTCGAGGTCGGGGGCTTTGTCGGCATCGGCAAGACCGGGGTGATCACCAGCGCCTATGACAATCTGTCCGCGCGCGTCGCCGTGACCAGGGACGTGGCGGGCGCGCATGAAAGCTATGTCATCACCCCCGCGATAGAATATATGACGCCGCTGTCGCAGACGGCCTTTGTCGGGCTGGGCGTGTCGGCCGACTATGTCGGCAGGAAATATGGCCGCTATTATTATGACATCGATCCGGCGGCGGCCGCCGCATCGGGTCTGCCCGCCTATGACGGGGCGGGCAATGGTTCGGGGTTCAAGAAGGTGAATTTCAGCCTGGCGGGCGGCAAGTCGCTGTCGGGCGATCTGCGCCATGGCTGGGCGATCTTCGCGGCGGCCAGCTATTCGCGCATCCTGGGCGACTATGCGGCCTCGCCGATCGTGTCCGTCGCGGGCTCCCGGAACCAGTGGATCGGGGCCGTCGGCGTCGGCTATACCTTCTGATCTCCCTTGTTCCTATGGGGTGACGCCCCACATAAGGCGCTGTATGAGGGCGGCTTGGCAACCGCGTTGCAGCAGGAGATGAGAGAAGTGGCGACCCTTGGACTGAGCGAGGCCGACAAGGCATCGGTGGAGACTTTCCGCCGCGATGTGGTGGAGCCGTCGCGCACCAGCCTGGTGATCGTCGATTTCTGGGCCGAATGGTGTGGGCCCTGCAAGCAGTTGGCGCCTGTGATCGAGAAGGTTTGCGCCGACTATGCGGCCAAGGGCGTCAAGCTGGTCAAGATCAATGTCGATGAGGACAAGTTCATCGCCGCGCAGTTTCGCGTCCAGTCGATTCCCACCGTCTATGCCGTGTTCCAGGGCCAGCCCGTGGCCGACCTCAGCCAGGCGCGGACGGAAGGGCAGCTCAAGCAATATCTTGACCAGTTGCTGGGCCAGTTGCCGATCGAATCGGACGAGAAGGCGCAGTTGGAGGAGATCGCCCCGCTGATCGCCATGGGCGAGGAATTGCTGGCCGGTGGGGAAGCGGAGCGGGCGCTGTCCGTTTTCGAGCAGATTGCGCAGATGGTGCCGGACAATGCCGAGGTGGCTTCGGGCGCGGCGCGGGCGCTGGTGGCGCTGGGCCGGTTCGAGGAAGCGGAAGCGGCATTGGCGGCCCTGCCCGCCGAGGCGGCGAAGGACCAGGCGGTGGAGCGGGCACGCGCCGCCATCGCCTTGGCGCGCGATGCGAAGCCGGTGGCCGATCTTTCGGCTGTCGAGGCGAAGGTCGCTGCTGATCCCGATGATCATGAGGCGCGATTTGAGCTGGCGAACGGCCTGGTGGCCAATGGCGAGCGCGACCGGGCGGCGGAGGAACTGCTGGAGATCGTGCGGCGCGACCGGGCATGGAATGACGGCGCGGCGCGGGCGCAGCTCCTCACGCTCTTCGAGGCGACGGGGCTGGAGGATCCGTGGGTCGCGGCGCAACGGCGCAAGCTGTCCCAGATCCTCTTTTCCTGACCGGCGCGGCGTGATGGCGCGCGTCTCTATATTTCCGCTGCCGGGCGCGCTGCTGTTGCCGGGCATGGACTTGCCGCTGCATATTTTCGAGCCGCGCTATCAGGCGATGATCCATGACGCCATGGCGCGGGACAGGCGCATCGGCATGATCCAGCCGCGGGAGGAGGGGGTGAAGCCCGCGCTCTTCGACGTCGGATGCCTGGGCCATATCACCCATATCGAGGCGCTGGAGGGCGGGCGGTACAATATCCTGCTGAAGGGCATTGCGCGCTTTCGGGTCGTACGGGAACTGGCCGTTCCCACCGCCTTCCGCCAGATCGAGGCGGATGTCGAGCCGGTTCCGCAAGAGGATGAAATCCTCTCCGCGGTGGAGCGGGCGGCGCTGGAGCAGGAATCGCGCCGCTTTGCCGAGACGCTGGGCTATGTGGTCGACTGGACGGCGGTGTCGCGGCTGGACGACATGGCGCTGGTGAACGGGATCGCGCAGATCGTGCCCTTCGATCCCGCGGCCAAGCAGACCCTGCTGGAGGCCGATACGCTGGGCGAGCGGGCCGACCGGATCATCCAGCTGATGCAGATCGTCGGGCGGATCGAACGCGACGGCGGAGCAACGATGCAATGAGCGCCGTGCTCGACCCGGCGCTGCTTGCCAAGCTGGTCTGCCCCGTCACGCGCACGCCGCTGCGCTGGGACGCGGAGCGGCGCGAATTGCTGTCCGAGGCGGCCGGGCTCGCCTTTCCGGTACGGGACGGCGTCCCGGTGCTGGTGGTGCGAGAGGCGCGGTCCATTAGCGGGTAAGGGCCGGCGCGGATGCGCCAGGGGGTGATTTTCAGGCAGCCGCTCTGGTTTTCCTGTTTTCCGCGATTTCTTGACCAGAGATCGGTTCCGATCGCTTGGAAATCGCTCTATGCCACTCCGTCCGTATCCAGCGCATAACCCGCCGAACGCACCGTGCGGATGATGTCGTGATGGCGGCCGTCCGCGTTGATCGCCTTGCGCAATCGCCGGATGTGCACATCCACCGTGCGCAGTTCGATGTCGCTGTCCTGCCCCCAGACGCTGTCCAGCAGCCGCTCGCGCGAGAAGACCCAGCCGGGATGCTCCAGGAAATGCTTGAGCAGCCGGAACTCCGTGGGGCCGAGCGGGATCACCTGCCCGCTGCGGCGGACCTTGTGGCCCACCGTGTCCATCTCGACATCCGAGAAGGTCAGCGTCTCGCCCGCCAGCGCGGGGCGCACGCGACGCAGCACTGCGCCGACGCGTGCCACCAGTTCGCGGGGGGAAAAGGGCTTGGTCACATAATCGTCGGCGCCGGTTTCCAGGCCGCGGACGCGATCCTCCTCCTCGCCGCGTGCCGTCAGCATGATGATCGGCACGTTCGCGGTGCCGTTCATGCGGCGAAGGCGGCGGCAGACCTCGATCCCCGACAGGCTTTCCACCATCCAGTCGAGCAGCACGATGTCGGGCACATTCTCCTGCGCGAGGAGCAGCGCTTCCTCGCCGTCGACGGTGTGCGCGACTTCGAAATCCTCGCGCTTGAAATGCCAGATGAGCAGTTCGGCCAGCGCCGCGTCATCCTCCACCAGCAGCATCTTTGCGCGCGCCATGGTCAGCCCTCCGCCGCCGCGCCGCCGCGTTCGCGGTCGGGCAGGGTCTGGCCGGTCGCGGCATAATAGACCATCTCCGCCACATTGGTGGCATGGTCGCCGATCCGCTCGATATTCTTGGCGATGAACAGCAGATGGGCGCATTCGCTGATCGTCTTGGGATTTTCGACCATGAAGGTGACGAGCGTGCGGAAGACGCTGTTGTAGAAATCGTCCACCACCGTGTCGCGCTCGACCACGGCGACGGCCAGGTCCGCGTCCCGCGCGGCAAAGGCGTTCAACGCATCCTGCACCATCTCGCCCGCGACCTGGCCCATGGAAGGAAGAAGGGCGATCGGTTCCTGCGTGCGCTGGTTGGCGGAAATCAGCGGAACCCGCTTGGCGATGTTCTTGGCATAATCGCCGATCCGTTCGACCACGCCCACGATCTTGAGCGCGGCGATCACGTCGCGCAGATCGTTGGCCATGGGCGCGCGCAGGGCGATGATTTCGATGGCGAGCTTTTCGACTTCCGCCTCTATGGCGTCGATCCGCTTGTCCTCCGCGACGACTTCGGCCGCCATCACCTTGTCATGGCGCTGCAGCGCCAGCATCGCCTTTTCGATCGCGGATTCCGCGCGGCCGCCCATTTCGGCGATCAACCCGCGCAGCTTGTCCATTTCCTGATCGAACGCCTTGATCGTATGTTCTGCCATGTCTCTTCTCTTTCCGCCTGATCAGCCGTAGCGCCCGGTGATGTAATCCTTTGTCCGTTCCTGGCGGGGATTGGTGAATATGTCCGACGTCACTCCATATTCGACCAGCTCGCCCAGGTGGAAAAAGGCGGTCCGCTGCGACACGCGGGCTGCCTGTTGCATGTTGTGCGTCACGATCACGATGGCGTAGCGGCCGCGCAATTCATGGATCAGTTCCTCGATCTTCGCCGTCGCGATGGGGTCCAGTGCCGAGCAGGGCTCGTCCATCAGGATGACTTCCGGTTCGACGGCGATGGCGCGGCCGATGCAGAGACGCTGCTGCTGCCCGCCCGACAGCGCGGTGCCGCTGTCATGCAGGCGATCCTTCACCTCGTCCCACAGGCCGGCGCGGCGCAGCGATTTCTCGACGATCACGTCCAGGTCCGCCTTCGCATGGGCCAGGCCATGGATGCGCGGGCCATAGGCGATATTCTCATAGATCGACTTGGGGAAGGGATTGGGCTTCTGGAACACCATGCCGACGCGGGCGCGCAGTTGCACTACGTCCATGCTGGGGGCGTAGATATCCTCGCCGTCCAGCGTGATCGTGCCCTCCACCCGCGCCGAGGCGACCGTATCGTTCATGCGGTTCAGCGTCCGCAGGAAGGTCGACTTGCCGCAGCCCGACGGGCCGATGAAGGCCGTGACATTGTCCATGTCGACGTCGATCGACACGCCCTTGATCGCCTGCTTTTCGCCGTAGAAGACCTTGACGTCGCGCGCGGTCATCTTGGTTTCTGGCATTTTGGTTCCTGGCATCCTGGTTTCGGCGGCGGGGGCCGACGACTGTTGTTCATGCATCATGGCTGTCATCGCGGTCACCACCGCCTTTCGAACTTGTTGCGCAGGTAGATGGCGATACCGTTCATCGCGAGCAGGAAGACCAGCAGGACGATGATGGCGGCGGAGGTCTTTTCGACAAAGCCCTTGGAGACTTCGTCCGACCAGAGGAAGATCTGCACCGGCAGCACCGTGGCGGGGTCCGTGATCCCGCCGGGCGGCGTCGCGATGAAGGCGCGCATGCCGATCATCAGCAGCGGCGCGGTCTCGCCCAAAGCGCGGGCCATGCCGATGATGGTGCCGGTGAGGATGCCGGGCAGGGCGAGCGGCAGCACATGGTGGAACACCACCTGCACCCGCGACGCGCCGATGCCGAGCGCGGCGTCGCGGATGCTGGGCGGCACCGACTTGATGGCGTTGCGTCCCGCGATGACGATCACCGGCATGGTCATCAGCGCCAGCGTCATGCCGCCGACGAGCGCCGCAGAGCGCGGCAGGTGCAGGAAATTGAGGAAGATCGACAGGCCCAGCAGGCCGAAGATGATGGAGGGGACGGCGGCCAGATTGTTGATCGACACTTCGATGATGTCGGTCAGCCAGTTCTTGCGCGCATATTCCTCCAGATAGACGGCCGTCGCCACGCCCACCGGGAAGCTCAAGGCCAGGGTCACCAGCATGGTCAGCAGCGATCCCTTGAACGCCCCCCAGATGCCGACCTGCGTCGGATCGGTGCCGTCGCTCGCGGTCAGGAAGCCCCAGTTGACGCCGGTCGTCAGCAGGCCCGCCTTGTCGAGCCGCGCCACTGCTGCCTCCGCCTCCGGCGAACCCTTGCTCTTGGCGGCGAGATCGATGGCGGTGGCGGCGGGCAGCTTGAGCGTCACCGTTTGCGACAGGATCTTCGGATCGGCCTTGATTGCGTCGCGCAGCACGATCCAGGCGGTGGGCGAAACCCATTCCTCCGCATCCGCGCCCAGCGCCTTCTTCACGACCGCTCCCGTCACCATCGGCAGGTTCGCATTGGCGAGCGCCTGGTCGGTGATGGCATTGGGATCGAGCAGCAGCGGGGATGCGGGGAAGTCGACCTTCACCGCGATCTCCGTCCGGGTGAAGCCGCGCAGCCCATTGCCCAGCATGTTGAACAGCAGGAAGGCCAGGAACGCGGCGGAGAGCGCGACGGCGAGCAGGCCCGCCGCCTTGAAGCGGCGTTCCGACGCATAGCGCCGCGCGATCCGCCTGCGCATCGCGTCCGACTTCCAGTCGGTGGGGAGGCGTTCTGCGGTCATTATTCGTAAGCCTCGCGATATTTCTTCACGACCCGCAGGGCCACGATGTTGAGCAGCAGCGTCACGATGAACAGCACCAGCCCCAGGGCGAAGGCCGCCAGCGTCTTGGCGCTGTCGAATTCCTGGTCGCCGGTCAGAAGCTGGACGATCTGCGTCGTCACCGTCGTCACGCTGGCAAAGGGGTTCAGGGTGAGGTTGGCGGCCAGGCCCGCCGCCATCACCACGATCATGGTTTCGCCGATGGCGCGGCTGACGGCCAGCAGCACGCCGCCGACCACGCCGGGAAGGGCGGCGGGGATCAGCACGCGGCGGATCGTCTCGCTGGTGGTGGCGCCCATCGCCAGGCTGCCATCGCGCATCGACTGCGGCACGGCAGCGATGCTGTCGTCGGCCATGGAGGAGACGAACGGAATGATCATCACGCCCATCACCAGCCCGGCCGCCAGCGCGCTTTCCGAAGAGGCGCCGTGGATGCCGATCTTCACCGCGAAATCGCGCAGGGCAGGGGCGATGGTGAGCGCGGCGAAATAGCCGTAGACCACCGTCGGCACGCCCGCGAGCATCTCCAGCGTGGGCTTCATCCACTTGCGGACGGTCGAACTGGCATATTGGGTGAGATAGATGGCGCTCATCAGGCCGAGCGGGATCGCGACGGCCATGGCGATGATCGCGCCGATGAAGATGGTTCCCCAGAAGAGCGGCACGGCGCCGAAGGCGTCGTCATTGCCATAGCCGAGCGCCGCCGATTGCGGGCTCCATTTGGCGCCGAACAGGAAATCGACGGGGCTGACCATGGTGAAGAAGCGGAAGCTTTCCCACAGCAAGGAGGCCACGATCCCCAGCGTCGTGATGATCGCCAGCAGCGACGCGATCAGCAAGGTTGCCATGACCAGCCGTTCGACCCGCGTGCGCGCCCGGAAGTCGGGACGCACGCGGGTGAAGGCATAGGCGCCGCCGGCAAAGGCCAGCACCAGCGCCAGGGCGGCGCCGGCAAAGCCATATTTGCCGATGGCGTGCGCATAGGGTTCGACAAGGCCCTGCGAGAGCGGATTGAACGCCCCTGCCTGCATCCCCGTGGCGATCGCCCGCGCCTCGCCCAATATGGCGAAGCGCGAGAAATCGTCGACGGGCAGGCTCTGCGCCGCCGGGCTGCTCAGCACCTCCTGGGTGATCAGGCCGGGCGCGATATTTGCCCAGACCGCCAGGAACAGGCCGGCGGGCACCAGCGTCCAGAGCGCGACATACCAGCCGTGATAGCCCGGCAGGCTGTGCATGGCGTCGCGTCGCCCCGAAGCGCGCGCGACATTTTGCAGCCGCATGGCCCGGGCGCGGGCGCTGACCCAGGCGATGGCGCCCAGGCCGGCCAGCAGCAGAAGGATTGCAGGACCTGTCATATCACCTGTCTTATTTGAGCTGCGAACCGTCGAGCACTGGCAGCGACTTGACGGCCTGGGCGCTCGCCTTGCGCACGTCTTCGGGCGCCGCGACCATGCCGCGCTTGGTCAACGCGCCGTTCGGATCCCAGTTCGCGGCGAAGGTGTTGAGATAGGCCTGAAGGCCGGGGATCGCGGTCATGTGCGCCTTCTTCACATAGATGAAGAGCGGACGGGCGCCCGGATAGGTGCCGGTCGACACGGTCTCATAGGTCGCCTCGACGCCGTTGATGCTGACGTCCTTCAGGCTGTCCTTATTCTCTTCCAGATAGCTGAAGCCGAAGACGCCCAGCGCATTGGGGTTGGCTGCCAGCTTCTGGACGATCAGATTGTCGTTCTCGCCCGAGTCCACATATTTGCCGTCCTCGCGGATGCGGGTGCAGGTGGCCTTGAACTCGTCCTCGCTCTTCTTCTTGAGCGCTTCCATCGCCGGGTCGGTTTCGCAGCCCTTGGTCAGGATCAGTTCGGCCAGCGAATCGCGGGTGCCGCTGGTGGACGGCGGGCCGAAGACGCTGATCGGCGTGGCGGGCAGGCTGGGGTCGACATCCTTCCAGGTCTGCGCCTTGTTCGGACCCTTGCCATAGGGGTTGGCGGCCAGCGCCTCATAGACGATCTTGGGCGTCAGCTTGAAGCCCGGGCCGTTCTTCGATTCGGCAAAGGCGAGACCGTCTACGCCGACCTGGATCTCGACGATGTCCTTGACGCCATTCTTCTGGCAGTCCTCGAATTCTTTCTTCTTCATCCGGCGCGAGGCATCGGCAATGTCGGGATGCTGGGCGCCGACGCCCGCGCAGAACAACTTCATGCCGCCGCCGGTGCCGGTCGATTCGATGATCGGCGACTTCATGCCGGGATTGCCCTGCACGAACATCTCCGCGATCGCGGTGGCGAAGGGATAGACGGTGGAGGAACCGACCGCCCGGATCTGGTCGCGGGTGCCGCCGGCGGCGCCGCCGGACTGCTGGCCGCAGCCGGAAAGAGTGAGTGCGACCGCAGCGGTCGCGGCCATCATGGCGAAATGCTTCACGGGTAATCTCCTTCGTCAAAGGCCGCGATTCGCTTCTCGCCGCCCCCCTCTGGGCATGCGCCGTAGCCGCGGTACATCGCGCCTTTGTGACAGAGCGATTGCACTTTTATGACAGTGGCGGCGGAAGCGGGCGCTGTCGCCGTCTTTTTTTGTTCAGGCCTTTGCCGCGAGGGCCTTTTCCTCCACGGCGAAGCGCGGCAGCAGGATGGAGATGGTGGTGCCCTTGCCCAGCACGCTCGCTATGTCGAGCCGGCCGCGATGCCGCTCCACGATATGCTTGACGATGGCAAGGCCAAGGCCGGTGCCGCCCACCGCCCGGCTGCGCCCCGAATCGACGCGATAGAAACGTTCGGTGAGGCGCGGCAGGTGATCGGGGCCGATGCCCTCGCCCTCGTCCGCGACGGTCAGCCGCAACAGGCCGTTCGGCCCGTCCGACAGCGATACCCTGATCGGGGAGCCCGCGCGCCCATATTTGATCGAATTGCCGATCAGATTGTGGAGCAGTTGCGAGAGCTGCGCCCGGTCGCCCTGCGCGTCGGGCAGGTCGGGTGCGATCTCCATCTCCACCTCCCGCCCGCGCGGCCCATGGCTGGTGCGGAATACGCCCACCACCTCCGCCACCAGGCCGGACAGGTCGACCGCGCCGTCGGGCAGGCGATATTTCTCCGCCTCGATGCGGGAGAGGGAGATGAGATCGTCGATCAGCCGCTGCATGCGTCGCGCCTCCCCGTCCATGATCTGGAGGAAGCGCTGTCGCGTTTCGTCATCCTTGCCGAGATCGGGATCGCCCAGCGTCTCTATGAAGCCCAATATGCCCGCGAGAGGCGTGCGCAGTTCGTGGCTCGCATTGGCGACGAAATCGACGCGCATCTTCTCCGCTGCATGGGTGCCGCTATGGTCGGCCAAATGGACGAGCCGCCGGACATTGTCATCCTCCCCCACCGGAGCGATCCGCATCTGCCAGCGCTGCTCGCGCGTGCCCAGGCCGACCAGCTCGATCATCACCGGCTCGGCCAGCGGCGCCTGGCTGGCGAGCCGTTCGGCGGCGGCGGGATGGCGGATGGCGATGCGGGCGTCTTCCCCCTCGATATGCGCGCCCAGCAGCCGTTGCGCCGCGCGATTGGCAGCGACGATGCGGCCGCGTTCGATCAGCATCAGCGGATCGGCTATGCCTTCCAGCAGGCCGCGCGCATCGGGATGGGCGATGATGTCGGGCATCTCCGCCTGGACAGGCGACATGGCGGGTTCGGCCCGGCCCGGCCCAGCCGCGCAGATCACGAGCACCAGCAGGGCCGCCAGCACGGGCAGGAGGATGTCGATCGGCCCTGCGCCCATCATCAAGGCGCCGCCCGTGCCGAGCAGCAGAACGGCCAGCGAGGCGGTGATCTGGGAAGCGGTAAGGCGATTCATGGTTACCATGCTGGAAATTTGACGCATTTGCTGCAAAGACGGTCGCAGTAGCCGGCAATTTTTACAGTTTGGCAAGCGCGATAGCGGATCAGGATGACATGAGCGAGCCGTTGCCCCCCCAGAAGGACGCCGAGTCGCAGGACGACGGCCTTGCCGTGCCGTCGCGACGCCAGTTGCTGATGGGCGGGGCGGTCGCGGCTTCCGCGATCATATCGATCCGGCCGGCGCTGGCGAACACGGCCGCATCGGTGCTCAACTGCACGATACCCGTTCCCGACCAGGGCAGGGCCGGCAATTATATCGCGCCCAACGGCCAACTGGTGCCGGCGGGCACGCAGGGCGCCTTCCCCGCCGGCAAGAACTTCAGCGGGGAGCAGGTCCGCCAGGCGCTTCGCGGCGGCCGGTTGCCGGGCACCAGCTATGACCAGAATCAGGCCTATCTGAACTATATCCGCCGCCTCCAGTCGGGGACGAGCGGCTTCACCTGCTACGCATCGCTGCAAATGCCCCGCTGACGGGATCTGGTCGCATGGGATGGCGGGCGTCACGTAAAACAGCGTGTCGCGTTAGCTACTTGGCTACGCCTTTGCCGTAAGCATGGCGTGACCATTCCCATCGAAGGCCAAGTTTCGCGACCATGCCAGCCCGCTATTGCCAGGACAGCCCGGACGCCATCCTATCCTGCGCGCTGGAGGATATGGTGCTGTTCTACCACCGGCCGTCGGGCCAGACGCATATGGTGATCAGCCCGGTGCCGGAGATATTGGCGACGCTGGACGATGGCGCGGCGTTGACGGCGGGGGAGGTGCTGGGCCAGCTCGCCCGCCACTATGATCTGGGCCCGGCGGAAGAGGCGCTGACGCTGGTCGAGATGCATCTGGCGGAGCTGGCCTTGCTCGGACTGGTCCGGATCGCGTGAACCATGGCCTGACCCTGAAGATCGGCCCGGCGACCTTCCGGATCGGATCGGCCTGGCGCCAGCCGGTGGACGCGTTGGCGCGGCTCTACGCCGACTATCCCCGGCCCGCCGATGCGATCGCCGATTTCACGGTGCGGCTGGAACCGGCGGGTCCGTTCCGGCGCTGGGTCCGTCCCTCCATCTTCATCACCGGCGACCATGGGCTGGCCGACGCGGCGCCGATGAGCCTTGGCCATGGGCTGCTGGCGGCGGAAATGGGGATGAACCTGCAAATGGCGCTGGGATGGCGGCGGCACCTGCTGCTCCATGCCTCCAGCGTGGAAAAGGACGGGCGGGCACTGGTGATGACCGGGGAGTCCGGCTCGGGCAAATCGACCCTGGCCGCGCAACTGGGTGAACGCGGCTGGCGGCTGATGGGCGACGAATTCGCGCTGCTCGACCTGGAAACGGGGGCGATCCTTCCCTTTCCGCGCCTCGTCTCGCTCAAGAACCGCGCGATCGATGTCCTCGCGGCGGAAGCGCCGCCGGAGCGGATGGGTCCCATGCTGGCCGGAACGGCCAAGGGGGATATCCGCCACCTCGTTCCTCGCCGCGACGCGATCGAGCGCATGGGGGAGGGGGCGCAGCCTGCCATGCTGCTGTTCCCGCGCTTTGGCCATGAAGCGGATATGCGGTCGGTCGGCCAGGGGGAGGTCTTCATGCGGCTGACCCAGGCATCGACCAACTATGTCGCCCTGGGCGAGCCGGGTTTCGCGGCATTGAGTGGTTTCGTCCGCAATGTCCCCGCGCGCGCCATCGACTTTCCGTCGGGCGAAGAGGCCATCGCCCTGGTCGAGCGGCTTTGGGAGGAACTGGCATGAGCGCCCGGCTGCTGGCGCGGGCCTTGCGCGACCCTGACGGGGTGACGGCGCTGGATGCGGCCGGGTGGAACGCCCTGGTCGCCATGGCCAGGGCAGAGCGGCTGATCGGCACGCTTGCCCTGCGGATCGGCGATCGGCCCGTGCCCCCGGCGGTGCGCGCCATATTGGCGGACGCCCGGCTGGATGCGGAGCGCGAGGGCCGGCAGGCATTGTGGGAGGCGGATCGCGCGGCGGAGGCCCTCGCAGGACTGGAGGTGCCCGTCGTGCTGCTCAAGGGTACGGCCTATGCGGCGGCTGGGCTGCGCGCCGGGCAGGGGCGCTTCATCGGCGATCTCGACATATTGGTGCCGCGCGACGCCATGGATCGGGTGGAGCAGGCGCTGATCGGCGCGGGATGGGAATGGGTCAAGGACGACCCCTATGACGATGCCTATTACCGGCAATGGATGCATGAACTGCCGCCGATGATCCATGCGGCGCGGGACCGGATGATCGACGTGCATCATACCGTCCTGCCCCTGACGGCGCGGCCGACGCCCGACGCGGCGGCGATGATCGCGCAGGCGGTTTCCATTACCAACGAGTTATCCATTCTGTCCGCCGAGGACCGGGTCTGTCACGCGGCGGCGCATCTGTTGGCCGATGGCGACCTGGCCGGGGGACTTCGCAACCTCTGGGACATATATTGCCTGCTCGACGGCGCCGACGAAGCGGCGCTGGAGGCGCGGGCGGCGCGGCATGGCCTGCTGCCCCATGTGCGGCAGGCGCGGCGCATGGCCATGGCGCTCTATGGCGAAGGGGCGCGGCTCACGTTCTGGGACCGGATCGTCATGGCCCGGCTGCTGGCGCGCGACGGGTGGGGCCGGGAAAGGCGAAAGCTGCTGCGTTTCGCCTTCTATCTGCGGTCCCACTGGCTCAGGATGCCGCCCGCGATGCTGGCGCGGCACCTGTTCACCAAATGGCGCAAGGGGCATCGGCCGGCTTAGCATGGGCATGCGCAAGATTTTTGCGTCCGCGAGGAAATGCCCTATACTGCCGCTTCGATGCCAGGACTCAGGACACGCATGAAATCCAATTTCTTCCGGGGCGCCGTCGCCCTTGGCGCGCTCGCGCTCATCCCTGCCACCACCGCGGCGCTCGCCGATGGGGAGGCAAGCAGCTACAAGGCGCTCGACGAGTTCATGGACGTGTTCCAGAAGGTCCGCAGCGATTATGTCGAGAAGGTCGACGATGAAAAGCTGATCAAGGGCGCGATCGACGGCATGCTTGCCAGCCTGGACCCGCATTCCAGTTTCCTCGACGCGCGCGATTTCCAGAATCTGAAGACCCAGACGGAGGGCAGCTATGGCGGCCTTGGCCTTTCCGTCACGCAGGAGGACGGCGCGGTCAAGGTGATCGCGCCGACGCAGGATACCCCGGCCTGGCGCGCGGGGATCAAGGCGGGCGACTATATCACCCATCTCGACGGGCAGCTCATCTATGGCGGCACGCTGGACGAGGCGGTCGACAAGATGCGCGGCGCGCCGGGCACGCAGATCAAGCTGACCATCGTCCGCCCCGGCCGCGACAAGCCGATCGACCTTACCCTGACGCGTGAGATCATCCAGCTGAAGCCCGTGAAATGGGAAGTGAAGAACGGCATCGGCGTCATCAACATCGTCAGCTTCTCGGCCAATACAGGCGCCGACGTTCGCCAGGCGATCCGCAGCATCGACAAGAGCCTGGGCCATAGGCCCACCGGCTATATCCTTGACCTGCGCTCCAATCCGGGCGGGCTGCTGGACGAAGCGGTGTCGGTCAGCGACACCTTCCTGGAACGGGGCGAGATCGTGTCGCAGCGCGGCCGCAACAAGGGCGATGTCGAGCGCTATTATGCCAAGCCGGGCGACGATGCGAAGGGGCTGCCGGTGATCGTGCTGGTGGACGCGGGCTCCGCCTCCGCATCGGAAATCGTCGCGGGCGCCCTTCAGGACCAGCATCGCGCGCTGGTGATGGGCGAGCGCAGCTTCGGCAAGGGCAGCGTCCAGACCATGCTGCCGCTCAGCAGCACCACCGCGCTCAAGCTCACCACCGCACGCTATTACACGCCATCCGGCCGTTCCGTGCAGGAAGGCGGGATCGAGCCGGACGTCAAGGTGCCGCAGCTGAGCGATCCCGATTACAAGAACCGGCCGAAATTCCGCGAAAGCGACCTGCGCCGCCATCTGATCAACGAGATCAAGACCGACAATGCGGCGCTGGAGGAGGACGGCAAGGAGGATCCGCGCTTCGCCGCCACGGCCGAGGAGTTGAAGAAGAAGGGGATCGACGATTTCCAGCTCGACTATGCGCTGAAGACGCTGGCACGGCTGGCGGCAAAGCCGGGGGCGGCCGTCGCCCAGGCAGCGCCTGCCCGCAAGCCGGCGACGCGCTGATAGCGAAAACCGACCTGCTCCTGCCTTTGCAGGAGCAGGTCGGATGAGGCCGATGCGTCACGCCGCTTCACCTCACAGGTTCCCCGCCACAAGTTCAGCATGACGAAAGGCGCGAGACGGTTTAAGCGGGCGATATGAAATCACTGCCCCTTGCCCGCGCGCTGGCGCTGATCTTTCCCCTGGCCATGCTGGGCGGCGCCTACGCCTTTCAGTTCCTTGGCGGCCTGCACCCCTGCGAGATGTGCTGGTGGCAGCGTTACGCCCATTTCGCCGCGATTCCGCTGGCGCTGATCGCCTATGCGCTGCGCGGCCGGGCTTGCTTCAGCGCGCTGTTCACTGGCCTCGCCGGCCTTGCCATCGGCATAAGCGGCGGCATCGGCCTGTTCCATGCCGGAGTGGAATATGGCTGGTGGCAGGGCCTTACCGCCTGTTCGACCAGCCCGACTGCCGGCAATCCCGCGGATATCCTCAACCAGATCATGGCGACGCCGATCACCCGATGCGATGTGGCGGCCTGGAGCCTGTTCGGCATTTCGATGGCGGGCTATAACGGCCTCTTGTCGGGGGCGGCGGCGCTCCTCATCTTGGCATTGCTGCTTGGGAAAGGGAGCAAGGCATGAGCGCAAAGGACTTTCCACGCCCCGGTCGCCGCGTGACCGATGCGGAGCGCGCCTCCATGCTGCGCGTCGACCAGGCGGGGGAATTTGGCGCGACGCGCATCTATGCCGGGCAACTGGCCGTCATGGGCGACCGGCATCCCGATTCCCGCCTGATCGCCGGCATGGCCGCGCAGGAGGAACGGCACCGCAAGCATTTCGACGCGATGATCGCGCGCCGGGGTGGGCGGCCGACGGCGCTCCAGCCGATCTGGAATGTGGCGGGCTTCGCGCTGGGCGCGGTAACGGCCGCCATCGGGCCGCGCGCCGCCATGGCCTGCACCGCGGCGATCGAGACGGAGATCGACCGCCATTATGCCGAACAGCTCGAGCAATTGGGGCAGGACGATCCGGAACTCTCCACTGCCATCGCGGATTTCCAGGCGGAGGAGGTCGAGCATCGCGATGCCGCCATCGCCCATGGCGCGGAGCAGGCCCCGGCCTACCCCTTGTTGTCCGGCGCCATCAGACTGGGCTGTCGCGCTGCCATCGCCCTTTCGAAGCGCATCTGAGGAGAAGCATGATGAAGACCAGCCTGATCGCCGCCATGCTTTTGCTGGGCGCCGCCTCCCCCGTGCTGGCACAGCAGGGGCCGACTTTGCCGAAGGAGGAGGCGCCTGCCGCGCAAACCGGGTCGGAACGCGTCAATCTGGTCATCGTCTATGGCGATGACCCCTGCCCGCAAAGCCAGGGCAGCGACATCGTCGTCTGCGCCCGCAAGGGCGAGGAAGAGCGCTACCGCATTCCCGAGCCGTTGCGCGGCGACCCCAACCAGCCGAGCCACCAGGCCTGGGGCGAGCGGGTGAGATCGATGGAATATGTCGGCCGCAGCGGCACCGAAAGCTGCTCGCCGGTGGGCGGCGGCGGCGCCACGGGCTGCTTCGCGCAACTGGCGCGGCTTGCCAAGGCGGAACGGCAGGCGGCGGACAGCGCAGGCTGGAAGGATCTGGTCGCGGCGGAACGCGCCCGGCGCCTCTCCACCATCGACGCGGACAGCAAGGCGATCGAGGCGCGGGCCGTTGCCGAGGAAAGGACGCAGGCTGCCCAGCAACAGCAGCAAGGCGGGGCGGCAGGCGCGCAACAGGGAACGCCGCCGCAGCAGTGACGGCAAGGGCCGGTCGCCGGCGTCTTGAAAATAAGGCCGTCGGCAACCGGGCAATCCGGACGGCGGGACAGGGGACGAAGAAGGAATATGGATCGATGCGTCTCTTCCCCGCCCTTTCCCTGGCCGCCGTCGCGCTGGTTCCGCTGACTTTCGGGGGCGCGGCCCGTGCCGAGCCGCCGCAAAAGATCTTCAACCTGGTCGTCTATGGCGATGATCCCTGTCCCAAGGGCGAGGGCGACGAGATCATCGTCTGCGCTCGCAAGCCGGAAGCCGAACGATACCGCATTCCCAAGAAGCTGCGCGAAAAGCCGGAGCCGGCGGGCGGACCGGGCTGGGGCAGCCAGGTCGCCACGATGGAGGAGGTGCAGCGGCAGACCCTGCCGGGCAGTTGCTCCGCCATCGGCAGCAACGGCTTTACAGGCTGCACCGCCAAGATGCTGGAACAATGGTTTGCCGAACGGCGGATGCAGGAATCGAAGGGCGAACCCTGAGACCCCGGTTTCCGCCGGCATAAAGTTTCCCACGGCATAAAAGGGCCGGTCCTTTCGAGACCGGCCCTTCCCTTCGTGACGCTTCAGAACTTGAAGTCGAGCCGCGCGTAATAATAGCCGCCCGACGTGCCATAGGGACCATGTCCAAAATAGGCGTTATAGGCGCCGGCACCGTTGATGAAGGGCGAAACGCCCGCACCCGGCGTGACGCCCTGCATCATCGCGGGCACCTCTGGCCGCTTGTTGAACAGGTTGTTCGCGCCGACCGAGAAAGTGACGGCGTCGGTGAAGTCGTAGCTCGCCTCCAGGTCGGTGAGCGCCGTCGCCTTGACCACGCCGTTGAAGTAGAGCTGATTGGCGTTGACCCCGTTCACGATGGCGCCGTCCGCGATCAGGAACCCGCCGCTGGGAATGAACAAGGCCGGGCGGACGAGCACGCTGGTCTTGCCGTAGAAGGTTTCACGCAGGTTGAGCGAGAATTTCCCGCTCTTGAACAAGGCGCCGGCCACGATCTTGTAGTCCGGGTTGGAGCGTTCGATATTGCTTTCCGACGCCGCGTTGAAGATCGGATAGCCGACCTTGTTGTTGGTGATCTTCGTCTTGTTGTAGTTCGTCGTCAGCGACAGGTTCAGCGTGCCGAAGTCCAGCGCGACGGGGTAGGCGGCGGAGAAGTCGATGCCCCAGGTGCGGGTATCGATGCCGTTGGTGAAGCTGGACACGCCGATCGTGCCGCTGGTGAACAGCGCGCTGTCGAGGACGATGCCCGCCGCGTTCAGGGCGTTCAGGATATCGGCGCCGCCCGGCTGGGCAACGCCGTTCAGGACGGCGTTGCGCGCCGCCGTGCCGGTGATGCGATCCTTGATCTTGATGATGTAGCCGTCGACCGTAATGGCGAGCTTGGGCACCGGCCGCAGCACGACGCCTGCCGAGAAGTTCTTCGATTTTTCAGGCTTCAGCGCGTTGAAGCCCAGCAGCGCCGCGGCGGGCGTGCCGGCGGGAAGCTGCGCGACGGCGCTGGTCGGGCCGACGTTGATCGTCGAATATTTCTGCTCCGCCAGCGTCGGGGCGCGGAAACCGGTGCTGACGGTGCCGCGCAGCGCGAAGGCGGGGCTGAAGTCGTAGCGCGTGGTGATCTTGCCGATGGTGGTGTTGCCGAAGTCGGTATAATCCTCATAGCGGCCGGCAAGGTCGACGGACCAATGTTCCACCGGCTCCGCGATCAGGTTGATATAGCCGGCCTTCGAACTGCGGTGGAACTTGCCCGCGTCGGTCGCCTTGTAGCCGGGGAAGGATTGAACGCCGGTCCTGTAGGTCGAATAATAGTCGCCTGCGACGATCTCATAGGTGTCCCGGCGATATTCGCCGCCGAAGGCGAAGGTGAGGGGGCTGGCCAGCCCGACCTCATATTCCTTGCGGATGTCGGCGGTGACGGTGGTCTGACTCAGGCGGAAGCCGCCGTCATAGGCCTTGTCCACCGTGTTCGGCTTGCCGATGCCCTGTAGCGATGCGGCATAGCTTTCCTGCCAGACTTCGCGATGGGCGGACGCTTCGGTCCAGATGTCGTCCTTCTGGTGGCCATAGGTGGTGCTGAGGTCATAGTTCCAGCCCGACACCTCGCCCTTGGCGCCGACGGTGAAGCTGTATTCGTCCTCGATCACATGCTGAAGCGGGACCATGCCCCAGATGCCGGTATCGCCATAGCAGATGCTGGGATCATAGGCCGCGGGCGTGATGCCACCGCCCAGATTGCCGGTTTCGTAACAGATGCGCTTGGGATGACGGTAGCCCTGCTTGGCATAGCCGATGCGGCGGGCATAATCGCCGAAGCTGTAGAGTTCGACGCCGCCGAAATCATAGCCCATATTGTAGAAGGCTTCGGTCAGATAGGTCTTGGGCTGGCCGCCGTTGATCCCCGACAGCGCGTCGCCCGCCAGGTTCGACCATTGGGCCGGCGTGTTGGATTGCAGCGTGCCGTCCGGCCGGGTGATCTGCACCTGTCCGGTGCCGACGGTGGTGTAGTCCTGGCGGCGGTGGAACAGGCTGAGGTTGAAGAAGCCGTCTTCGCCCAGCTTGAAACCCATATTGCCGGAAACGGAGAACAACTCGCCCTCGCTGTCATAATATTGGCCGCCGGTTACCTTGAAGCTGCCGCCTTCGTTGTTGTCCTTGAGGATGAAGTTGATGACGCCGGCGATCGCGTCCGTGCCGTAGACGGCCGCCGCGCCTTCCTGGAACACCTCGACGCGGGCGATGGCGTCCGGCGGGATCAGGTCGATGCTGGGCGCGGCCGAACCCTGGAACGCGCCGGAGATCACCTGGAGGATGCCGTTGCCGTGGCGGCGCTTGCCGTTGACCAGCACCAGCGTGTGGTTGGGGCTGAGGCCGCGCAGCCGGGCAGACAGCGAGAAGCTGGAAAGGTCGGTGCCCTGCGTCTGGGCGGTGAAGCTCGGCACGATCTGGGTCAGCACCTGGTTGAGGTTGGGCTGGCCGACATGGCTGATCGCTTCCTCGCTCAGCACCTGGATCGGCGCGGCGCTTTCGGCGGCCTGCATGCCCACGGCGCGCGTGCCGGTCACTATGATGGCGGCGCCTTCATCGGCCTGCGCTGTCTGTGCCTCCTGCGCCATCGCGCAGGCCGACCATGACGAGGCCAGCACCAATGAAAGGCGAAGAGCGGATATTCCTGTCATCTAATGCCCCCTGTTTGCACTTGTTCATGACAGGGGGTTCAACGGACTGAGTCGGGGAAACCGCTATTGCGCTGCACAAAAATTATAAGGGAAGAAACGTTTCTGCTTCATTTCTGAAGGGAAGTGGCGGCAAACTTCCATGCTGCGGAGCGGAATGAAAGTTCGCCAAGGTGCGTGGGATCAGCCGCATTTTGCAGGAGGCGGGCGGCGCGGGCAGGGGAAGGAGCGTCCTGCGTCAGCTTGCCATGGCCGCGTCGATCAGCGCGCGCCCTTCCTTGCTGTTCCAATCCATGGCGCCAACGACACGCGCCATTTCCTTGCCCTGCGCATCATAGATGACGGTGGTGGGCAGCATGCCGGTATTGTAATGAAAGCCGAACTGGTTTTCCGGGTCGATCCAGCCCTTCAGATGCGGCAGGGGATGTTTTTCGAAGAAGGGCTTGATCACCGTCTCTCCCTGGCTGTCCTGGGAGATGGTGAGGACGGCCAGCCCCTTTTTGCCATATTCCGCCGCGACCGCGTCCAAAGTCGGCATTTCCGCCACGCAGGGCGCGCACCATGTGGCCCACAGGTTGACCAGCATCGGCTTGCCCGCGAAATCCTTGAGCGCGGCGTCGCTGCCGTCCGGGTTCTGGAAGGTGAAATCGGGTGCGGGGGTTCCGGCCTTTGATCGGTCGATCGTATAGCTGAACGCGCCTCCCTTGCCCGGAGCGCCGCTTTGTCCCGGTCCCGTCGCCTCCTCGCTGGCGTTCGGGCCTTGCCCGGCGGGCGGCGATTGCTTATCGCACGCGCCAAGGCCAGCCAGCAGGAGCAGTGTCATTACGCAGCGCAAGGAAGATCGGAACGGGGAAGATCGCACGGGAAAAAGCTCCAACAGCATGTGGGGCGGACGCTTCGCGGCCGGTCCGGCTTCGGTCATGCGGGAGATAAATGCCTCGATCCCGTTCGACAAGCGCCTGTGGAAGCAGGACATCGCCGGATCGAAGGCGCATGTCGCGATGCTGGCCAAGCAGGGCATCGTCGATGGCGAGGATGCGCAGGCGATCACCGAGGGGCTGAACCGCATCGCCGCGGAATATGAAGCCGACGGCGTGCCGGTCGACCTGGACCTGGAAGACATCCACATGGTGACGGAGTCGCGCCTTGCCGAACTGATCGGTCCGGCGGCGGGACGGCTGCACACGGCGCGCTCGCGCAACGACCAGGTGGCGACCGACTTCCGCCTCTGGGTGCGGGACGCCATCGATGAGGTCGAGATGGGGCTGCAGGGCCTGTCCGACATGCTGCTCGCCCGCGCGGAGGAGCATGCCGATGCGGTGATGCCCGGCTTCACTCACCTGCAATCCGCCCAGCCGGTGACGCTGGGTCATCACCTGATGGCCTATCATGAGATGGTTCGCCGCGACCGCAGCCGCTTCGCCGATGCGCGGGCGCGGCTCAACGAATGTCCGCTGGGCGCGGCGGCGCTGGCGGGAACGGGCTTTCCGATCGATCGCCACGCGACGGCGGCGGCGCTGGGTTTCGCCAAGCCGACCGACAACAGCCTCGACAGCGTGTCGGACCGGGACTTCGCGCTCGATTACCTGATGGCGGCGACGCAGTGCAGCCTGCACCTTTCCCGCCTGGCGGAGGAGTTCATCATCTGGGCGAGCCAGCCCTTCGGCTTCGTGAAACTGCCCGATGCCTATTCGACCGGCAGTTCGATCATGCCGCAGAAGCGCAATCCCGACGCTGCCGAGCTGGTGCGCGGCCATTCCGGGCGGATCATGGGCTGCATGAACGCGCTCTGCGTGACGATGAAGGGCCTGCCGCTCGCTTATTCGAAGGACATGCAGGACGACAAGCCGCCGGTGTTCGAGGCGCATGACCTGCTGGGCCTTTCGATCGCCGCGATGACCGGGATGATCGAGACGGTGACCTTCCGCACCGACCGGATGCGCGGACTGGCGGAGAGCGGCTTCGCCACGGCGACCGACCTTGCCGACTGGCTGGTGCGCGAAGGCGACATTCCCTTCCGCGAGGCGCATCATATCACCGGCCGCGCCGTCGCGGCGGCGGAAGCGGCGGGCGTGCAGCTTGCCGACCTGCCCATCGATACGCTCAAGGCCATTGATGCGCGCATCGATGAGCGTATCTATGCGGTGCTGACGGTCGATGCCTCGGTCGCCAGCCGCAGGAGCCATGGCGGCACCGCGCCCGACCAGGTGCGCGCGCGGATCGCGCAGGCCCGGCAGAACGCGAAAGGGCAGAAACAATGACGGTCGCACGAATTGCCGCGGGAATGGCCCTGGCCAGCGTGGCGCTGGTCCTGGCGTCCTGCGGCGGCCGCCAGCCGCTCAAGCCCATTCAGGGCCAGCGCCTGCCCGCCGTGCCGGTCGGCGCGGCGACGGCGCCCACGGCGGCGCAGCTTACTGCGCCCTCCATTCAGGCGCGGCCGGAACGCAACGTCGAACTGCTGACCCAGTCGAAGGAACGCGACGACGATAAATTCGACCTGCCGCCCGAAAGCGAACTGCAATAGCGTTGGGCGCTGGATCCCGGCGCCAGGATTTCACTAGGATAACAGCCTTGGACCATTTCAACTATGTCGACGGCGCCATGCAGGTGGAGCAGGTGTCGATGGCGGAGATCGCGGCGCAGGTCGGCACGCCCGTCTATATCTATTCCACTGCGACGCTGAGCCGCCATGTCGGCGTGTTCCGCGATGGACTGTCGCAGCTTGCCGATCCGTTGATCGCCTTTGCGGTGAAGGCCAATCCCAACGCCGCCGTGCTGGCGACGCTGGCGAAGCTGGGTCTGGGCGCGGACGTCGTGTCGGCGGGTGAATTGCTGCGCGCGCTGGCGGCCGGCATTCCGGCGAACCGCATCGTCTTTTCGGGCGTCGGCAAGACGGCGGATGAAATGCGCATCGCGCTGGAAAAGGGCATCTACCAGTTCAATCTGGAAAGCGAGCCCGAGGCGGAGATGCTGTCCCAGGTGGCGCTGTCCATGGGCCGGAAAGCGCCGGTCGCCTATCGCATCAACCCGGATGTCGACGCGGGAACCCATGCCAAGATTTCGACCGGCAAGTCGGAAAACAAGTTCGGCATCCCCTATGACCGCGCCCTCGCCAGCTATGCCGCCGCCCGCGACCTGCCGGGCCTGGATGTGCAGGGCGTGGCGGTGCACATCGGCAGCCAGTTGACCGATCTCAAGCCGCTGGAAGCCGCCTTCGTCAAGGTGGGCGCGCTGATCGCAAGCCTGCGTGAGGCAGGCCACGACATCCGCACCGCGGACCTGGGCGGCGGGCTGGGCGTGCCCTATGATCCCTCCCAGCCGCTGCCGCCGAGCCCCGCTGAATATGGCGCGATGGTGACGCGGGTGACGCAGGGCTGGGACGTCCGCCTGATGTTCGAGCCGGGCCGCCTGATCGTCGGCAATGCCGGCGTGCTGCTGTCGCAGGTGGTGCGCGTGAAGCAGGGCGCGCAGGCGCCCTTCGTGATCGTCGACGCGGCGATGAACGACCTGCTGCGGCCCAGCCTCTACGATGCCTGGCACGACATTCGCGCCGTCCATCCGAAGGGCGATCGCGCCGCCGCCAATGTCGTGGGCCCGGTGTGCGAGACGGGCGACACCTTCGCCATGCATCGCGACATGGACGTGGTGGCGGCGGGCGACCTGGTCGCGTTCATGACCGCGGGCGCCTATGGCGCGACCATGGCCAGCACCTATAATAGCCGCGCGCTGACCCCCGAAGTGCTGGTGTCGGGGGACCGATGGGCCGTGGTCCGCGCCCGCCCGCCCATAGAGGCGCTGATCGAAGGCGACAGCATTCCGGCCTGGGTCGCGGAAGGCGCGACGGAATAATGCACAGCCTGCCCGTCTTCCTGCGGTTGCAAGGGCGGGCCGTCATCCTGACAGGCGTGGGCGAGGCGGCGGACGCCAAGCGACGCCTGCTGGAACGGGCGGGCGCCCGCGTCGTGGACGAGGGCGAGCATGCCGCGCTGGCGATCGTCGCGGACGGCGATGAGGCGACGGTGCAGCGGCTGCGCGCGCGGGGCATATTGGTGAACGCCACCGACAGGCCGGAGCTTTGCGACTTCACCCTTCCCGCCATAGTCGCCCGCGAGCCGGTTCTGGTCGCCATTGGGACCGGGGGCGCATCGGCCGGCCTGGCCAAGGCGTTGCGCCAGCGGATCGAAGCCATGCTGCCGGCCCGATTGGGGTCGCTGGCGACGGCACTTCACGATGCGCGCACCGCGATCCGCCGCCGTTGGCCCGACGCAGCGGCGCGGCGAAGGGCGATCGATACGGGACTCGCCAAAGGCGGCCTTATCGATCCGCTTTCCGAGGGGGCGGTGGATGCCCTGCCGGACTGGCTGGCCGATGCCGGGGATGCACGGGCCGATCGGTTGGAAACCGTCCGCCTGCTTTCGCGCGATCCCGATGACCTCACGCTGCGCGCCGCCCGCCTGCTGGGCGAGGCCGATCGGCTGTATCACGCGCCCGACGTGCCCGACGCGATCCTGGACCGGGCGCGGGCCGATGCGGTGCGGATCGCGGCCAGCGCCGCGCCCGAAAAGCCCGGGGCGGGGCTGTCGCTCTGGTTGGAGATGATGCCATAAGCCGGGTATTTCTTTTCGACGGCGCGCGGACGCAGGAAGTATCGCTCGACGATTTCTGCGCGCGGACGCAGGACGCACCGTTCAGCTGGGTTCATGCCGATGGCTGGCAGGAGGATGCCCGGCTGGTTGCGTCCCGCTGCGACCATATGCCCGAAGCGGCTCTGTCCGCCCTGCTGGCGCAGGAGACGCGGCCGCGCTGCACGCTGATGGCCCATGGCGCGCTGGTGAACCTGCGCGGGCTTGGGACCAGAGAGGATGATATCGGCGATCCGCTGGTGTCGATCCGCCTCTGGGCGGAAGAGGCGCGGGTCATTTCCGTCAGCTATCGTCCGCTCGCGGCGATCGAGCCGGTCCGGCAGCAGATGCTGCGCGGCCTCATTCGCGACCCCGGCGACCTGATCGCCGCCCTGGCGCAGCAGATCACCGAAGCGCTCGACCCGGAAGTCGCTGAACTGGGCGATGGCCTGGACGACATTGAAAGCGCATTGACCGAATATGGACCGGCCGAGGCGCGGCGGCGGGTATCGGAAATCCGCGCGACGGCGATCGGCTACCGCCGCTTCATCGCCCCGCAGCGGCAGGCGCTGGAAAGATTGTCGACCGCCGATGCGCCATGGCTGGAGCCTGACGACCGGCTGCACCTTCAGGAAGCGGCGGATCGTTGCGCCCGCATGGCGGAGGAACTGGAGGCGGTGCGTGAGCGGTCGGCGCTTGCCCATGAAGAATTGACCGACCTGCGCGCGGAACAGATGAACCGGCAGGCGCTGCTCATCTCCGTCGTCGCGCTGGTGTTCCTGCCGCTGACCTTCCTGACCGGGCTGCTGGGCATGAATGTCGACGGGATCCCCTTTGCCCATGAATCCTGGGCCTTTTGGGGGGTGGTGGGGGTGTGCGTCGTCATGGCGGCCGGGATCGGCGGATGGTTCGCCGCGACCCAGTGGCTGAAATGAGATGCAAGCGCCCTTGCCCGGTCCTCCAAGGGACGATGGGGAGGATTAATCCTTAATTCCGCACCGCGTTCAGGCGCGCGATTTCGTCATGCAGTGCCTGGATGGAGGACACCAGCCGCGCACGATCCGCCTGCATCTCCGCCAGCGCATCGCGCGTTTCCCCCAGTTCCAGTGCGCGGCGGGCGATCCGGGCGTCCAGCTCCGCATTGTGCCGGGTCAGGGTGCCGATCTCTTCGGCCCGCGCCCAGAGATGGCGCAGCCGGGCGTCGAGCAGGTCGAAATCAAAGGGCTTCACTACATGATCGTCGGCACCTGCATCCAGCGCCTCGACAGCGGAGATCGCGTCCTGCGCTCCGCCGATCATCACGAAACAGGCATTGCCGGCAAGCCCCGCCGCGCGGATCTTCCGCATCGTCGTCAGGCTGGGCAACAGGGTCAGCCCCATGTCGATCAGGATGATGTCGACCGGCCGCGTGACCAGCATCGTCAATGCAGCAAAGCCGTCTTCCGCCAGCCCGACATCATAGCCAAGGTGCGACAGCCGGCGCGCGACGACAGCGCGGGAGGTGGCGTCTTCATCCACCATCAGCAGCCGCAGGCGCCGGGGCGTTCGGCCTTGTTCCACAGCCTGTGCCCGTTGCGGCCTGCTGATGCTGTCGCGTTTCCAGAATTGCATGACGTCCCACCTCTTGCCACCGCGCAGCATAGGATCGGCGCGCAAAGAAATGGTTAACGCATGTCCGGCGCATAGGCGCGCAGGAAACAGTCCAGCCCATGTTCGACATCGGCCTTGATCTGGTCCGCCCCTGCCTGTTCGATCTGTCCCCAGACCAGCGATTGATGACAGCCCGAAAGCATCAGCATGGTGAAGGTGCGCGCCGCCTGGTCGGGGTCGGCCCGGCGCAGCAGGCCGCGATCCATCGCCCTTTCCAGAAATGCGGATACCAGCCGCCGCGCACCGCCCGGCGCATGTTCGTAGAAGATCCTTCCCATTTCGGGAAAGCGCCCCGATTCGGACGCCACCAGCCGGTAGAGCGCGATGCTTTCCGGCGCGGTGATCTTCGTCAGCATGCCCAGCCCCAGCGTCCGCAATGTTTCCGTCAGGTCGCCATCGGGATCGAGTATTTCCGCGAGGCGCGCCTTATAGGCGGTGGTGGCTTCGTCCAGGACGGCGGCGAACAATGCTTCCTTGGACGGAAAATAGCTCCAGAGCGTACCCTTTGAACCGCCAAGCGTCGCGGCGATCCCCGACATGGTGGTCGCCGCATAGCCGTCCTCCAGGAATGAACGCGACGCCACCGCCAATATGGCCTTCCGCCGGTCCAGGCGGCGGGCTTCCCTGCGGCTGAACGGGGGGTCGGGCCGGGGATTCGGCAGGGGATCAGGCACTGTCATGATATCGTACCATATAGTACGATAATTTGGTTGACAAGGATTTGCAACCGGCGCAAAGGCCGATTTCATACTAAGTGGTACGATTTTATGCCCATGAGTCGTCATCCCGATTTCCTGTCTTCTTCCGCCCGCGCCCTGCTTCTTGCTGGCGCGGTTCTGCTGTCGGGCTGCGCGGCCGTGCCAAAGCTTGGTCCGCAGCCGGTTGTGCGGGCGCCCGACAGTATCGCGGCGGAGCGCAGCCTTCAGGCCGACAATGCCGTGCAATGGCCCTCCGACGGCTGGTGGAAGGCCTATGGCGATCCGCAACTGGATGCGCTGGTGGAGGAAGGGTTGAAGGGGTCGCCGGACGTCAGCGCCGCCGCCGCCCGATTCGCCCAGGCCAATGCCGCCGCGCAGCAGGCGGGCGCGCCATTGCTGCCCTCGATCGACCTCGACGCCAGCGGCGGTGCGACCAAATCCAGCTATAATATGGGCATGCCGAAGGAATTCGTGCCCAAGGGTTGGCTGGGCACGGGCCGCGTGGCGCTGAATTTCGGTTTCGACCTCGACCTCTGGGGCAGGAATCGGGCGGCGCTGGCTGCGGCAACGTCCCAGGCGCGCGCGGCGGAGATCGACGCGCGGCAGGCGCGGCTGGCGCTGGCGACCGGCGTGGCCGACGCCTATGCGGACCTGGCCCGATTATATGATGAGCGCGATATTCAGGCGCGGGCGCTGGAAATCCGGACCGCCAGCCAGAAGCTGGTGGCGGATCGCCGCGCCAACGGGCTGGAAACGCGCGGCAGCGAACGGCAGGCCGACGCGACCGTCTCGTCCGCCAAGGCGCAGCTTGCCGCCGCGGACCAGGCGATTGCGATGCGCCAGCATCAGATAGCCGCCCTGATCGGCGCCGGGCCGGACCGGGGCCTTGCCATTGCCCGGCCGCAGCTCGGCAAGCCGGGCCCGCTCGGCCTGCCTGCGGACGTCACCACCAATCTGGTGGCGCGTCGGCCCGATGTCGCCGCGGCGCTGGCCCGGACCGAAGCGGCGGCGAAGCGGGTCAAGGTGGCGCGGGCCGACTTCTTCCCGGCCATTCGCCTGAGCGCGCTGATCGGCGTGCAATCGCTCGGCTATCAGACGGTGCTCCAGAATGGCGCTTTCGCGGGCGGGCCAAGCTCCTTCGCGGACACGCTGTTCAAGAAGGATTCGCTGTTCGGCAATGCCGGTCCCGCGATCAGCCTGCCGATCTTTCACGGTGGTGCGCTGAGTGGCCAGTATCGCGGCGCACGCGCCGTCTATGACGAGGCGGTGGCCAGCTATGACCGGACCGTGCTTGGCGCTTATCAGCAGGTGGCCGATGCGGTGACCGGACGGCGGGCGCTGGACCAGCGGCTGATCGATGCGCGCGCGGCGCTGGCGGCTTCGGAGGAAGCCTATGGCATTGTCCGCCAGCGCTATGAAGGCGGCCTCAACACCTATCTTGACGTGCTGAACGTGGAGGACCAGCTTCTGGCCGCGCGTCAGGCCGTCGCGGAGCTGGAGGCGAGCGCCTTCACGCTCGACATCGCCCTTATTCGCGCGTTGGGCGGCGGCTTTGCCGCGGACGGCGCGCAGACACAGCTCCAGTTGTCCAAGGATACGCCCCATGGCTGACGCCAAGCCCGAATTCACGTCCGATGCGAGCAAGGCCGACGATGCGGCCGAAGCCGCCGCCCAGCGCAAGGCAATCCGCAAGAAATGGCTGGTGCGGCTGGCGCTGGCCGTACTGATCCTCGGCGCGGCCTATGCTCTTTGGTACCTGCTGATCGGGCGCAACCATGTCAGCACCGACAATGCCTATGTGAATGCGGACGTGGCGCAGGTGACGCCGCTCATCTCCGCCCAGGCGACCGACGTGCTGGTGACGGATACGCAGGCCGTCCGGCGCGGCGACATATTGGTGAAGCTCGACCCCACCAACGCCCGCATCGCCATCGCCCAGGCGGAGGCCGACCTGGCCGAGGCCCGTCGCCGGTTCCGCCAGGCCGTCGCGACCAGCGGTTCGCTGGCCGCGCAGGTGGAGGCGCGCGGCGCCGACATCAACCAGGCGCGGGCACAGCTCGCAAGTGCGCAGGCCGATTTCGACAAGGCGCGCATCGATCTTCGCCGGCGCGAGGCGCTGGCCCCCAATGGCGCTGTTTCCGGTGAGGAACTGACCAGCGCGCGCAAGGGCTATGCCGCGGCGCAGGCGGCGCTCGACCTGGCCAAGGCCGGGGTGGCGACGGCCGAAGCGACGCGTGGCGCCGCCAGTGGGCAGCTTGCCGCCAATGACGCGCTGGTGCGCGGATCGACCATCGACACCGATCCCGCCGTGCTCGCCGCCAAGGCGAAGCTGGACAGTGCAAGGCTCGATCTGGACCGCACCGTCATCCGCGCGCCGATCGACGGCGTCGTGACCCGGCGGTCGGTGCAGATCGGCCAGCGCGTGGCGCAGGGCAGCCCGATCATGAGCATCGTCCCGCTCGCCCAGGTCTATGTCGACGCCAATTTCAAGGAGCGCCAGCTTGGCCGGGTGAAGGTCGGCATGCCAGCGACCGTCACATCGGACCTTTATGGCGGCGATGTCGTCTATCATGGCAAGGTCGTTGGCTTCTCCGGCGGCACCGGCGCGTCGATGGCGCTGATCCCGGCGCAGAACGCCACCGGCAACTGGATCAAGGTCGTGCAGCGCGTGCCCGTGCGCATTGCGCTCGATCCGAAGGAACTGGCTGAGCATCCGCTGCGCGTCGGGCTTTCCATGGAAGCCGAAATCGACCTTTCGGGCCGGTAAGGAGGCCTGTGGTGAGCCGCCCGGCCGAAACATTGACGCTGCTGTCGCCCCGTCATCGCCTGCTGGCGGGACTGGTCCTGGCTCTCAGCAATTTCATGGTCGTGCTCGACCTTACCATCGCCAATGTCTCTGTGCCGCATATCGCCGGGAATCTGGGCATTTCCGCCGATCAGGGGACGTGGATCATCACCAGCTATGCCGTGGCGGAAGCGATCTGCGTGCCGCTGACCGGATGGCTTGCGCAGCGTTTCGGCGCGGTGCGGCTGTTCACCTTCGGCATGCTCGGCTTCGGCCTGTTCTCGCTGCTGTGCGGCCTGTCCATGACGCTGGGCATGATCGTGGCATGCCGTATCGGCCAGGGCCTGTGCGGCGGGCCGTTGATGCCGATGTCGCAGACGCTGCTGATGCGCGTCTTCCCGCCCGATCAGCGCGCCCGCGTGATGGGACTGTGGGCGATGACGACGCTGCTCGGCCCGGCCCTGGGTCCGATCTTCGGCGGCTATATCAGCGACAATTGGAGCTGGCACTGGATCTTCTTCATCAACGTGCCGATCGCGGTCGTGTGCGTGCTTGCCACCATGGCGCTGCTGCGCCCGGTGGAAACGCCGCGGGTGAAGCTGCCGATCGACTATATGGGCCTGGGCCTGCTGATCTTCTGGATTGGCTGCCTGCAGATCATGCTGGACATCGGTCGCGACCGTGACTGGTTCGGCGATCCGCTGATCGTGATCCTGGCGGTGTTCGCGGCGATCGGCTTTTGCGTGTTCATCATATGGGAACTGACGGAGGAGCATCCGATCGTCGATCTGCGGGTGTTCCGCCATGTCGGCTTCACGTCCGGGGTGTTCACGCTGGCGCTGTGTTTCGGCGCTTATTTCGCGGGCATCGTCGTCATCCCGCAATGGTTGCAGATTTCGATGGGCTATACCGCCGCCTGGGCGGGCTATGCGACCGCCTTCACGGCGATGACCGCCATTCTGGTCGCGCCCATTGCCGGCCGGCTGGTCAACAAGGTTGACGTTCGCATCATGATTTCCGGCTCGGTCGCCTGGATCGGCATCATGACATTGTGGCGGGCGCACTGGACGACCGATGCCGATTTCTGGACGATTGCCCTGCCGCAACTGGTTCAGGGGTTTGGCATGCCCCTGTTCATGATCCCGCTGACCACGCTGACGCTGGGGTCGGTCCGGCCGGAGGAGACCGCCTCGGCTGCGGGAATGCAGAATTTCCTGCGTACCCTCGCCATCGCCATTTCGACCTCCATCGTGCTGACCGGCTGGGGCAATGGGCAGCGCGTTTCGCGCAACGAGATGGTCGGCACGCTGCATCCGGACGCAACCCTGGCCGACCTGACGAGTCGCGGCTTCACGCAGGATCAGGCCCGGCAGATGATCGCCAACATGGTCGATGCGCAATCCATGGTGGTGTCGATGGACCATGTCTTCTTCATCGCCTCGCTGGTTCTCTTCCTGGCCGCCGCCGTGGTGTGGCTGGCGCCGCGCCCCACGGCGAAGGTGGACTTGTCGGCGGCGCATTGAGGAAGCATCCGGTTGCGTCGGACGCTCGACATTTCAACCTTGCGATCAAGGACTTGCCCATCGCGGCATTCATCCCCGAAGCCGACATCGCGAAGGCGGCGGCGGCCCCTTGAGTACGGGCATCGTTTCGCCCATGATTGACGCGGCGCAACATCCCGGCCACTGAGTGGCAAAAAAAGGCTTGGGGTCTCATGCGAATCGTCATCATCGACGACAGCGGCCTGCGCGCGACCGTTCTGGAGGAAGGGCTGCGAGAGGCGGGCTATGACGATATTCACATCGTCCCCCCGCGCGGCGGCTTCGTCGCGCGGCTGGAGCGCATGGCCCCGGATGTCGTGCTGATGGACCTTGGCAGCCCCAGCCGCGACACGCTGGAGGAGATGCTGACCGTCAGCAGGGCGCTCGCCCGCCCCATCGCCATGTTCGTCGACCAGTCCGACGAGACGATGATCGGCGCGGCCATCGACGCGGGGGTATCCGCCTATGTCGTCGACGGGCTGCGCAAGGAGAGGGTGAAGCCGGTGCTGGAACTGGCGGTGCGCCGTTTCAACGCCTTTGCCAAGCTGCAGTCCGAACTGGACGAGGCGCGCACCGCGCTTTCCGACCGCAAGATCATCGACCGGGCCAAATCGATCCTGATGAGCCAGCGTGGCCTTTCGGAACCGGATGCCTATGCACTGCTGCGGTCGAGCGCGATGAATCAGGGGAAGAAGATCGTGGACGTCGCCCAGGCCCTCATCACGGCCAGCGATTTGTTGGGAGGGATGTGATGACGACCGACCTGCGCATCGCCTTCCTGCCGCTGACCGACGCCGCCGTATTGGCGGTGGCGCGGGAAAAGGGCTTTGCTGAGGAGGAGGGGCTGCACCTCGACCTTGTCCGCACCACGAGCTGGGCGACTTTGCGCGACCGGCTGGTGTTCGGGCAGGTGCAGGCCGCGCACATGCTGGCGCCGCTCGCCGTCGCCGTGACCTTGGGCCTCAGCCAGCAGGCTGCGCCGCTTGCCGCCCCCTATAAGCTCAACGTCAACGGCAACATGCTGGTGATGGCAAGCGCGTTCGCGCAGGCGCTGGACCCTGACATAGCGGCGCGGCTGGATGATCCGCTGGGCACCGCGCATGATTTCGCGGCCGCCATCGGCCTATGGAAGCGCAAGCCGGTGATCGGCGTCGTCCACCGCTTTTCCAGCCATTCGGTGATGCTGCGCTATTGGCTGGCGAGCGCGGGGGTCGACCCGGATCGCGACGTCATCCTGCGCGTGCTCCCGCCCTCGCTGACGGTGGAGGCGATCGGGGCCGGGGAGATAGACGGCTTCATCGCGGGCGAACCCTGGGGCAGCGCGGCCGTGGATGCGGGGCTGGCCGAGGCGGTGGCGATCGGCGAACGCATCTGGCGGCGCGGGGTGGAGAAGATACTGGCTTTCCGCACGCCCTGGCTGGAGGAGAATCCCGACAGCGTCGACCGGTTGCTGCGGGCGCTGGTGCGGGCGGCCGCCTGGTGCGACGATCCGCAGCATCATGAGGCGCTGGCGCATCTTCTCTCGCGCCCCCAATATGTGGACCAGCCTGCCGATGTGATCCTGCGCGCGCTGTCGGGCGGCATCGTGCCGCGCGTCGACATGGCGCCCCTCTCCATGCCTGATTTCATGCTCTTCTCGCGGGAGGCGACGCCCTTTCCCTGGCGCAGCCAGGCGCTCTGGATCTATTCGCAGCTTGTCCGCTGGAAAATGGTGGAACATAGCGCGGACAATGCGGCCAAGGCCGCCTCGGTGTTCCGGCCGGACATATTCCGCCGGGCACTGGCGAACAGTGATGTGGCGATGCCGGGCGCCAGCATGAAGGTGGAAGGGGCTGTGGGCTCCCCGCTGGCCGTGGGATCGAAGCGGGGCGAGCTGACGCTGGGCCCGGACCGCTTCTTCGACGGCCGGGTGTTCGATCCGGAACGGATCGAGGACTTCCTGGCCAGCTTTTGAAGGCGATCCGGCACCCGCAAATTTTGTGCCTTGCAACATAGGTCGAATCGCGAGATAAGATGAGAGTCGCGCGACGAGGCGCGTTTTCGGGATGAGCCCTTCCCAAGGTCGGGATCGCGTTCTCCCTCCGATTTTACAGCAAAGCCGCTGGCCGGATTTCGCAGGATGCGAGGTCCGGGCGCGGCTTTTTTCGTGTCCATTTCACAAGATTCGAGGGACGTCATCATGGCAACTGCGTATTGGGAGCGCCCGGAAGGACAGGCTCCGGGGGTTGAAGGGGAGGCCGGCCAGACCAGTTTCTGGAAGGCAGGGCACACGCCTACGCTTATCGCTGCTTTCCTCTATTTCGACCTCGCCTTCATGGTGTGGGTGCTGCTGGGACCGCTGGCGCCGTCCATTTCGAAGACGCTGGGGCTGACGCCGGCTGAAAAGGGCCTGATGGTCGCTGTCCCGACCTTGGCGGGTGCGGTGCTGCGGGTCGTCAACGGCCTGCTGGTCGATCGGATCGGCTGCAAGCAGGCGGGGGCGATCAGCCAGGTGATCGTGATCCTCGGCCTCGCGACCGCATGGTTCATGGGCGTTGACAGCTTCGGCGGTACGCTGGCGCTGGGCGTGATCCTGGGCTTTGCCGGGGCGAGCTTTGCGATCGCGCTGCCGCTCGCCAGCCGCTGGTATCCCGCCGAACATCAGGGCAAGGCCATGGGCCTCGCCGGCATGGGCAATTCGGGTACGGTGCTGGCCTCCCTCTTCGCGCCTATACTGGCCAAGCTGTTCGGCTGGAACGCGGTGCTGGGCCTTGCCTGCATTCCGCTCACCATCGTCTTCATCATCTACATGATCATGGCCAGGAACGCGCCCAATGCACCCGCGCCCAAGAAGCTGGTCGATTATTTCCACCCACTGAAGAGCGCCGACGCCTGGTGGCTGATGGGCTTTTACTCGGTGACCTTCGGCGGTTTCGTGGGACTGGCCGCCTCGCTGCCGATCTATTTCACCGATCAATTCGGCCTGACCCCGGTGGTTGCGGGCTATTGCACGGCTGGCTGCGTCTTCGCCGGATCGCTGGTCCGGCCGATCGGCGGCGCGCTGGCGGATCGGATCGGCGGCGTCAAGGCGCTGATGATGGTCTATGTTGCGGCGGCGCTCGCTCTGGCCGGCGTCGCCTATGCGCCCACGCTGTTCTCCGCCCTTGGCTTCTTCATCGTCGCGATGCTGGCGCTGGGCGTTGGCAATGGCTCGGTCTTCCAGCTCGTGCCGCAGCGTTTCGCGCAGGAAATCGGCGTCATGACCGGGCTGGTCGGCATGGCGGGCGGTATTGGCGGCTTCTATCTCGCCTCGTCGCTGGGCATCGCCAAGCAGTTCACCGGCAGCTTCGCGCCCGGCTTCCTGATCTTCGCGGGTCTTGCCCTGGTCGCGTTCCTCGGCATCGCGCTGGTCCGTGCCCGCTGGCGCGCGACCTGGACCAGCGCCGCGCGCATCTGACCGGTTTACGTCCAGGAGAGGGAGGCGGCGGCCCACGACAGGCCGCCGCCCTTTTCGCGTCTGCGATACGCTTGCGCCCCGGCCGACCAAAAATACATCGTGCTACGAGGAATCGCTTGACCGCATATCGATTCGGCCTATGCTGCAATGCAAAGGACAGGGTTGTTCTTCTTCCATAGCCGCGATGGTCCAGGGACGGACGATCAAGGCGTTATGATGGCAAGGCCGCCATCCAGACCTTCGGTTTCAGAACCGGGGGTCCGGATGGCGGCCTTTTTTCTTTTCTGGAGTCGAGGGATGGATTTTCAGAACAACGCGGGACCGGAGACGGCCAATGAAGAGGATCTCTTCATGCCTTCTGACGATGTTCGCGAGCATCTGGTGGTGGTGGGCAACGGCATGGCCGGTTGCCGCGCGGTGGAGGAATTGCTGGCGCGGGACAAGGACCGTTATCGCGTCACCATCTTCGGCGCAGAGCCCTATGTGAATTACAACCGCATCATGCTCTCTCCGGTCCTGGCCGGGGAAAAGAGCTTCGACGACATCATCATCAACAGCCGCGATTGGTATTCGGAAAATAATATCGAACTGATCGCCGGTGATCCGGTGACGGCCATAGACCGCGCCGGAAAGACCGTCACGAGCCAATCGGGTCGCACCATGGGCTATGACAAGCTGCTGATCGCCACCGGCTCGGACCCCTTCATCATCCCGGTTCCGGGGAAGGATCTGCCCGGCGTCATCAGCTTCCGCGACATGAAGGATGTCGACACCATGCTGGCCGCCGCGGACGCGGGCGCCAAAAATGGTGAACAGGGACGGGCAGTGGTGATCGGTGGCGGCCTGCTGGGCCTGGAAGCCGCGCATGGCCTCTCCCTGCGCGGCATGAAGGTGACCGTCATCCACCTCATGGACACGCTGATGGAGCGGCAGCTCGACGAGGCGGCGGGCTGGCTGCTGAAGTCGGCGCTGGAGGCGCGGGGCCAGACCATCCTGACCGGCGCCAACACGGACAGCATCTATGGCGACGGCAAGGTCGAGGGTGTCCGCCTGAAGGATGGCCGCGAAATCCCGGCCAGCCTGGTCGTCATGGCGGTCGGCATCCGCCCCTCCACCGCGCTGGCCCGCGAAGCCGGGCTGGAGGTCAATCGCGGCATCAAGGTCGACGACCATATGGTCACCAGCGATCCCGATGTGCTGGCGGTCGGCGAGTGCGTCGAACATGACGGCAATGTCTACGGCCTCGTCGCGCCGCTCTGGGACATGTGCCGCAGCCTGGCCGACGGCCTGACCGACCAGCACACGGGCTACAGGGGTTCGGTCACCTCGACCAAGCTCAAGGTCGCCGGGCTCGACGTCTTCTCGGCCGGCGATTTCTCGGGCGGCGAAGGCTGCGAGGACATCGTCCTGCGCGACGCCTCGCGCGGGGTGTACAAGCGTGTCGTCGTCAAGGATGACAGGATCATCGGCGCCGTCCTCTATGGCGACACGGCGGATGGCGGCTGGTATTTCGACCTGTTGAAGCGCGAAGAGGATGTCGCGGAAATTCGCGACCTGCTGATCTTCGGCCAGGCCTTCGCCTCGGGAGGGGGCGCGCTGGACCCTAAGGCGGCCGTTGCGGCGCTCTCGGACGATGCCGAGATCTGCGGCTGCAACGGCGTCAGCAAGGGCCAGGTCGTCGCCTGCATCGAAAAGGGCGCGTGCAGCCTGGATGCCGTCCGCGCCACCTGCAAGGCGTCGGCAAGCTGCGGCAGCTGCACCGGCCTGGTCGAGAATCTGCTGGCCGTGGTGCTGGGCGACGACGTCCAGTCCGGGCCGAAGACCATGTGCAAATGCACCAGCTTCGGCCATGACGATGTCCGTCGCGAGATCGTCGCGCAGAACATGCGCTCGATCCCGGAGGTGATGCAGAAGCTGCACTGGTCCACCCCGGACGGCTGCTCCTCCTGCCGCCCCGCGCTCAACTATTATCTGCTTTGCGCGCTGCCGGGCGAATATCAGGACGATCAGCAGAGCCGCTTCGTCAATGAGCGCATGCACGCCAACATCCAGAAGGACGGCACCTATTCGGTCGTGCCCCGCATGTGGGGCGGCCTCACCAACCCGCGCGAGTTGCGCGCCATCGCCGACGTGGTCGAGAAATATGATGCGCCCATGGTGAAGGTCACCGGCGGCCAGCGCCTCGACATCTTCGGCATCAAGAAGGAAGACCTGCCCGCCGTCTGGGCCGACCTCAATGCCGCGGGCATGGTGTCGGGCCACGCCTATGGCAAGTCGCTGCGCACGGTGAAGACCTGCGTGGGCTCCGAATGGTGCCGTTTCGGCACGCAGGATTCGACTGGCCTGGGCGTCAAGATCGAGCGGATGACCTGGGGATCGTGGATGCCCCACAAGTTCAAGATCGCGGCCTCCGGCTGCCCCCGCAACTGCGCGGAGGCGACGATCAAGGACTTCGGCGTGGTCTGCGTGGACTCGGGCTATGAACTGCATGTCGGCGGCAATGGCGGCATCCATGTCCGCGCCACCGACCTACTGTGCAAGGTTTCGACCGAGCAGGAGGCGCTCGATCACTGCGCCGCCTTCATCCAGCTCTATCGCGAGGAAGCGCGCTATCTGGAGCGCACCGCACCCTGGATCGAGCGCGTCGGGGTTGAGTATGTCAAGCAGCGGATCGTCGAGGACGAGGCCGGCCGTGAGGCGCTTCGTGCCCGCTTCCTCTATTCGCAGAGCTTCAGCCAGGACGACCCCTGGGCCGAGCGCGCAGCCGGCCAACATGCCGAACTGCACCAGCCCCTGGCCCCCATCGCCATCGCTGCGGAGTAACACCCATGACCGACTGGATCGACATCGGAACGCTGGCCGACATTCCCCAGCGCGGCGCCCGCACGGTGCAGATTGCCGGCGAAGAGGAAATCGCCGTCTTCCGCACCGGCGACGACCATGTCTTCGCGCTGGTCAACCAATGCCCGCACAAGAAGGGGCCGCTGAGCCAGGGCATCGTCCATGGCCACAGCGTCGCCTGTCCTCTGCACAACTGGAACATCGCGCTGAAGACGGGCGAGGCGCAGGGCTCGGATGAGGGTTGCACGCCGACCGTCCAGGTCAGGCAGGAGGGCGGCCGCATCCTGATCGCCCGTCCGACAGGCCTGAAGGCGGCGGCCTGATGGCGGACGCGGTCCGCACGACCTGCGCCTATTGCGGTGTTGGCTGCGGTATCGTGGCCACGCCCGGCGGGGCACGTTCCGCGACCATCGCGGGCGACGCGGCGCATCCGGCCAATCGCGGGCGGCTCTGTTCGAAGGGCACGCATCTGGGCGAGACGGTGGGCCTGACGGGTCGCCTGCTGCACCCGATGATCGGCAACAGGCAGGCGAACTGGGACAAGGCGCTTGACCTCGTCGCGAAGAAATTCCGCGAAACCATTGATCGTTACGGCCCGGACAGCGTGGCCTTCTACGTCTCCGGCCAGCTCATGACCGAGGATTATTATGTCGCCAACAAGCTGATGAAGGGCTTTATCGGCTCGGCGAACATCGACACCAACAGCCGCCTCTGCATGTCGAGCGCAGTCGCCGGGCACAATCGCGCATTTGGCGAGGATGTGGTGCCCGCCAGCTATGACGATCTGGATCAGGCCGACCTGATCGTGCTGGTCGGCTCCAACACGGCCTGGTGCCATCCGATCGTCTATCAGCGGATCCAGGCGGCCCGCGCCGCCCGCGGCACGAAGCTGGTCGTCATCGACCCGCGCCGCACCGAAACCTGCGAGGGCGCCGACCTGCACCTGCCCGTGAAGCCGGGCACGGACGTCGCGCTGATGAACGGGCTGCTGGCATGGTGCGACGCCGAGGGCATCACCGATCCGGCTTTCGTCGCCGATCATGTCAGCGCACCCGAAGGTTTTTGGGACCATATCCGCACCGGCCACGATCTCTGGACGACCGCCAGGACCTGCGACATCGCGCCCGCTTTGCTGGAGCAATTCTACGCGCTGTTCGCCGCCACGCCGCGCACGGTCACGATGTTCAGCCAGGGCATCAACCAGTCGATCCGCGGCACCGATCAGGTCAACGCGATCATCAACGTCCACCTCGCTTGCCGACGCATCGGCAAGCCGGGCGCGGCGCCCTTCTCGATCACCGGCCAGCCCAATGCGATGGGCGGGCGCGAGGTCGGCGGGCTTGCCTCGACCCTCGCCGCCCATATGGACTTCGCCCCGGACAATGTGGAGCGCGTCGGCCGCTTCTGGGCCGCGCCGAAGATGGCGACGAAGCCCGGCCTGAAAGCCGTCGACCTGTTCCGCGCCATCAACGAAGGCCGGATCAAGGCGCTCTGGGTGATGGCGACCAATCCCGCCGTCTCGTTGCCCGATGCGGGCCGCGTGCGCGAAGCGCTGGAAGCCGTCCCGTTCCTTGTCGTCTCGGACATCATGGCCGACACCGACAGCAGCACCCATGCCCATGTCCGCCTGCCCGCCGCCGGCTGGGGGGAAAAGGACGGCACCGTCACCAATTCGGACCGCACGATCAGCCGCCAGCGCCCCTTCCTGCCGCTGCCCGGAGAGGCCAGGCCGGACTGGTGGATCGTCAAGGAAGTCGCGCGCCGCATGGGTTGGCGCAACGCCTTCGCCTATGACCGGCCCGCCGACATCTGGCGCGAACATGCGCGCCTTACCGCCTATGGAAATGATGGGCAGCGGATGCTGAACCTGCGCGCCTGGGCGACGATCGGCAATGATGCCTATGACGCCATGGAGCCGTTCCGCTGGGGCGGCACAGCTTTCGCCGACGGCCGCTTCCCCACGCCGGACGGCAGGGCGCGGCTGGTGCTGACGAAGCAGATGGAGGTTCAGGAGCCGCTGGGGCAATGGCCGATGACGCTCAACACCGGGCGCTATCGCGACCAGTGGCATACGATGAGCCGAACCGGCCTGTCCCCGAAACTCGCCCGCCATCGCGAGGAGCCGCTGGTGGAAATCCATCCCCGCGATGCCGGGGCGCTCGGGATCGTCGACGGCGACCTGGCCCGCGTCGCGACAGCGCAGGGCAACAGCATCTTTCGCGTCAGCCTGAGCGAGGGCCAGCGGCCCGGCGAAATCTTCACGCCGATCCACTGGACGGACCAGATGTCGAGCGGGGGCCGCACCGGTCTGCTGCCCCGTCCGCTGGTCGATCCCCATTCGGGCCAGCCGGGCTTCAAATCGACCCCGGCCAGCGTCGAGAAGGTGGCCGCCGAATGGAAGGGCTTTCTCATCCTGCGCGATCAGGCTGCGACAGGGCAGCCCGTGAAGCTGCCCTGTCTCTGGTCGACCAGGATCGCCGTGCCGGGCGGCGCGCTCTATGAAATTGCCGGCAATGGCGATCCTGCCCGGCTCGACGCCTTTCTTCCAAAGGGCGACCGGGTGGAGGCGATGGACGCCTCACGCGGAACGCGGCGCATCGCGACCATCGGCGAAGGCCGACTAAACGGGGTGCTGTTCGTGACGCGCACCGGCCTGCTGCCCTCGCGCGACTGGCTGATCGGCCAGTTGCTGGTCGAGGGGGTCGGCGGTTCCGTCCTTGCGGCGCGCGGACCCGGCAGCCAGCCGGACAAGGGGGCGACCATCTGCGTCTGCTTCGACATCGGCCTCAACCAGATCGTCGCCGCGATCCGCGAACAGCAACTGGTCGATATGCCCGCCATCGGCAAGGCGCTGGGCGCGGGCACCAATTGCGGGTCATGCCGCCCCGCGCTCGCCAATATCCTTGCCCAAAGCATGCAGGAGACGCTTCATGCAGCCGAATGAACTGCCCCAGGACCTGATCGCGCCCGGACAGGTCTGGCTGGTCGGCGCGGGGCCGGGTGATCCGGACCTGCTCACGCGCAAGGCGGAAAGGCTGATCGCCGCGGCAGAGGTCGTCTTCTACGACGCGCTCGTCGGGCCGGGCGTGATCGACCTCATTCCCCCGGGGGTGGAGCGGGTCAGCGTCGGCAAGCGTTCGGGCCGCCATTCCAGGGCGCAGGACAGCATCAACGACCTGCTGCTCGCGGCCGCCAGGGCGGGCAAGCGCGTCGTGCGCCTGAAGGGCGGCGACCCCTCGGTCTTTGGCCGATCGGCGGAAGAGATGGCGCATCTGGCGGAGGCGGGCGTTTCCGTGCGCATCTGCCCCGGCATCACCACGGCCAGCGCTGCGGCGGCGAGCGGCCATGCCTCGCTCACCCTGCGCGGCGTGGCGCGGGGGCTGACGCTGGTCACCGCGCATCTGAAGGCGGGCGAACCGCTGAAGCTGGATTGGGAAGCGCTGGCCCGTCCGGGCGGCACGATCGGCATCTATATGGGCCGGGCCGCGGCGGGCGAGATCAGCCATTGCCTGATCGCCGCCGGGCGCGATCCCGAAACGCCGGTGATGGTGGCGGTCAATGTCTCCCTGCCGACGGAACGGCTGATCCGGGGCAAGCTGTCGGCTCTGGCCTTCCTGGTGCGGACGATCAGCGACGAAGACCCGACGCTTCTGCTGATCGGGGAGGCGGTGGCCGGGACGCATGCGCCGGTGGAGACCATGGCGGCTGTAGCCCTGACCAAATAACGACAGCGCAGCATGCTCCCGCGAAGGCGGGAGGCCCGTTCAAAGTCGGTACGGGGCGCTCTCGCGGCTTGCCTCGTTCAGGTGCCTTGGCGGAAGCACTCCATTCATCGACTGCCTTTTGCCAGAGCCTGCAGATCCTCCGGCCGGTTGATGTTGGGCAGCACGAATTCGGGCCGGTCGACGATCCGGGCGCCGACCCGCTCCAGCCAGCCCCGGATCGATCTGTTATTGTCCTCCGCCAGATGGGCATCCAGTTCGCCCGCCAGCGAAGCGGGCCAGAATCCGGCCAGTTGCTGCCCCTTGAGGATGGCGGGTTCAGGGCCGATCAGGGCCTGCGCCAGGCCGTCCGGATAGGCGGGCACGTCGCACCCGGTCGTCAGCACGGCGTCATAACCCTGCGCCAGGGCATGATGCAGCGCCGCGTTGAGGCCGCCCAACGGCCCCATGTCCGCGGCGGGCCGATCCGCCAGCCCGATCATGCCCTCCACCTGCCGGCCGCATACCACGACGGTTTCGACATGGCGGCCGAGAGCCTCGACCGCATGGTCCAGCAGGGTGCGCCCCTCCAGCATCGCCTGCGCCTTGTCGCTGCCGAACCGGCTGGACCGCCCGCCAGCCAGCACCGCCCCCATCAGCCGCATCATGCGCCGCCGCCTATGATCCGGGCATAGCTGTCGGGATCGACATTGCTGCCTGAAATCACCACGACGCCGGCCCCTTCGGCAGGCGGAGCAATTCCGGCCAGCATGGCCGCCAGCGATGCGGCTCCGCCCGGCTCGACCACCAGCTTGAGCACGGAAAAGGCAAAGCGCATCGCGTCGCGCACCTGATCGTCGCTCACCGCCAGGCCCCCGGACAACAGCGCCTGGTTGATGGGAAAGGTCAGCGCTCCCGGCGTCGGAGACAGCAGCGCGTCGCAGATCGACCGCGCATCGGGCGACACGCTTTCCCGCTTGCCGCTGGCCAGGGACCGCGCCGTATCGTCGAACGCTTCCGGTTCCACCGCATGGATGTTGACCTCGGGCATGCGCGCCTTCACCGCCGTCGCGATCCCCGACACCATGCCGCCGCCGCCGCAATTGACCAGGATCTGGCCGATCTTCGCGCCAGCTTCGGCGGCCTGCTCCATGATCTCCAGCCCGATCGTGCCCTGGCCCGCCATGATGAAGGGATCGTCGAAGGACGGCACCAGCACCGCGCCCCTCTCGGTCGCCAGCCGCGTGGCGATCTCCTCCCGGTTATCGGTGAAGCGGTCATAGGCAACGACTTCGGCGCCCAGCGCCCGCGTGTTCGCCGTCTTGATCGCGGGCGCGTCGGCCGGCATCACGATCGTCGCCGCGATCCCCAGCAAGCGCGCCGCAAAGGCGACGCCCTGCGCGTGATTGCCCGATGACCAGGCGACGACGCCTGCCTTTCGCTCCCCGGCGTCCAGCCGGGCCAGCCGGTTGTAGGCACCGCGGAACTTGAACGATCCGCTGTGCTGCGCGCCCTCGAACTTCACCAGCACCCGCCGGCCGCAGCGGGCGTTGAGCGCCGCATTTTCCAGCAGGGGGGTGCGGATGGCGGCGGGGGCGATGACCCGCGCCGCATCCTCGACATCGGCGGCGTTGATGGCGAACGACATGCAATCTCCTTCTGCGGCTGCCCCTTGGCATGGCCGCCGCTTTCCCTTATGGCGCCCGGCGCGGGCAGGGCAAAGCCCCTGCGCGCAAGGAAGATCGCGCCGGTGCCCGGAAGGGCTGAAAACGGGAATGCGGTGCGGACGGGAAGCCGTCCCAATCCGCGGCTGTCCCTGCAACTGTAAGCGGTGAGCGCGATGCACTTCGGCCCCCAGGGCCGGCCACTGGACGCAAGTCCGGGAAGGCGTGCATCGCCGCATTGACCCGCGAGCCAGGAGACCTGCCGACGCATGGTCGCTCTTGCCTTGGTCCAGGGTATGGCCACGGCACGGTGTTCTCCGTCTGAGCGACGAAGCGGCGCGGGGCCGCATCGGTGTGGGGGAGGGCGCGGGCGCCAGCCATTTTCCCCTGTCCGGCCGCATGAGCGGACGCCCTGAGCCATGTTGCATCGCGCTCAGGGGGAAGACAGACATGTTGAGGATTTCCGTTTCCATCGCCGCCTTGCTCGCGGCCGCACCTGCGCTGGCGGAGGATGAGATCATCGTCACCGCGCTGGGCATCGAACAGCCGCGCGACGAGGTCGGCCAGGCCGTCACCGTGATCGACGCCGACACCATCCGCACCCGCCAGAGCGTCAGCGTGGTCGACCTGCTGGCCACCACGCCGGGCGTGCGCTTCAACCGCAGCGGCAGCCTGGGCGGCGTGACCGGGGTTTCGTTGCGCGGCGCGGAAACGACGCAGACGCTGGTGCTGATCGACGGGGTCAAGGTCAACGACCCCAGCGGCATCGGCGACATGTACGATTTCGGCAATCTGCTGACCGGCAATATCCAGCGGATCGAGATTTTGCGCGGCTCCAACTCGATCGTCTACGGCAGCCAGGCGATCGGCGGCGTGGTCAACGTCATGACCGGAACGCCCGGCACCGGCTTTGCCGGCAATGCCTCCGTCGATTACGGCTACAGCAATACGCTGAACGCGAAGGCGGACGTTTCGGGCGGCAGCGGCAGCGGCATCGCGTCGGGCGGCGTCGGCATCGCCTATTTCAACACCGACGGCATTTCCTCCGCCGCCAGCGGCACCGAAAAGGACGGCTATGAGAATATCGCCGCCAATGCCAGGCTGAAGCTGTCCTTCACCGATACCCTCAACCTCGACCTGCGCGGCTATTATATCCATGCCGACCTGGATACCGACAATGGCGTGGTGGACAGCACCACGGACTCCTCGAAATCGGATCAATATGTCGGCTATGCGGGCCTCAACCTTGCGTTGCTCGACGGCAGGCTCACCAATCGGGCGGCCGTCACTTGGTTCCGCATCGACCGCGACTATACGTCCGCTTTCGGGCCTTATGCCTATTCCGGCACCAATTTGCGCTTCGAATATGAAGGGGTCTACCAGCCGGTCGATCAGGCGAAGCTGGTCTTCGGCTATGAACATGAGCGGCCCGACTATGATTTTTCCGGCTTCGGTTCCACCGAACGCCACAAGGCCGATATCGACAGCGTCTATGCGCTGGCCGTCGTCAAGCCCCTTGCCGGCCTGTCGCTGACCGGCGGCGTGCGGCATGACGATCACAGCCAGTTCGGCGGCGCGACGACCTTCGGCGCCAACGCCAATTACACGCCCAATGCCGGCGCGACCAATATCCGCATGAGCTATGGCGAGGGGTTCAAGGCGCCGTCGCTCTACCAGCTTTACGGCGCCGATGTCGGCAATGCCGGCCTGCGTCCCGAGCGGTCGAAAAGCTACGATATCGGTTTTGACCAGAGGCTCGACGGCGACCGGGCGATCCTCTCCGTCACGGCGTTCCGCCGCGATACCAGAAACCAGATCAACTATGATTATTCGATCGGCCTCTATGGCGGGTATAATAATCTCGACCGCACCCGCGCCAAGGGGGTGGAGGCGATGCTGACGCTGAGGCCGGTCGATGCGCTGACCGTCACGGCCGCCTACAGCCATGTCGATGCGCGCGACCGCAGTAGCGGCGCCCGGCTGCCCCGCCGCGCCCCCGACGCGGTCAGCGTTTCAGCGGATTATGTCTGGCCCTTCGGCCTGTCGACCGGCGCCACCGTGACGATGGTGGGCGACAGCTTCAACGACGCGACCAATCTGGTACGGCTGGACGGCTATGCGATAGCGAACATCCGGGCGTCTTTCCCGATCATGGAGAAGCTGGAAATCTATGGCCGCATCGACAATGTCACCGATGCGAAATACGCCACGGTCTATGGCTATGGCACCTATGGGCGATCGGCCTTTGGCGGCGTGCGTGTGCGCTTCTGACGGCTTATGGGCGCGGCGCGGCGTTGATCTGCGCCGCGCCCCTGCGCGCTGCGCCGTCAAGCTGCGCCGTGATGCTCCTCGCGGCGTCGACATAGGCGGGGCCGCCGCACACCGTCCACGCCTGCGGCACGCGGATGCGCGGAATGGCGCGCAATATCGGATGGTGCAGCATCTCCGTCCCCTGATCGACCACCTTCTCGCTCCCCGCCTCGACGATCAGCCAGTCCGGGCGGGCGGCGATCATCTCCTCCAGCGAAAGCTGCGACAGTGCCGGCTTGCCCAGCCTGGCCGCCAGGTTGACCAGGCCCACGCGCCGCATCAGGTCGTCGACCAGCGTGCCGGTGCCGGTCATATAGCCGCGCCGCTGATAATAGGCGGCGACGCCGCGATGCTTCGGATGGGGCAGGGCGGCAAGAGCCCGGTCCATGCGGGCGATCATCGCCTCGCCCCGTTCGGGATGGCCGACCGCCGCCGCCACCTGCCGGATCTGCGCCAGGATCATCGCATAGCTGTCCGCGCTCGCCAGTGCCAGGGTCCGCCATCGGCCCGGTGGCGCGCCGACCACGTTGTCGCCCGCCGGAAAGCCGATCAGCAGGTCCGGGCGAAGCGCCAACACTTCCTCGGAAGGGCGCTTGAGGGTACGGAAGGCGCGGGCCTTGCCGACCGCCGCCGACAGTTCTGGGTCATGTCCATAGGGGCTGAGCGCTGCGATCTGCGCCGGATCGGCCAGCGCGAGCACATATTGGTCGGCGCAGGTGTTGAGCGACACGATGCGTTTCGGCGGAACCGGCGCGGCGCCGGTCAGCGAAAGGGCGCAAAATGCGGCAAGGATCATTCTTCTGCGCACCCTGTGGCCCCTGTGCTGCGCCCCAACAAATCGTGCCTCGACACACTCCCTCGCGGGAATAGGGAGCGCCTGGACAGATGCTGTAGCAAGCAGGGAGGAACGCGCAAGCCATGAGCGCCCGCCGCCACCCGTTGCTCATCCCCGCGCTGATCGTATCGGCCCTGCTTGCCGCGCTGGCTTCCCTCGCTCTTGGCGCCGTTCCGCTTTCTCCGGCCCGCGTCCTTGCTGTCCTCGGCGGTGGCGGCGACGACGTCGCCCGCGCCATCCTTCTCGACCTGCGCCTGCCCCGCATGCTGCTGGGCCTGATCGTCGGCGCGATGCTCGGCCTCGCGGGTGCTGCGCTCCAGGGTTATCTGCGCAACCCGCTGGCCGAACCCTCGGTCTTGGGGGCGTCCAACTGCGCCGCGCTCGGCGCTGTCGGCGCGCTCTATTTCGGGCTGGCGCAGGCGCATCCGCTGGCGCTTCCCGCGCTCGCCATCATGACCGGCCTGATCGGCATTGGCGCGCTGTTCCTGCTCGCCGGCCCGGCGGAAAGTCCGCTCACGCTCATCCTCGCCGGCATCGCCATCGCGACGCTCGCGGGGGCGGGGATCAGCCTGTCGCTCAACCTGTCGCCCAACCCCTTCGCCGCGATGGAGATCATGAGCTGGCTGATGGGCAGCCTGGAAAACCGTGCCTATGGCCATGTCTGGATCGCGCTGCCCTGCGTCGCCATGGGCGCGGCGCTGCTGCTTGGCGACGGGCGGACGCTGGACGCGCTGACGCTGGGCGAGGATGGGGCGCAGGCGCTTGGCATCGATCTTCGCTGGGCGCGCATCCGCCTGATGCTGGGCGTCGCCATAGGCGTCGGCGGCGCCGTGGCGGTGTCGGGGGCGATAGGCTTTGTCGGCCTGATCGTGCCGCATCTGGTCCGACCGCTGACCGACCGCTCGCCCTCCGCCATTCTGCTGCCCTCGATGCTGGGCGGCGCGGTGCTGCTGACGCTGGCGGACATCGGCGTGCGGCTGATCCCTACCAGCAGCGAACTCAAGCTGGGGGTGCTGACGGCGTTGCTGGGCGTTCCCGTGTTCCTGATGCACCTGATGCGGGAGCGGCGGCTATGGTGACGATCCGCGCGCAGGGACTTTCCGTCAGGCTGGGCCGGTATCCTGCGGTGAACGGCGCCGACCTCCTGCTGGAGCCGGGGGAGCTGGTGGGCATCATCGGGCCCAATGGCGCCGGCAAATCCACCCTGATCCGGGCGCTGCTGGGGCTGGTCGGGCGGTCGGGCGGGACAGTCCTGATCGACGGCGACGACAGCGCGCGGCTCAGCCGGCGGGAGATCGCCCGGCGCATCGCCTATCTGCCGCAAGGACAGACGCTGCACTGGCCGCTGGCGGTGGAGCGGCTGGTGGCGCTGGGTCGATTGCCGCATCTGGGGCCGCTGTCGCGCCTTTCCGCGCAGGATGAGGCGCATGTCGACGCCGCCTTGACGCGGGCCGATGTGCTGCATCTGAAAGGCAGGGTGGCGACCGAATTGTCGGGTGGCGAGCGCGCCCGCGTGCTGCTGGCCCGCGCGCTGGCGGTGGGCGCGCCTGCCCTGATTGCCGATGAACCCCTGGCCGCGCTCGATCCGGGGCATCAGATCGACGTCATGGATCTGCTCCGGGCGGAGGCGCGGGCCGGGTCGCTGGTCGTCGCCGTGCTGCACGACCTCAGCATGGCGGCGCGCTATTGCGATCGGCTCGTGCTGATGGAGCGCGGGTCGCCGGTGGCCGACGGCGCGCCGCTGGACGTGCTGACGGAGGGGAATCTCGCCAGGGTGTATGGCATTTCCGCTCGCATAGAAACGAACGGCGACTGGCCGCTGGTCCTGCCGACGGGGCGGACCAGATCCTGACTGCTATTCGCCGCCTGTTCCCGCGACGGCAGGAACAGGGCGTGTCCTATTCCCCAAAGGTCCGGGGTGCGGGCGCGACCACCGTGAAGGTTCCCGCACCGATTTCGGACACTTCCAGCGCCCGCTCCGCAATGCCGTCGCGGCCGAAGCGGAACGCGCCGTCGATCCCGGCAAACCCCCCCGCATCGCGCAGCCGCGCCGCCGGGAAGGGCGTTCCGGGCTTCCAGTCGCGCGCGATCCGCACGGTCAGCAGCACCGCATCATAGCCGAGCGCCGACAGCCGGAACGGCGCACTGCCGTAGCGCGCGCGATATTTGGTCGCGAGCTGCCGGTAGAGGCCATCCGACACGCTGGCGAACCATGCGCCGCGCAGCACCGGGCTGGACGCCAGGCCGCTGTCGGTGTTCCACAATTCGGTGCCCAGCAGTCGTGCCGTAGCGCCGCCATTCTTCCGCACGATCGGCGCGACCTGCATCGCCACCCGCCCGCTGTCCGCGATCAGCAGCGCGTCATAGCTGGACGAAGCCTGCAATTTCCTGACCGCCGCCGTGATGGAGGCGGGGCTGCGGTCGAAGGTCTGCATCGACACGACCGTCCCGCCCGCGCTCTCGACCGCGCGCAGCAGCGCTGTGCCCGACCGCTCGCCATAGGTTCCCTTGGGCACCAGCGCGGCGAATTTCGACAGGCCCTTGCCCTTGGCGAAGTCGACCACCCGCTCGATCGACTGATTGGGATTGTAGCCCATGATATAGACGCCGTTCCCGGCGACGCTGGTGTCGTTGGAAAAGCTGATCACCGGCACATTGGCCCGCGCCGCGAGCGGACCGACGGTCCGCGCATCCTCCGCCAGCAAGGGCCCCAGGATCAGCCTGTTGCCGTCCGCCAGCGCCTTGTTCACCGCCGCCGCAGCGCCCGCGGCGGTGTCGTAGGTGGTGATGCGAACCTTGTCCGCCTTTGTGTCCAGCAGCGCCAGGGTGGTCGCATTGGCGATCGACTGGCCGACACCGGCATTGGGGCCGCTCATCGGCACCAGCAGCGCGACGCGGTGGCGCAGCGTGTCGGTGGGCAGGCCCTCGGTGACGTCGGGGCCGGTCTGCGCCGGGCCGCCGGGCTGGGCGGGGCCGGGGCCCTTGGGCACGATCGACTGACAGGCGGCGACCAGCAGCGCGGCCGTGGCGAACATGATCCGCCAGGCCCTTTTCATCCCCACCCCTTTCATCACGGCGAACAAGTCCGCTTGCCGGGGGGCATCCGTCTCTGTCATCTGGCGTCCTTATGGAAACTGATATTGTTGATCTTGCTTCTGGGCTTGAACCGGGGCTTTACATCGTTGCGGGGCCGATCGGCAACCTCGGAGACCTTACCCCCCGCGCCGCGGAAGTCCTGCGCCGGGCCGATGTGATCGCCGTGGAAGATACACGGGTCAGCGCACGCCTGCTGCGCCATGCCGGGTCCGACCGGCCGATGGTCCCCTATCACGACCACAGCGCCGAAGCGGTGCGCGCGCGCCTGGTCGATCGGATGGCGCGCGAATCGGTGGCGCTGCTCTCCGACGCGGGAACGCCGCTGATCTCGGATCCCGGTTACAAGCTGGTGCGCGACGCGCGGGCGGCGGGCCGCCGGATCACGACGCTCCCCGGCCCCAGCGCCGTCATCGCCGCACTGACCTTGTCGGGCCTGCCGACCGACCGTTTCCTGTTCATGGGCTTCCTGCCCTCGAAGCAGAAGGCACGCGGCGACGCGCTGGACGAAGTCGCCGCCCTGCGCGCCACGCTGGTCTTCTATGAAAGCGGGCCGCGCCTGTCGGAAAGCCTGGCCTCCATGGCCGCCCATCTGGGCGACCGGGACGCAGCCGTCTCCCGAGAGATCAGCAAGGCGTTCGAGGAGACGGCGACCGGCACGCTCCTGGAACTTTCCGCCCGCTATGCCGACGCCCCGCCAAAGGGGGAGATCGTCGTGATCGTCGGCCCGCCGGGCGAGGCGCCGCCCGCCAGCGCGGAGGATGCCGACGCGGCCTTGCTGGAGGCGATGGAGCGGCTTCCGGTTTCCAAGGCGGCAGGCGAGGTCGCAAAGAAGCTCGGACTGGACCGCCGCGCGCTTTACGACCGCGCCCTGGAACTCAAGGCGTGAAGGCGCAGCCTTCGGGCGCCCGGCTGGCCGCCGAAAAGCGCGGGCGGCAGGCGGAACGCATCGCCGGCTGGTGGCTGCGCCTCAAGGGCTGGCAGATCGTTGGCCGCCGCATGCGCACGCCTGCGGGGGAGGTGGACCTGGTCGCCCGGCGCGGCGCCATGCTGGCCTTTGTCGAGGTGAAGGCTCGCGCGCGCGGCGCCGATCTCGACCTCGCCATAGATGAGCGGCGCCTTTCGCGAGTGGCGGCGGCGGCGGAAATCCTGTTCCATGACCTCGCCAAACCGGGCGACGACATGCGAATCGACGTGATCCTCCTTGCGCCCGGCCGTCCGCCGCGCCATCTGGCCAATGTCTGGCACGGGGGGTGAGCAATCCGATCCTCCCGTTCCGTTCGCCCTGAGCTTGTCGAGGGGCCTCAAGTTTCTTCAGGAAAAGGGCCGGGCCTCGACATGCTCAGCCCGAACGGCAGGAAAACAAGTCGATGACCACCGCACTCAACCCGCTCACCGTCGCCGTACAGATGGACCCGATGGAGGGGATCAGGATCGGCGGCGATTCGACCTTCCACATCATGCTGGCCGGGCAGGCGCGCGGGCACCGGCTCTATCATTATCTCGCCCCCGACCTCACCTATCGCGAGGGCCGCGTGCTGGCGCGGGCGCGCCCGGTCCGGGTGCAGAAGGTGCAGGGCGATCATTTCGCCTTCGGGGAGCCGGAGATGCTGGACCTTGGCCGCGACGTCGACGTCGTCCTGATGCGGCAGGATCCGCCCTTCGATCTCAGCTACATCACCGCCACGCACCTTCTGGAGCGGGTGCAGCAGGAGACGCTGGTGGTGAACGACCCCGGCGCCGTCCGCAATGCGCCGGAAAAGCTGTTCGTGCTGGATTATGCCCGATTCATGCCGCCGACCATGATCACCCGCGACCTGGCGGAGGTGAAGTCCTTCCTCGCCCAGCATGGCGAGGTGGTGGTGAAGCCGCTCTACGGCAATGCGGGCAACGCCGTCTTCCATGTCGGGCGGTCCGGCGCGAATCTGTCGGCGCTGGTGGAACTGTTCAACGCCTCCTGGGTCGAACCCTTCATGGTCCAGGCCTTCATTCCCGGCGTTGCGGAGGGCGACAAGCGCATCGTCCTGGTCGACGGCGAAGTCGCGGGCGCGGTCAACCGCATTCCCGGCGCCGGTGAGATCCGCTCCAATCTCGCCGTGGGCGGCTCGGCGGCGAAGACGGAAATGACCGATCGGGAACTGGAAATCTGCGAAGCGCTGGGTCCGGAACTCAAGCGGCGCGGCCTGCTGTTCGTCGGCATCGACGTGATCGGCGGGGAATGGCTGACGGAAATCAACGTGACCTCGCCCACCGGCATCGTTTCCATCGACGCCTTCAACGGCACCGACACCGGCGGCATGATCTGGGACGCCATCGACGCCCGGCTGGCGGCGCGGGCCGCCGATTGAGCGATCGTCCAGCGCCATGACCGACTGGGTTCTCCGCCTGATCGACGCGGGCGGCTATTGGGGCATATTCGCCCTGATGGTGCTGGAAAACATCTTCCCGCCGATCCCGTCCGAACTCATCATGGGCATCGGCGGCATTCGCGTCGGGCAGGGGCGGATGGCGATGGAATGGCTGCTGTTCGCGGGCACCGTGGGCACCACCATCGGCAATTATTTCTGGTATCTGGTCGGCCATGTCCTGGGCTTTGCCCGGTTGAAGCCGATCGTCGACCGCTACGGCCGCTGGGCGACGCTGGAGTGGAAGGATGTCGAGGCGCTCGACCATATTTTCGGCAAATATGGGCAGATCGTCGTGTTCGTCTTCCGCTTCATGCCCGCCTTCCGCACGATGATATCGCTGCCGGCGGGCCTGTTCCGCATGGGGCATGTCCGCTTCCTGCTGTGGACCAGCGGCGGTGCGCTGATCTGGAACATCATCCTTGCCTATGCGGGCTACATATTGGGTCAGAATTTCCGCGACATCGACCGCTATGTGGGACCAGTGGCGACGGCCTGCGTGATCGGGGCGGTCCTTTTCTATCTCTGGCGGCTGGCGACCTGGAAGCCCAGGGGCTGATCCGGGATACGCCAGGTCGCAAGAGCGCTCGTGCCTCCATCACGGCGCGGCGGCCTCATGCCCGGGGGTGGGCATTGCGGTAGATGTCCAACAGGTGCGCGGCATCCACCTGCGTATAGATCTGGGTCGAGGACAGGCTGGCATGGCCCAGCAATTCCTGCAACGACCGCAGATCCGCGCCGCGCCCCAGCAGATGCGTCGCGAAGCTGTGGCGCAACGCATGCGGCGTGGTCCGGTCCGACAGGCCCAGCCGGCCCCTCGCGCCCTGCACGGCGCGGCGGATCAGCGCCGGCGAAAGCGGCCCGCCCCGCGCGCCGCGAAAGAGCGGCCCATCCTTCTCCTGCGCAAAGGGGCAGAGCGCCACATAAGCCTCCATCGCCTCGCGCACCTGCGGCAATAGCGGCACGATCCGCGTCTTCCCCCGCTTCCCCGTGACCCGCAGCGTTTCTCCCAGCGGCAGCACCGCGCCGGTCAGCCCCATCGCCTCCCCGATGCGCAGTCCCGCGCCATAGAGCAGCAGCAGCACGGCCCAGTCCCGCGCGCCGATCCACGGTTCCCGCGCGGTTTCGGCAATGTCCCCGGCCAGCGCCACCGCCTCGTCGGGCGAGATGGGGCGGGGCAGGCCACGCTTCACCCGCGGCCCCTTCAGCATCGGGACGCGGGCATCCTCTCCGCCCACGAACCGCAGGAAACCGCGCACCGCCGACAATTCCCGCGCGGCCGAGACATTGCCGATGCCGTCCATCCGCCGCACTGTCAGGAAAGCGCGCAGGTCGGCCTGCCCGATACCCGCCAGCATCGCCGCCGTGACCGCTTCGCCGCGATGCTCCTCCAGAAAGGCCAGCAGGCGTTCGGCGGTCGCCACATAGGCGCGCACCGTATGCACCGATCGCCGCCGGTCGAGCGCCAGATGCCGCCGCCATTGTTCGCAAAGATCGTCGCAAGCCGCCATGGTGTCCACATTAGAGCGATTTCCAAGCGATCGGAACCGATCGCTGGTTAAGAAATCGCGAAAAACAGGAAATCTAGAGCGGCGATCTGATTTCAGTCAGATCGAACCCGCTCCAGGGCGGGGGACCGCCCTTGAAAACCACCCCAAAATGGGCACATGGAAATCGACATGGCAACTCCCTTCGACCTGGCCGACCTGCCGACAGGCGCGCTGATGCGGCTTTCCCCGCTGGTGGGGCGCGTGCTGGCGCCCAATCCCTCGCCCTTCACCTATACCGGCACGCAGACCTATATCGTGGGTGCGGAGGATGTAGCGGTGATCGATCCCGGCCCCGATGATGCGGCGCATCTGGCGGCGCTGGTCGATGCGATTGGCGGGCGCCCGGTCAGGGCGATCCTCTGCACCCACACCCATCGCGACCACAGTCCCGCCGCCGCGCCGCTCGGCGCGCTGACCGGCGCCCCGGTCATCGGCTGCGCGCCGCTGACGATGGATGATGACGGGCCCCGCGCCGACGCCGCCTTCGACGCCGCCTATCGGCCCGATCGCGTGCTCGCCGATGGGCAGGGGGTGGGCGGCATGGGCTGGACGCTCATGGCCGTCGCCACGCCGGGTCATACCTCCAACCATCTCTGCTTCGCCCTGCCGGAGGAAGGCGCTCTTTTCACCGGCGACCATGTGATGGGCTGGTCGACCAGCGTGGTGTCGCCGCCCGACGGGGACATGACGGCCTATATGGCGTCGATGCAGCGGCTGCTCGACCGTGACGACGCCGTCTATTATCCGGCCCATGGCGATCCGGTCGACAGTCCGCAGCGGCTGGTGCGCGGCATGATGGGCCACCGCAAGCAGCGCGAGGGCCAGATAGTGCGCTTCCTGGAACGCAACGGCGCGTCGGAAGTCCCCGCCATGGTGCTGGAGATGTACAAGGGCGTCGACCCGCGCCTTCACAGCGCGGCGGGCCGTTCGGTGCTGGCGCATCTCATCGACCTTGACGGGCGCGGCATCGCCGCCGCGACGGCGGACGGACGATGGCAGTTGCGCTGAAACGCCTGGCCTTGCCGGTCCTCGCCGCGCTGGTCCTGCTCGCCATGGGCGGGGCCATGCTGGTCGGCTGGCATCGCTATCAACGCGACTATGTGGTAAGCGTGGAGGATGACGGCTCGGCCGTGACCAGGATCATCGCCGGGCGGCTTGCCGGCGCCGCCAGCCTGAAGGTGTCGGAACTGTCCGGCACGATCCAGAGCACGGCGCAGGATGTGCGCGGCTTCGGCCTGCTGAAGTCCGATCAGCTGGTGAAAATGCCCTTCTCGGTCGATTATTTCATCGACGTGGGCGGCATCGACGCCGCTGATCTGGAATGGAACGCAAACAGCCGGACGCTCATCGTCAACGCGCCGGATGTCAGGCCTGGGCGGCCCAATATCGACGAAAGCCGCCGGACGCTGGTTGAAACCAACGGCCTGTTCGTGACGCGGCAGGCGGGCGAGGAACTCAGCCGCCGCGCTTCGCTCCATGCGCAGGCCCGCGCGCAAGGCGAGGCGCGCTCGCCCGAACGCATGGCGCAGGCCCGCGATTACGGCCGTGCCGCGCTCGGCAGGCTGCTCGGCGCGCCGCTGGGGGCGCTGGGTCATGGCGATGCGCGGGTGATCGTGACCTTTCCGCCGGAACGCGCGAACCGTGACCGGGAACGGTGGGACGTGACCACGCCGATCAACGAGGTACTGGCCAACAGGCGCAACGCCCGTTAGGGGGCGCTGCATGAAGGCCCTTCAAGGAGTAGGGTAGGGACATGAACGCCATCACCGGAATCCCGCAGGGGATCGACCTGCGCGCGGAGATCGACCGGCTGCGCAAGGAACGCAACGCCGTCATCCTCGGCCATTATTATCAGAAGCCGGAAATCCAGGACCTGTCCGATTTCGTGGGCGATTCCCTGGAACTTTCGCGCAAGGCGGCGGAAACGGACGCGGACGTCATCGCCTTCTGCGGCGTGCGCTTCATGGCGGAAACGGCGAAGATCCTTTCGCCCGAAAAGATCGTCGTGCTGCCCGACATGGACGCGGGATGCAGCCTGGAGGACAGTTGCCCGCCCGCCCAGTTCAAGGCGTTCCGCGAGGCGCATCCCGATCATATCGCCTTGAGCTACATCAACTGCTCGGCGGAGGTGAAGGCGCTTTCCGACATCATCGTCACATCCTCTTCGGCGGAAAAGATCCTGGCGCAGATTCCGAAGGAGCAGAAGATCATCTTCGGCCCCGACAAGCATCTGGGCGGCTATCTGAAGCGCAAGCTCGGCCGCGACATGCTGCTCTGGCCGGGCGTCTGCATCGTGCATGAGGCGTTCAGCGAGACGGAGCTGCTGAAGCTGAAGGCCCAGCATCCCGGCGCGCCCGTGGCGGCGCACCCGGAATGCCCGCCGCATATCGTCGACCATGCCGATTATATCGGGTCGACCAGCGGCATATTGGAATTCTCCAGGACCATGCCCGGCGACACGCTGATCGTCGCCACCGAACCGCATATCATCCACCAGATGCAGAAGGCGGTTCCGGAAAAGACCTTCATCGGCGCACCCGGCGCCGACGGCAACTGCAACTGCAACATCTGCCCCTATATGGCGCTCAACACGATGGAAAAACTTTATCTCGCGCTGCGCGACCTGCAGCCGCGGATCGAGATGGAGGAGGGGCTGCGCCTCGCCGCCAGGAAGAGCCTCGACCGGATGCTGGAAATGGCAAGCGGGACGGTCGGGCAGGGCGACCTGGGCACGCGCTGATGGACATGATCGCGAAAGGGCTGGGGGAGAGCATCGGCTTTTCCCTTCCCGGCTTCGATCTCGACGCCTTCGTCGCCTCCACCCTGGCGGAGGATCTTGGCCCGCAGGGCCGCGACGTCACGAGCGAGGCGGTGATCCCCGCCGACGCGATCTTCGACGGGGTGATGGACAGCCGCGATGCCGTGACGCTGGCCGGCCTGCCCATCGCCGCCGCCTTCTTCCGCGCGCTCGATCCCGATGCGGAGATCGAACTGCTTCGGCAGGACGGCGACCGCGTGGCGGCGGGCACCGACATCATGCGCATCCGCGGCCGGGCCCGCGCCATGCTCACGGCCGAGCGGTCCGCGCTCAACACCGTGCAGCATCTGACCGGCATCGCCACGATGACCCGCGCCTATGTCGACGCGATCCTGGGCACGGGCGCGACCCTGCTCGACACGCGCAAGACCATTCCCGGCCTGCGCGTGCTGGAAAAATATGCGACGCGCATGGGTGGCGCCACCAATCACCGCATGGGCCTGTGGGATGCGGCGATGATCAAGGACAATCATGTCGCGGTCGCCGGATCGGTCGAGGAAGCAGTCCGCCGCGCCGCCGCCGCCGGGATCGCCAGCATCATCGTGGAGGTTGACCGCGTCGACCAGATCGAACCGGCGCTCGCGGCGGGCGCCACGCACCTCCTGCTCGACAATATGGACGCGCCCACCCTGCGCGGGGCCGTCACGCTGGTCGGCGGGCGCGTCCCCACCGAAGCGTCGGGCGGCGTCACGCTCGACACCATCCGCGCCCGGGCGGAAACCGGCGTCACCTATATCAGCGTCGGCCGCCTGACGCAGTCGGCCCCGGCCGCCGACATCGGACTGGATTTCGCCTTTGCCTGAGTTCGCGCCCTTGCTGCGACTGGTGCTGCCATTGCTCCTGCTCGCGGCCCCGGCCGGCGCCCTGGCGCAGTCGGCGCAGTGCAGCCTGCCCGCCCAGATGCCCCGGCCGCGCCCCGACCTTCCGAATGCCGACCAGCCGCGCCGCCTGCTGCCCATTGGCGGCTACACGCTGGCGCTCACCTGGTCGCCGCAATATTGCAAGGGCGCGAAGGGCGGCGACGACGCCTTTCAGTGCGGCGGCCGCAACGGCCGTTTCGGCTTCACCCTGCACGGTCTCTGGCCGGACGGCATCGGCAAGGACTGGCCGCAATATTGCCGCGCCACCGATCTGCTGCCGCGCCCGGTCATCCGGCAAAATCTCTGCTCCACGCCGTCCGCCCAGCTGCTCCAGCATGAATGGGCCAAGCACGGCACCTGCATGACGACGAAGCCGGAGCTCTATTTCAATCTCTCCCGCGCCCTCTACCAGTCGATCCGCTATCCCGACATGGCCGCGCTTGCCCGTCGCAAGACGCTGACGGTCGCGCAGTTCGCCCAGGCCTTCGCCGCCGCCAACAAGGGGATGCGCGCCGACATGATGCGCGTCACGATCACGCGGGACAATGGCCTGAACGAGCTGTGGCTGTGCCTGGACCGGACGCTGGAATTCGCGCGCTGCCCGGCTCATCAGGGCGGGGCGGACGACCGGGCGGCGCTGCGCATCGCGCCCGGACCGAACATCCCCAATCCCCGGCGCACTCCGCCCGTTCCGGCGCGGCGCCCCGGCCTGATCCTCGACCTCGACCCCCAGGCCGAGGTACATAAGGATTAGCCTTCGACGATCACCGTCGATGGATGATGCCGGTCCAGATGCCTGCGGATGATCCGCAGGTTCTTGCTGTTGGATTTGTAGAAGAAATCGAAAATATCCCCGGCGAAGGGAATGGCGCCGATCACCGTGTCGAAGCCGACATTGGCAGCCATGCGCGTAAGCTGCCATTTCGACATGCCCAGGTTCCGGGCTTCCCACACGATCCATGCGCCCATCGCCGCCGTCGCCAGATCGCCCACCACGGGGATCAGCCCGACCAGGCTGTCCAGCCCGACCCTGCGGTTGGTGCCGGGCAGCACGAACAGCCCCTCCAGCACCGCCTCCATCATTTCGATCCGCCGCCGCACGGACGCCGGATCACGGCCGAATCCGGGCATGTCGCGCACGATCCGATCGAACTGCTCCTGCGAAATCGCCATCCTCTGTCCTCCAGGCATCCGGCTTCCTGAAGTCCTAGTTGGTGCTCCTGAACAGATGGTTCAATGGGTGCCGCGCGCGAGGGGACGGCATGAAGCCGGTCAGCCGCTGCGCCACCAGCGACCAGCGCACCGGCGCGCCCAGGGCGATGAAGCCGTTATGCGCCTGCATCAGCGCCTCCGCCTGCGCCACCCGCGCCATGCGCTCGTCCAGGCTGCTGGCAAGGCTTGCCGCCTGCAATTGCGCCTCCGCCTCTGCCGAACAATGCACCTTCCGCGCGCAGCCGATGCGGCCCAGATACCAGATCGCGCTGTCATAGGCGGCAACTTCATCGACCAGCCGCAGATCGGCATCGGCCGCCATGTCGACCCGCTCGACCGCCAGCCCGATCATGCCCAGATCATGCCGCACCAAGCCGAAGAGAAGGGTGGAGCCCGGCCCGGCGGGCAGCGCCACGCGCAGCGTCGGGGGGTCGCCATTATCGCTGCGCCATCGTTTCATGATGGCCTGTCCCTGCGCCCAGCGATCCTCCATCGACAGGCCGGACCAATCCGGCACGGCCGGCGGTCCGGGCAGGTCGAACTGACCGGGCACGATCTGCTCCGTCGTCGCCCAGCCGCCCACGGGGAACAGCACCGGCAGGCGGCTGCGGTCGATCGCCATGCTGATCGCCCGCCGCACGCCGTCGTCCTCCAGCAGTTTGCCGTTGGCGCCGCCCCGTTTCATCATCGCCAGCCCCAGCAAGCCCTGCACCGGGTCGATCCGCACATCGTCGCGGTCGACACCGGCGGGCACCAGCAGCGGCAGGTCGGAAAAACGGCCGCCCAGGACCAGATCGGCCTTGTCCTGCTGAAATCGGGTGATGGCGAGCGCCGCGCGTTCGGCCCGCACGATCCGGGTCTGCCAGGGGGGTATGGGCAATTCATCGCCGGATTCATTCGTGACCCGTTCCACCGGGGTCAGCACCAGCGCCCCGGCGTGGACACCATCCCGCTCCTCACGACGATAGGGGCCGGTCCCGCCCTCCCGCGACAGGATCGCCATCTGGGGCTGGGCCAGCATCTGCAGCACATAGGGGCGCGGCGCGGCCAGCCTGATCTCGATCACCTCGCCCGTCATGGCGACGACGTCCCTCACCGCATCCAGCGGCCCGGCGGGGTCCAGCCGCCGCAGCGCCTCTATCCGCGCCATCAGCAGCCGTCCGACATCCTTCGCCAGCACCTTGCGCCCGTCCGGCCAGAACGCCCGGCGCAGGCGGAAGATGTAGCTGCGGCCATCGTCCTCGACGATCCAGCGCTGGGCCAGGGCGGGCAATATTTCCCCGTCGGCGTCGAATGCCACCAGCCCCTGCGCGGTGGTTTCCAGGAACAGCTTCGATCCGGGATCGGGCAGATTTTCCAGCGGCTTGGCGAAATCCGCAGGGTCGCCGATCACGCTGACCGTCACCGGACCGCTGCCCTCGTCCGAACAGCTTCCCAACATCATGGCCATCATGACCAGCCCGCCAAGCGGTGATCGGGCAAGAAGCCGGTGAGGAAGGAGGGACAACATGTACAGACAGGGCTTAACCCGCAACGGCGCCCGCGCCAACCACCATCACGCGACCCGCTGCTTCAGCTCCGGCCAGGCGTGATTTTGCCGCCGCTGCCTTAGAGCGGGTTTCGATCTGATTGAACCAGATCGCCGCTCTGGTTTCTTTGTTTGCCGCGATTTCTTAACCAGCGATCGGTTCCGATCGCTTGGAAATCGCTCTGATGCAGCCAGGTTTGCCCCTGTCCCATAGCGGTACAGGATTTTGTTAACCATGACTTCGCATTGGCCCGGCGCGCGCATCATTCTATATCCTCGGATATGCGCCTCTTCTCGATAATCCTGCTCATCTCCGCTGCCGTCACGGCCACGGCGCTGGCCCAGGGCGTCACTTCGCCCTTCACCGTGGCGGAAAGCGGGCGAAGCTATGCGTCACTGGGCGACGCGATCAGGGCGATCGGCGATGGCCGCGGCACGGTTCTGGTGGCGCCGGGCAGCTATGCGCAATGCGCGGTGCAGCAGGGCGGCGACGTCACCATCCGCGCGCAGAAGCCCGGCACCGCCATATTCGACGGCGTCGCCTGCGAACAGAAGGCGGCCCTGGTCCTGCGCGGCCGGTCGAGCAGCATCGACGGCCTCATCTTCCAGAATCTGCGCGTCCCGGACGGCAATGGGGCGGGCATCCGGCTGGAAAGCGGCGACCTGACCGTCACCAACAGCCTGTTCCGCAACAGCGAGGAAGGTATTTTGACCGGCGACGCGCCCGGCAACAGGATCAGCATCGACAGGTCGACCTTCCGTCATCTGGGGCGCTGCGACCGCGACCTCGCCTGCGCTCACGGCATTTATGCGGGGCGCTATGGCAGCCTGTCGGTCACCCATTCCCGGTTCGACCAGGGCGATGGCGGCCATTATCTGAAAACCCGCACGCCGCGGGTCACCATCACCGACAACAGCTTCGACGACAGCGGCGGGCGCCTCACCAACTATATGATCGACCTCTCCAACGGGGCCAGCGGCACGATCAGCGGCAATGCGATGGTGCAGGGCCGCGACAAGGACAATTACAGCGCCTTCATCACCGTCGCGCCGGAGGGACGGGAACAGGACAGCAGCAACCTTTCCATCGCCAACAACAGCGCCTCCTTCGTGCCCGGATTGCAGCGCAACAGCAGCTTCGTCGCCAATTTCACCGACGATGCAGTGAAAATCGGCGCGAACCGCCTGGCGAACGGGATCAAGGTGACGGATCGGCGCTGAAGGAACCGGCCGCCGGCCGTCGGCATGGGGGGGGCAGGATGGCGTGATCCCTCCTGCACCGGGCTTGCAAGCGGGCGCGCCCGCGCCGATAACCGCCCCATGCGCAGCACCTATGGTTCAGCCACCGTTCGACTCTATCATCTCAGCGATGCCGATGGCGGGGGCGGGGCGACGACCCTATTCTACGGCCCGCTGAACGAAGCCATGCGCATAGCCGGGCAGCAGCCGGAGGACGTGCAGGACGGCCTGTTCCTGGCCACCGACAATGATGTCGTCGCCTATCTCGATCTTCTGGAGGGCTGATTTCCTCCCGCCTCACCCTGCCGCGAAGCCGAAGGGCGCATGGGTCCGCCGGAAATCCTCCGGCAGCATGTCGCGCCCGATCGGCGGCGCGGATCGGGCCATGCACTGGCTGCGATGGCACAGGCGGCAGGTGACGCCGATCGGCGTGGGTTCGGCTGCGGCCTCGCCCGCGGCGTAGATCAGCCGATGCGCGTGCTCCGCCGCACAGCATAGCGCGATCGCCCGCTCGATCTTCGGCGCGCCCCAGCCGCCGCCGCCCGCCGTCACCGTGCGCGCGATCGAAAAGAAACGTTGCCCGTCCGGCAGCTCCAGCCATTGGGTGAGCACTTCCCGAGGACGCTCGAACGCGTGGTGCACCGACCAGAGCGGGCAGGAGCCGCCATGGCGGGCGAAGGGAAAGCCCGCGCCGTCCAGCCTTTTGCTGACATTGCCCGCATGATCGACGCGCAGGAAGAAAAAGGGGACGCGCTCCTGACCCGGCTTTTGCAAGGTCGTCAGGCGATGGGCCGTCTGTTCGAAGCTGGTGCCGAACTGCCGGGCCAGCGCCTCGACATCATAACGCCGAGCCTCCACCGCCCGCGCAAAGGCGGTATAGGGCATCAGGATCGCCGCCGCGCCATAGCTGGCGAGCGCCCGTCGCGTCAGCCGCCGCCCGCTTTCGCCGGCGAACTGGCCGTCCTTCAGCAGCGCGTCGAAATCGCGGCGCATTTCCAGATAGGCGACCTGCAGCGCCAGTTGGAACTGGGTGCTCGCTCCGTCCAGCGCGTCGTCCAGCAGCACCGCGTCGCGATGCCGGTCCAGCCGCCGCATCGACCCCGCCATGACATCGGGCGGCAGCCGCCGGACGCGCAGGTTGTGCTTCGCCTTCAGCCATGCCGACAGGCTGCCCGCAGCCTCGATTTCCTGAGCCAGCTTTTCCCCCGCATCGTCCAGCAGGGGAAAGCTGTTCCGCCGCGCGCCCAGGAAGCGTCGCGATTCGGCCACCGGATCGGCCGCTTCCGTCGCCTCCTCCCGCTCCATGCCGCCTTCCAGGCCTCGATCGGCCAGGGCCAGCTGCTCCTCGCGATAGGCCGTGTGCAGCCGCAGCAAAGCCTCCGTGATCCCAGGATAGTTGACCGCGACATCCCCGGTCGCCAGCACCGGCAGGTCGATGTCCGCGAACATCGGATCCTTCAATACGGCCTGCAACCGCGCGGTCTGCTCCGCGCCGCCGTCGCCCGCCAGCTCGCTCATGTCCATCTTGTATGTGCGGGCGAGGCGCAGCAGCATGTCGGCGGTCAGCGGCCGCTGGTTGCGCTCCAGCAAGGCCACATAGCTGGCGGAAATCTCCAGATCCTCGGCCATGTCGGCCTGCGTCAGGCCCAGCTCGCGCCGCAACCTGCGCAGGCGCGGGCCCATGTAAACCGGACGATCCTTGGCCATTGGTGAAGCGCTCCTGTGCAGCCCTTACAACTTTACACGCAAATCTTGTAAAGTTCTACAACTGAACTTCGCGCCCCCTGCCGCACCCGCAAAATCGCTTCTAGGAAAACGCCATCAATTCACCGCCACATTCATGGGATCGAGCAGTCATGACCTATCAGCAGGAAATCACGAAGGCAGGCACCATCATCGGGGGTCAGGGCCATTGGGACGGCATCGCGGCCGAATCGGTCGCCCGGATGCGCCTCCAGAACCGCTTCCACACCGGCCTCGACATCGCCCGCTACACCGCCGGCATCATGCGCCGGGACATGGCCGCCTATGATGCCGATCCGGCGAACTACACTCAGTCGCTCGGCTGCTGGCACGGGTTCATCGGTCAGCAGAAGATGATCAGCATCAAGAAGCATTTCGGCACGACCAAGGGCAGATATCTCTATCTTTCCGGCTGGATGGTCGCGGCGCTGCGCAGCGAATTCGGGCCGCTGCCCGACCAGTCGATGCATGAGAAGACCAGCGTCCCCGCGCTGATCGAGGAACTCTACACCTTCCTGCGCCAGGCCGATGCCCGCGAATTGGGCATGATGTTCCGCGACCTCGATGCCGCCCGCGAAGCCGGAGACGAAGTGAGGGCGCAGAAGATCAGCCACGACATCGACAATTACGAAACTCACATCGTCCCGATCATCGCGGACATAGACGCCGGCTTCGGCAATGCCGAGGCGACCTATCTGCTGGCCAGGAAGTTCATCGAGGCGGGCGCCTGCTGCATCCAGATCGAGAACCAGGTCTCGGACGAAAAGCAGTGCGGCCACCAGGACGGCAAGGTCACGGTGCCGCATGAGGACTTCCTCGCGAAGATCCGCGCGGTCCGTTACGCCTTCCTGGAACTGGGGATCGACGACGGCATCATCGTCGCCCGCACCGACTCGCTGGGCGCCGGTCTCACTAAGCAGATCGCCTACAGCAAGGAAGATGGCGACCTGGGCGACCAGTATAACAGCTTCCTCGATGTCGAGGAGGTCACGGACATCAACACGCTGCGCGGCGATGTCGTCCTGGCCCGCGGCGGCAAGCTGTTCCGTCCGAAGCGGCTGCCGTCCAACCTGTTCCAGTTCCGCTCCGGCACCGGAGAGGATCGCGTCGTCCTCGACTGCATCACCTCGCTCCAGAACGGCGCGGACCTGCTGTGGATCGAGACGGAAAAGCCGCATGTCGAACAGATCGCGGGTATGGTCGACCGCATCCGCCAGGTCGTGCCGAATGCGAAGCTGGTCTACAACAACTCGCCGTCGTTCAACTGGACGCTGAACTTCCGCCAGCAGGTGTTCGACGCATGGACCGCGCAGGACAAGGATGTCAGCGCCTATGATCGGGCGAAGCTGATGAGCGCCGATTATGACGCGACGGAGCTGGGCCGTGAGGCTGATGAGAAGATCCGCACCTTCCAGAGGGATGCGGCGGCGCGGGCCGGCATCTTCCATCACCTCATCACCCTGCCAACCTATCACACTGCCGCTCTGTCGACCGACAATCTTGCCAGGGAATATTTCGGTGAGGCAGGAATGCTGGGCTATGTCGAAGGCGTCCAGCGCAAGGAAATCCGCCAGGGTATCGCCTGCGTCAAGCACCAGAACATGGCCGGTTCGGACATTGGCGACGACCATAAGGAATATTTCGCGGGTGAAGCGGCGCTGAAGGCGGGCGGCACCCACAACACGATGAATCAGTTTGCAGCCTAAAGGCTGCGGAGGGAATCAGTTTGCGGCCCTGAAGGCTGCTGAACGATCCGGGTCGCGGGGGTGCAGTTCCCGCGAGCAGGGTGGAAGGACTTGACGACCCGGAGCTTCGTGCTCCGGGTCGTTTTTTTATAAGGCCAGCTTGTGAAACCCTCGCCGGTTCCGGGTTTCGCATTCGGGCGGGCGGGGCTATTGCGGTTCCGCGTTCACCGGAGGAGCCGATGCCCTACACCCTCATCACCGCCAACCGGAATTATTCGAGCTGGTCGCTGCGCCCCTGGGTGCTGATGAAGGCGCTGGCCATTCCCTTCAGCGACCGGATGGAGCCTTTTGCCGCTGCCGAAAACTACGTCGCTTTCCGTGAATTTTCTCCCACGGGCCAGGTGCCGGTCCTGATCGATGGGGACAGGACGGTGTGGGATTCGCTGGGCATCACCCTTTACCTGGCGGACAGGCATGCGGAGGTCTGGCCAAGGCAGGAGGCGGCGAGGGCCTGGGCGCAATCGGCCGTGGCGGAAATGCATGGCGGCTTCGCCACCCTGCGCAATGATTGCCCGATGAATGTCGGCGTGCGAGTGGAGCCGCATTTGCCTTCGCCCGCACTGAACCGCAACATCGCCCGGCTGACCGAATTGTGGGAGGAAGGACTGTCCCGTTTCGGCGGACCATTCCTGGCCGGACCCGCCTTTACAGCCGTCGACGCCTTTTATGCGCCGGTCGCTTTTCGGGTGCGGACCTATGGCCTCAACATCGGCCAGACGGCGCTGGGCTGGGTCGGGCATATGCTGGCGCTGCCCGCCATGCGGGAATGGGAAAGCGCGGCGCTTGCCGAAACATGGCGCGAGGAAAGCCATGAAGCGGAGCTTGGAGCGGCCGGGCGCATCGTGGCGGACCATCGCGCCGCCTGAGCTGCGACTGGCCGAGAGCCGGGCTGGACGCTAGGTGCGGCCGATTATCTCCCACAACAGCAAAAATTGGCTGCTTTTACCCTTTTCCCTTCCCCTGTCTGGGTCTAGGGGAAATCATTATGGTCAAGCCCAGCACCCTTTACGAGAAGATTTGGGACGCGCATGTCGTCGAACGCCGTCCCGATGGAACCTGCCTGATCTATATCGATCGCCATCTCGTGCATGAGGTGACGAGCCCCCAGGCGTTCGAGGGGCTTCGGCTTGCCGGTCGCAAGGTGCGGCGGCCTGACCTGACGCTGGCGGTGCCGGATCACAATCTGCCCACCACAGCGCGACGCGACGCGGCGGGCCACCGCATTCCCATTGCCGATCCGGAAAGCGCGCAGCAGTTGGCGGCGCTGGAACGGAACGCGCCGGAATTCGGCGTCCGCCTGATCGGCGACGCGGATCCCGAACAGGGCATCGTCCATGTCGTCGGGCCGGAACAGGGCTTCACCCTGCCTGGCACCACTCTGGTCTGCGGTGACAGCCACACCAGCTCGCACGGTGCGCTGGGCGCGCTGGCCTTCGGGATCGGCACGTCGGAGGTGGAACATGTGCTGGCCACCCAGACGCTGCTGCTCAAGCAGTCGAAGACGATGGAAGTCGTCGTCGAGGGCGAGTTGGGCTATGGCGTCACGCCCAAGGACGTTGCGCTGGCTATTTGCGGGCGGATCGGCACTGCCGGCGGCACCGGCTATGTCATGGAATATCGCGGATCGGTGTTCCGCGACATGTCGATCGAGGGACGGCTGACCGTCGCCAACATGTCGATCGAGGCCGGCGCGCGGTCCGGCCTGTTCGCGCCCGATGAAAAGACCTTTGCCTATCTGAAGGGCAGGCCGCTGGCACCCAAAGGTGCCGACTGGGATGCTGCCGTCGCCTATTGGAAGACGCTGGCGACCGATGAAGGCGCCGTATTCGACAAGAGCGTCGTCATCGATGCCGCCGACATCGTGCCGAACGTCACCTGGGGCACCAGCCCGGAGGATGTTGTGCCGGTGACTGGCGTGGTACCCGATCCGGAGAGTTTCGCGGACGCGTCCAAGCGGGCGGCCGCGCAGAAATCGCTTGATTACATGGGCCTTTCTGCCGGACAGCGGATGGAAGATGTGGCGATCGAGCATGTCTTCATCGGCAGTTGCACCAACAGCCGTATCGAGGATTTGCGCGCCGCAGCCGACCTGCTCAAGGGACGCCGCATCGCCAGCGGCATCAAGCATGCGATGGTGGTTCCCGGCTCCGGGCTGGTCAAGCGTCAGGCGGAGGCCGAAGGTCTCGACCGCATTTTCACCGAGGCCGGGTTCGAATGGCGGGAGCCGGGCTGCTCCGCTTGCCTGGGCATGAACCCGGACAAGGTGCCGGCCGGGGAGCGCTGCGCCTCCACCAGCAATCGCAATTTCATGGGTCGGCAGGGGCCGGGGTCGCGGACGCATCTCGTCTCGCCCGTCATGGCCGCTGCCGCCGCCGTCACCGGACATCTCACGGACGTACGCGAACTGATGAGTGAAAAAAGGGGAGAGGCGGTCGCATGAAGAAGGTATTCTGGCTGCTGGCGCTGGGCGCGCTGGCGAGTGCTGCCATGGCGGCGACCCTGGGACGCGCGGAAGATACGCCACGCCCGGCGAGCAAACAGGCGGATTGATGGAAAAGCTGAATATCGTCGACGGCCGGGCCTATCCGTTCGGGATGAAGAATGTCGACACCGACATCGTCATCCCGGCGCATTGGCTCAAGACCATTTCGCGGGCGGGCCTGGGCAGGGGCGCTTTCGAGGTGTTGCGCAAGGAGCCGGGCAATGTCTTCGATGATCCTGAATATGCGGGCAGCCCGATCCTGATCGCGGGCGACAATTTCGGGTGCGGGTCCAGCCGCGAACATGCCGCCTGGGCGCTCGCCGACCTGGGCATCAAGGTCGTGATCGCGCCCAGCTTCTCCGATATTTTCTCCGGCAACGCATTCAAGAACGGCATTTTGACGGTGGTCCTGCCGCAGGAGGCAATCGACCGGTTGATGGATGTTGCCCGCACCGACCCCATCCATGTCGACCTGGAACATCAGACGGTCACGACGCAGTTCCAGGATCGCTTCCAGTTCGAGATCGACCCGTTTCGCAAACACTGCCTGCTTGGCGGTCTGGACGAAATCGGGCTGACGCTGGGACAGGCGGACACCATCAGCGCATTCGAGGCAAAGGACGCCGGCACGCGCCCCTGGCTCGTCCCCGCCGTTGCGTAAGCGTCCCGATCTTCCTATTTCGGATCGATGATCCATTTCACCTCTTACAGGGTACAGGCATGACTACCTTCGACGACCGCGAAAAGGCCTTTGAAAACATGTTTGCGCATGACCAGGAGATGCAGTTCCGCATCCAGGCGCGGCGCAACCGGCTGCTGGGCGAATGGGCGGCGGCGAAGATGGGCCTGACGCCCGAAGAAACGGACGCCTATGCCAAGGCCGTCGTGCAGGCTGATTTCGAAGAGGCGGGCGACGAGGATGTTATACGCAAGCTGCTGGGCGACATGACCCAGGCCGGCATCGACATCGACGAAGCGGGCGTTCGCGCCGCGCTGGACGAGCAGCAGGTCATTGCCCGCCGCATGTTCATCGAAGCCCAATAAGCGTCAGGAACCTTTCGCCATGCCGATGGCCGCCGATGACATTGCCGACATGATCCGCGCCGCCATCCCCGATGCGCAGGTGGAGATCACCGATCTTGCGGGCGACGGGGACCATTATGCGGCGAAGGTCGTGGCAGAGAGCTTTCGGGGCATGAGCCGCGTCGCTCAGCAGCGGGCCGTCTATGCCGCGTTGGGCGGGCGCATGGGCGGTGTGCTCCACGCCTTGCAACTGACCACTGCCGTCCCCAATTAACCGCCATCATATTGAGCGCGCCGGATTGGCGCCTGACAGGAATGGATCAGATAATGACCGACGCCGTGCAGCAGCGGATCGCCGACATCGTCAACGGCAATGATGTCGTGCTTTTCATGAAGGGCACCCCGCTGTTCCCGCAATGCGGCTTTTCCAGCCGCGCCATCGCGATCCTTGAACATCTGGGCGTCGCTTATGAAAGCGTCGACGTCTTGCAGGACCAAGGGGTCCGTCAGGGCATCAAGACCTTTTCCGATTGGCCAACCATTCCCCAACTTTATGTGAAGGGCGAATTTGTCGGCGGCAGCGACATCATGATGGAGATGTACGAGGCTGGCGAATTGCAGCAGCTGATGACCGACCAGGGCGTCGCAGCGGCCAACTGAACGCCTTTTATTAGCATGCTGAATGGGCGGTCCGGTCATCCGGGCCGCTTTTTTCATGCTTGTGACGCGGGTTGACGTTCGGCGTTGGGCTGGGAAAACCGGGTGGGAGGATGCGGCGGAGACTGGTGCCGCATCCTCCCGGGTAGTCGAACGATCGGGTATGAGGCTGGAAACGCAAAGCCTGTGCCAGCCAGCGGAAATCGGCCCTTAGCGCGCTGTCTGAGGGTTAATGTCCATGAAGCTGATCCATAGAATGTAAAATATGGCGACAGTCCGGGGAATGGCTTGACTACAGATGTAATCAATGCGATTACATCTGTAGTCGATTCTGGTACGGATGAACCCTGTGAGCGAGAAGATCAGCGAGGCCGAACTGGTGGTGATGGAGGCGCTGTGGGCACGCGCGCCCCAGACCGCCGCCGACGTGGCCGAGCGGGTCGCCGCCGGGCGCGAGTGGAGCGTCCAGACCGTCAAGACCCTGCTGTCCCGGCTGATGTCCAAGGATATCATTGCTGCCGATCAGGATGGCCGCCGCTTTTTATATCGCCCGCTCGTCGCGCGGGAGGAGTATGTTGCAGGCGAGTCGGGGCGGTTCGTGAACCGGCTGTTCGGCGGGCGCGTGTCGCCTCTGGTGGCGCAGCTTGCGAGCCAGGACCAGTTGACGGCGGAGGATATCGCCGAGCTTGAGGAAATCCTGAAAGGGTTGAAATCATGAGCGTCTGGATCGCAGAAACGCTGATCGCGACTACCCTGTTGATGGCGCTGGTCATGCTGCTGCGGCGACCGGTTGCGCGCTGGCTGGGTGCAAAGGCGGCCTATTGGCTTTGGCTGCTGCCGCTTGCCCGCATGACCTTGCCCGCTTTGCCGCGGGGAGTCGCCAACCCTTCGCCCTTGCAGCAGGCGGCCGATCAGGCGGGCTTGCCGACCCTGCTGGATCCGGCGCCGGTGACGCTGCCCCTTCAGTCCGGATCGGGCATTCCCTGGCTGGAGATCGCCGTTTCGCTCTGGCTGCTGGGCTTCGTCCTTTTCCTGATGGTGCAGGCGATCGGCTATGTCCGCTTCCGCCATTTCATCCTCAATGGAGCGACGCTGATCGGCGAGGAGGGTCGCATCCGCATCGTCACCAGCCCGAAGGCGGGCGGACCGCTGGCCTTCGGGCTTATCCGTCCTGTCATCGCGCTGCCCGCCGATTTCGCGCTGCGGTTCGACCCGCAGGAGCAGGCGATGGCGATCGCCCATGAGCGCGCCCATCATCAGGGCGGGGATCTGGCCGCCAACATGGTCGCATTGCTGCTGCTGGACCTGCACTGGTGCAATCCGATCGCCTGGGTCGCCTATCATGCCTATCGCGCGGATCAGGAGCAGGCTTGCGATGCGCGGGTGCTCTCGCTCCATGGCCGGGATCAGGCGCATGCCTATGGGCGCGCCATCCTGAAGGCTGCTGGGGGTCGCCGGTTCGCCGGCGCCTGCCATCTCAATCGCATAACCGCGCTGAAAGGGAGGCTGAAAATGCTGTCTGCCCATGAAATGTCGCTGTGCCGCATCAGTTGGGGCATGGCGGCGGTCGCCCTGGTGACCGCGTCGGGCCTGGCCCTGACTGCGTCCGGCACCCGGGCGGCGCGACAGGTCGCCGCGATCACCGACAAGGTGGAGTCGATGAATTTCGGCAGGCTGGCCGATCTGGTTGCCCAGCCTGCTTCCGCCAGCGAGATTGCACCATCCCAAGCGCCGAAAATCGCTGCCGCAACCCACTCGCAATCCCCTGCCGGACAAGCCGGGGAGACGGCATCGCTGCCCTCGGTTCCTCCCGCTCCTCCCGCTCCGGCTGCGCCCGTGGCCGATGTGGCGCCGCCGGTCCCGCCCGTTCCGCCGTCGCCTCCCACCGCCCTGGGCGATGAGGGCGAACGCGTCATGTCCCATGCCATGCCGAGCGAAGCGGAAATCCGCCGCAAGATACCGAATGTCGACATCGCCAATGGTTGCGAGAACGGCAAGAGCGTCAGTCGGCAGGAGACGGTGGACGCCGATGGCCGCCGCCACATCCGTGTCCGGATTTGTCAGGACCAGATAGAGGGGCAGGCCAACCGCGCTGCCCGCGCAGGATTGATCGCGGCCCGCGCCCAGATCGCGGCGGCGGCCCGGATGTCGGACAAGATCCGCGCCGAAGTCTTGCGCGATCTGGACAAGGAGATTGCGCAAATGGACGGGGAGGAGTGAGTCAGGCCTGACTGAAGCGGGGCCTGATTGGGGCAGGTGCGAAACCAGGAAGCGGAATGCGCGACCTGCATCGGATTTGACGCAGCGTGCCCCATATCCGTTGTTCAGACCGCCACAATCTCCGGCAGGATGGCGTCGAGCAGCAGCATTCCGGCCGGGTCGATGCGAAGCCGCTGCCCGTCCTGGCGGATCATGCCATGCCCCGCAATCCGCGCGATTGCGTGCCTGTCGACCAGCATGTCGATGGGCAATCCCGACAGGCGCGCGATACGATCCAGATCCACGCCTTCGGCAAGGCGCAGTCCCATCAGCAGCGCTTCCCTGGCCCGGTCGCGGCCATCAAGCGGTTCCTCGCCTTGCAGGCCGTGGCCGCTGCGCGTTACGGCGCTCATCCAGTTTTCCGGCTTCCTGTGGCGCAGCGTCGCCAGTCCGTCGCGCCGGCCATGCGCGCCGGGCCCGACGCCGACATAATCGCCATAGCGCCAATAGGTCAGGTTATGCCGGCTTTCCTGTCCGGGCCGGGCGTGGTTGCTGATCTCATAAGCCCTTATGCCAGCGGCGGCCGTCATGGCCTGCGTCTGTTCGTAAAGATCGGCGGCATGGTCCGGATCGGCCGGGTTCAGCTTGCCCTGCGCCACCAGCGTCGCGAAGCGGGTGCCCGGTTCGATGGTGAGTTGATAGAGCGAGAGGTGGTCGGTGCCGAAGGACAGTCCGCACGCCAGTTCGCTCTCCCAATCCGCCAGACTCTGATCGGGACGGGCATAGATCAGGTCGAAATTCACCCGGCCGAAGGTCGACTGGGCGACCTCCAATGCCGCCAGCCCCTCCCGCACGTCATGCGCGCGGCCGAGGAAATGCAGCGCCTCATTCTCCAGCGACTGAAGGCCCAGCGATACGCGGTTTACGCCAGCCGCCGCCAGGTCAGCGAATCGGGCGGCCTCGACCGAGCTGGGATTGGCCTCCAGCGTGATTTCGATGTCGCTTGTCGGCCGCCAATGGCGGGTCGCAGCGTCGATCAGCGCGCCGACAATGTCGGGCGGCATCAGCGATGGCGTGCCGCCGCCGAAGAAGATGGAAGAAAGCCGGCGGCCGCCGTTCAGCGCGGCTTCATGGGCCAGATCGCTCAGCAACGCCGCACGCCAGGCATCGCCGTCGATGCTGGCCCGGACATGGCTGTTAAAATCGCAATAAGGACATTTGGAAACGCAAAATGGCCAATGCACATATAAGGCTATGGGCTCATCGGCCGCATTGTCGGGACTGAGAAGGGCGGGGGACATGATTGGAGGCGTTCTTAGGCGGCTTTGGCCCGCGCGGCCAGAGCGATTTCCAAGCGATCGGAACCGATCGCTGGTCAAGAAATCGCGGAAAACAAGGAATTCAAAGCGGCGATCTGATTCAATCAGATCGAAACCCGCTCTAGCACTCCTGGGCCTGCTGGCGACAGCGGCGGCGCAGGGCGATGCGGAGCCGTCATCGGGGATGCGGCAATTGCCGCCGGCAAGGCCAGCGTCCTATTACGGGCTGGAGGAAGCGGACCGGGACGACCGCCTGATGCAGGACGTCGTGCTGGGCATGCAGAATGAAGAGCGGGAATCGCTGGGGCTTGCGCCATTGGCCTGGGACAGCGCCCTGGCCGCTGATGCGGCCCGCTATGCGCGGCAAATGGCGCAGACCAATATTTTCCGCCATTCCGCCCGTTCCAGCCGTACCATTCCGAGCGGCGAAAATCTCTGGATGGGGTCGCGCGGCCTTTATGATTATCAGCTGATGGTCGGCTCCTTCCTTGATGAGAAGCGCTGGTTCCGGCGGAGCGGCAAGCTGCCCGATGTCAGCGTCACCGGCCGATGGGAGGATGTCGGCCATTATACCCAGATCATCTGGCGCGGCACGCGCAAGGTCGGCTGCGCCCTGGCGGAGGGGCAAAGCTACGATTATCTGGTCTGCCGCTATTATCCGGCGGGCAATGTCTTCGGCCGCAATCCCCTGGACAAGGATGACGGCCTTCAATCCTGACCGGATCGCGCCCGTCGCGGGCAGCCGGGGGGTGTCAGCCGTTCGCGAAGGCCAGCCTATCTATTGACGATACTGTTCCGCCGCGGCGCAGGCGAGCTGGTCGGCCCGTTCATTTTCCGGGTGGCCGGCATGGCCCTTCACCCATTGCCAGGTCACCTTGTGGCGGGCAGCGGCCTTGACCAGTTCCTGCCAGAGTTCCGCATTTTTGACCGGCTTCCTGTCGGCTGTCTTCCAGCCGTTCTTCTGCCAGCCGAAGACCCATTTGGTGATGCCGTCCATCACATATTTGCTGTCGGTGTAAAGGGTCACCTGGCACGGGCGCTTCAGCGTTTCCAGGGCCTGCATGGCCGCCATCATCTCCATGCGGTTGTTGGTGGTCAGCGTTTCACCGCCGGAAATTTCCTTCTCCGTCTCGCCAAAGCGCAGTACCGCGCCCCAGCCGCCGGGGCCGGGATTGCCCTTGCACGCGCCGTCAGTGAAGATCTCGACCTGCGGAAGGGCGCTCATGCGCCGAGCAACATGGCCGGGTCGGCATTGGCGTAGAATTCAAGGCGACGCAGATAGGCGAGCGGATCCTTGCGCGTCACCAGCGCATCGGCCGGCGTGTTGATCCAGTCATAGGCGCGCGTCAGCAGGAAGCGGAGCGCCGCGCCGCGACAGAGAACAGGGAAAGCGTCGCGTTCGGCTTCGGTCAGGCCGTGCGTTTCGCGATAGCCGGCACCGAGCGCCGCTGCCCGATCCCCGAACCATGTCGCGCCGTCATTGCTGAACACCCAGGCGCTGTGCGTGACGGCCAGATCATAGGCGCGGATGTCGGTGCAGCTGAAATAGAAGTCGATGAGGCCCGTCACCTGGTCGCCCAGCATCAGCACATTGTCGGGAAAGAGATCGGCATGGATCACGGAGCGGGGCAGGTCTGCCGGCCAATGGGCGTCGAGAAAAGCGAGTTCCACCGCCACGCGCGCGCCCAGTCCAGGCGCGATCTGGTCGAAGTCTGCGCCGCATCTGGCGGCCAGCTCATGCCAGCCGGGGAGGTCGAGGGCATTGCGGCGGGTGCCGGCGAATCCCTCCGCCGCGCGGTGCATCTCGCCCAGCGCAGCGCCTGCCGCCCGGGCCTGGCCCACGGTCGGCTCCGTCACGGAGATGCCGGTCAGGAATTCGATCAGGCAGGCCGGGCGTCCGGCGAGCTGTTGCAGTCGCTTCCCCTGCCGATCCGCGATGAAACGGGGCACCAGGCAGCCGCGTGCGCCCAGATGGTCGAGCAGGTCCATGAAGAAGGGCAGGTCCGCCTCATCCACCCGCTTTTCATAAAGGGTGAGGATATAGCGGTGGCCCTGCCCGTCCGGGCCGGTGGTTTCGAGCAGATAATTGCTGTTTTCCACCCCTTCCGCGATACCCTTGGCGGAGACGAGGTGTCCGGCGTCGTAGCGGGTGAGGAAAGCGTCGATCTGTTCGGCGGGAACCTGGGTATAGACGGCCATGGATCTACGCGGCCTCCAGTCCGCGGGGGAGTTTGAAGGCAACGCTTTCCCGCGCGGTTTCGACCTGTTCCTCCAGCACGGAGAATCGTTCGCTGATCCGGTCGACCACTTCGCGCACCAGAACCTCGGGTGCGGAGGCGCCGGCGGTAAGGCCCAGCGTGCCGACGCCATCCAGCCAGGCGAAGTCGATGTCGTCGGCGCGCTGGATCAGTCGGGCCGGCGCCCCTTCGCGCTCGGCCACCTCCACCAGCCGCAGGGAGTTGGAACTGTTGGGCGCGCCGATCACGTACACGGCGTCGCAACGGGCGGCGATTGCCTTCACCGCGGCCTGCCGGTTGGAGGTGGCGTAGCAGATATCCTCGCCTTTGGGCGCATGGATCGCCGGGAAGCGGCGCTGGAGCGTTGCGACGATCGCTGCGGTGTCGTCCACCGACAGGGTCGTCTGCGTCAGGAAGGCGAGATTGTCCGGATCGGCAGGGGTGAAGGCTTCGGCATCCTCCACCGTTTCGATGAGGGTCATATGGCCCGGCTCGACCTGGCCGAAGGTGCCGATCACCTCCGGATGGCCCCGGTGTCCGATGAAGAGGATATGGCGCCCCACCTCCACCTGCCGTTCGGCCTGGCGATGGACCTTGCTGACGAGCGGGCAGGTGGCGTCGAGATAGTCGAGCCCGCGTTCCTCCGCCCTGGCCGGGACCGTCTTGGGCACGCCATGGGCGGAAAACACCACGGGTACGCCTTCGGGAACCTGGTCCAGTTCCTCGACGAAGATCGCACCTTTCGCCTTCAGCCCGTCGACCACATATTTGTTATGGACGATCTCATGGCGGACGTAGACAGGTGCGCCATATTTCTCGATCGCCCTTTCGACGATGACGATGGCGCGGTCGACACCGGCGCAAAAGCCCCGCGGGGCGGCGATCAGCAGCTTCATGGGCGGAAGGGCGGTCATGCCCGCCGCTTAGACCAATGCGGCTTTGGTGGAAAGCCGCTTACTTGCGGCGCTGTGCAGTTTGAGTTGCGTGGGGGACGGGCTATGGATAAGAAGCCCAACGCCTGTTCCCAAGGGATTGCCTGTGACCTTTTCTCGATTTGCGCTGACCGGAATGATCGCCATGGCCCTTGCGGGCTGTTCCCAGCGGGGCGAAATCGATCCCACGGGCGGCATCGTGGCCGTGCGCTCGGCCTGTCCCGTCGCGGCGATCCCGGCGCAGACCGGCGACGTCACGCTGTTCAACCCGGCGGGCAGCACGGATGCCCGCGCGATCGACGTGGTGGCGGAAATCACCAATCTGCGCTCGACCTGTTCGGACGGGGACCAGCTTTATACCGAGGCGACCTTCACCGTGAACGCCCGCCGCAGTGACGCGAGCGCGGCACGGCAGGTGACGCTGCCCTATTATTCCGCCGTTGTGCGGGGCGGCAACGCGGTCGTCGCCAAGCGCGTGGGCCAGGTGGTGCTCGATTTCCCGGCCGGGCAATATCGCGCCACCGCGACCGCCAAGGCGGGTTCCTATGTGAACAAGGCTGCCGCGACATTGCCTGCCGACGTCCAGCGCAAGATCACGGAAAAGCGCAAGGCCGGCGATGCCGATGCCGCGATCGACCCCTTCGCGCAGCCGGAGGTCAAGGCGGCCCTGCAGCGAACCAGTTTCGAGCTGCTCGTGGGTTTCAACCTGACCCAGGATCAGCTCCGTTACAACGCGACCCGCTAAGCTCAGTTCATTTCCCCGTTCGGGCCGAGCTTGTCGAAGCCCTTGTTTCTTCTGAAAGAGGGCGACCCTTCGACAGGCTCAGGGTGAACGGGTCCTGGTAGAAAGTTCGCCCCAGTGTCTCTTTACAACCGTTTCACCGCCCATCTCGACGCCGTGCTCGACGCGCTGGAGGCTGACGGCACGCTGCCCGCCGGTCTCAACCGCAAGCCGGTGACGGTCGAACCGCCGCGTGATCCGGGTCATGGCGACCTTGCCACCAACGCCGCCATGGTGCTCGCCAAGCCAGCCGGCAGCAATCCGCGCAGCCTGGCGGAGAAGATCGTCGCGGGGCTGGAAAAGCTGGACGAGGTCGAGGGCGCGTCCATCGCCGGACCGGGCTTCATCAACCTGAAGCTGACCGACGCCACCTGGCGCGCGGAGCTGGCCGCCATCCATGCCGAGGCGGAGGATTATGGCCGTTCCTCGACCGGGGAGGGCGTGACCGTCAACGTCGAATATGTGTCCGCCAATCCGACCGGCCCCATGCATATGGGCCATTGCCGGGGCGCGGTGGTGGGCGACGCGCTCGCCACGTTGCTGGAACATGTCGGGCACAAGGTGATCCGCGAATATTATATCAACGATGCCGGGGGGCAGGTAGACGTGCTCGCCCGGTCGGCGCATGTGCGCTACCGCGAGGCATTGGGCGAAGCGGTGGGAGAAATTCCCGAAGGCCTTTATCCCGGCGATTATCTGGTGCCGGTGGGCCAGGCGCTGGCCGCCCAATATGGCGACAGATATGTGGGCGCGCCGGAGGGCGAATGGCTGGTGCTGTTCCGCACCCAGGCCGTCGCGGCGATGATGGAGATGATCCGCAGCGACTTGGCGCTGCTGGGCATTCACCACGACATCTTCTCTTCCGAGGCCGAGTTGCAGGCAGCGGGCAAGCCCGAAGCGGCCGAAAAATGGTTGCGCGCGCATGACCTGGTCTATGACGGCGTGCTGGAAGCGCCCAAGGGCGAGACGCCCGAGGATTGGGAGCCGGTCGAGCTGCCGCTGTTCCGTTCGACGAAATTCGGAGACGACCAGGATCGCCCGATCAGGAAGTCCAACGGTAGCTGGACCTATTTCGGCGCCGACATGGCCTATCATTACCAGAAGGCGCAGACGGCTGACCAGTTGATCGACATCTGGGGCGCGGACCATGGCGGCACGGTGAAGCGCATCCAGGCGGCGGTCGCCGCGCTGACCGAGGGCAAGGCGCGCTTCGACGTCAAGCTGATCCAGATGGTGCGCCTGCTGCGCGACGGCGAGCCGGTGAAGATGTCCAAGCGGGCCGGCAATTTCGTGACGCTCGCCGATGTGGTCCGCGAAGTCGGCAAGGATGTGGTCCGCTTCACCATGCTGACCCGCAAGGCCGATGCCCAGATGGACTTCGACTTTGCCAAGGTGGTGGAGGCGTCGAAGGACAATCCCGTCTTCTACGTGCAATATGCCCACGCACGCATCAGTTCGCTGGGACGACGGGCGGAAGAGGCGGGGATCGCCCTGCCTGCGCCCGACCTGTCCCGCCTTGGGACGGAGGAATTGGGGCTGGTGAAGCTCGCCGCGCAGTTCCCGCGCGTGGTGGAAGGGGCAGCTTTGGCCCGTGAGCCGCATCGTATTGCCTTTTATCTCAATGACTTGGCATCTGCCTTCCATAGCTGGTGGAATCTCGGCAACGACAATCCGCAGGCGCGGGTCATCCTGACGGATGATCCGGCCACTACTTCCGCGCGGCTTTTCTTGAGCCGGGGAATCGGGCAGATCATCCGTAACGGGTTGGCGCTGATGGGCGTTGCGGCCCTGACCGAGATGCAATGACCGGCGGAGTTTGATCGAGATGGGCGACTATGCGCGGGGAAGGCTGGACCTGGACGATGAAGAGCGTCTGCCCTGGCTGGAGCCCGCCATCGAGGATGAGGAGGAGCAGGGGCTCTCGCCGCTGCGGCTGCTGGGCTTCATTCTCTTTGGCCTGGTGCTGATCGGCGCTGTCGTCGCGGGGGTCTGGCTGATCCAGAACCGGACCGGCGGCGCCAGGGGCGAAGGCAAGCTGATTGCCGCGCCCGCCGGGGACTACAAGATTCCCGCCAAGGAAGCCGACGCCAAGAAATTCGATGGCGAGGGCGATGCCAGCTATGCGGCGAGCGAGGGCGTGGCGCGCGACGGGCGAATCGACCCCACCCGCGTGCCGGAGGCGCCGATCGTGCCGACCGGATCGGCGGACAATGCGCGCCCCGCCGTGAAGGGCAAGCCGGCGCAAAGCGTCACGGCGCGGGTGACGGATGAGACCAGCGCCAGGCCGGCGGCAGCGGCGGCGCGGCCCGCAGGCGGCGGCATGATCCAGCTTGGCGCCTATGGGAACCAGGCGTTTGCCAAGGATGCGTGGAAGCGTTTGTCCAAGCGTTTTACCTATCTGGAGCCGTTGCCGATGTCGATCGAGCAGGCGGAAGTGGGCGGCAGCACGGTCTATCGCCTGCGCGCCGCGGCAGGCGGGCAGGCCAGTACGCTTTGCGGCAAGCTCAAGGTCGCGGGCGAAAGCTGTATGGTGGTCAATTAGGGGCGAAGGGCGATCTGGTTTGAAGGGCCCCATCGCGACCGTTTCGTTCGGCCCTGAAGCCACTGAGCTTCCTATCCCGCAACCAATATTGGGAAATCACGCCGCAAGGCCGGAATAACCCCTTCGACAGGGCTTCTTTCACCCGCTACCATCGCTTCGCATGAAACCCGTTATCTTTGGCCTTTGCGGTGAGACCCTGACATCCGACGAACGCGCCTTTTTCGCGGAGGCCGATCCGGCGGGTTACATTCTCTTCCGGCGCAATATCGTGGATCGCGCGCAGCTTCGCGCCCTGACCGACGACCTGCGCGCGCTGCATGGTCGTGACGATCTGCTCATCATGATCGATCAGGAAGGCGGCCGGGTGGCGCGGATGCAGGCACCGGTCTGGCCCAGCTTCCCTCCCGGCGCGCTGTTCGACAGGCTCTATGAGATAGCGCCGTCCAGCGCCATTGCCGCGGCCCGGGCCAATGCACGGGCCATTGCCGCGACCCTGGCGGAGGTCGGGATCACGGTCGATGCGCTGCCGTTGCTCGACGTGCGGCAGGATGGGGCGAGCGACATCATGGGTGACCGTACCCTGGGCGCAGAGCCGATGCGGGTCGCGGCCTTGGGAAGGGCCGTGATCGAAGGGCTCGCCGAGGAGGGCGTGGTCGGCATCATCAAGCACATGCCGGGTCATGGCCGCGCGATGGTCGACAGCCATCATGAACTGCCCATCGTCACGGCCGACGAGGATGCGCTGGCGATCGACCTGGCGCCCTTTCAGGCGTTGAAGGACGCGCCCATCGGAATGACGGCGCATGTCGTCTACACCGCCTGGGATCCGGATCTGCCGGCCAGCCTTTCGCCTTCCGTGATCGACACGATCATCCGTGGGCGGATCGGTTTCGACGGGCTGTTGATGTCCGACGATCTCGACATGAAGGCGCTGAAGGGCAGTATTCCCGAACTGGCGGCGGCGACGGTGGCGGCGGGTTGCGATCTTGCCCTCAACTGCTGGGGGCGGATGGACGACATGGTGGGCATTGCAGGCCTGCTGCCGGAGATCGGCGTGGAGGCCAGGGCGAGGCTGGACCGTGCGATGGCGTCGAGGCGCGCCGCGCCCGACGGTCCGCCGCTGGACGAACTGCTCGCCACTCGCGACGCGCTGCTGGCCATGGTGCCGGCGTGAAACGGTGCGCTGACGGGCGGAACGTGCCGCTTTGACGATGGAGGATTTCTTCACCCCCGCCGCAGCGCCCAGGCCGGACACGCTGACCGTCAGCTTTGAAAGCTGGGAAGGGCCGCTGGACCTGTTGCTGGCTCTGGCGCGGACGCAGAAGGTCGATCTGCGCGAGATCTCCATCCTTGCGCTGGTCGAACAATATCTTGCCCATATCGAGGGCGCGCGGAAGCTGAAGCTGGAACTGGCGGCCGACTATCTGGTGATGGCGGCTTGGCTGGCCTATCTCAAATCCTCGCTGCTGCTGCCCAGGGAGGCGCAGCCCGAACCCGGCCCCGAGGAATTGGCGCTGCGGCTGCAATTGCGGCTCCAGCGGCTTCAGGCGATGCGGGAGGCGGGTGCCCGGCTGATGGCGCGCGACCGTGTCGGCCGCGACGTGTTTGTCCGGGAAAAGCCGGAGGGCTTGCGCCTCGTCCGCAAGGCGAAATGGGCGGCCAGCCTGTTCGACCTGATCCAGTCCTACGGCCAGGTCCGCGCGCGGACGCAGCCAGTGGTGCATATGGTCGCGGTCCGGCCGGTCATGACCCTGGACGAGGCGATACAGCGTGTCGGCACCTTGGTGGGGGCGGCGATCGACTGGACCGCGCTTGAAGCCTTCCTGCCAGGCGGGCAGGATGGGCCAATGGCACGATCGGCGCTGGCCAGCAGTTTCGTCGCCGCGCTGGAACTGGCGCGGCAGGGGCGGCTCGAAATCCAGCAGGAAGGGATTTTCGAACCCATTTTCCTGCGCGCCGCCGTGCCGGAATCGACTGCGGGGCGCCTGTTGTGATCGAGGAAGAGGATGATTTCCTTCGCGCGGTGGAGGCCGTGCTGTTCGTGTCGGAACAGCCGCTGGCCCCGGCGGAGATCAGGCTGCATGTGGGAGAGGCAGGCGATCTGCCTGCCGCGCTTGCAAGCTTGAGCGCGCATTATGCCGGGCGCGGCGTCAATCTGGTCGAACGGGGCGGACGCTGGCATTTCCAGACGGCGGCCGACCTTTCCCATATTCTTCGTCGGGAAAAGGACGAGACGCGCAAGCTGTCGCGTGCCGCCATGGAAACGCTGGCGATCATCGCCTATCATGAACCCGTCAGTCGCGCCGAGATAGAGGGCATTCGCGGCGTTCAGGTGGCGAAAGGCACTCTGGACGTGCTGATGGAGGCAGGGTGGATCAGGCCCGCCGGGCGCCGGGAGGTGCCGGGACGGCCCCTGATCTACGTCACGACGGTGGAATTTCTGTCGCATTTCGGCCTTGGCAGCCGCCGGGACCTGCCCGGGATCGACGATCTGCGAGCCGCCGGCCTCCTGGATCCGGTCGATTTGGCGCTTGAGGGTCTGGGCGCCCAATCCGTTGTGGAAAATGATGAGGAAGACGCCTAGATCATGCTTGGTCCATTAGGGCCAAAACATGATCTGCGGGTTTTGTTTGCCGTGATTTCCAGGCTGTGAAATGGTTCCATTTCAGTCGAAATCACTCTAGATGAGACGCAGTTTCAGGAGTGTGTTCAAATGGGTTCCTTTTCGCTGATGCACTGGGTCATCGTTCTCCTGGTGGTCATGCTGCTGTTCGGCGGTGGCCGGATCTCCGGCTTGATGGGCGACGTTGCCAAGGGCATCAAGAGCTTCAAGAAGGGCATGGAGGAGGACGATGTCCCGACCAAGCCCGCCACGCGCATCGAGGGTCATCGCGTGCCCGAACAGGACGCGCCCACCGCAACGGAAGAAAAGACCAAGGCCTGATCTTTCCTTCTGCCGGGGCTGTAGGCACGCATGTTTGGTATCGATTCGTCTGAACTTCTGGTGATCGTCATCATCGCGGTGATCGTCATCGGTCCGAAGGACCTGCCGCGCGCGCTCTACAAGGTGGGGCAGATCGTGGGCAAGGCGCAGTCCATGGCGCGCCATTTCCGTACCGGCATCGACGCGATGGTTCGCGAGGTCGAGCTGGAGGAGCTGGAAAAGAAATGGGCCGCGCAGAACAAGCGGATCATGGATGAGCATCCGCCGGAAACCGTGCGGCCTGAAATGACTGGCTCTGAAATCACCGGGCCTGACAGCATCGGCGAAAGCGAAGCCTTGCCGGCGCCGGCCGCATCCACATCATCCGGGGACGTCCCGCCCTTCGTCGCCGAAGCTGCCCCTGCCAGTGAAGCGCCGCCCCATATCGCCCGGCCGGCCGCCGAGGGTCCGCCCTATGTCGCGCAGGAACCGGCGCGGAAGGGTGATGCGGCCGCATGAAGGATATCGACGACAGCAAGGCACCGCTGCTTGACCATCTGATCGAGCTGCGTGGACGGTTGCTCAAATGCGTCTATGCGCTGTTCATCACGGGCGCCATCTGCTTCTATTTCTCCGAACAACTGTTCGCGATCCTCGTCCATCCGCTCAAGGAAGCCTTTGGCGACGGTGGTGGGCGGCTGGTCTATACCAAGCTCTATGAGGCCTTTTTCGTTCAGGTGAAGATCGCGGTTTTCGGCGCCTTCTGCCTGTCCTTCCCGATCATCGCGAACCAGCTCTGGGCCTTTGTCGCACCGGGGCTCTACGCGAAGGAAAAAAAGGCGCTGCTGCCCTTTATTATCGCGACGCCTTTCCTGTTCGCCATGGGCGCATCGCTTGCCTATTTCGTGGTGATGCCCACGGCTTTCCACTTCTTCCTCGAATTTCAGGGGAACAGCAGTGGATTGCAGGTGGAAGCGCTGCCGAGTGCGGACAGCTATCTGGGGCTGGTGATGCAGTTCATCCTCGCCTTTGGCATCAGTTTCCTGATGCCGGTGCTGCTGATGCTGCTCAACCGGGCCGGTTTTGTCAGCCGGTCGCAACTGATCGGTTTGCGGCGCTACATGATCGTTGCGGCTTTCGTGCTTGCCGCGGTCCTGACTCCGCCCGATGTCGTTTCGCAACTCATGCTCGCTGTGCCGCTGCTGGCGCTTTACGAAATCACCATCATCGCCATCTGGTTCACTGACAGGAAGCGGGTGAAGGATATGGCTCCCGGTGAAGCAGCCGACGCAGCAAGCTGAAGGGGAAAAGGCTCGCGGCGAAGCGAGCCTTTCCAATGATCAGTTTGCGGCGTTTTCGACTGCCTGGCCGGCGCTTTGCACGTCCTTGCCGGCGCCCTCGACCGTGTTGCATGCCGCGACCATCAATGAACCTGTCAGCAAAAGCGCGGCTAATATCTTCCTGGTCATCATCATCTCCTCATGAGAGCCCTTGTCCTGCGTTGCGGGCAGGACATGGTTCAACCGGGGCTTATGCCGGTGACCAGGAAACAACCCGCCGGTCGGCAAAGCGTTCCGAAAGCGAAAATATCTCTGATATGCGTGGATTGCCCGAAAAGTTCTGAGCCCGGAACGCGTCGGGGGGGGGAGATGCGTTCCGGGCTCATGTTTTTTTGGATAGCAAGAGCGGGGGGCAAAAGATTTGCTATCCGCAGTGCAGAACCATCGGAGGCGGCATTCGGTTCCGCAGGTCGGGAAAAATGTTCGGAAATTTATTTCAAATTATTTCAAATACTTAAATGGTTTTCGCCATGGAAACCGTAAAAAATCCGGACTGCCTTGCAAAAAAAAGGTGCGGCGATCAGATCAATGGACGCCCGCTGTTGCGATATTCGGGCCTGATGCCGGATTGCGGCAGGCTGGTTCCCGGTACGGGCAGGGGCGGCGCAATCGCACTGACAGGCGGTGAAGGCGTGATGGTTGTCACCGCCGAAGCGGGCAAGGGAGCATCCGCCTTCCAGACAGAGCGAGCAGGCCCTGACTGCGTCTCCCGCCCCATATAGGCCATGCGGAAGGCGGCGGCTGTGCCGTCCGCGCCGGGCGGACGGTAGAAGATATGCGCGCCGATCACGGCTACGGGCCGCATCGCGCCGGCCCATTCCGGTCGCACGGCCAGGGTATGATAATAGGTGGCGAGGCCGACGGGCCGATAGACCATGCCCGCAAGCGCCTGGGCGGCGATGCGGCGCGCGCGGGCCCACCCAGCGGTATCCGCCACGCGCATCATGGAACCATCGCAACTGAAGGTGAACTGGCAGCGATAATCGGTGCGTTCAGATCCCTGGTAGATGACGCCGCAGACGCTTTTGGGCCAGGCGGGATTGCGGACGCGATTCAGGACGACTTGCGCCACGGCGCGCTGCCCTTCCTCCGGCTCGCTGCCCGCCTCATAATAGATGGCGGACGTCAGGCAGTTGAGCGCCCGATAGCTGTCGAGCGCCGTCAGGCCGCGAAAGGCCATGGCGGGGGCGGCCTGCACGGCGTCAAGCCCCAGCACATGCTCGCTTTGCAGCGTGGCTGCGCCGGGGACGGGATCGAAGGCGCCCTGGGCGAAGAAGAAGGCTGATCCGGGGAAATTCTCTCCGGGCTTCTCGGCAGGATCATCCTGCGCCTCGCGGGCGGCCAGCAGGTCCAGCGGCGCTGCGGTGATCAGGCGAGGCGCTGCGAGCGCGAGCAGCACAAGCATGACGGCGACGCCATGCCTTGCCGCCGTCCAAAGGCCTTTCAGACCCCATTTTTCCCTGAAAATCCGCATGCTGGCGCTCCTCATAGGGGAAAAGCCTTGCCAGTTCCTCTGCGGAATCGCGCCTGTCCCGCTCTGGGACGATGGATGATGCAAGGCTTAACGCGGGTGCCGACAATCGTGACTTTCGCGCGGTCATCAATCCGTTGCTTGGCAAGCGCGTGTCTGGTCCGCTATGCGGAGGCGATGCTGGTTCAGAAAGATAGTCTCGCCCTGATTGGCAACACGCCGTTGGTGCGTCTTGCCGGCCCGTCGAAAGAAACGGGTTGCGACATTTACGCCAAATGCGAATTCGCCAATCCGGGCGCTTCGGTGAAGGATCGCGCGGCGCTGTTCATCGTCAATGACGCCGAGGAAAAGGGGCTGTTGCAGCCCGGCGGTACGATTGTCGAAGGTACGGCGGGGAATACCGGCATCGGATTGGCGCTGGTGGCAAATGCCAAGGGCTACAGGACGATCATCGTCATGCCCGAGACGCAGAGCCGCGAAAAGATGGACACGCTGCGGGCGCTGGGGGCGGAACTGGTGACGGTGCCGGCCGCGCCCTATTCCAATCCCGGCCATTTCGTCCACACGTCCCGGCGGCTGGCGGAGGAGACCGAAGGCGCGATCTGGGCCAACCAGTTCGACAATATCGCCAATCGCAAGGCGCATATCATCGGCACGGCCGAAGAGATCTGGACGCAGATGGACGGGCAGATCGACGGCTTCACCTGCGCGGCGGGCACGGGTGGGACGATCGCCGGCGTGGGGCTGGGCCTGAAGGCGCATGACGAGAATATCACCATTGCGCTCAGCGATCCTCATGGCGCGGCGCTCTACAATTATTATGCCCATGGCGAGTTGAAGGCCGAGGGGTCTTCGGTGGCCGAGGGCATTGGGCAGGGGCGCATCACCGCCAATCTGGAAGGCGCGCCGATCGATACGCAGTTCCGCATTTCCGATGAGGAAGGGCTGCTCTGGGTGCGGCGTCTGCTGGCCGATGAAGGGCTGTGCCTGGGCCTGTCGTCGGGCATCAATGTCGCGGGCGCGGTGGCGCTTGCGAAGCAGCTTGGGCCGGGCAAGCGGATCGTCACTATTCTGTGCGATACCGGATTTCGTTACCTTTCAACGCTTTACAACCGCGAGTGGCTCGAATCGAAGGGCTTGACTGTCTTCCCCTGGCTCGCGCACACTCGTTGAGCGCCGACAAGGGTCGCGGCGGCGAGAAAAAAGAGCGCTTCATGGCTGAAACACCCCGCCAACAGGAAGGGTTGCAGCGTGTCCAGATAGGCCTGACCGGGCTTGCGGGCGTGGTGTTGCTCGTGGGTCTGGCGAATATCGTGATCGACAAGGCGCGGGTCGATGATCCGACGGTGCCGCCGCCGACCGTTCCCACGCTGGACGTGAACGCGGTGTCGCCCAAGGAGCCCCTGGCGGAACTGGGCGTGCAGCCCGCCCCGGAACAGGCGCCGATCGTGCCCGACCTGCAACCGGACCCCAATCTCAAGAAACCCATGGATCGTGAGATTCAGCCGGCTTCGCGCTGAGCCGGCGGCGTCGGCTTGAAGGCTGCCCTGCGGACATTTCTGCTTCTGCTTGCGCCGGGCCTGCTGGTGCTGCTTGGCGGGCTGGCATCGCTGTTGCGCACCGGGCAGGTCGATCCCCGCGGGTGGATGGCTCCGGCATTGCTGTTGATCCCGGCGGCGGCTCTGATCGGGAGGCGCCGAACGGAGGGCGCCGTCTGGTGGATCGGGTTGGGGACGGTTGGGATGGTGCTGTCCTGCCTGTTCCTGGCGGCCTGGCGCGTGCCGGCCTTGGTGCCGCTGACTTGGTTGCTTGCGGTGGTGCTGGTGGCCGTGATTGCAGGATTGATGTTGCGGGCTCCTGCAACGGCCGGGGCAGGGCGGATCGCCGGGGCCGGCCTGGCCTTGCTGGCCGTGGCAATGTGCTGGCTCGCCAGGGATCCCCCCGTTCAGCCAGCGACCCATCTTCCCAAAATGGCTGTGATCACCGGCCTGCCGCTTTTCTGGCGCGGCGAGGCCAAAGTGGATGCTCCCATCATTACCGTCCTTCGCCAGCGGTTCGACGTGCGGCCGCTCGATTCTCCGCTTTCGCTCGAAACCAGCGGGGCCAGGACGCTCCTGCTGGCCCAGCCGCGGGCTTTTTCAATGGCCGAACTGGTGGCGCTGAACGCCTGGATCAGCCGGGGCGGCAGGGCCTTGCTGCTGGTGGATCCTGAACTGCATTGGCCGATGGAATTGCCATTGGGTGACCGGCGGCGGCCGCCAGCCATCACCCTGCTTGGGGCGATGATCGAATATTGGGGCGTCAAACTCATGCCGCCCGAGGCGGGGGAAAAGCGCCATTTCCTGGGAGACGGCCGGGTGCTCACTTTGTATGCGGCCTCCGGTTTCAAGGATGCGGGATCCGACTGCCGCATCATCGGGCGTGGACTGGTGGCGCGCTGCGGCGTGGGCAAGGGCAGCGTGACCATGGTCGCGGACGCCGACCTTGTCGATGACCGGCTCTGGCTGGCGGATCCCGCTGCGCCGCTTGAACCGGAGCAGTGGACCGCTGATACCCCGCAATTCGTCGCGGATGCACTGGGCGCCACGCTTCCGGCCGGGCGGCGCTGGGTGCGGTCGGGCGACGCCCTGGTCACGGCCGTCCGCTGGGCGGTGATCGTCGGGATTTTCTGGGCAGCCTTGGGAACGGTGCTTTTCAGGCCGTATCGGAAGGCTCCTTCCGCCCCTTCTTCACCACAGTTTGACCAGCCAACGCTCCTCAAAGACGGTTAATTACCAGAACAAAACAGGATTTCCCGGCTTTTCCCAAAATATCCCTTTTCTTGAACCCCGTGGCTTGGTATTTGAAAGCCATAGGGGTTTGTCAGGCTTTGCTAGTCCTGTGAGCCGGTTCGCTTCCGCGCGAATTCGGCTGGCGACGGCCTGCGCCCTGCGAACAGAGGGGCAGCAGTCGAAAAGTGTCGGACGTCATTCTCTACACGGGCAACGCGTTCAGCGTCGCGGACGGCAAGGGCCGTTTCGTGCTGCCCCTGGAGATGCGCCGGCAGATCAAGCTGTCCAGCGGCAATGAAACGCGACTTTTCCTGTCGGTCCATGGCGGCAACCCCTGCGCCACGGCCTTTGGCGAATCGCATCGCCGCCACCTGTTCACCGAAGTCGAGGAACTGGCCCGCGAAGCGCGCGCCGCAGGCCGCCCCTATGATGCCGACCTGGAGCTGGAGCGCCGTCTCGGCACGATCGAGGAGGTGAACTTCGACGAAGGAGGCCGCTTTGCCATGCATCCCGACATCAAGGACGAATATGGCATCACCGACGCCGTCTTCTTCTATGGCGTGGGCCGCTACATCCAGATCTGGAAGCCGGAAACGCTGGTCGACAGCAAGGACCGGCCCGAACTGATCCGCAACAAGGTCCGGCGCTGGCTGGACCAGCGGGCGGCTGGAGGAGGCAAGTGAGCGTTTCCGCCGGCCTTGCCCAGGACCCTGACCGCCACATTCCGGTGCTCCTCGACGAAGTGCTTCGCGCCCTCGCCATCAACCCCGGCGAGGTTCATGTCGACGGCACGTTCGGCGCGGGGGGCTATTCGGCCGCCATGGTGGACAAGGGCGCGCGGGTCTTCGCGTTCGACCGCGATCCCGACGCGATTCGCGAAGGGCGGGCGCTGGCCGACGAAAAGGGCATCACCCTGATCGCCGGAGAATTTTCCCGGATGGAAGAAGCGATGGCGGAACGGGGCGTGGCGTCCGTTTCCGGTGTCACGCTGGATATCGGCGTGTCCTCCATGCAGCTCGACCGGCCGGAGCGGGGCTTTTCCTTCCAGGGTGACGGCCCGCTCGACATGACGATGAGCCAGAGCGGGATGAGTGCCGCCGATTTCCTGAACAATGCCCCTGAGCAGGAGATTGCCGACATCCTCTATCGCTATGGCGAGGAGCCGCGCTCACGCCGCGTGGCGAAGGCGATCGTCGAGGCGCGGCCGCTGGAGCGCACCGGGCAGCTTGCCGGCGTGGTGCGCAAGGCGCTCGGCCACAAGCCGCATGACAAGAAGGACCCGGCCACCCGCACCTTCCAGGCGATACGCATCCATGTGAATCGCGAGCTGGAGGAACTGGAGCGGGGGCTGGAGGCGGCCGAAGCGATGCTGGAGGAGGGCGGCCGGCTCGCGGTCGTCACCTTCCACAGCCTGGAGGACCGCATCGTCAAGCAGTTCCTGCGCAACCGCAGCGGCAGCGAGGCGAGCGGATCACGGCATCTGCCCCAGCGCCAGTCGGGGTCGGCGCCTACTTTCGAAAAGCCCGCCAAGGCGGTGCGGCCCGGCATGGCGGAACTGGCGCGCAATCCACGCTCCCGATCCGCCACGCTGCGCAGCGCCATTCGTACGTCCGCCCCTGTGGCCCCCCGGAGTTCCCGCTCATGATCGCGGTCAAGAGATTGCAGAGCCTGATCTGGATCCTTCTCGTCGCGCTGGGCGCGCTGGGCGCCTATATGGTGTCGCTGAAGGTCGCGACGGAGCGCAACGAACTGATGAAGGTGCGGACGCAGATCGCGCGGGCGAAGGCTGACATCCGCTATCTGGAGACCGAGTTCAGCGCGCGGGCGAACATGCGGCAGCTTGAGCGCTGGAACCAGGACGATTTCATGTATGCGACGCCCACCGCCCAGCAATATCTGGCGGGCGAGCGGGCGTTGGCGCATCTCGACGGGGTGCAGCCCAATGGCCCCGATTATGTGGCGCCGCCGGTGATGGTGGCGATGGTGGAGACGCCCGCCGACCTGCCGTCCGCGCCGCAGGCTGCCCCCGCCAGCCCCGCGCCGACCCAGATCCGCAGCGATATCGCCGTCATCCGGGAGGCGCATGCCGCGGACAATGTCGACAAGATCGCGAAGCCCGCCGTCAAGACCGCCAGGGAAAAGGCGAAGGAGGACGCCGACACCACCAAGCCCAATCCCGTCGTCCGCCACGCTGAGCGGATGGCGATGCTGGACGCGAAGCTGCTTGACGACAGTACGCTGGGCGACATCAGTGCCAAGGCGAAGCGCGAGCGCGCCAAGGGGGACCGCTAAATGGCGACGATCATCGTCCAGCCGGGCGGCGCGAGAGCAGGCAAGCAGCGCGTTGACCTGACGGCGATCGCGCATAACCGGTTGATGCTGCTGCTGATCCTGTTCATGGCGATCACGGCGGTATTGATCCTGCGCCTGACCTGGGTGGGGGTCTTTGCCGGCAATGGGCGTGGCGGCGACGCGATGGGCGGCCTTCCGGCGCGGGCCGACATCGTGGACCGCAACGGCGTGCCGCTGGCGCGTACCATGGACGCCTATTCGATCGCGGTGCGGCCGTCGCGACTGATCGGAGACCCCTCCGAACTGGCGCGCAAGCTGCATGAGATCTTCCCCGACGAACCGGAAAGCGCCTTCTACAAGAAGTTGACGGGCCGCGGCTGGGCTTATCTGCGTCGCCGGGCGCTGCCGGAAGAGGTGGCCGCCGTGAACGCGCTGGGCGAGATTGGCATTGAATTTCCGCGTGAGAAGGAGCGGCTCTATCCGCAGCGCACCCTGGCCGCCCATCTACTGGGGTTCGCGCCGAATGCCGACGGCAAGGGTGGCATGGGGGTGGAGGCGGCGTTCAACGACCGGCTGACCGATCCGGCGATGCGCGGCCAGCCCTTTGCCATGTCCATCGACAGCCGGGTGCAGGGCGCGCTGGAGAGCGAACTCTATGCCCAGCTCGTCCAGACCCGCGCCAAGGGGGCGGGCGGCGTGATACTGGACGCCAATACCGGCGAAGTGATCGCCATGGCGTCGATTCCCGTGTTCGATCCCAACAAGCTGCAAGATTATGCGGGCAAGAATTGCAGCGAATCGCCGCTCTGCAACCATATGGTGCAGGCCCGCTATGAACTGGGCTCGGCGTTCAAGCCGCTGTCGATCGGCGCGGCGATGGACCGTGGCATCGTCACGTCCATGTCGAAGACCTATGACGCGACGGCGCCGCTCGCCATTGCGGGTTTCCGGATCAAGGACGACCATCCGCTGGGCCGCTGGATCAACGTGCCCGAAATCCTGGTGCACAGCTCCAATATCGGGACCGCCCGGATCGCCGACCAGATGGGTGCGGAGCCTTTGCAGCATCTTTTCCGCGAGTTGCATTTCGACCAGCGCGCGCCGATCGAACTCAACGAACGGGCGGGCACGCTCTGGCCGGCCAATTGGGGGCGGATCACGACGCTCACCGTTTCCTATGGGCACGGCATCGCCGTAACGCCTTTGCATCTCGCTTCGGCTTATGCCGCCCTGGTGAATGGCGGACTTTGGCGGCCTGCTACGCTGCGGAAATTGAAGGCGGACGAGGTTCCAGAGGGCCGGCGCGTCTTTTCAGCCGCTACCAGCGCGCGCATGCGCCAGCTGTTGCGCATGATCGTGGCCGCAGGTACAGGTCGCTCCGCCGACGCCAAGGGATACCGGGTGGGCGGCAAGACAGGTTCGGCCGAAAAACCTCAGCAAGGCCGGTATAACAAGACTTCACTGGTGACGACCTTCGCTTCTGCCTTCCCTATGGACAATCCCCGCTATGTGGTCCTCGTCACCATGGACGAGGCGACGGGCCAATATGGCCTGCGCACGGCCGCCTGGACAGCGGCGCCGGTGGTGAAGCGGGTGGTGGAGCGCACCGGGCCGATGCTGGGCGTGTTGCCCGATGAGCGGCGCGACGTCGATATTTCCGATCTCATGCCGCTGCTGCACGGCGACAAGGAGAAAGAATAATGCGCCTCGGGTCGCTAATCGAGGGGCTGGATGCGAAGCTCGACATGGGAGCGTCCCTGGACGTTCCGGTGTCGGGCTTCGCAATCGATAACCGGAAGGTGGCGCCGGGCACGGTGTTCGGGGCCTTCCAGGGCGCGCGCGTCAATGGCGAGGACTTCATTCCCGCAGCCGTGCAGTCCGGGGCCGCGGCGGTCGTCGCCCGGCCGCAGGCCAAGGTCGAAGGCGCGATGCATATTGCGTCGGACAACCCCCGCCGCCTGTTCGCCCAGCTTGCCGCCCGCTATTTCGCGCCGTTTCCGGAGGTGACCGTCGCCGTCACCGGGACCAACGGCAAGACCTCAACCGTCGAACTGGCCCGGCAGCTCTGGCGGATGCTGGGACATAAATCCGCCTCCATCGGCACATTGGGCGTCACGACATCCGTGGATCAGGTGTCCACCAGGCTCACCACGCCGGACATCGTCACCTTCCTTGCCAACATGTCGGGCCTGAAGCGCGAGGGCATCAGCCATGCCGCGTTCGAAGCGTCGAGCCATGGCCTGGCCCAATATCGCACCGAAGGCCTGCCGGTTTCGGCCGCCGCCTTCACCAACCTGTCGCGTGATCATCTGGATTATCATGGCGACATGGACAGCTATTTCGAAGCCAAGATGCGCCTGTTCGATGAGGTCGTCGCGCCCGACGGCACCGCGGTCGTCTGGGCCGATGACGCATGGTCGGACAAGGTTCTCCAGCGGGCTACGAAGCGGGGGCTTCGTGTGCTGAGCGTCGGGGTGCAGGGGCAGGCATTGCGTCTTGCCAACCGCACCCCGACCCAGTTGGGCCAGGCGCTGGAAGTCGAGCTGGCCAAGGATCTTGGAGGCAAGTCCTGCAAGGTGAACCTGCCGCTGATCGGCGCCTATCAGGCGGCCAATGCGCTCACCGCCGCGGGTCTGGTGATCGCGGGCGGCGAGGATGCGGGCAAGGTGCTGGAACTGCTCGGCCGGGTGCAGCCCGTGCGCGGGCGGCTGGAGCGGGCGGTCATCACCCGCGCGGGGGCGCCGGTCTATGTCGATTATGCCCATACGCCCGATGGGCTGCGCGCCGCCATAGAGGCGCTGCGGCCGCATACGCGGGGCCGGCTGATCGCCCTGTTCGGCGCGGGCGGCGATCGCGACGCGGGCAAGCGGCCGCAAATGGGCAAGGTGGCGGCGGAACTCGCCGACCATGTGATCGTCACTGACGACAATCCCCGTTCGGAAGAGCCTTCGTCCATCCGCGCAGCCGTGATGGCGGGCGCGCCGGGGGCGGAGGAGATCGGCGGACGTCGCGCCGCCATCGCCGCCGCCATCGCGCAGGCGGGCGCGGACGATATCGTGCTCCTGGCGGGCAAGGGGCATGAACAGGGCCAGATCATCGGGGATCGGGTGCTGCCCTTCGACGATGTGACCGTGGCGCGGGAATGCGCCGGATGAGCGCACTCTGGACCTCGGAAGAGATTGCGCAGGCCACAGGGGGCGTCGCTTCGGCGCCCTTCGCCGTTTCTGGCGTGGCGTTCGACAGCCGGGAAGTAACAGGCGGCGATCTGTTCGTGGCGATGAAGGGCGAGGCGACCGATGGCCATCGCTTCGTCGACAAGGCCTTCGGTCAGGGTGCGGCGGGCGCCATCGTCAGGCAGCCGATCGCCCAGCCCCATGTGCTGGTGCCCGACAGCGCGGCGGCGCTGGAGGCGCTTGGCTGCGCCTCGCGCGCGCGGATGCAGGGCAAGGTGATCGGGGTCACCGGATCGGTGGGCAAGACCGGCACCAAGGAAGCGCTGTTTCATGCGCTCGACCGCGCCTTTCCGGGGGCGGTTCACCGGTCCATCAAGAGCTACAACAACCATGTCGGCGTGCCGCTCAGCCTGTCGCGCATGCCCCGCGAATCGGCCTTTGGCATATTCGAGATGGGCATGAACCATGCCGGTGAACTGGCGGCGCTGACCCGGCAGGTGCGGCCGCATGTCGCCATCGTCACCGCCATCGCGCCGGCCCATATCGAATTTTTCGGCACCGAGGAGAAGATCGCGGAGGCCAAGGCGGAGATTTTCGAGGGGCTTGAGCCGGGCGGCACGGCGGTCATCCCCTATGACAGCCCGCATGTCGCGACCCTCTATGCCAAGGCGGAGAAGCATGCGGCGCGCATCCTGACCTTCGGCTTCGATCCGCAGGCGGACGTGCGCGCGCGTGAAACCGTGCCTGCGGCGGGTGGCGGCACGCTGGTCACGGCGGCGCTGCCGGGCGTGGAGCTCTGCCTGACCGTGGGCGCGCCGGGCGAGCATTGGGTTTCCAATGCACTGGCGGTGCTGGCGACGGTCGAGGCGCTGGGCGGCGACCTGGCCGCGGCGGGGTTGGCGCTGGCGGAAATGCCGGGCCTGCCGGGGCGGGGGCAGAGGAGCATCCTGCCGGTCGAGGGTGGCGAGGCGTTGCTGATCGACGAAAGCTACAACGCCAATCCGTTGAGCATGGCGGCGACGCTCAAGCAATTGGGCCGCGAGCAGGCGGACCGGCGCATTGCCGTGCTGGGCGGGATGCGCGAACTGGGCGACCGCAGCCGCGAATTGCACGCCTCGCTGGTCGAGCCGCTGACCGCGGGGCAGGTGGATTATGCGGTCCTGGTGGGAGAGGAGATGGAGCCGTTGGCCCAGGCGCTGCGAGGCGCCATGCCCTTCGACCATGTCCCCGACGCCGCCAGGGCAACCGATCTGGTACGAAATGAAATACGCGCGGGCGATGCGATCCTGGTGAAGGGGTCGAACGGCATCGGCCTGTCGCGTCTCGTGGCTGCGCTACAGGAAGCGAAGAACTGATGCTCTACTGGCTTGCCCAGACAATGGATTTCGCGGGTGTGTTCAACCTCATCCGCTATTTGAGCTTTCGCGCCGGCGCGGCGATCGCCACCGCGCTGATCATCGGCCTGCTGATCGGGCCGCGCTTCATCGGATGGCTGCGCGTGCGGCAGGGCAAGGGCCAGCCGATTCGCGACGACGGCCCGCAGACCCATCTGGCCAAGCGGGGCACGCCGACCATGGGCGGGCTGATGATCCTGACGTCGGTGATGTCGTCGGTGCTGCTGTGGATGGATTTGTCGTCCATCTATGTCTGGGCTTGCCTGTTCGTGACGCTGGGCTTTGGCGCCATCGGTTTCCTCGATGATTATGACAAGGTGACCAAGGCCAGCCACAAGGGGCTTTCGGGCAAGATGCGGCTGGCGTTCGAATTTCTGATCGCTGGTTTCGCCGCCTGGCTGATCGTCAACCAGCATGGCAATACCGCGCTTTACCTGCCCTTCTACAATGGTCCGGCAATCGAGCTGGGGCCGTTCTATTTCCTCTTCGCCGCCTTCGTGATCGTGGCGTTCGGCAATGCGGTCAACCTGACCGACGGCCTGGACGGGCTTGCGACCATGCCGGTCATCATTGCCTGCATGGCGTTCATGGCGATCGTCTATCTGGTCGGGCGCGCCGACTTTGCCCATTATCTGGGCATTCCGCATGTGCCGGGGGCGGGCAATCTCACCATTCTTTGCGGAGCGATCATCGGGGCGGGGCTGGCCTTCCTCTGGTTCAACGCGCCGCCTGCCGCCGTTTTCATGGGCGATACCGGCAGCCTGGCGCTGGGCGGCACCATTGGCGTGATCGCCGTTACCGCGCATCATGAGATCGTGCTGGGCGTGATCGGCGGGCTGTTCGTGGTGGAGGCGATGTCGGTCATCATCCAGGTCTTCTTCTACAAGCGGACAGGCAAGCGGGTCTTCAAGATGGCCCCGATCCACCATCATTTCGAGCAGCTTGGCTGGGCTGAGCCGACCGTGGTGATCCGCTTCTGGATCATTTCCTTCGTGCTGGCGCTGGCCGGCCTTGCCACGCTGAAGTTGCGGTGAGCGCCATGGGGATCGTTTCGGACGTCTTTGCAGGCAGGAAATATGCGGTGCTGGGCCTGGCGCGGTCCGGGCTGGCTACGGTCGAATGCCTCGCCGCCAGCGGCGCGCAGGTCGTCGCCTGGGACAGCCGGGACGAGGCGCGTGAGGCAGCCGTCGATGCGGTTCAGAAATTATCGGTGGAGATGGAAGGCGACGTCAGCCTGACACTGGCCGACCCCACCGAAATCGACCTCAAGGGCTTTGACGGCGTGGTGGTTTCGCCGGGCGTTCCGCTCAACAGGCATCCCATCGCCATGCATGCGAAGCTCGCGGGCGTGCCGGTCGTTGGGGACATAGAGTTGTTCGCGCTTGCCCGTCCCACCCTGCCGAAGCATCGGGTGGTCGGGATCACAGGGACCAACGGGAAGTCCACCACGACGGCCCTGGTCCATCACATCATCGAGACGGCGGGCATTCCGACGCGGATGGGCGGCAATATCGGCCTGCCCATATTGGGGCAGGACCCGCTGCCCGACGGCGGCGTCTATGTGCTGGAACTGTCCAGCTACCAGATCGACCTGACGCGCAGTCTCGATTGCGACGTGGCGGTGCTGTTGAACATCACGCCCGATCATCTGGATCGCTATAATGGCTTTGAAGGCTATGTGGCGTCCAAGGCGCGGCTGTTTGAAATGCAGGCGGGCGATCATATCGGGGTGATCGCCGCTGAGGATGAACCGAGCCGTTCGATCCTCTCGTCCGTGCGTCATTCCCGCGCAGCTGACGACGAGCGCGTGATGGCGGTGAAAGCCGCCGACATCGATCCCAGCCGCCAAGCCGGCTGGCCCGCGCTGCAAGGCCCGCACAATGCCCAGAACGCTGCCGTCGCCATTGCCGTCGCCCGCGCGCTCGGCATCGATGAAGCGGCGATCGAAAAGGGCCTGCAAAGCTATGCCAGCCTGCCCCACCGGATGCAGCGGGTGCGCGAGTTGAACGGCGTCCTCTATGTCAATGACAGCAAGGCGACCAACGCTGCCTCGACCGCCCCTGCGCTCGCCGCCTATCCGCCGATCGATGGGCGGCCGCGCCTGCACTGGATTGTCGGCGGCCTTGCCAAGACCGACAATCTGGACGAGTGCGAACCTTATTTCGGCAATGTCGCCCATGCCTATACCATCGGTGAGGCGGGCGCTATGTTCGCCGAACTGCTGCGATCGCATATGGCGGTGGACGATAGCGAGATGCTATCGGCCGCCGTTCGCCGGGCGGCGCGGGTGGCCCAGCCGGGGGATGTGGTGCTGCTGTCGCCCGCTTGCGCCAGTTTCGACCAGTTCCGCGATTTCGAGGCGAGAGGCGATGCCTTCGTCGCTGCCGTGGCCGCGCTGGAATAAAGGGAAGCGGAGGAACCTGGGGGCATGTCGAGGGCAGGCGATCTTGTAAAGGAATTCAGGAACCGTACCGTCCCGCGGGAGCGCACGGCGCTGGCCATCTGGTTCTGGGAAATCGACCGCGTGCTGCTGTCGCTGATCGTCGCGTTGATGGCGATCGGGCTGGTGGCGGTGGCGGCGGCGTCCCCGGTGGCGGCGATCGATCGGTCGACCAGCACGGTTTCGGTGACGCCGCTCATCTATTTCTATCGCCAGCTGATGTGGGTGTTCATCGGCCTGCCGATCATGCTGGTGATCTCCATGCTGCCCCGGACGCAGGCGCGCAGGCTGGCCTTCATATTGTGCGTCGTCTTTGCCGTGGCGTTGTTGCTGGTGCCGGTGCTTGGCTCGGTCGTGAACGGCGCCAAGCGCTGGATCGATCTGCCGGGTTTCCGGTTCCAGCCGTCGGAATTCCTGAAGCCTGTCTATGTCGTCACCATGGCCTGGCTGCTGTCGCTGCGCGGCAAGGACATGACATTGCCCGTGATCCCGCTGACAGGCGCGCTGACATTGCTGATCGCGGCGATCCTGATGAAGCAGCCGGACTTCGGCCAGACGGTCATCTTCCTTGCCTGCTGGGGTGGCCTGCTGCTGCTGTCGGGCGTTTCGATGCGCTTCATCGGCGCGATGGCGGGCGTGGGGCTCGGCGGCCTGGTGCTGATGTACATGTTCTACGAGAATGGCCGCCAGCGGATCAACGACTTCCTGGGGATCGGCGTTGCACAGGATATGGGGCCGGACCAGACGGAGCTGGCCTTCCGCACGATCACCCATGGCGGTTTCCTGGGCGTGGGTCCGGGCGGGGGACAGAACAAGTTCCGCCTGCCCGAAGCGCATACCGACTATATCTTCTCCGTCATCGGGGAGGAGTTCGGCCTGCTTGCGTGCATCGGCATTGCCTGCGTCTATCTGGCGATCGTCGTGCGCGTTTTCCTGCGCATGCTGGACGAGGATGATAATTTCACCATCCTCGCCGCGGCGGGCCTCACCACGCAATTCGGGCTGCAGGCGATCATCAACATGGGCGTCAATGCGCAGATATTTCCGTCCAAGGGCATGACGCTGCCCTTTATCAGCTATGGCGGCTCCTCTATGCTGGCGCTTTGTATCGGCGTCGGCCTGTTGCTCGCGTTCACGCGGCGCAATCCCTTCATGGGTCGGCACACGGTCGTCAAATGGAGTGGTCGATGAGTATTTCCCGACACTTCGTCCTCGCCGCCGGCGGGACGGGTGGGCACATGATTCCGGCGCATGCCGTCGCCGAGGAACTGATGCTGCGCGGCCACCATGTCGCGCTGGTGACGGATGAGCGCGGCGCCAAGATTCCCGGCCTTTTCGACAAGGCGCAGGTCCATGTCATGCCGGCGGGGCGCATGACCAGGAATCCGAAGAGCTGGCCGGGCGCGTTGAAGGCGATCCTTGCAGGCCGGGCGATGGCGCGGCGTTTGAACGAGACCTTCCGTCCGACCGCCGTGGTGGGTTTCGGCGGCTACCCGGCCATGCCCGCGCTGCTGGGCGCGCTGGCCGACGGCATTCCGACGGCCATTCATGAACAGAATGCCGTGCTGGGCCGGGTGAACCGCTATCTGGCGGGGCGGGTCGACGCGATCGCGACCGCATATCCCGACGTCCGGCGGCTCAAGGACCGCTATGCCGGCAAGGTGCATCTGGTCGGCAATCCGGTGCGCGAGGAAGTGAAGCAATTGCGCGAGGAGGAATTCCCCGCGCTGACTGATGAAAGCGTGTTCCGCGTGCTGGTGATCGGCGGCAGCCAGGGTGCGACGATCCTTTCCAGCGTCGTGCCCGACGGGCTGGGCATGTTGCCGCTCAGCCTCCGCCGCCGCCTGCAGGTGACGCAGCAATGCCGCGCCGAGGATATCGAGCGGGTGCGCAAGCTCTACGCCGACCTCGAAATCCCGGCGGATCTGGCGACCTATTTCAACGATGTGCCGGAGAAGCTCGGCTGGTCGCACCTGGTGATCGCCCGTGCGGGCGCATCCACATTGGCGGAACTGACCTGTGCAGGCCGGCCCGCGATCCTGATCCCGCTGCCGAGCGCGATGGACGACCACCAGACCGCGAACGCCCGGGAAATGACCGAGGCCGGCGGCGCGCGCACCATTGCGCAGGCGCGCTTCACGGCGGTCGAGCTTGCCAAGCAGATGCAGAAGATGGCGCTGGAACCGGGCGCGCTCCAGAACGCAGCGAAACGCGCCCGCGCCTGCGGCCGCCCCGATGCGGCACGCGACATGGCGGATCTGCTGGAAAGCATCGGCACGGCGCCGATCATCAACGATCCGGTGAAGGTCGGGCCGACCCCGGCAAGCCTCAATCTGCAGGGGGTTCCCGCGTGAAGTGCGGCAATCTCGGCCTGAAAGGTTCTCCCTGTTTCATGAATAAGGAATCCCGCGCATGAAGGGTGTCGGCACCGACATCGGCACGATCCATTTCATCGGCATTGGCGGCATAGGCATGTCCGGCATCGCCGAAGTGATGCACAATCTGGGTTACAAGGTTCAGGGCAGCGACGTGGCCGAAGGCTATGTGGTCGAGGGACTGCGCAAGAAGGGCATTCCGGTGATGATCGGCCACAAGGCCGAAAATCTGGGCGATGCTGCTGTCGTCGTCACCTCCACCGCGATCAAGAAGGGCAATCCCGAGGTCGATCTGGCGCTGGAACGCCGCGTGCCCGTCATCCGTCGCGCGGAAATGCTGGCGGAACTGATGCGCCTCAAATCCACCGTGGCTGTCGCGGGCACGCACGGCAAGACCACGACCACCTCCATGGTTGCGGCGCTGCTGGACGCGGGCGGGGTGGACCCGACCGTGATCAATGGCGGCATCATCAACAGCTACGGTTCCAATGCCCGGCTGGGCAACAGCGAGTGGATGGTCGTGGAGGCCGACGAGAGCGACGGCAGCTTCCTGCGCCTCGATGGTACGCTGGCGGTGGTCACCAATATCGATCCGGAACATCTCGATCATTATGGCAGCTTCGACAAGGTGAAGGATGCCTTTGTCGAGTTCGTCGAGAATGTGCCCTTCTATGGCGCGGCGATGCTCTGCCTCGACCATCCGGAGGTGCAGGCGATCCTGCCGCGCGTGCAGGACCGGCGCATCGTCACCTATGGTTTCTCCGCCCAGGCGGATATTCGCGGCGAGAATGTTCAGCCGATCCCGGGCGGCAACCGCTTCGATGTGCAGATTCGTGAGCGTGACGGATCGCTGCGCCGGATCGAGGGGATCGTAATGCCGATGCCGGGCCGCCACAATGTGCTGAACGCCATGGCGGCGATCGGCGTGGCGCTGCAGATGGGCATCGATGACGCGACGATCCAGACCGGCTTCGCCAAGTTCGGCGGGGTCAAGCGGCGCTTCACCAAAGTCGGGGAAATCGCCGTCGGGGGCGGTACCGCGACGGTGATCGACGATTATGGTCATCATCCGGTCGAGATCAGGGCTGTGCTGGCCGCCGCCCGCGAAGGAGCGAAAGGCCGGGTCATCGCCGTGGTCCAGCCGCATCGCTTCACCCGTCTGCGCGACCTGATGGATGAGTTCCAGCAGGCCTTCAACGACGCCGACATCGTCTATGCCGCCCCGGTCTATCCGGCCGGCGAGCAGCCGATCGAAGGGGTGGACAGCGCGGAACTGGTCGCGGGGCTGAAGCGCCGGGGCCATCGCAACGCCGCGACGGTCGAGGGTGCGGACGATCTCGCCCGCCTGATCGCCGCCGATGTGCAGGCGGACGACATGATCATCTGCCTTGGCGCGGGCGACATCACCAAATGGGCGGCGGGCCTTGCCTCCGCCGTTGCGGAGAAGGAAGCCGCCTGATGTTCGAGCTGTTCAATGTTGGCCTCGAGATGCAGAAGCGCATGATCGACCTCCAGATGCAGGGCATCGAAGTGGCCCAGCAGATGGTCGACGCAGCGCAGCGCAATGTGGACGCCGGGGCCGCCGCCGGGCGGGCGGGCGAAGCGGGTGTGAAGGCGATGAAGGGCTGGATGCGGCTCTGGGGGATGCGCGATTGACGCTGGCGGTCACGTCCCTTCCCCCGGTTCGCGGCTCGCTCAGGGCCGATGCGCCGCTGGCGCCGCTCGTCTGGTTCAAGGCGGGCGGTGTTGCGCAATGGCTGTTCGAGCCGAAGGACGCGGACGATCTTTCTGATTTTCTGGCGCGGCTTGACCCTGCGATTCCGGTGATGGCGCTGGGCCTGGGGTCCAACATGATCGTGCGCGACGGCGGGGTTCCGGGCGTGGTGGTGCGCCTTGGCAAGCCATTCGCCAGGGTGGAGCAGGTCGATGCGACCAGCCTGCGTTGCGGGGGAGGAGCATCGGGCATCCTTGTTTCCTCGGCGGCGCGGGACGCGGGCATAGCGGGGCTTGAATTCCTGCGCTCCATTCCCGGCACGGTCGGCGGCTTCGTGCGGATGAACGGGGGCGCCTATGGCCGTGAGACGTGCGATATCCTTGTGGAATGCAATGTTGTTCTGCGGTCGGGCGAACGGGTGACGCTGCCGATCGACGCGCTGGGCTACACCTACCGCCACAGCGCCCTTCCCGACGGCGCCGTCGTGGTAAGCGCCATTTTCCGGGGCGTTCCTGGCGAGCCGGCGGCCATCCAGGCGGAAATGGATCGCATCGCCGCCGCCCGCGAGGAAAGCCAGCCGCTTCGCAGCAAGACCGGCGGCTCGACCTTCAAGAATCCCGATGGGCACAAGGCCTGGCAGCTTGTGGATCAGGCCGGGTGCAGGGGGCTGCGACAGGGTGGCGCGCAGGTTTCGGAAAAGCACACCAATTTCCTCCTCAACCTGGGCGACGCGACGAGCGCGGATATCGAGGCGCTGGGCGAGGAGGTCCGCCGCCGGGTGAAGGAAAAGAGCGGCATCGACCTCGAATGGGAAATTCAAAGGGTGGGCGTTCAGCTGGTTGAAGGAAAAGACAGATGACCCGTGGCCCCTGGCATGTTGCCGTCCTGATGGGGGGGTGGTCCGCCGAACGGCCGGTTTCGCTTTCGTCGGGCGAGGGCGTCGCCAAGGCGCTGGAGTCGCGCGGCCACAGGGTCACGCGGATCGACATGGATCGTGACATCGCGCTGCGCCTTGCGGAGGTGAGGCCGGACGTGGTGTTCAACGCCCTTCACGGCGTTCCCGGCGAGGACGGCACCGTGCAGGGGATGATGGACCTGATGGGCATCACCTACACCCATTCGGGCCTCGCCACCTCCGTCATCGCCATCGACAAGCAGCTTACCAAGCAGGCGCTGGTGCCCCATGGCATCCCCATGCCCGGCGGGCATATCGTCCGCAGCGAAAGCCTGTTCGAGGGCGATCCCCTGCCGCGCCCCTATGTGGTGAAGCCGGTCAATGAGGGCAGTTCGGTCGGCGTCGCCATCGTGACCAGGGACGGCAATCATGGTTCGCCGATCGGCCGGGATGTCGAGGGTCCGTGGCTGCATTTCGAAGAGTTGCTGGCCGAACCCTATATTCGCGGGCGGGAATTGACGACCGCCGTGCTGGGCGACGAAGCGCTGCTGGTCACGGAATTGCGTCCGAAAAGCGGTTTCTACGATTTCGACGCCAAATATACGGACGGGATGACCGAGCATGTGTGCCCCGCCGATATTCCCCAGGAGATCAGCGAAGCCTGCAAGGCCATTGCCCTGCGCGCGCACCAGTTGCTGGGTTGCAAGGGGGCGTCGCGGGCTGATTTCCGCTGGGACGATGAACAGGGGATCGACGGGCTGTTCCTGCTGGAAGTGAACACGCAGCCGGGCATGACGCCGCTCAGCCTGGTGCCTGAACAGGCGGCGAAGCTGGGCATTGACTATGCCGAGCTGGTGGAGCGTATAGTCGAGGACGCGCTGAAGAGCGCAGGGGGGACGAAGCATGGCTGAAGCACGCATCCGGCGTGGCGGAACGGCGCGGTTGGCGCGCACGACCGGCACGCGCGGCCGCAGCGGTGGGCGAGGACGTTCGGTCAAGCAGCGGAGCTGGATCGACGGTCTGATCGACCTGCTGCCGGTCAGCGAGGAGACGCTCCAGCGCATGGCGAGCTGGGCGATCGTCGGCATCGTGCTGGCGGCGCTGGTGGGTATCGCCATCTGGTCGGGCCTTCCCGCCATGGCCGGGCAGAAGGCGTCCGAACTGGCGGCCAAGGCAGGCTTCGAGGTCGAGAAAGTCGAAGTGCGCGGCGTCGAGCGGATGGACGAACTGCCCATCTACAATATCGCCCTTGGCCAGGTGAGCCGGTCGATGCTCTCGCTCGACCTGCCCAGGGTGCGGGCTGACATGCTGAAGCTCGGCTGGGTCAAGGATGCGCGCATTTCCCGTCGCCTGCCCGATACGCTGGTGGTCGACATCGTCGAGCGCGATCCGGTTGCGGTGTGGCAGCATGATGGGCAGCTTCACCTGATCGACGTGGCCGGCGTGGTGCTGCAATCGGTATCGGCAGGGGCGATGCCGGACCTGCCGCTGGTCGTTGGCCCCAACGCCAATCTGCAGACCGCGGGTCTCAACAGGCTGATGGAAAATGCGCCTGCGCTCAAACCCATGCTGGCGGGCGCCACCTGGGTCGGGAACCGGCGCTGGGACTTGCGCTTTCAATCGGGCGAGACGCTGTCCCTGCCCGAAGGCGACAAGCCGTCGGCCACGGCGTTGGTCAATTTCGCGCGGATGGACGGGGTGAACCGCCTGCTGGGCCGGGGTATCGTCAAGTTCGACATGCGCGATCCCGATCGTTTCGTGCTGCGCCTGCCGCAGGGGCAGGGAAGCGGCCAATCCGGCGACAAGCCCGCCGCGAGCGCCGAAGCGCCTGCCAAGGGCGAGGAAGGCTGAACCCCCATGGCCCAACCCAAGGTCGAGAAGTTCGTCACCGCGATCGACATCGGATCGTGGAAAGTGTCCGCGCTGATCGCGGGGCGCACCGAAAATGGCGAACTGGCGATCCTGGGCACCGGGCAGCGTGAAAGCCGGGGCGTTCGGCGCGGCTTCATCGCGGATATGGAGCGGACCGAACTCGCCGTACGGGAAACCGTCGAACAGGCGGAACGCGTCGCGGGCACGAATATCGAGGATGTGTGGGTCAGCTTTTCGGGCGGTTCGCTGGTCAGCGATGTCGTCACCGTCGAGCGCGACATGGGCGGTTATCGCGTCGAACAGGCGGACATCGATGACCTTCTGACCACAGGCCAGCAGGGGATTGATCCGGACGGCCGCGTGGTTCTGCATGCGCAGCCGACCTGTTTCACCATCAATGGCCGTGTGCCGGTGAAGAAGCCGCTGGGCATGCATGCGGACCTGCTGGGCGTTGATATCCATGTCGTGCTGGCCGACGGGGCGCCGCTCGCCAATCTCGACCTTTGCGTGCGCGGCGCCTATCTCAATGTCAATTCCATCGTCGCTTCTCCCATCGCCACGGGCCTTGCCTGCTTGTCCGAGGAAGAGCGCGACCTGGGCGTCGCGCTGGTGGAACTGGGCGCGGGCGTCACCAATGTCTCGCTTTATGCCGGTGGCATGCTGGTCGGGCTGCACAGCATTCCCATCGGTGCGTCCGACATCACCGACGACATAGCGTCGGCCTTTGGCATTCGCCGCAGCCAGGCGGAGCGGATCAAATGCTTCTACGGATCCGCGATGCAGAACCGCCGCGATTTCCGGGACATGATAGAGATCGCGGCGCCGCATGGCGATGTCGCCATTCCGGGGCAAAGCGCGGGCCCCAACGCCGATGGCGGCAAGATTACCCGCGCCGCTCTGGTGGCGGTGATCTGCGAGCGGCTGAACCAGATCATGGTGGAGGTGAATGCGGCGCTCGCCGGCATGGGCTTCAACACCCCCACGGGGCGGCAGGTCGTGCTGACCGGCGGCGGCGCCGAAATGAAGGGCATTGCCGACTATGCGCAGGGTGCGCTGGGCCGCGCGGTGCGGATCGGGCGGCCGCGCGGCCTCGCCGCCATGCCGGAGGCACATAGCGGTCCGGCCTTTGCGACATTGGCCGGTCTTGCGCTTTATGGCGCTTCAAACCCGGTTGATCTTAGAACGATAGCGCCCGCTCCCCAGACCGTTCACCGTATCGGCGCGCCAGCATGGTGGCAGAGGATGGTGAAGGCGATGAAGACGAACTATTGAAATAAACACGGTCAGACGAAATTTACTGGTGAAATACGCCATCATCTTGCATTAACCTTCGATGACAGTTTCGCTCACGTCACCGAAGCTGGAGGGAGCTAGAATTTATGAGCATTGAAATCAGCCCGCCGCATGTGGACGAGTTGAAGCCACGCATCGCGGTGATCGGCGTCGGCGGCGCGGGCGGCAACGCCATTGCGAACATGATCGCCGCCTCCGTCGAGGGTGTGGATTTCATTGTCGCCAATACGGACGCGCAGGCGCTCAACGCTTCGCCCGCGGAACGGCGCATCCAGCTTGGCCCGCAGATCACCGAAGGGCTGGGCGCCGGCTCTCGCCCGGAAATCGGCAAGGCGGCCGCGGAAGAGACCATCGCCTCGGTCGAGCAGGCGCTCGACGGCGCGCATATGTGCTTCATTGCCGCGGGCATGGGTGGTGGCACCGGCACCGGCGCCGCTCCGGTCATTGCCAAGTCCGCCCGCGACCGAGGCATCCTGACCGTCGGCGTCGTGACGAAGCCCTTCACCTTCGAGGGCAATCGCCGCATGAAGTCGGCGGAGGCAGGGATCGAGGAACTGCAGAAGCATGTCGATACCCTCATCGTCATCCCGAACCAGAACCTGTTCCTGATCGCCAACCCGAACACCACCTTCAAGGAAGCCTTCCAGATGGCGGACGAGGTGTTGCAGCAGGGCGTGCGCGGCATCACCGACCTGATGGTCATGCCAGGCCTCATCAACCTCGACTTCGCGGACGTCCGTTCCGTGATGGGCGAGATGGGCAAGGCGATGATGGGCACCGGCGAAGCCGAAGGCGACGGCCGCGCGCTCCAGGCGGCGGAGAAGGCGATCGCCAATCCGCTGCTCGACGGCGTGTCGATGCGTGGTGCGAAAGGCGTCATCGTCTCCATCGTCGGCGGTGACGACATGCGTCTGATGGAAGTGGACGAGGCCGCCAACCATATTCGCGAACTGGTCGATCCCGATGCGAACATCATCTGGGGTTCGGCCTTCAACGACAATCTGAACGGCAAGATCCGGGTGTCCGTGGTCGCCACCGGCATCGACAGCGATGCCAGCGCCAGTGCCGCGCCGCTGACCCAGCCGTTCAGCTTCGCGAGCCGTCCGGCCGTTGCCGTGCCGACCGCCGCCGCGCCCAAGCCCGCGCCGCAGGCCGCTCCGGCTCCGGTCGCAGCGCCTGCTCCCGCGCCGGAAGCTGAGCCTGAAACGCTGGAACTGGACGTGCCCGCCGCGCCTGCGCCCGCGCCGCTGACGCCGCCTGCCGCAGCACCTGCTGCCGCGGCAAAGCCCGCGCCCTTCAGCCCGCCGCGCCCCGCAGCGGTGTTCTCCGACGAAGATCCTTCGCAGGACGAATTGCTGCTGGGTGAGGATGCGGCCGAAACAGTGCCGGCTCAGCCCGTTCCGGCGTCGCAGGCCGCACCGCGCGTCGCCACCGGAGGCACGTTGTTCGAGCGTATGGCGGGGCTGACCCGTGGTGCCGACAAGGGCGCCGGCGCGAGCGATGACGGAACGCCAACGCCGGACATTCCGCGTTTCCTCAATCGCCAGAGCAATCAGTAAACAGGCAGCAGGGTTCGCCCCGCACGGATCAGGACAAGCGCGCCATCGGTTGCCATGGGCAACCGGGCGCGCTTTTTCTTTCGACATATTCCCTTGCACCGCCTCCATCCGCTAAAGGGCTGTCTGTGAGACGTTATGACATATGGATTGTTCGCGGACTGCTTCTAGCGGGCACCGCGCTGGCACAACCGATTCTGGCGCAGCCTGCCCAGGTGCAGGCGATTCGTCCCTCGAGCGCCGAAGACCTCAACAATAATCTCGCGCGCCTGGCGTCCAATCCTCGCGATGTGACGGCGCTCATCGGCGCGGGAGAAGCGGCGCTGGACATGGACGATGCGCGGGCGGCGGCGGGTTTCTTCGCGCGGGCGGACATGCTTGCGCCGAACAACGGCAAGGTGAAGGCGGGCCTGGGCCGCGTCATGCTGAAAAACCAGAATCCGGGCGAAGCGCTGCGTCTGTTCGACCAGGCAACGCGGCTGGGCTTTCCCGAAGCAACCCTGCTGTCCGATCGGGGCCTTGCAAAGGACATGACCGGCGATCAGGCGGGGGCGCAGCGCGACTATCAGGCGGCGCTCCAGCGGACGCCTGATGATGTCGAACTCGCCCATCGCTATGCTGCGTCGCTCGGCATTTCCGGTCAGGTGGACGCGGCGGAACGGGTGCTGAAACCGCTGCTCTACAAGAGTGACCGGGCGGCCTGGCGCTACCGGGCGTTCATCCTGGCGATGAACAACCGACAGGCGGACGCGAAAAAGATCGCGGAGCAGACCATGCCGTCGCAGCTTGCCTCGGCCATCCTGCCCTATATGCAGAAAATGCCCTATCTGACCGCGGCCCAGAAGGCGGCGGCGGTGCATTTCGGACATTTCCCGGCCAATGTGGGTTCCACGATCGCACCCATCACCCCGACCGCGCCCGCATTCGCGTCGGTGACGCCTGCGGCGCCGCCGGCCAGCCAACCCGCCACGCAGATGCCGCCTTCCCGGTCCACGAAGCAGGACCGCCGTTCTCGTCGCACGAATGTCGCCACACGGCTCGCTCAGGTGGAAGCGCCTTCCCGCAGCGCGCCGGTGCAGAGCCAGCCCGCTCCGGGCTCGGCCGCTTCGCAAATACAGGCGCCGTCGCCCCAGCGCACTATGCAGGCGGCCGCGCCCGCTGCCCATGTGCAGGGTCCGCCGGCGCCCGGCTTCGAATCCGTCCCCGCGCAAAACACTGCGCCCGCCAATCCGGCCCCGAGCCAGCTCAACGCGATCACGCTCGCCCAGGCGTCGGTGCCCCGGACGACGGCCCCGCCACAGGTCCAGGCTGCGTCCCCGGCCCAACCGGCCGTTCCGCCGCCCGCACCATCGCCCGCACCGTCGGCGGTACCGTCGCCGGCAACGCAGCAGCAGCAGATCGACCCGGCCGTCACCCGTTCGCTGGCCGACATCATTCACGCCATCGATGTGCCGGAATCCGAACGCCGATCGAGCGTCGTCGCGGTCGACCTGTCGGAGGTGGCCCAGATCCAGGCCGCCCGCCGTGCCGAGCGGGACGCTGCTGCCGCCACCGCCGCGGAAAAGGCGAAGAAGGCCGCTGCCGCCAAGGCGAAGGCCGAAGCGGACGCCAAGGCCAAGCAACTGGCCGAGGAAAAGAAGAAGGCGGCCGAGGAAAAGGCGCGCCTTGCCGCCAATCCCGCGCGCAATTGGCTTCAGGTCGGCACGGGTGCGAACAAGGGCGCGCTGGCCTTTACCATGAAGGGGCTGCGCAAGAAATACGACTCGCTCGAACCACAGGACGCCTGGGTCGCGAGCTGGGGCCGCACCAATCGCCTGCTTGTCGGGCCGTTCAGCAGCTTCACGCGGGCCAAGACGCTGGAGGAAAAGTTGAAGGCGGCGGGGGCGGACGCCTTCGCCTGGAAGAGTGACGCCGGGGAAGAGGTCGAGCGCCTCCCGGCCAAATAGTGATTTCCCATCCGGCGGGACATCGAACGACTCGGCAAGGGCCGAAAACGACTTTAAAGGGCGCGGCATGACGCTGCTTGCATCCTATGCCTCAGATCCCGGCCGGAGCCGCGGTCGCCTTCATCCCGAACCAGGCGGGGAGGTGCGGGGGCCGCGCGACATGTTCCAGCGGGACCGCGACCGCATCATCCACAGCATTGCCTTCCGTCGCCTGCGCCACAAGACGCAGGTGTTCGTGTCGCCCGACGGCGACCATTTTCGCGTCCGCCTGACCCATAGTCTGGAGGTGGCGCAGATCGGCCGCACGACGGCGCGGACGCTGGGCCTCAACGAGGATCTGACCGAAGCGCTCTGTCTGGCGCATGACATCGGTCATCCGCCCTTCGGCCATGCCGGGGAGGACGCGCTGGAGGCAGCGCTCGATGCGCATGGAGGCTTTGACCATAATGCGCATACGCTGCGCACGCTGATGCTGCTGGAAAGCCCCTATCCGCTGTTTCGCGGCCTGAATTTGAGCTGGGAGATGCTGGAGGGGCTGGCAAAGCACAATGGTCCGGTCACGCGGCCCGGCTGGGCCATGCAGGCGGTGGATGCGCTGTTCCCGCTCGACCTGGCCAGCCATGCCTCGCTGGAGGCGCAGCTTGCGGCGATTGCGGACGACATCGCCTATGACAATCACGATATCGACGACGGGCTGCGCGCGGGCCTGCTGACGCTGGACCAGCTTTTGAGCGTGCCGCTGGTGAAAGGCTGCTGGGACCGGGTTCGCGCGCGCTATCCCGATGTGCCGCAGGATCGCCTGCTGCGCGAACTGGTGCGGGAACAGATCGGCGTGATGGCGAATGACCTGATCGCGGCCACTCGCGCCAATATCGCCGCCGCGGGCGTGGAGACGGTCGACGACGTTCGCAGGGCTGGTGCCACGCTGGTCGGCTTCTCGCCCGAACTCGCCGCGCAGGAGCGCGATCTCAAGCGTTTCATGTATGCGACGCTTTATCACCATCCTTCGCAACTGGCGGCGGCGGACCGGGCGCGGGTGATCGTGACCGATCTGTTCCGCGCCTATCAGGCGGATCCGAAGCTGATGCCGCCGGAGTGGCGCGATGATTGCGCGACGCTGGAACCTCAGCGCAGCCGGCATATAGCGGACTTCATCGCCGGCATGACCGATCGCTATGCCGAAAAGCGGCATGCCGAGATTTTCGGTGAACTGGCGCTGGCCTGAGCATTTCCCTTGTCCTCCATGCGCTTCCAATTCGCTGTTTTCCGCGATCTGCTGCTCATGATGGTTCCTATCGCCCGGGAATCGCTTTATGCTTTTGATGTCGCATCGTTTTGCGCAAAATCGGTTCCCACTTTCGCGCACGATGCTTTAAGGCTGGGCCATGGCCCTTCATCCGCAGATCGCCGCGCTCGCCGCCCAGCTTGAGGATCTTGCCGAACTGCTGCGCGCGCAAGACGACCGGCTCTGGTCGGGACGGATCGACCTGGTGCGGCATCTGGTCGCGGACTCCAATTTCGCCGGCGTCGAACGCTTCCTGCGCCTGTTCGAAGGGGAGGAGGGGCTTGGCGCTCTCGTGCTGAGCGATGCGGCGGCCAATCAGCGGCTGATCGAACGACGACAGGCCGCCCGCATTTTGGCCGAACGGCTGGCAAAAGAGGAAGGCGCGGATTGAGCGATTGACGGCGCGGCGCGTTTCACGCAATGCGGGACTGTCGCCGGTGCCGTGGATTCGGTCATCGGACTTGATGCGGGAGAGCATGGGAAGCCTTTCAGGCCACCCCGTCGCCGAAGGAGCAACCGCCCCGGAATCTCTCAGGCCAAAGGACCGCATCATGGGCAGGCACTCTGGAAAGCGGACGGATCATCCCGTCCCACCGAAGGGGTAAGCCATCCGGTCGCTCGGCCGGTGGTCAAAGCTCTCAGGTTCCGTGACAGAGGGGGTGGCAAACGCGATCAGTCCGACTCCGGGCCGGCGCGTCTGTCGCCAACGACCCTCGCACGGAAAGGCCCGCCTCCCATGTCCGGCAATGACGACATCGCCCATATCGAAGAAGAATTGCCGTTGCAGGCCCTGCCGCTGGATGGCTGGCACCGGGCCAGGGGTGCGCGCATGGTCGGTTTTGCGGGCTACCACATGCCGATCCAATATGAAGGCATCATGGCCGAGCATGGCTGGACCCGCGAACATGCCGGGCTGTTCGACGTCAGCCATATGGGCCAGCTCAGCTTTTCCGGCGAGGGCGTGGACGACGCGCTGGAACTCCTGCTGCCGAGCGACATCAGGGGGTTGAAGCCCTTTCGCCAGCGCTACTCGATGCTGCTCGACGAAGAGGGCGGCATATTGGACGACCTGATGGTCTCCCGCCTGGGGGGTGGCGCATTCGATGGTGCGGACATCTACATGGTGGTCAACGGCGCGACCAAATATGACGACATGGGCTGGATGATCGAGCATCTGCCCGATGAAGTCGTGATGAATCGTATGGACGAGCAGGCCCTGCTCGCCTTGCAGGGGCCGGAGGCGGGGAAGGCGCTGGCTACGCTGATCCCGGAAACCGCCGATCTGATCTTCATGCAGTCCGGCCTTTTTACCTGGCGCGGCGTTCCGCTGTGGATCAGCCGGTCGGGCTATACTGGCGAGGATGGTTTCGAAATCAGCGTCCCCGCCGCCGAGGCGACGCTTCTCGCCGACGCGCTCTGCGCCTTGCCGCAGGTGAAGCCTGTCGGTCTTGGCGCGCGCGATTCGCTGCGCCTGGAGGCGGGGCTGCCGCTTTACGGTCATGACCTGACGCCCGCCGTCAGCGCCATCGGCGCCGACCTGGGCTTCGCCATCCAGAAACGCAGGCGGGAGGAAGGCGGCTTCATCGGCCATGCGCGGGTGATGAAGGAATTGGCCGACGGCCCGGGTTCGAAGCGCGTGGGCCTCAGGATCGAGGGTCGTTTGCCCGCGCGGGAGGGCGCAACGATCCATGCCGGCAGTGCACGGGTGGGTGAGGTCACATCCGGCGGTTTCGCGCCCACGGTGGGCGCGCCGATCGCCATGGGCTGGGTCAGCCTGCCGCATAGCGCGATCGGCACCGCGCTCGAAATCGAAGTGCGCGGCAAGCGGATCGCGGCTGAGGTCGCGTCGATGCCGTTCGTTCCGCACCGTTATCGTCGAAAGGCCTGAGTCCTTTCTGGTTTCTGATTGGTCGTGATTTTCAAGCAAATCACTCGGAGGGAAGTAAATTATGAGCCGTTATTTCACCGACGAACATGAGTGGATCGATGTCGAGGGCGAAATCGCCACGGTCGGCATCACTGATTATGCGCAGGAGCAATTGGGCGACATCGTGTTCGTCGAACTGCCCGCCGAGGGTACGTCCTTCGAAAAGGGCGACGACGCTGCCGTGGTCGAATCGGTCAAGGCGGCTTCGGACGTCTATGCCCCGATTTCGGGCGAGGTCATCGAAACCAACGGCGCGCTGGAGGATGAGCCTGCGCTGGTGAACAGCGATGCCGAAGAGGACGGCTGGTTCTTCAAGCTGCGCGTTGCCGATGCCGGCGAACTGGAAGGCCTGATGAACGAAGCGGCCTACAAGAAGTTCGTGGCGAGCCTTTGATCCCATGAAAGCTCCTCCCGCTTTGGGGAGGGGGGAGATTTGTTGAATGCGCTACCTACCCCTTACTGACGCCGACCGGCAGGAGATGCTCTCCGTCATCGGTGCGTCGTCGGTCGACGACCTGTTCGTGGACGTTCCCGCCGAAGCCCGCCTTCCGGGCAAGATCGCGGGCCTGCCGGACCATGCCAGCGAACTGGCGGTCGAGCGTCACATGGCTGCTCTGGCACGGAAGAATCTGTCGGCAGGGGAGGCGCCCTTCTTCCTGGGCGCGGGCGCATATCGCCATCATGTTCCCGCCAGCGTCGATCATCTGATCCAGCGTGGCGAGTTCCTGACCGCCTATACCCCCTATCAGCCGGAAATCGCGCAGGGCACACTCCAGGTGCTGTTCGAGTTCCAGACGCAGGTGGCCCGTCTGCTGGGCTGCGACGTCGCCAATGCCTCCATGTATGACGGATCCACCGCCTGCTGGGAAGCGATCGGCATGGCCCGCCGCATCACCAGGCGGGGGAAGGCGGTCCTGTCTTCCGGCCTGCATCCGCATTATGTTTCGGTCGCCAACACCATGGCGAAATTCACCGGCGACGCGCTGGTGCATGAGGCGCCGGCACTGGATGCCGCCACCGACATCGATGCGCTGATCGCGGCCATCGACAAGGATACGAGCTGCGTCGTCGTTCAATATCCCGACATATTGGGCCGCATCGCCGACCTGACGCCGCTCGCGGACGCTGCCCACGCGGCGGGCGCGCTGCTGGTCGCGGTGGTGACGGAACCCGTTGCGCTGGGCGCGATCAGGGCGCCGGGCCATATGGGTGCGGACATCGTCGTCGGCGAGGGGCAGTCCATCGGCGTCGGCCTGCAATTCGGCGGGCCCTATCTCGGCCTTTTCGCCTGCAAACAGCAATATGTCCGCCAGATGCCGGGCCGCCTCTGCGGGCAGACGATGGACGCGGCGGGCAAGCGCGGCTTCGTGCTGACGCTTTCGACGCGCGAGCAGCATATCCGCCGTGAAAAGGCGACGTCGAACATCTGCACCAATTCCGGCCTCTGCGCGCTGGCATTCAGCATCCACATGACGCTGCTGGGCGAAAAGGGGCTGCGGGAGATGGCTGCCCTCAACCATGGCCTCGCCGTCCAGGCGGCCGACCGTCTGGCGCAGGTGCCGGGCGTAGCGTTGCTCAACGACAGTTTCTTCAACGAATTCACCCTGGTCCTGTCGAAAGATGCCCGCGAGGTCGTCCGCAACCTGGCCGACAAGGGCATTCTGGGCGGCGTCTCGCTCGGTCGCCTGTTCCCGGATGCACCGGCGATCGGCAAGGGGCTGGTCGTCGCCGTCACCGAAACCGTGACGGCGGAGGATATCGAAACCTTTGCCAAGGCGCTGGAGGAGGAACTGGCATGACCATGCTCAAGGAAGGCCGCCCCACCACGCCGCAGGCTCTGGCCGAATCCGATGCCGCGCCCGTGCCTGCCACCGTCACCGGCAACCGCGCGCTGATGCTGGAGGAAGCGCTGATCTTCGAAATCGGCTCGGCCGAGACCACCGGCGTCGATTTTGCGCAGGCGCCAGATGTTGCCGACCGCCTCGGCAATCTGGCGCGCACCGACAGCATTGGCCTGCCCGGCCTGTCGGAGCAGGAAACGGTGCGCCACTACACTCGTCTCAGCCGCCAGAATTATGCCATCGACCTTGGCCTGTTCCCGCTCGGCTCCTGCACGATGAAGCATAATCCGCGCCTCAATGAGAAGGTGGCGCGGATGCCCGGTTTCGCCGATGTCCACCCGCTTGCGCCGCAATCGACGGTGCAGGGCGCGCTGGCAGTGATTCATGAACTGGCCGGCTGGCTGGTGACGCTGACCGGCATGCATTCGGTCGCGATGAGTCCCAAGGCGGGCGCCCATGGCGAACTGTGCGGCCTGCTCGCGATCCGGGCGGCGCTGGAAGCGCGCGGCGATGCGCGGAGCGTCGTCCTGGTGCCCGAAAGCGCCCATGGAACCAACCCTGCGACCGCCGCCTTCTGCGGTTACAAGGTCGAGGATATTCCGGCGACCCCGGATGGTCGCGTCGATCTGGATGCGCTGAAAGGCCGCCTTGGGCCCGATGTTGCCGCGGTGATGATCACCAATCCCAATACCTGCGGCCTGTTCGAGCGGGACATGAGGACGATCTCCGACGCGGTGCATGCCGCCGGGGCCTTCGTCTATTGCGACGGCGCCAATTTCAACGCCATTGTCGGCCGGGTCCGCCCCGGCGACCTGGGCGTCGATGCGATGCACATCAACCTGCACAAGACTTTCTCGACGCCGCATGGCGGTGGCGGTCCCGGCTCCGGCCCGGTGGTGCTGTCGGAGGCGCTTGCCCCGTTCGCGCCGCTGCCTTTCGTGGAAAAGCAGGGCGACAAATTCGTGCTGGTCGAGGAAGAGACGGTGGAAGACCATCATGGCCGGACCTTCGGCCGCATGGTCGCCTTCCATGGTCAGATGGGCATGTTCACCCGCGCCCTGACCTATATCCTCAGCCATGGTGCGGACGGCCTGCGGCAGGTCGCCGGCGACGCCGTGCTGAATGCCAATTACATCCTGCGCAGCCTGGACGATGTGCTGGATGCCCCCTTTGGCGGCAGCGGCCCGTGCATGCATGAGGCGCTGTTCAGCGACAAGGGGCTGGCCGAAGGCTTCACCACGCTCGACATCGCCAAGGGGCTGATCGACGAGGGCTTCCATCCGATGACCATGTATTTCCCGCTGGTCGTCCATGGCGCGATGCTGGTCGAACCTACGGAGACGGAAAGCAAGGCGGCGCTTGACCAGTTCATCCTGGCGCTGCGCAGTGTAGCCGAACGCGCCAAGGCGGGCGATGAGCAATTGAAGGGTGCGCCCCATTTCGCGCCGCGCCGCCGCCTGGACGAAACGCTGGCTGCGCGCAGGCCGGTCCTCGCCTGGACCGAGCCGGCACTGGCGGACGTGGCCGAATGACGGACAGGCCGGCGCCGTGGGAACCCGGCTCCGGCCCTGCCGCCGCCGGCAAGCGCCATGCGCCCGCGACGGAACGGAACCGCGATGCCATATTGGCGGTGCTTCGCGACGAACTGCCGTCCTCCGGTCTCGTGCTGGAAGTGGCGAGCGGCAGCGGACAGCATGTCGTTCATTTCGCCGCCGCCCTGCCTGCTCTCGACTGGCAACCGAGCGATCCCGACCCGGCGGCGCTGGTATCCATAGAATCGTGGCGGCAGGAGGTGGGCCTTCCCAATGTGCGACCGCCGCTCAGGCTCGACGCGAGCGCCGACTGGCCGGTGGAAAGGGCCGACGCGATCCTGTGTGTCAACATGGTCCATATCAGCCCCTGGGAAGCGACGCTGGGGTTGATGAAGGGGGCGGGGGCCGTACTGCCGCCGGGCGGCTTGCTCTACCTCTACGGGCCCTATCTGCGGGAAAATGTCGAAACAGCGCCGAGCAATCTTGCCTTCGATGCATCCCTCAAGGCTCGTGATCCGCAATGGGGGCTGCGCCGGGTGGAGGATGTGATTGCCGCGGCGGAGGGCGAGGGGCTGGTGCTTCGCCGATTGCTCGAAATGCCCGCGAACAATCTGTCGTTGATATTCCGGCGGCGGGATTGAAAGACTGCGGCGCTCCTGCGAAGGGAGGAGCCTGATCTTGGCCGTTTGACCCGCGCTCCTGCTGACCGCTCGTTCGAGTGTTTTTGCGGGAGCATGCTGTACCCGTAGCAGGACCGATGCCTCATTCTCTCCTCTCCCTCGTCACCGCCGAACTGGCCGGGCCCGCCGATCCGCGCGCGGCGGCGATGGCGGGCGCGCTGGCTGCGCAATATCCCGATGCCTCGCGGGCGGTGCTCTTCTACGGTTCCTGCCTGCGGGAGAAGAATCTCGACGGCTTGATGCTGGATTTCTACCTGATCGTCTCCGACTATCGCGCCGCTTATGGAAAGCGCTGGCTTGCGGCCGCCAACCGGCTGATCCCGCCCAATGTCTTTCCCTTCGAACATAATGGCCTGATCGCCAAATATGCTGTGCTGTCGGAGGGTGACTTTGCCCGCCTCAACAGCCCTGCCGCCGACAATGTGTCGGTCTGGGCCCGCTTTGCCCAGCCCGCGCGGCTGCTCTGGGCGGCGGATGACCTTGCCCGCCAGCGCGCCATCACAGCCGTTGCCGGCGCTGCCCCGACGCTGCTCTCGCTTGCTCGCCCAATGGCGCAGGCCCAGGATGCGCTGTCGCTGTGGAGGACCGGCTTCACCCTGACCTATGGCGCGGAATTGCGGGCCGAACGGAAGGGGCGATCGCTTTCCATCGTCGATGCCGATCCGGAGCGCTACGCGCGCTTTGGCGAGGCCGCGCTGGACCAGGGCCTGCCGCCATCGCCGGAGCAGGCGGCTGCCCGCTGGCGGCGGTTGCAAAGGCGCGGCAAATGGCTGTCCGTCATCCGCCTGGCCAAGGCAAGCTTCACCTATGCTGGCGGCATCGATTATCTGGCGTGGAAGATCAATCGCCATGCGGGCACCACGATCCAGATCAGGCCCTGGCAGCGCCGCTGGCCGCTGATCGGCGCGCTTACTCTGCTGCCGCGGCTGTTCCGGGGTGGTGCGATCCGCTGAGCGCATTGGACAGCGCCTGTGCCAGCCCGGTCAGAGTGTAGGGCTTGCGCAACACTTCATGGCCCCCGAAATCGGTGCTTTCCGCTATATCGCCGGCATAGCCGGTGACGAACAGCACTGGCAGATGCGCATAGAGGGGCGGCAGGGTGCGTATCATCTCTGGCCCGGTCATGTCCGGCATCAGCACGTCGCTGACGATCAGGCCGATGTCGCGATGGCTGGTGAGCAGCTTCGCCGCCCTGGACGGATGATCGCAGGCGACCGGCAGGTGGCCCAGTTCCGCCAGCGCCGCCATCGTCTGGTTGAGGACGCGGGGATCATCCTCCACCACCAGGATACGCATCGGGGGATGGAGCACAGGCTCCCGGTCCGGCATAGGCGCGTCCATCGCACCTTCGCCTCCCGCCGCGACATGGCGGGGCAGGTAGAGATGGACGCTCGTGCCCTTGCCGGGCTCCGATTCTATGCGGATCTCGCCCTCGCACTGGTGCACGAAGCCGAAGATCTGGCTGAGGCCCAGCCCGGTGCCCTTGCCGACCGGCTTGGTGGTGAAGAAGGGTTCGAACACGCGCGACAGGATTTCGGGCGTCATGCCGCACCCGTCGTCAGTGACGCTGAGCATCACATATTCGCCGGCGGCGCATTCCCCGATCTCGTGCTGCGCCAGTTGGGCCTGTCCTGTCCTGATGACCAGTCGGCCCCGTCCGTCCATGGCGTCGCGGGCGTTGACGCACAGGTTCAATATCGCATTTTCCATCTGATGCTGGTCGACGAAGATCCGCCAGCCCTTCGCCTCATTTTCAAAGGCCATGGTGATCTGGTCGCCGATGGACCGATCGATCAATTCGGACAGTCCGGCCACCAGCGCATCAGGATCGACGGCGTTGGGCAGCAGCGGTTCCGACCGGGCGAAGGCCAACAGGCGGCGGGTCAGCGCGGCGGCGCGATTGGCACCCTCCATCGCATTGTCGAGATGACGGTTCGCCTCCTGCGGTTTCAGCCGCAGCTTGCGCTTGGCCAATTCCAGGCCGCCGACCACCACGGCCAGCATGTTGTTGAAATCATGGGCGATGCCGCCCGTCAACTGGCCCACGGCATCCATCTTCTGCATCTGGCGCAGATTTTCCTCCGCGACGGCGCGTTCGGCGGTCTCCTTCTTGAGCCGTTCATAGGCATCCGACAATTCGGCGGTGCGGGCGGTGACGGCCTCCTCCAGCCGGTCGGCGCGCTCCGCCTCGTCATCCGCCTGCCTGCGCGCATTGCGGCGCTCGCTATAGGCGGCATTGGCGAACCAGAGCGCGAACAGCACGCAGACCAGCAGCACCAGTCCGAAAAGCTGGGATGTCTTTCCGAACCAGGCGTTGCGATCCCCTGCCAGCGACACGGCCTCGCTGCGCTCCTGCAGCCGGGCGTTTTCCGCCTGGATGACCCGATCCAGCAATGCCGTGATGCGCATCAGGTCGCGGGACTTGCCCGCCTGATGGAACTGGGCAAGCGCTGCCATCTTCTGGTCGTAGGTGGTGCGCAGGCCGATCTCGCTCAGCGTCTTGCCGCGCTGGTCGAAGGCGGCCTGCAACGCCATCACATTGCCGCGCTGCCAGTCGGAATGGCGGGTGGTGTAATTGAGCACCTTGAGCTGGCTCCCGGCGGTGCGCCACTGGTCCTGGAACAGGCGGCCGGTATCGGGATCAAGGCTGATGACATAGCGGGCCAGCGTCACTTCCGCGCGGGCGGTCTTCGCCTCGAACGCGCGGGCGAGGGCGATGATCTCGAAACTGCGCCGCTGTTCCTGCAGCGCGCGCTCATGGTCATGCGCGGCATGGCTGGCGCTGTAGAGCAGCGTGCCGAGCGATCCGAACAGCAGGATGACAAGCACCAGCGGCAGGAAGCGTGCCACGAACGCTCGCCAACCGGTCGCATGTTCATCCATGAAAAACCCGTCCGTCATCGACAGTTACACTAGATGAACAATGTTAAGCGAGAAATGCCGCAGGTGAAAGGTTCCGTTTTTGCGGCGGATTCCGTCTCGTTAATCGGCCGTCCGGTCGTAAAGCCGATGACAGGACGCGTTCAGCCGATCGCCCCGGTCGCCTTGCCTGCCGCCTCGAACATGCCGATGATCTGCCCAACCTGTTCATCGCTATGTTCAGCGCAGAGCGAACAGCGCAGCAGAAAAGTTCCAGCAGGTGTCGCCGGAGGGCGCGCCATGTTGACGTAGAGGCCGAGCTCCAGCAGCGTCTGCCACATGGCGACGGCCTGCGTCTGGTCGGTCAGGATGACGGCGATGATCGCGGATTGCGGGGTTTCCGTGCCCAGCTTGAAGCCAAGGTCGGAGAGGCCCTTGTGCAGCCGCTGGCTGTTCTTCCAGAGATGGGCGCGCTTCTCGCTCGCGTGCATCAGCTTGCGGATCGATGTCGCTGCGGTCGCGACGACGCTCGGCGGCAGGGATGCGGTGAAGACATAGGGACGGCAGACGAGGCGCAGCACTTCGAACTTCGGGTGGTTGGACACGCAGAAGCCGCCGACCGTGCCGACCGACTTGGAGAAGGTGCCGACCACGAAATCGACGTCCTTCTCGACACCCTGCTCCTCATAGACGCCCCGGCCATTGGGGCCGAAAAAGCCCATGCCATGGGCTTCGTCCACCAGAATCATGCAATTGGGATGCTTGCGCACCGCGGCGACCATGTCGGGCAGGGGGGCGACGTCGCCCAGCATCGAATAGACGCCCTCCAGCACCACCAGCTTCAGGGCGTCGGCGGGCAGGCGGCCCAGGCGCTTGTCCAGATCCTCCACGCTGTTGTGGCGGAAGCGGACGATCTCCGCATCGCCCAGGAAGCAGCCGTCATAGATGGACGCATGGCTGTCGGCATCCAGCACGACATAGTCGCCCTTGCCCGCCAGCGTCGAGATCATGCCCAGATTGGCCTGATAGCCGGTGGAGAAGACCATCGCGCCGCTGGTGCCGTAGAAGTCCCGGAGGGCGTCCTCGACCTGCCGGTGGCCCTGATAGGTGCCGTTCAGCAAGCGGCTGCCGGTGGTGCCCGCGCCGAAATCGTCCAGCGCCTTCTTGCCCGCGGCGATCACCTCCGGGTCGAAGGTCATGCCCATATAGTTATAGGTGCCGAGCAGGATCGTGTCCTTGCCCTTGATCACGGCCAGGGTGGGCGATTTCACTTCATCCATGACGATGGCGAAGGGATCGCGCACGCCGGTCGCCAGCAGCGCCTCCCGTTCTGCGATCAGGGAATCGAACTTGGAGAAGAGGTCGCGGGTATTGGTCGTCATATGTGGTCCCTTAACCCGTTCGTCCTGAGTTCGGACCGGGCGCAGCCAAAGCCCCTCTCGAAGCCCGTCATGCTGTTCCCCGGCCCCTCGATCCGCCATTTCGACACGCTTGATGGCTACTCGGCACGAACGGCAAATAATCACTGGAGCGACTTTTGATCTGATTGGATCAGATCGGCCACTCTATTCCTTTATTTTACCGCGATTTCCTGACCGTCGGATGACGCCATCCGACCGGAAATCGCTCCAGGGCGGCCTTTAGCCCTTCAGCTTCGCTACGGCATCCACAAGCTGGCCCACCGTCTCGATCTCGGCCTGCATGTTCATGGTGATGATGATGTCGAATTCATCCTCGATCGCGGCGACGAAATCCATCACCGTCAGGCTGTCCCACTCCAGATCCCCCGCGAAGGTGGTCGCCTCGGTCAGTGCGACGTCCTTTTTGTTGAAAGGTGCGATCTGGCCCAGAACGCTGTCGAAAATTTGCTGGCGATCCGTCATTATCCCTGGTGCTTTCCGTGAAAGAGCGGCTTTTGCCCTCAAGCGTCGCTCTTTGGCAAGGGAATAAGGCGGCAATCGGGCATGAGTGTCGCGAAAAAAGGGGAGGGGATGATGACCCAGGCGACAGATGCGCCGGTGCCCAATGCGATCCACCTGCTGCGCACCGCGGTCCAGACCAACATGCAACTCAGCCAGATGGCCGATCAGAAGGCGAACATGCTGATCGGCGCGTCGATGGTGGTCTTCACCCTCTGCGTTGGTCAATTGCGGTCGGGTGCGCTGGTCTGGCCGGTGGTGGTGCTGGCGCTCGGCGTGTTTCTGGCCGCGACCTGTGCGATCCTGGCGGTGTTGCCGAATGTCGGCCGGTCGCGCAGCGGTGTGACGGAGGATGACAATCTGCTGTTTTTCGGCGTCTTCACCAGCCTCAGCGAAACCGAGTTCAGTGCGCGGATGATGCGGCTGGTGGCGGATGACGACGCGCTGTGCCGGGCGATGCTGCGCGACATGTATCAGAACGGTCAGGTGCTCCAGCGACGCAAATATCGCTGGCTGGGCTATGCCTATCGGTTGTTCCTGGCCGGGGTGGTGATCAGTTTCGCCACGCTGGTGGCCGACCTGGCCTGGGGATGGCGATAAGGAAGCCAGCGATCGGTCCCGGCTGCCTGGAAATTGCTTCCGGCGCCTTACCGGAAATTATCGGCGTAGGCCTGGATCTTCAACGTCTTGGGCGCGGTCGGAATGACCGTATAGGCGATCCCCTCCCGCTCTGCATAGGCGCAGGCGGCTTCCTCGGAAGAGAAGGTCAGCCTGATCTGCTGCCTGGTGTCGCCGGAACCCGCCCAGCCGGTCAGGGGGTCGGGCTTCTTCGCTTCGGCAGCCACATATTCCAGCACCCATTTGCGGGTCAGCGCCTTGCCGGACTGCAGGGCGTTCTTCTGGATCTGATAGATGCGCGCGCTCATCGCGATGGAGACTCCTGAGGGAAGATCGGGTTGCGTTGCACCAGCGAATGGACCCAAGTCAAGGCTTCCCCTTGGCATCGGCCCGTTTCGTGCGCAGCGTGGCGCTGGCTGCCGCCGGATCGTCCGGCCAGGGATGCTTTGGGTAGCGGCCGCGCATTTCCTTGGCGATGGCGCGCCAACTGCCCGCCCAGAAGCCGGGCAGGTCCTGCGTCGTCTGGATCGGCCGGCCGGCGGGGGAGGTGAGGGAAAGGACCAGTGGAATGCGCCCGCTGCCGACGACCGGATGTTGGTCGAGGCCGAACAGGGCCTGGACGCGCAGCTCGACGCGGGGGCCGCCCTCAGCGGCATAGTCGATTTCATGGCCGCTGCCGGCGGGGGAACGGAATTCAGGCGGGGCGAGCCGGTCGACCTGCTGCTTGCCGTCCCAGCCGATCAGCCCTTCCAGCACGCCGGAAAGTTGCGATCGGTCGATGTCGGAGAGCCGCCGCCTGCCCTGCAACAGCGGCGGGAGCCAGTCGTCCAGCGTCTCCATCAGCGCGGCGTCCGAGAGCGCCTCCACCCCGGCAAAGGCGGCCCGCATCCTGAGCGACCGCGCGGCGTCCGACCAGGGAAGCAGCTCCAGCCCACCCTGCCGCACGCCCTCGACCAGGGCGGCGATGACCGCGTCGGAATCGGGCCGGTCGTCGGAGCCGGAGGAAAGCCGCACCGCGCCCAGCCGCCTTTCACGCAGCGCCTCTATGCCGCCATTGGCGGGCCGGAACCGCACGGTGCGATGCTCCGCGATCCGGCCGGCGAACAGGGCAATCACTTCCGCCTCGCTGATCGGCGCGGCGGAAAGGATGCGGGCGCCGGCCGCACTGCCCTGCACTTCGCCCACCGCCAGCCATTCCCCCCTTGCCAGCGGGCTGAGCGGGTCGAGCCGGAAGCCGCGTCCGCCGATGCTTGCCCAATCGGCCCCGTCCGCGGAGCGGCGTTTGGCAAGCCGGTCCGGGAAAGCAAGGGCGAGGCAGAGACCGGCTTCATGGCCTTCTTCCGCAACCAGAGGCGAAGTCCTGGCTGCGTCTGCCGGGGCCAGCTTCGCCCACCGCTTCGCCATCGCCCGCGTGGCGTCGGCCCGCTTCCCGCTCTCGCGCCGCCAGCGGATTCGCCGCTGCGAAAGGTCTGTATCCTGCCCGCCGATGCCCCGTTCGCCAAGCAGGACGGCGATTTCCGCGGCGACCGTTGCCAGTCCCATCTCGCCGGCCCGCACCAGCATATGGCCAATGCGCGGCTCCAGCGGCAGGGTGGCGAGCATCTTGCCATGCGCGGTGATGCGGCCGTCGGCATCCAGCGCCTCCAGCGCCATGAGCCGCTTGCGCGCCTCCGCCACGGCGGCGGCGGGCGGCACGTCCAGCCAGCGCAGGCGAGCCGGATCGTCCACGCCCCAGAGCGCGCAATCCAGGATCAGGCCCGACAGGTCGCTTTCCAATATCGCCGGCGGGTCGAAGGGCGGCATGCCCGCCGTCGCTGCTGCTTCCCAGAGGCGATAGGCCACGCCCGGCCGCTGTCGCGCCGCACGGCCGGCCCGCTGGGTTGCGGCCGCCTGACTCGCCCGCTCCGTCACCAGCCGCGTCACCCCCGCCGCCCGGTCGTAGCGGGGCCGTCGCGCCAGCCCGCTGTCGACCACGATGCGCACGCCCTCGATGGTCAGGCTGGTTTCCGCGATGGAGGTGGCCAGGATCACTTTCCGCCGTCCCTCCCGCGAGGGGCGGATCGCAGCCCGTTGCGCCGCGGGTTCCAGCGAGCCGTGCAGCTTGTGGACCTCTGCCCCAGCACCTTCCAGCCGCTCCGCCGTCCGTTCGATTTCCGCCACGCCCGGCAGGAAGGCGAGCAGGTCGCCTTCCGCCTCATCGCTGAGCGCCTGGCGAATGGTGGCCGCCATCGCATCCTCTATCCGCCTTTCTGCGGCGCGTCCGACATGGCGCAGTTCCAGCGGCTGGATGCGGCCCTCGCTTTCCACCACCGGCGCGTCATTCCCTTCATGGGCCAGCAGCGTGGCGAAGCGCGCGCCGTCCAGGGTAGCGGACATGGGCACGATCCGCAGGTCGGGTCGCAAGGCGCCCTGGGCGTCGAGAGCCAGTGCCAGTCCGAAATCGCTGTCCAGGCTGCGCTCATGCACTTCGTCGAAGAGGACGGCGGAGATGCCCGAAAGCTCCGGATCGTCCTGGATCCGCCGCACGAAAATCCCTTCGGTCAGGACAAGCAGGCGGGTTCGGGCGGAAAGCCGCGAGTCCATGCGTGTCGCATAGCCGACCGTGCCGCCAGGCTCCTCGCCGATCAGTTCGGCAATCCGCTCCGCCGCTGCGCGTGCCGCAAGCCGGCGGGGGGAGAGCAGCAGCACCTGCCCTGTGCACCAGGGCTCGTTCAGCAGGGCCAGGGCGACCGCGGTCGTCTTGCCCGCTCCCGGCGGCGCCACCAGCACGGCATTGCTGCCTTCGCGCAGGACGGCGAGCAGGTCGGGCAGCACGGCATGGATGGGCAGGGCGGTCATGCCTGTCCCTCTCGCGTCATTCCGGGCCGAGCGCAAGGATCAGCCGAACAGCAGCGCGTGGATGGGGTTTTTTGGATCGATCAGCATCTTTGCCGTCAGCGCCAGCGACATGATGATCAGCAGCGGGCGGATCAGCCGGCTGCCGAAGCGCATGGCGAGCCGCGATCCGATCTGCCCGCCGGTAATGCTGCCCACAGCCATGGCAAGGCCGACGATCCAGAGGACATGGCCGCCCGCCATCATGGTGAGCAGGCCGGCAAGGTTGCTGGCGAGATTGGCCGCCTTGGCCTGCGCAGTAGCCCTGACAAGGCCGAGGCCGCCCAGCACGATGAAAATCGTGGTGTAGAAAGTGCCCGCACCCGGCCCGAAGAAGCCGTCGTAAAAGCCGATGACGCCGATCAGCAGGCTGAGCAGCCCCAGCCCGACGCGCTGACGCCGGTCCATCTCGCCGACCTTCGGCGAGAAGGTGAAATAGGCGGCGAGCGCGATCAGCAGCGCGGGCATCAGCCCCGCCAGGATCGAGGAATCGACCCGCTGCAACAGCCACGCTCCGCCAGCCGATCCCGCAAAGGCGGCACATATGGGCCAGCGATAGGCCTTCAGATCCATATGCCCCGCGCGGGCATAAGCGAGGCAGGCGCCGAAAGTGCCGAGCGCCGATTGCAGCTTGTTGGTCGCCACCGCCGGAACAGGCGGGATTCCGGCAGCGAGCAAGGCGGGCAGGGCGATCAGCCCGCCGCCGCCCGCCATCGCGTCGATGCACCCCGCCATCAGGGCGGCGGCCATGAGGAAAGCGATGGTTTCCGGGGAAAGGATCATGGGCGACAGGTCCTGGCGGAACGAAGCGCTATGTGCTCCTGCCACCACAGGAACAGCATGGTCGAAACGAACCGGCCTGCCAAACCCTCAATAAGCCCGCGCGATGGCGAATTCGACCGCTTCGGTCAGCGCGGCCTTTGCCTTGCCATTGTCGAACATGCCGAGCGCGTCGATGGCCCGTTGTCCATAATGCCGCGCCCGCGCCAGCGTGTCCGCGATCGCGCCTGTCCCGCGCAGCAGAGCCGTGGCATGCGCCAGATCCTCGTCGCTCACCCGGTTGCCGGCGATGGCCTGCTTCCAGAAGGCGCGATCCTCTTCCGACCCGCGCGCATAGGCGAGGATGACCGGTAGCGTCACCTTGCCGTCGCGGAAATCGTCGCCCGCATCCTTGCCCATGGTCGCACCGTCGGATTCATAGTCGATCGCGTCGTCGATAAGCTGGAAGGCGATGCCAAGATTCCGGCCATAGACGTCCAGGGCCTGCTCCTCCGCCTCCGTCCGGTCGGCGACCACGGCGGAGATGCGGCAGGCGGCGGCGAACAGGGCGGCGGTCTTCGCGCCGATAATGTCGAGATATTGCTCTTCGCTGGTGTCGATCTTGCGCTGGGCGGTCAGCTGGTTGACTTCCCCCTCCGCGATCACGGCGGACGCGTTGGAGAGAATCTTCAGTACCTTCAGCGATTCCGCCTCGACCATCAGTTCGAAGGAGCGGGAGAAGAGAAAGTCGCCCACCAGCACGCTCGCGCTGTTGCCCCAGATGATGTTGGCGGTCTTGCGTCCCCGGCGCAGCCCCGATCCATCGACCACGTCGTCATGCAGCAGCGTCGCGGTATGGATGAACTCCACGGCCGCGGCCAGCTTGTAGTGGCGCGATCCGGCATAGCCCACCAGATCGGCGCAGGCGAGCGTCAGCATCGGCCGCATCCGCTTGCCCCCGCCGGCGATCAGATGGCCGGCGAGTTCCGGGATCAGCGGGATGCGCGACTGCATCCGGTCCAGTATGACGGCGTTCACCTGGTTCATGCCCTCGGCGACAAGCGCCATCATGGAGGCGAGCGAAGGCGCGCTGCTGGCGCGGCCGATGGGGTGGACGTTGCCGGTGGCGGATGCTGTCATGACAAGGGCCATGTGGCGGCGCAAAATGCTAAAGGCAAGCGGGAATAGCTTGCGCGGGCGTCTGGAAACGGCAAAAAGCGCCGATATTTTGATCGATGCATCGTTCGGGCGCAAAGCCGCCGCCATGGCGATGCCTTGCGGAGGATGAAAGTGGACGAAACGCTGAAGCGCTATCGCGAGAGCATCGATAATATCGACGCGGCGCTCGTCTTCATGCTGGCGGAGCGGTTCAAGATCACGCAGGCCGTCGGCGAGCACAAGGCGACCCACGATTTGCCCCCCGCCGATCCGGGGCGGGAGGAGCGCCAGATTGCCCGCCTGCGCCAGTTGGCCACCGATGCCAATCTGGATCCCGATTTCACCGAGAAATTCCTGCGCTTCATCATCGATGAGGTGATCCGGCATCATGAAAGGCTGCGGGAAGCCCAGGGCTGAATGCCCTCCCTACGGGCAGCGTCGTGACGGCGGCTGTCACTCCCGCTTCAATATGGTCATCGCCAGCACGGTCATGGCCTCGCTCGCGGTGGCGATGACCTTGTCAGCCTGGGGCGCCCAATAGGGGCTGTGCAGCGAGGGCAGGCTGATCGCGCCGGTCCTGGCCTTCTCCATCTGCTCCGCCGGCACGCCGCCGACCCAGAAGATGAAGCTCTCGATGCTCTTGTCCGCGCGGTAATAGCGGCCAAAGTCCTCGCCAGCCATGGAGGCCTTGGTCTCGCCGACCGTTCCCGCGGGAAAATGGGCCTTCAGCACATCTGCCATGCGGTTGGCGAAAGCGGGGGGATTGTAGGTGGAAGGGGTGAATTCGTCCTTCACGGAGATCACCGGCATCCTGTCGTCCGGCACGCCGGCCGCGATCGCTTCCCCCCTCGCGATGCGTTCTATGCCCCGGATCAGCTTTTCCCGCGTTTCGTCCGAATAGCTGCGCACGGTGAGCAGCATCTTCGCCTCGTCGGGGATGATGTTATGCTTGGTGCCGCCCATGAAGCTGCCGACGGTGACGACGGCCGGGTCGAACGGGTCCTGTTCCCGGCTGACCAGCGTTTGCAGGGAGGTAACGATCCGTGCGCCCAGCACGATCGGATCGCGCGTCGTCTGCGGATAGGCGCCATGGCCCCCCGAACCCCGCACCAGCAGGTCGATGCTGTCCACATTGGCGAGCGCAAAGCCCGGCGTATAGCCGATCTTCCCTGCCTCCAGATTGGCCGCGTCGTGAAAGGCGATGGCATGGGTCGGGCGCGGGAAACGGGTGTAGAGACCATCCTCCAGCATCAGCCTGGCGCCGCGTCCCACTTCTTCGGCAGGCTGGAGGATCATCACCAACGTGCCCTTCCACTCCTCCTTCATGGAGGAGAGCAGCCGTGCGGTTTCGATGAAGGCGGTCATGTGCGTGTCATGGCCGCAGGCGTGCATCACGCCGGTCTCGGTCCCGTCGCCGGTCTTGGCCCTGACCTTGGAGGCGAACTCCAGACCCGTCTGTTCGGTAACGGGCAGGGCGTCCATGTCGGCGCGGATCAGCAGCACGGGGCCGGATCCGTTCTTCAACACCGCGACTACGCCTGTACCGCCCACCTTTTCGGTGACGGCGAACTTCATCGCTTTCAGCCGCCGGGCGAGCTTGGCGGCGGTGGCGCTTTCCTGTTCCGACAGTTCGGGATTGGCGTGCAGGTCACGATAGAGCGTCATCAGCCCGTCCATGTCCTTCGCGATGGTCGCGGCGATGACATTGGGCGGCGTTGCCACCTCGGCGGGTGCGCCGGGAGGCTGGGCATGGGCAATGGAAATAAGGCTGGCGGCGGCCATGATGGCCGTCAACGCATGACGCATTGATGGGTCTCCCTGATGGTGGGGGGACCATAGGGGCAATTTGTCGGTGTTTTAAGAGCGATTATCTCGTCGGTCGACTCTGCAGCCAGAAAAGACTGGAGCCGCCCTCAGCGCTCATCGCCGTGAGTGAATAGAAGTGGCCCGCCGCCTTTGCCTTCTGGAATTCCGCCGTTGGGAGATGCGCGCCGTCCCGCCATTACGCGCCATCCCATAGCAGGAAATAGGTCACGGTTGTTTTCAGATCGACCGCAGGAGGGAAGCCCAGCCAGTCTTTGACGTTCCCGGCAAGCGCTGCCAGATCGCCAGAATTGCCATCGCTCTTGATGCCACAACTGCGCCAATTTTCCCCAGCCCTTTCATCGTCGCTGGAGTGCAGCGTCATGGGGGCTGGTCCTTCGAGCTGCCGCTCGTCTTCCCTGACCGATGCGATCCTGTGCCAGCCTTGCGCATCCGCTCTGGAAAGTGTGGCCTGAGGGGGAATATCGGCAGGGCAGAATTCGCGGAAGGCGCCCAGCATGGCCGATGCGGGCGTCACGATGGTGGATGCCGTCAACGCGATGGACAGCAACAGCATGACGCCCCTTCCTTTCGCGTAGAGCACGCTGCGTTAAATCGGATGCAGGACGCATGCTCCAGTTTTTTGTTTTCGCATCGTTTCAAGCGCAAAACCGGTTCCCACTTTTGCGCACGATGCTCTAGGCCCTACTGCGCGGTCCAGCCGCCGTCGATGCTCATATTGGCGCCAGTGATGTTCGCGGCGGCATCGCTGCACAGATAGAGCGCCATGGATGCCACCTGATCGACCGTGACGAACTGCTTCGTCGGCTGCCCCGCCAGCAGCACGTCGTTCATCACCTGCTCCCGCGTCATGTTGCGCGCCTTCATCGTGTCGGGAATCTGGTTCTCCACCAGCGGCGTCCATACATAGCCGGGCGAAATGCAGTTCGCCGTGATGCCGAAGGTCGCCAGTTCCAGGGCCAGCGTCTTGGTGAAGCCCGCCAATCCGTGCTTCGCCGTCACATAGGCGCTCTTGAAGGGGGAGGCGGTAAGCGAATGCGCCGAGGCCGTCTGGATGATCCGCCCCCACTTCTTTTCCTTCATATAGGGAATGGCGAGGCGGGAGGTGTGGAATGCGCTGTTGAGATTGAGCGCGATGATGAGGTTCCATTTGTCGACCGGGAAATCCTCGACCGGCGCGACATGCTGCATCCCGGCATTGTTGATGAGGATATCGACGCCGCCGAAAGTGTCGGCGGCTTCCTTCATCATCGCCTCGATCTGCCCGGTGTCGGTGAGGTCATGGCCGCTGTAGAGCGCCTTTGCTCCGCTCAACGCCTCCAGCCCGACGCGTTCCTTCTCGATGGCGTCCGCGTCTCCGAAACCGTTGATGACGACATTCGCGCCTTGGCCGGCAAGCAGCTTGGCATAAGCGAGACCGATGCCGGAGGTCGACCCGGTGATGAGGGCAGTCTTGCCCGACAGGAACTGGCCGGATTGGGAATTGCTCATGCCTGCTTCTCCTTGAGATGGTCGGGTGCGTCGAGGTCGAAGCTGGAGCTCTTCCCATTGACGATGTTGCGGGCGATGAGGTCACCCTTGTGCATCACTTCCTCCACCGCGTCGCGGCCCTGGGACCAGTGATCGAGCATGGTGGCGCGGGAAAATTCGAAGTCGCGCGCGCCGCTTTCCCAGGCGCGACTGCGATAGATGAGATGGACGATGTTGACCGATCCGGTGTCCAGCAACTGCCGCAACCGTTGGGCATCGGCATCGTCCTGCAATTCGGGCGGCAGCTTTTCGAGCAGCGCGCGGATCGCCTTATGCTCCTTGCGCAACCGCAGATACTGGTCGGTCACCTGACGGGTACGGCTGGAATATTGAATGTCCTTGGTGCGGGAATAGACGTCGGTCATCTGGCGCGGCATCGGCCCTTCGGCAGGGAAGAGATCGACCTGGAACACCAGCATGTCCTCGCTCTGGTGGTCCAGCACATGGGCAAGCGGGGTGTTGGACACGATGCCGCCGTCCCAATACCAGCGGCCGTCGATCTCGATCGGCGGCAGGCCGGGGGGCAGCGCGCCCGACGCCATGATGTGGCGCGCGTCGATGCGGGTGTTGCCCCCCCGGCCGCGCGTGTCCCAATAGGCGAAATTGCCGCTTTCCACGTCCACCGCGCCCACCGACAGCCTGACCGGCCCGTCGTTCAGCAGGTCCCAGTCGACGCACGCGTCCAGCGTGTCCTTCAGCGGCGCGCTGTCGTAGAAGCTGATCGCGCCGGGCGTACCCTCCGGCATCAGCGGCGCGGGCCACAGGCGCGGGCGGAACATGCCCGGCACGCCGAAGGTCGCGACCGACCCGGCCGCCATCAGATGGGCGGCCTCCCGGATATGGTCGATCTCCGGCAGGACGACATTGGGCATCCCGCCCGAGACGGTCAGCCAGAATTTCTTGAGTCGACCAAGGCGTTTATGCGGCGGATTGCCGGCGATGATGGCGGCGTTGACGGCGCCGATCGAAATACCCGCAACCCAGCTGATGTCGATGCCCAGCTCGTCCAGCCGCTGATAAACCCCGGCCTGGAAGGATCCGAGCGCTCCGCCGCCCTGCAACAGAAGGGCGACTTCGCGGGGAAGGGGCAGGGGCGTGTTGGCGCGCCGGCGCGGCTGGGATTCGGTATCGGCCATGTCGCAGCGCAATATAGAATAGTCGCTCGGCATTCCAACTGAATGTCTCGTTACAATCTCTTCATGGGGCGTCATGGCCCGCGCAACCCGCGCCGCATCGGGGGCGTTCCCACGCGTGACGGAATGGAATAGGCAGGCGAGGGAAAGAGAGGGACGAGATGCGGCTCGACGACGAACGGGAAAGCACCAATTTCGAGATCCAGGACGGGCGTGGCGGCCTGGGCGGTGGGCTGGGCGGCGGCCTGGGGCTGCTGCTGCCGCTGATCGGCAGCCGGTTCGGCTGCGGCGGAATCGTCGTGGTGCTGATCATAATGGCGGTCATGGGCGTCAATCCCCTGAGCCTGATGGGGGGCGGCGGCCAGATGCCGCAGGGTGGCGAGGTCTCTCGTGATTCCTCCAGGCTCAGCGACGTGCAGCACTGGTCCCTCAAGGTGCTGGGATCGACGGAGCGCGTTTGGGGATCGCTGTTCCAGCAGGCGGGTCAGCAATATCAGCCCACGGTCCTTTCCTTCTATTCCCAGAACGGTTCGTCGGGATGCGGCGCGGCGCAGAGCGCCATGGGCCCCTTCTACTGCCCCAATGACCGGAAAGTGTATCTCGACACCGACTTCTTCACCGAATTGCGGCAGCGCTTCGGCGCGCCCGGCGATTTCGCCCAGGCCTATGTGATCGCGCATGAGGTGGGTCATCATGTGCAGGATCTGGAAGGAACGCTGGGCGAGGTGAATCAGAAGCAGCGCGCCGTCAGCGAGGCACAGGGCAACGCGCTGCAGGTGCGGGTCGAATTGCAGGCCGACTGCTATGCGGGCGTGTGGGCCAAGCGCACTGGCCTGATGGAACCGGGCGATCTGGAAGAAGGGATGAAGGCGGCCCAGGCGATCGGCGACGATACGCTGCAAAAGGCGGCTGGCCGCCGTCCCGTTCCGGAGAGCTTCACCCATGGGACCAGCGAGCAGCGGATGACCTGGCTCCGCAAGGGATTGGATAGCGGTGACCCCGCGCAGTGCGACACATTCAAAGGCGCCTGAGGTCCGGAGATCTGAGTCCCGTCCTTATTTCGGCTATTTCGGCGCCTCGCCCGACAACTGAACGCTTTGGATCGGCGCGGAGTTTGATGCGGGTGCGGCCGGCAGTCCGGCTCCGGGGGCGAGAAGGGGCCTACCCGCTTCTGGCATGGGCTGGCCGAAGGAGAGATTTCCTGCGTCCGGCGCGGGCGGTGGCGGCGGAGACGGCATGGCTGCGGCCGGCGTCACGACTGGAGCCGGCGTCGGCATCATCACCGGAGCCGGGGTTGGCGCCATGGGTGACGGAACTGCTGTCTGCGGGGCTGACGGCACGATGCTCTGCACCGTCAGCACGACGATCGGGGCGGCGATCAGCGTCACCGCGGCAAAGGCCTTGTAGATCATGAGCGCGCGTCCTGCATTGTGCGCGCTACCGTAAACCGCCGAAGTAAATAAAATGCTAGAGCGATTTCCAGGCGACCGGAACCGATCGCTGGTCAAGAAATCGCGGGAAACAAGGAATCCAGAGCAGCGATCTGAATCAATCAGATCGAGACCCTAATGCTGGTCCAGCTTCGCCAGCAGGTCGAGCATGTCGTCCGGCACCGTCCCACTGCTGGCGCGGAAGGTCGATCGCAACGCATTGCCCACCCCCTCATAGGGCTGCGGCACGCCGACGTTCAGGACGCGGCGGATCGCGCCTTCCTGAATCCGGGCTGACCGGCCGAAGGGTTTACGTTGCATTTCCATGATCAAATAACTGCCAAGTCGTGCAAAAGTTTCTGGCGTTCGTCGCAGCGGCAAGCAATATCGGCTCCATTATGGGAGATTTATGGTGACGGACCGTTTGGCGGTCGCGACGAGGATCAGGGCGCATTCGCCCTTCCTCGCTCGGCAATGGGATCGTTTTCCGGATATTGCCGATCTGGTGGAGCGCGGGAATTTCGACGGCGCCTGGGCGGCCGCGCAGCAGGTGGTGGCGCCGGAGGATGGTATCGCCCGGTCGTTGAGGCGCAGGCGCGGGGCGGTGGCCCTGGTGACCGCCGCTGCGGATCTGGCGGGCGCCTGGGGACTGGACCGGGTGACGCGTACCCTGTCGGATTTTGCCGACCAGGCACTGGAGGAGGCCCTAGCCGCCGCCATGGCTGAGCGCTATCCGGATGCGGAAAAGCGGGGTTTCGTGGTGCTGGCGCTCGGCAAGCATGGCAGCCGGGAACTCAACTATTCCTCCGATATCGACCCGATCCTGCTCTACGATCCCAGGACGTTGCCCCATGGCGAGCGGGAAGACCCGGCGGATGCGGCCGTGCGCATCGGCCGGCGGGTCAGCGAACTGCTGAATGCCCGCGACGGCGACGGCTATGTGTTCCGCGTCGACCTGCGCCTGCGACCTTCCCCGGAGGCAACGCCGATCGCCCTGCCGGTGGAGGCGGCGATCGGCTATTATGAATCGACCGCGCTCGGCTGGGAGCAGGCGGCGTTCATCCGGGCGCGGCCGGCGGCGGGCGACATCGCGCTCGGCGATTATTTCATGCAGGCGATCCGTCCCTTCGTCTGGCGCCGCAGTCTGGATTTCGGCGCTATCGATGCGATCACGGACATTTCGCGCCGGATCCGGGACCATTATTCGCAGGGGCAGGCCTTCGGGCCCGGCTATGACCTGAAGCGCGGGCGTGGCGGCATAAGGGAGGTCGAATTCTTCGCCCAGGTGCACCAGCTCATTCATGGGGGCCGCGATCCGTCCCTGCGATCGGGCAATACGCGGGAGGCGCTGCGCGCTCTGGCGGGTGCCGGCGTGTTCGAGGGCGATGTGGCCGCCAAGCTGGACGAAGCCTATGTTCTTTTCCGCACCGTCGAGCACCGATTGCAGATGGTGGAGGACCGCCAGACCCATGAATTGCCCAAATCGGCCGAGGCGATGGACAATGTCGCGCGGCTGCACGGGCTGGAGGATGGCGGCGCGCTGCTTGATCTGCTGCGTCCGCATGTGCAGTGGGTGGGCAGCAATTACGACCGGCTGACCCCTGCGGCGCCCAGCGAATCGCTGTCGGTGGACGAGGACCGGCTGAAGGCGCAGCTTGTCGACCTGGGCTTTGACGATCCGGAAACACCGCTGGCACGGATCGCGCGCTGGCGTTCGGGCACAGTCCGCGCGCTGCGCAGCGGCGCGTCGCGAGACGCGCTGGAGGAGTTGCTGCCGGGATTGATGCGGACGCTGGCGACGGCGCCCGATCCGGCGAGGGCGCTCAACCGGTTGGACGACCTGATCGGCCGTTTGCCGAGCGCGATCAACTTCTTCAAGCTGCTGGCGGCCCGGCCCGGCCTTGTCGAACTGCTGGCCGAACTGCTGAGTCATGCGCCGACGCTGGCCGATGCGCTGGGGCGGCGGGCGGAACTGCTGGACGGGCTGATCGACACATCCGCCTTCGACCCGCCGCCCGCCGTGGGGATATTGGCTGACCAGTTTGCCCGGCTGGAGGAGGGGGAGGATTATCAGGCGCTGCTTGACCGGGTGCGCCAGCGGGTGAACGACCGGCGCTTCGCGTTGGGCGCGCAGATCATCCGTGGCGGCGATCCGCTGGAAGCAGGACGGGGCTATTCCCGCGTTGCCGAAGCTGCCATCGAGGCGCTGAGCGCGGCCACGGTCGCTGAGTTCGAGCGCGCCCATGGGAAAGTGCCCGGCGGCGAGATGGTGATATTGGCGCTCGGGCGGCTGGGCGGCGGGGTGCTGACCCATGCCTCCGACCTCGACCTCGTCTATCTCTTCACGGGCAGCTTTGAAACCGAATCCGATGGCGCGAAGCCGCTGGGCGCAACGCAATATTTCAATCGCCTGGGCCAGCGCATCACCAATGCCCTGTCGGTGCAAACGGCGGCGGGGCCGCTCTATGAGGTCGACACCCGGCTTCGCCCCTCCGGCGCGCAGGGCCTGCTGGCGGTGAGCCTCGACAGCTTCGCCCGCTACCAGCGCGAGGAGGCCTGGACCTGGGAGCATCTGGCGCTCACCCGTGCCCGCCCGGTCTTCGGTTCCGGTGCGGCGCGGGCGGCGCTGGGGGCGATCCTCACCGAAACGCTGGAGCGGCCGCGTGACTTCGAGGAGCTGGCGCGTCAGGCGGTGAAGATGCGCGGCGACATCGCCAGGCATAAGCCGCCTGCGGGCGACCTGGACGTGAAGCTGGTGCCGGGCGGGCTGGTCGACCTGGAATTCCTGATCCATATCACCCAGTTCCGTCACAATATGGCGTTCGACCCCGATTTGCGCGCCGCGCTGGAGCAGCTTGTCGCGGCCGGCCACCTGCCGGCCGAACTGGTCGGGGCGCATGACCTCATCACCCGTTTCCTGATCGTTTCCCGCCTGGTTTCGCCCCGATCGACCGAACCTCCGCAAGCCACCCGTCCTCTGGTGGCGCGGGCCTGCGGCGTCGAAAGCTGGGACGCACTGCTTGAAAGCTACGCACAGGCCCGGCAAAGGGTGGCTGACGCGTGGGCGGCGCTGGCCGCGCCCTTCAAGGAGGAATGACGATGTTGGACGTGGGCGATGCCGTGCCGGAAGTGACGCTGAAGGATGCCGACGGCGCGGATTTCACGCTGGCGCGCTACAGGGGCAAGCCGCTGGTCGTCTATTTCTATCCCAAGGCGGACACGCCCGGCTGTACCAGCGAAGCGAAGGATTTCACGGCGCTGGCCGCTGATTTCGCTGCATTGGGCATGCCGGTGGTCGGGATATCCAGGGACAAGCCGGCCAGGCTCAAGAAATTTGCGGAGAAATATGGGCTGACCGTCACGCTTGCCTCCGACGAGCCGGGCGAGATGTGCGAGGCTTTCGGCACCTGGGTGGAAAAATCGCTCTATGGCCGCAAATATATGGGGATCGAGCGGGCAAGCTTTCTGGTTGGCGCTGACGGGAAGATCCAGCGCATCTGGCCGAAGGTGAAGGTCAAGGGCCACGCCGCCGAAGTGCTGGAGGCAGCGAAGGGCCTTTGACGCTCCCTATCGCCATCGACAGCGTGGGCGCGGCCTGCGCGCATGTGCTGCTGACCCCTGATCCGCTGGCCAAGCTGATGGCGGCGCGAGCGGTTGCGCGCGGCTGGCGGATGGGGCGGCTGGCGCATCGCTTCGAAACGGACATGCCCGATCGTCCGGCGCGCCCGGACCAGCCCGAACTGCTGCCGCCCAACCAGATGCCCAAGCGCGGCAAGATCGGTTCGGATCGGGCGCGGATCGCGATGCTTCATGCGCTCGCCCATATCGAATTCGTGGCCATCGATCTTGCCTTTGACCTGATCGGACGGTTCGGGGCGGAATTCCCGCGCGACTTCACCGATGACTGGATGCGCGTGGGCGCCGACGAAGCCATGCATTTCGCGCTGCTAGACCGGCGGTTGCGGCAACTTGGCAGCCATTATGGCGCTCTGGCGGCGCATGACGGGCTGTGGCAGGCGGCCAGCGAGACGGCGCATGATGCGCTCGCCCGCCTTGCCATCGTTCCGATGGTGCTGGAGGCGCGGGCGCTCGACATCACCCCCGCCACCATCCTTCGCTTCCAGGGAGCGGGGGATGAAATGTCGGCGCGCATTTTGCAGAGGATCATGACGGATGAGATTCGCCATGTCTTTGCCGGGACGAAATGGTTCGACCATGCGACGAAGCGGCTGGGCGTGAACCCCGCAAATCATTACCAAATCCTTGTGAAACGCCACTTTCGGGGCGCGTTGAAGCCGCCGTTCAACGACTCGGCGCGTCGACAAGCCGGTTTAACGCGGGAATTTTACACTCCGCTTGCACAATGAGCCGGGACATGTCCTCTTCGCTCCAGCGGGTGGCGGCATCAGTCGCATTTTGGTTAACGTGGGGATAGCCGAGAGGCACAAGCCTCCGGTTGATAGTCGGGGTCGGCATGTTGGTTCTTCAGATTGAAAATGCGCGCGCTGCGCGATGGTTCCGTTCTGCGCTCAAGATGGTTGGAGCAATGGGTATGGCAGGAGCGCTATGCGCCGCCGTACCGGCCCAGGCCAAGGCCGACGAAGACGATCCCTATGGCGATGCGTCGGAAATCAACACCAGCGCGCTTGGCCCTGCCGATGTCGGTTTCTCCAATCTCTTCTCCAGCCTCCAGCGGCTGGACGGCCAGACCAAGTCGGCCAACTACATCCCCTCGGGACGTCCGGTCGAGAAACTCTCCCTGACCTCCAATTTCGGTGTCCGCTCCGACCCCTTCAACGGCGGCGCCCGCATGCACAAGGGCATCGACATCCCTGGCCCGTTGGGCACCAAGATCTACGCGACAGCCGACGGCATCGTCAGCCGCGCCGGCTGGGCCAGCGGTTATGGCAATCTGGTGCAGATTTCGCATGGCGGCGGCATGGAAACGCGCTACGGCCATATGTCGAAGCTGCTGGTTGCCGCGAACAGCTATGTCCATCGCGGCCAGTTGATCGGCCTCATGGGTTCGACCGGCCGTTCCACCGGCAGCCACCTGCATTATGAGGTGCGTGTCGATGGTCAGGCGATCAATCCCATACCCTTCGTGGCTGGACCCGACTATCTGGTGGCGATGAACACCAAGCCGCCGGTCGCCATGGGCGGCCCGACCAGGGCCCAGGAAAAGGCGGCCGACTGAAGCCCCGCCAATCTTTCTTTCCCAAGGCCCGGCAGGCGAGAGCTTGTCGGGCCTTTTGCTTGATCCTATCTAGGCGCCATGATCGACATTGACCTTACATCCTCGGCCGCTGCCCGTGTCGCCGCCATCGCGGCCAAGCAGGGCAAGCCCGCGATCCTGCGCCTGGCGGTGGAAGGCGGGGGCTGTTCGGGTTTCCAATATCGCTTCGGCCTGGCCGATGCGGTGGAGGCAGACGATATCGCGGTCGAACGGGACGGCGTCACGCTGGTGGTCGACGATGTCAGCATCGACCTCGTTCGCGGATCGGCGGTGGATTTCGTGTCCGACCTTGGCGGAAAGGCGTTCAAGGTGACGAACCCCAACGCCACCGCTGGTTGCGGCTGCGGCACAAGCTTTTCGATTTAATCGCCGCACCGCTCTTGTAGAGGGGCGGATGAAGTCTTTAGGGATGCGCGCAAGGAGATTTGGGCCATGCGCATCGCCACCTTCAACATCAACGGGATCAAGGCGCGCCTGCCGCGCCTGCTGGAATGGCTCGACGAGACGCGGCCCGACATCGCCTGCCTTCAGGAAATCAAGACGTCCGACGAGACCTTTCCGGTGAAGGATATCGAGGATGTCGGCTATGGCGCGATCTGGCACGGGCAAAAGGGGTTCAACGGAGTCGCGATACTGGCCCGTGGAGAGACGCCGGTCGAGGTGCGGCGCGGGCTGGAGGGTGAGGTCGAAGACGAACATAGCCGCTATCTCGAAGCCGATGTGAAGGGGCTGCGCGTCGCCAGCATCTATCTGCCCAATGGCAATCCCCAACCGGGACCGAAATTCGACTATAAGCTGCGCTGGATGAAGCGTCTGCGCCTCCGCGCCGCGGAGATCTGGGCAGAGGAAGTGCCGGCGGTCCTGGCGGGCGATTACAATGTCATTCCCCGCGACAGGGACGTTTATTCGGTCAAGGCCATGGCCGACGACGCACTGATGCAGCCTGAAAGCCGCGCTGCCTATCGCCGCCTGCTGGGCGATGGCTGGACCGACGCCATCGCTTCCCGGCATCCGGCGGGCGGGGTGTGGACCTATTGGGATTACCAGATGAACGCGTGGCCGCGTGACGCGGGGTTCCGGATCGATCATCTGTTGCTGAGCCCGGCCGCCGCCGACCGGCTGATCGACGCGCAGGTCGACAAGGATTTTCGCGGGCGGGAAAAGGCGAGCGACCATGCCCCGACCTGGGTAGAACTGACGGAATAATTTTACCCGGAATTTATTTGACTTTATTTTATCCGGATAATAAATCGCGTGCCGAAGGAGATTTCGGCATGACACGTACTTTGACGGCCTTTGCGGGCGACCTCTGGATTGCGACGGGCGATGAGGAAGAGGTGCGCGCGACGCTCCATGCCATGGGGACGGAGGCGCAGTCTCTGCTGCTGTTCGATGACAGCACGGGCCGGCAGGTGGATATCGACCTGCGCGGTTCCGCGCCGCAGCTTCCCCGTGGCCGCGGGCGTCCCCGGCTCGGCGTCCAGGCGCGTGAAGTGACGCTGCTCCCCCGGCATTGGGATTGGCTGGCGGCGCAACCCGGCGGCGCTTCCGTAACGCTGCGGCGATTGGTCGAGGCGGCGCGCAAGGATGCCGGGGCAAAGCCTTCGCCCCGCGCGGCAATGGACGCGGCCTATCATTTCCTGACCGTGATGGCGGGCGACCGGGCCGGCTATGAAGAGGCCATCCGCGCGCTTTATGCGAAGGATAGGGCCGGGTTCGAAAGCGCCTCCGCCGACTGGCCTCACGCCATCCGGGATCATGGCGCGGCCCTGGCCGAGGCAGCATTCGGCTAGGCCGGATCGACATTCAGCCCTGACGGCCTGCAAATGTCGGCCTTTCGTGCTTCCGGTGCTCACGTACCGGAAGTACGCTGCGCGCCGGGTCACGAAAAACCACCATTTTCGGCTCGTCATCATCTGAATGTCGATCCGTCCTAGGGCGCGGACATATCCCGTTTGATCCATGCGCCGCCTTGTTTGAAATAGCCGATATGCTGGCCGCGCTGGAAGCTGGCGCCGTCCCATGCCACCACCTGCAACTCGATCTCGTCATGGCGGTGGACGTGCAGCCAGTTGAAGCTTTGCGGTTCGGCATTGCGAAGGCGGGTGGAGGTCGCGGTTCCCGCCTGGATCACCAGCGCGCCGCCGGCATGCGCCACCATCTTCTCCGCCGCCTCTGCATAGGTTTGGTGGAAATGGCCGGCCAGCGCGATGTGAATGCCCGCCTCCGTCGCCGCCTGCACGGCATCCTCATGGCGGCCGACGGCTTCGCTCAATTCCCCGCCCTTGCCGATCGGCATGGCGAAGAGGGGATGATGGGTGACGAGAATGCGCGTCTTGTCCGACGCCACGGACGCGAATTTCTCGCGAAGCATGTTCATCTGCTCATGGTTGATCCGCCCATCCTTGATGGTCAGCGATCGCGCGGTGTTGAGGCCCAGTATCGCGACCGCCTCATCCTGGTAGAAAGGGCATGGATCATTGCTGATGTAGCGCTTGTATCGGCGCAGCGGCGCGCCGAAGCGGCGGGCAAGATCATAGAGCGGAACGTCGTGATTGCCCGGGACAACCAGTAGCTTCATGCCCGCCGCCCGCAGCCGGTTGAGCCAGGTTGCCGCTTCACGAAACTGTTCGCGCCGCGCGCGCTGGGTAAAATCGCCGCTGATGACCACCAGATCCGGTTGCTGCTGTTGCAGCCAGGCTTCGGCGGCGGTCACGATCCGGGGATCATGCGCGCCGAAATGAATGTCCGACAGATGAGCGATGCGAGCCATTGCTCATCAACGGGCAAGGCCTTTCATGGTTTCGGACCTCCGGGCGCGGTTGCGTGTTGTTGAGGCATGGAAACGATATCCCCACCCGCCAGGAATTTGCCGCGTGAAGCGGTTCTGATCGTCAATGTGCATTCCCGCCGGGGAGAGGCGTTGTTCAAGGACGCCAAGGCCATGCTGGAAGAAGCAGGGCTGCGCCTGATAGCGGCACATGCGGTGAAGGAGCCGGAGCGATTGCAGGAAACGGTACGCGGCGCCGTAGCGGATGGTGCGCCTATGGTGATCGTGGGTGGAGGCGATGGGTCGCTTTCCGGAACGGTGGACGAACTGGTGAGCAAGGATTGCGTCTTTGGCGTGTTGCCGCTGGGCACCGCGAACAGTTTTGCGCGGACCCTGGGCATTCCGCTCGATCTGGAGGGTGCCGTGGCGGTGATATCCGGCGGCCGGCGGCGGCGCATCGACCTGGGCATGATCGACCGCGACTATTTCGTGAATGCAGCCTCGCTCGGCCTGTCGCCTCGCATTGGGGAGACGGTGCCGCACAAGCTGAAGCGCTATCTGGGCCGGGTCGGCTATCTTCTATGGGCGATCAAATGTTCCATAGGCTTTCGCGCCTTCCGGTTGACGCTGGACGACGGCGTGAAGCGGCGCAATATGTGGGCGACGGAGGTGCGCATCCTCAACGGCCCCTATCATGGCGGGGTGGAACTGTCCGACCAGGCGGATGTGGACACCGGGGACATCGTCATACAGGCGGTCGTCGGGCGCAGCCATGCCCGGCTTGCCTGGGACTGGTACGCCAAATTCTTCAAGCTGCGCGATCGCGATGCGCAGACGGAGGAGTTTCGGGGCAAGGCATTCCGGATCGAAACCCGGCCGCCGCAGCGCATCTCCATCGACGGCGAAGTGCTGGCCAGCACGCCGGTCACGGTTCAGGTCGCGGCGGGCGCGGTGGAGGTGGCGGTTCCCTGACCGTCCTCCCTGCACCTGCGGGCAGCTGTTCAGAGCGTCTTTTCGTAGATCTGATAGACCTTGTTCACTCGGCTTTCTATGGCATCGGCGATCGCGTTCATGCCCTGGTTGTCGTCCAGCACCCAGCCGATTTCCCCCCGCGTCGCGCCATAATTGGTAGTGGCGCTGCGGCGGATATATTCGATCATCATGAAGGCAAGCTGGCTGGCCATGCGCGAAGATTGCAACCGCTGGACCACACCCATCAGCGGCACGCGCATGGTGCGGACCTTGGGCTTTCTCAGCCACCAGAGCAGCTTCGCCCAGCCGAAGGGAAAAAGCGAACCGTTGAGGGGTGCTATCGCCTCGTTGAGGTCGGGAAGCGTCATCATGAAAGCAACGGGTTCTCCCTCCAGCTCCGCGATCATGATGAGGTCGTTGAACACGATGGGCTTCAATTGCTTGCCGAAATGCGTGACCTCCTCGTCGGTGATCGGCACGAACCCCCAATTATTGCCCCAGGCGTCGTTCAGGATGTTGAGGATGATTGCCGCCTCGCTGTCGAATCTGGACTTGTCGACCTTGCGGATGCGGATGCGTTCATTCTTCTCGCCTGACTGGACAATGCGCTGGATCAGCGGCGGAAATTGCTGCGTGATGTCCAGTTCATAGGTCTTGAGCTGCTTGACCGCCTGATACCCGGCACCTTCGACCATTGCCCGATATTCCGGCTTGGCATGGCCCATCATTACGGTCGGCCGATGGTCGAAGCCTTCGACCAGCAGCCCCGGTTCCTCCCAGATCGACAGCGAGATCGGCCCCAGCGCACGGGTCATGCCCTTGCCTCGCAGCCACTCCTCCGCCGTTGCGATCAACGCTGCGCCGGTTTCGGCATCCTCTGCCTCGAACAGGCCGAAATTGCCGGTGCCCGGCCCCATGCCTTGCTCGGCCGGCTGGGTCAGAGCCAGATGATCGAGATGTGCGGACACGCGCCCCACCACCCGGCTTCCCCGGCGCGCCAGGAAATATTGCGCCTCGGCATGCCCGAAAAAGGGGTTCTTGCCCGGCGTGATCAGGCTGTACACTTCATCCTTCAGTGGTGGCACCCAGTTCGGATCATCGGCATAGAGCCGCCAGGGCAGATCGACGAAAGCCTTGCGATCGGCCTTGGAAGTTACGGGGGAAATCACCAGTTCTTGATGGGCCACGGCGCAGGACGCTTTCGCTGGAGAGGTTTGGGCAAAGCAGTTCGACGCTTGTTCCGGGAATGTCAATCGGGACATGAGCGGATGTGCCCATGATGATCAAATCGTCATGTTGCTGCCCCAATTGCAGCGCATTTACCCTTTAGGAACCACCGCATGACTGTGCACGATCCCCTTATTGCAGCCGCCTCGCGGACGAAAAGCGCGATCCCGGACGATGCGGCGATGCTGCGCGCGGCGGCCGATCTGACCCGCGAACTGTCGACGGCGCGGCCTGGCATCTATTGGCCCGATCTGCTGGCTTCGGCTTTCATCGGCTATGCCGCCCTGGCGGGAGCGATCATCAGCGGCAATGGCGCGTTCATGCTGGCATTCGGTCTGGTGGCGGTGCTGGCGCTTTATCGCGCGGCAAGCTTCATCCATGAGCTCACCCATATCCGCAAGGGTGCGTTGCCCGGCTTCCGCCTTGGCTGGAACCTCATCGTCGGCATTCCGCTGATGATTCCATCATTCCTGTATGAAGATGTGCATACGCAGCATCACGCCCGCACACGTTACGGCACAGCGAACGATCCGGAATATCTTCCGCTGGCGCTGATGAAGCCCTGGTCGCTGCCGCTGTTCATCATCGTGGCGGTGCTGGCGCCGGTGGGCCTGATCCTGCGTTTCGCCGTGCTGACGCCGCTCAGCCTGATCATCCCGCCCTTGCGGCGCAAGGTGGTGGCGGAATTTTCCGCGCTTTCCATCAACCCTGCCTATCGGCGCCGCGCGCCGGAGGGGGAGTTCGCTCGTCAATGGGCCTGGCAGGAAGCTGGCGCGAGCCTCTTCGCGCTGGCATTGGTCGGCAGCGTCCTGGCCTTCGGATGGAAGCCGCTGCTGACCTATATGGCGGTGCATTCAGCCATGACGGTCATCAACCAGCTCCGCACGCTGGTCGCGCATCTCTGGGAAAATGAGGGCGAGGCGATGACCGTTACCGCGCAATATCTGGACTCGGTGAATGTGCCGCCGCCATCGCCTCTTGCGGCGATCTGGGCGCCGGTGGGCCTGCGCTACCACGCATTGCACCATCTGCTGCCGAGCGTTCCCTATCATGCGCTGGGCGAGGCGCATAAGCGGCTCGTGGCGACGCTGGAGAGCGATTCGCCCTATCATCGGGGGAATTATCCCGGCATGTGGCCGCTCGTCGGCAAGATCGCGCGGTCGACGATGGCGAGGGGCTGAGGCGTCCTTTGGAGGAGGGGGCGTCGACCGCTATTCCTCCGTCCGGAACAGGACCGTCTCGCCCACCAGCAGGAACAGCAGGAAGGGTGCCCAGGCCGCCAGAAAAGGCGGATAGGCGCCCAGATTTCCCATGGCGAGCGAGAAATTGTCCGCAACGAAATAGGCGAAGCCCAGCGCCATCCCCATCACCGCGCGCACGAACAACTGCCCCGAGCGCGCCAGCCCGAATGCGGCCACGGAGCCCAGGATCGGCATCAGCAGCGCGGAAAGCGGGCCGGACAGCTTGTGCCACAGGCTCCCTTCCAGTTCGGCCGTGGGACGTCCCGCATCGTGGAGGTCGCTGATCGCGGCCTGCAACTGGCTGAAGGTGAGGGCGTCGGGATCGACCTTTGCCAGGGTGAACTGATCGGGCCGTATGTCATGGCCGAAGCGAACGGTCCCGACACGGCGCTCCGTACCCCTCGCCACGTCGAACTGCCGCGCGTCTTCCAGCACCCAGCTTTTGGTTGAAGGGTCATAATGACCTCTGGGGGCCTGCACGATGGTCGTCAGCGTGTTGTTGATCCGGTTGAAGATTTCGACCTTACGGAGTTGAACCGCCTTTCCCCGTCCGGCGACGATCGCGGCCGTTACCAGGTTGTTGCCGTCGCGGACCCACGGGCTGGCCTTGATTCCTCTGTCAGGCGGCAGAGGGCCGTAATCCACGGCTTGCCAGGCGGAAAGGCGGGCTGTCGACCGTGCCACGATCCGTTCGTTGAAGGCATAGCTGATCAGCGCCACGCCCAGCGCCGCGGCCAGCAGCGGCGCCAATATCTGGTGCGCCGACAGCCCCGCTGCCTTCATCGAGATGATCTCGCTGTTCTGGTTGAGGCTGGCGAGCATGATCAGCGTGCCGAGCAGCACCGAAAAGGGCAGGAACCGGGCCACGATCTGCGGCGCGCGCAGCGCCACATAATGCCACAGCTGCGCGTCGCCATTGCCGGCATAAGCCAGGATGTCCCCCGATTCGCCCAGCAGGTCGAGCGTCTGGAGCACCGCCACCAGCATCGCCAGCACTGCGAAGGTCCGCGTCAGGAACAGCCGCGCCATGTACCAGCCAAGCTGGCGCGACGGGAAGAAGTTGAATTGATGCATGGGTCAGGCGGCTCCTTCCGCCATGGTTGTCGCCCTTGGCCGCCGCCGGAGGACGCCCAGCAGGCGGAAGACCTGCTTGGCGATCTTCGCGAAGGCAAATTCCAGCGCGGCGATCGGCTGGCCTCCGGGTCGATGCGCGATCACATGATACATCCAGAGGATCAGCCCTGCGAACAGCAGGAAGGGGCCCCAGAGCGCGATGATCGGATCGATCCTGCCCAGCGAACCCACGCCCTGTCCATATTCATTGACCTTGTGATAGGTCACGATGAACACGATCGACAGGAATACGCCCAGCGCCGAAGTCGACCGCTTGGGCGGAATGGCGAAGGCAAGTGCGGCCAGCGGCAGCAGCAGCATCATCGCCACCTCCACCATGCGGAAATGGAAATTGGCGCGTATCTCGTTGCGCAACTTGTCGGGCGTGCCGGGATCGTGGCCGATCATCACCAGTTCGGGAATGGTCTTCTCCCGGTCTACGTCGCGACCGCGGAATTTCTCGATCTGCGGCAGGTCGATCGGCAGGTCGTGGCTGGAAAAGGACAGGATCCGCGGCGATTTATATTTGGGCGCGTCGTTCACCAGCACGCCGTCGCGAAGGCGGAAGATGATGGTGTCGGGATCGTCGGTCGCCAGAAATTCGCCTTGGGCGGCCGTCACCGCCACGGTCTGGCCGTCCTTGCCCGTGGCGCGCACGAAAATGCCCTGAAGGTTACGGCCTTCGTCCAGGCTGCGCTCGATCCTTAGCGTCATCCGCTTGCTCAGATTGGTGAATTCGCCCACCTTGATCGATGCGCCCAGCGCCCCCGACCGCAGCTCGAAGCGTAGCGCCTCATAGGCATGGCGCGACAGTGGCTGGACGAAGCCGACAATGCCGAAATTCAACAGTGCCAGCGCAACGGCGTACATATAGGGCACGCGCAGCAGCCGCCCGTAGGACAGGCCGACCGCCCGCATCACGTCCAGCTCCGACGACAGGGCCAGCTTGCGGAAGGCCAGCAATATGCCCAGCATCAGGCCGATCGGAATGCCCAGCGACAGATATTCGGGCATCATGTTCGCCAGCATGCGCCACACGACGCTGACCGGTCCGCCTTCCGCCGCGACGAAGTCGAACAGGCTCAGCATCTTGTCGAGCACCAGCAGCATGGCCGAGATCACCAGCGTGCTCAACATGGGCAGGGCGATCAGCCGAGCGAGATATCTGTCTGTGGCCGTCAGCATTCTCTATGTGGTCGTCCCATCACCATGATTTGGCCGCAAACCCCGCCCATATGCGATTCAGGTAGGTTGCGGGGCGAACAGGGGCTCGCCATCCAGTGACACTGGCCAGTGTCACTGGGCGGCTATAGCTTCACGGAGTTGGATGGTCATGTTCAAAGTTGCAATGGGTCTGATGTCGGTGGGGGCTTTGTTCGCCGCCGCCCCGGCGATCGCCCATGGTATGGAGATCGGCAACGACCTGGAACGCTGCTCCGCCGATGCCAAGGGGCCGGCGGTCCTGGTCGACGTGCGTGGCTTTGCCGCCTCGACCGGGAAGGTGCGGGTGCAGTCCTATCCGGCGACCAGGGCGGCCTGGTTGGCCAAGGGCGAATGGCTTGGCCGTATCGACGTTCCGGTGAAGGCCGTGAGTGGCCAAATGCGCTTCTGCATGCCCGTACCGCAGGCCGGCCGATACGGCATTGCCGTTCGCCACGACCGCGACGGCAACGGCAAGACGGACTTTTCGCGCGACGGCGGCGGATTTTCCAACAATCCGTCGATCAACATCTTCAACCTGGGCAAGCCGGGCGTCGAAAAGGCCGCTTTCTATGCGGGTCCGGGCGTGACGAAGATCACCATCAACCTCAAATATATGTGATCCCCCGACATGGTTCGCGTCGCCCTTCTGTCCAATCCCAAGTCCACGGGCAACCGGCAGACGCTTCCGCGCGTGCGCAGCTATTGCGCCAGCAACCCCGACATCTTCCATTATGAGGTGGAGCATGTCGACCAGATCGGCCGGGCGCTTCAGACCATTGCCCGCGTGGATCCCGCCGTCATCGTCATCAACGGCGGGGACGGCACGGTGCAGGCGGCGCTGACGGAACTGTACCAGGGCGAGCATTTCAAGGGCCGCGTGCCGCCCATCGCGGTTTTGCCCAATGGCAAGACCAACCTGATCGCGCTGGACCTTGGCATCCACGGGGATCCGATCAAGGCGCTGGAACGGATCGTCCAGATCGCGAAAGCGGGCGTCGACGACCATGTCGTGGCGCGCGAGCTGATCGCGTTGTCGGACGGGCAGGCGGAAAGCCGGCCGGTGCTGGGCATGTTCCTGGGCGGAGCGGGGCTGGCCGATTACATGCTCTATTGTCGGAACCAGATCTATCCGCTGGGCCTGTCCAACGGCCTCAGCCATTTCCTGACGGTGATAGCGGTGCTGGTGTCGCTGGTCTTCGGCATTCGTGCCCGATTCCTGCCGCAATCCAGCCGTCCGGTGCGCATTTCGCTGATCCGCGACGGACAATTGGCCGGGCGCTTCGCGGTGCTGATTGTGACGACATTGGAACGATTGTTGCTCGGCGTGCAGCCGGGGGACAGCCGGCGCGGCAATATGAAGCTGATGGCGGTGGACCAGAGCCTGTCGGCCCTGCTGCGCCTCTTCTGGGCGAGCGTCACCAGGCGGGTCGGCAAATCGCAGATGCAGGGCATTCATCTGGAGCAGGGCGACGTCATCCGCATCGAGGGCGACCATAGCAGCGTCATATTGGACGGCGAACTGTTCGAGGCGTCGGAGGGCAAGCCCATCGTGCTGCGTTCGACAGAGCCTGTGCCGTTCCTGCGATTGGCGGCCTGAGGGAGCAAGGGGCGCATTCAGCGACGCTGAGCCCCCGCTGGCCCATGCTCCCGCACAGGACGCGGATGGTCTGATGGGATAGCTCTCGAAGTTTTCCTTTCCGTTGTGAAAGCAGCAATTGCCAAAGGCCTGCCAGCGGCCTATTGAGCGCACAGCATCAAGAGTTGGGACGACGCCCAACGCCAACCTGCCGATCCGGGCAAGGTGGCACTCCCCCAAGGAGGATGTGGCCGATCCGGCAACCAAGCGGACCCAAGCCACATCGTTAAGCGTCGCCCGGTAGCAGGGAATGACGTGACGTGCCGATCAAGATAGCTGACGAGCTGCCCGCCCGCCGGACATTGGAAGCCGAAGGCGTCGTCGTCATGCGCGAAGCCGATGCCGTGCGGCAGGATATCCGCCCGCTCCGCATCGCGTTGCTCAACCTCATGCCCAACAAGATCAACACGGAGACGCAGCTTGCCCGGCTGCTCGGGGCAACGCCCTTGCAGGTCGAACTGACGCTGGTGCGGATCAGCGACCATATTTCCCGCAACACATCCGCTGATCATATGGCGTCCTTCTATCGTCCGTGGAGCGATGTCCGGGACCAGCGTTTCGATGGTTTCATCATCACCGGAGCGCCGGTCGAACAGCTTCCCTTCGAAGCGGTGAGCTATTGGGACGAACTGCGCGCGATATTCGATTGGACGCAAACCCATGTGCATCGCTCGCTCAGCATTTGCTGGGCGGCGCAGGCGGCGCTGCATCATTTCCATGGCGTCGGGAAACATGTGCTGGACCGCAAGGCTTTCGGCCTGTTCCGCCATCAGGTCCATGTGCCTTCATCGCCCTGGATGCGGGGCTTTTCAGATTATTTCAGCGTGCCTGTGTCCCGCTGGTCGGAGGTGCGGCGGGAGGATATTCCGGACGGGCGGGGCTTGCAGATATTGACTGATAGCGCTGAATCGGGCCTATGCCTGATCGGTGATCCAGGGTTCGGTTTCCTGCATATGTTCAACCATCTGGAATATGACACGCTGACCCTGGCCGAGGAATATGCGCGCGATGGGGCGAGGCAGTTGCCGTCGCATTATTTCCCTGACGATGATCCGGCGAAGGCGCCGCAAAATCACTGGCGGAGTCATGCGCACCTGCTGTTCGGCAACTGGATCGATGAAATGTACCAGACCGTGCCGTTCGATCTTGACGCGGTGGGGCGACTGTTGTCGGCGGCATAGAGCGCTGCGTCATGCGTTGGCGAATGAAGGGGCAGGGCATTGGCGCATGAGGTTTCGACGGCACCGATCGCACCGATCGTCGTGACGGCGCTGATGGGCGCGGCGGATTTCGGCTGGGCTGAAGGGCTGCGCCGCGCGCATTTCCCGCCCGAACGCAATCGGGTTCCGGCGCACATCACGCTGTTCCATCATCTGCCGCCCTCCGCCATGGATGAGGTGGCGCGCCGGTTGAAGGCCCTTTGCGCGGGGCGGGCGCCAGTGGCGAGGCTGGCTGAGGTGATGTTGTTGGGGCGGGGTGTCGCCTATCGGGTGGAAAGCCCGGAATTGATGGCGATGCGCGACGAACTGGCGGACGCCTTTGCCGGACTGCTGGTGCCGCAGGACCAGGGCCGGCCGCGTTTCCACATCACCGTGCAGAACAAGGTCGATCGGGCGCAAGCGCAAGCGCTGGCGGACGAACTGGGACGATCCTTTCGTCCCAGGCCGCTCGCCATCGCCGGGCTTGCGGCCTGGCATTACCGCGGAGGACCGTGGGAATTGGCAGCGAAGGCCAACTTTCGCGGCTGACCTTCGCTTCCGTCAGGCGAGACCCACTTCTTTGAGCGGGACGCCGGGGTCGGCGAGCTGTGCCTGGTCGAGCAGTGCGCCGGAAATGACATGGGCTCGGCCCTGGACATAATCCTTGACCGCATTGACGCAGTCGAGCGCGATGAGCCTGCCGGACTTGAGAT
>NZ_JBEGHS010000057.1:0-272 GCF_040676365.1 Sphingobium sp. LMA1-1-1.1
CATTTGCCGACAGCGAAATCGCATCGTTCGCAATGGGCGGTGTCCAGCTCACGATCGCCGAGAACTGCTCGCGGGGCGCGAAGGCAGGCTCGGTGTCCTTGACAATGGCCGGCGCGGTAGCCGTGGCGGGTGCGGTGACGACATTCTTCACCTTGGGCCGGAAGATGGACGCGCCAAGGTTGACCAGAAGCCGGTCCGTTGGCTTGATCTGGAGACTGCCTTCGATGCCGTAGTTGGTCGCCGGGCTGTTCGTGACCAGACCCGACGAGTTT
>NZ_JBEGHS010000058.1:0-261 GCF_040676365.1 Sphingobium sp. LMA1-1-1.1
CGTCATTGGCGAGCATGGTGATGACAGGCGCGCCAAGCGCGGCGGCCTGCGCGATCGAATCGGCCTGCGTCGCACCCAGGTCAAGCAGTTCGCGCAGCCGATCCGGCGTGCGGTTCCACACCACAAGGTCATGGCCCGCATCCAGCAGCCGCCGGGCCATCGCCTGCCCCATGCGTCCAAGACCTATGAAAACTACCTTCATTACAAAACTCCGTGTCCACCGCGCCCGTCCATCAATGCGAGCCGTAATAACCGACAACC
>NZ_JBEGHS010000059.1:0-255 GCF_040676365.1 Sphingobium sp. LMA1-1-1.1
TCAACCGGTCCGCCAACTCGGTCGGAACGCCGGCCCGCTTGCCACTGTTCACTTCGGCCTTTTTTACCCACTCCAGCAGCGTGTCGCCGGAACAACCGATCATGGCAGAAATCGAGGTGATAGCCGCTCAGCGGGATGGATGCTCGGCTTCTTGGTCCAGCACCAGGCGGACTGCCCGCTCGCGCACCTCCGGTGCAAACTTGTTCGTTGTCTTGCTCATCTTAGACCCTACCTCTCAGGAGTTAGGGCCTCCGG
>NZ_JBEGHS010000060.1:0-255 GCF_040676365.1 Sphingobium sp. LMA1-1-1.1
TGCCTGAGCGCGCGCATGCTGACTCCCAAACAGGATATGAGGACGCCGGTCACAGTGCTGACCGGCTTTCTCGGCAGCGGAAAGACCACATTGCTCAATCGCGCCCTGCGCGATCCGGCGATGACGCGCACCGCCGTGATCATAAACGAGTTTGGAGAGATCGGGATCGATCACGCCCTCACCACGGCGAGCGACGATACGATCATGGTGCTGGAAAATGGCTGCCTGTGCTGCACGGTCTTTGGCGACCTCATC
>NZ_JBEGHS010000061.1:0-255 GCF_040676365.1 Sphingobium sp. LMA1-1-1.1
GATGAGGTCGCCAAAGACCGTGCAGCACAGGCAGCCATTTTCCAGCACCATGATCGTATCGTCGCTCGCCGTGGTGAGGGCGTGATCGATCCCGATCTCTCCAAACTCGTTTATGATCACGGCGGTGTGCGTCATCGCCGGATCGCGCAGGGCGCGATTGAGCAATGTGGTCTTTCCGCTGCCGAGAAAGCCGGTCAGCACTGTGACCGGCGTCCTCATATCCTGTTTGGGAGTCAGCATGCGCGCGCTCAGGCA
>NZ_JBEGHS010000062.1:0-255 GCF_040676365.1 Sphingobium sp. LMA1-1-1.1
GAGTTATACTGGCACATCGGCGACACGACGATCCGGTTGGAAAGGGTCAGATCGCGCAGGGAAATCGGCGAAAAGAGCGTGCTGGTCATGGGTTGAAGGCTTTCTCTTGATGGTTGAGCAGATAGGATTGGGTTGAAAATCAGGCAAGTCCGCTGGCGCGGGCCTGGGCGAGGGCCATGACGATCCAGTCCCGCTCGGCATCGCCATCGGCGATCGCGCGCACCAGTCGCTCGCGGCAGACCTCGGCGCTGGGCA
>NZ_JBEGHS010000063.1:0-255 GCF_040676365.1 Sphingobium sp. LMA1-1-1.1
CGCTGATGGGGCTGGTCGGGCTGCTGGCCGCCATCGTCTATGGGCAGAGCATCGCCGCTTCGCCGGTCTGGGGTCCGGTCTTCACCTTCACGCCGGTGCAGCTTTGCTGGATATTGATCGGCTATGGCGCGGTGGCTTCGGTGCTGCCGGTGTGGCTGTTGCTGGCGCCGCGCGATTATCTGTCGACCTTCCTCAAGATCGGCGCGATAGCCGCGCTGGCGATCGGCATCGTCATCATGGCGCCGCCCCTCAAAA
>NZ_JBEGHS010000064.1:0-255 GCF_040676365.1 Sphingobium sp. LMA1-1-1.1
TGAGATTCTCCTCCCATGCCAGGTCGAACCGATCGATCGATTCACGAATGGCCAGGCCATCGATCCAGCAGCGCGTCTTGACGAGTTCCTTCAGCTCCTCGGCGCTCACCGGCGCGACACGAAAGCCTTTCTGCTCCTCGAGCGCGACGAAGCCTTCTGAAAGGAGCCGGTTGAGCGCTTCCCGAACGGGGCTGCTGGCCGTGTTGAACCGCTTGCGCAGGGCTTCGGCACGGATCTTCTCGCCAGGACGCATCC
>NZ_JBEGHS010000065.1:0-255 GCF_040676365.1 Sphingobium sp. LMA1-1-1.1
CGCCGGCCATTGTCAAGGACACCGAGCCTGCCTTCGCGCCCCGCGAGCAGTTCTCGGCGATCGTGAGCTGGACACCGCCCATTGCGAACGATGCGATTTCGCTGTCGGCAAATGCCAACTACACCGGCCGGTTCTTCAACAACCTGCGCAACTTCACCGGGGAAGTCACGAAGGGCTATATCCTGACCGCCGCCAATGTGGAGTGGAAGCTCACGCCCCAGTTCACCGCGGCTGCTTCGCTCGACAACATCTTCG
>NZ_JBEGHS010000066.1:0-255 GCF_040676365.1 Sphingobium sp. LMA1-1-1.1
CATCGACCGCACCGATCGACCCGTCGATGTGCAGGGCCGCGTTGTAGGTCTGCATCCGGTTGCGGTCGTCAAGCGCCATCGCCTGGGAGATGTAGTTGTTGTCGCGCGGCTGCTGAGTGGCGCCCAGCACCGGGTCCGTTTCGGGAAGCCTGATCGTATCGATCAACTGGCCGTCGCTGTTGAACACCGGCGCCGCGGGGAAGGACTTGTACGGGCTGGTCGACGCGATGCTGCGCAGGGCCGAACCCTGCACGC
>NZ_JBEGHS010000067.1:0-169155 GCF_040676365.1 Sphingobium sp. LMA1-1-1.1
TCCCCGCATCGACGGCGGTCAGGATGAACAGCGCCTCGAACAGGATCGCGAAATGATACCAGAAGGCCTTCATCGCCGGCCCGCCCACGACATGGGAGAAGATCTCCGCCATCGCCACCGCCAGCGTTGGCGCCCCGCCCGCGCGGGAGATGATGCTGTGCTCGCCCACATCCTTCGCGGTCTGCAGGATCAGTTCGGGCGAGATGGGGAAACCCATGGCCGTCACCGCCGCCGCGGCGCTCGCCGCATCCTTGCCGATGACCGCCGCCGGGCTGTTCATCGTGAAATAGATGCCCGGATCGAGGATCGACGCGCCCACCAGCGCCATGATGGCGACGAACGCCTCCATCAGCATCGCGCCATAACCGATCATCGGCGCATCGGCTTCGCTCGCGATCAGCTTGGGCGTGGTGCCGCTGGAGATGAGGGCGTGGAAGCCCGATACCGCCCCGCAGGCGATGGTGATGAACAGGAAGGGGAACAGACCGCCCGACCAGACCGGCCCGTTGCCGCTGACGAACGCGGTTACGGCATGCATTTTGAGGGGCGGCGCCATGATGACGATGCCGATCGCCAGCGCGGCTATCGCGCCGATCTTGAGGAAGGTCGACAGATAATCGCGCGGCGCCAGCAACAGCCACACCGGCAGCACCGAAGCCACCGCACCATAGCCGATCAATATCCAGCAAAGCTGCACCGGCGTGAAGGTGAAGACCGGACCCCAGACCGGCGAAGCGGCGATGCTCTGCCCATAGACGATGGCGGCCAGCAGCCCGACCAGCCCCATCAGCGACACTTCCCCGATGCGGCCGGGCCTGATCCAGCGCGTATAGGCGCCCATCGCCATCGCCAGCGGCACTGTCGCGGCGACGGTGAACATGCCCCAGGGGCTTTCCGCCAGCGCCTTCACCACGATCAGCGCCAGCACGGCCAGGATGATGACCATGATCATGAAGGCGCCGAACAGGGCGATGGTGCCCGCCACCTGGCCCATTTCCATGCGGATCAGCTCGCCCAGCGACTTCCCGTCGCGGCGCATGGAGATGAAGAGGACCATGAAGTCCTGCACCGCGCCCGCCAACACCACGCCCGCGATGATCCAGAGCGTGCCGGGGAGATAGCCCATCTGCGCCGCCAGCACGGGTCCCACCAGAGGCCCCGCGCCCGCGATGGCGGCGAAATGATGACCGAACAGCACGGTGCGGTCGGTCGCCACATAATCCAGCCCGTCGGCGCGACGGATCGCCGGCGTGGGCCGTGACGGGTCCAGCCGCATCACGTTCCGCGCGATGTACAGCGCATAATAGCGATAGGCGACGAGGAAACTGCAGGCCGCCGCCACCACGATCCACAGGGCGTTGACCGCTTCACCGCGTGATACCGCCACCACGGACAGCGACGCCGCGCCGACCATCGCCATCACTATCCAGGGTATGTGCCGGGTCATCGCTCTCTGATTGCCTGTTCGTTGGAAATCCGCACAGTAGGGCCACAGCCCTCAAAGACAATCATCTTGTCGGAGGCCGGCATCTTGTCGGGAGGCCAGCCTGCCGCTCCACCCGCATGCCGCGCGCGTGATGATCCGGCGGCGCGGACAGGCGCGGCTTCAGCGGATTCGCCTTCGGCATGAAAAGAACATATCATGAACATATGCCGCCGAGTCGCATGGAGCAGATTGCATGGAAAGCCGCCCCACCCAGACCCTGTTCCGCCTGTTCTTCGCGCTGAAGCCGACAGCGCTGATCGCCCGCCAGACGGATCATTTCGCCGAAAGCATCGCTGGGGAAGCCCGGCGGGTCGCCGTGGATCATCAGCATGTGACGCTGGCGATCACCTGCGATCATGTCGATTATCCCTATGCCGTGATCAAGGCGCTGATGCGCGCCGGGACGGGCGTGATGGCGGAGCCGTTCGACCTGCGCCTGGACAGGCTCAGCATCGGCGGCCGGTCCGGCGCCTTGCGTCCATCCCGTCATGTCCCGTTGCTCGACGCGCTGCAGAAACAGATCGCGGCAGGGATGAAGGGGGCAGGGGTGATGCTGCGCCCCGGCTGGAGCTTCAGCCCGCACCAGACGCTCTTCTACCGCGACGGTCCACCGGAACAGCGTCGGGTGGAGGGCTTTGGCTGGCATGTCGACCGCTTCATGCTGATATGCAGCCATGTCGGGCGCACCCACCATGAAACCCTTGCCACCTGGACTTTGAAGGGGAGCGGACAGTACAGCCTTTTCTGACGAGCTGCGGCTTCAGCGCGGAAGCCCTTCGGATCAGTCGGAACCTGCGTCCTGGCCAATGATCCGTGGTGCCCGCACATAGCCGAAATCGCCTGTCCCCGACCAGGACCGCCCGTCGGGATAGCGCAGTTCGATGCCGGCAATGTCACGTTCGTCGGCCAGGCGCATATTGACGCCCATCATGCTGTTGCCGAACCGGGAAACCGCGCTGGCGGACAGGGTGAAATGGGTGGTCGATCCGCATCGCCCGCAAAACTGGATTTCCGCTGCCGGATCGTCCTTGTCCTCGCGGCAATAGCTGTGCGTGACACCCTCCACCTGCACCTCATCAGGGTGAAGATAGGCCCAATGCGCACCGGACTTGCGGCACAGCGTACAGTTGCAGGCGTTGATGAACTCCGGACGCTTCTCGATCGTCAGGCTGATCTGGCCGCAGAGGCAGGTGATCTTCACCATGGGCCCGTTCTTACCCCTGCGTCACGCTTTCCAGCACGGCCGCGCGCAATTCGGGCAAGCCCATGCCCTTTTCGCTCGACGTCGCGATGATGTCCGGATGCGCGGCTGGCCGTTTGCGGATCGCCTCGGACACGGCCTGATTCACTTCCGCCAGATGGCTGGCCTTCACCTTGTCGGTCTTGGTCAGGACGATGCGATAGCTGACCGCCGCAGCGTCCAGCATGTCGAGGATATCGGTGTCGACATCCTTGATCCCGTGGCGGCTGTCGATCAGCACCAGCGTCCGTTTCAGCTTCGCGCGACCCCGCAGATAGTCGTTCACCAGGAAACGCCATTTGCGCACCATGTCCTTGGGCGCCTTGGCATAGCCATAGCCCGGCATGTCGACCAGCCGGAAGCGCAGCGGGTCGCCGACGTCGAAGAAGTTCAGCTCCTGCGTCCGCCCCGGCGTGTTGGACGTGCGGGCAAGGCCGTTGCGGTTCGTCAGCGCGTTCAGCAGCGATGACTTGCCGACATTGGACCGGCCCGCAAATGCCACCTCATTCACCGCCATGTCGGGCAGGAATTTGAGGTCCGGCGCGGATTTGAGGAAGGCGATGGGGCCTGCAAAGACCTTGCGCGCTTCCTCGATCAACTCAGACTGTTCCTGTTCGTTCAAATCGCCGGCCTTATTTCGCGGTCGCCGCGCTCAGTTGCGGGTGACGCTTGTAAAGCCACCATTGCTGCAACATCGACAGGCAGTTGTTGGTAATCCAGTAGACCAGCAGGCCCGCTGCGAAGGGCGCCATGATGAACATCATCATCCACGGCATGATCGCGAACACCTGCTGTTGCATCGGGTCCATCTGTGCCGGGTTCAGCTTGAACTGGAAATACATGCTGATGCCGAGCAGCAGCGCCAGCACACCGATGCCCAGGAAGGCCGGCGGGGTGAAGGGCAACAGACCGAACAGGTTGACGATATGCAGCGGGTCGGGCGCGGAAAGATCCTTGATCCACAGCACGAAGGGCTGGTGGCGCATTTCGATGGTGAGTTGCAACACCTTGTAGAGTGCGAAGAAGATCGGGATCTGGATGAAGATCGGCAGACAGCCGGCGAGCGGGTTCACCTTCTCGCGCTTGTAGAGCTCCATCATCTCCTGCTGCAGCTTGGGCTTGTCCTCCTTGTACTTCTCCTGCAGCGCCTTCATCTTCGGCTGCACCGCGCGCATCGCTGCCATGCTGGCGAACTGGCGCTGGGCGACAGGGAACATCAGGCCGCGCACCACGAATGTCAGGCAGATGATCGCCACGCCGAAATTGCCGATCACCGTGAACAGCCAGTGCAGCAGCGCGAAGATCGGCTGTTCGAACCAGTAGAACCAGCCCCAGTCGATCGCCCGGTCGAACAGCGGAATGCCCGCCCGTTCATAGGCCTGGAGCGTCTTCACTTCCTTGGCGCCGACGAACAGCCGGTTGGTCTGCGTCATTGCCTTGCCCGGCGCGACCATGACGGGCGCCAAGGCGGCGTCGGTCTGATATTGCGTGCCGTCGCCCTTGCGCATCTGGCCCGTGAAGGCGGCCTTCTGGTCCGGCACCAGCGCGGAAAGCCAATATTTGTCGGTAAAGCCGATCCAGCCGCCCGTCGACTGGAAGCTCTGCACCGCCGGACCCTTGGCCAGATCCTTGTAATTCACGTCATAATTGGCCGCGCCGTTGAAGACGCCCATCGGCCCGACATGGATCGTCCAGGTGTCGGGATCGGCCGAAGGATGCGCCCGGCTGACATAGCCATAGCTTTTGACCCCCACCGCCCCGGCGCCGCTGTTCGACACCTTCTGCTGCGCGGTGATCATGTAATTTTCGTCGATGGAGTAGCGAATTTCGAAGGTCTGCCCGACGCCATTGCTCCACGTCAGCGTGACGGGGCTGGTCGGCGTCAGTTCCTTGGCCGTCGTGGTCCACACCGTACTGCCGTCCGGCGTCTTCACCCCTTCGCCCTGCCAGCCAAAGCCCGCAAAATAGGCGTCCTTGGTGCCGCTGGGGCTGTAGAGGCGGATCGCGGGCGAATCCTTCGCGATCGTTTCCTTGTAGGTCGGCAGCACGATATCATCGATGCGCGCGCCTTTGAGGTTGATCGATCCGGTGATCTTGGGCGTGCGGATGGGCACGCGCGGACTATCCTTCAGCACCAGGGCCAGATCACGGACCGCCGCGCCGCCCTCTGCCGCGGGGGCCGTGCCGGACGGGGTGAGCGGCGTGGTCTTGCCGCCCTCTATCCTGGTGGCCGGCGGATTGGCGGCAGGGAAGAAATGTTTGGCGACATAGGGCCAGCCGAACAGGATCGCCGCGGTCAGCAGCACCGCCAGGATGATATTCTTCTTGTCGTCCACGCTTGTCGGCTCCGCCGTGTCTCAAAAATTCACTGTCAGGGGACGGGATCGTATCCCGAACCGCCCCATGGGTGGCATCGCATTAGCCGCTTCGTGGCCAGCCAGCTACCCTTCACCGCACCATATTTGCCGATCGCCTGAATCGCATATTCGGAACAGGAGGGCGCATAGCGGCAGGAAGGCGGCAAGATGCGCGACGGACCCCATTGCCAGAAGCGCGCGACCAGGATGAGAAGGCCCCCGATCACGGCTTTTCCCGTCGATGTTCTTGCTTCGGTGCCCCGTCGCTTCCGGGAGCGGGCCGTGGAGTTTTCCGGCGGGAGGGACGATGCGCCTCACCCACCGGCCGCGACATCACCTTGCCCAGCGCCTTTTCCAGCTCCTGCCGAAGCAGGGCGAAGTCGCGCTCAATACCTTCGGCGCGCCCGATCAGCACATGATCCGCCCCGGCCATGCCAAGCGCTGGCAGCAGTTCGCGCGCCAGAACGCGAAAGCGGCGCTTCATCCGGTTGCGGATGACAGCGCCGCCAATCTTTTTCGTGACCGTGATGCCGTAGCGCATCGCCGGATCGCCGTCGCCACGTTCGCGCACCAGCAGGACAAAGCCCGGCATGGGCGCACGCCGTCCGCGATTCGCCGCCAGAAAATCGGCGCGCTTGCCCATGACGGCAGGCGCGCGATCAAGCGGCGCGTCGTTCAGGCGCTCAGGCTCTTGCGGCCGCGGGCACGACGAGCGCGCAGCACGTTGCGGCCGCCGGGGGTCGCCATGCGAGCGCGGAAACCGTGACGGCGCTTCCGAACCAGATTGCTCGGCTGATAGGTGCGCTTCATCGTTCATTCCTCAAAAACTAAAAGAATCGGGCGTGACAAAAAAGGGCCGCTGGTGGGCGGCCGCATGTCAGGGGGCGTCCGATAGGCAAAAGGGACCGGCGAGTCAATGGCGGAGGAGAGAGGCAGCGCGCTTTTCGCTTTGCATGGAGCAGGAGAATCGGCTGACCCGGCGCATTCCCGAATCCAGCCGAAATCCAGCGACTATTTCTCCCGCGCAGTCGTCACCGCAGCCTTCAGCGCATCATAGCCCACGGCGCCGTTCAGCACCTGGCCCCCGATCACGAAAGTGGGCGTGCCGCTCGCCTGCAGCTTCTGCGCAAGTCCGATATTGGACTGGATTTCCGCATCATATCGGCCCCCCGTTATCGCCCCCTGCGCCGCTTTCGCGTCGATCCCGACCTTTGCCGCGGCCGCCATGATCGTCTCGCGCGTCACCTTGCCCGCGGCATAGAGCGCGCGGTGGAAGGGCATATACTGGTTCTTCTCTGCCGCCAGCAGCGACACCTTCGCCGCGTCGATACTCTCGTCGGACAGGATCGGCAGTTCGCGATAGACGATCTTCACCCTCTTGTCCTCGCCCACCAGCCTGGCGAGATCGGGCAGCGACGCCCGGCAGTAACCGCAGGCATAGTCGAAAAACTCGACCACGGTCACATCGCCATCGGCGGCACCCTCCCACGCGCCGGCATAGGGGGTTTCGATCGTCTTGCGGCTGGCGTCGATCATGCCCGACATCCGCTTCGCCTGCAGCTTCTCGACCGCCTGCGGAATGATCTCGGGATGTTCCATGATATAGTCATGCACGATCTGCTCGATCGCGGCCTTGTCACCGGCATCGACGCGGCCCGTGCTCTGGGTGCCGAGCGCCGCGCCCGTCGCGGTGGCGGCGATGAAGGCGAAAACGCCAAGGGTCATCATGATGGTCCTGTTGGAAAGCGCCGCGCGAAAGCTGGGCCGGCTCTGGTCTGTCATCGTTTCTTTCGCTTCTGTTCGACGGCTGCGCGGGAAACCATGGCGATATCCTGCGCCCGCAGATAGTCAACCGTGCCCGGCTTCAATCCCTGCATCGCGGCATCGGCGCTGCGCAGCGCCATCTGGTCATTGCCTATCATCGAATAGCGCTCCGCCGTAGCCAGCGCGGCGCGCGGCAAGTCGCCGCGATGTTCATAGACCACGCCCAACTGGTACCAGGCGAAGGGGTTTTCGCGATCGCGCGCAATCGCGTTGCGCAGCACCGTTTCCGCCTCCGCGAAATTGGCGTCATTCTCCGTCGCGATCAGCGCATGGCCCAGCAGCGTGGCGATCAGCGGCTGGTTGGTCAGCCGCACCGCCTCGCGCAGGGGCGGGATGGCGTCGGCGGGCTTGCCGCTTTCCAGCAGCACCTGCCCTTTAAGCTCCAGGAAATAGGGATCATGCGGCGCGACGGCCAGCAGGGCGTCGACCTCGCTGAGCGCCTTGTCCGGATAGGCGCTCTTGTGCCAGGCGTAGGCGCGGGCATAATGGGCCGGGATCGACTGGTCGCTTTCGGGATATTTGAGCAGGGTCTGGTTGGGTTCCGAAACGAAGCCCACCAGCTTTGCCTTGATCCGTTCGAACCGGGCCTCCAGCTTCGGGTCCACCGGCTTGTCCCAGGCGGGATCGACCGTATAGACTTCCCGCAGCACATTGATGCGCTCGCCGGAAAGCGGGTGGGTGCGGCCATAGCTGTCGTCCTGCGGAATGGCGAGCCGATATTCCTGGTTCTGCAGCTTCTTGAAGAATTCCAGGCTGCCCTTGCCCGAAATCCCAGCCTTGCTGAGATAGCGCGCGCCCGCAAGGTCTGCGGAGCTCTCCTGCGCCCGCGAAAAGGCCAGGAACTTGCCCATCGCCGCCTGCTGCCCCAGGCCAAGGATACCCATGCCCGCTTCCGCGCCGCCCGCCGCGATCGCCGCCGCGCCCAGGACCAGGCTCAGCAGGGTGATGCCGGTGGCCTCCTTCATCCCCTCGCCATAACGGATGACATGGCCGCCCTCGATATGGCCGAGTTCATGCGCGACCACGCCCTGCACCTGGTTCACATTGTCGGCGGCGGCGATCAGCCCGCTATGCACCCAGACATATTGGCCGCCCGCAACGAACGCGTTGATATTGGGATCGTTGATGACCAGCACCTGGACGTTGCGCGGCTCCATGCCCGCCGCCTGCACCAGCGGCGCGGACATGTCCGCCATGAAGGCCTCGGTCTCCGCGTCGCGCAGGATCTGCTGCGCCGCGGCCGGACGCGACAACAGGGCAATCGATGCGGCTGCAATGGCCGCGAAACGAAGCCAGCGCATGGTCATGCCATGACGGCTCGGCATTTTTGGGCGGGGCAGGGCAGGGAAAGGGAGCTCCATCGCTGAGGGTCAATGCCTTGAACGGGCTGAACGGGTGCTGAAAGCGATTATGTAGCCTATTAAGCGGCAGGTCCAATAGCGGCTTTGGGGTGGAGAATGGCCACAAGCTCTCTCTCCCGGCACCGTTTAATCCTCAACCGAAAAGGAAAACGCCGCCGTCCGGCCGCCCCGGGGCGGCAAGACAGCGGCGTCTTTCATCCTGTGCCGGCTTATTGGCCGAAGGTGCGCTGCCACCAGCCGCGGCGCGGGCCGCCCTCGTCGCCCTCGCCCGTCGCGTCCGCTTCTCCGTCCATGGTGACCGTATCGCCGGTTTCGGGCGAAGCAGCCTCGGCGGGCGTGTCGGCCGAAGGCGCGGCCTCAGCGGCAGCGACTTCCTCGACCACCGGATCTGCCTTCTTCCGCCGCGTGCGCTTGGGCTTGGCCGGAGCCGCGTCGGCGGCCGGCGCTTCCGGCGCAGCTTCAGCGGCTGCGGCTTCCTCCGCTACCGGCTCAGCCTTCTTGCGACGGGTCCGCTTGGGCTTGGCCGGCGCCTCTTCAGCAACGGGTGCTTCCGGTGCCGCCTCGACGGGCGTTTCCGCAGCGGCTTCGACCGCCTCGGCGGCGGGGGCGGCGCTTTCCTTCGCCTTGCGGGCACGGGGGCGACGCCGGGTCTTGGGTGCCTCTTCCTCGGCAGCCGCCTCTGGCGCGGCTTCCGCCACAGGCTCCTGGGCGATTTCGGCTTCGACGGCTTCGACCGCTTCCTCGCCGGCAACAGAGCCTTCGCTCACGGCGTCCTCACCGGCCTCGCGACGACGGCGTCCACCCCGGCGACCGCGACGGCCGCGGCGACGGCCCTCGCCCTCCGCTTCGGCGGCGGCGTCAGCCGAAACAGTCTCGGCCTCCCCTTCGGTCTCGCCTTCCTCTTCGGCGTCGTCGGCCTCTCCGCCGGCCTCGCCGTGGATCTCGGATTCGGCGCGATTTTCGTCGCGCTGCCCACCGCGCCGACGACGGCGGCGACGGCGGCGTCGGCCGCCTTCACGGTCCTCGCCCCGCTCGGCGCGTTCCTCCTGCGCGGTTTCGACCTCTTCGATCTCTTCCTCGTCCAGTTCCTCGACGACGTCGAGATCGTCATCCTCCTCCACGATCGGCGTATAGTCGACCACCCGCTCCGGACGCGGCCCGCTGGCCTCGACCGACATGCGCGCGCCCTCTACCTCGCCATCGGGCAGGATGGCGATGCGCACGCCATAGCGCTGCTCGATCTCGTCCAGCTCGTGGCGCTTGTTGTTGAGGACGTAGAAGGCCGCTTCCTGGCTCGCGCGCAGCGTGATCAGGTTGCCGCGACCACGCGCCGCCTCCTCTTCCAGCATGCGCAGCGCGCTGAGGCCCGCCGACGAAGCGGTGCGGACCAGCCCCGTGCCCTCGCAATGCGGGCACTGGCGCGTGGAGGCTTCAAGGACGCCGGTGCGCAGCCGCTGGCGGCTCATCTCCATGAGGCCGAAACCGGAAATACGGCCGACCTGGATGCGGGCGCGATCGTCCTTCAGCGCCTCCTTCATCGCCTTCTCGACCTTGCGGATGTTGGAGTTCATCTCCATGTCGATGAAGTCGATGACGACCAGACCCGCCATGTCGCGCAGGCGGAGCTGACGCGCGATCTCGCGGGCGGCTTCCAGATTGGTGGCGACGGCGGTCTGCTCGATGCCATGCTCGCGGGTCGAACGGCCGGAGTTGATGTCGATCGACACCAGCGCCTCGGTCGGGTTGATGACCAGATAGCCGCCGGACTTGAGCTGAACGACGGGATTGTACATCGCCGCGAGCTGATCCTCGACGCTGGCGCGCTGGAACAGCGACACGGCATCGGCATATTGCTTCACCCGGCGCGCATGGCTGGGCATCAGCAGTTTCATGAAGTCCTTGGCCGCCTTATAGCCATATTCGCCCTCGACGATGACCTCTTCGATATCCTTGTTGTAGATATCGCGGATCGCCCGCTTGATGAGGTCGCTGTCATTATGGATCAGCGCGGGCGCGTCGGACTTCAGCGTCTTTTCGCGGATTTCGTCCCACAGCCGGGCGAGATAGTCGAAGTCGCGCTTGATCTCCGGCTTGGTGCGCTGCAGGCCGGCGGTGCGAACGATGCAGCCCATGGTCGAGGGCAGCGCCATTTCCGCGATGATCGACTTCAACCGCTTGCGGTCGGCGGCGTTGGAAATCTTGCGCGAAATCCCGCCGCCATGCGACGTGTTCGGCATCAGCACGCAGTAACGGCCCGCCAGCGACAAATAGGTGGTCAGCGCAGCGCCCTTGTTGCCGCGCTCCTCCTTGACGACCTGCACCAGCAGCACCTGGCGGCGCTTGATGACGTCCTGGATCTTGTAGCGGCGGCGCAGCGCCATGCGCTTGCGGCGCAGTTCGTCGGCGGCTTCGTCGCCCTTGCCGCGGCGGCCACGGCCACCCTTGTCATTCTCGGGCGCTTCCTCACCATGCTCCTCATCGTCGTGATGATGGGTCGCCTCGACCACTTCCAGGCCCCCATCGGCGGCCGGATGATCGTCGTCATCGTCGAAATCGGCACGCAGCGCGGCCTCTTCCTCGGCATGCTCGCGCTCCTCGCGCAGCAGCGCTTCGCGGTCCTCGCGGGGGATCTGATAATAGTCGGGATGGATTTCACTGAAGGCCAGGAAGCCGTGGCGGTTGCCGCCATAATCGACGAACGCCGCCTGCAGCGACGGCTCTACGCGCGTGACCTTGGCGAGGTAGATATTGCCCTTGAGCTGCTTGTGCTCGGCCGATTCGAAATCGAACTCCTCGATCCGGTTACCTTTGACGACCGCGACCCGGGTTTCTTCCCGGTGGCGCGCATCGATCAGCATACGCATTGTCATTCATTGTTCTCCGGCGCTGGCGGCCGACGGCACTGGGCCGGGCTGCCGCGCGATAGTAAGGGGGCGGCGCGAGTTGCTGCATCGCCCGGTTTGGTTTGGAAAATTGCGTGTCTGCTGCCGGGGCAGGGCCGGACCATGTGCCGGACACCACCAACCACGCCGCATCGCCCGGGATCGGGTTCAGCGTCGATTGGAAATCATGCCTCATGCAGCGTCAACCTGTTCGTGCATCGATAGTGGCGTATCCGCCTGCCGATGCCATCGTGAATATCCAAAAAAGAACGGTCGCCCGATAAAGGCACGCCTTCTAAGGAATATGATTGGGTAGCAGTCAAAACCGCAGGGAGCAACGGCCCCTGGAAATATTGTTTCGCGCCAGCGGCACTTTGCTCCCAATACATCCTGCCGTTTATCGCCATCATGGTTAAGATTGGATTAAGTGGCCTGTTCGGCAATGCCCCGTCTCACAATGCCGCCCGCGTCGCGAACGGGAAGTGACGAGGTAAAAATTGCGCTGGACGGCGCCGGGCCGCGCGGTGCACAAGCGGCGCATGCTTCAAAGTCTTGCGCTCGCAAGCATGATCCTCTCGGCTGCGCCCGCTTCCGCTGATGGCCTTGATGGCGATCGGCCCGGCTTGCGCTTCGACGTGCCCGCGCACATGGCGCCTCGTCCGGCGAAGCGGCTCCACAGCATCACCGTTCCGATCCCTCCCGTCGCCCGTGGTGTCTCGCTTCCGCCGGTGGAGGGGTCGCGCGACGCGTCGCGTCCGCTGGTGGTGATTGATGCCGGTCATGGCGGCCATGATCCTGGCGCAGTCAACCGCGAGACTGGCGAGCGCGAGAAAGATGTGACGCTGGCCATCGCGCAGGCGATCCGCGATGAACTGGTGAAGTCGGGCAGGGTCCGCGTCGCGCTGACCCGCGACGACGACCGTTTCCTGGTGCTGCAGGAACGCTACGGCATCGCGCGCCAGCTCAACGCGGACCTGTTCATTTCCATCCACGCCGATTCGGCCGATAACGACAAGGCGCGGGGCGCAACCGTCTATACCCTGTCCGAAACCGCCTCCGACCGGGAGGCATCGCGCCTCGCCGCGCGCGAGAACAAGGCGGATGTGTTGAACGGCATCAACCTGGGCGGCCAGTCGGGCGATGTCTCGTCGATCCTCATCGACCTGACGCAGCGGGAATCGATGAACATGTCGGTGGCCTTCGCCCGGCTGCTCCAGCGCGAAGCGGCGCCCTATGTCCCGTTCCGCGGCAATGCGCACCGCTTTGCCTCGCTGATAGTGCTGAAGGCGCCCGATACGCCGTCGGTGCTGTTCGAAACCGGCTATCTCTCCAACAGCGCCGATGCGGCTTTCCTGGCGTCGAGGGAAGGGCAGGCGAACATCGCCCGGGGCGTGGCACGCGCCATCGAAGTGCATTTTGCGCGCAAGCTGGCGGCGAGCAGGGACCGGGGCGGTTAGCCAGGCGCGCGGCGGACGCGACATATCCCGCCACCGGCATTCCACTCTGGCGCTTCCCCGATTTTGACCTTACAGCCCGACCATCATGGAAGAGGCACGCCCCCAACACGCCGCATCATCCTTTGCTCAGCGCCTGCGTCGTGGCCTGAGCGGTTTTCGGCAGCGCCTCCAGCCCCATTGGGACAGGCGCTGGTTCCGCTGGATCGCGATCGGCCTTGGCGGTCTCCTGCTCGCTTATGCGCTGTTCTGGCTCATCTTCGCGCGCGGCCTGCCCGATGCGGCGACGCTGCTGGAATATGAGCCGCCCCTGCCGACCATAGTGCGCGACACCAACGGCCAGCCGGTCCACAGCTATGCCCGCGAACGGCGCGTGCAGCTCCAGTACAGCGATTATCCTCCGCTCCTTATCCGCGCCTATCTGTCGGCGGAGGACAAGACCTTTTTCGAGCATCATGGCGTCGACATCCCCGGCTTCATCGGCGCGGTTTTCGACTATGCGACCAAGATCGGATCGGGGCAGCGCGCCCGCGGCGGCTCCACCATCACGCAGCAGGTGGCCAAGAACCTGCTGATCGGCGACGAATATTCGCCCACGCGCAAGGTGAAGGAAATGATCCTCGCCTATCGCATGGAGGGCGTGCTGTCGAAGCAGCAGATATTGGAACTCTACCTCAACCAGATATTCCTCGGCCGCAACGCCTATGGCGTGCAGGCTGCGGCCCGCGCCTATTTCAACAAGGATGTGGCCGACCTCAAGCTGCACGAAATGGCCTATCTGGCGATCCTGCCCAAGGGACCGGCCAATTACCGCCCGGAAAGCCCGACCGGCCACGAACGCGCGCTGGAGCGTCGCAACTGGGCGCTGGGGGAAATGTACAAAAATGGCTGGATCACGGGGGCGCAGCGGAACGAGGCGCAGGCGCAGCCGCTCGGCACCGTGGCCGCGCACGGCTCCAGCTTCGATGCGCGCGCCGGCGGCTATTATATGGAGGAGGTGCGCCGCCGCCTGATCCAGCTTTTCGGGGAGAAGGCGGAGGATGGCCCCAACAGCGTCTATGCCGGGGGCCTCTGGGTGCGCAGCCCCTATGACCCGAAGATCCAGGACCTGACGACGACGGCGCTGCGCAACGGCCTGCTGCGCTTCGACGCGGGCAAGGGCTGGTCCGGGCCGGTCGCCAAGATCGACATGGATCGCGGCTGGCAACGGGAACTGGCGGCGAGCTATATCGACGTCGACTATGCGGGATGGCGCGTCGCCGTGATCGTCAGTCGCGATTCCTCCTCGGCGCAGATCGGCTTTTCGGACGGTTCGACCGGCACGCTGCCTGCCGACGCCGCCCAACTGCCCTATCGCAAGACAGGCGGACCAGCCTTTGCCGCGATGGCGCCGGGCGACCTGATCGTGGTGGCGCGCAACGGATCGGGCTGGGCGCTGCGCAACGTGCCGGAAGTTTCCGGCGGCATGGTGGTGGAGGAAACCCATTCGGGCCGCGTCCGCGCCATGCAGGGGGGCTTCGACAATCGCCTCTCCTCCTATAACCGCGCCACCCAGGCCATGCGGCAGCCGGGATCGACCATCAAGCCCTTCGTCTATGCCGCCGCGTTGGACAACGGGATGACGCCGGCCTCGATCATCGTCGATGGCCCGCTGTGCGTCTATCAGGGCGCGGGCCTCGGCCAGAAATGCTTCCGCAACTTCTCCGGGGGCAGCGCCGGGCCGCAGACGATGCGCTGGGGCGTCGAACAGTCGCGCAACCTGATGACCGTGCGCGCCGCCAGCCAGACCGGCATGGACCGCGTCGTGCGTACGATAAAGGCGATGGGGATCGGCGATTACCAGCCCTATCTCTCCTTCGCCCTGGGTGCGGGCGAAACCACGGTGGAGCGCATGGTGAACGCCTATGCCATGCTGGCCAATCAGGGGCGGCAACTCAGCCCCAAGCTGATGGATTATGTGCAGGACCGTCGCGGCAAGGTGATCTGGCCATTGCGCTGGCGTGCCTGCGATGGCTGCAACATGGCCAATTGGGATGGCAAGCCCATGCCGCGCTTCGGTTTCGAGGGGCGCCAGGTGATGAACCCCATGACCGCCTATCAGGTCGTCCACATCACCGAAGGCGTGATCCAGCGCGGCACCGCCACCGTGCTGGCCGACCTCAAGCGCCCGCTGTTCGGCAAGACCGGCACGACCAACGGCCCGACCAATGTGTGGTTTGTCGGCGGATCGCCGGACATCGTGGCGGGCGTCTATATCGGCTATGACCAGCCGCGCAGCCTAGGCGGCTGGGCGCAGGGTGGCCGCGTCGCCGCGCCGATCTGGAAGGCGGCGATGACGCCGGTCCTGGAAACCATGCCCAAGACGCCTTTCATCGCGCCGGCCGGCATCCGCATGGTCACGATCGACCGCCGTTCGGGCAAGCGCGTCTACGGCGTCTGGCCGACCGACGAGCCCAAGCCCGCCGTGATCTGGGAAGCGTTCAAGCCCGAATCCGAACCGCGCCGATCGATCCGCAAGGAAGAGGTCGCCGCCCAGGACAAGGCCGCCGCCCGCATCGAAGCGACGGTCCAGCATCGTCAGCGCACCGACAGCGACTTCCTGCAGGACCAGGGCGGGATTTACTGATAGCGGTCAGGATGGTGAGCAGACAGGGGTTCCCGGTGCCCCTTTCCCGACCCTGACTCGGAGCAATAGGGTGCCCAACGGCAACAGCGTCCCACAAAAAACATCCTATTTCTCCAGCGGGCTGCCATTCAGCCTGTCCTATTCCGCCTTCACCGCTCTATCCCGCATCCCTCTTTGAAACGTCCGATGAAAACCCCGCCCAGGCACACGCGCGCCCGGGCACGCGCGCGCATACACTGTGAACTTCGACGCAAAACGGCCATTTCCCGCCAATCCTTCCGTGCAGGTCGGCAAGGATTGAATCTTCCCAAATCGGCCGCCCTCGGATAGGGGCAGGCATTTGATGCGTTTGCCGGTCTAGAAGCCAAGCGCCCGACATTCTGGAGATGCCCCATGCGCGCCGAAGCGCAGCAATATATTGACCGCATTGACGCCGCGCTGGATCTGCTGCGCCGCTTCCTTGACTGGGATCGCGCCCTTCGCCGCCTCGATGAGCTGAACGCCCGGGTCGAGGATCCGACCCTGTGGGACAATCAGAAGCTCGCGCAGGAGGTGATGCGCGAACGCACCCGGCTCGAGGCCGCGATCGGCGCGACCCGTGCGATCGAGAGCGAGAAGAACGACACCGCCGAACTCATCGAAATGGCAGAGGCGGAGGGCGACGAGGATATGGTGAGCGAAGCCATCGCTTCGCTCAAGGCGCTGGCCGACCGTGCCGATGAGGACAAGATCAGGGCACTGCTCGCGGGGGAGGCCGACGCCAGCGACACCTATCTCGAAATCCACGCCGGCGCCGGCGGGACGGAAAGCCAGGACTGGGCGGAAATGCTCAGCCGCATGTACCGTCGCTGGGCGGAGCGCCGCGGCTACAAGGTCGAACTGGTCGACTATCAGGCCGGCGACCAGGCGGGCATCAAGTCCGCCACCTTCCTGTTCAAGGGCGAGAATGCCTATGGCTACGCCAAGACGGAGAGCGGCGTGCATCGCCTCGTCCGCATCAGCCCCTATGACAGTTCGGCGCGCCGCCACACCAGCTTCTCGTCGGTCTGGGTCTATCCGGTGATCGACGACAATATCGATATCGAGATCAACGAAAGCGACCTCAAGATCGACACCTATCGCGCATCGGGCGCAGGCGGCCAGCACGTCAACACCACCGACTCCGCCGTTCGCATCACCCACGTTCCCTCGGGCATCATCGTTGCCTCCCAGAATGACCGCTCGCAGCACAAGAACCGCGCGACCGCGATGAACATGCTGAAGGCGCGCCTCTACGAGGCGGAACTGCGCCGGCGCGAGGAAGCCGCTTCGGGCGAATATCAGGCCAAGACCGAGATCGGCTGGGGCCACCAGATCCGTTCCTATGTGCTTCAACCCTATCAGCTCGTGAAGGATCTGCGCACGGGCGTCACATCGACCTCGCCCGACGACGTGCTCGACGGCGCTCTCGATCCCTTCATGGCGGCCGCCCTGTCGCAGAAGGTGACCGGCGAGAAGGTGGATGTGGAGGATGTCGACTGATGAAGGCCCCGGCGCTGGCGGGCTGCTTGCTCCTGCTGGCGGGCTGCGGCCCGTTTTCGTCGGACCGCAATGGCGACCGCGCGCCGGGCGCGCGCGCCTTTCCCCGCGCCGACCGTCCGGTCGCGCCGATCGTGTCCACCCGCTGGTCGAGCGAGGAAGCGCGCGACCGGGTGAACGAAGCGGAAGACATCATGAACCGCGCCGGCATCCATCCCGGCATGACAGTGGCGGATATCGGCGCGGGCGAGGGCTATTATACCGTGCGGCTCGCCAAGCGGGTGGGGGATGGCGGCCGCGTCCTGGCGGAGGATATCATGCCCGAAGTGATCGAGGCCCTGTCCCGCCGCATCACCCGTGAGAACTGGCGCAACGTCAGCGTCCGCCTGGGCGCGCCGGAAGATCCGAAACTGCCTGCAAACAGCTTCGACCGCATCCTCATGGTCCACATGTACCATGAAATCGCGGAACCCTACGCCTTTCTCTGGAATCTCAGTCCCGCGCTCAAGCCGGACGGCGAACTGATCGTGGTCGACGCCAACCGACCGACCGACCGGCATGGCACGCCGCCGCGCCTCTTGTCCTGCGAACTGGCGGCCATGGGTTTCCGTTTGGAGGAACTGGTGCCGAAACCCACGGCCGGCGGCTATTTTGCGCGGTTCAAGCGCGTTACCGCCCGGCCGGAACCCTCCTCCATCGTCCCTTGCGCCCTCCGACCCTGAGCTCCCTGATGCCGCGAGGCTTTCCATGCGTATCACGGATGATGGACGGATGGCGTTCTTCACACGCTTGACGATCGGATGCCTTGGGGACAAGGCAGGGCATGATTGATCCCAATCGCACCGCAGGACAGCGGCGGCTTGATCCGCGCCACAAGATGTTCAGCCCCGTCGCCCTGCATCTCGGCGATACGCAGACGCGGGCGCATTTTCTCGACCTTTCCTCCTCGGGCGCGCTTGCGCATTGCGAAACGCCGCCGTCGGCCGGCGCCTATATCATGGTCGAGGCCGCGGGAGTGCAGGCGAGCGGCCGTGTCATGTGGGTCGTCGGCAAGCGTTTCGGCATCCGGTTCAGCCAGCCCCTGACCGACCCGGCCATGGCCGTGCTGATCGAAGGCGCCTGACCCCTTTTACGCCCTCAACCCTTTTGCCGCCATTTCCGGAACAGCGACGCGCCCAGCAGGCCGCCGCCGACAAGCGCCGCGATCGCCCCGCCCGCACTCGCCAGAGCCCAGGCTCCGGCCGCCAGCAGACCGGTCAGGAAATCAACGATGATCAGCGTCAAATGGATCATCACCGTAGGAAGACGTCAGTCCTGCCCAAGTTCCTTCGCTTCCTGATATTTGAGTTCCAGGAAGCGGTTCTGCACCGCCAGCTTGTCAAGGTCGCCGCTGGCCAGATTCTCGCTCATCCGCGCAATTTCGGCGTCGATCACCCCCAATCCATCGATCAACTGCCGTTCGGGAATGCGGCCGTTGCGCTCTTCCCGCCGCAGCGGTTCGGGAATGGACTGGTAGCCGGTGACGAGTTCGGGCAGGTGATCGGTCAGCAATTTCCGGATTTCCTGGGCCGCCGGATCCTGTTCGCCCAGCCGTTCGAGTTGCGGCGCCAGGGTTTCCAGCTTGACGCCGATGCTGTCGACCAGGGTAACGGCCGGTGCGGGCAGGGCCTTGCGCTGGTTTTCCAGCCAGATTTCGGTTTGCAGGGGCAAAGCCGTGAGGGCGGTATCCGCCAACGCCTCGGCGCGCACTTTTTTCTCGCCGGGGGCAATGGCAATCAGCAGCACCGCCGCCATCATGACGCCCAGCGCGATCATCACCCCGGTCGTGCCGAGCGGGGTGATGAAGCCCGCCACCGCGCTGGCGACCAGAACAGCGACGATCGCCCAAAAGGCAAATTTGACCTTCCGCATCAGCGCGGCATTGCGGCGGTGCCGGGCGCGCGCCGACAGGCTCTGTCCGCGCTCGCTGTGGCGGCGGAGAACGGCCTCCGCGTCGGCCAGCACGCGGTCGGAACGACTCATTTCCTCAGGCCTCGATCGAACTCAGCAGCGGATTATCGGCGCGGGCCTGGTTTGCGGCCTGCGCCTGCCCCTCGGCACGCGCGATATAGCCCTTCGACTTCTCGACCTCGTTCGACAGCGTGGTCACCGTCGTCTTCATATTCTCCAGCGCCTTCAGCTTGAACGTGTCGATATTGTCCATCGTATCGTAGATATTCTGGAAGGCGCGCTGCAGCGTCTCGATCGGAATGGTGCTGGACGCCGCCTGCTCGTGAATCTGCGCTGTCTGGTTCTTCAGCATCTCGCCCGTCGAATCGATCATGTTCGCGGTCGTCGTGTTGAGTGCGGTGATCTGCTCCAGCACCAGGCGTTGCCCGACCAGCGCCTGCGCCACGGTAACGGCGGTACGCAGCGCCGCGACGGTCGTCGTGCTGGCGCGATCGACACCTTTCACCAGTTCGACATTGTTCTTCTTGACGAGGTCCAGCGCCAGATAACCCTGCACCGTCACCGCCATCTGCGTCAGCAAGTCCTGCGTGCGCTGGCGGATATAGAAAAGCGCGCTTTCGCGGATCGCCTTGGCCTTGGTGGGATCGATCGAATCCAGTTCCAGCGCCTTGGCCTCCAGCCGGGCGTCCAGCGCCTTGCTGATATGGATCATCTGTTCCAGGCGACCCATCGTCGCCCACATATTCTGCCGCTCGACATCGATCGCGGCATTGTCCTTGATCAGCACGTCCTTGCCGCTGGCGAGCGACCCGAGGATCGAATTGATGTGGCTCTGCGCACTCTTGTAGCTGTCGAAATAGTCGCGCATCCGATTGCCGAAGGGGATCAGGCCGAACAGCTTTTTTGGTGCGGTCAAGCTGCCGCGCTTGCCGGGATCGAGATCTTCCACAGTGCGGCGCAGTTCGGCCAGGTCCGCGCCGACCTTGCTGTCGCTGTCCATGGCGCGCACCGGCCGGTCCAGGAATCGGTTGGAATGCCCTGCGGCCTCGGCGATTTCCTTGCGCCCCATATTGGTGAGCTGGTCGACCCGCTGGCCGAATTCCGGCGAATTGGCGTCCTGCGCGACGAGATCGTCGATGAAGGCATCGACCTTCTCGTCGAGCTTTGACTTTTTGTCCTCGTCCAGCGGTACCAGGCCGGCCGCCTTTTCCGGCGCGACGGGCGGCACCGGATCGGGCGGGGTCAGGTTCAGCATGTCGCCGGAAGTCGTTGCGGCAGCGGTTGGCGCGGTCGAAGCCATGTTATCTCCCAGAAGCGCGTGGCGGGTCCGCTGTCATATGTGCATAAAACAGTGGGGCCGCAAGTCTGCCACAGCGTTATAAGGGCGCCCTGGTTGCCATTGCAATCGTCTGAGGTCTGGTTAGGATAACTCGGACAAGATGAGCAGGGGGATCAGATGAAAGGCCGGGAAGAAGCATGGGTGGCGGCGGTTGTCGCTGACCCCCGCTATCATGCACTGGTGGCGGCGCGCGCGCGGCTTGGATGGCTGCTCTCCATCATCATCTTCACGGCCTTTGCAGGTTATCTGCTGCTGATCGCGTTCGACAAGGCGCTGCTTGGCGCGCCGATCGGGACGGGCGTCACCTCCATCGGCATTCCCGTGGGTCTCGGCCTCATCCTGTTGGCGATCGCGCTCACGGGCGTCTATGTCGCCCATGCCAATCGCCATCATGACGCGCGGATGGCTGCGATCCTTTCGGATCATGTTCCCTCGCAGGAGTATGATGCATGAAGGGGTTTGTTACTGCCCTGGCGCTCCTGTTTCCCATCCCTGCCTTCGCCGCCGCGCTGGAGGGGGAGGCGCAGCGCCAGCCGTTGAACCTGGTCGCCATCCTCATGTTCGTCGCCTTTGTGGGCCTGACGCTCTGGATCACCAAGGCAGCGGCGGCGCGGACCCGTACCGCGTCCGACTTCTACACGGCGGGCGGCGGGATCAGCGGTTTCCAGAACGGCCTCGCCATGGCGGGCGATTATATGTCGGCGGCCTCCTTCCTCGGCATTTCGGCGCAGATCTTCAACGACGGCTATGATGGGCTCATCTACTCCACCGGCTTTCTGGTCGGCTGGCCTATCCTGCTGTTCCTGATGGCGGAGAGGTTGCGCAATCTAGGGCGCTACACCTTTGCCGATGTCGCTTCCTACCGCTTCGCCCAGCCACCGGTGCGCAGTTTCGCGGCGGTCAGTACCTTGCTGGTCGTCAGCTTCTACCTGATCGCGCAGATGGTGGGGGCGGGGCAGCTCATCAAATTATTGTTCGGCTTGCCCTATGCCGTGGCGGTGGTGATCGTCGGCGCGCTGATGATGCTCTATGTCCTCTTCGGCGGCATGCGCGCGACGACCTGGGTGCAGATCATCAAGGCAGTGCTGCTGCTAGGTGGCGCCAGCTTCATGGCGCTGATGGTGCTGGCGCAGATGGGCTTCAGCCTTGAAGCGCTGTTTGCCCGCGCGGTGGAAGTGAAGACTGAGGCCGCGCTTTCCAGCGGGGCCGCCATGGCTGAAGCGGCGGAGCGGGGCCGGTCGATCATGGGTCCGGGCAATTTCATCAAGGATCCCGTTTCGGCCATTTCCTTCGGCCTTGCACTGATGCTGGGGACGGCAGGGCTGCCGCATATCCTGATGCGTTTCTTTACCGTTCCGGATGCGAAGGAAGCGCGCAAGTCGGTGCTCTGGGCGACCGGATGGATCGGCTATTTCTACATCCTGACCTTCATCATCGGTTTCGGCGCGATCGTGCTGGTGGGGACGGACGGCAATTATCTGGACGGAGAAGGCGCGCTCCGCGGCGGCGGCAATATGGCGGCGATCCATCTGGCGCATGCGATTGGCGGCAATGCCTTCCTGGGCTTCATTTCGGCGGTGGCGTTCGCGACCATCCTTGCCGTGGTGGCTGGGCTGACGCTTTCGGCGGCATCCGCGGTCAGCCATGATCTCTACGCTACGGTCTTCAAAAATGGTCGGGCGAGTTCGGCGGACGAACTGCGCGTGTCGCGGTTGACCACGCTGGCGCTGGGTGCGCTGGCAGTGCTGCTGGGACTGGTGTTCGAGAAGCAGAACGTGGCCTTCATGGTCAGCCTTGCCTTCGCGTTGGCGGCGTCGGGCAATTTTCCCGTGCTGATCCTCTCGCTGCTCTGGAGCGGCTGCACCACCCGTGGCGCGGCATGGGGCGGGACCATCGGCCTGTTGACGGCCTTTGTCCTGACCCTGCTGTCACCCACGGTCTGGACGACCACCTTCGGTCTGGGACCCGCGCCTTTTCCCTATAGTTCGGCGGCGATCTTTTCCGTTCCGGCGGGTTTCCTCTCGATCTGGCTGATCTCTCTGCTTGACCGATCGCCGCGCGCTGCGGTGGACAGGGCGGGCTATACGGCGCAGCGGGTGCGGGCGGAAACCGGAATAGGGGCCTTCGCCGCGTCCGACCATTAAAGGCGGCGTCCGTCGTCGCGCAGAACTTGCCGCAGCGCGTCATTTCCTGTAGGGGCGCGCCCGATAGTCCTGAGCAGGCGCGGTGCCGGCCGGGAAACCTTAAATCCCGAAGGCAGTTGCATGTCCCTGCGTAATATCGCGATCATCGCGCACGTCGACCATGGCAAGACCACGCTCGTCGACCAGCTTTTCCGCCAGTCCGGCACCTTTCGCGACAACCAGCGCGTCGAGGAACGGGCGATGGATTCGAACGACCTGGAAAAGGAACGCGGCATCACCATCCTGGCGAAGCCCACCTCGGTCGAATGGAACGGCACCCGCATCAACATCGTCGACACGCCCGGCCACGCCGATTTCGGCGGTGAGGTGGAGCGCATCCTGTCCATGGTCGACGGCGTGATCCTGCTGGTCGATTCGTCGGAAGGCGCGATGCCGCAAACCAAGTTCGTGACTGGCAAGGCGCTGGCGCTGGGCCTGAAGCCCATCGTCGTCGTCAACAAGGTCGACCGTCCCGACGAGCGTATCCAGGAAGTGCTGGACGAGGTGTTCGACCTGTTCGTGACGCTGGATGCCACTGACGAGCAGCTCGACTTCCCGGTGCTCTACGCTTCGGGCCGCAACGGCTATGCCAATGAAGACCCGTCGCTGCGTTCGGGCACGCTGGAGCCGTTGTTCCAGAAGATCGTCGACCATGTGCCGCCGCCGGCGCTGGACGTGGACGCGCCGTTCAGCTTCCTGGTGACGTTGCTTGACCGCGACAATTTCCTGGGTCGTGTCCTCACGGGCCGCGTCAATTCGGGCACGCTGAAGGTCAATCAGGCGATCCATGCCATTGATGCGGACGGCAATGTGCTGGAAACCGGCCGTGCGTCGAAGATCCTGTCCTTCCGTGGCCTGGAACGCGTGCCGGTGGAAGAAGCCAGGGCGGGGGACATCATCTCGCTGGCCGGCCTGACGGTCGCGACCGTCGCCAACACCATCGCCGATCCGTCGGTCACCAGCGCGATCCGGGCCCAGCCGATCGACCCGCCGACCCTGTCGATGCGCTTTGCCGTCAATGATTCGCCCATGGCGGGCCGCGAAGGCAGCAAGGTGACCAGCCGCATGATCCGCGACCGCCTGATGCGCGAAGCCGAATCCAATGTCGCGATCAAGGTGACGGAATCGGCGGACAAGGACAGTTTCGAAGTCGCCGGTCGCGGTGAACTTCAGCTTGGCGTGCTGATCGAGACGATGCGCCGCGAAGGCTTCGAACTCGGCATTTCGCGTCCCCGCGTGCTGTTCGGCGAGGACGAGAACGGCAACCGGACCGAGCCCTATGAGACTGTCGTGATCGACGTGGACGATGAGTTCTCCAGCACGGTCGTCGACAAGATGAACCAGCGCAAGGCGGAAATGACCGACATGCGCCCGTCGGGCGGCGGCAAGACCCGCATCACCTTCTCCGCACCCTCGCGCGGCCTGATCGGCTATCACGGCGAATTCCTGTCCGACACGCGCGGCACCGGCATCATGAACCGGCTGTTCGAGAAATATGGCCCGCACAAGGGCAATATCGAAGGCCGCAAGAATGGCGTGCTGATCTCCAACGGCGTGGGTGAGGCGGTGGCCTATGCCCTTGGCCCGCTGGAAGAGCGCGGCGTCCTGATGGTCGGCGTGGGCGAAGCGCTCTACGAAGGCATGATCATCGGCCAGAACGCCAAGCCGGAAGACCTGGAAGTCAACCCGATGAAGTCGAAGGCGCTGACGAACTTCCGCGCTTCGGGCAAGGACGACAGCATCCGCCTGACCCCGCCATGGAAGATGACGCTGGAACAGGCCATCGCTTACATTGACGACGATGAAATGGTCGAGGTGACGCCCAAGAACATCCGTCTGCGCAAGCGCTATCTCGACCCGAACGAGCGCAAGCGCATGTCGCGGGCCAAAGCCGCCGCCTGATCTGGCGGAAGGACGAAAAAAGGGGCTGGCATCGCGAGATGCCGGCCCTTTTTGCGTTTGGAAGGTCCGGAATGGGCCGTTTTCCGCCGAAGTTCACACCATATGCGCGCGCATGCGCGCCCGCGCGTAGCGTTCGGGGCAATGATTTCCACATGTCAAAGACGGAGCGGGAATAGGCAGGCCGGGGGATGTAGGACAGGATAAAAATGGTGCCGGATCGCGGAATAGGATGCTTTTTCGCCCGCCGTGGCACGGAGGATACAGTTGGTTGGGGAGACCTTGCCTCCGGCCATCGTCCCGCTGCCAGCAAGGCCCGCATATCGCCTCCACAACCGCCTGTTTCACCTTCGCAAAGCTGCTGGCTTCCGTGCTGCGCGCTCTTTATGGTCGCGCAATTCTTTCTTCCCGCGAAAGCTCCTCATGCACCTCCTCACAGGCCTAGCCGGTATCGCGCTGATCCTTGCCATTGCCGTCGCCCTTTCTTCCGACCGCCGCGCCATCCGGCTTCGCGTCGTCGGCGCGGCATTCCTGTTGCAGGCGGGCATTGCCCTGCTGGTGCTTTATGTCCCCGCCGGACGCGCCGCCATCGCCGGCATATCGCGTGGCGTGGCGAACCTGCTCGGCTATGCGCAGGCTGGAACGGATTTCATCTTCGGCCCGCTCGCCAAGCCGGAGATTGGCGGCGCGAGCTTTGCCATTGCCGCCTTGCCGGTGATCATCTTCTTCGCCAGCCTGGTTTCGATCCTCTACCATCTGGGCATCATGCAGCAGATCGTGCGCTGGGTCGGCGGCGCGATCGAGAAGGTGACGGGCGTTTCGAAGGTCGAAAGTCTCTGCGCCGCCGCCAACATCTTCGTCGGGCAAAGCGAAAGCCCCCTCGTCATCCGCCCCTATCTGGCGGGACTGACGCCGCCGCAGCTTTTCGCGGTGATGACCAGCGGCATGGCGGGGGTCGCGGGAACCATATTGGCCGCCTATGCCGCCATGGGCATCAAGATCGATTATCTGCTGGCGGCGAGTTTCATGTCAGCGCCCGGCGGCCTGCTGATGGCGAAGATCATGATGCCGGACGAAGCGGACCGTGAACCCGAACTTCCGCTGGGCGATCATCCCGACATCGTCCTTCCTGAAAACCGGATCGGCGGCACCGGCCCCGCTGTGCTGGCGCCGGAGGAAATGTCGCGCGATCCGATGCCGTCCGCCGCCCATGATGAGGAGAAGCCGGCCAACCTGATCATGGCGGCCGCGCAGGGCGCGCAGACGGGCGTGAAGCTGGCCGTGGCGGTCGGCGCCATGCTGCTGGCCTTCGTTGCGCTGGTCGCACTGGCAAACGGCATATTGGGCGGCATCGGCGGCTGGCTCGGCTATCCCGGCCTCAGCTTCCAGCAGCTATTGGGCTATGTCTTTTCACCGGTCATGTATCTGCTCAACATTCCCTGGACGGAGGCGCAGGTGGCGGGTGGCCTGTTCGGCACCAAGGTCGTGCTCAACGAGTTCGTCGCCTATATCAACCTGGGGCAGGTGCAGGGTGCGCTGTCGCCCGCGACCGTCGCCATCGTCACATTCGCGCTTTGCGGCTTCGCCAATTTCAGCTCGATAGCGATCCAGATGGCCGTCACGGGCAATCTGGCGCCGAGCCAGCGCCCGGTGATCGCCCGGCTGGGGGTCAAGGCGCTGGTCGCGGGCAGCCTGGCCAATCTGATGAGCGCGGCGCTGGCCGGACTGATGCTCAGCCTGCGCTGATCGTTCCGAATCCATTTGCTGTCCTGCGAAAGTCAGGCTTCTGCCAGGACGAGTGAAAACAGCCCCTCCTCATCGCTCCATTCGCGCACCGGTTCCCAGTCACCGGCGCGCAGCAGCAGCCTTTCGTCGCGTGGGCCATATTTATGGCTGCTTTCGGTATGGATCGTTTCGCCCTCCGTCATGCGGAAGCATTGGCCCGCGACGTGGAAGTGAAGCGGCCGCACCGCTTCCAGATGCATTTCAATCCGCGCCTTGTCGTCGTTCCAGACGGCGCGATGGACGAAGCCGTCCAATGGCAGGTCGCCGTCCAGTTCCCGATTGATGCGCCTGATCAGGTTGAGGTTGAATGCTGCCGTCACGCCGGCTGCGTCATCATAGGCGGCGACCAGCCGGCCGCGATCCTTGATCCGGTCCATGCCGATCAGCAGCATCGCTCCCTCGCCGAGAAGGCGCCGCATCGCCCGCAGCAGGTCGACCGCCGCATGGGGTTCCATATTGCCGATGGTCGATCCGGGGAAGAAGCCAAGGCGTGGCAGCCCGTCGATCGCGGTGGGCAAGGCCAGATCGGTGTTGAAGTCGCCCACCAGCGGCAAAACCGGCAAGCCCGGAAAGGCCGATGCCAATTGCGCGCTCGACGCATGGAGGAAGTCGCCGCTGATGTCGACCGGCACATAGGCGGCCGGATCGATGGCGCGCAGCAGATGGGGGGTTTTGCGTGCACTGCCCGCGCCGAATTCCACCACGGCCCGGCCGGGGCCGATCGCGGCGGCGAAATCCCGGCCATGCCGCTCCAGCAGGGCGGTTTCCGTGCGTGTCGGATAATATTCCGGCAGATCGGTGATCGCTTCGAACAGTTCCGAACCGCGCTGGTCGTAGAACCAGATGGGCGGCGTCGCCTTGGGCTCGCGGGACAGCCCCTCGATAATGTCCCGCCGGAAGGCCGGATCGGGGGCGGGCAGCGATGGCGGGGCATTTTCGGTCAGGAGCATCGCCTCACAGATCCTTTGCCAGCCGCAGTCCGGTGAACTGCCAGCGTTGATGGGGGTAGAAGAAATTGCGGTAGCTCGCGCGCAAATGACCCCGCGGGGTGGCGCAACTGCCGCCCTTCAGCACGAACTGGCCGGACATGAACTTGCCGTTATATTCGCCCACCGCACCCTCGGCGGCGCGGAAACCGGGGTGGGGGCGATAGGCGCTGCCCGTCCATTCCCAGACGTCGCCGAACATCTGCGTCAGGGCGGCAGCACCGTTCGCGGCGCGGGGGCGGGGGCAGGCCGCATCGTCCAACTGATTGCCGCTGGTAGGCGCGATATTGAGTGCCGCACTTTCCCATTCCGCCTCCGTGGGCAGTCGCGCGCCCGCCCATCGGGCATAGGCGTCCGCCTCATAGAGGCTGATATGGCATACCGGGGCGGCGGGATTGACCGGCTTGCGCCCGTCCAGGCCAAAGCGCGTCCAACCTCGTCCGTCCCGTCGCCAGTAAAGCGGTGCGTCGATCCGTTCCGCCTCTACCCAGGCCCAGCCGTCCGACAGCCAATGGGCGGCGTCGGCATAGCCGCCATCCTCCATGAAGCTGATCCATTCGCCATTGGTTATCGGCCGGTGCGCCAGGGCATGGGGGTGGAGAATCGTCTTGTGGCGGGGGGTTTCGCAATCGAAGGCGAAATCGCTCTTTCCGTCATCGCCGATCTCGACCAGGCCCTGCCGACCCTCGATCCAGTGGAGCGGGCCGGGAACGGGCGCCGGCAGCGCATTGGGCGCATCGTGCAGGGCCGGCTCCAGCGGGTTCAGCGACAACAGATGCTGCATGTCGGTGAGCATGAGTTCCTGATGCTGCTGTTCATGGTGAAGGCCGAGCAGCACCAGAGCCTGCGCATCGGGCATCAGCATCGGCAGCGCGGTGGTCAGCGCCGCGTCGACATGGGCGCGGTAGGCGCGGATTTCATCCAGCGTCGGGCGGGTGAGCATGCCCCGCATCGGCCGGGCGTGGCGTGGACCCTCGGCCTCATAGTAGCTGTTGAACAGATAGGCGTAATGCGGGTCGAAGGGCGTGTAGCCCGCCACATTGTCGCGCAGGACGAAGCTTTCGAAGAACCAGCTCACATGGGCCAGGTGCCATTTGGCGGGGGAAGCATCGGCCATGGACTGGACCGTGGCGTCCGCGTCCGACAGGGGCGCGGCGATCGCCTCGCTCAACGCCCGCACTTCGCGGTAGCGGGTCAGGAGGTCGATCTGGCCCGGTGCGGTCCGGCTTCTTGCCATGCATGCCCCTTCGATACGGTTGCGCCGCTCTCAACCAATAATCGCATGAGGGGGCCTGTAGGTTCCGACCATGCCCGGCGCATCCATGGGAATTGCTGGACAAGGGCGCGTCGCTTGACCAAATGATGGCCAGTCATGACCAAGCGCATCCTTCTCATCGTGTCGGGCGGCATCGCGGCCTACAAATCGCTGGAGCTGGTGCGGCTGCTGCGCAAGCGGGGCATTGCCGTGCGGGCGGTGCTGACGGAGAGCGCCGGGAAATTCGTGACGCCGCTGTCGCTGGGCGTGCTGACCGAGGACCATGTCTATGGCGACATGTTCGACCTCAAGGAAGAGCGGGAGATCGGCCATATCCAGCTTTCGCGGCAGGCCGACCTGGTGGTGGTTGCGCCGGCGACGGCGAACATAATTGCCAAGATGGCCGGCGGCATTGCCGATGATCTGGCGACCACGTTGCTGCTAGCGACCGACAAGCCGGTGCTTGCCGTCCCAGCGATGAACGTGCGCATGTGGCATCATGCGGCGACGCAGCGGAACGTTGCCCAGCTCAAGGCCGACGGCGTGCATGTGATGGAACCGGACAGCGGCGAAATGGCCTGCGGCGAATTCGGCAAGGGCCGTCTGCCCGATCCCGAGGCGATCGCGGCGGAAATGGCGCGGCTGCTCGCCCGGCCGCTTGCCGCCGATCCGCTTGCGGGGCAGCCGGATTTCGAGACGGCGGATGCACCGCTTGCGGGACGGCATGTGCTGGTGACGGCGGGGCCGACGCATGAGCCGATCGACCCGGTCCGCTACATCGCCAACCGATCATCCGGCAAGCAGGGCTTTGCCATAGCGGCCGCAGCGGCGCGGGCAGGCGCGCGGGTGACTTTGGTGGCGGGCCCCGTACATCTGCCGACGCCAGCGGGCGTAAGCCGCGTCGATGTGGAAACCGCGCGGGAGATGCTGGCGGCGGTGGAAGCCGCGTTGCCGGCCGATGCGGCGATCATGGTGGCGGCCGTCGCGGACTGGCGCACGGCCGATGCCGCGGATCAGAAGCTCAAAAAGGATGGCTCCGGCAAGCCATCGCCCTTGGCCCTGGTGGAGAATCCCGACATCCTCGCCACGCTGGCCCGGCATGCGAAGCGTCCCACCCTGCTGGTCGGCTTTGCCGCCGAGACGCAGAAGATCGCCGAACATGCGCAGGCGAAGCTGGCGCGCAAGGGCGCCGACTGGATCGTCGCCAACGATGTGTCGGGCCCACCCGGCTCCAGCGTGATGGGTGGCGATTCCAACAGTGTGCACATTGTTTCGAAAGATGGCGTCGAGAGCTGGGACCATCTGCCCAAGGATGCCGTCGCCACCCGCTTGATAGAAAAGGTCGCTCATGTCCTCTCCTCTTCCGCCCATTGAAATCCGCCTGAAGCGCCTGCCCCATGGGGAGGGCCTGCCGGTGCCGGCCTATGCCACGGCGCATGCGGCGGGGCTGGATGTCGTGTCGGCGGAGGACGTCACCCTCGCGCCTGGCGGCCGGCATGCGGTGGCGACGGGTTTTGCCATGGCGATTCCGGAAGGTTATGAAGTGCAGGTGCGGCCGCGATCCGGTCTGGCGCTGAAACATGGCATCAGCCTGCCCAACACGCCGGGGACGATCGATGCGGACTATCGCGGCGAGTTGAAGGTCATATTGATCAATCTGGGCGAGGAACCCTTTGTGATCGCGCGGGGCGACCGGATCGCGCAACTGGTCGCCGCGCCGGTGCAGGTGGCCCGCTTCGCCGAGGTCGAGGAACTGGACGAGACGGCGAGGGGCGCGGGCGGCTTCGGATCGACGGGGGTGCGTAACTGATGGCATCCCTCCCCCTCACCGACGATCAGCTTGAACGCTATGCCCGCCATATCGTGCTGAAGGAGATTGGCGGCGCGGGCCAGGCGCGGCTGTTGTCGGCGGATGTGGCGATCATCGGTGCGGGCGGGATCGGCAGCCCGGCGATCCTCTATCTCGCGGCGGCGGGGGTCGGGACCATCCGGGTGATAGACGATGATATCGTCGCCCTCTCCAATCTTCAGCGGCAGGTGCTGTTCGACACCGACGCGATCGGCGCGTCCAAGGCCGAAAGCGCGATGGCGGCCGTTGCGCGGCTCAATCCGGACGTGAAGCTGATCCCGATCAATGCCCGTATCGATGCGGACAATGCCGCGCTGATGCTGCGGGACGCGGATGTGGTGCTGGACGGTTGCGACAGTTTCGCGACCCGGCTGGCGGTGGCCGATTGCACGCAAAAGCTGAGGATTCCGCTGGTTTCGGCGGCGGTCGGGCCATTTGAGGGGCAGTTGGCCACCTATCGCGGCTGGGAAGCGGGCAAGCCCTGCTATCGCTGCCTTGTCGGATCGCCGGAGGATGCGCCGGAGCGGAATTGTTCCGAAACGGGCGTGATCGGGGCGTTGACGGGCGTGATGGGCAGCCTGGCGGCGCTGGAGGTGATCCGCGCGCTGGTTCCCTTTGGCGAAGATATGGCGGGGCGCCTGCTGCTCGCCGACCTGCTGTCGATGCGGTTCCGGACCGTGGCGGTGCCCAAGGACGCCGCCTGCCAGGGCTGCGCCGCGGAACTATGCGCGAACTGAGGATCGTCGTCGCGACGGCGGATGCCGAGCGGCTGCGCGGCGCATTGGTGATGGCGGCGACCCAGGCGGCGCTGGGCGGCGGCGCGGTCCTGTTCCTGCAACTGGATGCGGTAGGGCTGTTGCGCATGCCCCTGGCAGCGCCCCTTGACGAAGCGCATCGGTCGGCGGGCCTGCCCTCGCTGGCGATGCTGATCGAAGAGGCGGTGGAATTGGGCGTGACCCTGCTCGCCTGTCAGAGCGGACTTGTGCTTTGCGGCATGTCGGCGGACGATCTGCCCAAGGGTGTGGAGGTTAGCGGGCCGATCGGGTTCCTGCAGCAGACGAGCGACGAGGCCCGGCTGATATTCGTGTGAGGTGGCTGGCCCGTTCATGGGGCCGGGAAACGGGCGGTCTGCTGACGACAATTGTCCTGGAGCATGTTTTCCGAGCCGTCAGGGCTGAATGTCGATTCGTCCTAGAAGGATTGGCCCCAGAATTTGGCGACCTTCGGATCGCTGGCGCAGGAGGTTCGCAGCGCCTGCCATTGCGCCTGATCCAGCGCCGGTCGGTAAGCTGTGCCCGGCTTGACGGCGGCGGCGAAGCGGCGGCGGCGTTCGGCGGAGAGCGGATGGGAGGAAAGCCAGCTCATCGCCCGCGCTTCCGTGCCTTCATCCTTGCCGCCGATCCGATCGAAGAAGGCGGCGGTCGCGGCGGGCGAAATCCCGGCGGCGCGCATCTGGTCGATGGCGACCCCGTCCGCGGCAGACTCCGCGCCGCGGCCGTAGCTCAGCGACAATACGCCGTTCAGATAATTGCCCGCATTGCCCCCCGCGCCGCCCAGCACGACGCTGAGGCCAAGCTGGCGGATGAGGCCCGTCATCGTGTCGCGGTGGCGCACATGGCCCAGTTCATGGCCAAGCACGCCCGCGACTTCATCGGCGGACTTTGCCTGCTGGACCAGTCCGTCGAAGAGGATGATCCGTCCCCCCGGCAATGTTACCGCATTCACCATCGGAATATTGGCAAGTGCGATGTCGCGGGCCTCATGGCCCGGGTCGATCCGTGCCGCCAGTCCCCTGAGCGCGGCATCGCCCGCCGGCGTGTGGCAGAAACGGCCGCCGAAATCGCCCACCATGGCGTCGCCCATCCGGTTCTCCCAGGCGTGCGGGACGAGCGGGGCGATGGCGGCGGGTGCCTCGAGCGCGCCCCAGATGATGAGAGCGGCGGCGATGGTGAAGACGGCGGCCGCCGGCCACAGGCCGAAGCGGTCGATCCAGCGGCCATAGCGTTCGCCCTTCGGCAAATGGGTGGCGATGTCGGCTGGCGCTTCGCCGGAAAAGCCCATGCGCCAGCCGGGAACCGTCTTATGGCCATAGGCGGAACGATCACCCTGCAGGCCGATGACGGTGAGGTCGCTCCAGTCGGCGGGCAGGCCCGCCCAGCCGCTTTCCGGCTCCTCCAGCACAAAGCCCGTGCCGGCGGGTCGCAGCAGGACTTCGCGCCGGACCGCCGTCACGCCGTCATAATGCCAGAGCCGGAAGTCGGACATGCGGCTTAGAAAGCGCCCACGTCGAGCGCGTCCAGCAGGCCCTCGCCATGGCGGCTGGTCTTCGTCTGCGACTGGGTGAGTTCGTCGGTATAGATGGCGCCCGTCACGCCCATATGGGTGACGAAGAATTTCCAGTGCCGATATTGCAGGAAGATCGACCCGATGCCGAGCGTGCAGGCCACCAACGCAATGTCGCCCAGGAACAGCAATATCCAGTCCCTGGTCCGGGCGTAGAAATGGAAGTCGAGGCCGGTGAGCGACAGCCCTTCCACCGCTTCGCGGAAGAAGCTGGCGTAGAAGGCGAGCGCGATGAGGCCGAGCCCCAGATAAAAGACCAGCACGAGCGCGATGATGCCTATTATGACCCCGGCCATGTGGGAGCCCACATTGTCCTGCCCCGGAAAGCCCACCATGGCGACCATCACCCCTCCGCCCACGAACAGCAGGATCGGCAGGAGGTAGAAGAGCAGGAAACGCCTGAAGGTCGGGCCGTGATCGCCCGCGGCTTCGAAGGCATGCGGGCCGAAGCTCATCTTGTTCCAGCGCTCGTTCCACAGCGACATCATCGACCAGGGGATGAGCAGTCCGAGAGCCAGGCTGCCCACCGCGGACTTCCACATATAGGAAATGCCGTAGCCAAAGCCCTGATCGTCGCTGCCGCCCCGGATGCCGTGCCACCATGTCCGGCTGAGCCGGTAGCGCAGCGCGCGGAAGCGGGCGAGGCCGACCATGTAGAAGATCGTCACGAACGCCGCGAGCGTCAGTATCGCGGCTATCCCCTGATGCCCCTGGAGGATCAGCGCCTGCGCGCCGAATTGCAGGAAGAGGAAGGGCAGGCCGATCAGCACGACCACCATCAGGAAGCCCAGGAACAGTTCCTTGCCCGTGCCCGTCCATTCCAGCCGGTCGTCGATGAAGCGTGTATTCGCCCAGAGATAGCGCCGCGTGCGCGTCGTCGCCCAGAAGCGGTATATGCCCAGCGTGACGATCGTCAGCAGCAGGTTGGTGAAGGCGATCGGCGCATAGTCGCGCCAGTTGCCCTCGAAAGCGAAGCCGTCGCCGCCTATGCGTTCCTGATCCATGATGCCCCCCCCCCTTTGGTCCCCGGTGGGAGAAGACTATGCCGGGGACCGTCGGTCAAGGGGTTTCATGGTTGTATGGAATGCTATCCCGCTGAAATCAGGCGGATCGGCATTTTACGGGTGATCAGAAGCTGGCGTAGCGTTCATTGCCGATGAAGCCGAGCTTCGTCACGCCTGACCGGCGGATGTCGGCCAGCACTTCATCCACCGTCACATAGCGGGCGCCGGCATCGGGCTGGAACTGCAGCTCCGGTTCGGCAGGCAGGCGCAGCGAGGCGGCAAGATATTGGCGGAGCGTCAGCCGGTCGACGGCCCCGCCGTTCCAGCGGATGGTGCCGTCGGCATCGATGCCGACCCTGTTCTTGACGGTGTCGACCGGTGGTGGGATCAATTCCCTGGGGGTCTGCGGCAGGTCGACGCCGACGCTGTGCGTCTGGATCGGGATCGTGATGATGAACATGATCAGCAGCACCAGCATCACGTCGATCAGCGGCGTGGTGTTCATGTCCGACATTGGCGTTTCCCCGTCGCCCGGCCGGGGTCTTGCGAAGCTCAAGGCCATATGCATCCCTCCTGTTGAAATAATGATATAACAACACATGCATGATGCACCGACTGCGATGCACTGACAAGAGGGCTTCTCTGGCAAGAGGGCTTCTATTGACAGGGCGGGCGGCCCATTTATGGGGAAGGCGCGGCCCTTTTCGGCTGCGCAACCTGCATTTCAACAGAAAGACCCCCCGTGTCCGCCATGCTCAAGATAACCCTGCCCGATGGTTCCGTGCGTGAAGTCGCGCCCGGCACTACCCCGGCGGACATTGCGGCGGCGATCGGGCCGGGCCTGGCCAAGGCTGCCATCGCCGCGCGCGTCGATGGCGAACTGCGCGACATCATGCGGCCGCTGGAGGCCGACGCGCAGCTGGCGCTGGTGACGGCGAAGGACGAGGCCGATGCGCTGGAACTGGCGCGGCACGACTTTGCCCATGTGCTGGCCGAAGCGGTGCAGGCGCTTTTTCCGGGGACGCAGATCACCTTCGGTCCGGCGACGGACGATGGTTTCTATTATGACTTCGCGCCCCCGGTCGTCGAAGGAAAGCAGCGGCCCTTCACGGAGGAAGACCTGCCCGCCATCGAGGCGAAGATGCGGGAGATCATTGCCGCCGACAAGCCGCTCAGGCGTGAAGTGTGGAAGCGCGAGGAACTGATCGCGCGCTGGCGGGCGGAGGGCGAGACGTTCAAGGCCGAATGGGCCGCCGAGCTGCCCGACGGCGAGGAACTGACCGTCTATTGGTCGGGTGGCGACTGGCTCGACATGTGCCGCGGACCGCATCTGGCCTCGACAGGCAAGCTCGATCCGGCGGCGTTCAAGCTGACCCGCGTGTCGGGCGCCTATTGGCGCGGCGACCAGAAAAATGCGATGCTTTCGCGCATCTATGGCACCGGCTGGCTCAATCGTAAGCAGCTCGACGCGCATCTGACGCGGCTGGAGGAAGCGGGCAAGCGCGACCATCGCAAGCTGGGCGCGGAGATGGACCTGTTCCACCTTCAGCAGGAAGCGCATGGCAGCGTCTTCTGGCACCCCAAGGGCTATATCATCTGGCGCGAACTGGAAGCCTATATGCGCCGTGCCATCGATGCGGCGGGCTATCGCGAGGTGAAGACGCCGCAGGTGATGGACGCGCGCCAGTGGGAGCAGTCGGGCCACTGGGGCAAATATCGCGAGAATATGTTCGTCATCCCCGACGAAGTGCCCAATGTCGCGGATGAAGGGCCGCTGGTGTCGGACGATGCCGACTGGATGGCGTTGAAGCCCATGAATTGCCCGGCGCATGTCCTGATCTTCCGCCAGGGGATCAAGAGCTATCGCGACCTGCCCTTGCGTTTCTACGAAAATGGCTGCTGCCATCGCAACGAGCCGCATGGGGCGCTGCATGGCCTGATGCGCGTGCGCCAGTTCACGCAGGACGACGCGCACATCTTCTGCCGTGAGGACCAGATCGTGGAGGAGGTGCGGGCCTTCTGCGCGCTGGCCGACCGCATCTACAAGGATTTCGGCTTCACCTACTCGATCAAGCTCGCCCTGCGTCCGGAAAAGCGCTTCGGCAGCGATGCGATGTGGGACCAGGCGGAAAATGAACTGCGCGACGCGGTGGCGGCGGCGGGCCTCAATACGCCCGAATTTGGCTGGGAGGAACTGCCGGGTGAAGGCGCCTTCTATGCGCCGAAGCTGGAATGGCACCTGACCGATGCGATCGGGCGGACATGGCAGGTCGGCACCATCCAGTCGGACCGGGTGCTGCCGGAGCGGCTGGACGCATCCTATGTGGGTGAGGATGGCGAGCGGCATCGGCCGGTGATGCTCCATCGCGCGATCTTCGGCTCCTATGAACGGTTCATCGGCATCCTCATTGAACATTATGCCGGCCGTTTCCCGCTCTGGCTGGCGCCGGTGCAGGCGGTGGTGGCGACCATCGTGTCCGATGCGGACAGCTATGCGAGCCAGGTGGTGGAGAAGCTGCGGGCGGCCGGCATCCGCGCCGAAACCGACGTCCGCAACGAAAAGATCAACTACAAGGTGCGCGAGCATAGCCTTGCGAAAGTGCCGAATCTGTTGGTCGTCGGCCGCCGGGAGGCGGACGAAGGGACGGTGGCGCTGCGCGAGCTGGGCAAGGAAGGGCAGAGCCTTCTTTCTCTCGATGATGTCATCGCCCGTCTTGCAAAGGAGGCACGGGCACCCGATATGCGGTGAGGCAGCAATGCCACATGGGACCGGCAAATCAGCGATTGCGGACTTGCCGGCCCTTTCGGCTTTGCGCTAGAGGCTGCTCCGATTGAGTCGGAGCACTCTCTAGCTCGTCTTTTGCCGTATCCGCGATCGGTTGGTTGTTCCGGCTGATCGCAAAATGCGCGGGAGTCCGCCGGAGCCGTTTCGTAATTGCCATAGGAGAAGCCACTATACGTCCCCCGATGATGCGCCGTCCCATGGCGCCGCCGCCGAAGTCCGGTCCCCGTTACAACGAGTTCATCAACGTGCCCAAGGTGCGCGTGATCGATGACGAAGGCGAAAATCTGGGCGTGATGTATACGCAGGAAGCGATCGAGCGCGCCTATGAGCTGGGGCTGGACCTGGTCGAGGTGTCGCCCAACGCCGATCCGCCGGTGTGCAAGTTCCTGGACATCGGCAAGTACAAGTATGAGGCGCAGAAGAAGGCGAACCTTGCCCGCAAGACCCAGAGGACGCAGGAGATCAAGGAGATCAAGATGCGTCCGAACATCGACGATCATGACTATGATACGAAGATGAAGAAGGTCCATGACTTCATCGGCGAAGGCGACAAGGTGAAGATCACCTTGCGGTTCCGTGGCCGTGAATTGTCGCACCAGCAGCTGGGCATGCAACTCCTCCAGCGCGTGGCGGAGAATGTAGGCGAGATCGCGAAGGTCGAAGCCTATCCCCGCATGGAGGGGCGCCAGATGCTGATGGTGCTGGCGCCGAAATAAGCTTGCCGATTTTCGGTGGTCTTTGTCGGGCGGGGTCTGGAAGCAGGCTCCGCCTGAACTGTTTCCGATGCGGCTTCTGGATGACCCTTGAGGTGGTCTCGGCATGGATCATGCCGATTGAGGGCCGGGAATTACCGCAGGCTGACGGCGGGCCGCTCGGCGCGCTGGATCTGGCCGCGGCCCGAATTTTTCGCGCGATAGAGCGCCTCGTCGGCCTTGCCGATCGCCGTCATCACCGGGCCGCCCCGCCAGGCGCATAGCCCGACGGAGAAGGTGATCGGTTGTCCGTTCACCGTGCCCACGGGCTCTCGCCGCATCCGTTCCGCAATGCGGGCCAGCGACCAGCTTGCCTCCTCCTCTATGGCGTCCTGATAGAAGATCGCGAAAGCCTGTCCGGCCCAGCGGGCGATGATGTCGACGCGACGGGTCTGCGACGACAGGCGCGTGGCGAAATCGACGAGCACGCGATCGCCTTCCTCATGACCGAGCATCTCGTTGACCTGCGTGAAATGGTCGAGGTCGATGATCGCGATGCAGCCCTTGCGCCCGGCCAGCGGCAGCGCGTCGAGCTGGGCCAGGAAGCCGCGACGGTTGGGAATGCCGGTCAGCGCATCCTCATTGGCCGCGATGTTCAGTGCGTCGATCTGTTCGCGCGTCGTGGCGGCGGGGCCGCGCACGCGGTGGAAGAGCCTGGTGGAGATGTCGATCATTTCCCGCAGCGTCGGTGCCCAACGCTTGCGTTCCGGCTGCTCCACCGGGTTCAGCGCGTTCACCTGCCCGTGGAGCGGGTCCAGCAGCGCGCCAATGCCGATCAGCGCTCCGGCAGCGCCCGCCATGGTCGCCAGCGTCAAGATGATGAACTCCGCCCAGGCGATCCGCCCCGTCGCCGTGCCCCACAGGATATAGCCGAGCAGCGGCAGATGAGTGGTCGCAAGGCAGAGGGTCAGGAGGCGAAGCCGCAAGGGGCGGGGGAAGATGAAGGAAGTCGCGAGGTAGAATTGCATCCCTGGGCCCTGTCATAGCGATCGGGCCAAAATTGGGGCGGCGCGTAAAGAGGCGGTGAAGCAACAGGGTTAACGCCTGGCGCAGGGACGAACCGTGCTGCCCATGAGTCGAATGGCGTCGATTGCCGGGAAATCGCTTCAGCGCGACGCGCCCGGCACCCATTTGACATCGCCCGCACCATTGCCGTTAAGGCGCCGCGCCATCACGAACAGCAGGTCGGACAAACGGTTGAGATAGGCCAATGCCTGCGGATTGATCGCGACCTCGACGGCTGCGGCGGTGGCCGAGCGTTCGGCGCGGCGGGTGACGGCACGGGCCAGATGCACGGCGGCGGCGGCGTGCGAGCCGCCGGGCAGGACGAAGCTGTCCAGTGGGGCGAGATCGGTGTTCATCGCATCGATCTGCTGCTCCAGCCGATCGACCTGGGACGAGACGATCCGCAACGCCCAGGGTTCGTCCTCCCCCTCCGGCATAGGTGTGGCCAGGTCGGCGCCCAGGTCGAACAGATCATTCTGGATGGTCGTCAGCCAGCCCGCCTCCGGCCTGTCGCCGATCGCGATGACGGCGAGGCCGATGGCGCTGTTCGCCTCATCGACGTCGCCTACCGCCTGCATGCGCGGCGCATGTTTGGGCAGGCGGGATCCATCCACCAGCCCGGTCGTGCCCGCGTCACCGGTGCGGGTGTAGATCCTGTTCAGCTTCACCATGACGGGCGGGCGCTCAGCCGTGGCCCTTCATCAGCAGCAACAGCGCCACGATGATCACCGCCACTGCCTGAAACAGGATGCGGTTCATCATCATCCTGTTCTGCTTGAGGCTGGATGGACTGGGTCCGCCTTCCGGCGAGTTCAACTGTTCCTTGGTCGCCTGCAGAAAGGCGATGATTCCCCGGATCAGGGCGAACAGGGTGGCGCCCATGGCCAGGATGAGGGCGATGACGAGCAGCGTGTTCATGAGATCGAATCTAGGCGCTGCCCAGGGAAATGCCAATCGGAAAGCGCGCATGGCGCAGATCGTCGGCCAGGCGCCGCGGGTCCATGCCCTCCGCGCGCAGATCGGCCAGGCCGATCGATCCGTCGCGCTTGGCCAGCCGCCTGCCGTCCGGTCCGACCAGCAGGGGATGGTGGGCATAGAGGGGGGAGGGCAGGTCGAGCAGCGCCTGGATCAGGCGGTGGATGTCGGTCGCGGGGCGCAGATCCTCGCCGCGCAATATATGGGTCACGCCCATCGCCGCATCGTCCAGCGTGCAGGAAAGATGATAGCTGGCGGGCGCATCCTTGCGCGCCAGCACGACGTCGCCCGCGGCAAGCGGTCCGGCAGGGACGGCCGTTGCCGCATCGTCATTCGGCGGGAAGGGCAGGGCATGCCATTGCAGCGGGCCCGCCCGCGCGACCGCCTGCGCCATGTCGATCCGCCATGCATGGGGATGGCCGGCCGCGATCCGGCTTGCCCGATGCGCATCGTTCAGCCCGCGACATGTGCCGGGATAGACCGGCCCCTCCGGCCCGTGCGGCGCCGTCGCGCTGGCGGCGATGTCGGCGCGGGTGCAGAAGCACGGATAGAGCAGGCCCATGGCCTTCAGTCGTTCCAGCGCCGATTGATAATGGTCGAGCCGCGCCGACTGGAACACGATGTCCCCGTCCCAGGCGATGCCCAGCCAGTGCAGATCCTCGACGATGCCGGCGACATGCTCCGGCCGGCTGCGGGTGCCGTCTATATCCTCGATCCGCAGGCGGAAGGACCCGCCCCGCGCCCGCGCCAGGTCCATGGCCAGCAGCGCCGACCAGCCATGGCCGACATGCAACCTACCCGTGGGGCTTGGCGCAAAGCGAGTCACCATATGCTGTGGTCGTGCCGATTGAGTCATACAGGCCCTTGACGGGATGGGGTCGATGATGCTGTCATGCTGTCGTCACCTTTCTGATCGATCAGGGCGGTGGCGAAAGGGGGTTGAAGGGTAATATATGTACCATCCCGACCTGATACGACATCCGGAAAACTGTCCGGCTTTGGTCCTGAATGCGGACTACACGCCTTTAAGCTATTATCCGTTGAGCCTGTGGCCCTGGCAAACCGCCATCAAGGCGGTTTTTTTGGATCGGGTGGACATCGTCGCCAGCTATGAGCGGCAGGTGCACAGCCCCAGCGTCCAGATGCAGATACCTTCCGTGATCGCGCTGAAGCAATATGTGAAGCCGTCGGAACATCCCGCCTTCACCCGGTTCAACCTGTTCCTGCGCGACAAGTTCGCCTGCCAATATTGCGGCTCCCCGAACGATCTGACCTTCGACCATGTCATTCCGCGGCGCGCGGGCGGGCGGACGACCTGGGAAAATGTCGCCACGGCCTGTTCGCCCTGCAATCTGAAGAAGGGCGGGCGGACACCGAAGGAGGCGCATATGCAATTGCATGTGACGCCGATCCGCCCGACAAGCTGGCAATTGCAGGAACATGGCAGGGCCTTCCCGCCCAACTATCTGCACGAAAGCTGGCACGACTGGCTCTATTGGGACGTGGAACTGCTGGCGTAAAATCCCTCTCCGGAGGGGATGCCGTCAATCCAGGCCCGGCAGCCAATCCAGGTCCATATCCTTGTGCCGGTTGGTATAATGGCCGATTTCCTCCAGCCGCGCCATGTCGCGCAGGGTGATCCGTCCATTGGCCCGGCTGATCAGCCCTTCCTGTTCCATCTGCCGGATCATCCGGTTCACGTGGACGGAGGTGAGGCCGATCGCGTCCCCGATCTCCTCCTGCGTCAGCTTGAGGTCGAAGCTGTCAGTGATGCCATCGTCGGTCACCCGCAGGCGGTCGAATATGTCGAGCAGGAAGGATGCCACCCGCGCCTTGGCAGAGGTGCGTCCCAGGGAGGCGAGCCGGTCCGTCAGCGCGACCCGTTCCGCATTGGAAAGCAGGAACAGCAGCGCTGCGACGCGGGGATATTCCTCTAGCAGACGGCGCAGCGCATGCTTGTCGAACGGGCAGATGATCGCATCGGACAGCGCAACCAGCGATTCCGGCGCCCGGCTGTAGATCGTGCTGGCTGATCCGATGAAATCGCCGGGAAAGTAGACGCGCAGGATCTGACGGCTTCCGTCAGGCAGGATCACGAAGCTCATCACCCGTCCTTCGCGCAGGACGAAGAGTTCGGTCACCATTTCGTTGACGCGCTGTATCATCGCGCCGCGCTTTACCTTGCGGGGATTCTCCTCCAGCCTTGTAAGTGCCTTTTTTTCTGCATCGGACAGGGCCACATGCTTCGCCAACCTGTCCGCGAAACAACTTGTTGCCACCAAAACACCTTTTTGCTTGCATTGTCGTTACGATGGCAAAACGCCCCACGCGTCTTTTGGCTGCATTTGCGCAAACTGCACTAAACTCGATCAATAATGGGCGGACGAACGCACAAATGTTTCAATTGTGCGCGGAAATATGTCCGGGAATGGACAGCCGCGCCGACCGCCTTGCGGAAACCGTAATTAACGTTAAGAACCCAGCCGATGGACCGCATTCACATCCGCGGCGGCAAAGCGCTGAACGGCCGCCTTCCCATTTCCGGCGCGAAGAACGCCGCGCTCACGCTGCTGCCCTGTGCGCTGCTGACCGACGAGCCGGTGACGCTGCGCAACCTGCCGCGGCTGGCGGATGTCGACAGCTTCGGCCATCTGTTGAACCAGCTTGGCGTGTCGACGATGATCGAGGGCGCCCGTCCTGAGGATTTCGGCCGCGTCATGACGCTGCGGGCCGGCCGCGTGACCTCGACCGAAGCGCCCTATGACATCGTGCGCAAGATGCGTGCATCGATCCTGGTGCTCGGCCCGCTGCTCGCGCGCGCGGGAGAGGCGCGGGTGTCCTTGCCCGGCGGCTGCGCCATCGGCAACCGCCCGATCGACCTGCACCTGAAAGCGCTGGAGGCGTTCGGCGCGATCATCGAGATCAACGCCGGCTATGTGCGCGCGAGTCTGCCCGACGGCGGCCTGCCGGGGGGCATCTACACCTTCCCGGTCGTGTCCGTCGGCGCGACGGAGAATGCGCTGATGGCCGCCGTGCTGGCCAAGGGCAGCTGCATCCTGGAAAATGCGGCGCGGGAACCGGAGATCGTTGATCTCTGCAACCTGCTGAACGCCATGGGCGCCGACATAGAGGGCGTGGGGACCGACAAGCTTATCATCCACGGCCGCGAACGGCTGCACGGCGCGACATACAGCGTCATGCCCGACCGGATCGAGGCGGGGAGCTATGCCTGCGCCGCGGCGATCACCGGCGGCTCGCTGGAACTGGCCGGGGCATGCGCCGATGACATGCACGCCATATTGGCCGCGCTGCGCGAGGCGGGTGTCCATGTCGAGGAGCTGAAGGATGGGATCAGGGTGTCGGCTGACGGCCGGCTGCGCCCGCTGACCATTTCGACCGCGCCCTTCCCCGCATTTCCGACCGACATGCAGGCGCAGTTCATGGCGATGCTGACGCGCGCGGACGGCGCATCAGTGCTGACCGAGACGATCTTCGAGAACCGCTACATGCATGTTCCCGAACTGGCGCGCATGGGGGCCGACATCGGCGTCAACGGCCGCACCGCGGTCGTGCGCGGGGTCGACCGGCTGGTCGGCGCGCCGGTCATGGCGACGGACCTGCGCGCCTCGATGAGCCTGATCCTTGCCGGCCTTGCCGCTGAAGGGGAAACCCAGGTCCACCGCGTCTATCATCTCGACCGCGGCTATGAGCGGCTGGAGGAAAAGCTCTCTGCCGTTGGCGCGGACATCGAACGCGTCAGCGATGGTTGACGGGCGCGGGCTCGAGACCGATCGCGCGGCGCTGCTGGCGCGCTACGATCTCGATACCGGGGGCTTCGCCACGCTCGACCAGATTACCGCATTCGCCGCCGCGCTGTGTGATGCGCCCATCGCGCTTGTCAGCATCGTCGAGGATGATCGCCAGCGTTTCCTGGCCCGCACCGGGCTGGACGCGGAGGAAACGCCCCGCGACGTGTCCTTCTGCGCCCATGCCATGCAGGGTGAGGGGATATTCGTCGTCCCCGATGCCACGCAGAATCCCGGTTTTCGTGACAATGCCCTGGTCACGGGGCCGCCGTTCATCCGTTTCTATGCCGGTGCGCCGCTGATCGACAGCGAGGATGCGTCGCTGGGCGCGCTTTGCGTCATCGATGACAAGCCGCGGGACGACCTGACCGTCCTTCAGCGCCAGGGACTGTCTCTCCTGGCCCGCCAGGTGATGGTCGAGCTGGAGGGGCGCCGCCGCGACCGCGACGTGATCGCCCGGCAGCAACGGGACGCGCAGGCGGTGGCGGAAAGCGACCGGATGTTCCGCACGCTTGCCGACACCATGCCGCAGATGGTCTGGTCGACGCTGCCGGACGGTTATCACGACTATTACAATGCACGATGGTACGAGTTTACCGGCGTGCCGACGGGTTCGACCGATGGCGAGGGATGGAACGGCATGTTCCATCCTGACGATCAGGAACGCGCCTGGGGCCGCTGGCGCCGTTCGCTGGAGACCGGCGAACCCTATGAGATCGAATATCGGTTGCGCCATCACAGCGGCGATTATCGATGGACGCTGGGGCGCGCGCTGCCGATCCGGGATGAGGATGGGGCGATCGTTCGCTGGATCGGAACCTGTACCGACATCAACGACCAGATCGCGATGGTGGAAGAACGGGAGATCATTGCCCATGAGCTCTCGCACCGGATCAAGAATATTTTTTCGGTGATTTCCGGGCTGATCGGCCTGTCGGCGCGCCAGCATCCGGAAATCCGCGCCGCGGCGGACGACCTGCGCGATCGCATCATGGCATTGGGCCGCGCCCATGATTTCGTCCGGCCCCATGGCCCGAATTCCCAGCCGGATCAGGGTGACGGCCGGCTGTGGGGCATATTGGAGCAGATCTTCACGCCTTATCGCGACGCGCTGGGACCGCGCATCCGCTGTATCGGCGACGATCCTGAAATCGACGACCGTTCCGCTACGCCGCTGGCGTTGCTGTTCCACGAGCTGGCGACCAACGCCGCGAAATATGGCGCGCTTTCCGCACCCGGCGGGCAGGTGATGATCGAGGTGAAGGGTGAGGACGACCACATCCGCATCGATTGGCGCGAGGAGGGCGGACCGCCGCCCGCACCGGCCACCAGCGAGGGTTTTGGCAGCCGGCTGATGCAGTTGAGCGTGGAACGGCAACTGGGCGGGCGCATGACCCGGCAATGGCGGCCGGAAGGCTTGAGCCTCAGCCTCTGGATTCCAGCCCGGTCAATGAGCCGGGTGGCGGCAGGAAAGGGGTGAAGCCGGCGATTTCGGCGGCTTCCAGCTCAGGACTTTCGGCGGCGGCAAGGTGCAGCGTTTCGGCGATGCTGTGGGCGCGGAAAGGCTTGGTGATGACGCCGAGCGCAGCGGCTGAGGCGGTCCCGATCTGCGCCGGATTGGCCGTCACATAGATGACCCGGATGCCAAATTGGCTGGCCAGTTCTACGCCGATGCCCGGTCCCGTGGGGCCGTCGCGCAGGTTGAGATCGACCAGCGCGATGTCGCAATGGCGGGCAGCGTCCAATGCAGCCTGACGATCGGCCGCGATGGCGCCGACGGTAAAGCCCGCATCCTCCACGATGTGCTCAATTTCCAGGGCGACGAATATTTCGTCTTCTACGATCAGAACCTTTTTGCTCATCCCACAGTCCACGCAACCGGAGGCGTTAAATGCGCAGATCCGTCACAGGTTCCCGTGGGAGCGCAAAATTTTTCAGGCCTTGTCTGCCTCCACGCTGGTCCAGAGCGTCTCGAAGGCGGTGCCGCGCATCAGCAGGACCGAGGCGGGATAACCCGCGCCGCCAGCCTTTTGCGCGGTGGCGGTCGCATTTTCCACCGCCGCTTCCTGCGTCGCGAAAGGGCCATAATAGCGATTGTCGAGATTGATCTTCCAGACGCCCTCATGTTCGAGGACGATGTAGCGGGCATGGGGCAGGGGCATCACATTATTCCCAAATTCGAGGTCTGAGGGTCGACGCATACCGGCGGGCAAAGCTCCAGGCCAAGGCCCGCACGGCGGCCCGTCCGCAGCAGGACAGGGGGCTGGCCTCCAGGGTCGGCCTGAACTGTGCTCCATCTCGACATGGTCTACAAAACCTCCGTATTATAATGGTGCCATGCCATGATGGCGGCCGCGCCGCGATGGGGGCGCCAGCGTTCGGCGACGTCGCGGGTCAGCTTCTCGCTGGGCCGCTGAGCGAGGCCCAATATCCGTCCGATCTCGATCTGCACCGCGAGGTCGCCCGCCGGCCAGACATCCGGCCGCCCTTCGGCGAACAGCAGGTAGATTTCGGCCGACCACCGCCCGATCCCCTTGACCTGCACCAGTTGCGCGATCGCTTCCTCATCATCCTGGGGCAGATTGTGCAGGTCGATTTCGCCGCTGACCACCAGTTCCGCCAGGCTTCGGGCATAGCCCTGCTTCTGCCGCGACAGGCCGCAGGCGCGCAACGTATCGAAATCACGGGCGAGAAGGGCGTCCGGCGCGCAGCCTGTGCCCAGTTCGGCTTCCAGCCGCCGCCAGACCGCCCCGGCCGCGGCAACGCTCACCTGCTGGCCGACGATGGTGCGCAGCAAGGTTTCATAACCTGGCTCGCGGACGCGGGGCGGCGGATAACCGACCCGGCCGATGGCCGCGGCGAAACCGGGTTCCATCGCAGCTATGATATCCAGGCTGTTCCGCAACGCTTCTGCCGTATTCACCATGATTTGTCGCCTGGCCCTTGATTTCCTGCTGCTCGTCCGACATGAGCGGCGGGAAAAAATTAGAGGGACTTGGGTACATGGCGAAACTGATCGTGGTCAACCGCGCGGGCGAAGAACAGACGGTGGAGGCGGACAGCGGCCTTTCCGTGATGGAGATCATCCGCGACAACGGATTTGACGAACTGCTGGCCCTCTGCGGTGGCTGCTGTTCTTGCGCGACGTGCCATGTCTACGTCGACCCTGCCTTCACCGACAGCCTGCCTGCGATCAGCGAGGACGAGAACGACCTGCTCGACAGCTCCGATCATCGCAACCAGACGAGCCGCCTGTCCTGCCAGTTGCAGTTCAACGATTCGCTCGACGGTCTCCGCGTGACGATTGCGCCGGAAGATTGAATCCGGTCGCGGGTGACCAATCCCGAACATGCCCGTCCCGCATGCGGAAGGGCCGGGATTGGCGCGAGCGCGCGATGATCCGCGCCAGCCGATGAGACCTGTGCTGCGTTGAATCTGACGCAGCATGGCTTTACGGCCTGAACTTCAGGGTGGCCGCCGGTGCCTCGCTGGTCAGGGACGTCACCTTCCAGACGATCCGTTTCCCTTGCGGCGTGTCCTGCGCGCCGTCTTCCTGGTTCTGGCTGACGATCTCTGCATTGGTGGTGAGGGTGAAGGTGCCGTCCAGCGCCTTGGCGGCATCGTCATTGCCCCCGCCCATCGGACCCTGGCTCTTGTCATAGCCGTTGGAATAGCCCGGCGCTTTCACCCGCGCCCGGTCTTCCCCGCGCAACTCCACGACGACGAAGGGCAGCACGATCTGCGCATCGCTGTTGAAGGGGAACAGGAAGGCGTGGGTCAGCCGGCCGCTGATCGCATAGTCGATCTCGAACCGGTGATTGCCCATGTAGCGGGCCGACCGGAATCCCTTTTCCTTCAGCAGCGCTGCGGCGATCGCCTGCATCTGCTGCTCGTCATTCTTGTCGTCCTTGACGTCGAAGCGCTCTTCCGTCTTGCCCTGCGTCTTGGACTGGAGCGCCGTATGCAGGCTGCTCTGCTGGTCCTTGGGTGGTGCGCCGTCGATGGGATCGTCATTGCCGGGCATCGAACCCAGGCCCTTGCCCATGTCCGATGCCAGGATCTCGCCCTTGTAGGTGAAGCTGAAGCTCCGGTCCGCCCGGATGTCCAGCGTGGAGTCGAACTTGCCCGGCGTCACCAGGCAGGCCGAGAGCAGCAGACTGGCCGCCAGCACAACGGCCGAGCGCAGAAAAATCATCACGATCGAAACCCCTGTCGTCCGTGGCCCCGGGCCGCTACCGGCTGGCAGCGGCATAAAGGGCGATTGCCGCGGCATTGGAGACGTTCAGGCTCTCCATGCGCGGGCTGATCGGCAGCTTAGCCAAAATGTCGCAATGCGCCATGCTGTTGTGGCGCAGCCCTTCGCCCTCGGCCCCCAGCACCAGCGCGACGCGGGACGTGCCGATCGCCTCGCCCAGCGTCTGTTCCGCCGTGCCGTCCAGCCCGATGCGCCAAAAGCCCGCTTCCGCGATTTCATCGAGGGCGCGGGCAAGGTTCACGACCCGCACCCAGGGCACGATTTCCAGCGCGCCGGATGCCGAGCGCGCCAGCACGCCCGATTCGGGCGGAGCATGGCGGTCCTGCGTGACGATGCAGAGCGCGTCGAACGCGGCGGCGGAGCGCAGGATCGCGCCGACATTGTGCGGGTCGGTCACCTGGTCCAGCACCAGCACGGGACGATGATCGTCCCGCCCGGCCTCCAGCGCGTCGCCCAGCCAGACATCATCCAGCGGCTCTACCTCCGCCACGATCCCCTGATGCGGCGCGTCGGACGGCACCATGCGGCCCAGATCCGCCCCGTCGGCATAGACGATGGGTAGGACCGGCGGCAGGTCGAGCGCGTTCAGCGCCTCCCGCGTGCCCCAGATCTTGCGCACCACCCTGTCCGGATTGGCGAGCGCGGCGATGACGGCATGCCGTCCATAGAAGCGGGGAAAGGTCCCTTTGGCCTTTCCGGTGCGATTTCCTCTTTTCATGGAAGCGCTCTTTTCACATTGGACCATTGACAGGCAAGTCTCCTTTCGCCATTGGAGCGCCCTCCAGCCGATCGGGGCTTCTCCGAATATGGTTAGGCGACTGGACAGGTGGCCGAGTGGTTAAAGGCAGCAGACTGTAAATCTGCCCGGGTTTCCCGTACGCTGGTTCGAATCCAGCCCTGTCCACCATCGCCCCGCCATCTTGCGTCCCCGGCTGAACTGATCGGCCCTGAGGCTCGGTCCATCCCTCCGCCGGTTGCTTTCTTTCATGCGTTGACGGGATAGGTGCGGTTCATCCGGAATCAGTTACGCTCCCCCTTGATGACCCCGATCCCTCCCGTAGCCCGCCGGGCCGTCCTGACCGCCGCCCTTGCCGGCTTCCTGACGCTTCCGCTGCCCCGTCGCGCGCTTGCCGCGACGGAGGTCGAGCGCGTGGACGATCTGATCGCGCGCATGACCATCGAGGAGAAGGCGGGACAGATGACCTGTCTGGCCGACAGTTTCCGTCCCTATAACCCGCCCAATCCGCAGACCGGCATCCAGAATGAAAGGCAGCTTGCCGAGGAGATCCGCAAGGGGCGTGTGGGATGCCTGTTCAACGGCATAGGCGTGGCGGGCGCGCGCCGCGCGCAGGAGATCGCGGTCAGGCAGAGCCGCCTTGGCATTCCCCTGCTGTTCGCGGGCGACGTGATCCATGGGCTCAAGACGATCTTCCCGGTGACGCTCGCCGAAACGGCCAGTTTTGATCCTTCGCTGGCGGAGCGCACGGCGCGCGCGATGGCGGTCGAGGCCACGGCGGCCGGTCTGCACCTGACCTTTGCGCCCATGGTCGACGTCGCCCGCGACCAGCGCTGGGGGCGTGTGGTCGAGGGCGCCGGGGAGGATGTCTATCTGGGCGGGCTGTTCGCCGCCGCCCGCGTGCGCGGCTTCCAGGGGCGTGACCTGCGCCGCGACGACAGCCTGCTTGCCTGCCCCAAGCATTTCGCCGCCTATGGCGCGGTCGCCGGGGGCCTGGAATATGGCAGCGTCGACATCAGTGACGAGACGCTGCGCGAAACCCATCTTCCGCCCTTTGGCGCGGCCTTCGCGGCGGGCGCGCTCACCACCATGGCGGCGTTCAGCGAGATCAACGGCGTGCCGGCGACGGCCGACCGTGACCTGCTGACCGACATGCTGCGTGGGGAGATGAAGTTTCGCGGCTTTGTCTTTTCCGACTATACGGCGGATGAGGAACTGATCGCCCATGGCTATGCCGAGGATGAGCGCGATGCCACCCGCCTCGCCATCCTGGCCGGGGTGGACATGTCTATGCAGAGCGGCCTTTATATCCGCCATATCCCCGATCTGGTGAAAAGCGGCGCCGTGCCGATGGAGACGGTGGACGTCGCGGTCCGGCGCATCCTTTATGTGAAGACGGCCATCGGGCTGTTCGACAATCCCTGGCGCTCCCTGAACGAGGAAGCGGAAAGGAGTCGTATCTTCACGCCCGGCCATCGTGCCCTGGCGCGCGAAGCCGCCGCGCGTTCGGTCGTGCTGCTGCAGAATAACGGCGTCCTGCCGCTCGATCCGGCCAAGGCGCAGACCATCGCGCTCATCGGTCCCTTCGGCGAGGACAGGGAGAATGTCTACGGCCCCTGGGCCTTTTACGGCGACAAGGGAAAGGGCGTCGACATCGCCACCGGCCTGCGCGCCGCCATGCCCGATCCCGGCCGATTGCTGATCGCCCCGGGCAGTGGCATATTGACGCCCATCGACGGCGGGGTGGCGAAGGCGGTGGAGACCGCCAGGGCCGCCGATGTCGTCATCCTCGCCATAGGGGAATCGCAGGACATGTCGGGCGAGGCGCAATCCCGCACCGCCATCGAGATTCCGGTCGTGCAGCAGGCGCTGGCCGATGCGGTGGCCGGTACGGGAAAGCCGGTCATCGTCCTCCTTCGCCACGGCCGGGCGCTGGCGCTGCATGACGGCGTCGCCAATGCGCAGGCGATCCTTGCGACCTGGTTCCTGGGGTCGGAGTCCGGCCATGCCATAGCGGACATCCTGTTCGGCAAGGAAAATCCCTCTGCCAAGCTGCCGGTCAGCTTTCCCTGGGAATCGGGGCAGGAGCCCTTTTTCTACGACCGCAAGTCGACCGGGCGCCCGGTGATCGACAATCGCACCGAATATCGATCGCGCTATGCCACGACCGACAACAGCGCGCGCTATCCCTTCGGGCACGGGCTTGGCTATAGCGAGTTCGTGCTGGAGGACCTCAAGCTTTCGGACATGGCGCTGCGCTGGGACCGGGCGATTGAGGTGACCGCCCGCCTCACCAACAAGGGGGGGCGCAAGGGCAGCGAGGTGGTGCAGCTCTACATTCGCGACCGCGTCGCCAGCCGCACCCGCCCGATCCGCGAACTGAAACGCATCGCGCGCATGACGCTGGACCCCGGCGAGAGCAGGACGGTTCGATTCTCCCTGTCCCGCGTCGACCTGCAATTTGTCGGCGCGGGCAACCGGATTATTGCGGAGCCGGGCGCTTTCGACCTGTGGGTCGGGCAGTCGTCGATCAATGGCCTGCACGCCCAGTTCACGCTCTATGCCGCATAGCGCGCAGAGGAAAATCCTCCCCACGGATACCGTGGGGAGGATTTCACGTCCTCGTCCATATGCGCCCAAGGCGCGTTTCAGGAACGTCGATTAGCGGCAATCATTCTGTTCGATGGCGCGCCCGGCCAGCGCTCCGGCGCCCGCACCCAGGATCAGCCCGGTGGTGCTCGGCCGGTCCCAGCGCCCGCCACGGCCGATCTCCCGGCCAAGAAGCCCGCCCAGCACGCCGCCGATCACCGTGCCGGTCGTTCCCGACGAGCAGCGGGCATAGCGCGGCCTGGCATGGTAGACGCGGAGGCCGCCGTCATAACCCTCGCGATAATAGCTGTCGCGATAATGGACGGGGGCACGGTCATATTCGCGATAGTCGCGGTCATAGCCGCCGCGATAGCCGTCATCCTCCCGATAGGTTTCGCTGCGATAATAGCTGCCGTCGTCGCCGTCATAGCGCTCGCTATAATGATAATTGCTCTGCGCCATCGCCGGTGAAGCGGCAATGCCGGCCAAGGCGGCACCGGCCATCGATAGTGACAGGATCATGGTCTTCAGCATGGCAACCTCGCAAAAATTCCCGTGGCGGGATCTGACAAGGACGCTTTTGCACCCGTGCGGCTTGCGCCATGCTGAATATGGCTGTCGACAATCGTTCAGAAACATTGCCGGAAACATCACCTCGCCGCCTTCTCCTTTCGGCCGGCCGTTTTCCGACCGCTGACAATCGCGATCGGCTCTGCTAGGGGGCCGGCCATGCTGAATCTCAGGGACATCACCGTGCGCCTCGGTGGACGCACCATCCTCGATCGCGCCAGTGCCGCGCTGCCGCCGCGCAGCCGCGTCGGGTTGATCGGCCGCAACGGCGCGGGCAAGTCGACGCTGATGAAGGTGATGATCGGCCAGCTCGACCCGGACGGGGGGGCATGCGAGATGCCCCGCGACACGCGCCTTGGCTATATCGCGCAGGAGGCCCCCTCCGGCACGGCCACCCCTTTCGACACGGTTCTGGCCGCCGACAGTGAGCGCGCCGCGCTGATGGCGGAGGCGGAACATACCGAAGATCCCGACCGCCTGGGCCATATCTATGAGCGGCTGAACGCCATCGACGCCTATACCGCGCCCGCGCGCGCCGCCCGCATCCTTGTCGGCCTTGGCTTTGACGAGGAGATGCAGGGGCGTCCGCTCGACAGCTATTCGGGTGGCTGGAAGATGCGCGTGGCGCTTGCCTCGCTGCTCTTCTCCAACCCCGAACTGCTCCTGCTCGACGAGCCGTCGAACCATCTCGACCTGGAAGCGACACTGTGGCTGGAGAATTTCCTCAAAGGCTATCGCGGCACCGTGGTCGTGATCAGCCATGAGCGCGACCTGCTCAACAATGTGGTCGACTATATCCTCCATCTGGAAGGGGGAAAGATCACCCTCTATCCCGGCGGCTACGACGCATTCGAGCGCCAGCGCGCCGAACGCCTGGCCCAGCAGGAGGCTGCCCGCGCCAAGCAGCAGGCCGAGCGCGAGAAATTGCAGGACTATGTCGCCCGCAACTCCGCCCGCGCGTCGACCGCGAAACAGGCGCAGTCCCGCGCCAAGGCGCTGGCGAAGATGCAGCCCATCGCCGCCGCGATCGAAGACCCGACGCTGCATTTCGGTTTCCCCAACCCGCCCGAACTGCGCCCGCCGCTCATCACCATGGACATGGCGGCGGTGGGCTATGACGACGCGCCGGTGCTGCGCCGGGTCAACCTGCGCATCGATCCCGACGACCGGCTGGCGCTGCTGGGACGGAACGGCAATGGCAAGACCACGCTCGCCCGGCTGATCGCCGCGCAACTGAAGCCGATGGAAGGCGCGATGAACGCCTCTGCCAAGATGCAGGTCGGCTATTTCACCCAATATCAGGTGGAGGAACTGGACGTCACCGACACGCCGCTTGAACATATGAGCCGGGTGATGAAGGGGGCCACGCCTGCCGCCGTACGTGCGCAGCTCGGCCGCTTCGGCTTTTCCGGCGAGCGCGCGACGCAGAAGGTCGGCTCCATGTCGGGCGGGGAGAGGGCGCGGCTGGCGCTGGCGCTCATCACCCGCGACGCGCCGCATCTGCTGATTCTCGATGAACCGACCAACCACCTCGACGTCGACAGTCGCGAGGCGCTGGTGCAGGCGCTGAACGACTATTCGGGCGCGGTGGTGATCGTCTCGCACGACCGCCACATGATCGAGTTGGTGGCGGATCGCCTCGTGCTGGTCGACAATGGCACGGCCCAGCCGTTCGACGGCAGCCTGGAGGATTATACCGACATCATCCTGCGCAAGGCGGATGGGAATGGGAGCGGCGGAGACGCGCCCAAGGTGGACCGCAAGGCGGAAAAGCGCAACGCCGCAGAATGGCGCGAAAGGCAGAAGACGGCGAAGAACGCCGTTGCCAAAGCGGAAAAGGAAATGGCGACGCTGGCGGCCGAGCGCAGCCGCATCGACAAGGCGCTGTTCGACCCCAAGTCCGCCACCGGCGTCGAGGCGAAGATGACCATGACGCAACTGATGGTGAAGCGTTCCGAGGTCGAGAAGAAGCTGGAAGCCGCGGAAGAAGTCTGGATGGAAGCCAGCGCGGCGCTGGAGGAATTGTAGACGCCCGGTTCCGGTCGTGCTTCAGCCGCCCGGCGCTTCTTCCGTCAGTGGTCCTTCCAGCCCGTCGGCGCCGGTCCGCATCTTCGTCACGATATTCCACGTCGCGATGAACAGGGCCGCGATCACCGGCCCGATGACGATGCCGTTGAACCCGAACAGGTCGATCCCGCCCAGCGTGGTGATCAGCACCACATAATCGGGAATCCGCGTATCCCGGCCGACCAGGATCGGGCGCAGGATATTGTCGACCATGCCGATCACGAACATGCCGCAAAAGACGAGGATCAATCCCTTCACCACCGCTCCGGTCACGAAGAGATAAATGGCGACCGGCACCCAGATCAGCCCGGTTCCCACCGCGGGAATCAGCGAGAACGCACCCATCAATACGCCCCACAGCAGCGCGCCCGGCAGGCCCAGCGCCCAGAAAATGATTCCGCCGATCAGTCCCTGTACGATGGCGACGACGATGCTGCCCTTGATCGTGGCGCGGGTGACGAGGACGAACTGCGCCATCAGCGCACGGCGATAGGCGATCCGCATCGGCGCTGCCCTGTCCACCATTGCCGACAGTCGTGGTCCGTCGCGCAGGAGGAAGAAGGTGAGGTACAGCATCACGCCCAGCGCCATCAGGAAGCTGAAAGCGCTTTGCCCGATCTGCAGCGCCTGCGTGGCGACCGTGCGGAAGCTTGACGAGATGCCGGCGCTCAGCATCTCGCGCGCGGCGGCGAAATTGGTGATGCCCAGCCGGTTGAGAAAGACCGCGGCCCAACGGGGCAGGCTGGCCTGGAACTGCGCGAACATCCGCGCGAAGTTGATCTCTCCGCTTTGCACCTTGGCGTAGAAGAGGGTCGCTTCCTGCACCAGCGCCATGGTCAGGATGATGGCGGGCACGATCACGAGCGCGATGATCAGAAGCAGCGTCAGCGCCGCCGCGCTGTTCCGGTGCCGCGGCATCATGCCGATCAGGCCCTGGTTGACCGGCGCGAACAGGATGGCGGCGATCACGCCCCACAATATGGCCGCGAAAAAGGGTTCGATCACCAGCGCGAAGGCGATCGAGACAATGAGGACGAAGCCGAGGAAGACCCCATCCTCTATTCGCGTGGCTGGCGGCTCTTTGCTGTCCATCATGCTGCTTTGGCAGAAGTCCCGATGCAAATCTATCCGCGGATCATTCCGCCTTCGCACTGAAGGCGAAGCTGACCGACACCTTGGGGTCCAGACCGCTGCTGCTGGCGCCATTGCCGACGTCGAAGGCGGCGCGGGCTATGGTGGCCGATCCCGCAACCTTCCGCGCCTTTCCGGTGCCGGAGAGGGTGAAGCGGATGCTCTGCGGCTTGCTCACGCCCTTGAGGTTCAGGGTGCCAGAGGCGCGATAGCTGTTGGCGCCGGTCTTCCGTGCGCCCCGTGCGGTGAAGATGGCCTTGGGATGCGCCGCCACGCCGAAGAATTCGTCCCCCGCCAGCATGCCGTCCTGATAGTTGTCGCCGACGCTGGCGCTCGCCAGGTCGATTTCCACGCGAATGTCGGCGCCGTCCGGATGATCCGGGTCCATCACGATCTTCGCCGTCCATTTGGAAAAGCCGCCGCTGATCGTCGCACCGCTGTTGCCAACGGAAAAGCCGATGGTCCCGCCCGGCTGCACCGTCCAGGACGGCGGCGGCCCAACGGGTTCTTCAACCGCTGCGGCATTGTCGGCTTCGGCCGGTGCCGCGGCGTTGGCGGTGTTGTCGGCGACCTGCGCTGCACTGGCGGGCGCCTCTTCCTCCACCGCCCCCACTGCCTCCGGCTTGGCCGGGGAGGCCGCCGCCTTTGGAGCGGGCTCCGGCAGAATGGCGCGTCCCAGGACGAACCCCAATGCGATCAGCGCGGGCAAGGCAAAGAGCAACAGCGGCGAACGCGCCGGCATCATCCGCCAGAGCAACCCGTCGCGCATCAGCACATGATGCCGCAGCGCGCCCGCGACATGCAGCGCGAACAGCGCGATGCCGAGCCAGGCGATCAACCCGTGGCCGCCCTCCGCCAGTTCATGCGTGCTCATGGGCAGGGGCAAATGGGGCAGGGGGACGATGCCGAAGATCAGGGTCGGCACCTTGACCTTCGCGGTCGACACCAGCGCCCAGCCGGTCAGCGGCGCGCCCAGCATGAACAGATAGAGGCCCGCATGCACCGCCTTGGCCAGAGCGCCCTGCCAGCCGCCCTCGACCGGGGCAGGACGCGGTTTCCAATAGCGTATGGCGATGCGGGCGAAGGTCAGCAGCAGGATCGAGATGCCGATCGACTTGTGCCATTGAAACAGCGCGAAGCCGCGGGCGCCAAGATCTTCCAGTGCCCATCCGACGGCGATCTGGAACGCCAGCAGGGCGGCGATTGCCCAATGCAGGAAAATGGCCAGCCGACTATAGCGTTGCATCAAGACTCCCATGCGCGACAAATCAGCCGGAAGCTATGCGGCGCCCGCGGCGAAGTCCATCGCCGTGACCGGAAACAATCCGTTACCGTCATGAGCCGATGATCCCCTGCGCCTGTGTCATAAAGGTCGCAGTCCGATCAATTTCGACCCGGCGATTGCATCCCCGTCATCAGGGACTAAGACCAGAAAAAAACATAGGACAAGCAGGACATGGCCAAACCCGAATCCTGGCGGCTCCGCCCGGAAGCTTATCGTTTCGTCACCAGCATCGATACCCGCTTCCAGGACATCGATACCATGGGTCACATCAACAATGTGGCCATATCGGGCATTTTCGAAACGGCCCGCATTAGGTTCCACCATCATCTGGGCCGTCATCCGCAGGAACAGGGGGTGCGCTGGCTGGTCGCGAACGTGAACCTCAATTTCGTCGAGGAAGCCCATTTCCCCTATCCGTTCGAAGTGCACTGCGCGATCGGCCATATCGGTCGCACCAGCTGGACGATCAGTTCCGCCGGTTTTCAAAAAGGGGTATGCGTCGCCACCGCCGACACCACCGTCGTCACCCATGGGTCGGAGGGACGTCGCACCATCGATGAAACCCTGCGCGAGGCCATGGAACGCAACTTCATCATCCGCCAGGATTGAAGGCCCTGCCCTTAGAGCGGGTTTCGATCTGATTGAATCAGATCGCCGCTCCGGTTTCCTTGTTTTCCGCGATTTCTTAACCAGCGATCGGTTCCGATCGCTTGGAAATCGCTCTAGCGAAAACCGTCCATGCGGCGGCTCCACTGGAAGGTGATGACCGCCGCCTTGGCCGGCTGGATCATCGCCAGTGCAAGGAGGATCGCCAAGCCGGGCCATAGCGCAGCCTGCACGCCCAGTGGAATGTCCAGAACCGCGTTCACCTCTATCATCAGCGGCACGAGCAGGTGGCCCAGCAGCAAGATGACGATATAGGCAGGGAAATCGTCCGCCCGCGAGGTGTCCCATGCCTGCCCGCAATGGCGGCAGGCGCCGCTGGGCTTCAGAAAGCGCGCGAACATCCGGCCTTCGCCGCAGGCGGGGCAACGTCCCCTCAGCGCCAGCGCCAGCGCCGGCCGCAGCGGCCGTGCCGCATCGTCATGGGGTGGTCCTTCGGGCATCGCATTCCCCTATGACCAAAGCGCGCGCCACGCAACATGCCGGCGCCCGGTTAAAGCTTCCGCCCCGCGCAAAGCCTGTTAAGAAGCGCCATGCGCCTTCCGGGACCGACCGAAACCTTTGTCCTGTTCGACGACGCCCGCCCGCGGGCTCCCGCCCCTGCGCGCCTCTATCGCGACCCGGTGTCGGTGATCGTCGCCCATCAATTGGCGGAGGTGCAGCCGGCGCTCGACCGGCTGGCCGAAGCGGCGGAGGCCGGGCTGCACGCGGCCGGGTTCATCGCCTATGAAGCCGGGCTGGCTCTGGAGGACCGCCTCCGTCCGCTGGCGGAGCGGCATCGGCAGGACCAGCCGAAGACGCCGCTGATCTGGTTCGGCCTGTTCGAAGGGGTGCGCCTGATCGACCCGGCCGCCATGCCGGGCCTGTTGCCGGACCCGGCGGGCGCCAGGGTCGATCATGTCCGGCCACTGATCGACGAGGCGGCCTATCGCGCGGCCTTTGCCCAGGTTTGTGACTATATCCGCGCCGGCGACATCTATCAGGTCAATCTGACCTTTCCCTGCGCGGCGCATTTCAAGGGCGATCCCATGGCGCTCTATGCCGCCATCCGTCCGCGCCAGCAGGCGGGCTATGGCGGCGTGCTCAGCACCGGGGAGCATAGCATCCTCTCCTTTTCCCCCGAGCTTTTCTTCACCCATGTCCGCGGTCAGCTGACGGCGCGGCCGATGAAGGGCACCGCCCCCCGCGATCCCGACCTCGCCAGCGATGCCGAACTCGTCCAATGGCTGGAGCGGGACGCCAAGCAGCGCGCCGAAAATCTGATGATCGTCGACCTGCTGCGCAATGATCTGTCCCGCGTTTCCAGCGCCGGCACGGTGACCGTGCCCGACCTGTTCAAGGTGGAGACCTATCCGACCGTCCACCAGATGGTGTCCACGGTCCGTGCCCGTCTGCTGCCCGGCCTGACGCCCGTCGATGTGTTGCGCGTCCTGTTCCCTTGCGGATCGATCACCGGCGCGCCCAAGGTCCGGGCGATGGAGATCATCGATGCGGTGGAGGCCGTCCCGCGCGGCGTCTATACCGGCTCCATGGGTTGGATCGATCCGGCGGGCGATGCCGCGTTCAATGTTGCCATCCGCACCATTTGCGTCGAAGAAGGCAGCAAGGAGGGTCGTCTGGGCCTGGGATCGGGCATTGTCGCGGATTCGGACGTCGCGTCCGAATGGGCGGAATGCCTGGCCAAGGGGCGCTTCCTCGCACCAGCCTGATTCATCGGCGCGATCAGTGATCGGCATAAGGGGTTTGCAGTTTTTCCATGGCATTGGCTGACGGACGGTTCGACCTGCTCGAAACCATGGCCTTCGATCCGGTCGAGGGCATCAGATTGCTGGAACTGCATCTGGAGCGGTTGAAGACCAGCGCGGAAGCGCTCGATTTCGCCTTCGATCGTCATGATGTGCGTAACGAGCTTCAGGCCGCCACCTTCCGCCTGCGGGAGCGCAGCCGCCTTCGCCTGCTGGTGTCGCGCCGGGGCGCCATCGCCATCGAAGTGCGCGAATATCGCACCTGGCCCCAGGCGATCATGCAGGTGGCGCTGGTCCCGCGCAATGCGCCCGCCGCCGACGCGCGGCTGGCGCACAAGACGACGGACCGATCGATCTACCGCGATGCCCTGCGGCGCGGGGGAAGCTATGAGGTGGTGATGACGGATGAGGCGGGCTTCGTGACGGAGGGGTGCTTCTCCTCCGTTTTCGTCGAGCGCGGCGACAAGCTGCTGACGCCGCCCCTGTCCCGCGGCCTGCTTCCCGGCGTGCTGCGCCGCAGCCTGCTCGACATGGGCGAGGCGGTGGAAGCCGACCTGCGTCCCCGCGACCTTGAAAATGGCTTCTTCATCGGCAATGCGGCGCGCGGCATGGTGGCGGCCTCCCTGGCGCGATGACGTGATGACCCGGCCGGGATGGATGCGCTGCAATCGTCCGAACCGGCACCGTCCAACCTCATAATCTGCCGTTAGGGCCAGAGGAGGCCAACTGGCGGTTGCCCCTTCTTTCGTTGCGCACTAAGGAGCCTGCCGTCCGTATTATTGCGGGCCTTGGGGATTCTTCAGAAAGATTGTCACAATGAGCCAGACTTCCGCAGCCCTCGGTCGCATCCAGCCCTCCGCCACCCTGGCGATGAGCGCGCGCGTGAATGCCCTGAAAGCCGAAGGCGTGGACGTGATTGGCCTTTCCGCCGGCGAACCGGATTTCGACACGCCCGATTTCGTGAAGGAGGCCGGGATCGAGGCGATCCGCAAGAACCTGACCCGCTACACCGACGTCGACGGCACCGCCGACGTCAAGGAAGCCGTTGCCTTCAAGTTCAAGCGCGACAATGGCCTCATATACAAGCGCAGCCAGATCAGCGTCAATTCGGGCGGCAAGCATACGCTGTTCAACGCGCTGGTCGCGACCGTGGATGTGGGCGACGAGGTCATCATTCCCGCGCCCTACTGGGTCAGCTATCCCGACATCGTGAACTTCGCCGGCGGCACGCCGGTGTTCATCGAGGCGCCGGCGCGCCAGGGGTACAAGATCACGCCCGCGCAGCTGGAAGCCGCGATCACGCCGAAGACCAAATGGGTCATGCTGAACTCGCCGTCCAATCCGTCGGGCGCGGCCTATTCGGCCGAAGAGCTGAAAGCGCTGGGCGAGGTGCTGCTGCGCCATCCGCATGTGCTGGTGATGACCGATGACATGTATGAACATGTCTGGTACGCGCCCACGCCCTTCGCCACCGTAGCGCAGGTGTGCCCCGAACTTTATGACCGTACCCTGACGGTCAACGGCTGTTCCAAGGCCTTCTCCATGACGGGCTGGCGCATCGGCTTTGCCGGCGGTCCGGAATGGATCATCAAGGCGATGGGCAAGCTCCAGTCGCAATCGACGAGCAATCCCTGCTCGATCAGCCAGGCCGCGGCCGTGGCCGCGCTGACGGGCGACCAGGACTTTCTGGAGGAACGCAACGCCGCCTTCAAGAAGCGCCGCGACATGGTCGTCGCCATGCTGAACGATGCGCCGGGTCTTGATTGTCCGACGCCCGAAGGCGCCTTCTACGTCTATCCCGATGCCAGCGGCGTGATCGGCAAGACCACGCCCAAGGGGCAGGTCATCGACAGCGACGAAACGTTGATCGGCTATTTCCTCGATGAAGCGAAGGTCGCCGCCGTCCATGGCGCCGCTTTCGGCCTCTCTCCGGCTTTCCGCATCAGCTATGCCACGTCGGAAGAGGTGCTGCAAAAGGCCTGCACGCGTATCCAGGAAGCCTGCGCCGCCCTGAAATAAGGCACCGCATGCTCCAGGGAACAGGGGGGAGGGCGCCCTTTTGCCCTCTCTCCGTCCCATCAGCCTCATTTCGGAAACGGAAAATTTCCCTCGTGCCGTCTTGCAGATGGAGAGCGGGAGTCTATATCCCGTTGCGAACCGAAACTGGCTTCCCCCGTTACCCATCGCGTCCTGTGGCGCGTTGGTCGAAACTGCCTGGCGCAGCTTTGATCGGGGGCTAAGCCGCGCGACATTCATTGCCGTCCACGGGACGGCCAAGACGACCGAAAGGAAGAACGCCATGTTGGCCTTCTTGAAATCCGACCTGTTCCTGCGCTTTCTGGGCGGGTTCGCGATCGGTGCGATCGGCGTCTTCGTGCTCCAGCCGAACAGCGCGCCGCCATTGACCGGCACTGCCATGGCGGCGTCCGCCTCGTCCGTCGATCATGCGGCGCGCTGACGGCCTGGCCCTCGCTGTTCTGGCGGCGATTGCCGTCGCTTCCCCCCTGCGCGCCGAACGCCCGGTCCTTGCGCCGGTGCCGGCGGTCGATGCCGTTCCGGGCAGCAAGCTCGAAACCGCTGTCTTCGCGGGTGGCTGCTATTGGGGTGTGGAGGGCGTCTTTTCCCATGTGAAGGGGGTTCATCTGGCCGTGTCCGGCTTCGCGGGCGGGCCGCGCGGCCGAAAGGTCGATTATGAGCAGGTGAGCCAGGGTGATACCGGCTTTGCCGAGTCCGTCCGCGTCACCTATGATCCCCGGCAGGTCAGCTACGGCACGTTGCTGCGCATTTTCTTCTCGGTCATAGCGGACCCGACCACGCTCAACTATCAGGGGCCTGATCACGGCACCCAATATCGCAGCGCGCTCTTCCCGCTCAATGCGGAGCAGGAGAAGGCGGCCAAGGCCTATCTGGTTCAGCTTGGCCAGTCCGGGCTTTGGAGCGATCCCATTGTCACCCGCATCGAACGCTTTTCCGGTTTTCAGGATGCGGACGCCTATCATCAGGATTTCCTGACCAAAAACCCCCGTCATCCCTATATCCAGCGATGGGACATGCCCAAGCTGACGGCGCTCAAGGCGCTGTTTCCCACATTCTACAGCGACCGCCCCTCTGCCTGAAAGGGAGACCCATGCGCGAAGTCCATGGCCGCAAGCTGATCTCGACGCTGCATGAAGATGGCCGTCTGATCGTCGAACTGATCGAAGAAACGCTCCGGCCGCCCAAGGGAGACGAAGTGCTGGTCCGGGTGGAAGCCGCGCCGATCAATCCCTCCGACCTGGGCCTGCTTCTCGCGTCCGCCGATGTCGAGAATGCCGACTATGCCGAGGGACGGATCGTCGCCCGCATGCCGGAGCCGGCTCGTCGCGCGCTGGCGGGACGCGTCGGCCAGCCCATGACCATCGGCAATGAAGCCGCGGGCACCGTCATCGCCGCGGGCGAGGCGCCGGAAGCGCAGGCGCTGATGGGCAAGCGGGTCGCAATGATCGGCGGCGGCATGTATGCGGAATATCGCCTGCTGGGCGCCGCAGGCTGCATGGCCTTGCCCGACGACGTCACTGCTGAGCAGGGTGCGTCGGCCTTCGTCAATCCGATGACGGCGCTGGGCTTTGTCGAAACCATGAGGCGGGAAGGGCACAAGGCGATCGTCCACACCGCCGCTGCCTCCAATCTGGGCCAGATGCTGGTGCGCATCTGTCAGGAGGATGGCATCCCGCTGGTCAACATCGTCCGCAACGATGCGCAGGTGGCGATATTGAGAGACCTGGGCGCAGACTATGTGCTGGACAGTTCGAAGGACGATTTCAACGCACGGCTTCAGGATGCCGTCACCGCCACCGGTGCCACCATTGTCTTCGACGCGATCGGCGGCGGCGATCTTGTCAGCCGGATTCTCCATGCCATGGAACAGGCGGCGAGCAAGGCGGCGCCCTATAGCCGCTATGGCTCCGACATTCTGAAGCAGGCCTATATCTATGGCGCTCTGGACCTGTCACCGACCATTTTGACGCGCAGCTTCGGCTTTGGCTGGAATGTCGGCGGCTGGCTGCTCTTCCCCTTCCTGCAGAAGATCGGTGGCGAATCGGCCGAACGTCTCCGCCGCCGGGTGCGCGACGGACTGACGACCACCTTCGCCAGCCACTACAAGGCCCGCATCTCGCTTGGCCAGGCGCTGAGCCGGGACGCGGTGCTGCGCTACAACGCCCGCCGGACGGGGGAGAAATATCTGATCGTCCCGAACGGCTGAACCGAGGAAGCGGGCGGTCTGCTGCCTCCATCGGTCCCGGATCAGGAGGCGCGATCTTATAAATAGGTCGTCGCTGCCGCCATGGCGCCTGCGCCGGCCAGGCCGGCCAGCAGCGCCACCAGCATGTAGCGCCAGCCGCTGCCCACGCGGATCAGCCGTACCTCGGTCAGCGGCGGCGGCGGCGGCGCGCCGCCCTTTTCCGGAAAGGCTTCCTCGATCCGCTTCACCAGTCCGGGCAGACGCTGCAGGATCCGGACATTCTCGATCAGCGCGTCGGCGGCCTTCGCCTCCGGCCCCAGTTCGGCCCGCAGCCATTCCTTCACATAGGGACCGCTTGTTTCCCACAGGTTGATGTCGGGGTCGAGCGCGGTCGCGACGCCCTCCACCATCACCATCGTCTTCTGGAGCAGCAGCAGGTGCGGCTGGGTCTGCATGTCGAAATCGCGGGTGATGGCGAACAGTCCGTCCAGCATGCCGCCGACCGACAATTCCCGCACCGGCTTGCCGCGCATCGGCTCGCCCACAGCCCTGAGGGCCGTGGCGAACTCCTCGACATTGTGGTGGCCAGGCACATATTGCGCCTCGAAATGGATTTCCGCCACGCGGCGGTAATTGCCGGTGATGAGGCCGTAGAGAATCTCCGCCAGCCACATCCGCGCCCGCCGGTCGATCCGGCCCATGATGCCGAAGTCGATCGCGACGATGTCGCCATTGGCGGTGACGAACAGATTTCCCTGATGCATGTCGGCATGGAAGAAACCTTCAGCGATTGCCTGGCGCAGGAAGGCGTTGACCAGCCGCGCCGCAATCTCCTTCACATCATGACCGGCGGCGACGAGCGCGTCCCGGTCGGAGATCTTGACCCCGTCGATCCACTCCATCGTCATGACCTTGCCGGTCGTGCGGTCCCAATCGATGGCGGGCACGCGATAACCGGGCATGGCCTCCATTGCTTCGCCCAGTTCCGACGCCGACGCGGCCTCGCGCCGCAGGTCCAGTTCGCGCGCCGTCCAGCGCTTCATGTTCGCGATGACGAGCCGGGGCCGCAGGCGCGCGATCTCGCCGCCCAGCATCTCGACATGGGCGGCCGCCCATTCATAGGTCTGGATGTCGCGGTTGAACTGGTCGATGACGCCGGGACGGATCACCTTCACCGCGACATCGCGCCCGTCCGTCGTCATGGCGCGGTGCACCTGCGCGATGGAGGCGGCGCCGACCGGCACCTCGTCGAAACGGCTGTAGAGCGTTTCCAGGGGCCGCCCGAAGCTCTGCTCCATCTGCGTCCGGATGGTGTTGAACGGTACCGGGGGCAGGGCGTCCTGAAGGCGCAGCAGGTCGTTCGCCGCATCCTCCCCCACCAGGTCGGGCCGCGTCGCCAGCGTCTGTCCCAGCTTGATCGCCGCCGGGCCGATCGACTGGAACGCGTCGGCATAGCGTGGTTGCCGGGGCACGCGCGCGCCCAGCCGCGCCACCCGCACCAGCCGCCGCACCGGCGTCGGCGTCAGCGGATCGCGCTCGATTCCCGTCAGCGCGCCATGCCGCGCCAAGGTGCGGCCCCATTTCAGCAGCCGCCAGATATGCGTGAGGTGGGACGGCATCGCTATTTACGCCCTTCCCCGGCGGGAGAAGGACCGGACAGGCGCCCCATCAGATTTTCCATCCGCTATGGATCGCCACCAATCCGCCCAATATCGGCTCCACCTTCGTCTGAACGAAGCCGGCCTCGCGGATCATCCGCTCGAATTCCGGCATGGGCGGGAAGCGGCGGATCGATTCGATCAGATAGCGATAGCTGTCCTCGTCGTCGGCCAGCAGCTTGCCAAGCCGGGGCACCAGACGGTGCGAATAAACGTCATAGACATCGGAAAAACCGGGCCATGTCGTGGTGGAAAATTCCAGGCAGAAGAATCGCCCGCCGAACTTCAGCACCCGGTGCGCCTCGCGCAGTGCGCTGTCGATACGGGTCACGTTGCGGATGCCGAAGGCGATGGTATAGGCGTCGAACGTCCGATCCGCGAAGGTCAGCTCCTCGGCATTCTGTTCGGACCAGACCAGCCCCTCCAGTTCCTTTTTCTTCGCCCGGTCAATGCCCACGGCCAGCATTTCCGGATTGATGTCGGATATGGTCACCTGCGCGCCATGGCGATGCATGCGGAAGGCGATGTCCCCGGTGCCGCCGGCCATGTCCAATATCCGCTCGTCCCGGCGCGGCTTGACCCGGTTGACGAACTGATCTTTCCACAGCCGATGCGCGCCCGCCGACATGGCGTCGTTCATCAGGTCATATTTGGACGCCACATTGGAGAAGACGGCGCGGACCATCCCCTGTTTTTCGGCGGCTTCGACATCGCGATAGCCAAAGGAAGCGGTTTCACTCATGGCGCACGCTCTAGAGCATTTTTCCGGGGAGAGGAAACATCTGAGATCGGGTAAAATGTCCATCGCGCGCCGCATGCGGCAACTGGCCTGTTGCCGGGCCGACCGGCGCATTACATAGAGGGCCATGCCCGAGCTTCCCGAAGTCGAAACCACCGTGGCGGGCCTGCGCTCGGTCCTTCAAGGCGCGCTGCTCGCGCGGGTGGAGGCGCGGCGCGCCGACCTGCGCTTTCCGATCCCGGTCGATCTGCGCCAGCGGTTGACCGGCGCCACCGTCACCGGCCTGTCCCGTCGCGCCAAATATGGCCTGATCGACACCGATCGCGGCGATACGCTGATCTTCCACCTCGGCATGTCGGGCCGCTGGCGAATCGATCCGGCGGAGATCGGGGCGCATGATCATCTGCTGATCGAAACCGGGGGCGGGCGGTTGCTCTCGCTCAACGACCCGCGCCGCTTCGGCTCGCTCGACCTGGTTCGCAGCGACGCCCGGGAAAGTTTCAACCCCTTTACCCGCATGGGTCCGGAACCGCTGGGACCGCAATTCACGGCAGATGTGCTGGCTGGCGCGCTCAAGGGGAAGGCGACGTCGATCAAGGCTGCGCTGCTCGACCAGCGCGTCGTCGCGGGCCTGGGCAACATCTATGTGTGCGAGGCGCTCAACATGGCGGGCATCGCCCCGACGCGCGAAGCGGGCCGGATCAGCCGCGCGCGCCTCGTCCTGCTGGTCGACGCGATTCGCGATGTGCTGGCCGCCGCGATCGCTGCGGGGGGCTCCACCCTGCGCGACTATGCGCGGCCCGATGGGGAACTGGGCTATTTTTCCAAGCAATGGCGGGTCTATGGGCGGGAGGGGGAAACCTGCGTCTGCGGCACGCCCATCAGGCGTCGTGTGGATGGGGGCAGATCGACCTTTTTCTGCCCGAAATGCCAGAAATAGCGGGACGCTGAGCGGTTGACGCACCCCGCGTTCCCCTGTAAGGGGCGCACCTTCACGAGAGCTGGTTGGCGATTCCGACGGGCTCCTCCACGAGATTTGACGAGAACCGAGGACAATAAATGGCCAATACGCCGCAAGCCAAGAAGCGCATCCGCCGCAACGCCCGCCGCGCCGAGATCAACGGCGCCCGCATCAGCCGGATTCGCACCCTGGTGAAGAAGGTCGAAACCGCCCTCGCCGCCGGCGACAAGGCTGCCGCGACCACGGCGCTCCAGTCGGTCCAGCCGGAACTCGCGCGCGGCGTCGCGCGCGGCGTGCTGCACAAGAACACCGCGGCCCGCAAGTTCGGCCGCCTGACGAAGCGCGTCAGCGCGCTCGGCTGAAGCCGACACCCTTTACAGCTCGTCAAGCATAACAGGCCCGCTCCGCATTTCGATGCGGGGCGGGCTTTTCATGTTTCGTTCACGAAAGCGTCATTTCGGAGGAAGCCAGGATTTCCGGCGATTCCCCGTCGATTCGAGACGAGCGGCGTCATATGGCCTTTATCAATATACTGAAATATAACGATAATTTTTCAACTTGGCCTTTTCCGCGGGTTTGCCGAGTCAACGCCTTTATTTCACATTTTTGACGGGCAGCGGCCTTGATCAGGCGAAGCAGCCCTGTCTATTTTGGATCTCCGGCCGCCACTCGAATCGAATTCCGGCGGTCATCAGAAGGTTGGTTGATGCATGAGATCCAGGAAAGCGAGGCTTTCCCGGAACGGGTTTCTGCGTCGTATCGCTCCTGCCTATGGGGGCGCAGTTGATGGGGGTCGACTGTTTATGAAGGATATTGCGGCAGTGATTGGAAGTTTGAGCGGTCTCGACACGCAGCAGAATGCGCGCCTGGAGAACGCCTGGGCGACCATCCGTGCCGGCCTGCGCCGCGACATTGGTGCGCGCATGTTCGACCAATGGCTGAAGGCGGCGCAACTGGGCGATTATTGCCCGGAATCCCAGACGCTGGACCTGCTGTTCGCGTCGGACTTCAGCGCCAATTTCGTGTCGGGCCAGTTCGGCGACCGTTTGCGCATGGCATGGCGTTGCGCTGGCGCCGGCGTGCGCGAGGTGCGCCTGCGACGCGCACCCAATGCCGTTGGTCCCCGCGTTCTGGAACTGCCGCAGGCGGATGCCGACGCGATCGCGGAAGACGGATCGGCCTATGATCAGGCGCCCGCATCGAATTTCCAGCCGCGCCACCGTTTCGACCAGTTCGTGACCGGCGAGACCAACCATCTCGCCTTTTCGGCGGCGCAGGCCATGGCGGCCAAAAGCCGGCCGCGTTTCAGCCCGCTTTTCATCCATGGCGGGACCGGACAGGGCAAGACCCATCTGCTGCACGCCATTGCCCAGGCCTTTTCGGCGCATTCGCCCTCGGCGCCCGTTCTCTACATGTCGGCCGAGCGGTTCATGATGGAATTCGTCAACGCCATGCGGGCGAACGAAACCATGATGTTCAAGGCGCGGCTGCGGGCGGCGCAACTGCTGTTGATCGACGACGTCCAGTTCATCGCCGGCAAGGGTTCGACGCAGGAAGAGTTTCTGCACACGATCAACGACCTGATCGATTCGGGCGCCCGGATCGTCGTCACCGCTGACCGCGCGCCGCAGATGCTGGACGCGATCGATGCGCGCATCCTTTCGCGCCTGGCCGGCGGCCTGGTCGCCGATATACGCCCCGCCGGCCTTGATCTGCGGCTCGCGATCCTGGAGGCCAAGCGGGCGATTGCGGGCGATCCGCCGGTGCCGGACGCGGTGGTCGATTTCCTCGCGCGTTCGATCCGTTCCAATGTGCGCGAGCTGGAAGGCGCGTTCAACAAGCTGATCGCCTATGGCCAGCTGACCGGGCGGTCCATCGACCTGGAGTTCGCACAGGCGATGCTGGCGGACGCGGTGCGCGCCAATGCCCGTCGCATCACCGTCGATGAGATCCAGAAGGCCTGCGCCGCGCATTACCGGATCGACCCGGCGGAAATGCGCTCCAAGCGCCGCGCGCGGGCGGTCGCCCGGCCGCGCCAGGTGGCGATGTATCTGGCCAAGAAGATGACGCCGCGTTCCCTGCCTGAAATCGGCCGCATCTTCGGCGGTCGCGATCATAGCACGGTGATCCATGCCGTGCGCACGATCGAGGAACTGCGCCAGAGCAATCCGGATATCGACGCCGATATTCGCGCCTTGCAGCGCCAGTTGGAAGGCTGACAGGCGAGGAGCTTTGGATTAGGCTTTCGCCATGATCCGACAACTCGCCATCTTCCTTGCCGCCTTCTTCTGCCTAGCCCCTGCCCTGGCCCAGGACGCGCCCGCGGCGCCGCTGGCCGATGTGCGGGTGGCGCTCGATACCAGTGCCGGCCGCATACTGATCGCGGTGCATGTCGCAAGAGCGCCGGTGACGGCGGCCAATTTCCTGCATTATGTCGACCAGAAGCGGCTGGACGGCACCAGCTTCTACCGAAGCGTCGGCTCGGCCGATTATGGCTTCGTGCAAGGCGGGGCGCAAAATGATCCCAGGCGCCTGTTGCCGCCGATCAAGCATGAGCCCACCAGCCAGACGGGCCTCACCCATGACGATGGCGCTCTCTCCATGGCCCGCTACGCCCCTGGCAGCGCGACGGGGGATTTCTTCATCGTTCTGGGCAAGATGCCGGGGATGGACGCCCATCCGGAAGCGGCGGGCGACAATCAGGGCTTCGCCGTATTCGCCCATGTGGTCGAAGGAATGGATGTGGTGAAGGCGATCCTCGCTGCCCCCAAGTCGCCGACAGCGGGCGAGGGCGTGATGAAAGGGCAGATGCTGGAGCAGCCGGTGAAGATCCTGACGGCGCGGCGCATTCCCTGATGCTTGCAAGCCCATAAGCCTGAGGGTTCGGACGGAGCGCCACTTTCAGTCTTCCTCCGGCGCAAAGCTTGATGGCCTCCTTGGAAGGGAAATCATGGATCGCTCGAGGCCAGACCGCCCAAGCCCAAAAAAGAAAGCCCGGCGATCCTCGACCGCCGGGCAAAGGGCATGGCTGGGAGCCGCCCGAAGTGATTTTCGATCAGAATGGCAAACCGCTCATCCCTTCTTTTCGGGCGGCAGCGTGATCTTCACATTCTCGCCATTCTGGCCGGGGAAGCCCGTGAACATCGCGTCGATCAGGTTCGGCACCAGATAGGTCAGCTTGTTCGACAGCGACTGGGCCTGCGCCCTGCCCTCGAACAGGCGGCGATTGTCGGCGGCGCGGTCGATCTTCATGCTGAGGTCGCCGGTATAGACGGTGTAGCTGGACACGTCATTATAGCCGCCCGGGCCGAACAGCCACGGATCATAAAAGCCATAGCCCCAGGGACGGCCCCAGCGGCCCCTCCAGCCCCAGCCGCCGTAGAAGAACGGGTCGGGGTTGCCAAAGCCGGTCGAGCGCACCTTTTCGCGCCCATTGTCGACGCCATAGGCCACCCGCACGATCAGGTCGGCCCGCGCCGGGTCGCCGGCGGCGACATAGCCGGTCTGGGTCAACCGCTGACCGACGAGGTCGGCATAATGCGAAAATTCGAGGCCGCCTGCCAGGCGCGGATCGTCGGCGACGATCGTGAAGCTCTGGCCGGCAGGTGCCGGAAGCTGCTGAAAGCGGGCGACGTCAGCCTTGAACGATGTCGCGCAGCCGGACAGCGCCACAAGCGCCAGGGCGGGCGCCGCGAGGAGGCCGATCTTTTTGAAACGGGTCATTTTTCTTGCGTCCTGTATCAGGCACTACGCCTGCCAAACATCTTGCGTCCTGCCATAGCAAAACGCAACTGAACATCGTTTGAACGCACGTAACGGGCAAACGGGCGCAAACCATGTCCTGCCATCCCTACGACGGCGCGGCATGGATTATTCCGTCACGAACCGGAAGGGGCCGCCATTTTGACGGCCCCTGTGGCATCAGCGCATCAGCCCCATCGCGTCATAGGCCGCCCGCAATGTGGGGTCGGCAGCCGCCGCGGCTCTGGCCGCACCCTTTTCAAGGATGGCGTCCAGCGCGGCGTCATCGGTCCGCAATTCCAGGAACCGGGTGCGGATGGGACGGAGCGTTTCCACCAGCAGTTCGCCCAGGGCCGGCTTGAACGCGCCAAAGCCCCTGCCAGCGAATTCGGCGCAGACCGCGTCCACATTCGTTCCTGACAGGGTCGCATAGATGCCGAGCAGATTGTTCGCTTCGGGACGCCCGGCCAGCCCGCCGGCATTGTCCGGCAGTGGTTCGGGATCGGTCTTGGCCTTCCTAACCTTCTGCATGATCGCATCATCATCGTCGGTCAGGTTGATGCGGCTCATGTCGGAGGGATCGGACTTCGACATCTTCGCGGTGCCGTCGCGCAGCGACATGATGCGCGCTGATTCCCTGGGAATGATCGGATCGGGCAGGGTGAAAAGCTCCACGCCGAAATCGGTGTTGAACTTCGTGGCGATGTCGCGCGCCAGTTCCAGATGCTGCTTCTGGTCCTCGCCCACCGGCACATGGGTGGCGTTGTAGACGAGTATGTCCGCCGCCTGGAGCACCGGATAGACGAACAGGCCGATCGAGGCGCCCTCGCGGTCCTTGCCCACCTTGTCCTTGAACTGGGTCATGCGGTTGAGCCAGCCGATCCGCGCCGTGCCGTTCAGCAGCCAGCACAGTTCCGCATGGGCGGGCACCCGCGCCTGGTTGAAGAGCACGGAGCGGTCGGGGTCGATCCCGGCTGCGACCAGCGCCGCGGCCATGTCGCGGACGTTGCGGATGCGCTGTTCGCGCCCCTCATGCACGGTGATCGAATGCATGTCGGCCAGAAAGAAGAAGCACTGGCTGCCCGCATCCATCTCGTCCTGCATCCGCACCCAGTTGCGGATCGCGCCCAGATAATTGCCCAGGTGCAGATTGCCGGTCGGCTGGATGCCGGAAAGGACGCGCATTCTTCTATCCGTTCTCTGTCTTGGTTGCACTTTTGCGCCGCATCAGCGCCTTCAGGTCCGAGAGCCGATAGGCGCCCGTCAGGAAGCAGGCCACCCCGTACAGCGCGATTCCCACGCCGACAAGCACCGCCAGCGCCACATAGCGCTGGACCATGACCCCGCCGAGCCATGGATCGAGCAGTCCCTCGCCCGCATAGAGCGCCCCGCCCATGGCCACCGCCGCTATCGCGAGGCGGGGCAGGCGCCGCCGCAACTGACCGTCGGCGGCGAAATGGCCGCGCTTCACAAGTGTAGAATAGAGCATGGCGACATTGACGGTGGAGGAGAGCGCCGTCGCCAGCGGTGGCCCGACATGACCCAGAAGCGGGATCAGGAGGATATTGCCGACGATGTTGATGAGGATCGACAGCATCGCATAGCGGACCGGCGTCTTCGTGTCGCCGCGGGCATAATAGCCGGGCGTCAGGACCTTCACGAGAACATAGGAGGGCAGGCCGAGGGAGAAGGCGGACAGAGCCCAGCCGCAGCGCTGCGCATCCAGCGCGGTGAAGCGGCCATATTGGAAGAGCCCCCGCACGATCGGTTCCGCCACGGTGATGAAGGCGACGGTCGCTGGCAGGGTCAGGAACAGCGCGAGTTCGATGCCGCGATTCTGCGTGTCCATCGCCACCTGCTCCTGCCCCGTCGACAGCAGGCGGGATATGGTCGGCAGCAATATGGTGCCAAGGCCGATGCCGATCAGTCCCAGTGGCAACTGGTTCAGCCGGTCGGCATAATAGATGTAGGTGATCGAGCCCGAGGCGAGCAGCCAGCCCGACAGCGCCGTGGAGATCAGCAGGTTGATCTGGGACGCTCCCGCCCCCGCCGCCGCCGGCACGATCAACCGGAGCAATTCCTTTACGTCGGCGTCCAGACGCGGCCGTTTCAGCCGCATCGACACGCCCGCCCGGCGGCAGGCCAGGATCAGCCACAGCAATTGCAGCGCTCCGCCCACGGTGACGGAGATTGCCTGCACCCTGGCGGTTTCATATTCGTCGGCGCCATGGAACAGCCACAGTCCCGCGATCATGGCGAGGTTGAGCAGGATCGGCGCGGCGGCATTGACCCAGAATTTGTCGAGCGAATTCAGGATGCCGCCCAGCAGCGAGGCCAGGCTGATCAGCGCGAGATAGGGCAGGGTGATCCGCGACAGCATGACCGCGAAGGCGAATTGTTCCGGCGTCGGATTCTGGCGGGAAAAGCCGCCGGAGAGCGCCCAGGTGATCGGCCATGCCGCCGCGATCAGCAGGGCGGTGAAGGCGACCAGCACCGGCAGCAGCACGGCCAGCGCGCGCTCCGCGAACAGATAGCCGTCCGCAACGCCGCCCGGCCCAGCCGCCTTGCGGTTGAACATCGGGATGAAGGCCGCGGAAAAGGCACCCTCGGCAAAGAGGGCGCGGAACATGTTGGGCAGGCGGAAGGCCACGCCGTTGAAGGCGTCCGACGCGAATCCGGCGCCGACATAGCGCGCCGCCAGGGAATCGCGGACCAGGGCGAGCACCCGGCTGGCGAGCGTCAGACCGCCGACCGAACCGAGTGCCTTGGCGAGTTTCATACGGCCAACCTTGGATAGGGCTGGGCGAAACCCCGTGCCGAGCGGAGCGAAGCGGCTTCGGAAGGCTCAGCCATTCCCTTCGACACGCTCGGGGCGAACGGGGTGGGAGCCATGGCTGCGCTCAGGCGTGGCCGGCCGGTTCGCCTGTGGTCTGGGCCATGGCTTGCGCCTGCTGGACATAGAGGCCGCCGAAATCAATGGGTTCGAGCAGCAGCGGCGGGAAGCCGCCATCGCGGATGGCGTCAGCCAGCACGCGGCGGGCGAAGGGGAAGAGGAGGCGCGGCGCTTCGGCCAGCATGAAGGGCTGCATCTGGTCCTCTGGCACATTGCGCATGCCGAAGATCGCGGCGTAGACCAGCTCCACGGCGAAGGCAGTGCCCTGCGGCGCGATGGCCTTGACCTCGATCTTCAGGGAAATCTCGACGACTTCCTCGCCCACCTTGTCGGCGCCGATGTTGAACTGCACGTCGATCTGCGGCTGGTCCTGCCACTGGTAGACGGCCGGCGCGTTCGGGTTTTCGAAGGACATGTCCTTCACATATTGGCTGATCAGCGCGATCTGCGGGCCGTTGTCGGCGCCATTGCCGGTTGTCTGAATGGTATCGGCTTCCTCGGCCATCTCTTTTCCCTGGTTTTAAGGTTTGCCTGGCAGGCAGAATGCCCGCGCATGTCGATCCGCGCGCTTAGCAGGGGCGGCAGGAGGGAGCAATGCGGCACTTGAAAAGCGGCCATTTGAATATGCAGGGAAACATGCCTATGTTGGTCGCGTTACAGTTTCAGATTCAACCCAAAGGGTGCTTTACCCCGTGTATGTGATCGTCATCCTCGCCATGATCGCCGGTTTCCTGGCGCTGCGGCTATATTCCGTGCTGGGCAAGCGCACCGGGCATGAGCAGGAGCCTGCCCTTCGTCCGGCGGAGGAACGTGCCAAGGTAACGATCGTGCAGCCTCGCCCCGTTCCGGAAATGGCGGGCGATTCGGTCCGTCTGTCCGATGGGCTGATCGCCCCCGGCGGCGAAGTGGGCGTGCGCGCGTTGATCGCGGCGGACCGCAGCTTCGACGTTCCGCAGTTCGTGGAAGGTGCGAAGGCGGCCTATAAGATGGTCCTTGAAGCCTTTTGGCGCGGCGACCGCCAGGAACTGGAGTGGCTTTGCGACGCCGACGTGCTCGCCTCCTTCGAGGAAGCGATCGCGGCGCGGGAGGCGGAAGGCCATGTCCTCGACAACCGCCTGGTCCGCATAGAAAAGGTTCAGATCATCGAAGCGGGCGTCACCGGCCGGATGGCTGAGATATCGCTGCGTTTCGAGGCGGACATCGCCGCTGTCACACGTGACCGGGACGGCAATGTCGTTGCCGGTTCGCTGACCGACGCGGTCGGCACGAACGACATCTGGACATTTACCCGCGACCTGCGCAGCACCGATCCCAACTGGAAGCTCAGCGAGACCGACGAGGCGGCATGAGCCTGCGGCAGTCGGGAGGCACGCTGGTCGCGGCGTTGCTGCTCTCTGCCTGCGCGGGCGGTGTGATACCTCCTGGAGCGGGTGGCCCGGCGCCGACGCGACCCCCTCGCGAGGGCGGAGAGACAGCGACCCGTCCCATTCCCGCTACCCCCCGTCCGCCCGTGCCGGTTGCGCCGCCTGTGACGGCACCAGTCGACACCGCCAACGCCCTCGGCGCAGGGATCACGCCCAGCCCGTCCATCATCGACCTCATTCCGTCGGGGGAGCGTTCGCGCAAGGCTTTGCAGGCTTTCCGCTTGTCCTGCCCTTCGCTGATGCGGCGGAGCGACCAGAGCGGACTGACGCGCGGCGCGGACTGGAACAGTGCCTGCGCCGCCGCTGCAAGTTGGCCGGAGGTGTCGGCCAGCGAATTTTTCGTCCGCTATTTCGAAGCGGTGCAGGTGGGCGACGGAAAGGCATTCGTTACCGGCTATTATGAGCCGGAAATCGCAGGGTCGCGGACGCAGCAGCCCGGTTACGATGTGCCGATCTACCGCCGTCCGTCCAATCTGATCGACGTCAATCTTGGCCTGTTCAGCGACAGCCTGAAGGGCAAGACCATTCGCGGCAAGGTGGACGGCAGCAATCTGGTGCCGTTCGACGAACGATCGCAGATCGTGGGCGGGTCGCTGGCGGGCAAGGGCCTGGAACTCGCCTGGGCGGCCGATCCGGTGGAATTCTTCTTCCTGCAGGTGCAGGGCAGCGGACGCCTGTTGCTGCCCGGCGGCGGCGTCATGCGGATCGGCTATGACGGCCAGAATGGCCGCGACTATACCGGCATCGGCAAGCTGATGAAGGATCGCGGCCTCATCCAGGCCGGATCGATGCAGGACATCATGCAATATCTGCGCGCCCATCCCGATGAGGGCGCCGCGATCATGAACGAGAACAAGAGCTTCGTCTTCTTCCGCGAACTGACCGGGCCCGGCCCGCTGGGGGCGATGGGCGTCGCCGTCACGCCAGAGGCCACGGTGGCGGCCGATCCCAGCTATGTCCCGCTGGGCGCGCCGCTGCTGCTTTCGCTCGACCGGGCCGAACCCAATGGCATATGGATCGCCCAGGATACCGGCGGGGCGATCAAGGGCGCCAACCGCTTCGACAGCTTCTGGGGCGCGGGCAGCAACGCGCGCAGCATAGCGGGCGGCATGTCGGCGCGGGGCAGCGCGCTCATCCTGCTGCCGATCGGATCGGCGGCGCGGCTGGCCCAGCAGCGCTGACCGCATGCGGCCATGCCCCGACGGAGTCTCTCTTCCGATGAACAGGCGCTCTGGACGGCGCTGACCCGCTCGGTCAGGCCGCTGCGGCCGGGTGCGCGGCCGCTCTCCCTCCCCACGCTTCCCGTCCCCGAACAGGACAGGACAGGGTTAACGGCTCCCTCCGTTCAGAGGGTGGCGCCGGCGCCGGGCCGTACCCCGGCGGCCATTTTGGATTCGGGCTGGGAGCGCAGAATCCGTAACGGAAACCTGGCGCCGGACATGACCATCGACCTGCACGGGCACACACTGTCGGCGGCCCATGCTAGGCTTAACCAGGCACTGGCCGCGGCCTGGGCGCGGGACGTCCGCATCATGCTGGTCGTTACCGGCAAACCGCCAAAAAGCCCGTCGACGGGCGGTGGGTCGCGGCGCGGCGCCATTCGGGGCGAGATCGGCCACTGGCTGGAAACCAGCAGCTATGCCGACCGTATCGCCAGCGTGCGGATCGCACATCAGCGCCATGGCGGCGAAGGCGCACTCTATGTCATAATGCGACGCAAAAAATAAGCATTTCCGAGGGGTCCACTGACCTTTTCTTAACCACTGCCCTTCATATCCCGCTGATCCAGTCCGCGACGGGCTGGCAGGGCAGGGAGGCACATGCAGGGCGTGACATTGACGAGCCGCGCCACTGCCTTCGCCTGCGCCGCGGGGGCGCTGGTGTTCATCCTGTCGCTGGTCCTGGGCCAGGGGCAGGCGACCGACATTGGCGGCATTGGCCGCTCCCTCATCATCGCGATCCTGTGCGGTACGCTGAGCTGGGCTTCCGCGCGCCGGACCGTGGCGACGACCGCGAGCGCGATCGATGGTGCGACGGAGCGCCTGCTGGCCGCGGCGCATGGCGACTTGCAATCGGACGTGCCGCGCGAGATCGGCCTGGAGCTGCCTGACCTGTCGGTGGCGATGGAAAGCCTGTTCAGCCAGGTCCGCACCAACCTGGACCATGTGCAGGCGCTGGCCCTGTTCGATCAGGTGACCGGCCTTGCCAACCGCGCCAGCTTTTGCCGGCAGGTCGAACGCCTGCTGGCCGAGCGCAGCGAAGAAGGGCTGGCGGCACTGTTCTTCATCGATCTGGACGGGTTCAAGGGGGTCAACGACACGCTGGGCCATGCGGCGGGCGACCAGTTGCTGGCGCGTGTCGCGGGGCGCCTGCGCGAAGTCGCCATGGCGCAGGCGAGCGCGGGTGCGGGCGATTGCCTGATAGGCCGCCTGGCAGGCGACGAATTCACGCTGTTCGTGCCCAGCCTGGCCGACCTGGACAGTGCCGGGCGCATCGCCCGCGCCATCCAGTTCGCGCTGCGGGAACGCTTTGACCTCGGCAGCCAGCATGTCGACCTTGGCGCCTCGATCGGCGTCGCCTGCTATCCCGAGCATGGCGACACCCTGTCGGCGCTGCTGCGATCGGCCGACATCGCCATGTATCATGCCAAGCGTCAGGGCCGTAACCGAGCGGAGATGTTCACCGCCGAACTGGCGCTTGAAGCGGCCGACCGCGCCGAACTGGAACGCGACCTTTTGCTGGGGTTGCAGCGGGAGGAGTTCCTCCTCGAATTCCAGCCGCAGATCGAGATCGGCAGTGGTCGGGCAATCGGGGCCGAAGCGCTGGTCCGCTGGGCGCATCCGGAACGCGATCTGGTGATGCCCGGCTCTTTCGTGCCCGTGGCGGAGGAAAGCGGCGCCATTGTGGCGCTGGGCGACTGGGTCATGGGACGAGTGTGCGAGACGGCGGCGCGTTGGGCGCGGGCCGGGGTGAGGCAGCGGATCGCCATCAACATCTCTTCCCGCGAGCTGAGCCAGGCCGATTTCTTCATGCGCCTGCGCCATGCCATCGACGCGCATCAGGCGCCGGCGGTCATGCTGGAGCTGGAGATCACCGAATCGCTTGCGATGGAGATGAAGGCGCGGACGCTGGACCAGATCGGCGCCCTGCGGCGGGAGGGCGTGCGCATCGCCATCGACGATTTCGGAACCGGCTATTCCAACCTGTCGCGCTTGCGGGACTTGCCCGTGGACCGGGTGAAGATCGACCGCTCGCTGGTCCGCGACATCGCCGTTTCGGCCGAAGCGCGCACGATCTGCAGTGCGGTCGTCGGGCTGATCCAGGGATTGGGCATGGAGGTGGTTGTCGAGGGCGTGGAGACCGAGGCGCAGATGGAAATGCTGCGCGTGATCGGCTGCACGCTGTTCCAGGGCTACCATCTGGCGCGGCCGATGAGGGAGGAGGATTATCTCGCCCGTTTCGCCATAGCTTCGCCGGTGGCCAGGGCAATTTCAAGCTGACCCTCAAGGGCTCATGACTGGGCGGGCGTCCCGGTCGCCAGCGCGCGCATGGTGACCAGCCGGTAAATCTCCGTCAGGTCGCGCAGATCCGCCAGAGCCACCGCTTCGTCCAGCTTGTGCATGGTTGCGTTGTTGAGGCCGAATTCGACCACGGGGCACAGGCGCGAGAGGAAGCGGGCGTCGGACGTGCCGCCGGTAGTCGACAGTTCCGCCACCACCCCGGTCACGTCGCGGATCGCGCCAGCAACCATGTCGGACAGCATGCCGGGTTCGGTCAGGAAGGGTTCGCCGCTGATCTTCGCGTCCACCCTGCCGCCTTCGGCCGCGGCGATGGCGGTGATGCGGTCGACCAGTTCCGCGCCGCCATGTTCGTTGTTGAAGCGGACGGAGATGCGGGCCTGCGCGGCGGCGGGGATGACATTGGTGGTCGGGTTGCCGACATTCAGGTCGGTGATCTCTATATTGCTCGCCTGGAACCAGTCATTGCCCTCGTCCAGCACCAGAGCGTCGATGGCGGACAGGATGCGGATCAGGCGGGGGATCGGATTGTCGGCCAGATGCGGATAGGCGACATGGCCCTGCACGCCGTCGACATGGATCCACATGTTGACTGATCCGCGCCGGCCGATCTTGATGACGTCGCCCAGTCGCCGGGAGGAGGTGGGCTCGCCCACCAGGCACAGGTCGGGGCGCAGCCCATGGGCGGCCATCCGGTCCATCAGGGCCAGAGTGCCATGGACAGCCGCGCCTTCCTCATCGCCCGTGATGATCAGGCTGATCGTGCCGGGCAGGTCTTCGGGCAGGTCATGCAGAGCGGCGACATAGGCGGCGATCGCACCCTTCATGTCGACGGCGCCGCGCCCGTAAAGCAGGTCGCCCCGTATCTCTGGCGTGAACGGATCGCTCGCCCAGCCATTGCCCGGCGGAACCACGTCCAGATGCCCGGCAAAGGCAAAATGCCTGCCCGGCCCGGTTGTCCGCCACGCCAGCAGATTTTCTACCGGTCCGTCCGGTGCCTCTCCCGCCAGGAAGCGGTCGATGGTGAAGCCCAGGGGTTTCAGCATCGCCTCCAGCACCGCGAACACATCCCCCGTGGCGGGCGTCACGGACGGACAGGCGATCAGTTGTTCGGCTATGTCGATGGATCTGGCATCGGCGCTGGTCTTGCTCATGGGGTTGCGTTAGAGCATTTTGAAGCTGTCTGGAACAGACAGCGGCTCGCAAAATGCGTTAGAGACCAGCGCGCATTTTGAAGCTGTCTGGAACAGACAGTGGCTCGCAAAATGCGTTGAAGGCCGACGCGCATTTGAAGCTGTCTGGAATGGGTGCGAGGCGCGCATGCATAGGATGCAAGCGGCGCTGCCGGCAGGAGGATATGTCATGCCCAAGATTGACCTGGCGGCCGTCGAAGAGACCAATCGAACGGGCTATCCGCCGGTTTATGCCGGTGCGGTCGCCGGGCGGTGGGTGCGCAAGCTGGGCCCCGTGACCGGCCTGTCCGATTTCGGCATCAGCCATGTGGTTCTGAAGCCCGGTGCGGCATCATCCCAGCGGCACTGGCATGAGGATGAGGACGAGTTCGTCGTCATGCTGAGCGGGCAAGCGGTGCTGGTCGAGGAGGGAAGCCGCACGCCGCTGCACGTCGGCGATATGGCATCGTTCCCGAAGGGCGAGCCCAATGGTCATCAGCTGGTGAACGAAAGCAGCGAGGATTGCGTGTTCCTTGCCGTTGGGCGCGTTCCACTGGGGGATGCGCATTATCCCGACATCGACATGCAGTGGGCCGGGGGCACCTATCGCCGCAAGAATGGAAGCGTCTTTTGAGGCTGGACCGCAGGGGTTTGATGGCCGTGCTGGGCGCCGCGATGGCAGCGCCCGGTGCCGTGGCCGCATCCGCCGCGGGCCCGGTGAAGCCGCCCCGGCTTCGTCCGGGAGACAGTGTCGGCCTGATCGAACCGGCAGGTTTTACCGACGACGCCTTCGACCTCGACCTGGTCAAGGAAACGATCGTCGCCATGGGGCTGGTGCCCAGGCCCGCCAGGCATCTGGTCGATCGTTACGGCTATCTGGCCGGGACGGATGCGGAGCGGGCCGCCGACGTCAATGCGATGTTCGCCGATCAGCAGGTGCGAGCGGTGTTCGCCACGCGCGGCGGATGGGGCTGCGCCCGCATCCTGCCCCATCTCGACTTCGCGACGATCCGGGCCAATCCCAAGCTGCTGGTCGGATTTTCCGACATCACGGCGCTGCATCTGGCGTTCGCGGCGCGGGCCGGTTTCGTCACGATCCACGGGCCCAATGCCGCGAGCAGTTGGCCGCGCTTTTCCTGGGATGCCTTTCGCGCCGTCGCCTTCGACGGGGCGACGCCGCTGATGGCCAGTCCAGAGGGGCATGAAGACAGGCTGGTGCAGCGCAGCGGGCGCATATTGACGTTCCGCGGAGGGAAGGCGAGCGGGCGGCTGCTGGGCGGGAACCTGACTGTGCTGTCGACGCTGATGGGAACGCCGTGGCTGCCCGATTTCGACGGCGCGATCCTGTTCATCGAGGATGTGAGCGAGCAGCCCTATCGGATCGACCGGATGCTCACCCAACTGGCGCTCGCCGGCGTGCTGGGCAAGGTGGCGGGCGTCGTGTTCGGGCAATGCACCGATTGCGGCCCGAGCGGCGCTTCCTATGGCGGATTTACCCTGGCGGAGGTGTTGCAGCAGCATCTGGCGCCCCTTGGCGTTCCGGCCTTCCAGGGCGCGCTGTTCGGCCATGTCGCCAGCCAGTTCAGTCTGCCGGTGGGCTGCCGTGCGGAGATCGATGCCGATGCGGGTACGATCCGGCTACTGGAGCCGGCAGTCCGATAATAGAAACACCATCAGGGCCGGACATAGGCGCCACGGCCGTCCGGAGGAACGAGCGACCTGTCCTTGATCTTCAGGACAAGCGTCTCGAAGCCTGGTTCGGGTACATCCTTCGTCTTTTCGGAGGTGAGGATGACGGATCCGTCCTTTTCGGCCCATCGACCCTCCGCGAACAGATCAAGCGCGCCATAGGCCAGATACCATTGGAAACGGCCGTCCGGGCGGAGCATCAGTTCCGAGCCGGTCTCCATCACGCCGTTAAGATAATAATGGCCTGCCCACCGGGACTCTTGCGCCCAGGCCGGTCCGGCAAGGAAGACCGCGAGGGGCAGGAGGGCAGTCAGGACGCGCATCCGGTGATGATATAGCAGGATGAAGCGGCCTGAAAGACTACCAGGCGCGGGGACTGTGCCCGACGCGATGGGAGACCTGCTGCTCTATCTCGTTGAGCTGGGCCTGGTTGAGGATGCCTGAAACCAGCAGCTTGCGCATCAGCTCGTCCACCAATGCTGCTAGAAAGTGGAGCTCCGCCCGTTCGGACAGAGTGTCGTTGCTGTCGACCTGCATGGCTTGCTCTCCGCGCAAAAGCCTAATTTTTAAAGGAGAAGGCGACAGGGGACAGGGCGTCGGGATGCAGCATGTCCCCCTTTGAAGGCGGTCTGGCGTTTATGGTTAAGAATACGATCGGCCGATCCTGTCATTCCCTTCCCCTGCGAACGGCAGCAGCGCCTCATAGGTCGCCAGCGGCGGCTTGCCTTCGACGCGAATTCCGCGCCGCATGAGGAAGGCGTGCCGCACGATTTCCGCCTGCTGTTCCAGGCCATAGCGGCGAAAGGGCCTGCTCGGCACAATCTCATAGTCATAGCGGCAAAAAGGGTGGCGCATCAGCGGCAGATACCATCTGCCGCCTTGTTGCGCCTGCCAGACATGGGTCATTTCATGGATGAAATGACCCTGGATGTGCAGCGGACTATCGCAGAAATCGGCGCAGAACAGGCCGCTTTCCGGATGGAACCAGAGGTTGCCGTCGGGCGCCATGGTGACTTGCCGCGGCTGAAACGGCCACCATTTGCGGTTGTGCACGCGTACGCGCCGATAGTCGATGGCGGCGGCGAAAACCGACCGGGCGAGGGCGGCTTCCGCCTCGGTCAGCGGGCGCCCGGTCAATGCGCGTCATGCTCCTTCCCTTGGGGAGCGGGGGTGGGCGCGGCGCCGCCGGGCTTCTGGATGATGGCGTCGACCAGCAGGCGGTCGCCATTGGCGAGCAGGAAGGTGAGCGTCATCTTGCCGCGGCTGATGGCCGTGTCGTTGACGCCCCAGAGCATCAGATGCTTGCCGCCCGGCGCGAAGGCGACCTTGGATTTTGCCGGGATGGGAACGCTGTCGAGCGGCTTCATCGTCATTTTTCCGCCTTCGCTCATGCTCTCATGCATCTCGACCTTCAGCGCATAGTCCGTGAGCACGCCGCGCAGCGCCGTATCCGCATCACCGCCATGGGCGACGAAATAGCCGGAGGATGGCGTGTCCTTGTTGGGGCTGAGCCGCACCCAGGCCTGGTCGACATAGGTGGGCGCGGGGTCGCCGCAGGCGGCGAGGGCCAGAGGGGCGGCAAGGGCGATCAGGGGGTAAAATGCGCGCATGGGCAATGGCTTTCTTGATGTCCCGTTTCCGGTCGTTTCCCAGAGGTAATCGTCACAGCTTCTTGTGCCAAGCAAAAGCGCGCCTATATCCCTTGCGCAAACGCCCTTGCCTTGGCGCTTTCGTGAGGTATGGGGCCGTCAACCGCTGAATATGATTTGGGGTTCAAAGAGGACACAATGGCAAAAGTAATCGGTATCGACCTGGGCACCACCAACAGCTGCGTTGCTGTGATGGATGGCGGCAAGCCCAAGGTTATCGAAAATGCGGAAGGTGCGCGCACGACGCCCTCCATCGTCGCCTTCACCAAGGATGGCGAACGACTGATCGGCCAGCCCGCAAAGCGTCAGGCCGTCACCAATCCCGACAATACGGTCTTTGCGGTGAAGCGCCTGATCGGCCGCCGTTTCGACGATCCGATGACCAAGAAGGACATGGAGCTGGTGCCCTACAGCATCGCCAAGGGTCCCAATGGCGACGCCTGGGTCAATGCCGGCGGCAAGGATTATTCGCCCTCGCAGATTTCCGCCTTCACCCTGCAGAAGATGAAGGAAACCGCCGAGAGCTATCTGGGCGAAACGGTCACGCAGGCGGTCATCACCGTTCCCGCCTATTTCAACGACGCCCAGCGTCAGGCGACCAAGGACGCCGGCCAGATCGCGGGCCTGGAAGTTCTCCGCATCATTAACGAGCCGACCGCGGCCGCGCTCGCCTATGGGCTGGAGAAGCAGGACGGCAAGACCATCGCGGTCTATGACCTTGGCGGCGGCACCTTCGACATCTCGATCCTGGAGATCGGCGACGGCGTGTTCGAGGTGAAGTCGACCAATGGCGACACCTTCCTGGGCGGCGAGGATTTCGACGCCAAGCTGGTCGAGTTCCTGGCATCCGGCTTCCAGAAGGAAGAGGGCATCGACCTCACCAAGGACAAGCTGGCTTTGCAGCGCCTGAAGGAAGCAGCGGAAAAGGCGAAGATCGAGCTGTCTTCTGCGCAATCGACCGAAGTCAACCTGCCCTTCATCACCGCTGACCAGAATGGTCCCAAGCATTTGGTGAAGAATATCACCCGCGCCGATCTGGAGCGGCTGGTGGCCGACCTCATCAAGCGGACTATGGAGCCTTGCAAGAAGGCGCTGGCTGATGCCGGCGTATCCGCGAGCGAGATCAGCGAAGTGGTGCTGGTTGGCGGCATGACCCGCATGCCCAAGGTGCGCGAGGCCGTGAAGGACTTCTTCGGCAAGGAACCGCACACCGGCGTGAACCCCGACGAAGTCGTCGCCATGGGCGCGGCGATCCAGGCGGGCGTGCTGCAGGGCGACGTCAAGGACGTGCTGTTGCTGGACGTGACCCCGCTGTCGCTGGGCATCGAAACGCTGGGTGGCGTGTTCACCCGCATGATCGACCGCAACACCACTATCCCGGCCAAGAAGTCGCAGGTCTATTCGACCGCCGATGACAATCAGCAGGCGGTGACGATCCGCGTGTTCCAGGGCGAGCGCGAAATGGCGGCGGACAACAAGCTGCTCGGCCAGTTCGACCTGGTCGGCATTCCCCCTGCACCGCGCGGCGTGCCGCAGATCGAGGTGACGTTCGACATCGACGCCAACGGTCTGGTCAATGTCCATGCCAAGGACAAGGGCACGGGCAAGGAACAGCAGATCCGCATCCAGGCTTCGGGTGGCCTTTCGGACGCCGACATCGACCAGATGGTCAAGGACGCCGAGCGTTTTGCCGAGGAAGACAAGAAGAAGCGCGAATCGGCCGAGGCGAAGAACAATGCCGAGAGCCTGATCCACACCACCGAGCAGCAGCTTTCCGAGCATGGCGACAAGGTGGATGCCGGCCTGAAGTCGGAAATCGAGACCGCGATCGCCGCGACCAAATCGGCGGTCGAGGGCGGCGACGCTGAAGCGATGAAGGCGAAGGCGCAGGAACTGGCGCAGGTCGCGATGAAGCTGGGCCAGGCCATTTACGAGAAGGAGCAGGCGGCTGCGGCTGCTCCGGGCGCGGACGCGCCGAAGGCGGATGACGATGTCGTCGACGCTGAATTCTCCGAAGTGGACGATAACAAGGCGTAAGCTGATGGACGCTCGCCGTCATTCCCGCGCCAGCGGGAATTCATCTCCCAAACATCGCCCCGAGCGTATAGGTTGGAAGATGGACCTCCGTTTTTGCGGGGGTGACGGTGACATGCCGTCGGGGGCGATATGACGACCGAAGTTGATTATTACGAACTGCTCGAGGTCGAGCGCACGGCCGACTCGGCCACGATCAAGAGCGCCTATCGCAAGCTCGCGATGAAATATCACCCGGACAAGACCGGGGGCTGCACCGACAGCGAGGCGAAGTTCAAGGCTGTTTCCGAAGCCTATGAATGTTTGAAGGATCCGCAGAAGCGCGCCGCCTATGACCGCTTTGGCCATGCCGCGTTCCAGAATGGCGGCGGCGGTTTCGGTGGCGGGCGCGGCGGCGGCGGCGGCTTTTCCGACCTGGGCGATATTTTCGAGACGATTTTCGGCCAGGCCGCCGGCGGCTTTGGTGGCGGACGGCAGGCCCAGCGGCGCGGGGCGGACCTGCGCTATGACATGGAAATCACGCTGGACGATGCCTATCACGGCAAGAAGACCGAGATCGAGATCGAGGTTTCCGCCGCGTGCGAAAGCTGCGAAGGTTCCGGCGCGCAGCCGGGCACCGGCGTCAAGAGTTGCGGCACCTGCCATGGTCATGGCCAGGTGCGGGCGCAACAGGGCTTCTTCGTGGTCGAGCGGACCTGCCCGTCCTGCCATGGCGCGGGGCAGGTCATCGAAAGTCCCTGCCGGAGTTGCCGGGGAGAGGGGCGGGTGGACCGGCCCAAGACGCTGTCGGTCAACATTCCGGCGGGCGTCGATGAAGGCACCCGCATCCGCCTGTCAGGCGAAGGCGAGGCCGGAGCGCGGGGCGCGCCGTCCGGCGATCTCTACATCTTCCTGCATGTGAAGCGGCATGCGATCTTCGAACGGGACGGGACGACGCTGTTCGCCCGCGCGCCGGTCAGCTTCACCACGGCCTCGCTGGGAGGCGTGATCGAAGTGCCGGGCCTTGACGGCCAGCGGCATGAGATCAAGATCCCCAGCGGCATCCAGTCGGGCAAGCAGATCCGCCAGCGCGGCGCGGGCATGCCGGTGTTGAACGGGCGTGGGCAGGGCGATCTGGTGATCCAGGTCGATGTCGAAACGCCGACCAAGCTGACGGCGAAGCAGCGTGAATTGCTGGAGGCGTTCCGCGAGACGGAAACGGGCGAGGAATGTCCGCAGTCGACAGGCTTCTTCAGCAAGCTCAAGGAATTGTGGGGGGACTGAGTTCTTCCCCGTCCTTCAGGGAGGAGGGTCGCTGCAAGGGCGGCAGCATGCGCGCTTGATTCAGGCGCGTTTCCTCCCCTCACGCCGCGCCCAGGCGTAAAAGGGAAATCCCGCTGCCATCAACAGGAAGCTGGCGCCGCTCGGCACCGGTCCCGCGCCCCATAATGTCCAGAGCGCATAGGCAAGGCCCAGCAACGCCGCCGGCACCACGAGCCGGAACCTGAGCGCGGCCAGCGCGCACCCGACATAGAGCCAGAGCGTGGCCGAAGTCGACAGCAGCGCCATCGCCGTGAACAGCGCGACCAGCCCCTGCAAACTGTTGGCGATCAGCATCAGCGTCCCGACCGCGCAGGACAGCAGCAGCGCGCGGACCGGCGTGCCCGAACCGTTCGTTCCTGCAAGCCATCGCGGCAATTCGCCGCCTCGCGCCATCGCCAGCGGCACTTCGCCCTGCAATAATGTCCAGCCATTGAGTGCGCCCAGGCAACTGATCGTGGCGAAGACAGCGATGAATCCCGCTGGCCCCGCTGACCAGTAATGCGCGACATAGGCTGCAAAGGGAGAGCCGGACTGGCTTTCGGCCGCAGGTAGGGTGAGGGCGATGCCGGAGCAGACCAGCAGGTAGATGAGCCCGGTGATCGCTGTGCCGAGCATCGTGGCCCGTGGAATGGTCCTGGCGGGGTCGCGTACCTTGTCGGCCGCGACACTCGCGGATTCGAAGCCCAGCAGTGCCCAGAGCGTGAGCGCAGCCGAGGCGGTGATGCCGGCGCTGGTGAAGCCTTGCGCCGGGAATGGCGCTATCTCCGCCCGCCCATCGCCCAGCGTGACTGCGAGCAGGACCAGCACGACTGCGATCGGGATCAGCTTGATCGCGGTGGTGGCGAGTTGGGTGGCACCTGCCGCCCGCGCGCCGATCAGATTGATGCCGGTCGTCGCCCAGAGGAAGCCGATGGAGGTAAGCGCCCCCATGCCGGGCCGGTTCAGCGCCGGCAGGATGCTGCTGAGATTGGCGGCTGCGGCAACGGCTATGGTGACATTGGTGAAGATCACCGAAATCCAGTAAATCCACCCGATCGCAAATCCGGCGGGGGGGCCGTAGGCACGGGTGATGAACTGAGCCGTGCCGCCGACATCGGGCATCAGCACGGTGAGCCGCGCGACGACATAGGCGAGAAGCAGCGATCCGGCGATGGTGAATATCCACCCCGCCACGGCATCCCAGCCGAACGGTGCGAGTGCAGCCGGGAGCAGGAACACGCCCGATCCGATCATATTGCCCATCACCAGCGCAATACAGGCGGGAAGACCGAGCGTTCGGTTCGCCGTAGGAGGCCCGTTCACGAAGCGGCTCGCTGCATCATCCGCCTGTTGATGGGCTTATGCAGTGTCACGTGCAATGGGATAACGCAGCAGATCGCCTTCAGGAGCTTGCCCTCTTCTCCTGAAATCGATCTGCGCGGCGGCCCGAACCTTGCCTGGCGTAAAGATCAGGCGGCCAGGAACATTTCCGGATCAAGCGCCATCAGGCTGTCGGCGCCACCCTCGATCTTCCGGCGGAGCGCGCCGGCGTCCGGCATGATGCGTTCCGCGAAGAAACGGGCGGTCACCAGCTTGGCCTCCATGAACTTGGCGTCGCCTTCGCCAGCCGCCAGCAGGGCCGTCGCGGCCCTGGCCATGCGCAGCCACATAAGGCCCGTCGCGACGATGCCCACGATGTGCATGTAATGCACCGCGCCCGCCCCGGCATTGTCTGGGTTCTTCATCGCGTTCTGCATCAACCACATGGTCGCCGCGCCAAGCTGTCCGCTCGCCTTCTCCAGTGCTTCGGCAATGGGGGCGAGCTTTTCATCGCCCTTGGCCTGCGCCACTTCGTCCGCGACGATCTTGAGGAAGGCCTGAAGCGCGCGACCGCCATTCATGGGCAGCTTGCGCCCGACAAGGTCCATCGCCTGCACGCCGTTGGTGCCCTCGTAGATCTGGGCGATGCGGGCGTCGCGGACATATTGTTCGACGCCATTTTCCCAGATGTAGCCATGGCCGCCGAATACCTGCTGCGCCACGACGGTGACGTCGAAGCCCTTGTCCGTGCCATAGCCCTTGATCACCGGGGTCAGCAGTTGCACCAGGTCGTCGGCGGCCTGGCGCTCCTCCTCCGTGGCGGCCTGATGCGACAGGTCGACCTGAAGCGCGCCCCACAGCATCAGGGCGCGCAACCCTTCGGTCAGCGCCTTGCCTTCCATCAGCATGCGGCGGACATCGGGGTGGACGAACAGCGTGTCGGCCTTTTCCTGCATGTCCTTGGGTCCGGTCAGGGCGCGGCCCTGGCGGCGGTCATGGGCGTAGGCGGCGGCGTTCTGATAGGCGATCTCCGCCTGGCCCAGGCCCTGCAGGCCGACGCCCAGCCGCGCGGCGTTCATCATGATGAACATGGCGGCGAGACCCTTGTTCTCCTCCCCCACCAGCCATCCGGTCGCGCCGTCATAGTTCATGACGCAGGTGGCGTTGCCGTGAATGCCCATCTTGTGTTCCAGCGACCCGCAGGAGACGGCATTGCGATCGCCCAGGGTTCCATCCTCGTTCACCAGGAATTTGGGCACGACGAACAGCGATATGCCCTTGCTGCTGTCGGGCGCGCCCGGGGTCTTCGCCAGGACGAGGTGGATGATGTTTTCCGCCAGGTCGTGCTCGCCCGCGGAAATGAAGATCTTGGTGCCGCTGATGGCGTAGCTGCCGTCGGCATTGGGAACGGCCTTGGTCTTGATGAGGCCGAGGTCGGTGCCCGCATGCGGTTCGGTCAGGTTCATCGTGCCGGTCCACTGGCCCGACACCATGTTGGGGACATATTTCTGCTTCAGTTCATCGCTGCCCTTGGCGAGCAAGGCGGCCACGGCGCCGCTGGTCAGGCCATGGTACATTTCGAAACTGTGGTTGGCGGACAATATATATTCGCTCACCGCCGTCGCCACGACATGGGGCAGCCCCTGGCCGCCATATTCGACCGGCGCATTCAGAGTGGTCCAGCCGCCGCCCACATAGGCGTCAAAGGCTGCCTTGAAGCCGGTCGGTGTGCTGACGCTGCCGTCCGGGTGGCGGGTGCAGCCCTCCTTGTCGCCCACTGCGTTCAGCGGGAAAAGAACTTCGGCGGCGATCTTGCCGCCTTCGGTCAGGATCGCATCGACCAGATCGGCGGTCGCATTTTCGAAGCCGGGCAGGTTGGTGTAGCGGTCCAGCCCCACAATGTGGTCGAGCACGAAGCGGGTGTCGCGAATGGGGGCGGCGTAGCTGGGCATGGATCTTCTCCGGACGATTCTGTTCTGGTGAGCGGATTATTTGTGAAGGACGGATACGAACTGGGACAGTTCCGCTATCGCAGCGTCGATGTCGTCTTTTTGCCTGGTCAGCAGGGCGATGCGCGCCTCGCACTTGGCGATGGTGACGCGGCGCTGTTCCTCATGTTCCTCATCCGCATCATAAAGGTCGATCATCTCGCGAATGTCGGACAGGCTGAAGCCGACCCGCTTGCCGCGCAGAATCCAGGCCAGGCGGGCACGGTCGCGTCGCGAATAGATGCGGGCAAGGCCGTGTCGTTCCGGCGCGATCAGCCCTTCATCCTCGTAGAAGCGCAGGGCACGGGCGGTGACGCCGAATTCGTCCGACAGGTCCGAGATGGTATAGCTTTGCCGATCGCTGTGATCGGGAAGCTCGATACCGGCGATAGTGGTGCGTTTGTCCATGGCGGCTGGTGTAGCGTCGCTTTACGTTTACGTCAAGGTGAGAGCGATATCCGGGTGATCAAAACCGTCGTCCCTGCCTGGGCGCTTGGCTCTTTTGTCCTAGTGACAGGGCCAGCCGCTGCCGCTAGGGGCTTGTGCCGTGATGGGGGCAGTCAGACGATCGGAAGGGGCAAGGCGCCTGTTGGCGGCGCTGGCTCTGCTCGTGCTGGCGATTCAGCTTGTGGCGCCCTCCGGTTTCATGCCGATGCGGACCGAAAGCGGCGTGGTGGTGACGCTTTGCACCGGGCAGGGCGCGGTCAATGTCGTGGTCGAACGGGCCAGATTCGACCGGAACGACACGTCGGGCAGGCATCGCCCGGATGACGGCGCACCGGGCCAGCAGCATTGCCCCTTCGCCGCATCGGTGCAGCCGCTGGTCCCGCCCCTGGTCCTCGCCGATCTGCCGCTGCCTGCCTGGCAATTGGCTTTCGGGGCGATCGCCTTTGCGCTCAAGACCGGGCTTATCGCCCGGCTGGCTGCGCCTCCACCGCCGTCCTCGGGGCCGCCCGTCTATTGAAAATCCGTCATTTTCCGGGATTTTCAACAAGGGTTTCTTCATGTCAGTCTTTTCCGTTTCGCGCGGCGTTTCGCTGTGCGCGCTCGCCTGTTCCCTGTCCGCTCCTGCCTTGGCCGAAGAGGCCGAGCAGAGCCGGATCATCGTCACCGCCAGCCCCGTCGTCGCGGAAGCCGCGACGAAGGTCGTCCGCACGCCCGGCGGCGTGGACGTCGTCCCGGCGGAAGATTTCGAGAACAAGCTCGCCGTCTCCCTGCGCGACGCGCTGAGCTTCTCGCCCGGCGTCTATACCCAGCCGCGCTTCGGGCAGGAGGTGCGCATTTCCATTCGGGGGTCCGGCCTGTCCCGTGGCTATCATATGCGGGGCCTGACGCTGTTGCAGGACGGCATTCCGATCAACATGGCCGACGACAATGGCGATTTCCAGGAATTCGACCCGCAGGTCTTCCAGCATCTGGAGGTCTATCGCGGCGGCAATGCGCTGCGTCTGGGAGGATCGACGCTGGGCGGCGCCATCAATGCCGTGACGCCGACCGGGCGCACGGCGCCGGGGGCGGAAGTCCGGCTGGATGGCGGCTCGTTCGACACGCTGCGGGCGAAGGCCGCCTATGGCTATGCCGATGAGCGGGGCGATGCCTGGGCCGCCGTGACGGGGGACCGATCGGACGGCGACCGCGATCATGGACGGCGCCGGGCGCTGCGCTTCAACGGCAATGTCGGGATCAAGCTGACTGACCGCGTGGAGACGCGCTTCTACGCCAGTGCACAGACAATCCGGCAGAAGCTGTCGGGTGCGCTCAACGAAAGCGACGCGCTGAACCATCCGGCGAAGGGCAATTTCGCCGGGGATCAGGCGCGCAATATCGATTCGATCCGTTTGCAGAACCGCACGACTGTGGCGCTGGACGGCGGCGAGCTGGCGTTCGGCGCCTATTATAATGCGAAGGCGCTGGACCATCCGATCTATCAGGTGGTGGACCAGAAGTCGGAGGATCGCGGTGTCTTCGCCAGCCTTGATCTGGCGGGTGACCTGGGCGGGATGCCGGTCGAGCTGACATTGGGTGCGCAGGCACGCTTCGGGCAGGGCCGGTTCCGGCAGTTCGTCAACGTGAACGGCAGGGCGGGTGCGCCGACATCCTATCAGAAGGCGCGGGCGCAGACGATCAACAGCTATGGCGAGGCGCGGATCGCGCCAGTCGCCGGGCTGTGGCTGATCGCGGGCGGCATCTATACCCATGGCGAACGGCGGCTCGACAACCGCTTCGCTCCGGCGCGGAGCGGGGATGTGTCGTTCGACGCCTTCGCGCCGAAATTCGGGCTGCTGTTCGAACCAGCGCAGGCTGTGCAATTCTACGCCAATTATAGCCGGTCGGTGGAGTTGCCGGGCTTCATCGAACTGGGGCAGGCGCCTGCGGGCGGGGCGCCGGGCTTCACGCCGCTGGCCCCGCAGAAGGCGTGGACGGCTGAGGTCGGCACGCGCGGGACGCTGGGCATCGCGCATTGGGATGTCAGCTTTTACCGCGCCAGGCTGCGGGGGGAACTGCTGCAATATAATGTCGTGGCGGGTCTATATCCGGCGGCGACCTTCAACGCGGACCGCACGCAGCATCAGGGGATAGAGGCGGGACTGGACCTGACGCTCACCCCATGGGCGAGCCTGCGGCAGGTCTATCAATATAGCGATTTCCGCTTCCGGGGCGATGTGCAGTTCGGGAACAACCGCCTGCCCGTGGTGCCGCGCCATTTCTATCGCGCGGAACTGAAGCTGGGGACGGAGCGGCTGAGCATTTCGCCTGCCATCGAATGGCTGCCACAGGGAGCCTGGGCCGATTATGCCAATAGCAAGCGGGTCGGGGATTATGCGACGCTGAACCTGGGCGCGCAGGCGGAGGTGAAGAAGGGGCTGACCCTGTTTGTCGATGCGCGCAACCTGACGGCCGAGCGGGCCGTGGGGGATATCAGTGCCGTGGTCGATTATTCGAAGCTCGCGCCCGCCAGCCGGGCGATCTTCTATCCGATCGAAAGGCGCGCCTTTTATGGTGGAATAAGGGCCCGTTTCTAACAGCACTGGAGCCGACTCGGTAATAGGTTTAGGGGCGGGCGGATGTTGCGCCTTTCCGGATTGAAACTGCCCCTGGACCATCCCGACGAGGCGATGGCCGCAGCCATTTGCGAGCGGCTCGGGCTTGAGCCTCAGCAATTGCTGCGCCATGTCGTGGTGCGCCGGGGCAATGATGCGCGGCGCAAGAATGCGATCCAGCTCGTCTACACCGTCGACGTCGAACTGGTCGACGAGGCGGGCGTGCTGTCGCGTTTCGCGAAGGATCAAGACATTCGCCCGCGTCCGGACACGGATTATAAATTCGTGGCCAGCGCGGCGCCCGGCTGGTCGGGCAAGCGGCCCGTCGTGATCGGCGCGGGACCGTGCGGCCTGTTCGCGGGCCTCATCCTGGCGCAAATGGGATTTCGGCCGATCATCCTCGATCGGGGCAAGGTGGTGCGGGAACGTACCAAGGATACCTGGGGCCTGTGGCGCCGGGCCGAACTCAATCCCGACAGCAATGTGCAGTTCGGGGAGGGCGGCGCGGGGACTTTTTCCGACGGGAAGCTCTATTGCCGGGTGAAAGACCCGCGCTTTCTGGGCCGCAAGGTGCTGGAGGAATTCGTTGCGGCGGGCGCGCCGGACGATATTTTGACCGAAGCGCACCCGCATATCGGCACCTTCCGCCTGGTTTCGATGGTGGAATCGATGCGGCGGCAGATCGAGGGGCTGGGCGGTGAATATCGCTGGCAGCACCGGGTCGACGAACTGGAACTGGAGCGGCAGGCGGACGGCACGCAGAAGCTGCGTGGGCTGCATCTGGCGGACGGCAGCTTCATCGAGGCGGACCATGTCGTCCTGGCGGTCGGCCACAGCGCGCGCCCGACCTTCGAAATGCTCCATCGCCGGGGCGTGCATATCGAGGCGAAGCCTTTTTCCATCGGCGTGCGGATCGAGCATCCGCAAAGCTGGATCGACCGGGCGCGCTACGGCAATTGCGCTGGGCATCCGGTGCTGGGCGCCGCCGCCTACAGCCTGGCCCATCATTGCGCCAATGGGCGGACGGTCTACAGCTTCTGCATGTGCCCCGGCGGGCGCGTGGTGGCGGCGACTTCCGAGGAGGGGCGCGTCGTCACCAACGGCATGAGCCAATATTCCCGCGCGGAGTTCAATGCCAATTCGGGACTGGTCGTCGGCATCGACCCGGAACGCGACTATCCCGGCGGGCCGCTGGCCGGGATAGAATTGCAGCGCCATTGGGAAAGCATGGCCTTTGTCGCGGGCGGCGAAAGCTATCATGCACCGGGACAGACCGTGGGGGATTTCCTGGCGGGCCGCGCCTCTACCGGATTGGGGGAGGTCATCCCCTCCTACAAGCCGGGAGTCACCATGACCGACCTGTCGCGCTGCCTGCCCGAATTCGCGCTGGAGGCATTTCGTGAGGCAATTCCCGCCTTCGGCCGACAGATTGCGCGCTACGACCATCCCGATGCGGTGATGACCGGGGTCGAGACGCGCACTTCCTCCCCCATCCGCATCACGCGGGGCAAGGATTTTCAGAGCCTCAACGTGGCGGGTCTTTATCCCGCCGGAGAGGGGGCAGGCTATGCGGGCGGCATCCTTTCAGCGGCCATTGACGGCATCAAGGTCGCGGAAGCGGTGGGGATGAGCATCGCCTCCGACTGATGTGCATGTTCCTGCCTGCACAGGGGCCCGCCATGCTGATTTTTTCCAACAGGACGGCCGTGCCGGCGGCTGCGGCGGCGTTGGAAGCTGCTCTGTCTCCTGAAAAGGCTGAGCCGCTGCGGCGCGGGAGGAGTCGAGTCGCTGGCCCAACGCTTCTTCCCTCACGTCAAAACCGATAAATGACAGGGGGTTGACGGAAATCCCCGCCAGCGCCGGGAGCGATCTCCAGACGGGCCTGATGAAGGCCAATGTTGAAATATTTCCTATGCTGATGAGAATGAAGATTTATCTTCATTACACAAATTGCGTATTTTGTAATATATAGCTTCACGCATCTTTCGGTCATCAGATACGACCGCAGTCGCAATCCAACATAGCATTATACCAGCAGAGGAGGCCCCTATGCGTGCCAGATATTTGGTCCTTTGCTCGTCCTTGCTGCTGTCGACAGGGGTGAGTGCCAGGCAGCCGGGCGATCAACTTACCGTCATTGCGTCCCCGGAAAAGGAGATGAGCTATGAAAAATGGCAGGACCGAACCGCAAACCGCCTGACCGGCAGCATTCGCCGCGCCGCCGATCAGAGTTTCGATCGTTCCGCGACTGGCTATGCCCGGGTCGAGTTCCGCCTGGATGAACTGGGGCGGCCGCAAGCCGTCTCGCTTGCGCAGCCTTCGTCGTCGCGGGCCGTCGATCGCCTGTCGCTGCGCGCCGTCAGGGCGATGGGGCGGCTGACGCCCTTGCCGCCGCAGATTGCAGGGAATTCGCGGTTTGAAGCATGGATCATCGTCGCCAACGATATGTGGCAACGCGATGATATGTTGAACCGGCTCCGCACCGATCACCACGCCCGGATGATGGCGCAGGCGGGCGGCGACCGACCCGTCCTGATTGCGTCGCGCTGAACGCCGCCCTTTCCCCCGGATGGCGTGGCAAGACGCGGACTGGAAGAGCGGTTGGGTGTGGCGTGGTTCGGCCGGCCCGCAGACATGCTTCTTCGCTCTTCCAGTTTCCTCCGTGCACCTGGAATCCAGATTCGCTGTGGGCTAAATGCCTGCCGTCGATGCCGCTCCCTGGCGCAAATTCCGTACCACCATGAATGGTCCGCGACCGGAAATTCCGATATTCTGTATCGGAACGGAACATATTCATTTAAAATGATAAAATAGAATGGAATATCGAGTATAAGCAGGGGGATGGTTCGGGCTTGGGATTGTTGACCGAAATGTGGCGGGCGGATGATTTCAGAAGCAGGATCGCCCTGTTATTGGCAGCCGCGGCGGGGAGAGCATGAGCGGTAAGCCGGGCGTTGCCGTTGACGGCGCGTGGTTCGGCCGATGATTGCTGCGCTGTTCTTTGCCTCAGCCCTGACGGTGGTGGATGGCGGCACGCTGCGCGTCAACGGCGAACCGATCAGGCTCCTTGCCATTGAGGCTCCCGACATCATCAACCGATGTCGCAAGCGGAAAGCGTGCCCGCAGGATAATTCCCGGCAAAGCAGGGAAAGCCTGAAGCGCGCATTGCGCGATCCCATCACCATCGTCCCTGTCGCGCGCGACGCCTATGGGCGCACGATCGCCATCGTCTATGCCGGAGGACTCAACATGTCCTGCGAACAGGTCCGCAAGGGCATGGCGGTCTACAGATCCTCATGGGATGTGGGACGCCGCCTGGCCAGGGAATGCCGGTTCTTGAAAAGGCATTGACCGGCTCGGGCGTCCTTTGAGGCCAAAGCCGGGCACCTTTTGCGGTCAGTCGAGGATTTGGAGGAAAGTCTGGATGCCCGACAAGGATTCGAACCTTGATTGACGGAGTCAGAGTCCGCTCTCTTACCATTAGAGGATCGGGCATCAGGATGAGCCATCGGCTCACCGGAGAGGCGCAAATAGGCGGCGATTCTGGATTGGTCAAGAGGATTTGCGACCGGCATCCCGGACAATTGCACAGCCTGCAATGCGGCATGTGCAAAAGAAAACCCGCCGGACAGGCTGTCGCTTCCGGCGGGCTCTTCATCAATCCCTGACGGGTTAGGAAGGACGGGGCCCGCTACCTGAACCAGGAAGCGGGCCCCTATTTCAACGCGCTTATTCCATGTCCTCGGTGGTGAAATCCTCACCCTGGACGACAGCCAGCGGATCGTCGCCGATGGCGGCTTCCGGGCCCTGGCGCAGTTCGGCGGCATGCTCTTCGGCGGCCGTCTTCGGTGCGATCAGGTCGACCTGGCTGGAAGCCCGCAGCGCGGCGCGCATTGCCGCGTCGCGCGACGATGCGGCGACGCGCATGCGGTTCATGCCAGCGCCCGTGCCCGCCGGGATGAGGCGGCCGACGATGACGTTTTCCTTGAGGCCCACCAGCGTGTCCTTCTTGCCCTGGACCGCCGCTTCCGTGAGGACGCGGGTGGTTTCCTGGAAAGAGGCCGCCGAGATGAACGAACGCGTCTGGAGCGAGGCCTTGGTGATGCCGAGCAGCACCGGCTTGCCAGCGGCGGGCGCGAAGCCCGGCTGGAGCTTGGCGTTGATCTCGTCCATTTCCTCGCGGTCGATCTGCTCGCCCACCAGCAGCGTGGTGTCGCCGGACTCGATGATCTCGACCTTCTGCAGCATCTGACGAACGATCGTTTCGATGTGCTTGTCGTTGATCTTCACGCCCTGCAAGCGATAGACTTCCTGGATTTCCGCGACCAGATATTCGGCCAGCGGCTCGATGCCGAGAACTTCCAGAATGTCGTGCGGATCGGGCGAACCGCCGATCAGATTGTCGCCGCGCTTCACGAAGTCGCCTTCCTGAACGTCGATCACCTTGCTCTTGGGGATCAGATATTCGACCGGCTCGCCGCCATCCTCGGGATTGATGGCGATCTTGCGCTTCGCCTTGTAATCCTTGAGGAACTGAACGCGGCCCGACACCTTGGCAATGATCGCATTGTCCTTGGGCTTGCGGGCTTCGAACAGTTCGGCGACGCGCGGCAGACCACCGGTGATGTCGCGGGTCTTCGCAGCTTCGCGAGAGACACGCGCCAGCACGTCACCGGCCTGCACCTGAGCGCCGTCATCGACCGACAGGGTTGCGCCGACCGCGAGCATGTAGCGCGCGGCTTCGCCCGACTGATCGTCGAGCAGGGTGAGGCGGGGACGCAGATCCTCCTTGGTGCGGGCGGAACCACGATGCTCGATGACGACGCGCTGGGCAATGCCGGTCGCTTCGTCGGTCTGCTCGGTCAGCGTCTTGTTGTCGATCAGGTCGACATACTTAACGATGCCCGGCTTTTCCGTGATCACCGGCATGGTGAACGGATCCCACTCGGCAAAGCGTTCGCCCTTCTTCACGGTATCGCCATCCGCAAACAGGATGGTGGCGCCGTAAGGCAGGCGGTGCGTTTCGCGCTCGCGGCCTTCGGAGTCGATGATCGCGATCTCGCCGTTGCGGGCAAGCGACAGGCGACGGCCATTCTTGTCGGTGATGGTCGGCATGTCCCGCAGTTCGATCGTACCGTCGGCCATCGATTCAAGGTTCGACGTTTCATTGAAGTTCGCCGCGCCGCCGATGTGGAAGGTACGCATGGTCAGCTGCGTGCCCGGTTCACCGATGGACTGCGCCGCGATGACGCCGACCGCTTCACCGATATTGACCGGCGTACCACGGGCGAGGTCACGGCCGTAGCACTTGCCGCACACGCCCATCCGGCTTTCGCAGATCAGCGGGCTGCGGATCTTCACGGCCTGCGTGCCGATCGCTTCGATCTGGGTGATCATCGCTTCGTCGAGCAGGGTGCCGATGGGGATGACGATGCTGCCATCTTTGGTGTCGACAATGTCCTGCGCCGTGGTGCGGCCCAGGATACGCTCGCCGAGCGAGGCGATGACCGAACCACCCTGAACGATGGCCTTCATCTCCAGCGCCTTTTCGGTGCCGCAATCTTCCTCGACGATCGTGCAGTCCTGCGACACGTCGACCAGACGGCGGGTCAGATAACCCGAGTTCGCCGTCTTGAGCGCGGTGTCGGCCAGACCCTTGCGGGCGCCGTGGGTCGAGTTGAAGTATTCAAGGACGGTCAGGCCTTCCTTGAAGTTCGAGATGATCGGCGTTTCGATGATCTCGCCCGACGGCTTGGCCATCAGGCCGCGCATGCCGGCAAGCTGCTTCATCTGCGCCTGCGAACCACGGGCACCCGAATGCGCCATCATGTAGATGGAGTTGATCGGTGCCATGCGGCCGGTTTGCGGATCCTTGGGCTGGGCGCGGATCTCGTCCATCATGGCGTTCGCAACCTGGTCGCCGCAACGGCTCCAGGCGTCGATCACCTTGTTGTACTTTTCCTGCTGGGTGATCAGGCCGTCCTGATATTGCTGCTCATAATCGGCCACCAGCGCCTTGGTTTCGTCAACCATCGCGGTCTTCGAATCCGGGATCACCATGTCGTCCTTGCCGAAGCTGATGCCGGCCTGGAACGCGTGTCGGAAGCCCAGCGCCATGATGGCGTCGGCGAACAGCACCGTGTCCTTCTGGCCAGTGTGACGATAGACTTGGTCGATGACGTCACCGATTTCCTTCTTGGTGAGAAGGCGGTTGACAACGTCGAAGGGCACCTTGTGGCTCTTGGGCAGGCATTCGCCCAGCAGCATGCGGCCCGGCGTCGTTTCGAACCGCTTCATATACTGGTTGCCGGCTTCGTCGGTCTGCGGGACGCGGCTGATGATCTTCGAGTGCAGCGTCACGGCCTTCGCATAGAGCGCCTGATGCACTTCCTGCATGTCGGCCAGCAGCATGCCTTCGCCCGGCTCGCCTTCGCGCTCCATGGACAGGTAATAGATACCCAGGACCATGTCCTGCGACGGCACGATGATCGGCTTGCCGTTGGCGGGGCTGAGGATGTTGTTGGTCGACATCATCAGCACGCGCGCTTCCAGCTGCGCCTCAAGGCTCAGCGGCACGTGGACGGCCATCTGGTCACCGTCGAAGTCGGCGTTGAAGGCCGAGCAGACGAGCGGGTGAAGCTGGATCGCCTTGCCCTCGATCAGCACGGGTTCGAACGCCTGGATGCCGAGGCGGTGGAGCGTCGGCGCGCGGTTCAGCATCACCGGATGCTCGCGGATCACCTCGTCCAGGATGTCCCAGACTTCCTTGCGTTCCTTCTCGACCCACTTCTTGGCCTGCTTCAGGGTCATGGACAGACCCTTGGCGTCGAGGCGGGCGTAGATGAAGGGCTTGAACAGTTCGAGCGCCATCTTCTTGGGCAGGCCGCACTGGTGCAGCTTGAGTTCCGGGCCGGTCACGATGACCGAACGGCCCGAATAGTCGACGCGCTTGCCGAGCAGGTTCTGACGGAAGCGGCCCTGCTTGCCCTTGAGCATGTCGGACAGCGACTTCAGCGGACGCTTGTTCGCGCCGGTGATGACGCGGCCGCGACGGCCATTGTCGAACAGGGCGTCGACGGCCTCCTGCAACATGCGCTTTTCGTTGCGGACGATGATGTCCGGCGCGCGCAGTTCCATCAGGCGCTTCAGGCGGTTGTTGCGGTTGATGACGCGACGATAGAGGTCGTTCAAGTCCGACGTCGCGAAACGGCCGCCGTCCAGCGGCACCAGCGGGCGCAGTTCCGGCGGGATGACCGGCACGACGTCCAGGATCATCCATTCGGGGCGGTTGCCTGATTCCAGGAAGCTCTCAACCACCTTCAGGCGCTTGATGATCTTCTTGGGCTTCAGTTCCGACTTGGTGACGGCCAGCTCGTCGAGCAGTGCCTGCTTCTCGCCCTCAAGGTCGAGGTCCATCAGCATCTGCTTGACCGCTTCCGCGCCGATGCCGGCGGAGAAGGCGTCTTCGCCATATTCGTCCTGCGCGTCGAGCAGTTCGTCTTCGGTCAGAAGCTGGAACTTCTCCAGCGGGGTCAGGCCCGGCTCGGTGACGATGTAGGATTCGAAATAGAGGACGCGCTCAAGCTGCTTCAACTGCATGTCGAGCAGCAGGCCGATGCGCGAGGGCAGCGACTTCAGGAACCAGATGTGCGCGACCGGCGCGGCCAGTTCGATATGGCCCATCCGCTCGCGGCGGACCTTCGACACCGTGACCTCGACACCGCACTTTTCGCACACGATGCCCTTGTACTTCATGCGCTTGTACTTGCCGCACAGGCACTCATAGTCCTTGATCGGACCGAAGATGCGGGCGCAGAACAGGCCGTCACGTTCGGGCTTGAACGTACGATAGTTGATGGTTTCCGGCTTCTTGATCTCGCCGAAGGACCAGCTGCGGATGCGCTCCGGGGAGGCGAGGCCGATCTGGATCTGGTCGAAGGTTTCCGGCTTCTGGATCGGATTGGCGAAGTTCGTCAGTTCGTTCATATCTCAAGTCCCTCTAGAGGGTAAAATTCTGTGGCGAGGACAGGGGAGGGCACTGTCTTCGGGAGACGGCGCCTGGCACCCTTATTCCGCCGCCTGCGCGAAGCCGTCGCCGTCTTCCTCGACCTCGTCCATCGCGGCGAGTTCGACGTTGAGGCCCAGCGAGCGCATTTCCTTGACCAGCACGTTGAAGCTTTCGGGGATGCCGGCCTCGAACGTGTCGTCGCCCTTGACGATCGCCTCGTAGACCTTCGTACGGCCGACCACGTCGTCCGACTTCACCGTCAGCATTTCCTGCAGCGTGTAGGCGGCACCATAGGCCTGGAGCGCCCACACCTCCATTTCACCGAAGCGCTGGCCGCCGAACTGCGCCTTACCGCCCAGCGGCTGCTGGGTGACGAGGCTGTAGGGGCCGATGGAGCGTGCGTGGATCTTGTCGTCGACCAGGTGGTGCAGCTTCAGCATGTAGATGATGCCGACAGTGACCTTGCGGTCGAACTTGTCGCCCGTGCGCCCGTCGAACAGGTCCGACTGACCCGACGAGTGCAGGCCGGCCAGCTCCAGCATCGCCGACACGTCCGCTTCGCGGGCGCCGTCGAACACCGGGGTCGCCATCGGCACGCCGCGGGCAAGATGTTCGGCAAGATCGACGATCTGCTCGGCCGTGCGGCCTTCGATCTGGTCGGCATATTGCGGACCATAGGTCTCAAGCAGACGGGTCTTGACCGCATCCGGCATCTCGCCGCCCTGCGCGTTCGGATTGGCTTCACGCCAGTCCTCCAGCGCATGCTTGAGCTGCTGGCCAAGGCCGCGGGCAGCCCAGCCGAGATGCGTCTCGAAGATCTGCCCCACGTTCATGCGCGACGGCACGCCCAGCGGATTGAGCACGATGTCGACATGGGTGCCGTCCTCCAGGAACGGCATGTCCTCGATCGGCAGGATGCGCGAGATGACGCCCTTGTTGCCGTGACGGCCGGCCATCTTGTCGCCCGGCTGCAGCTTGCGCTTCACCGCGACGAAGACCTTGACCATCTTCAGGACGCCCGGGGGCAGTTCGTCGCCACGCTGCAGCTTGTCGACGCGATCCTCGAACTTCTCGACGATCAGCTTCACCGCTTCGTCATACTGCGCCTTGACGGCTTCGATGCCGGCCTGGCGGGTATCGTCAGCGACCGCGAACTTCCACCATTCATGACGCTCGACTTCGCCCAGCAGGGCCTCGTCGATCTCGATGCCCTTGCGCACGCCCTTGGGTGCGGCGGTGGCCGTCTGGCCCAGCAGCATTTCCTGCAGGCGGTTGAAGGTCGCGCGGTTGAGGATGGCGCGTTCGTCCTCGCGGTCCTTGGCGAGGCGGTCGATTTCCTCCCGCTCGATCGCCATGGCGCGCTCGTCCTTGTCGATACCGTGGCGGTTGAAGACGCGGACTTCGACGACGGTGCCAGCAACGCCCGGCGGCAGGCGCAGCGAGGTGTCGCGCACGTCGCTCGCCTTTTCACCGAAGATCGCGCGGAGCAGCTTTTCTTCCGGGGTCATCGGCGATTCACCCTTGGGGGTGATCTTACCGACCAGGATATCGCCCGGCTCCACCTCGGCGCCGATATAGACGATGCCCGCCTCGTCGAGGTTGCGCAGCGCTTCCTCGCCGACGTTCGGGATGTCGCGGGTGATGTCTTCCGGACCCAGCTTGGTGTCGCGGGCCATGACCTCGAACTCCTCGATATGGATCGAGGTGAAGACGTCGTCCTTCACGATCCGCTCGGAGATCAGGATGGAGTCTTCATAGTTGTAGCCGTTCCAGGGCATGAACGCGACCAGCGTGTTGCGGCCCAGCGCCAGCTCGCCAAACTCGGTCGACGGACCGTCGGCGATGACGTCGCCGGCCTCGATCAGGTCGCCCACCTTCACCAGCGGACGCTGGTTGATGCAGGTGTCCTGGTTGGAGCGCTGGAACTTCTGCAGCGTGTAGATGTCCACGCCCGACTGGCCGGGTTCGATGTCGCCGGTGGCGCGGATCACGATACGGGTCGCGTCGACCTGGTCGATGATGCCCGCACGGCGAGCGGCAATCGCGGCACCGGAGTCCCGCGCAACCGTGCCTTCCATGCCGGTGCCGACGAACGGCGCCTCGGCCCGGACCAGCGGCACGGCCTGACGCTGCATGTTCGATCCCATGAGCGCGCGGTTGGCGTCATCGTTTTCCAGGAACGGAATGAGCGAGGCCGCAACCGACACCAGCTGCTTGGGGCTGACGTCCATCAGGGTGATGTGGTCCTTGGGCGCCATCAGGAACTCGCCCGCTTCACGCGCCGAGATCAGGTCTTCGGCCAGCGTGCCGTCGGGGTTCAGTTCGGCGTTCGCCTGCGCGATGGTGTGCTTGGCCTCCTCCATCGCCGACAGATAGACGACGTCGTTCGTCACCTTGCCGTCGATCACCTTGCGGTAGGGCGTTTCGATGAAGCCATATTTGTTTACCCGGCTGAACGTGGCCAGCGAGTTGATCAGGCCGATGTTCGGGCCTTCGGGCGTTTCGATCGGGCAGATACGGCCATAATGGGTCGGGTGAACGTCGCGGACTTCGAAGCCGGCGCGCTCGCGGGTCAGACCGCCCGGCCCAAGCGCCGACACGCGGCGCTTGTGGGTGACTTCCGACAGCGGGTTGGTCTGGTCCATGAACTGCGAAAGCTGCGAGGAACCGAAAAACTCGCGCACCGCGGCCACGGCGGGCTTCGCGTTGATGAGGTCGTTCGGCATCACCGTCGACACGTCGACGCTCGACATGCGCTCCTTGACGGCGCGTTCCATGCGCAGCAGGCCGACGCGATACTGGTTTTCCAGCAGCTCGCCCACCGAACGCACGCGGCGGTTGCCGAGATTGTCGATATCGTCGATCTCGCCCTTGCCGTCCTTCAGGTTCACCAGTTCCTTGACCACGGCGAGGATATCCTCGGTGCGGAGCGTGGTGACGGTATCCTCTGCGTCGAGGTCGAGGCGCATGTTGAGCTTCACGCGGCCCACGGCCGAGAGGTCATAGCGCTCCGGATCGAAGAACAGGCCGGCGAAGAGGGCTTCGGCGGTTTCCTTCGTCGGCGGTTCGCCAGGGCGCATCACGCGGTAGATGTCGGCCAGCGCCTGATCGCGTTCCTCGGCCTTGTCGGCCTTCAGCGTGTTGCGAATCCAGGGGCCGGTGGTGACATGGTCGATGTCGAGCAGTTCGAGACGGTCGATGCCCGCCTTGTCCAGCTTCTCGAGATTCTCCGGCGACACTTCGTCGCCCGCCTCGATGTAGATTTCACCGGTCGACTCGTTGATCAGGTCATAGGCGCTGTAGCGGCCATAGACTTCCTCGGTCGGGATCAGCAGCGTTTCCAGGCCGTCCTTCTCCGCCTTGTTGGCGGCGCGGGGCGAAATCTTGTGACCGGCGGCGAACACGACCTCGCCCGACTTGGCATCGACGATGTCGAAGGCCGGCTTCTGGCCGCGCCACGCCTCGGCGGTGAACGGGATCTGCCAGCCGCCTTCGCCGCGGACGAAGGTCACCTTGTTGTAGAAATAGCCCAGCATGTCCTCGGGCGTCAGGCCCAGCGCATAGAGCAGCGCCGTCACCGGCAGCTTGCGCTTGCGGTCGATGCGGACGTTGACGATGTCCTTGGCGTCGAATTCGAAGTCGAGCCACGAACCGCGATAGGGAATGACGCGGGCGGCGAACAGATATTTGCCCGAAGAGTGGGTCTTGCCCCGGTCATGGTCGAACAGAACGCCCGGCGAACGGTGCATCTGCGACACGATGACGCGTTCGGTGCCGTTGACGATGAAGGTGCCGTTCTGCGTCATGAGCGGCATGTCGCCCATGTACACATCCTGCTCCTTGATATCCAGGACGGAGCGGGTTTCGGTGTCGGCGTCCACCTCGAACACGATGAGACGCAGCGTGACGCGCATCGGCGCCGCATAGGTGATGCCGCGCTGGCGGCATTCCTCGACGTCATATTTCGGGTCTTCCAGCTCGTAATGGACGAAATCCATTTCGGCGGTGCCGGCGAAGTCGCGGATCGGGAAGACCGAGCGCAGGGTCTTTTCCAGGCCGGAGACATAGCCGATCGAGGGGTCGGAACGGAGGAACTGCTCATAGCTCTCCCGCTGGACTTCGATCAGGTTGGGCATCTGCACCACTTCGTGGATGTCGCCGAATACCTTTCTGATGCGCTTCTTCGCGCCGGTATTGCTGATCGTGGGGAGAGCTTTGGTCGCCATTGCGTATCCTGCCTGGTTGTTCGTCGCATTTTTTCGCATCGCAGCGAAAATTCAGCCTGGCCTGTCGATTTCCGGGGTGATTCGCCCCTTCATCGCCACGCAAAAAAGTGCGGGCCGGGACTGTCCGATCCGCACTGTCAGCGTCTTGTGACCCGCCGTTTTCGCCCAATCCCGCCGGTTCCGTGCGCTAAAAACGAAACCAGTCCCCGGGCGATCCGGGGGACGGTCCCAACTTCACCCGAAGGCGTTGCAGGGGCCGGATTTGAACAGCCCATATAGGACCGGCACCGTCCTTTGTGAAGGGGGTAAGCGCCTGATTCCGACTGGTTGCCGCATCAGGTCGTTGCTGTAGAGAGATCGGGTGATTCCCGCCCGCTTTCAACCCCTTCCATTCCTGGCGCGCCTGTTCGTGCATATGTGCTGCCCGTTCGCGCTGGCCGTGGCGGCACCTGTCATGGCGCAGGAGGACGAAGCCGGGCGGCATGCGGTCGACCCAGGGACGGTCCTGGTCACCGCACGCCGCGTGGCCGAGGCGGAGCAAAGCGTTCCGATCAGCCTCGTTCGCCTTGATGCGGTCGAACTGGAACGGCGCGGCATTGCCCGGCTGGCGGATCTGAGCGGCGTCGTGCCTCAGCTCAGCACGCCGACATTGGGCGCGTTCGGTGCGCAGCAGCCGATCATGCGCGGCGTCTTCTCTCCCATCGGGGCCGCGACGGTCGGCCTCTATGTGGATGATGTCCCGGTCCAGATCCGGTCGCTGGAGGTGGCGGGCAATCCAGACCTGCGCAGCTTCGACCTCGATCGGGTGGAGGTGATGCGCGGGCCGCAGGGCACGCTGTTCGGAGCCGATTCCATGGGCGGCACGATCCGCGCCCTGACCCGGCAACCCCGGCTGGAGGGTGGGGAACTGCGCGCCAGCGGCGAACTTGCGTCCGTCGCTGGAGGGGGGCTGAACCGGGAGGCGCAGGCGGCGCTGGGCGGCGCCCTGTTGCCTGGCCGGATCGGCGCGCGCGTCAGCGCTTATTATCGCCGCGATGCGGGTGTCGTCGATCGGTTCGATCCCGCGTCGGGCGCGCTGATTGAGAAGAATGTCGATCATGACGCGGCGATGGCCCTGCGTTTTGCCGCCAAGATGGCTCTTGGCGAGCGGCTGGAGCTGACGCCGTCATTATTCTACCAGCGGACGGCAAGAGGCGACCAGCCCTTTTACGAAAGCAGCCTTGGCCCCTTCCGTCAGTCCGCCAGCCTGCGTCAGCCGGGTCGCGACCGCTTCCTGCTGCCCAGCCTGACAGCGCGGCTGGAACTGGACGGCGCCACGCTCACCAGCGTCACCGCATGGCTGGATCGCCGCAACCGCCAGATCGTCGACTATTCCGGATATTTCGGGGAGATCGTCCTGGGCGGCATGATACCCGGCATCCGCACGCCGGGCGGCAGCTATAGCCGGACGACCGTCGACCAGTCCGTTTTCACGCAGGAGCTGCGCATGGCTTCGGCTGACCCGCAGGCGCCCCTTCGCTGGCTCATCGGCGGTTTCTACAGCCGGTCGCGGATCGTCATGGAACAGCGTGTCGTGGAACCGGGGATCGCCGTTCTGGCGCAATCGCAGCTTGGCCTGTCGGTCGAGGAGATTTTCGGCCTGCCGCTTCTTCCCGGCGGACAGAGCTATCATAGCCGCCAGCAGATCGGTGAGCGTACGCTGGCGGCTTTCGCGCAGGCGAACTGGACATTCGCGCCCGGCTGGGAGGCGACGGGCGGCCTGCGTCTGTCGCATGATCCATTGCGCTTTCGCCTGATGTCGGAAGGGCCTTTTGCCGGCGGCCGCAACGTCACCGGGCCAAGGCGTCAAAGTGACACGCCCCTCATCCCCTATGCCAGCCTGTCTTGGCGGCCGGGGAAAGACAGCCTGATCTATCTGAGCGCGGGCAAGGGCTTTCGCGCCGGAGGGACCAATGGAACGGTGCCGGCGACCAGTTGCGCCGCCGATCTTTCGGCTCTGGGCCGTGCCGCCGCGCCGGACAGCTATGGCTCGGATGCGCTCTGGAGCTATGAGCTGGGGGTGAAGGCCGGCTTGGCCGATCAGCGGCTTCGCCTGTCGCTGGCGGCCTTTCGCATCGACTGGCGACGGATACAGCAGTCCGTTACCTTGCCCCATTGCGGCTTTTCCTATGTCGATAATCTGGGCGCGGCACGGAACCGCGGCGTCGAGCTCTCCCTGCAGGCCGAGCCGTTGCGGCGGCTGGCGCTGGATTTCTCCCTTGGCTTCGTCGATGCGCGCTTCCGCCGCAATGTCGGCCTTCCCGGCGCGGCGATCGTCGCCGTGGGGGACCGCATTCCCTATGTGCCGCGCTGGTCCGCGACAATGGCGGCGGAATATGGCCTGACCCTGCCGGGGCGTCTGGAAGGATTCGTCCGGACCGAATGGCGGCATGCGGGGCGCATCCGCCGCGCGCCCTCGACCCGGTCGATCGCCTATGATCCGCGGGTCTATGCCGGCGAGGCAAGCGACCTTCTGTTCCTGCGCGTCGGGCTGGGCCGCGACGGCTGGCAATTGTCGGTTTTTGCCGACAATCTGCTCGACAGCAGGACGCTGCTCTATCGCAATGCGGATCTGGTGCCGGTGACCGGATCACCGCTGCGCGAAATGGCGCAACGGCCGCGCACCCTTGGCCTGTCAGCCAGCATCGGCCTTTGATGGGCGCACCGATGCGATCAGAGGCGCCGCCGCCAGCGCCAGCGCGGCATAAACCGATATGGGCAGGGCATAGCTGCCGCCCGCCGCGCGCATCTGGTCCGTCCAGAGCGGCGCAAGCGCGCCCAGCAGGCTGACGACCGCGGTGTTGAGGCCAAGCAGTCGCGGAAACGCTTCTGCTTCTGTCAATTCGGCCAGCAGCATCGATCCCGACTGGCCCGGCAGCGCGCTCCCGACCCCCCAGAGCAGGACGAACAGCCAGACGCCCGCCCCGTCCCTCATGCCGGCGCCCAGCAGTGTCGCGGTTCCCAGCGCCAGCAGCAGCGCCGTTGCGAGCAGGCTCCGCCGTGCGCCAAGCCGGTCCGCCAGCATGCCACCCGTCAGCAGCGCCGGCAGGCCGAGCAGATTGGCGCTGCTATAGGCCAGCACCGCACTGGACTGGCCGAAGCCTTGTTCCATCAGCCTGTCCACCGCCGCGAACAGCACTCCGTTGATGGCAAGCTGCAACAGGGTCAGCGCCAGCAGCAGCCGGAGGAAGTTCGCGTTCAGCAGGGCAGGGCGGATCGGGTTCCTATCCGCCGGTTTACCCTCCGCGTCCGTCCGCTGGCCCGGGACGAGCAGGACCAGCGGCGGGCAGGCCAGCAGGATCGTCCCGACGCATAGCAGCATGGCGATGCGCCAGTCCCAATGCGCCATGGCGGCACCGACGAATGGCGGCACTATCGCGCCTGCGATGACGGCGGCGCCCAGGAAGACCGCGAGGGCCAGGCCGCGCCGTCGCGCATGATGCCGGGTGATGACGGCAATGCCCGGCACGATGGTCGATGCGCCGACGCCAAGGCCCGACAACGCCATGCCGGCCATCAGGGCAGGCTGCTGTTGCGCCATGGCCGCCAGCGCGAAACCGGATGCGCTGAACAGGATGCCGGTCAGCAGCAACGGCCGGATGCCCAGCCTTTCCAGGGCCCAACCGGCCGCCAGGCTGGCAAGGCTCATCGCCAGCAGGAACAGGGTGATGCCGCCGCCGACGCTTCCGAAATCGGCTGCCATGCCGGGCAGGAGCACGCCCAGCGACATCAGTGTGCAGCCTTGCACCAGCAAGGTGATGGCCGCCAATGCGAAGACCGGAAGCCAGCCGCCGTCTGTTGAACGGCCGGGGAGGGGGAGCGGATTGCGCGGCACGGCGGCAGCATTATCTGATTTTTCAGCGATTTGAATGGCCGAATGTCTGATCTGTGCAATGCGGCAAAGCAGAGTTGCGTATATTCCGCGTCGAGGGGGAAATTGGTAAATTTTGGGGCAGGGCTGTGATCCGCACGGAGGATATCTACGACGCTGCGATCGATGATGCGGCGTTCGGCCGGCTGGCTTTGACGCTGGCCGATGCGCTCGGTGCCCGTTCGGGCGTCCTGCATTGGGGACGCACCCCCCAGCATATCGCCGAAATTTCCTATTCCGGCTATTTTTCCGAAGCGCAGATGGCGCTTTATGACGAAGAGTTCCAGGGCGACGACCTATGGGGTATCGCGCTGGAGCGGGCCGAGACGGTCAATCGCGTCTGGAATGTCGAGGCTCTTGTTCCGGCCCCGACCTATGAGGCCAGCCGGATCTACAATGAGTGGATCAGGGGAATGGGCGACGACACCTTCCATTGCCTGGGCGGCGTGATCCAGAAGGATGGGACGACGGGGCATATCGGCCTGCATCGCGGCCGCGCGCAACAACCTTTCAGCGAAGCGGAACTGCGCGCGGTGCAAGACAGTATCGATCATATCGGCCGCATGTTCGCGATCCGCAGCAAGCTGGACCGCGCGCGCCATTATGGCCGGTCCCTGCACGCGACGCTCGACATGGTGGGTCATGCCGTCTTTACCCTTCGTCCCAATGGCGCGCTGATCGACTGCAATCATCTGGCCGACCTGCTTCTCCGCCGGGGCGACGCGCTCAGCTTGCGCCAGCGACAGCTGAAGGCGCTTGATCCGCGCGACGATGAAGCGCTGCAGACGGCGTTCCGCGCGGCGGCGGCGCGGCAGGGCGGGCAGGCAAGCGCCATCTTCGTCCACCGCGACCAGGGCCTGCCTTATGTGCTCTCGATCGCCGCGCTGCGGGTCGGCATGGAACGGCAGATCGTCGTCATCGCCACCGATCCCGCCGACCGGGACATGAGCCTCGCCAGCCGCATCCGCGCGCTCTACGGCCTCACCAAAGCGGAGGCGGATGTGGCCGAGGCACTCTGCCGCGGGCAGGGACTGGAGGAACTGTCGCAGGAACGCGGCGTGGCGCTCAACACGGTGCGGACGCAGATCAAGAACATCTATGTGAAGCTGGACTGCAGCCGCCAGTCCGAACTGGTCGCCCGCATCGGCGCGCTGCCGCGGCTCGGGATATTCGACGAAACGGAATAGGAGAGGACCCAGTCCCGCTTCAGGGCTTGGCAGGAGGCGTGACGGCCGGCGGGGGCGGCGTGATCTTCACCACTTCAAACCGCTCCTTCCGGCGCACGCCCGCCAGTTCCGGCGCAGTGGCGGGCGGGGGTGGAGCCGCCGCCTTCGGGTTCCGCTGAAGCATGCATTCATCCTTCTTGCCGCGCGGGGTCTGAAGACAATTCCAGAGCGCGCGCTGCAACCCCGTGGCGCTGTTGTGGATATAGGCGAAGGCCATGCTTTCCATCTGGTCGCCCGACAAGGGCAGGCCGCCCGGCGCGGTTCCCATCCGCCACGCCATGATCCGGCATTCCGGGCGTCCGGCGCAGAAGGTCTGCGCCATGGCGGGCCAATTGTCGGGGGAGGTGGCACGTCCCAGCTCGACCAGGAAGCTCCTGGCCCCCGGCGCGATGGCGATCAGCCGCACGCCGGCCATTGTCCGGCCCAGCGAATCCGTCCCGATCATCTGCTGGGGCCGGGCGGCGAGATCGGCCACAGTGCCGCCAGCCAGGACGAGCGGCGACGGGCCGGCAGGCGCATCCGGATCCCCCTGATGCGCGGCTGAAAGGCGCGCAATGCGCTGCACCAGCGGTTCGCCGTCCTCGCCTGCCCGGCGGAAGGCGGGGGGCGTCCCCCACCAGCCACGCCAGCGGAAGAAAAGATGCGAGCCTACCGCCGTGATCTTGTCCAGACTGCCGCTCCAATAGGGCACGACCCAATCGGTGTGGTAATGGGTGGCATAGCCGACTGGCTTGTACACCTTGCCCGCCAGTGCCGACCGCGCAATGTCCCGCGCCCTTTCCCAGGCCGCCTGCGTTGGCGATCGGGCAAGCGCGCCGTCGCAGGTGAAGGTGAACTGACACCCCGTAGCGCGTTCCTGCCCCTGGAAGACCACGCCGCAGACCGTCTTGGGAAAGGCGGGATGCCTTACGCGGTTCAGCACGACCTGCGCGACGGCACGCTCGCCCACTGCATCGTCGCCAGCCTCATAGAGCTGCGCGGCGGCCAGACAGTCCGTGGCGCGGGCGAAATCGATGGGCGAGCCGGAGAAAAGGAAGGGCCGCGCCGCGGGGTTGGGAAGGCGGGAAAAGGGGATGGTGGCGTTGAACGCCCGCGCCTGATCACGGCCCAGCGCATAGATTTCCGTCGGCGCCACCACGGGTGGCGGGCTTGGCGCGTGCGCGGGCCGCACCGCTGCGGCCGCTTCCCGCCGCGGCTTGTTCAGGGGTATGCGCGTCTCCCACATGGCGACGAAAGCCGGAAGGCCGACGAACAGCATGAGCCAGAGCAGCCACATCAGGCGATGCGGCTGGCTGGTGAGATGTGTGTCGGTCATGCCCGGTCCGGCTCTCGCCTGCTTCCGGCTTTATTCGGGCAGGAAGTCGGGCACCGACAGATAGCGTTCGCCGGTGTCATAATTGAAGCCCAGAACGCGGCTGCCCGCCGGCAGTTCCGGCAGCTTCTGGTGAATGGCGGCCAGCGTCGCGCCGGACGAAATGCCGACCAGCACGCCTTCCTCCCGCGCGGCGCGGCGGGCGAACTCCTTGGCGTCGGCGGGATCGACCTGGATCACGCCATCCAGCAACTGGGTATGGAGGTTCGCCGGGATGAAGCCCGCGCCGATGCCCTGGATCGGGTGCGGGCCGGGCTGCCCGCCGCTGATGACATGGGACAGGGTCGGCTCGACAGCATAGACCTTGAGGTGGGGCCAAAGCTGTTTCAGTACCTGCGCGACGCCCGTGATATGGCCGCCGGTGCCGACGCCCGTGATCAGCGCGTCAAGCGGCGCGTCGACGAAATCCGTGGCGATTTCCTGCGCGGTGGTGCGCACATGCACGTCGATGTTCGCCGGATTCTCGAACTGCTGGGGCATCCAGCTATTGGGCGTCTGGTCGACCAGCTCCAGCGCGCGCTCGATCGCGCCCTTCATGCCCTTCTCACGCGGCGTCAGGTCGAAGCTGGCGCCATAGGCCAGCATCAGCCGGCGGCGTTCCAGGCTCATGCTCTCTGGCATGACGAGGATCAGCTTGTACCCCTTGACCGCCGCCACCATGGCCAGTCCGACACCGGTGTTGCCGGACGTCGGCTCAATGATGGTACCGCCCGGTTTCAGGTCGCCCGACGCCTCGGCCGCTTCGATCATGGCGAGGGCGATTCGGTCCTTGATCGATCCGCCGGGGTTGGAGCGTTCGGACTTGATCCACACTTCGGCGTCGCCGAACAGCCGGTTGACGCGGATATGCGGCGTGTTGCCGATGGTTTCCAAGATACTGGATGCCTTCATTGCACTTTCTCCTGCGTGGGCTCGGCCGCCCTTGTTTCGGGTGGGTCGAAGGTACGGGCAAGGCGGAGTTCTGGAAAGAGCTTCGCCCAGATAAGCGTGATCATTATGGCGCCGATGCCGCCGCCGATCACCGCCGCGACCGGGCCGACCAGCGCGGCAAGGAAGCCGGACTCGGCCTCGCCCAGTTCATTGGAGGCGGAAATGGTGAGTTGCGACAGGCTGGACACGCGGCCGCGCATCTGGTCGGGCGTGTGGAGCTGGATCAGCGATTGGCGGACATAGACCGACACCATGTCAGCCGATCCCAGCAGGATCAGCGCACCGATCCCGACTTCCGGCGCAATGGCGCGCGGCAGGAAGGCGGTGGAACCGAAGATGATGGTGGCGATGCCGAACAGGATGACCGCGCCCAGCATCTTGAGCCCCACCTCCGTCTTCATCGGGCGAAAGGAAAAGAAGAGCGCGGTGACGCCCGCGCCGATGCCGGGCGAGGCGGCAAGATGGCCCAGGCCCGCCGATCCGACATGCAATATGTCGCGGGCATAGACCGGCAGCAAGGCGGTCGCGCCGGCCAGCAGCACGGCGAACAGGTCAAGCGTGATGGTCGCCAGCACCAGCCGGTTGGTGCGGACATAGGTCAGGCCGTCGATCATCTGGCGCACCGGGTGGCGGGTGGCATCGCGGGGCGGCTGGGGAACAGGACCGATCAGCAGCATGCAGAGCAGGGCGACAGCGTACAGGCCCGACGCCATCGCATAGGCGCCCCAGGGCTGCATGGCATAGGCATAGCCGCCCAGCGCCGGACCGGCGATCATCCCCGTCTGCCAGACGACGCTTGAAATGGCGATGGCGTTGGGCAGCACCTCGCGGGGCACCAGATTGGGGGCGAGGGCGCTGTAGGCCGGACCATTGAAGGCGCGGGCAACACCGACGATCGCCGCGATGCCGAAGATCAGCGGCAGGCTGACCCAGCCCTGATAAGTCGCAAAGGCCAGGGTTCCCGACGCCAGCACCAGCAGAAACAGGGTGCAGCGGGTAATCATGCGGCGGTCGAAATGGTCGGCCACCCAGCCCGTCACGGGAGTCAGGAAGAAGAGCGGCAGGAACTGGGCCAGCCCGATCAGGCCAAGCTGCGCGGAAGCCGCGCCCGTGCTCATCGTCTCGCGCGCGACATTATAGGCTTGCCAGGCCAGCACGATCATCATGCCATATTGCGCCAGCACGGCCGTCAGCCGACCCAGCAGATAAGCCCGGAAATTGCCGAAGCGCAGGGGATGGGCGGGAATGGAGGGACTTCGCATGCGCTCTCCTTAGCGCTTGCACAATGATCCCCGCAACCACAGCGACAACGGAAAGGCGCAGCAATATTTGGGGCGGTGAAGGCTTGGCTTTAGGCGGCGTGGAGGGCGTTGGGACGGGAGGTTTGGATCATTTGTGGACGTCCACCGGCGGAAGCCTCTGCCCCAAAAGCGCGTTCAAGGTTGCTGATTGGAAGGAGGTTCGGTGCTAAATTCCTCACCTCCAATGATGGATGAAAGGGGATTTGACCCTGCAGGCACTAATACCCCACCGTCCAACCGCTTTTTAAATAAGCGATGAAGCCAAGGGATGTCGGAGAATATTCTGTGTGTCACGTCAGCTTCTGATGTAGAAATAAAATAACGTATTTTGAAGGTTTTGTTCAAATAATCTATCGATTCCGGATGATCCAAATTGGTGAACTTGACTGTAGTAGGGGTGGTTTCTCCATAAAATTCAAGGGCTATTTTGCTATTCTTGAAATGTTCAATATGTTCGGCCGCATTTGAACAACCTGCATTACGCTTCATACGCGCAATGATATAGTTGGTTACAGCATCTCCGGTACATCCGTCACCATATGTCAGCCCCTCATCAGGCTCAGCCCGGTAGAGCAACGTAAATGCTTTACCTAATCGTCCCATGTCTATGACAACAGCTTCGCCATGCATCCTTGCACGATAAGGAGCGGTTGCCATCGGACCCGACATCTCTCGCAAGGAAACCTGTCTAACTGCTGATCCAGAAAACTTATGGCCATTAACGTATATTTCTGTTGTTATTCTATAGCTGAATCGAGTCTCTCCGATTGAGCATCCCGACAGGGGCAACAAAAAAGCAAAGGCGAGCATTGAATAGTGAAATGTAGATCGTATTCCCATGCCGGCTTTCGTCCACAATATTTCTAACGAAATTCTATCTTATAACCAAAAAAAGGAGAGGTTAACGAATGTTACCTTGCGGCATTATCGCAATGAAAGCTGCCGGCTCGCTCTCCACCCAAATCAGCCAGCCCGGTAAGGGTTCTTCAGCGATCCGGCTGCAGCAGGATGCCGCTCACCGAACCATTGCGGACCGAGCACACGAAGGGCACGGCGCCGCTGTCGCCAGATGGGCGGACCTCGCCTTCGACTTCCCATCCGGTCGACATGGTGCTGGCGGCGATCCGTCCCAGGATCCTGGCGCCTGGCCCGGCTTCCTCCCGCGCCTTGGCGGCGCAGGCATTGCGTGCTGCCGTCGCTGTCCGGATCGGTCCGTAGCCGGGCGAAACATAGGGTTGGCGCCTTGCGTCGCGCTCGGCCTGGCGGTCGCGGGCGATATCGCTGGCGATCGCGGCGTCCGCAGCGCGGTGGAGGTCGCGATAATCCTGCGCGCGCACGGGCAAGGCCAGTGCCAGGCCCAGTGCGCTCATGGCCACGGCACTCGCGCGCATGGTGAAGATGATCGTCTCTCGCATGATGTTTCTCCCCCGCTTATTTGAACAGGCTGCCCAGGATGCCGCGCACCAGTTGCCCCGCAATTCCGCCCGACCTGCGGCTCGACCCGCCAAAGACCGCGCGGCCCAGTTCATTGGCGACCTGACGCCCGACCGATGAGGCGGCCGAGCGGGTGGCGGACTGGATCGCCTTGTCGAAGGATGATGGCCTGGCGGCTTCGCGCGCGGCGGCGGCGTCCTGCCGGGCCTGTTCCTTGAGTTCAGCCTCGCGCTGTTTGGCCTCGACCTTGGCCTGCGCGGCGGCGGCCCTCTCGGCTTCGGCCTGGGCCTTGGCGGCCTGTGCCGCGGCGACAGCGGCCTGACCTTTCGCGGCAAGGATCTCCTCTGCGGATTCGCGGTTGACCGACACGTCATATTTACCGGCGCAGGGGGATATGGATTGGATGATCGCCCGTTCCTTCGCATCGAGCGGGCCAAGGCGCGAGCGGGGCGGCGCAATCAATGTGCGCTGGACGATGCCGGGCGATCCGTCCTCCTGCAGCAGCGACACCAGCGCCTCCCCCACCTTGAGTTCGGTGATCGCGGTTTCGACGTTCAGGTCCGGATTGACGCGGAAGGTATCCGCCGCTGCCTTGATCGCCTTCTGGTCGCGGGGGGTGAAGGCGCGCAGGGCGTGCTGCACCCTGTTGCCGAGCTGGCCCGCGACATCCTCCGGAATGTCGATCGGGTTCTGCGTCACGAAATAGACGCCCACGCCCTTGGAGCGGATCAGGCGCACGACCTGCTCGATCTTGTCGGTCAGCGCCTTGGGCGCATCGTCGAAGAGGAGATGGGCCTCGTCGAAGAAGAAGACGAGCACCGGCTTGTCCGGATCGCCCACTTCGGGCAGCGTCTCGAACAGTTCGGAAAGCAGCCAGAGCAGGAAGGTGGCGTAGAGCTTGGGGCTCTGCATCAGCTTGTCGGCGGCCAGGATGTTCACATAGCCGCGCCCTTTCTCGTCGACCTTCAGCATGTCGTGAATGTCGAGCGCCGGCTCGCCGAAGAAATGATCGCCGCCCTGCGCATCAAGCTGAAGCAATTGCCGCTGGATCGCGCCGACGCTGGCCTTGGTCACATTGCCGTAGCGGGCGGAGAGGCTGTCGGCATTTTCGGCGCAATAGGTCAGCATCGCCTGCAGGTCGCCCAGGTCGAGCAGCAGCAGCCCTTCCTCATCGGCATATTTGAAGGCGATGGAAAGCACGCCCTCCTGTGTCTCGTTGAGGTCCATCAGGCGGGAAAGCAGCAGCGGTCCCATTTCGCTGACGGTGGTGCGGATGGGATGTCCCTGTTCGCCATACAGATCCCAGAAGATGGCAGGGTTGTCGGCATAGCTGTAATTGTCGATGCCGATTTCCCGGGCGCGGGCGACCAGCTTGTCGGCATTTTTCGCGGTGGGGGAACCGGCCATGGAAATGCCCGCCAGGTCGCCCTTCACATCGGCAAGGAAAACGGGGACGCCCTGCGCGGAGAAGCCCTCGGCAATGCCCTGGAGCGTCACGGTCTTGCCCGTGCCGGTCGCGCCGGCGATCAGCCCGTGGCGGTTGGCCCGGCGCAGGTTCAGCGTCTGGGGGATGCCGCCGTCCTTGTCCGGCGCGCCAAGGCCGATGAAGATGCCGTCGCTCATTTCGCGTCATTCTCCCAAAAGGTGACGGGTCGCGCCCACCGGAGTCTGCCGTCCCTTTGTAGAGGCGAGGCAGCCCTTCCGGCAAGCGCGACCCGTAACGATCGGCTGGTTTTCAGTTCTTTGCCCGACGGGCGGTGCGCGCCTTATTTGTCGCGCAGCCGCACCGGCAGGAACACGGCCGGCTGGCCACGCCGCAGCACCTGAAGCAGGATCGCGCTGCGGCCTTGCGCCGACACCGCCTTCACCTGCGCGTCGAGTTCCGCCTGGGTGGCGACGGGGCGGTTGTTCGCGGTGATGATGACATCGCCGCGCCGCAGCCCCTTGGCGCCCGCATCGGTCGAACCGTCGACGGCGGTGATCACGATTCCCCGCGTATCGGCCGCGATGCCGAGCTGGCGGATGATGGTCGAGGTCAGCGGAATGGCCGAAATGCCGAGCGACTGCTGGCTGGCCTGCCCGTTGCTGGACGGGTTGTCCGGCTGCTGGCTGAAATCATCGTCCTGGCTCTGGGCGAAGGCGTTGAGTTCGTCTTCCGACGGGCGTTCGCCCACGACCGCCGTCACCGACTGGCGCTGGCCGTTACGCAGCAGCACGATGGGGACGCGCGCGCCGATCGGCTGGGAAGCCACGATGGAGGAGAGATTCTGGTCCGGCGTCACTTCCTGGCCCGCGACGCTGACGATCACGTCGCCCGCCTTGATCCCGGCCTTGTCGGCGCCCTTGCCCGGCTCCACGCCCTGGACGAACTCACCGCGATTCTTGGCGAGACCCAGGGAATCGGCCAGATCCTCGCCCAGAGGGCTGATCTGGATACCCAGATAGCCGCGCTTGACGGCCTGGCCCTTGCGCAGGGTGTCCACAATGGGCGCAGCCTGTTCCGAAGGAATGGCGAAGCCGATGCCGACATTGCCGCCGGAGGGCGAGAGGATCTGGCTGTTGATGCCGATCACATTGCCGCGCATGTCGAACATCGGGCCGCCGCTATTGCCCTGGTTGATCGACGCGTCGGTCTGGATGAACTTGTCGTAGGTGCCCCCGGTGCCGCGATGCACGGCGGAGATGATGCCGGCGGTCACCGTGCCCGACAGGGCGAAGGGATTGCCGATGGCGATCACCCAGTCACCGACGCGCGCCTTGGTGCTGTCGCCGAACTTGACGAAGGGCAGGGCCTTCTTCGGCTCGATCTTGAGCACGGCGATGTCGGTCGCGGGGTCGCGGCCCACCAGCTTGGCGGGATATTCCTCGCTGTTGGTCAGCGTGACGGTGATGGAATCGACGCTCGCGCCTTCCGCTCCGGCCGACACCACATGGTTGTTGGTGACGATATAGCCGTCAGCCGAAATGATGAAGCCCGACCCCAGCGATTGCGCCTGTCGGGTCTGGGGCTTTCCGCCCGGAGCGCCGAACAGGTCGCCAAAGGGCGTGCCGGCAAAGGGGTTCTGCACCTGGACGCGCTGCTTGGTGGAAATGTTGACCACCGCCGGTTGCAGCTTTTCGACCATGTCGGCCAGGCTCGCCGGGGCGCCGGCCGGCGCAGCGGCTTGCATGCCCTCATTCTGGGCGATCTGCGCGCCGACATTCGGGCTGGAGGTAACGGCTATGGCGGTGCCGCCGAGCAGCAGGGCGCCGGTAATGGCATAAGCGTAACGCACTCGTGACGGTCCTCTCATGAACTTGGCGAAGGAAAGGCGGGACTCTGCGATGAGCGGGATGCGCCGCCTAGCCTTAACCCTCATTGAATGACGCTGGTTCCGTAATGAAATCAGTGTCCCTGGAACTGCTTCAGGAAATCATTGTCCCGGGAAAGGACCATCGTGGTCGACCCCTGCCGGTCCGGAGCGAAAGTATAGCGATAGGCCTGCATGGCGCGATAGAAATCATAGAATTGGGCGTCCTTGCCGAAGCTTTCCGAATAGATGCGGGCGGCGTTGGCATCCGCTTCGGCGCGGATGATCTGCGCCTGCTTCGCGCCCTGGGCGCGGATGGTGAGCGCTTCCTGCTCCCGCGCCGTGCGCATGCGGGTGAACGCGCTTTCCAGCGGCGCGCCGTCGGGCAGGTCGGCGCGCTTGATCCGCACATCGACGATCTGCGCGCCATATTGCCGGGCGACGCGATTAAGGCCCGCCTCGATATTGTCCATCACCTGGCCCCGTTCAGGGGAGAGCAGCGCCGCGAAAGGCCGCTTGCCCAGTTCGTTGCGCAGCGCGGAGCCCAGAATCGGGCGCAGCGCGTCCGACACCCGGTCTTCGCTGCCCGCCGCGATGTACATGCGCAGCGGATCGACGATGCGGTACCGGGCGAAGGCGTCGACCTGGAGGCGCAACTGGTCGGTGGAAAGCACCTGCTGCCGCTCCATCTCCACCGACAGGACGCGCTTGTCGATCCAGACGACCTGGTCGATGAACGGCCAGCGCAGGATGATGCCCGCACCGGTCTTGCCGAAATCCTCGTTCGGGCGATAACGGTTGATGATCTTCTTGGGATCGCCAAAACGCACGATCACGCCCTGCTTGGTTTCGGGCACGATGGCGATGGTGCTGCCGATCAGCAGCAGCGCGGCGATGGCGAGCAGCGCCAGCGCGACGGGATGGCGGACAAGGTTCTGCATCACTGGCCCTCCACGGTCGCGCTGCCCTGCGCGGCAGTGCTCTGCGCCCGGCGCTTGAGTTCGGGAAGGGGCAGATAGGGCGTGACATTGCCGCTTTCGACGATGGTCTTGTCGACGTTCGACAGAACACCCTCCATGGTTTCATAATACATGCGGCGGCGGGTGACGTCGGGCGCGAGCCTGTACTGCTCATAGACCTTGTCGAAGGCGGCGGCTTCACCCTGCGCCTTGGCGGTCACCTGCTGCGCGGCGGCGCGGGCTTCGTTGAGATAGGTCTGCGCCGTCTGCTGCGCCGCGGACACCGCCTTGAACGCGTCGTTGACGGCGGTCGGCGGATCGGCCTGCTTGATCGCGACGCCCTGCACCCGGATGCCGGATCGGTAGCCGTCCAATATTTCCTGCATCCGCTGCTCGACCTGCTGCTCGATCTCGGTACGACCGGCGCCCAGCGCATCCTCCAGGCTGACGCTGGCGACGACGGAGCGCATGGCGCTTTCGGCGACTTCACGCACGGATGAGTCCGGGTCGGAAAGCTGGAACAGGTAAAGTTCCGGGCTGCGGATGTTCCAGCGCACCGAATAGGCGAGGTCGATGATGTTCTGGTCGCCGGTCAGGACCAGATTCTCGCTCTCTGCCCGGGTCGAACCGATGTCTATGGTGCGGATTTCCTCCACATCCACGGTCGTCACATTCTCCAGCGGCGCGGGCAGCGTCAGGCTGATGCCGGGGGAGAGGGTACGGCTGTATTTGCCCAGCAGGGTGACGACGCCGCGCTCCTGCGGACCCACGCGGTGGAAACAGGTCAGGACCAGCCACAGCACCACCAATATGCCGATGGCGGCGGGCCACAGCGCCTTGCCGGACGGGCGTGGCGGCAGATTGCCGAAGCCGCCGCCGCCCTGGCCGAAGCTTTCCTTGCTGCGGCGGAGCAGTTCCTCGATCGCCGAAGGGCCCTTGGCGCCGGGGCGTCCCGGCTGGGTCCAGGGGTTGCGCGGTCCATCGCGCCCCTTGCCTTCGTCGCCCTTGCCCTGGCCGTCACTGCCGTCCGGGCCGTCGCCCTTGCCGCCCCACGGACCCTGGACCATGGCGTTCGCTATGTCCGGTATCCACCCGAAAAATCTCTTCATACCCTCTCTATAGGTAGGCTCTCCGGCGAAAAACAGTGCCCATCGCAACGATTATTGTTTCGAATGATGTCGGTGGCGAAGAAAAACGGCCGCCTGCCGGTTTCGTCCGATGAGGAAATTCCCTAGATGGCCTGCCATGACTCAGCTTGAAGATTTCGCCGCCCGCCTCAAAACGCTGACCGACGGCCGCGCCAGCGCGCCGCGCCTCAAGGACGGGGTGATGTCGCTGGCGCTGGACGTGGCGGGCCTGTCGCCCGAGCAGCGTGATGCGGTGGCCGCCGCGATCCGCGAGGGCGGGCTGGCCGTGCCCGGCGTCGATGATGTGCGCATCGCCATGACGGCCGAGCGCAAGCCGCTGAGGATCGTTGCCGTCGCATCCGGCAAGGGCGGGGTCGGCAAATCGACCCTCTCGGCCAATCTTGCGGTCGCGCTGCGGCGGCTGGGGGTGAAGGTCGGACTGGTCGACGCCGACATTTACGGCCCCTCGCAGGCGCGCCTGATGGCGAGCGAGGACAGGAAACCGCAGGCGCGGGACAAGCAGCTTATCCCGGTGCAAAGCCCCCTCGGCATTCCGATGCTGTCCATGGGACATCTGGTCGAACCCGGAAAGGCGCTGGCCTGGCGCGGGCCGATGGCGGGCAATGCCCTGGCCCAGCTGATCGAGGCGGATTGGGGCGATGTGGAACTGTTGATCGTCGACATGCCGCCGGGCACGGGCGACGTCCAGCTTTCGATGGTGCAGAAGCACAAGCCGGTCGGCGCCGTCATCGTCTCCACGCCCCAGGATCTCGCGCTGATCGACGCGGTCCGGGCGGTGAGCCTGTTCGAACAGACGCAGGTGCCGATCATCGGTCTGGTCGAGAATATGGCCGGCTATGCCTGTCCCCATTGCGGGGAAATGTCCGATCCCTTCGGGCAGGGCGGTGCGGAAGCCGCCGCCGGGGAGATGGGCATGCCCTTCCTGGGGCGCATTCCGCTGGCCATCGACATTCGTCGCCGCTCCGATGCGGGCGATCCTCCTGCGGCCGACGCGGATGGGTACGGCGCCACCTTCCGCGCCATTGCGGAGAAGGTTGCGGCCTGGCTGGAGGGCAGGGCGGGCTCTTAAGCCTCGCCCGTGGTTGGGGGAACGGCTTGCGTCCCTCCCGCGTCCTTCCCATGTCATGGTAAATATGGAGGACCGCTGCATGCCGCTTACCGACGCGCAGGACATAGCTGATCTGTTGAACGAAACCCGCACTATAGCGCTGGTCGGGATTTCCGACCGGCCCGACCGGCCGAGCTATGGCGTGATGAAGACGCTGCAGGATCATGGTTATCGCGTGCTGCCGGTCAATCCGCAGATCGCCGGCGAGCATGTCCATGGCGAATTCGTCTGGGCCAGCCTGTCGGACATCGGCGTGCCGATCGACATGGTCGACATTTTCCGCCGCAGCGAGGCGGCGGGGGATGCGGTGGACGATGCCATAGCCGCCGGGGCCAAGGCCGTCTGGATGCAACTGGCCGTGATCAATGAGGCGGCCGCCGCCAGGGCGGAGGCGGCGGGACTCAAGGTGGTCATGGATCGCTGTCCCGCGATCGAGATACGCCGCCTCCGGCTCGACCCGGTCACGAACCGTTCGGCAGGCGCGCAATAGGGCTTTGCAGAGCTTCCAAGCCTCTTTATCAGCGGTTTCATGGGGCGCGCACCGCGGAAGCAGGGTCAGCAGACGAAAAGGGGCTTGAACCGGCGCAGCCTGCTTGTCGGCGGGGGCGCGACGGCGGGGCTTTTGCTGGCATGGGCGGTATGGCCCCGATCCTATCGCCCCAATCTCAACACCGCGCCGGGTGAGACGGCTTTCAACGCATTCCTGAAGATCGACCGGACCGGCCAGGTGGTCGTGATCGTGCCGCAGACGGAGATGGGGCAGGGTGTCACCACCCTGCTGCCGCAGATACTGGCGGACGAACTGGGGGCGGACTGGCGAACCGTTGGGGTGCAGAGCGCGCCGATCGGCCCGCTCTATGCCAATGTCCTGCTGGCGCGCGAATGGCTGGCCAGTGACTGGAGCCGGCTGGCGGGCGGAGCGGGCGAATGGACTATCGACCAATATGCGATCCGCCGCGCCCTGATGCTGACCGGAGCGGGCACGTCGATCCCGATGTTCCACCAGGCCTATCGGGAGGCGGGGGCGGCGGCGCGGGTTCTGCTGTGCAAGGCGGCGGCGGCCCGCTGGGACGTCGCCTGGGAAAGCTGCGATATCCAGAACGGCATCATTTCCGACGGCGGACAGCGCAGATTGAAGCTGGGCGAGGTGGTGGAGGATGCGGCCACCTACGACCTGCCCGAGATCCTGCCTTTCCGCCAGTCGGAGGTGGACCGGCTGGCGGGGCAGGAGCTGCCGCGGCTCGACACCCCGTCCAAGATCGACGGCAGCCATAATTTCGCGGCCGACATCCGCCTGCCCGACATGGTCTTCGCCTCCATCCGCCAGGGTCCCATCGGCGACGCCGTCCTGAAAAGCGTCAATGAGCGGGCGGCGAAATCCGTCACCGGATTCCTGAAGCTGGTGCGGCAGGAACGCTGGGTCGCGGTGGTGGCCAGCAACTGGTGGGCGGCAAACAGGGCGCTGGACCTGGCCGATCCCCTCTTCGCGCTGTCCGGCAAGCCGGTGGACAGTGCCGGGATCCAGGCAACGCTGGAGCAGGCCTTTTCCGGTTCCGGCGAACGGCTCTACGCGCAGGGTGATCTGGGGCCGCTGTTCGAGGATGCGACCATCCTCGCCAGTGAATATAGAGTGGCTCCAGGGCTGCACCTGGCGCCGGAGCCGATGTGCGCCACCGCCCGGATCAGCGAGGACAGCGCGGAGGTGTGGATGGCGACGCAGGCGCCCGGCCTGGCGCGCGCCGCCATCGCCCGCGCGCTGGGGCTGCCGGCGCAGGCGGTAACGCTATACCCGCTGCATGCCGGCGGGGGCTATGGACGCCGTATGGACTTCGACGCGGGTGTGCAGGCCGCGCTGCTTTCCCGCGAAATGGGGCGTCCCGTGCAACTGCTCTGGTCCCGGCTCGAGGATGTGATCCAGGACCGGCCCAGCGCCCCCGCCCATGCGCGCATGGCGGGCAAGCTGGGTCGCAACGGAGCGGTCGAAGGCTGGTCGGCGAAGGTTGCCGCCCCCTGCGCCATGACCCAGACATGGGCGCGCATTGCCCACGGCAAACCCGCATATGAAGCCAGCGCCGATGCTGCCGGCACGTCCACCCGGCTGGCGGTGGCGGGCATGGAACTGCCCTATGCCGTGCCCAATTGGGCGGTGGATCACTTTCCGGCCGATGTCGGCCTGCCCCTGGGGTTCGCGCGCGGCAACGCGCATCTGCACGGCGCTTTCTTCACCGAAAGCTTCATGGACGAACTTGCCCATCAGGCGCAGATGGAGGCGATGTCCTTCCGCATCCAGATGCTGGGCGGCAATCCCCGGCTCGCACATTGTCTGACCACGGTGGGCGCGATGGGCGGCTGGCAGGGCGGCATAGAGGGAAGCGGGCAGGGGCTGGCGGCGCATGTGATGAACGGCGCCTTCATCGCCGTCATGGTGGAGGCGGGCATAGCCGAGGGCAAGCTCCAGGTGTCGCGGATCATCGCTGCCGTTGATGGGGGGGAGCAGATCAATCCCGACGTCGCCAGACAGCAGGTCGAAAGCGGCCTGATCCACGGCCTGGCCTTCGCCATGGGTGCGTCCGTCCCCTATGCGAAGGGCATGCCGACGCGGGCGATTCTGGGCCGCATGGGTCTGCCCCGCCTCGGCGATGTGGGGGAGGTTACCGTTGAACTGGTGCGCAGCACCGCCCCCCCCGCCGGGCTGACGGATCTCGGCGCCCCGCTGGTGGCGCCTGCTGTCGCCAATGCACTGTTCACCACTGCCGGGCGGCGTTTCCGCACCGTGCCCCTGCTGATGGAAGGGTGAAGCCTGTGGGCAAGATCGGCCTGCTCCTTATCAATCTCGGCACGCCCGATGGCCCCGACCCTGCGTCGGTGCGGCGCTATCTTGCCGAATTCCTGTCCGACCGCCGCGTCGTGGAAATCCCGCCATTGCTGTGGCAGCCGATATTGCGCGGCCCGATCCTGCTGACGCGTCCCAGGAAATCCGCCCATGCCTATCGCCAGATCTGGATGAAGGAGGGGGGACCGCTCGCGGTTTACACGCGTGATACCGCCCATGCCATGCAGGAACGGATGGGTCCGGACGTGATGGTGGATTGGGCGATGCGCTATGGTAATCCGGCGGTCGGCGCGCGGCTGGAAGCCATGGTCGCCGCCGGGTGCAATCGCATCCTTCTGGCACCGCTTTATCCCCAATATTGCGCGGCGACGACGGCCAGTGCGCTCGACGCCGCCTATGCCGCGCTCGCAAAGATGCGGGCGCAACCGGCGATCCGCACGCTGCCGCCCTATCATGTCGATCCGGCTTATATCGAGGCGCTGCGCGCATCGACGCAGGCGCAACTCGCCTCGCTGGATTTCGCGCCGGACCTGCTGATCGCCAGCTTCCACGGCATGCCGGAGCGCACAAGGCAATTGGGCGATCCCTATCGCGACCAATGCGTCGATAGCGCAAGGCTGCTGGGCGAGGCATTGGGGCGGGAGGTGCGCGTCACCTTTCAATCGCGTTTTGGCCCTGCGAAATGGCTGGGTCCGGCGACGGATGAGGTGCTGCGCCAGCTCCCTTCCGAAAATGTCCGGAATGTTGCTGTCCTGACCCCCGGATTTTCGGCGGACTGCCTGGAAACCCTAGAGGAAATCGCCATTCGCGGTAAAGAGGACTTTATCGCTTCCGGCGGTAATAATTTTGTCCATTTGAGTTGTTTGAACGCGTCTTCGGACGCTATTAATCTGTATGAAGATCTGGCCCGTCGCGAACTGGCTGGCTGGTTGGAGAGATAAGTTTCGTCCCGTTTTTTGAAGGAGAGCCACCATGAGCAAAGTTGCAGTCGTCACGGGCGGAACACGTGGAATTGGCGAGGCAATCAGCCTGGCCCTCAAGGAGATGGGGTTCACGGTCGCGGCCAACTATGCCGGCAATGACGCCAAGGCGCAGGCCTTTTCGGAAAAGACCGGCATAGCCTCCTTCAAATGGGACGTGGGCGACCACCAGGCCTGCCTGGACGGCTGCGCGCAGGTGACAGAGGCGCTGGGACCGATCGATGTCGTGGTCAACAATGCCGGCATCACGCGCGACGGCGTGCTGGCGAAGATGAGCTTTGACGACTGGAACGAGGTGATGCGCATCAATCTGGGTGGTTGCTTCAACATGGCGAAGGCGACCTTCGGGGGAATGCGGGAGCGCGGCTGGGGCCGTTTCGTCAATATTGGTTCGATCAACGGCCAGGCGGGCCAATATGGTCAGGTCAACTATGCCGCCGCCAAGTCGGGCATCCATGGCTTCACCAAGGCGCTGGCGCAGGAAGGCGCAAAATATGGCGTCACCGTCAACGCGATCGCGCCGGGCTATATCGATACGGACATGGTTGCCGCGGTGCCGCCGCCGGTGCTGGAGAAGATCGTGGCCAAGATTCCCGTCGGCCGCCTGGGCCGCGCCGAGGAAATAGCCCGTGGGGTCGCCTTTTTCTGCAGCGAGGACGGCGGTTTCGTGACCGGCAGCACGCTGTCGATCAATGGCGGCCAGCACATGTACTGATGGAAGAGGAGGGGCGTTCCCAAGGCGCTTCGGCGTCGGCGACATCGCCCTTCGCTCCGCCGGTCAAGCGCAGCGTGACCATTGCGGGCCATCAGACCGCGATCAGCCTTGAGCCGATATTCTGGCAAGCCCTTCGCACGGCCGCTGCGCGAGAGGGTTTGCCGGTAAACGCGTTGATCGCGCGCATAGATGTGGCCCGCATGGCGGCGGCCGACCCACCCAACCTTGGCAGCGCCATAAGGTGCTGGCTCTTCGACGATACTATACGATCATAAAATAATAATTATTCGCAATAGCGTTGACTCTGCGAACAAGTCGCAATAGCAGGCCCCTCAAGTTTCAAGAAAGGGGTTCTGTTTTCATGTCCAAAGCACTGTCACGGCCTTCCTTCCTGGCGCTGAGCTGCGTCGGCGCCATGGCGTTCGCATCGTCCGCCCAAGCCCAGGATAATGCGCAGGGGCCCAGGCTCGGCGGGATGACGGTCACCGATACGGCGATCGACGAATCCCCCGTCAAGGTAGAGAAGGCCGAATCGCCCAAATATACTCGCCCGCTGCTCGATACGCCTCAGACCATCACCGTGATCGGCAAGGAAACCATCCAGCAGCAGAACCTGCTGACGCTGCGCGAAGTGCTGTCCACGGTTCCAGGCATCACCTTTGGCGCGGGCGAGGGCGGCTTCGGCTATGGCGATCGCATCATCCTGCGCGGGCAGGACGCGAAGAACGACGTGACGGTCGATGGCGTGCGATCCGGGGCATTCCTGAACCGCAACGAAGTCTATAATATCGAGCAGGTCGAAGTCACCAACGGCGCCAATTCGGTCATGAACGGTGGCGGTTCGGTTGCCGGCACGATCAACCTGGTTACGAAGCGCCCGCTGGCCGACGACCAGATCATCCTCAATGCAGGGATCGGCACCGACAACTATTATCGCGCGACCATCGATGCGAACAAGCGTGTCAACGACCTGATCGCGGTGCGCCTCAATGCCGTCTATCACGCCAATGACGTGCCCGGTCGCGATGTCGAGGATTACAAGCGCTGGGGCGTCGCGCCCGCCATCACGATCGGTATCGACAGCCCGACCAGCCTGACGCTGCAGGGGGAATATCTGGATGACAAGGCGATGCCGCAATATGGCATCCGCTATTTCCCGGCGCTGGGCGGCATCCTCAAGCAGTTCGACCGTTCCGGCTATTACGGCTTCGCCAATCTGGACCGGCAGGACAGCAAGACCAAGTCGTTGCAGGCGATCTTCAGCCATGCCTTCAGCGACACGGTCAAGGTCCGCAACCTGACGCGCTACGAACATATCCGCCAGGATACGGTGACCAGCCAGCCGAACGGCGTCTTCTGCCTCGACAACGGCACGGCGGCCGGCTTCAATCCGGACACCGGCGGCGCCTGCACCCAGCGCATCGGGACAACAGCGGCGGGCGAGACGTTGACCATTCCGGTGGGCTATTATGTACCGACGGGCGGTCGCGGGAACCAGCGTTTCATCACCAATGAGACCGCCTATAACCAGATCGACCTCAGCGCCGATTTCGACACTGGCGGCATCGGCCATACGCTGGTCGTCGGCGGCTCTGCCTTGTGGGAGCGTTACGATCAGTTGCAGGGCAGCCTGGGCCGCACCGCCAACGGCTTCGATCCCTATGCCGCGCCCTTTACGGCCCCGGCAAGCGGCGCGGGTGTGGCCAACCCGGCCTATAATGCCGCCGCCAGCCTGGGCTTCTACCTGCCGCTGGTGAACATAGCCGATCCGTCATCGGGCATCGTCGGCCCGGCCGCGACCACCGGCCTGGCGCGCGCCTATGGCAGCAACAATTATGTCGGCCCCGTCAACTTCACCCTCGGCACGCATAATGTGGGCGAGCAGACCAGCTATGCCGCCTATCTGTTCGACACGATGAAGTTCACCGACTGGTTCGAGATCAACGGCGGTATCCGTTATGAGAAGGTCCGGGGCTTCAACCGCACCTTCACCTACAACACGACCGGCGGGTCGGCGCAGCTCGGCCAGATCAGCACGGTCGGCAACCGGCTGGAGATCGATGACAATCTCTTCTCCTTCCGCGTGGGCGCTGTCGTGAAGCCGACGCCGGACACCAGCCTGTATGTCGCTTTCGGCAACTCCAAGCTGCCATCGAAATCGTCGGTCGACGGCAGCTGTACGGCGGACAATGTGGCCGGCGGTGGCGGCTCCTGCAATGTCAGGCCCGAGACCACGAAGAATTACGAGATCGGCGCGAAGGCGGACCTCTTCGACAAGCAGTTGCTGCTGACGCTGGCGCTGTTCCGCAATGATCGCAACCAGATCAAGGTCGTGTCAGGCGATCCGCTTCTGCCTGATCAGGCGACGGACGGTTTCCAGCGGGTGCAGGGCCTGTCCTTCGGCGCGTCGGGCAACATCACCAGCAACTGGACCATTTCGGCCAACTACATGTATCTCAAGAGCAAGATCAAGCAGGGCGTTTCCGACTATTGCCTTGCCCATCCCGGCGCGACCGATCCGGCGGCCGGCACCTGCGCGAACAGCACTGCCTTCCCCGATCCGACTGCGGGCTATTCGCTGACCAACACGCCGAAGCATTCGGGCAGCTTGTTCACCACCTACCGCTTCGGCTTCGGGCTGGAGCTGGGCTATGGCCTGACCTATCAGGGCAGCTTCCTGATGAACCAGCCTAGTCTCGCCCAGCTCGTCGCCAACAGCTATGTCGGCTACCGGGTGCCCAGCTACACCATTCACCGTTTCATGGCGTCCTATCCGATTACGGAAAAACTGAAGGCGCAGGTGAACGTGCAGAACTTCACCAACGAGAAATATGTGACCACCGTTCGCACCAACATCAACAACAGCTGGGCGCAGCCGGCCCCGACCCGATCGGCCGTGTTCAGCCTCAACTACATGTTCTGACGATCCTGTCCCCCGGCAATCGTCCCTTGCCGGGGGACACGGGCGGGTGGCGATGCACTCCTATCCTCCTCGGGTCGCCACCCGCCCGATCCCATATAAAGATGCGATTGAGTAGCATTAGGATTCGCGTTATGGACGGCCTTCGCCTGCACGGCGGCAAAGGGGATCTGGCATGCTTCGCGTAGCAGATAGATTTGTGGAAGAGGGTGGGGATGATGGGGTTGTCCCCCTGTTTGCCGCGCGGCCATCCCTTTCCAGCGTGCCGGTTCAACTCGACGCTGCTCCGGCCCGCTATGGTGCCCGGAGCGGGGTGAACGTCCCCGCCATCCTTGTCATCCTCCTGCTTCATGCCCTGATCATCGCCGCGCTGGTCCATGCCCGGCATCATGTGCATCGGATGCGGGAAGCCCGGCTGTCGGTCGTGAATCTCATGCCGCCGCCGCCTCCATCTGTGAAGGCTCCGCCGCCCCCGCCGCAGAGCAGGATCGTCGCGCCGCCGCCGCTGGTGAAAGTACCTCCGGCGCCGGTGCCGACCGTGGCGACCACGCCGACCATCGTTCCTCCTGCACCACCCGCGCCGCCGCTGGCAGTCCCCGCGCCCCCTGCGCCGCCCGCCATCTCCGTGGGGCCGAGCATCGTTCAGGGCGGCGACCTGGGCACGCAGATGATTGCGGGCAAGCCGCCCCGCTATCCGGTGGAGAGCCGTCGCAAGCGTGAGCAGGGGACCGTCCTTCTTGCGTTGACGCTGGGTCTGGATGGCGCGGTGGAAAGCCTCTCCATCGCGCAGAGCAGTGGTTTTGCCCGACTGGACAATGCCGCGCGCGACGCGGTACGCGGCTGGCGCTGGAAGCCCGTGATGCGCGACGGCCAGCCCGTGCGGGTCAAGGGCGTGGTCGAAATCCCCTTCGTCCTGCGCAGCGGAGTAGAGTGAGAGACATGGCCTGCATCCTTCGTGCCCGGATCCCTTCATCGGCATGCTGACCGTCATCCCCGACCTGCTGGACGACCAGGCCGTCACGCGCGTCCGCGCATTGATCGACGCGGCGCAATGGGTCGACGGCAACGTCACTTCCGGACATCAGTCGGCGCTCGCCAAGCACAACCTGCAATTGCCGGAGGATAGCGCTGAAGCGAAGCAGGCCGGGCAGATCGTGCTGGACGCCCTTGGTCGATCGCCCCTGTTCATCGCCGCCGCGCTGCCGCTCAAGGTCTTCCCTCCACTGTTCAACAGCTATGCGGGCGGGCAGGCCTTCGGCACCCATGTGGACAATGCCGTCAGGATACAGGCGGGTACCGGCTTTCGCGTCCGATCCGACCTGTCGATCACCGTTTTTCTGGAAGAGCCCGGCGGCTATGACGGCGGGGAATTGACGATCGAGACGAATTTCGGCGTGCAGCAGGTGAAATTGCCGACGGGCCATGCCGTGCTCTATCCATCATCGTCATTGCACAGGGTGGAGCCTGTGACCCGCGGACGGCGGGTGGCCAGCTTCTTCTGGCTCCAGTCGATGGTGCGGGACGATGCGGCGCGCCAGATGCTGTTCGATCTCGACAGCAGCATCCAGGCGCTGGCCAGCACGCTGGGGCATGAGGATGCGCAGGTCATCCGGCTGACTGGCGTATATCACAATCTGTTACGGCGGTGGGCAGACGCCTGATCGCGACAGGAATGGGGAGGAGGGCGGCACGCCATGCCCGACTATTCCAGCCGCGCAACTGCGTCCGCGTCGCAGCGCCGCTTTCCGATCCGCGCGGACGACCAGGCCGGAACCTGGATCGCCTGCCCCACCTTCAAGGGCGCGAAACGCTGACGGTCGATGCCGGCGCAGCGCAGATACAGTTCCAGCAATTTGGGCGGCGTGTCCCATTTCTCGTAGGAGAGATGAAAGGTCCCCCAGTGGATGGGGATCGCGGTTGAAGCATTCAGCGTCTTGAACAGCGTCACGGCCTGCTCCGGTCCGATATGCGCGTCCGACTGCATCTGTCCCGGCCAGAAGCGGAAAGCGCCGATAGGGATCAGCGCCAGCCTGATCGGCCCAAGCCGCGCCGCTTCCTCTGCCCATGCCATGTCGCCTGCGCCGGTGTCGCCCGCGAAGAAGATATTGCCCGCCCGCGTGCTGACGAAAAAGCCAGACCAGAGCGCCCGGTTTCTATCGGTGCCCCAGCGGCTGCTCCAATGATGATTGCGCACCACATGGACGCGATAATCCGGGCAATGCTCGTAATTCTCGCACTGGATCACGCTATTCTCGCCCAGGCCGTTCAGCGCAGCGCCGCTGGTCGAACGGCCCCAGTCCAGCGCCGTTGAAGGAATGCCGTTAGCCTTCAGGATGATGTCGTTGCCCAGGCTGGTGATGATCTTCGGCCTGTCCCGCTCCCACAATCTTTTCAGGGTGGGAATGTCCATATGATCATAATGATTGTGGCTGAGAAGGATGAGGTCGATCTTCGGCAGATCGTCGAAGCGCACGCCCGGCTGCGTCACCCGCTTCGGACCCAGCGGCGGGAAGGGGCTGGCATAGTCGGACCAGATAGGGTCCGTCAGGATATTGAGGCCGGCCGCCTGAACCAGCACAGTCGCATGTCCCACCCAGGTGGCGACCATGCCGCGTGGCGCGGCGAAGGCCGGAGGGCGGGAGGGCTTTACCGCCACCCTGTCGGGCCATGCGGGTCGGTCGTCCTGCCGCAGCAGCCAGCGGGCCACCAAGCCGCGCTGGTTATCGCCCGGCGGCGCGGGATAGCGCCTTTCCCCATCGGGATTGAAGAAACGCGCGCCGTCATAATGGCGGCTGACCGGCCCTTCATAATAGATGCGGTCGAGAAAGGGTGGAACGATGGTAACCGCCAGACACAGCGTCACCGCCAGAAACAGCAGCGCCGCGCCCAATCCCCTCATGATTTTCTCGACAACTGGGCCCATGCCATTTCCCGCTCCGATCAACAGCTTGGACATAGCGTCGATCAGGACATCGGCAAGCGCTGAGAATAGCCGCGCTTTCGAAGCGCGCGGCCGATCCTCAGACGCGCATCGGCATCAGGACGTAGAGTGCCGGGCTGCGGTCGTCTTCCCGGATCAGCGTCGGCGCGGCGGCGTCGGCGAGATGCAGTTCCACCAGTTCACTGTCGATCTGGCCGAGAATATCGAGCAGATAGCGAGCATTGAAACCGATATCGAAGCCTTCGCCCTGGAACGCGCCGGGCACTTCTTCGGCGGCGGTGCCGTTTTCCGGGCTGGTGACGGACAGGGTGATCTTGTCGCGGTCCAGCGTCATCTTGACGGCGCGCGTCTTTTCCGTGGCGATGGTGGCAACGCGGTCAACACCTTCCTCGAAGCTGCGCGGGTCGATCTTGAGCAGCTTGTCATTGGCGGTCGGGATGACCCGGCTGTAATCCGGGAAAGTGCCGTCGATCAGCTTGCTGGTCAGGATCGCGTTGCCCAGGCCGAAGCGGATCTTGCTGGCGGAGAGCGAAATCTGCACAGAACCTTCGACCTCGTCGAGCAGCTTGCGCAGTTCGCCGATGCACTTCCGCGGCACGATGATGCCCGGCATGCCGTCGGCGCCATCCGGACGCGGCACGGTGACGCGGGCGAGGCGATGGCCGTCGGTCGCGGCCGCCTTCAGCACGGGTTGCCCCTCGTCGGAAACATGGAAATAAATGCCGTTCAGATAATAGCGCGTCTCTTCGGTCGAGATGGCGAAGCGCGTCTTGTCGATGATCTGCTTCAGCGTTTCGGCCGGCAGTTCGAAGCTGGTCGGCAGGTCGCCTTCCGCGATCACCGGGAAATCGTCGCGCGGCAGGGTGGACAGGTTGAAGCGGGCGCGCCCCGCCTGGATCAGCATCTTGCCCTCGGCCGCCTGGAGCGAGACCTGCGATCCTTCGGGCAGCTTGCGAGCGATGTCGAACAGGGTGTGCGCGGAAATCGTGGTCGCGCCAGGCTGTTCGACCTGCGCGGCGACGCTTTCGACGATCTGGAGGTCGAGATCGGTCGCCATCAGCTTGATCGCGCCATCCGCCGATGCTTCGATCAGCACGTTGGACAGGATCGGAATCGTGTTGCGCCGCTCCACCACCGACTGGACGTGGCTGAGGCTCTTGAGCAGCGTTGCGCGTTCGATGGTGGCCTTCATGTCCCTGTTCTGTCCGTTTCTTTTCTGCGCAAAGCCCGAACTCGGTCGAATCCGGGCGACAATGATGGATGGTCCTTCATAGCCGCTGTGACGGCCCCTGCAAGCGCTGGGTGATCGTTTCGTTTGGCAAAGGGTTGCAAAAGGGATCAGCATGCGCTTTGCCGGTGATGTGAAAGCTCCATGGCTCCTCGTCCTGCCCTTCATGATGACTGGCGTCGCGGCCGAGGCGCGGGATTCGCTGGGCGTTTTCGAAGCATGGGGCGCGTTTCGCGATCCTGCCCTTCCTGATGCCAATGGTCCGCGCTGCTATGCGCTGTCCGTGCCGGTGGCGACCGGCGGCGACGGCTTTGCCGCGGTGGGAAGCTGGCCGCGCCAGCGGGTGCGGGGTCAGGTGCATTTCCGCCTGAGCCGGATGCGGGCGAGCGATGCGGCGGTGATCCTGAATGTGGGGGATCGCCGCTTTTCACTGGTGGCGGGGCAGGTCGATGCCTGGGCGCCCGATGCGCGGGTGGATGCTGCGATCGTCGCTGCGATGCGCTCTGCCACCAGCATGAGCGTGCAGACGCGGGACGGGCGCGGGCGCGGCTTTGCCGACACCTATGCGTTGCGCGGCGCGGCCACGGCGATCGATGCGGCGGCACTGGGATGCGCGCGATTGCGGTGAGCCGGGTGGAAGTGGGCGGGGTTCATGCGGTCGCCCTTCCAAATTCCCCCAAAATCCGCTATGGGCGCGGCCATGCAGACAGCCGCCAACCCCCTGATGCCGATTCCCGGCGCTATCGACCCTGTGCCCGTGCCCCGCGCCGTTACGCCCCGCGAGGATGGACGGATCGACCTCATGGGACTGTCGCGGCCGCAGATCAAGGATGTGCTGGAAGAGGCCGGGCTCGACGCCAGGCAGGCGAAGCTGCGGTCCAAGCAGCTTTTCCACTGGCTCTATCATCGCGGCGAGACTGATTTCGACGCCATGACTGACCTCGCCAAGCCGATGCGCGGCTGGATGGCGGAGCGTTTCGTCGTAGGGCGCCCGGAAGTGGTCGAGGCGCAGGTCTCCAGCGACGGCACGCGCAAGTGGCTGCTGCGCTCCGATGATGGCCAGGATTATGAGATGGTGTTCATCCCGGACGCGGATCGGGGCACGCTCTGCGTGTCGAGCCAGGTGGGCTGCACGCTCAACTGCCGTTTCTGCCATACCGGCACGATGCGGCTGGTGCGCAACCTGACGCCGGGCGAGATTGTGGGCCAGGTCATGCTGGCCCGCGATGCCCTTGGCGAATGGCCCAAGGGGAGCATGGCGTCGGCCAATGACGATGAGGCCGACGACGCCTCGCAATATACGACCGACGGTCGCATGCTGACCAACATCGTGATGATGGGGATGGGCGAGCCGCTCTACAATTTCGACCATGTGCGCGACGCGTTGAAGGTCGTGATGGACGGCGATGGCCTCGCCCTGTCGAAGCGGCGCATCACCCTCTCCACCTCCGGCGTCGTGCCGATGATGGCGCGGGCGGGCGAAGAGATCGGCGTCAACCTTGCCGTGTCGCTGCATGCCGTTACCAAGGATGTGCGCGACGAACTGGTGCCGCTCAACAGGAAGTTCGGCATCGATCAGCTTTTGCAGGCCTGCGCCGACTATCCGGGCGCGAACAATGCGCGGCGCATCACCTTCGAATATGTCATGATCAAGGACAAGAACGACAGCGACGAGGATGCGCGGGAACTGGTCCGCCTGCTCCGCCAGTACAAGCTGCCGGCGAAGGTCAATCTGATCCCGTTCAATCCCTGGCCGGGCACGGATTATGAATGTTCGACGCCCGAACGCATCAGGCGCTTTTCCGACATCGTGTTCGAGGGCGGGATCAGCGCGCCGGTGCGCACGCCCCGCGGACGGGACATCATGGCGGCCTGCGGGCAGCTCAAGTCCGCGAGCGAGAAGAAGAGTCGCGCAGAACTCGACCGGCTGGCGGCGGAGAAGCAAGCCGCGCTCGGATAGAGCGGGGCTGATGGTGCGCGCCCAAGTGGCACGAGAAACGAAACCCCGCCCGGAACGGCGGGGTTTTTCTTTGGCCCTTCGTCCGGGCGGCATGAAGAAGGGTGAATGGGAATGACGGACGAAGAGATTGAATGGATCGCGACGGGCTTTTGCGCGCGAACGCTCCCCAAGGAGGAGTGGACCCACAGGGCCCATTTTGCGATGGCATTATGGCTGATGCTGCGGCGGCCTGATCTGGTGCCGGAGCGCGACATGCCGGGGATGATCGCGGCCTATAATGAAAGCGTGGGCGGCGTGAACAGCGATACGTCCGGCTATCATGAGACGATCACACAGGCGTCGCTGGGCGCGGCGCGGGCGGTCCTGGCGGGATTGCCGGAAGGCGTGTCGCCAGGGCAAGCCTTTGCCGCGCTGATGGCCTCCCCCATGGCCGACAAGGATTGGCCGCTTGCCTATTGGTCGCGTGAGCGGTTGATGTCGGCGGAAGCGCGGCGGACCTGGATGGCGCCGGACCTGAAACCCCTGCCTTGGGCATAGAAAAAGGGCGGCCCGTCAGGACCGCCCTTTCCCTGTTCCATCCGAGAGGGATTAGAAACGGAAACCGACGCCGACGATGCCGGCATCACGGCTGACATTGTCCTCATACTCGCTGCGCTGATATTCAGCCGAGATGTAGGTGTTGCCGGTCACTGCGAATTCGATGCCACCGCCGTAGCGAACGCCTTCGATCGAACCACCGAAGTTGCTGTTCGACGCTTCGAGGCGGGTGTTGGCATAGCCGACCTTGCCGAAGGCGAGAACGCGCGGGGTCAGGATGTAGCCCAGACGGACCGAAGCAGCCAGGTCACGGCTGACTTCCGTGCCATTGCCGCCGACAGTGGTGTCGCTGAACGACACTTCCGGGCCGAAGGTGATGTTCGGGGTGACGGCCAGGTCGTAGCCGGTCGACACGCCATAAGCGAAGCCGTCGTTACCGCCGAGCTTGTCATAGCCGCCGATGACGCCCGCGCGCGGGCCAGTGAAGGGCGCGGCGTCCTGAGCGAAAGCGGGAGCGGAAATGGCGGCAGCAGCAAGGGCTGCGAAAATCACAGTCTTCATAAAATCCTCATATCATCAGAAACGAACAGTCCTGTAATTTGGACTGTCGTTTGTTCTTTTTACGGGATGACGTTACATGTCATTATTTGATCGTCATCTGGAACGCCGATATTGACCGGCCTATCCTCCCGTCCTGCATGCAGCGAAACTGATCGCTGACGACGCGCATATGTAACGAGATTGTCATTGTTGCAACATGGATATGAACTTTACAAATGTATGATGCTTTTTCGCAACAGTCTGACTTTGCATGAAAATGGGGCGGCTCCGCTGGGGCCGCCCCATTTTTGAATCGCGTCTCGCCTGGAGCGATTTCCAAGCGATCGGAATCGATCGCTGGTTAGGAAATCGCGGGAAACCCGCTCTAGAAGCGGAAGCCGACGCCCACTACGCCCGCGTCCCGACCGCCAAAATTATTTTCATATTCGGTCCGCTGATATTCGGCCGAGATATAGGTGCGCGGCGTTACCGAATATTCGAGGCCACCGCCATAGCGGACGCCTTCCAGCGTCTGATGGTCGCCGGGAATTTCGAAGCGGCTGTTGGCGTAGCCCACCTTGCCGAACGCCAGCACCTGCGGCGTCACGACATAGCCCAGGCGCACCGATGCGGCGAGATCGCGGCTCGCATCGACGCCGCCGAACTTGGCCGTGGAATCGCTGAACGACACTTCCGGACCGAAAGTTACGCGGGGGGTGACGGCCAGGTCATAGCCGGTGGATACACCGTAGCTGAAGCCGTCGCCGCCATGGACCTTGTCATAACCCATGGTGACGCCAGCGCGCGGCCCAGTAAAGGGTGTAGCATCCTGAGCAAAGGCAGGAACAGAAACGGTGGCAGCAGCAATCGCTGCGAAAATCGCAGTTTTCATGGTATTCCTCTTGACTTGTTCTATACCCTGAACCGGGTGAGATCGATTTATGTTCTCAATAGGTTTTTAAAAGAGACTGAGTTGTAAAATATTTTCCATTTCGTCCCTATTGAATTGACAGGGCATCGATCCATAGAAGCTTCAAAAGCCGGGAAATTGACTTGTTCCCGGCAGGGTGCTTATGGACCCGAAATCTGGCTCCCACATGAATGGAAGCATGAAAAATGATTCATGGGGCAGGGCAGCCCATCCTTTTTGACGCTGCTGGTGCAAAGGGGTAACAGTTGCCCATGGACCGTCTCTCATCCCAGGCAGGATCGGCCGAACCGAAGCTGGTGCTGCGCCACCGGTGGCCGACGCGTTTGTGGCATTGGCTGAATGCGTTGCTGCTCTACACGTTGTTCGCCAGCGGGCTTGGCATCTTCAACGCGCATCCCCGGCTCTATTGGGGGCAATATGGCGCGAATTTCGACCGGCCCTGGCTGGAACTTGGGCGGTTCGGACGCTGGCTGACCCTGCCCGCCCATTATGATCTGGCGATGTCGCGGCACTGGCATCTGACCGCCGCGCCGATCTTTGCCTTTGCGCTGCTCCTCTATATGCTCTGGAGCCTGTTCGGCGGGCATCTGGGGCGTGACCTCGCCTTCCGGCGGGGGGAGCTGGCGCCCCGCCACATCTGGCAGGACATCCGGGACCATGCCCGGCTGCGCTTCCCGACCGGCGAAGCGGCGCTGCGGTACAATGTATTGCAAAAGGGAAGCTATATCGGCGTGATCTTCGTCTTGCTGCCGCTCGTGATACTGACCGGGCTGACGATGGCGCCGGGGATGAACGCGGCATGGCCCTGGCTGGTCGACCTGTTCGGCGGTCGGCAATCGGCGCGCTCGATCCATTTCATCGCGGCCTTCACGCTGGTGGCTTTCTTCCTGGTGCATATGCTGATGGTGCTGCTTGCCGGCCCCCTGAACGAAATCCGCTCGATGATCAGCGGTCGATACCGCCTGCCCGAGGTGCGGCGATGAGCCTGATCCTCAACCGGCGCAGCCTGGTGCTGGGCGCCGCCGCGACGCTTGTGGGATGCGATCGGCTTGCGAAGAACGAGACAGTGCGCGACACGCTGTTTTCCGCCGCGAATTTCCACAAATGGGCGCAGCGCAGCCTGATGACCCGGGACGCGCTGGCGCGGGAGTTTCGGCCCGACCAGATCTCGCCCTTTTTCCGGCCCAACGGCACCGCCAATCCGAACACGCCCGAATATAAGGCGCTGTGGCGCCGCGATTTTGCCGACTGGCGGCTGGATGTAGCCGGACTCGTGGCACGGCCGCTGTCCCTTTCGCTGGCGCAGATCCGGACCTTGCCCCATCGCGAGCAGATCACGCGCCATGACTGCGTCGAGGGGTGGAGTGCCATCGGCAAATGGCGGGGCGTGCCGTTGAAGCGGATTCTGGACGCGGCGGGGCTGCGGGATGGGGCACGCTACATCGTCTTTCACTGCGCCGACGACATGGGCGGCGGAGGCGGCTATTATGAGAGCATCGATCTGGTGGACGCCTTTCACCCGCAGACCATCCTGGCCTTCGCGCTGAACGACCGGCCTCTGCGCGTGGCGAACGGCGCGCCGCTCCGGCTGAGGGTGGAGCGGCAACTGGGCTACAAGCAGGCGAAATATCTGATGAAGATTGAAGCGGTTGCAAGTCTCCACGGCATAGCAGGAGGGAAGGGCGGCTATTGGGAGGACCGCGCCGGCTATGATTGGTATGCAGGCATTTGACGCGAACGAAATGACCTGACAGGGTGGTCCCATGAAATTGTTCGATCGCGTCATCAAACGGCTCGTCACGCGGGGCCAGCTCGACATCTACTATCATGACGGCAGGAAGATCACGGTCGGGGTCGCCGAACCCGGCTTTCCTGCGCTGGCGCTGAAATTCCATGATGCGCGGGTGCCGTTCGACATCATCAAGGATCCGCGCCTGGGCATGGCCGAGGCGTTCATGGACGGGCGGGTCACCATAGAGGGCGGCGGGATCATGGAACTGATCTCGCTCATCCGCATGAACAATGCGTGGGAAACGGGCAAGTCGATCAGCGACCTGGGTTCCGTCAAGCGTGGTTTCAAGGCGATCCGCCGGAAGCTGTGGGCGGCCAATCACCGTTCCCGTGCGAAGGCCAATGTCGCGCATCACTATGATCTGTCGGGCGCGCTCTACGCGCTCTTTCTTGACCGTGACCGGCAATATAGCTGCGCCTATTTCCCCGATGCCGACAATGAGGCGGGCATCAGCCTGGAACAGGCACAGGAGGACAAGAAGGCCCATATCGCGGCCAAGCTGCACCTGAAGCCGGGGATGAAGGTGCTGGACATAGGCTGCGGCTGGGGTGGCATGGCGCTGTACCTGCATCGCACCTGCGGCGTCGACGTGACCGGCATCACCTTGTCGGAAGAGCAGTTGAAAGTCGCGCGACAGCGGGCGCAGGACCTGGGCGTGGCCGACCATGTGCGTTTCGAACTGATCGACTATCGCGACATAGAGGGGCCATTTGACCGCATCGTGTCGGTGGGCATGTTCGAGCATGTCGGGACCAAGGATTACCGCACCTTCTACAACAAATGCCGCGACCTGCTGACGCCCGACGGGGTCATGCTGATCCACACCATCGGGCGGGTCGACGGGCCGGGGATCACCGATGCCTTCACCCAGAAATATATCTTCCCCGGCGGCTATATCCCCGCCCTGTCGGAGATGATCCAGGGCAGCGAGGGCACGCGGCTGATGGTCACGGATGTGGAGGTGTTGCGGATGCATTACGGCCTCACCATCCGCGAATGGTACAAGCGGACCCTGGCGCACAAGGCCGACATCATCGCGCTTTATGACGAGCGGTTCTTCCGCCTCTGGACCTTCTATCTGGCGGGTGCCGCCACGGTGTTCGAGCATGGCAGCATGGTGAATTACCAGGTCCAATATGTCCGGGACCGCCGCAGCCTGCCGATCACGCGCGACTATATGCTGGAGGCGGAAGGCGCCCTGCGCGGCCGCTGAGAATCCATGAACGGGGGCTGACGACGTCGTTCCCGGACGGTTCAGTAAGGTCGGCGCATCTTCCCACCATGGCCCGGTGACGGGTGTCCATGTTGAGGAGAGACGGACATGAATATCTTGTGGAAGGGTGCGGCGGCTCTGGGCCTGGCGATCACCGCCATGGGGGTCGGTGCAGGCCCTGCACAGGCGCAATATTATGGCGGCTACGGTTATCGCGACGGATATCACGGCGACCGTTGGGATGACCGCCGTTGGGACGGCAGGCGCGACTGGCGCGATGACGACCGCCGTCACTGGCGCGGCGACCGCCGCTACTGGCGCGGGCATTATCGCCAGCGTTGCTGGACGGAGTGGCGCTACAACCATTATCGCGACCGTCGCGTAAAGGTGCGGGTCTGCAACTGAGCCGGGCGATCCTCCTTGTCTTGCGATGAGGAGGATCCGACCATCCGCCATTCACTCCAGCATGGCGGCAAGGGCAGGGGTCACATATTCCTGCCCCCTTCCTTGCAGCCTCCGGATCAGGCAGGCAGCGATCCCGTGGCGGGTGGCGAGGGTCATGCCGGCGTCATGGCCAAGGACGGTGATCGCCGTGGCCCAGGCATCGGCCCACATCGCGCTGTCGTGGAGCACCGTCACCGAGGCGACATCGTTGGCGATCGGCGCGCCGCGGGCGGGATCCATGCTGTGGGAGAGGCGAGCGCCTCCTTCTTCGCGGAAGCGGCGATAATCGCCGGACGTCGCGACGGACAGGCCGCAAAGAGCGATGCGGAGGCTTGGCAGCGAAAGACCGGGAGGGGCCTCCACATCCACCCACCAGGGCTGAAGATCAGGCCTGACGCCTTGTCCGCGCAATTCGCCGCCGATTTCGACAAGGAAATGTGCCGCGCCCAACTCGCGTAGCGTATCGGCGACCATGTCCACGGCAAAGCCCTTGGCGATGCCTGAAAAGTCCAATGTCACATCAGCCGTCCGCCGGGCGCTGTCGCCTTTGATCTCGATGACGCTCCAGGGGGAGGGGTGATGGGGCACGACGGAAAGGCCCGTCGGCCCGTTGGGACCAAAGCCCCATTTCTCCACCAGCCGGCCCACCGCCGGATCGAAGGCGCCGCCCGATATCCGGGCCATGTCCAGTCCGGCGCGCAGCACGGTCATCATGTCAGGGGGAAGCGGCATCCAATCGCCGACCGGCGCGGCGTTGAAGCGGCTAATGGCGGAATGCTCCTCCCAATTGCTCATCTGCGCAATGACCCGGCCCAGCACTGCCTCTATCGCCGCTCTGCTGTCGGGGGGTGCGTCCACGATGCGGGCGGACCAGCTTGTGCCCATGGTCGGACCGCCAAGGGCGCTGATCCTGCCCGCCCGATTGCTCGATTCGAACAGGGCGGGCGAGAGGCCGGGCGGGATGGCGATGCGGATCGCGTCGGGGATCAGCCCTGCACCTCTACCGTCATCGCATAGGTGGCGCGGTCCTGGGGCGGACCCATGAGCGGGCGGGGGCCGCCTTCACCCTGCGCCTGACCCTGCGGCCGCCCCGCGCCGGGCGCATTGCCTGTACCGCCCGCACCCGGACCAGGTCCGCGCCGTCCGCCGGAACTGATGCTGACCCAATACATGCCTGCTTCCGGCCAGGTGAAGCTGACCTTGCCGTTGGCGTCGGTTTTCACGTCCATCTGCCCGAGGTCCGACCGATACCGGATGCCGCCCGGAATGGCGACGACATCCATGCCAGCTGCCGGCTTGCCGTTCAGCAGGAACTGGAAGGTGGCGGGTTCACCCACCGCAAGGTCATTGGGATGGGTGACGGGCACCATCTCCAGCCCCGTGCCGGTCGTTGTGAAGACCTTTCGGTCCGGTTCGCCCGCTGTCACGAAGGTTTCGATCCGGGTGCGCGCCGTCGCCGTCTGCACGTCTGTCGCGCCCTGCGGCACGGCGGTCGCCAGCGTCGCGGCCGTGGTGCCGCGGGGCAGCATCTTGCGCTCGCCATCCAGCATGTAGCTGCCCATCAGCATCTCGTTGACGATGGCGATCTTGTAGGTGCCCTTGGTCTTGATGCCCAGGTCGAAGGTCTGGCGCAACTTGCCGACGCTACGATTTTCCACTTGGACTGCACTGCCGTCGGGTGCGGTCACCACCGGCTGCCAGTCCTGGCCCGGATGGTCGAAATAATAAAGATCGCTCGAAATGGCGGCGTCCACCGTTACCCATTCATTGCCGGAGCCGGCGAACATGGTTTCGGAGGGCAGCATCCAGGGCCGCGCCGCGCCCGCCATTTGCGGCAGAGCCATGGCGACCGTCGCGGCGAGCAGGAACAGCGGTTTGCGGAACTTCATCATGACTTCCTCCCCTCAGCGCGACAGCACGGCGTTGACCGCGCCCAGCTCGAACTGCCCACTGCCGCTGCCCTTGGCGCCGGCCGCCGTCACGTTGAGCGGGACGCGAACCACCTCGCGTCCTCCGGATTCGCGCGCGGCCTCCACCACCAGCGTGTATTTGCCGGGGGACAATGCCGGCATGCCGCCCTTGCCAGCGGGGAAGCTCAGCTTATGGGTGCCGGGTGCGCGGGTGGCGCCGGATATGCCGTCGGCAGGCAGGGTCAGCGAACGACCGGAGGCGCGCCACCACATGCGAATGTCGCGCAGCCATTTGACGCCGCCATTGTTGCGCTTGTCGACATCGTAGAGCACGGACAGGGTGCGGGCGGGCGTGCCTTCCTTCTCCAGCCAGATCGCCACATAGGGGCGGTGATATTCCGCCACCGACAGGCGCGGCAGGGTGAGCGTGACGTCCAGCGTCTGCGCGGCCGCAGGCAGGGCGATTGCACTCGCGCCCATGGCTGCGCCAGTCAGGACGATCTTGTGGTTGATCTGCATGCGGTGAGGAACTCCCCCTTTAATGGATGAAGATGACGGCCAATATGGCCGGAATGGCGAGGCCCGCGGCGACCAGCGGCCAGGTGGTCGGGCGCTTCCTGGCGTGGAGCCAGAGCAGCAGCAGGCCGGTCAGGGCGAAGAGGAAGCAGGCAATGGCGAAGATGTCGATGAACCACTTCCAGACATCACCGGCATTGCGGCCCTTGTGCAGGTCGTTGAGATAGCTGATCCAGCCGCGGCTGGTCGCCTCGCTGGTGACCTCGCCGCTATGCCGGTCGATCGATATCCAGCCGTCGCCGCCGGGGCGCGGCAAGGCAAGATAGACTTCATCCGCTGACCATTCCGCTTCGCCCGCGCCGCTTTGGCCGATCGTCTTCTCCACCCATTGGGCGATCGGAGCAGGCAGCGGCTTCCTGGCGTCGGGCGCATCGTCGGGCGCCACCTGCCCGCGCAGGGCAGGCGGCAGGATGGCGGATTTGCTCACCGTCTGCGGCGCGCCCTCCACATCGGCGGCGTGGTTCAGCGTGATGCCGGTGAAGGCGAACAGCAGCAGTCCGATCAGGCTGATCGCTGAACTCACCCAATGCCAGGTATGAAGCTGTTTCAGCCAGAAGGCCTTGGGGCTCTTCTTCTTGTTCGGCTGAGTGCGGACGGGGGCGTGCATCGGAAGCGGGACGAGTCCTGTAGAGAAGAGGCGGCCTCCATAACGCGAACGACTCGCAATTGCAAACAGGGGGCACGGCAAATTTGTATCAAAATGTATGCGACCGGATCGTTGCCGATGAACGGCGGTCCGGCGCAGGGGGCGACGTCATGCTATTGACGCGTGACCCCTTGGCAACTAGCCGCCTTTGATGACGAGCGTGACACGGAAAATGTCATCAGTCGCAAAGGCCTGCCTGCAAGGAATGACGATATGCTGACGCCGGCCATAGCCGCTGGAATGCTGATGATGGGGGTACAAGCGGGACCGGAAGGGACGATGGCGCCGGCCTCCCCTGTGTCCACCGCCCCAGCGGTCGCCCCCCCTGCGATCGCTGCACCGGCGTCCGGAGCCTCCGTGGACCCGCAGGCGGCACAGGATGGTGCGTCGCCGGTGCTGGTCGTACCGCCTCCGCCGGTCATGCCGAACCTGCCGGGCAGCACCGCACCCGCGGCGGCAGCGCCGCAGCCGGGCGAGATCGTGGTGACTGGCCACACCCGGCCGCCGCCGGGCGATCCGCTGGAGCGGCTGAACGAAAAGAGCTTCGAGGCGGTGCAGTCCGTCGACAAGGCCGTGGTGGAGCCGGTCGCCAAGGCCTATAACAAGGGTCTGCCCAAGCCTGCGCGCAAGGGACTGCGCAATTTCTTCTCCAACCTGCAGGAGCCTGTGGTCTTCCTGGCCTATCTGCTCGAATTCAAGCCGGGCAAGGCGGTGGAGACGGCCGGCCGCTTCACCATCAACACCACGCTGGGGGTGGCGGGACTGTTCGACGTGGCGAAGCGCAAGCCCTTCTTCCTGCCCTATCGGCCCAACGGCCTTGCCAATGTGCTCGGCTATTATGGGGTAGGTCCGGGGCCTTACATGTATCTGCCGATCGTCGGCCCCACGACCCTGCGCGACATCATCGGTGACACGGTCGACAAGATGATCGTGCCCTTTGCCATCGGCAAGCCGTTCAACGAACCCAAATATGTCATCCCCGCGACGATTCTGAACCAGCTTGGCGAACGCGCCGCCTTTGACGAGACGATCCAGCAGATCCGCGACGAGGAAAATCCCTACGCTTATTATCGCGAACTATATCTGAAGCAGCGCAAGGCCGAGATCGAGGCGCTGCACGGGCGCGTGGTGGAGCCGCTGACGCCGGTCTATGGGCCGGGAATGGGCAAAGGGCCGGTGACGGCCGAGCCGGACGCGGCCGAATAAGTCTCTTCGATTGCCGCCCTTCCTGTCTTTGCGGAAGGGCGGCAATCGAGGGAAAGCGCTTTACCGCCCCAGCAATCCGCGCGCCTGGCCGGCAATTTCCGCCAGCATCGCGACATTGGGCGTCGCTGCCCCCTTGGCGCGTTGGACAAGGGCGCGGAACTGCTGGATCCGCGCACCCTTTGCCTTCAGCCAGGATTCGACATGATGGGCGATATCCTTGCCTGACCCCTGGGCGAGGAAGTCGAGCCGCACCTGCTGCATGTCGCGCGCCACCCCGGAAATCAGCAGACGTTCCCATGGATCGGACGGGGCCATGCGCGCGGCGGTGGACTGGACCCAGTCAATGCCGACCGCTTCGCCCAGATGGGTGAAGGCGCGGGTGAGGGCGACCTCGTCGAGTGACAGGCGTCCGGCCAGCGCCGCGATGCCGACCGCGCCATCCAGCTTGAACAGCCCGGCGGTGCGGCGGGTCAGCGCTTCCGGCGCGCCCAGGGACAGCAGGCGGTCGGAGACGGCCGTGACCCGGCGCAGCGCTTCGCTGGTGAGCAGGTCGTCCACCCGCTTCGCCAGCTTGTCCACGCCCTTGGCCAGTGCGCCATGCCCTGCCTGCGGCAAGGCGCCGGACGGGAGGCTGCGGAGAATGTCTGCGATCTGCGCCCGCATGCCATTGGCGATGTCGCCGAACAGCGCGAGGCGCGCCGCTTCGGACATCTCCGCCGCGTCGATATCCTCCCATAGCTGGCGGATGTCGTAGAGCCGCTCCGCGATCAGGAAGGCGCTGGCAAGGTCGGCCAGCGAACAGCCTTCTTCCTCCGCCAGTTCGAAAGGATGGATAAGGCCCAGCCGGTTGACGATCCGGTTCGCGACCTTGGTGGCGATGATCTCCTTCCTCAGCGCATGGGCGACGATGGCGTCCGCTTCCTTCTTGCGCATGGCAGGTGGGAAGGCCTGGGCGAGTTCGTCGTCCATGCTGGGATCGGTGGCCAGGTTGCCATGCTCGATCGCGTCCTGCAGGGCCAGCTTGGCGGTCGAGAGCAGCACCGCCAGTTCAGGCCGGGTGAGGCCAAGCCCGTCCTGCCCGCGCCGCAGCAACTGGTCGTTGGCGGCCAGGCCCTCCACCTGCCGATCGAGCCGGCCTGACTCTTCGAAGGTTTCGATCAGCCGCACATAGCTCGCCAGCTCCGCCGCGCCGCCCGCCTCCGCGATGGACAGGCCGAGTGCCTGGAGGCGATTGTCCTCCAGCACGATGTCGGCCACGGCATCGGTCATGCTGACCAGCAGCTTGTTGCGGTCGTCGAAGGTCAGGCGGCCTTCCGCCATTTCCTTGTTGAGCGCGATCTTGATATTCACCTCATTGTCCGAACAGTCTACGCCCGCCGAATTGTCGATGAAGTCGGTGTTGATCCGTCCGCCGCGCAGCGAAAAGGCGATGCGCGCCGCCTGGGTAACGCCCAGATTGGCTCCTTCGCCCACGACTTTCACGCGAAGCTGCTCGGCATTGACGCGCAGGCGGTCGTTGGCCGGATCGCCCACGTCGCCATGGCTTTGCGCAGCGGCCTTCACATACGTGCCGATGCCGCCGAACCAGAGCAGGTCGTTGGGGCTTTTCAGGATCGCGGAGATGAGCGCACCAGGCTCCATTTCCGTGTCGGTGACGCCCAATATCGCCTGCACTTCCGCAGTAAGGGGAATGCTCTTCAGGCTGCGCGGGAAGACGCCGCCGCCCTTGGAGATCAGCTTCTTGTCATAATCGTCCCAGCTTGAGCGGGGCAGTTGGAACAGGCGGTTGCGTTCCTCCCAGCTTTTCGCCGGATCGGGATCGGGATCGAGGAAGATGTGGCGATGATCGAAGGCGGCGACCAGCCTGATCGCCTGGCTGAGCAGCATGCCATTTCCGAACACGTCGCCCGACATGTCGCCGCAGCCGACGACGCGGACCGGTTCGCTCTGCACATCGACGCCCATTTCCGCGAAATGGCGCTTCACGCTGATCCACGCGCCCTTCGCGGTAATGCCCATCGCCTTGTGGTCATAGCCATTGGAGCCGCCGCTGGCGAAGGCATCGCCCAGCCAGAAGTCCCGCTCCAGCGCCAGGGCGTTGGCGACGTCGGAAAAGGTGGCAGTGCCCTTGTCGGCGGCGACGACGAAATAGGGGTCGTCGCGGTCATGGATGACGACCTGCGCCGGGTGCTTCACCTTGCCCTTGACGATATTGTCGGTGACCGACAGCAGCGCGCGGATGAAGATGCGATAGCTTTCCGTGCCCTCGGCGAACCAGGCGTCGCGATCGACCTGCGGACTGGGAAGCTGCTTGGGATAGAAGCCCCCCTTCGCGCCGGTCGGCACGATGACGGCGTTCTTCACCCGCTGCGCTTTCATGAGACCCAGGATCTCCGTGCGGAAATCGTCCCGCCGGTCGGACCAGCGCAGCCCGCCGCGCGCAACGGGGCCAGCGCGCAGATGGATGCCCTCCACCCGTGGCGAATAGACCCAGATTTCGCGCCATGGCAGCGGCGCGGGCAGGCCGGGGATCTGCGCGCTGTCGAGCTTGAACGCCAGCGCCTCCTGCGCGGCCGCGCTGTAGAAATTGGTGCGCAGGGTTGCGGCGATCACGGCGCGCAGCAGGCGCAGAACGCGATCCTCGTCGATGGCGGTGACCTTCCCCAGTCCCGCCTCGATCTCCCGTTGCGCGGCGGCGGCGCGGGCGGCGCCATCCTTCGCCTCGGGATTGTGCAGCGCTTCGAACAGTTCGATGAGCTGGCGGGCGATGCCCTGTTCCCGCCGCAGCGTTTCGGCAAATGTCGCCATGCCATAGGCCATGCCGGTCTGCCGCAGATAGCGGAACAGGGCGCGCAGCAGCACGACCGATCGCTGGTCAAGCCCGGCGGTGACGATCAGCTCGTTGAAGCGGTCATTTTCCGCCACACCCTCTGTGACTTGGGCGATCGCCTCCGTAACGACATCAGCGCGGGCGATCACGCTTTCGGCATCGCCCCCCGCCGGCAGTTCCAAGACGAAGCGCTGGACATGGCCAAGCGCACCTTCCTGCCCCTTGGCATCAACGGCCGTCAGCATCTCGTCGATGACGCGGAAACCGAAATTCTCGAAGGCGGGGACCACTTCGGACAGGGCGATGGCGTCATGGCTGTAGAGCTTCAGCCGCAGCCGTTCGGGCTCATCCTCTTCATTGCGATAGATACGGATCGATTTGTCGCCAGGCCCCGAAAGGCTGTGGAGCAGACGGATGTCTATGGCTGCCTCCGCCGGGCCGGCGCCGTTGCGATAGCCCATGGGGAAACCGGGAGCGTAACGCTGCGCCAGCGTTGCGGCGCGGCCCGCCTCCTCGCTTTCGGCCAATGCCTCCTCGACGGCGGGCAGCCAGCCCCGCACCATCTGTTTCAATTGCCGGTCGAGCGGCTGTTCATCGGGCACCACGCCACCGTCGCGCAGATCGAGCGTGATGCGCAGCAGCGCCAGGCCGCTTTCCTCCAGCGCGATCGACCAACTCAGCACCGGGCCGTTGCAGGCCTGGCTCAACATGTCCTGCACCGCGACGCGTCGCGCCGTGGTCAGTTCCTCACGCGGCAACCAGGCGAAGGCGTAGAGATGGCGGGCGAGCGCGCTCGTCCCCAGCACCAGCTTCGGGCGCGGCCGGTCGGTCAGCGACATGAAGGTCAGCACCAGCCGTTCCAGGGTCTCGCGGTCGAAGCCGATGAGGATGTCGTGGGGCAGGGCAGTCAGCGCATGGGTCAGCACCTTGCCCGCATGGCCGTGCGGATCGAAATCGAACTTGTCCATCAGCGCCGACAGGGCCGACCGCAGCAGAGGCACCTTGTCAGGCGTCGTCGCCAGCCCGGCACTGGTCCACATGCCAGCGTGGATAGACAGCGCCGTCACCTGCTTGCCCTCCCGCACTGGTACGATGATCATGTCCAGCAGGACGGGCCGATGGACCCGAGAGAGGCGGTTCGACTTGATGATGAGGGGCGCGCGCCTGCCTTCCTCGAACCAGTTGAACGCCGCCTCCAGCGTGGCGGGTGCCAGCATGGGCCGGTCGCGCAGGCCGCAGACGCCGATGCGTGCGCCCGCCTTCCCGTCGCGATGACGCACTTCATGGCCGATCTGGGTGAAGTGACGGGCAAGGAACCAGCGCAGCAGCGCCGCGCCTTCCTCGTCTGGCGCTGCGTCTGCGTCGGCGCCCATCGCCTCCCGCATCTTCGGCCAGTCGATAACCGCGGCGCGAACGTCGGCCAGCGTTTCCTCCAACGCTTTCTCAAGCGTCCGGCGAGCCTTCGCATCGGCGCGGTCCGCCTCGATATAGATCATTGATTCCCGACGCGCGCCGGCGGCGTCATTGTCCAGGATCGCCTTCAAATGGCCGTTGCCGTCCCGCTCGACCGACAACACGGGATGCAGCAGGCGGTGGATGATGATGTCGGCTGCCGCCAGCGCATTTGCGATGGAATCGACCAGAAACGGCATGTCGTCATTGATGATGGCGATGCGCATGTAGCGGCCATTCGCCCCTTCGCCCAGCGTTTCCATGGCGATGGCGACGTTGCCTGGCCGGCGGGTCGCTGCAGTGCCGGCGATGAAGGCGGCTGCCGACAGCATCGCGTGCTGGTCGAAGCCTTCGCTTTCGCCAGGCAATGTGCCTCGTGCCAGCGCTGCCTCCAGCGCGTCGCTTATGCCCCGATCAACTTGCTTCGATTCAGCCAATGCCGTCATGCGCCTGCCTCTTGCCCGCGGGTTCAGTCCCGCTTCTGTCAACGGAGAAGACGCCGGAGAACCGCCGCGCGACTTCTCAAACCGATGCCGTCCACTATGCGCCACTGCATCCGGAGGCTCAACCCAGAATAAGAAATAAAGTTACATAAAATTGAAATATTATGTGCGGTGCAGCATGGGGCGGATGGCCCGTGAGGATAGGTCAGGAAATCGGGGCATGATCCCGTTCTGTCAATCTGCCGCGGCGGTTTCTGCCGATGGACAGGGCTTGAGCCGCGATGGGAACCCATTTGCGGCTTGGGAAGATCGCCCGAAGGCCATGCTGGCAAAAACCCGTCTGGAGGCGACGGGTTTCGAACGAACCGGGTGGATCAATGACGTCGCGGGTCGCGTGTTCAACCGGCAGCGGCGGTAATGGCGCGCTGGCTGATTTCCGATCCTTCCGGCAGAGCGCCGACGATGGCGAGCGATCCGTCCCTTTCCCGCCGGGCGATTACCACGGCCAGCCCGTCGCCGTCGGTGGCGATCGCGAAGGGATCAAGCGCGGCGGCCGTCCTCATCGCCGCGCGGGCGGTCTGCTGGCGATCGGGTCGGGCCGGACCGTCGGTGCGGCGCTGGGCGCGTTCGTTGCGGACCAGTGCTTTCAGCCCGCCATCATAATTGGCGAGATAATCGCCAAAGCTGCCCAAGGCGACATCGTTGGCACGGGCATGATCCAGGGCCGTGGCATATTCGGTGATGCGCGTCTTGTCGTAGCTGGAGCCGAAGACCAGCTTGACGACAGCGGTCATCGGCGCGCGCGCCTGGACCTTGAGGCCGCTATCCTCCAGCAGTTCGGCATATTCGTCGGGCCGGGCAAGCGTGACCAGCGCAAAGTCGTAGCTGAGGCCGATGGCGCGATAGAGCGCCGCATGGCTGCGCGCTTCGCTGGTGCGTGCCTGCTCCGCACTGTCGCGGGCGAGGGCCAGCCAGTCGGCAAGGGGTGCGTCCTCATTCGGGCTTTCCATGCCGCCCAGGTCGAGCGTGTCGAACCCGTCGACCGCCGGACCGTCCGCCCAGATCGGTGCGACGGGCGGCGCGGCGGGGCTGGATAGCAGGGCGGCCTCCACCTCCCGATCGATTTCGGCCGTGACGGCCTGGCTTGCCGCTTCCTTCCAGTTGATGACGCCGAAGACGAAGTCGATCGTCTCGTCGTCGGAGGAGAAGGGCATCAAAATGCCGCGATAGAGGATTTCAGCGCCGCGCTGGTTGATGAAGCCGGCCTCGAACCCGATGGGTGCGGCATTGGCGATGATCTGCAGATAATGATCGGTCAGCCGTGACAGCAACGATCGGGCCGGCACATCATTGATATACTGGATGGAGCCCTCGATCTCGCACTCCTCGCGCAAGGCGGTGCCAAGATAGACGATGGCGGGATTCTCCAGCCCGGTGCTGAAATCCAGCAGGACGCTGTAAGGGCCGAAATCCTCCAGATCCTGAGGCGCGAGATCCTCAATGGACGGCAGGCTGCGGTCGCCGAGCAGCGACGCCCAATAATTATAGGCGCGCACCTGCATCCGGCGCTCATCCGCGCCGACAAGCGGCGGCGTTTCGATAGCCGCGTCGTCGGCAGGACCGAAATCATCCTCGTCATCGGCGATTTCATGCCCCCGCAGAGTGTCCATTCCATCGGTCCTTGGTTCAGGTAAAGCTTTTCCTTGAGAATCGACGGTGCCACGGGATGGTAAAGATGACGTAAAGGCGGGACAAAATGATGATCCGAAGCGGTCTGATGACGAGCAGGACCGGCAAATCGCATTTGCCTCCTTGTCCTTCCCGTCAAGCGCTGTTATCTGCCCGCCCCAATGCCGCTTTAGCTCAGTTGGTAGAGCATCGCATTCGTAATGCGGGGGTCACGTGTTCGAGTCACGTAAGCGGCACCACTAACTCTAACACATTGAATTTGTTAGAGAAAATCCGCAAAACAGGGCTTGTTGCGACTGTCTGCTACAAACGTAGCAGGTGATTCTTGTCGACATATCTCCTTAAGCGCGAGGGCGGTTCCTACTATTTTCGGCGCGCTATCCCTGCGAATCTCCGTCCCTTCATTGGTGGAAGGAGGGAATGGGTTAAGTCCCTTGGCACCAAGAGCAGGACGGAAGCGAAGCAGCGCATTCCGCAACTGGTGATAGAGACAGACCGGGAACTGCGTCGGGCCGTTGCCATGTTGAACGGCAGAGCATGTTTGGATGACAGGCCAACCGAACAGCCGTCAATGTCGATCCATAGGGCGGCGGAGCCTTCTTCTGATGCCCTTGTAAGGGTTCCTGTGCCCCTTCTGGAAACGCTGGAAGCTTATATCCAAGAGCAGCGGATAAAGCCTTCTACGGCCTCCGAGTGGCGATCCATCATGAAGAAGCTGGTAGCCTTTGTAGGTCATGATGATGCCAGCCGAATAAGCGTGGAGGAGTTGGACCGATGGCGGGACATGCTTCTTACAGAGACTACGAAGCGGGGAACCCTACGTGACCCCGGAACGGTCAAAGACAAATATCTAGCGGCAGTAAGAGCTACCTTGAATTGGGCTGTCGAAAAGCGGCGCATTTCTGAAAATGTAGCAACAAAGGTTTTTGTTAGGGTGCCTAGAAAGGCGCTGCTTAGAACAAGGGACTTTAACCCCGATGAGGTAAAGGCAATTTTATCTGCTACTTTATCTGGTCCTTGGGATGGCATTGATGAACTAAAGGCACTTTCAAGAAGGTGGATACCTTGGATTTGTGCCTATACCGGCGCAAGGGTTAACGAGATTAGTCAGATAAGATGCGATGATATCTACAAGATAGGTGATGTATGGGTGTTTAAGATAACACCAGAGGCCGGAACAGTTAAGTCAAATGTCACTCGCATCATTCCCATTCATAGCCATCTTATTGAACAGGGTATTATTGGTGATCTTAAGAGAGGTCGGGGGGCTATATTCTATGATCCGTCCCGGCGTCGGAATGGCGACGCTAATGTTCGATATTTTAAGAAGGTGGGTGAGAGCCTCAGGGACTGGATTAGAAGTGAGGTGGGCATCGCAGACCCTCATGTCCAGCCTAATCACGGATGGCGTCATACTTTCAAAACACTGGCGCTAGAAGCAGGTATACCGGAAAGGGTGACGGATTTTATACAGGGGCACGCGCCTAGGACTGTTGGGCAGTCATATGGAAGTGTATCTCTACCACTTCTAGTGTCAGCGATATCAAAAATTCCACCCTACGATATTAGATAATGGTTTCCCGTCTTAAAGCTTGCTGGCGCAAATCTTGATAATTTGGGCACATAGGTAGCTAAACCTCTACAATTGCTTCCTACGGTCTTCTGAGAGCAATCTAGAGCATATCCAAGATGGTCAATGCAGTCCCGTTAAGTTGGATGAGGTTTTCTGGTAATAATCCCGGTAAGTCGGCGGCAGCCAGACAAGACACCCGCTAAGTGTATAAACACTAAGATCAGTCTTAACGTAATACTTATATTACAAGGCGTTTACCCGCCGCTAGCTGCCGCTATGCTGTGATTCGTCGGCGGGGAATGGTCCCTGCCGCGAACAAGGACTGAATACGTGAATACTGTTTACCCGTTATCCGCCGCCTGTATCCGCTGGCTGGACAAGACCTTCTGCCACCCTGCTCTTGCGGAACCCGGTGGCACCGTGGTCAGAAAGATCAGCGCTGTTCCTCGCTTTATCACCCAAACCGTGTTGGCGGGTGTTGCAAGGCTCAAAGGGTTTGAAGTCAAGGTGCATGGTTCGCTTTACCTAATCTCACGGCCTGCCGTTACTGCTGCCAAATTGGTCGGCAGCGATGCCGTCATTGAAGCTGGGGTATTGCCATATCTGATGGGCAAGCGAGCATTAGCCAAGGGTTGATGCTCATGTGCGGGATGGTTGTCCGTCCCGCGCTGCCCTTCTCACGCGCCCAGCGCTGCTCAATTCGATTGCAAGGGTGAATTTGGACATTCCGACCGGCGACCGCATGTTCATCATCAGGAAAAGGGTTGAATTGAGCCTGTTTCCGGGGCGGGCATGTATATCGGTGACGCCGACCCCATTACCCAGCCCATCAACCCCGCGCCACAAGGAGGTCCACAGGCTCTTTCTCATTGTTAAATTTGCTGAATGGGTGGCAGGGTCCGGGCTAGGCGGATTGTGGAATGGCAGATCGCAGCCGCCTCGCTTAAAAGCCCGTCATATTGCTATATGGGACATGCAATGAGCCACGCCATAGCCATTGGAATCTTCGTCAGTTGCTCTGCTCTCTCCATTCTTTCTGGACTGTGCGTGATCATACCGGTGATCCGTAAGAAATTTTGGTGGGCAATGCTGATTGTAGTAATTGGCGCAGTGATAGGAATTGGAGGATTATATTCGCTGTATGTCGCCAACGAGATGAAAATGGATGAATTTCGTATTGCCACTGGCAAAGAACCGAATGATTATTCTGGGCTGTGGCCGATAATTTATTTTGCATTTGGTGCATTATATTTCTTTTTAATCTCCTGCTGCGTTTCAACTATTTGGCTAATATCGAAAATTTTATCATGGCGAAGGTCGAAGATCACTGCGGAAGAGTAATGTAGATAGTCAACCAGCTTGTAGAGGGTCGACTGTTCGCTTCCAGTGGTAACAGAGGGTCATTTCTGCCTCCGATCTACAATAACCGTGAGCTTTGGCATTCCTACCACCGATTGTTGATCCAACAGCCGTTCCAACCGTCCTAATTGGTTTCTTAATGGCTGTTTTGCGTGGGTTCTCAATCCGCCCGTTGTTAAGTCTAAACTTAGCCGCGCATTCCTTCTCGCTATTTTAACCCGGATATTAATTCCGCACCTAAACAAAGGCATAACTTACGTAAACAAAACAGCTTCTTACCCGGTCTACCTTGGCACCGGACTTACAAAGGGGATTGCTTTCCATCTTAAAGGGTAAGGCCTTCGGCACTTCGTTCACCGGAGATTTCATTTGGAGAGAGATCAAATAGAAAAATACAATGATATGATAATCGGGTTTTATCTATTAATATGCTCAATATAAATTCATTAAGAAAATAACATTAAAAAATTTCACTAAGCCTTTATGTGAAATGAAAATCCTGTAATTTCCAATTCTCAAGGAAATTTAGGTGTTTTTCCATTACATATATGGATTTTCACCTAGATTTTGATTTTGAAAAGGAAATTTATGGTTCTTAATGATTTTTGTTCTGGTTTAAGTATTTCTGATTCTGAAATCTCTTTTTCATGGCTTTCTCTTTCTTCAACATCAATCCCGGCTAAGCCTTTTTCAAAGGCATTCTCTGCCCTGCAAAAGGTCATGGAAGAGTGCCTTCATTCCCGATGTAAGTCCGATTTCTATATCTTCTCCGGTGATCCCGGCACCTGCAAATCCACTACTGTTCATGGCTTTATTCGCAGGTGGAAACAGGCAGGCTTTCCCGGTGCTGGCAGTGTCATCATCATGCTTGGCACCTTCGATGAGATAGACAGCTACCGGCGGGGTTGTGGTCTAGGCGATTTCGATTTTGCCTGTGTGTCGGCGGATGCAAAATATAATGCCTATGGGCTTGGTCGGGATCGTGCTGGCGAGGCGCGGGTGCTGTTCACCACGCATCAGCAGGTCCGGCAGCGTATGTTGGAATTTGGCGGCTTTGAAGGGATCGACCTGTTTCATTATCAGGGCAGGCCAAGGAGTCTACGGTTCTGGGATGAGGGCCTAGATGCTGCGCTTCCTGTGTCTTTTAGCCTTGAAGCTGTCGATGCTCTTCCTGCCTTCCTAAGAGGGGTCAAGGGTAGTGCGGCCCTGATCGATGCCATTCGCCTGTTCAGGTTCGACGCCGCCCAGCGCAAGACAGGTAATATTATTTCCGTCCCTGCCGATCTGCGCGACCCTGCCCGTAATATGGTGCTGGCATTGAAGGACGTTAGCGTTCCTGTCGATATCCTTAGAGCCTTGGAAGGCTTGGCTTACTTGGCAGGGCAACAGGCCGTGTTGCGGCGGGGGACATTCCGTAAGGACGGCGATCTTGATGGGCTGGTGATCGTCGGTGGGGGTCAGCCGTTACCAGATGATCTGGCTCCGCTAATAATATTGGACGGGTCGGCGCGTCTTCGTCCATCCTATAGGTATTGGGCTATGAGGTCCGGTAACGTCACCTTCCTGCCCAAGGCGATTGCAGACTATTCTTCCATGGAGTTGCATTGGTGGAACAAGGGGGCGGGTAAAACCCTGCTGGCTGATCCGGTAGAACGGGAAAAGATCGTCAATGCCGCCGTCGAGCTATTGAACGGTAGCGGTGAGGAATGGCTTGTCATCCACCAGAAGAAGGTCATGCCCTATCTGACCAACCCCGGCTTCTGCGTGGCGGAAGAAATCAAGGCCAAGCTGGATAATACGGGAAAGGTGCACTTTCTGCATTGGGGTAAGCATCTGGCCAGCAACGCCTACCGCAATATCGGGAATGTCCTTATCATCGGCGGTAATGATTATGCCCATGAAAGCTATGAAGCGATCTACATGGCAGCGACGGGCAAACTTACCGACATAGATAATGGTTCGGTGCGGACCATTGGTGCCTATGAATTCGCGCACCATGTCTATCAGGCTGCTTGCCGGTCAAACCTGCGCAATATGGTTCATGAAACTGCCGGTAGAGCAAAGGTCTACCTGATCGCGGCGAACAGGCGTGGACGCCAAGAAGCCCTTGCAGAAGCCTTTGAAGGCTGCGCCATGCATGATTGGCTTCCGGTCACGAAGAAGCCGACCAAGAAGGACAAGGCCGTTATGGATGCCATATCGGCGCTGTTCGATGATGGGCGGACTAGCATTACCACCAAGGAAATTTGGATGGCCTGCGGGGCAAAGGATGCCAGCTATCTTACCGGCATCTGGAAGAAGCCTGTCGTGGTCCAGTTCATGGCTAAGAATGGTATTAGCAAGGTTGGTAATAGCTTGAGGAAGATTGGAGAGCCTGAACGCACCATCCATTGAAGGGTGTGAGGATGGTATAAAACAAGGGCGGCACTCAGAACGCGATAGTAATGACTTTTTAGTGCCGCTCTAAGAGGTATGGGGTGCCTTACAGGCCGAAGGTTGGATCGCGCTTAATATCGGCAATATTCTTCTCGAACATTTTAATAATCTTTTCCTTTTCCTTAGGAGGAAGGCCGCCCTTCATCGCATCTTCAAAACCTTTTTGCGACTCCACTAACATACAACGTCCAGAGCCTATCACATAACTTTTCAGATCATCTGATTGCAGGTGGGATCGCCCCTGATAATATGAGAAGTCCTCCGACCCCGCATAACCCCCGTAAGAATTCTTTGCGTTGACCTTGCCGCAGGCCACCTGTTCCTTGGCATAAGCCTTTACGTCCTCGAACTTTGCGGAGTCCGGGTCTTTGAGGCTTCTACGAACGTCCGCTTCCACCTGTTGGGCAAATGCTTCATCCGGCGTCGGCTTAGTAGCTGCACAGGCTGCAAGGGTCATCAGCGGAATAATGATGATGACGGACCTCATGGAAGAACTCCTGCCCGCCTCAGTTCGTAGTCGCGGTTAATCGCTTCTAATTCTCTGTTATAATCTTCGTTCGCTTTCCATGTCTGAAACTCATAATCCCTATATTCTGGACTATCTCGGTAAGTGGAAGTAGACTTAGGAAGCTCTCTGGTCGGATAAAGACGGCTACAATCTGGTCTTGGTTTATCCGGTCTATATGAAGCTATACATTTCACCCAAGGCTGTAGTTCTTCCTTTGTATATTCTTCTGCCATTGCTGGCGCGACGCAGGTCGTGAACAAACCGGCGATGAGCAAGGCGACAATTCGCATATCTGATCCTCTCCACATCATAGAAGGGGCTGCTTTGCGGACGCCGTAGAGCCATCCGAATAGGTCGTTAAAAGCTCCACGGTCTTACCCTTCACCTTGAAGGTCAGCACTTCATCGGCAGGATGATCTCGCCAGCGACCGGGGATAACGTCAACCGACCGCCACATTATCTGATGGCCTTGTAGCTTGCAGTCGTTGGTCCACAGTTTTCCATCATCAGGACGGCGGTATAGAACGCGGGTGACGCCCCCGAACGGTGCGGTCTTCATGATCTTCGGCGAATGGCCGAAGAGTTCGGCTATCGCCGCCTTGCATACGGACGCGGTTTCGGCGGGCGTCAGGAGCTTGGCTGGTTCGACCTTGGTAGGCACAACCCCCATATCGGCATCAGCCCTAGCAAGATCCGCTGCTGATGGTCTTGCCTCTTGGGGGCTAGGCTGAGGGGTGGAGTCCGAACAGGCCGATAGGGCAAGGACAATGGCGATGGTGCCTGCCTTCCTCATGCACCTGCCCCTTCTTTCATGGAGCAAACCAAGTCTGCTTCAAGGGCGAGGCTCATTGGGTCAACATATTCATCGGCAAGCGTGCAACCGGTCACAAGCTGGGCAACTTCGCGGTTCCAGTCCCGGATTATCGCGCCTCTCTTTCGGCCGAAAACGGTGGGCACATGATAAACCCAAACCTTCTTGCCGAAGTTCTTAACCTCGTAAGTTTCGCCTTCGTGCTTGACCTTGTGCTTCTTGCCGTCAGCAGGAACCGTTGTGGCTCCCGCACTGGTCGCCGCCGCCCAAGCGACGGCAGCCGTCATCAACAAACGACGCATTCATTCACCCTGTGCCCCACCGCACCACCCCGCCAGCCGGGACGGTTGATCGACGCGAACACAGGAACACGCCTCCCGCGTATTTCCCGAAGGTATTATATTCCGCAGGCCGCCCGACCGTATGGCCGAGAGCCTGTGTTCGCCGCCGATTGCGGGCTTCCTCTTCCGATCAAAGTCGAGGAAGCAACGACGCTATTAGGTCATGGAAGCGCATGAGTCTATTACGCTTTCGATCCGTCTTCTTACCGCTTCCAGACCCTTACTGCCTTCACCAAAGCGGCAAGTCCCGTAAGGACGGCTGCCACGCCCATCAAAAATGAACCATCGATATTGCCCATTGCCGACTCCTTTCCTGCTGCGTATGTTCTTCTTTTGTTCTCATGTAGGAAAGGCGATTCTCATGGCGGTCAGGATAGAGCCAATCCCGGAAACGGTTCGCGTTCGGATCAGCGGCGACATAGAGACGGTTTTGTCAGTGCCCTATGAAGATGACGACAGGTTCCTTGTGGGCCTCAGCGACGGAACCCTTCTGGTGGGCAGCTATGATGACAACCTGCGGTGCAAGTTTGATGTGGCGCGTGATGGAGCAGGCATCATTCAGTTTGATAACGGTGCAGCAGTAATAAACTGGAAGGTGGAATGGGCTACGGTGTCCGCATATAATGCAACAATGGTGGAACTACCTGATCCAACGCCAATGCCTTTATTCCCATATTTAGAGAACCTGATGAATTAATATTACAACTACCTTTTGATAGTTATTGGGTTTATTTTATGTTTGGCAACGAATATTTTATGGTAGGCGCTTTTAAAGCCCATGAAGGCCCTTTGATTTGCGAGAGGTAGGGTAGTAGCCTAAAGGTTCATTTCGATGCCTGGTGGGCTTCTGAGAGGCTTTAAAGCCCATTTCAGATAGATGAGTCGGGTTCATTGGCGTTGGCAGAAGCAAGTTGCTGTTTTGTAATGAAAAGCTGGCTATCTTTGCACACGTTCAAGCTGTATCGATGATGCTCCTGTCCACGGGGGGCAGGATGACCCCGGCATCTGGTTCCCAAAGCCCCGCAGGGGTCAATCTATCTGCTACCGATGTCAGCGCCGCCCATGTGTGGATGGCAAAGAGGGGTGGTTTTCGGACTGTCGGCTTTTGGTCGGTATTCGTTGAAAGCGGACCTCATAGGCAGGGCCCGTTAGAACCCCATCTGTCGCTATGAACTGATATCGGCAAACGATGCCGGGCCTGCGTCCAGATCAAACTCATTTCCTGTTGGATAAGCTCTAATTCTGCCCTGTTTCGCGCTTCTTCGTCCTTTGGTGCATCCGCATGTAAAAGTGTAATTGCAGCTTCACGCTTTGCCCCGCACCTCACTATCGCGGCTGCCATAGCTTCAACCGGCGATCCAGGTGGAGCCTCATCCTGTCGGCTACCTATTAAGCACTTTTTATATTCGGTCAGAGAGTTAGTTGGCGGCAGCGGCGACGCAGACGCTGCTAATAACAAAATGAATATCGTCATCCCACACCGTCGCCATTCTGTAGACCCAAAGGTGTCCACAGTTTTGAGGTAACGACGGATGTCGGGAAAGCAAAAACTGTCTGCGGACGGCGATTTCTGGTCGTTCTGAACTGGCAGCAGAGGCCAATAATCGGCTAAGGGATGGGCATGAAAGTTCGAGCTTCCATTGAGTTGATCCCGACGGAGAGGGGAGGCGCTGGCCACCCTCTACGTGGTTGCTTTCGTCCCAATCATCGGTTCGGCTCCGATGACTTCGTGGTTGGAGAAGTCGAGCAGGCTCCCGACGAAGTCATTGCGCCAGGTGAGTGTGCAAATCGTATCGTCGCCTTTCTTCCCGATGGTTTGCCCATGCTAATAGCAGGGACGCAGTGGGAGATATTCGAAGGCCCGCAAAAGCTGATTGGACACGGAACGGTCTTGGAACTGCTTGAAGGCTAATGTCAGCTTCCAGATGAGGTGGTGCTGCTGCCTCTGAATGACAAATAATGGTCGTTAGCGGAAATGTAAGACGGCCTGAGCAAACAAACCTCCGGCCGCGATTCCACACGCAGCGACAAACATCCAAAACCTAACAGGCTCAACGTCTCGGTCGATGATGCACCCGCCCCGTAATGTGACGCGGCCAGCGAGGGCAGTGAAGAATGTCGTAGCCAACATTACAGTCGCAATTATCCAATTGAAGGCGCTGCCCGGCATCATGCGGCTAATATCGCCTATTTGTCGAATGTCCGCAATTGGGGAGCAAACACAACCGCTCAGAGGGCAATTTCTGGTCGCTTGCTGCCCGGCAGCTTGTCCGCACCGGGCTGGGTCATTGCATTTCCAATAGGATCATAGGTCTGTGAGGCGCAACGGGTGCACCCTTGCTAGTGCAGGTTCAGAACCTCTTGAACCGCAAGATCGATTGCCTTGAATGATTGCATGACCATTGCAACGGCGTATCCGATTAGCGCCGCGATGAAGGCCCAGCCCAGCCAATCACCATCTCCGAAAATCCGAACGCCCAGCGCGGCTAAGACGATGAATAGCGTGACCGCCGCCAAACGAGGCAGAGCCAACGGAAATGAATAAAGGATACATTCAGCGCGCCGACTTTCGTCCCCAATCTGCGCCGGGGAGAGCAACCGTGGTAGCATCCGAAGGCCGAAACCCCAATCAAACAGGAGCAGAGTGCCGCCAAGCGCAAGAGGCAAGCCTGTGGCACGTGGGAGAGTCCCGTTACTTAATCCCCATGTCGCCGGGAGTGTAACGGCCACAGCGAGAAGCAGCGTGAACCAGACGGACTGAAATAAGCGCATTTGCATATTTTGTCCGGCCGAAGGAATGTCCGCAAGTGGCATTCAGAAGATGGCCCTTAAGCGGCAATTTTTGGTCGCTTGCCGAAAGGCAGCTATGCGCCCGCCGTCATAAGAATAATATATAGCCCAATAATACGCCTATCAGCATCCCTACCGGGGCAAGTATGAACATGCTGATGGGCGGCGTCGTTACCGGGTTGAACCGCAGGCGCGGGCCTTCGCATTCATCCAGCGACTTTAAACGCCTTTTCGCGGCGAAATGGTCGAATGTCTGCCATGTTGCCCCTTTCCCCCATAGCGCTGCATGATCATGCCCCTATGCAGTCCTCTTTTCCACCCATTGGATAACGCATGGGTCATAAGTTCTGACTTCTGACCGCGCTCGCCGTGCAGCGCTACCTTGGCACACAACATAGAGAATGATCCTATGTGCCAGCCCGTAGGGCAGGGGGTAAGAAATGAGCGGCGGTATGTTCGATTAGGGTTTACATGATGAGACATAGCCTAAGAGACACAGATCTTATGCATGAAAGTGTCTCAATAGAGTTGACGAATCATTCTGATACGTGGATGAAGGAGTGGTCTAGAACCTAATGAGACAGGTAAGCCATGCTAGTAGGGTACGCGCGTGTAAGTTCAGTAGGTCAGTCGCTGGATATCCAGTTGGATGCCTTGAAAGACGCGGGGTGCGAAAAGGTCTTTAGCGAGAAGAAGACCGGCACGGCGGCGGACGGAAGGCAGGCACTTCAAGATGCTCTGGATTTTTGCCGTGAAGGAGACACCCTCCTAGTCACCCGCCTTGATCGTCTGGCAAGGTCATCTGTCGATCTGCATAACATTGTCGCTAAGCTGGAAACCAAAGGCGTTCGCTTCCGCTGCCTTCAACAGAGTGGGGTCGATACAGATACGGGCATGGGTAAGCTGGTGCTGGCGATCTTGGGCGCGGTCGCCGCCTTTGAAACCGACATACGGAAAGAGCGGCAGAGAGAAGGCATCGACAAGGCTAAGGCTAACGGGGTGTATAAAGGTCGTAAGCCATCGGTTGATGTAGAAGAAGTCCGCAAGCTTAAGTCCGAAGGTATGCGACCGACTGATATTGCTAAGAGCCTCAATATAGGTCGTGCAAGCGTGTACCGTGCCCTAGAAATATAGGTAAAGACGGAACAGTTACATCAGTACAAGCCGTTGCCATTTTCAGAAATGCCATTTAAACGGGCAGCACCTACTCAATGGATGCGATAGCAATTCGGTTTCGCTATACAGAACGGAGGTAAATCTGGAATGACAAATAATGAAAATGACTACGCCAAAACAGGCAATAAGCCTGAAATGTAAAGACTGTAATCACGACGAACTATCCGCAGGTACTTTTTTAGAGCAAACCGCCGCCTGCGTTTGCGTTAATTGCCCCCTCCATTGAGCACAGGCCCGTCCCCCGCTCCTGTCGTACAAACGGGAACTTTGATCCAGCCGCTATCGCTGCTGTCAGGGAAAAGCTTGAACGTGTAAATCGGGCGCGTGCGGCTCGTTAGGCCGCTAGAAACTTCCGGTTTCATTCCACGGTGCTGGAAGGGGCCTCGCCCTATTGCAAGGTCCTTTCTCAAACTCCGACTTTAGCGACACGAACGGCTTCGGTACGCCGTTTCCGTCTAGATGCATAGCTCTTGTCAGGCTCAGCCTTTTGGTTAGATATGAACCAAGGGGGATCAATGAGTTACGCTGTTCTTTCAGAGACTGCACTTGCAGGAGTGGTTCGTGCGGGCGACTCTCGGCGTTTCAATGTCGATCTAAGGCTTCATAGACAGCTTATCATTTCTGGGGCATCCACTAATGCCCTTGCAGCTACGATCTGTTTAAAAGATTTTACGACGACCAAGTTGAAGGGTCGCACTTACATATCATATCGTGAATATGAAAAAGTTCTTTTAGTGCGAGCAGTTGCAAAGCATTTGAAAAGACGCCTTGCTATAAAAATGCCCGACCGTAACAACGCGGTGAAGGGCATCATTTCCGCACTGATAGATTCAACGCCTTTTCATGTTGTTAGGTGCGACATATCATCTTTCTATGAGTCTATCGAAGTTGAACCGTTAAAAGAACTTCTACTATACGACACGTCGAGTTCGCAGATAGTTAGAGATTATCTTAAAAAGTTCTTTGATGTGCATTGTACAGCAAAGTTTGGCCTTCCCAGAGGCGCGGGCATAAGTGCCGTTTTGTCGGAAATAGCGCTCCGGAATTTCGATAAGGGGGTCGTGGCGTTGGCAGGGGTGTATCGATATTATCGATATGCCGATGACATCGTGTTGTTTACCACAGGGTGTCCAAAGCAACTGCTTGCCGACGTTAGCAAGCTGCTTCCGCGAGGAATGAAGCTCAACCGGAACAAGGATAAGAGCTACTTTAGAAGCTTCAATATGACCAAGTCGGGCAACAAGGGTGTCGTTGTAGCGGACACGGTTTTCGATTTTCTGGGGTACCAGTTTGCAACTACTCCTATCTCCGGTGCCTCTGCCAGCCGGAAGGTAGACGTATCTATTTCCGACAAAAAAATCAGGAAAATTAAAACAAAGATATTCATGTCGCTTTTGAACTATCGAAAGGACATGGATAATCGTGCGCTTCTTGATAGGTTATTTTTTATATCCAGTAATTATATTGTTAAAAGGTTCGGGGTAACGCATTATAAATCTAAGAAATTTGCCTATTCGGGCGTGTATTTCAATTATATAAATTGCGGTACTTATAAAATAAACAAGAGATCGGAGATCGTAAAAGGTGAATATAATTGTAACCAGCTAAAACAGGTCGACGGATATCTTCGTAATCTTTTATTTAGTAGAAAAAGCGAATTCTCTTCATATATAAGATTTGGATTTAGGGGATTGGATAGGCAAAAGCTGAATAATATCTCTTTAAATATGGGATATAGAAAGAAAATGATTATCAGATTTAGCCCAGAGAGAATTGCCTATCTTAAGAGGGCTTGGCGCAATGAGTAAGGTCGATGATCTTAGGGCGCGGTACCGCGCCGTTCTAACCGACACATTGCCATACGAAGTGCCTGTTATATTCTCCAACGATCGATTGTTTGCAAATGCTATTTATGATGGGGCAGGGTCCAGTAGTGAAGCTGACAAGCTTGTAACCAAGGTATTTGATATACGAGCGGAAAATAGTAAACCGCTTTCTTATGCGATATTTAAGGATACGAAGCGGCTAACGCGCCTGGGCATCGTACATCCAAATATGCAGCTTCGAATGTCTGCATTTTATCAAGCGTTCCAGCTTGCGATGCTGGCAGGCTGCCAAAAAAGTAACTTTTCGCTTCGCCGTCCGGTTGGCGAGACACCGCTATACTCTTCGGAAGAAATGTCAGGAGAAAAGGCATTCAAACATGGCATTCCTCACGTTGATCCTGCTGATGGCGAGATAGATGTTTCGCGTGTGGTTTCCTACTTTTCTTACGGGAAGTACAACCTCTTAGGGAAGTTTTACGACTCCGTGGAGTTTCGTAGATTGGAGAAGCGCTTTCGGTTTATGAAAGCGATTGATGTCTCCCGCTGTTTTTTTAATATATATACCCATAGTATTGCTTGGGCGGTAAAGGGAAAGCCATATTCCAAAGACAACAGGGATGCCTTCTCGTTTGAAGCAGAGTTTGACCGCCTCATGCAAGAATGTAACTATGGCGAGACTAATGGTATCGTTGTCGGCCCGGAAATTTCACGTATATTCGCAGAAATAATTATGCAGAATATTGACGTGCGCGTAGAGCAGGCCTTGCCAAAGCTTCAAAATAATAAGGATTATGCGGTCAGAAGGTACGTAGACGATTTTATCATATTCTCCAACTCTGTTGATGATATGGATAAGATCGAACATGAGATAGCGAAAAATTTGGAAGAATTTAAGCTATTCTTAAACGATAACAAGACGGAAAGTTTCGTTAGGCCTTTTGTTTCGCCAACTTCCAGATTGAGAGGAGAGATAGCTGTTCAAATTCAATGTATATATGACGATATTGAAGAAGCTATCTCATCTGTCGATTCTAAAAATATCCACAACAAAGCTAGGTCAATAGGCCGAAGACTGGACGATATTAGAAGGTCTAGTGCTACTCATTCGGTTCCTCTGCATTCTGTAAGCGGATGGATACTGAGCAATCTGCGAAATGTTCTTTCTAAATCGATCAGTCATGCAGCAAAGTGCGGTAAAGATTGCGAGAACGCTCTATTCCATCTTATATCTTCTCTTATAGATTTTATATTCCATCTGTGTTCTTTGGATTTGAGAGTAAGGACGACATATAGTCTGTGTCAAATACTGGAGCAAATCCGTTACCTAAAGGATTTGCAACATTCCGACTTGATCGATCGTGTCATGCATCTCGTTTCGGAAGAGATGTCTATCCTAATTCGTAGTTGCCTTTCGCTTCCTCATGATCTCAAGGGAGGCGTTGAATTGTGCAATCTCCTGATTGGAGGAAGACACTATTTAGGTAATGATTTTATTAGAACAGAATCATTTAAGGATGCTATAAGTTACATAGTTGAGTTGAGTGCAGTATCATATTTTCAATTTGTTACGGTAAAATTCTGTTTAGGGCATGAATCGAAGTTTGATGTTACTGGGTTTGATAAGAAAATATTCGATAAATTAACGAGCGACAAAAGTTGTTTAGGGAAAGATGCTGAATCTTTCATGCTATTTTGCGATTTTTTATCGTGCCCGTACATTGCTGAGTCAGAAAAGCGGAAACTGTTTGTTTTTTTCTTTGAGGGTAATCCGTCTAAACAAGGTGTATTAGAGGCGGGAGCGAGGTTGGGGTTCATTGATTGGACCGGCCTCTCTATCCGCCACACTCTTGCAAGGAAGGCATTGCGTCCCGTCTACAGTTGGGCTTAATGAGCTTGGAGCTATCATCTTGCCAAAGATATCGCTCAGTGTAGCTTTCGGGCGCAGCATTGGGAATGATTACGTTACTCTGTGTCACCGCGCGTGGTGATGTACGAGGAAGCGGGCGGGGGTGGATTTCTTATGAAGTTGCGTTCGCACACACATTTCGGTGTTGGTAGCTCCACCCTCTCACCTAATCAGCAGAGTTAGGTTGGTTGCCTGACAGGCTTGTCATTCCAGAGTATTTGCTACAAAGGTTTGTAGCAACCGTAGCAGGCGGTCTCACGTAACCCTTTGTTTTTTCGTAATGCGAGGGTCACGTGTTCGAGTCACGTAAGCGGCACCACTAACTCTAACACATTGAATTTGTTAGAGAAAATCCGCAAAATAGGGTTTGTTACGACTTTCTGCTGCAAACGTAGCAGGCGATTCTTGTCGACATATCTCCTTAGGCGCGACGGCGGCTCATACTATTTCCGGCGCGCTATCCCTGCGAATCTCCGTCCTTTCATCGGTGGAAGGCGGAAATGGATTAAGTCTCTTGGCACTAAGAGCAGGAGGGGCTGGGCGTTGAGCAGCGTCGCGCAGAAGACATCGGGATGATCATGCTTCATGCAAGGGCGTCATCGACATCCACGCCGAGATTCTGACGCACGCGATCGCTCCCACGTCATTGTCGATCAATATGGGCTGGCGCGGGACACCCATTCTCTTTCGACCTCCTCAGCTGCCGGTGCTGACGGCCAATTCGTCCAATAATCAAGTTGGCTATCCTAACGGCTTTCGATTTGGCATGCTTAGCTCCAGTACGACAGCACGGTCCTTCGACTCCGTAATGAGGGGAAATGATGAACGATCTATCGGCATCGGCTACCTGGGGCGACACTGCGGAATATTTCATGGCGCGCCAGGAAAGCCATCGCGGTGGCGTATTTCCCGTCCATTCGCACGATCATTTCGAAGCGCTGCTGATCCTCTCTGGTCGCCGCATGCAGCATTATGGCAGTTCGGAGATTGAAGCCAATCCCGGCAGCCTGATCTTCACCCCGCCAGGGCTGCGCCATGGCGCGACCATCGTCGGGCACACCGCCAGCCTTTCCATCCAGTTCAATCTGAAATTCCTGCATCCCGAACTGCCGGCGGATGCCCAACGCCTGTGGTCGCACCCCAGTACGCTGAGCGCGGCCCCTGAACTTCTGCCCTTCGTAGCGCAGAAGCAGATGCGCTATGAATGCGATCCCTGCCTGACGGAGAAGCTCCAGGGGATCTGGACCTCGCTGATCGAACGCAACGGCTCGCAAAGCCTGGGCGCTGAGCAATATGCGCGCGCGCAGCTTTCCATCCTGCTGCTTGAGGTGGTGGAGGCATTTGAGAGCGAGATCGTCGAGGTGGCCGAGATGGAGCAGCATGAAGGTGCTTCGGACAAGATCGACGAGTTGCGTCAGTTCATTGACGCCAATCTGGCCGAGCGCCTGTCGATCCACGAAGCGGCCCGCCACCTTGCAATCTCTTCCAGCTGCTTGGCCGCCCGCATCAAGCGGGTGACCGGGCAGACATTCGGCGAGCTTCTGCTCAAGGCGCGGCTGCAGCATGCGCGTGAGTTGTTGATCTATACCGACAGGCGGGTGTCCCAGGTGGCGTTTGAATGCGGGTTCGACGATCACGCCTATTTCTCGCGGCGGTTCCGGCAGGATCTGGGTGTGTCGCCACTCGAATTCCGGCGTCGGCAGCTATCGGAGATCGATTTGTCTGCGATCAGCGCCCAGCGCCATTGATTGGGGGAGGGCGGCGAAGCCAGCCGATAGTTGATCTGTTCGGAAAGTTGCTTTCAGCAGGTCTGTTCCCCTGGTCGAGGGCGGCCAACAGGCCCCCATTTCGCTGAAGTTTGAATATTGCAAGGAGTATGGGGCATGACACAGTCCACCAACACCGAAGATCTCGCCCGACGGATTCGCGTCAACGCCGTTAATATGGTTGATATTCAGGGCTTCGGCTATCTGGGCCAGGCGCTCGGCACGGCGGAGATCATGGCAGTGATCTTCGGCGAAAATTACTGGCGGCAGGGCGTGGACCGCTTCGTGCTGTCGCCGGGGCACTATGCCATTACTTTCTATGCCGTCGCCGCGGAGATCGGCCTTCTCCCGCGCGAGGCGCTGGCCGACTATGGCAAGGACGAAGCATTGCTGGAAGCGATCAGTACGGAACGCACGCCGATTGTCGACATCACCTGCGGTTCGCTGGCGCAGGGGCTTTCCGGCGGCATTGGCCTGGCGCTCGCCCAGAGGTTTGCTGGCGAAAGCGGACGAACGATCGCGCTGATCAGCGATGGCGAGATGGAAGAAGGACAGACCTGGGAAGCGGCCATGTTCGCCGCTCATCACAAGGTCAACAATCTGATTGCGGTGATGGACGTCAACAATTCCCAGGTTGACGGGCCGATCACCTTCGTCACCACGGTCGAACCAATTGCTGACAAATGGCGTTCCTTCGGATGGAACGTCGTCGAATGCGATGGCCATGACATTGATGCGCTCCGGCAGGGCATGGATGATGCGCTTGCGTCGGATCGGCCGACGGTAATCCTGGCGAAGACCGACATATTGGGCGGGCTCACATCTTTTCCGCCGACCGTCGATGGGCATTTCATCAAGCTCACTCCCGAATTGACCCGGGACGTCCTCAAGGAACTGTCCGCCGAGCCGGCGTGATCAGGATCTGTTGACCACTGTTAAGCCTACCGATCTGACGCGTGTCTGATCGATGGCTGAAGTGTCCGGTGATGGGCTGGATCGATGTGGACGATCCAGCCCATCACCTGCGCGGTTGTCGGCGCGTACTCGATCTCGGTGCTGCGGAGGCCGATCATGCCGCCATTACGGTATCGAGCATTTGGAACTGGGTCGGAAAACTTCGCCACGTTTCGATGACCGTTGTGAACTTAAATATATTTGCGTCTCGGGCTGGGGGTATTGGTTGTCTACATTGAGCTATCATCCCCAGGTGATGACGGTTCTATCCATGTGTGCGGCGACACCCCCCGTCTCCGCACCGGAGGTGCGATACAATCCGCTGAAGTATGTTCAGAATACCAAAGATCACGTCGCGATCGAAGAATAGAGTGATTTCCAAGCGATCGGAACCGATCGCTGGTTAAGAAATCGCGGAAGCCAAAGAATTCAGAGCGGCGATCTGATTCAATCAGATCGAAACCCGCTCTAGAAAGTTACTTTGCACGCTGTGCAGCAGACAAAGTAGTTCAAGCGATCAAGCCTTCAATCCTAACGGCGACGGCCATTCAGCCCTTATTCTCTTACAAAGTTCGCCGAGTGTGGGTCCTCGGCGTAGCGACTGAAATACGCGACGAGCCTGAAGATAGGGGATTTGGGCATGGCATTTCATGAAGCATTGCGCGCGACCGGTGGGCAGCGGCCACCTAACTATCTGACCGAAATCAGGCTCTGGATTCGCCCCTGCGGATTCGCCCTGTGCGCATTTTGATACGGCGTCTGCCGACGAATACGCACCTGTTTAATTGGACCATTGGAGAGCGACATGTGTAGCCACCCTCAACACATCCATTGTACTCCGGAGATGCTGCCGGAGGAATTCAAGCGGGGTGCTTCGCAAAATGCGATCATGGCCGTGGATTGGGAGAATCGGGTCGATTTCGACCGGCTTCGCAAATATCGGTTCAAGCGCGTTCAGGACCAGCTGAAGACGTCGAACATGGGCGCCGTGCTGTTGTTCGACATGAACAACATCCGCTATACGACTGCGGCGCACATCGGCAATTGGGCGCGCGACAAATATTTTCGCTGCGCGCTCATCATGCGCGATCGCGAACCGATCATGTGGGATATCGGCTCGGCCGCCAAGCAGCATCAGAAGCATAATCCCTGGATCAGCCCCGAAAATTGGCGCCCGGTGGTATCAAGCTGGCGCGGCTCGATCATGGAAGAGGTTGGCGTTGAGAAGGCGAACGCGAAGCGGATCGCGGACGTGCTGCGCGATGCTGGCCTCATCAACGAGCCGCTGGGCATAGATGTCGTTGAAATTCCGGTGCTCCGGGCGCTGGAGGCCGAAGGGGTGACGATCGTCAATGCAGAAGGGCTGATGCAACGCGCCCGCGTCATCAAGTCGATCGACGAGGTCTCGTTGCTGGAGACCGCCGCGTGCCTGGTCGATTCCGCCTATGACGAGTTGTTCCGCGTGTTGCGCCCGGGCGTCAAGGAAAGCGAGGCCGTCGCCGTCGTCAATCACGTGCTCTACAATATGGGTTCGGAGAATGTGGAGGCGGTGAACGCGATTTCGGGCGAACGCTGCGCGCCGCATCCCCATGTGTTCTCGGACCGTTACATGCGGCCGGGCGACATGGCCTATTTCGACATCATTCACTCCTATATGGGCTATCGCACCTGCTATTACCGCACGATCAATATTGGCGGCGCGACCCGCAAGCAGCGGGACGTGTACAAGAAGACGCGTGAAATCCTCGACGAAGCGATTGCGGAGATCAAGGTAGGCGCGTCTTCGGCCGATATCGCCAAGAAGTTCCCGGCCGCCCAGGAATTCGGCATGGCGAACGAGGAGGAGGCGTTCGGGCTGCAATATGCGCATGGCATCGGCGTTGGCCTGTGGGAACAGCCGCTGATCAGCCGCTATCACTCGATCGAACACCCGATCACGATCGAGGAAGGGATGGTCTTTGCGATCGAGACCTACT
>NZ_JBEGHS010000068.1:0-255 GCF_040676365.1 Sphingobium sp. LMA1-1-1.1
CGAGCGTATTGGTGGTGAAAAAGTGCCGCGATCCCACCGCCTGCATGAACGGCAAGTGGATCGAGAAGGCGGCGGAGTTGAAGTTCGCCCCGTTGCCGATGAACAGGCCCAGCGCCTCGGGACCGTCACGGTCGATGATCACCTTCATCTTCTCGGCGATTTCGTCGAGCGCCTGCTCGATCGAGATGCGCGCGAAGGTGCCGTCCGGCTGGCGCTTCAGGGGATGCAGCAGGCGTTCGGGGCTATATTGCGCTT
>NZ_JBEGHS010000069.1:0-254 GCF_040676365.1 Sphingobium sp. LMA1-1-1.1
TGTGCCCATTGGCGCAAATCGATGGACATGATGCGCCAAGGTTGATTGACGAGGCTGTTCCAGGCGAAGCAGCAGTGGTCGACGATGTCATCGTAGGATTTGAAGATGCGGTTGGACAGCCAGTTGTTGAGGTGGCCTCGCCTTCTTGGACAGGTTGGCGGCTAAGTTAAGCTCATCGCGGATGTCGTTTTATGCCGCCATTTGGGTGATCAAATCCTGGGGGGCATGCCCCCCAGGATTTGAAGCGCCGATTT
>NZ_JBEGHS010000070.1:0-252 GCF_040676365.1 Sphingobium sp. LMA1-1-1.1
CGCTTCCATCGCCACCTTCGCCTTGAACTCGGCGCTGTAGCGCTTTCTCGTCGTCTTCATTCCCGTCCATTCCTTCAGGTCGGGATGAGCTTATCACCCTGTCCGAATTGCCGACACCACCTCAGGCCCCTGGGGAGGCGCTTTCCTGATCTTTGCCAGGCGGGAGGCGAAGCTTTTTTAAAATCGGCAATGTCCTCGCCCCGCTGGCCGTGATGGCGCGGCCGGGCCGTGAGCTTGCGGTAGCCCATCGCC
>NZ_JBEGHS010000071.1:0-252 GCF_040676365.1 Sphingobium sp. LMA1-1-1.1
CGCCCGGCGCGACGTTGAAGGCGATTTCTTCCAGATGCATCGTCATGCCTCGCTGTTACAGCGAGGCATGACGATGCCGGCGCCCTTTCCTTCGGCGGGGCAGATCGCGCCGAAGATCCATGCCGAGTGAGGTGGTGTCGGCAATTCGGACAGGGTGATAAGCTCATCCCGACCTGAAGGAATGGACGGGAATGAAGACGACGAGAAAGCGCTACAGCGCCGAGTTCAAGGCGAAGGTGGCGATGGAAGCGA
>NZ_JBEGHS010000072.1:0-239 GCF_040676365.1 Sphingobium sp. LMA1-1-1.1
TTCTGCTCCTCGAGCGCGACGAAGCCTTCTGAAAGGAGCCGGTTGAGCGCTTCCCGAACGGGGCTGCTGGCCGTGTTGAACCGCTTGCGCAGGGCTTCGGCACGGATCTTCTCGCCAGGACGCATCCGCCCGCTGAGAATGTCGGCGCGCAACTGCGCATAGACGGACTGGGTCAATGTCGCCGTTTGCCGCTCGCCAGACCCCTCCGGCGTGGCGATGGTGTCCACTGCAGAAAGGGC
>NZ_JBEGHS010000073.1:0-163150 GCF_040676365.1 Sphingobium sp. LMA1-1-1.1
CATCGACCGCACCGATCGACCCGTCGATGTGCAGGGCCGCGTTGTAGGTCTGCATCCGGTTGCGGTCGTCAAGCGCCATCGCCTGGGAGATGTAGTTGTTGTCGCGCGGCTGCTGAGTGGCGCCCAGAACCGGGTCCGTTTCGGGAAGCCTGATCGTATCGATCAACTGGCCGTCGCTGTTGAACACCGGCGCCGCGGGGAAGGACTTGTACGGGCTGGTCGACGCGATGCTGCGCAGGGCCGAACCCTGCACGCGGATCTTCCAGTCACCCGTTTCGTACTGGAGCTGCAACCGCCCGCCGAGGGTGTTGTCGTTCCAGGTGTTCTCGCAGCAGCGGGCAGGCACAGGACCGGGCGCGCTGTTTCCAACCGGATAGATGTTCTTGAAGATCGGATCCTGGCGATTGTACAGGATCGTGGCGCGGCCAGAGAAGCCATTGCCCAGCGGGCCGCCGATACCCGCTTCAAGGCGGGTCTGGTTGAACCGGCCATAGGTCGCGTTCGCGTTGATCGAAAGCTGGTCGGTCGGCTTGCGCGGAATGAAGTGGACCAGGCCGCCCGTGGCATTGCGTCCGAACAGGGTTCCCTGCGGCCCCTTCAGAATTTCCACGCGCTCAAGGTCGAAGGTGCCGAAGATCTGGCCGCTGAGGCTGCCGATATAACCATCGTCGAAGTAGACCGCGACCGGGCCTTCGAGCACGTCGCTGAAGTCGTTCTGGGTGACGCCGCGGATGGTATATTGTGCGGTCTGGCCACCGAAATTGCCCGAAACGTGGACGCCCGGCGTAATGCGGCCAATGTCGATGCTGCTCGTCACGCCAAGCCGGGCCAGCTGCTCACTCCCCAGGGCGGTGATCGAGATGCCGACATCCTGGAGACGCTGCTCACGATGCTGCGCCGTCACGACAATCTCGCCGTTGTCCATGCCGCCTTCAGAGGCTTTCGACTGCGGGGCGCGATTTTTCTCTGCTTGTGCAACAGCAGGCAAGAGCACGAATATGGTTACAATTGACGCAGCATCCCTTAGTATGCTCTTCAATTTCAGAGACATATTACCCCCCGATTTTGTGACAAGCACCCGACTTTTCAAGATCTCCGCTGCCTTGTCTTCAATCCATCTTCTTCATATAATTTTACATGGACTGAAAATGGCTCCCTTTGGGTGCAGAAAATTGATCGCACTCTCAGAATTTATGTAGTTATCTCGTGAGATCGGGTCGGGAAGCTATGGGTGAGTCAAAATTCGGTCAAGTGAGCAAGTTGGACATCTTTGTTTCGCTGGTGGTGCAATCCGATCAGGGCCGCCGCCTTTCCGAACGGTTTGCAGATAAGCTGTGGCCGGGTTAGGCGGGGGTGATTTGTTCGACGCGCGGATCGTTGCAAAGCGCGCCGACAGGCGGCCCTTGCCGCTTCCTTCGAGCCTCAGTTGCCGGATGCGGTGTCGCTGGATGCGACTTCCTCCTGAAGCCACCTGCGGAAGCGAAGCACGCTGGGAGAATTCCAGCGATCTTCTCGCGCAAGGATCGTGTATGCGCCGAAACGGATCGGACGAAAGCTGCCATTGGCGGGGATGATTTCCACCAGCCGTCCCGCTTCAATATCGTCGCGCAGCAGCCAGCGGTTCGCCAATGCCACGCCATGGCCCTGGCGTGCTGCCGCCAGCGTAAGGTGAGCGTGCCAGAGGCGCGACCCCCCGATCCGATCCGGCACTCTGACGTCATGACTCAGCAGCCAGTGCCGCCATTCCAAGTCGCTTTCCTCATGCAGGAGCGGCAGGGAAAGGAAATCCTCGGCACTGTCGATCGGCTTCAAGTTTGCGGCGCACGCGGGGCTTGCCACGGGGAAAACCGTGGGACGAACGAATTCGAAGCGCCGTACGGACTTGGGCAGTGCCGCTTCTTCCCATTCGCGCAAATAGCGGATGTCCGTATCGACCAGATTTCCCCGGAAATCGGGGCTATGGTCGGAGGGGCGGAAGTCGACGTCTATGTCGCTATTCTTGCTGATGAAATCGCCCAGGTGATCGCTCAGCCACAGGGACGCGAAGCCCGGAATGCACTCGATGCTGAGTTAAGGTCGCCGCCCCTGCTCATCAACATGCTCGTCGCGCTGGCGATGGCTCCCAGGGCAGAGGAAATCTGCTCGTGATACGTGCTGCCCAGCTCGGTCAGCGAATAGCCCTTCGCATTTCTCGTCAAGAGTTGTGCGCCGACCCACGCATCCAGTGATCGTATGTGGCGGCTGACGACAGCATGGTCCACCGTCAGTTCTTTCGCGGCGCGGCGGATGCCATGTAGCCGGCCAACGGCTTCGAAGGCTCGCAGCGCCGCCAGTGGCGGGTAGTCTTTCGGGTTGGCCACCAAACCTCCTTAATCCACCAGAACGACCTTTCGATTTCACGGCCCACCCCGGTTATAATGGAGAAGTCACCAATGTGCCCGCGGCGTCTTTGCGCTGACCCCCTACCCAAACTCGGCTGAGAGAGGATCGGCGGCAAAGCGCCGGCCGGTCCGAACATCGTTGATGATATGGCTACGATGCAGCCAGCCGCTGACGGTCAGCGGGGCTTTATGTTGAAGACGGTCTCCGCGTTTGTCTGGAAAAACTGGCGCTTTTCCTCAAAACCGATCGGCAAATTGTCCTGGACGCGCACCTCGTCCGCCACATACTGATATGGGTAGTCCATCGCGTACATGACGCGATCCGTACCCATGACCTTCTGGCAGTAGAGGATCGTGTCGGTCCACGGCATGCCACTGGTCGTCAACCAGAAATTCTCCTTGAGTACCTGGAGCGGGGAGCGGTCCAGCTTGATCGTGCCCTTGCGACCGGCCGGCACCGAGGCCGTGTGCCAGAAGTCCATGCGGCGGATCCAGAAAGGCAGAGCCTCGCCAAGATGCCCCGCCACGACCCGCAGCCGGGGGAACCGATCGAACACGCCGGCAGTGATCAGTCGCGTCAGGTGCAGTCCGGTTTCGACGCCGAAGCCGAAGATCGCCGCTTCGAGCGCCCGGTCCAGAAAAGGCTGGATGAGCTGCTTCGAAGGCGTATTGGGATGGATGTACAGCGGCACGTCCATCGCCTCGATCACCTCGAGGATCGGCCAGAAGTCCGCCTCGTCCAGATAGCGGCCCTGAACGTGCGAATTCACGATCACACCCTTGAACCCGTGCTTCGTGACGGCGCGCTCGACCTCCCGCACGGACTCGTGGACGGCTTGCGGCGCGATGGCAGCCAAGCCGACGTAACGGTCCGGATGCGCGGCTACAGCCTCCCCCAACTGGTCATTGGCATCGATCGCCATGGCCGCACCCTCGGCCGGCTCGAAGATCTGGACGCCGGGACATGTGATGCCAAGGATCTGCATATCGATGCCGGTAGCATCCATGTCGGCGATGCGGCGGTCGCCCAGATCCTGGATACGCTCCCGGAGCAGTCGCGCTCGCTCGCTGGGACCACCGTAGAAACCCCAGAGGCTGTAAAAGCCCGGATCGTCGATCGACCGATCCTCCATGATCTTCATGAAGCGGTCCATCAGTTCGGGCGGACAGAATGCTTCCTCGGTCGCGATGCGGAGGTAGCCGCGATCGCCGCCGGTGCGGAGCGGATAGTCTGTGTTTGTCATGCTGATCCTTCCTTTGATGCCGTTCGATCGGCCAGTGGGTTTAGGTTAACCCGTAATGTGCGGGGCGAATGGCGTGGCTACCGTTGCTCGCGCGCCGATCGGGTGCGTCGGAAGGGTTCCGCCCGGTCCCCTCATTGCAATGTCGCCCCCGGCGCCCCGGTGATCAGGTACGCGCCCATTCTGTACGTATCAGAAGCATGTATATTGAGTAATCAACAATCTCAAGCTGAATTGAAATTGCGTTCGAAAAGTGCTCCGCGTGCGGAACTCAGCGGGCTCGCATCATGCGCTCGACCACCTCCCTGGGCGTGGGGACGCCACGGATGCGCTGCGTCTCCGGATCGCGCGCCGCCCAGACCCGCTTCTCGTAGCCCGCAACGGCCAGCGCGCTACCGTGCAGCAGATCATGACGGATCTCGAAACTCGATTTCCCCCACCCCGCCACGAAGCTCCTGATCGTGACGGTGTCACCGAATGTCGAAGGTAAATGGAAAGAAGCGTTGGTCGCGATCATCGGATAGCCGATCATGTCGAAACGCTCGAGCATTTCATGCTTCGGATAGCCCGCCGCGGCGAAGAGATGGATCGTCGACTCGTTGAACATGTCGAAATACCGTGGATAGTATACGATCCCGGCGGGATCGCATTGCCCCCACTCGATGATGAATGAACGCTCAGCGAAGAATCCGACCTTTTCCGAGTCGAACTCCTTCATCTCCTGCCCAATCATCGATTCTCTTCCTCTCCACCCCGTCGGCGACGCAGCCGTGCCCCGACTTCCCTGGCAGTCTAGTCATTTTCATTGATCAGTCAATAAATTATGGTGACCGCATTTAGTGTCGACACATGCTGGGTCTCCAAGCCTCCGGGAGCCGCGCTGTCCTTGGCCCTTCATAATGCAAGCGTGAGGATTGACAGTGCCCGACCAGCAAGAATAATGCTAAATCAATGAAATTTTGCAACACACCGGGTTCGCGGATAGCCCCTATACTCCGGCCGATCGCTGCATGGAGGATAGCAGCTCTGGTCCACCTGCCCGATCAAAGAAGGGTCTCTTGAGCATGTCGTCGGACAGAATCATGCACCGTCGAGCGGGACTGGCGGCCCTGCTGATCGGCGCGCTTGTCGCTCCGGCCAGCGCGGAGCAGCCGCATGGTGCGCGGACACAGGCCGCAGCGCCGCCTCTCGCAGAGCGGCTTCCCCCCGCCAGCCAGATGTTCGTCTTCTGGCCCGACGATGTCCGCTCGGCAGGGTTTCGAAACATGGCGAAGCTCTACGTCGCCGCGCCCGTTGCACGCGGTCCGCGCATCACCCCCCTGCCCGCGTCCAAACTGACGCTGAAGGCCAGCTATCGCGAAAAGGGTCGGATTCGCACTATCGCAGACTATATGGCGGACAATCACACCGCCGGGCTGCTCGTGCTCCATAGAGGCAGGATCGTGCTTGAACGCTACGGCCTGGGCCTCGGAAAGGACAAGGTCTGGGTCTCGAACTCAGCCGCCAAGTCTTTCACCTCGACCCTGGTGGGTGCTGCGATCAAGGACGGCAAGATCGGCAGTGTGGACGATCCGGTCACGAAATATGTTCCGGAGCTGCGCGGCAGCGCCTGGGACGACGTGACCATCCGTCATGCTCTGACGATGAGCACGGGCATCGAATATAAGGAGATCTACGGCCAAGGCGGCGATGGTGGGCGGATCACCGGGCTCGCGGTACCGGACGGCAGGCCCGTGCCGGAAGGTGTCGACCTCCTCACCTTCCTCGCGAAATCGAAGCGCCTCGCCCCGGCGGGCACCACGTTCAACTACGCGTCGAGCGTCTCCCGGCTGCTCGGCGTCATCGTCGCCAACGCCACCGGCAAGCCGCTCAACGCGTATCTGTCTGAAAAGGTCTGGGTGCCGGCCGGCATGGAGCATGACGCAAGCTGGATCGTCGACGGCGCGGGCCGGATCATGAGCAGCGGCTTCCTCAACGCCACGCTGCGCGACTATGCGCGATTCGGCCGGTTCTTCATGCTCGGCGGAAAAGATGAAAACGGCAGATCCGTACTGCCCGATGGCTGGGTGGCAGAGGCCACATATCCGACGCAGGTCGCCGACGCGGACGGCACGGGTTACGGTTACCAGTGGTGGGTCACCGAACTGGTGGAGCTGATGGCCGGCTGGAACGATCTCTTCACGGATGCCGACGGGGATGGCCGTTACGACGATCCCGGTCTGGTGGCGTTCGAGGCCTGGCTGCCGATCGCGCAACAAGCATTGGTGGGCTCCGTCATCGGCGACTGGTGGCACCGGATCGACGACTACAAGCACATAAAGTACCGCACGAGCCTCCTTCTGCGGGTGATAGAGGGCAAGGATGCCGCCACGCCCGCGAAGTTCGACTTCCTGCAGGGACGGGATCGTGACGCGGTGTTGCGCTCGACGCTGACGACCACCTTGGCCAAGCTCCGCGCGGACTTCGGTCAAGGGCCCCTGCGCGGGCTTCGCCAGCCCGTCTACTACCGCTATTTCGACCCCTCGAAGAAGGAGTCAAGCCGGCCCACCGCGCCAGTTGACGGCTTTTTCGATCATGGTGACGTCGAGCTGCCCGCCGCGATGCGCGGACTCGCCCCGCTTTCGTGCGGGACAATGGCGGCGACGAGTGGGTAGCCTTCATGGAGCTGGCCAAGGATCGGCGCGAGATGCTGAGCGTCGTGGACGCTGGCGGCCAAAACCTCTTCATCGATCCGCAAGGACGCGGCAATTCTCACCTCACCGATCAGATCCAGCGGCACGTCGATCTCGACCTGAAGGTAATCCCGCTCGATCAAGACAGCGTGCGCGCCGCGACCGAGGCCACGCAAACGCTCAACGTGCCTTCCCTCCCGATTGAGGCCGTGTCCCGGCCGCGCTCTCCCGCCCCAACCGGGGAACGCTGAAGTGGCCGCATCTCCTGCCGGTGGCGCGGCGGGAGAGCGCGGTCGAGTGCGGTATTCGCTTGTGAGGGATGTGGATTTCCGCGCGAGCGCGCGGTGAGCGACCTTCTTGGGCGCGTGATCGGCAGGATGCGCGATCGTCTCTACTTGTCGAGAGCCGTTCGCGTCACCGCCGCCTACTTGATCGCGTAGTAGCGGAATAGCGAGTGGTCGGGCTCGTCGTCCGGAGTGATCCGCGGCCGGCGCTGTCCCACGCCCACGATCACGGTGCGGTTCAGCCACTCGTGCGGACCATCGGGCGCACGGAAATAAGGCGTGCAGCGGAAATAGCGTGGGAGGGGCGGCCGTCCAGGCCGCTCCAACGGACCGTGTACGTAGCCAAGATTGCGTATGTAGATGCGCGCGCCGTCATCCGCCTCAATCATGTAGTGGGCGTTGAGCTCCACGACGCCATCGCTGCGGATCATCGGCCAGTCGGCGCCGCTATAGTCGACCAGACGCCCGTTCAGTAGGGGACCAAACACGATCCCGCCCTCGCCCACCGACGTGTAGCCGCAGTCGGGACCGCCAGGATGGATGGGACCCGTCGTCCATCGTCGATCGAAGTTGACGCGGATGTCGAACGCATGCTCGTACTGCAGCGCCAGATCGGGACCATCTAACATTCTCGTCTCCTCAGCATCCTGGCGCAACTTCTGTCGTCTCAGGGCCGGATCTGCGACCGAGCGACGCATCCGCAGGTCGTTCCAGGCTCAAGCGATACCGATGCAAAGATATTTGATCTCCAAATAATCGTCGATGCCGTGACGGGATCCCTCCCGTCCGAGGCCAGAGGCCTTCACGCCGCCGAACGGCGCCACTTCGGTGGATATGAGGCCCGTGTTGATGCCGACTATGCCGCTCTCCAGCGCCTCCGCCACGCGCCACGCACGGCCCATGTCGCGCGCATAGAAGTAGGCGGCAAGGCCGAACTCGGTCGCATTGGCTTTGGCGATGGCGTCGGACTCGTCCTCGAACCGGATAATAGGTGCGACGGGGCCGAAAGTCTCCTCGTTCAGGACGAGCATGCCGGCCTTGACGCCCTCGATTATGGTCGGCTGGAAATAGCGACCGCCCAAGGGATGAGCCTTGCCGCCGGTGACGATGCGAGCGCCCTTGGCGACGGCGTCATCGACATGCTGCTGGGCCTTGGCGACAGCAGCCTCGTCGATCAGCGGGCCAATCGTGGTCGCCTGATCCAGTCCATTTCCAACGACCAGTCCGTTCACCGCCTTCGCAAGCGCCTCTACGAAACGGTCATGGATGCCCGCTTGCACATAGAGGCGGTTGGCGCATACGCATGTCTGTCCGGCGTTGCGGTACTTCGACGCGATCGCTCCCGCGACGGCGGCGTCCAGATCGGCATCGTCGAACACGATGAACGGCGCGTTCCCGCCGAGTTCCAGCGACAATTTCTTGATCGTCGGCGCGCTCTGTTCGTAGAGCTTGGCGCCGATCTCGGTAGATCCCGTGAACGTCAGCTTCCGAACCACCGGGCTCGCGGTCAGCGCTCCGCCAATCGCGGCCGCACCGCCGGTGACCACGTTGATCACGCCGGCGGGCACGCCTGCCTCCTCGGCCAAAACGGCGAGCGCGAGGGCGGTGAAGGGCGTCTGGCTCGCCGGCTTCAGCACCGTCGTGCAACCCGCCGCCAGTGCCGGCGCCAACTTGCGGGTGATCATCGCGGCCGGGAAGTTCCACGGCGTGATCGCCGCGACGACGCCGATCGGCTGCTTTAGCACGACGATGCGCTTGTCAGGCATATGTCCAGGCACGACTTCGCCATAGATCCGCTTCGCCTCCTCGGCGAACCACTCGATGAAGCTGGCGGCATAGGCAATCTCGCCCTTCGCCTCCGCGAGCGGTTTGCCCTGTTCGCGCGTGAGGATGCGCGCGAGCACGTCCTGGTGCGCCATGATGAGGTCGAACCATGCACGCAGAACCTGCGCCCGATCCTTGGCGGTGCGCGCTGCCCACGCCGGCATGGCCCGGTCGGCCGCGGCGATCGCCGCCTCGGTCTCCGCCGCGCCGAGCTTCGGCACACGGCCGACGATCTCGCCCGTCGCGGGGTCGTCGACGGCGATCCCGTCGCCTCCGGCCTCAATCCAAGTCCCGTCGATCAGGCAGGCCTCGCGGAGCAGATCATTTTCGCTGAAGCTTTTCATCACGTCCTCGGTTCAACGGTTGTTCGGTACGATCAGGCTGCGCCTGGGGTCTGACCCGGCACCCAGTTGCCGTGCAGACCCTGACGCAGGCGGAACGGCAGGGCGATCGAAGCGACCGGACCTTGCGACAGGTTGAGCGCATCGAGCAGCAGCAGGCGCGATCCGTTCTCCGCCATCCGGTTCTCGATGCAGATGAGATAACCGTCCCCCTCCTCGGTCGATCCCGGACGCGGGACGAAGGCGGGCTCCTGGAGGGACGAGGTCGGGCCGACCCAGAATGTGTCCGTCTCGCCCGTCTCCAGGTCGATCCGGCCAAGCGTGTTCATCATGAAGCCGGCCGCGCTCCGACCGCCCGGCAGATCGATCGGCTTCGACAAATCCTGCGCGAGTTGCCAGCCGTAGCGGTTCTTCAATCCCGCGAAGCGATCGTCGATGCGGGGGAACTCCCCCGTCAGCTCCGCCAGGGGAGTCATCTGGATGTCTTCGCTGTTGGAACGCAGATCAACGGTCCAGCGGGTCATCCGCGCCGCCGCGGCGACCGGGTCGAACGGCTCGCCGTCGGTGTCCGGAAAGAACGGGAACATATTGCCGCTCGCCATCGGCACGTCGAAATGCACCGTGGTGCCTTCATTGTGCGCGTTCATGACGTGGCTGGCGAAGCAGGTTGGCGCCGAGAACCAGCGGATGTCCTCGGCGCCACCGTTCCGTGGCAGGACGCCGAGGTGAACGGGGCGGCCGCGATCGAAGCCGAAATGCGGCAGGCCCGCCTCAAGCCGTTCCCAGGAGCCAACGATCGGCACGACGTGGAAAACAACATAATCCTCGGTGATGCCGAAGTCGTGCATCATGCAGTAATAGGGTATCTCGAACCAAACTTCGCGCGTGATCTCCCCTTCCGGGCTGATCACGTAGAATACCATGTCGCGTGTGCACAGCCCCTTCGCGGCGTAACCGAAGGCAAGCATCTCGCCGGTGCGCGCATCGATCTTCGGATGCGCGGTGAAGGTCTCCGACGTCATCCGGCCCCCGAAGGTGTATTTGGGGTCGATCGTGTCCAGCGTCTCCGGGTCCATCCACACCGGCGGACTGTCCTCCTTGAGCGCGAGCAGCTTGCCGGCATGGACGACCACATTGGTATTCGCCGTCCCGCGCACCTGGCCCTTCACACTCCCGTCGTCGGTCAGTGGATTGCGATAGGCGCCGAAAAGCGCGTGCCCGGCTTCGCGTTCCAGTCGGAACTTGTCGGTGCGCGCCCAGCGTTGCTGCAGGGAGACCTCGCCATCCTTGAAGCGGAACCGCGTGACCATGCCGTCGCCGTTGAACCAGATGTCGTTTCCGGCGAGTGGCGGGTACTGCGGATCGGGCGCGACGCGGTAGAAGCTGCCGTCGAGGTCCGCCGGAATGACACCCGCGACCACCGGGAGGTTGCGCACTTCGGCCTCGACGCCGGAAGGGGCGAAGAAGCCGGTGAAATTGGGCGTGTCCGGGAATTTCATACCGTGCCTCGTCGAGATGATGATGATATATTCGGCGGCACCGCAGGGCCGCCAAATGTGGCGACGCGATTCAGCGCGACATCATTGTTTAGTCAACGACATTACACTTCGAGGATCGCGGGTCAAGCGCTCTCGGATCGGCAGGCGACTTGCCGATCCGCCGCGCCAGGTCAGAGCCCGAAACCAGCCACCGCTCTCAGCGCGCGCTCGATGATATCGAGCCCTTCCCCAATTATCGCGTCCGAAGCGGTGAGCGGCACCAGGATCCGGATCGTCTCCCCCTTCGCTCCGCAAGACAGGACGATCAAGCTCTCCTCAAGCGCCGCCGCGCAGACCGCCTTGGCAGCGGTGCCGTCGGGCACGCCGTCTGTTCCCAGCACGTCGAAGCCGATCATCGCGCCAAGGCCACGGAGGTTCGCGACCGGCAGCCCGGCGTCGCGATATCCCTCGATGCGCTTCCGCAGTGCCGCTCCGATGATCTCCGCACGGGCGTTGAGCCCTTCCTCCTCGATTACGTCAAGCACGGCGAGCGCCGCCGCGCAGCTCACCGGCGACCCGCCATAGGTCCCGCCGAGTCCGCCCGGATCCAGCGCGTCCATGATCTCGGCGCGACCGATCACCCCCGCCAGCGGGAAACCGCCGGCGAGCGACTTGGCCACGCAGACGAGGTCGGGTTCGACGTGGCTGTGCTCGATGCCGAACATCCTGCCCGTACGGGCGAAACCCGACTGGACCTCGTCGGAGATGAGGAGGATACCGTGCTCGTCGCAGATCCGGCGCAGGGCCTGGAGCAGTTCGGTTGGAGCGACATGGAAGCCGCCCTCGCCCTGCGCGGCGTGCAAAGTGCCTACTGAAGAATCCTGCGTTTTTCTGAACGTCGAACGATTCTCAATTGGCCAATCATTGATTTAGCCCGTGCGCCGGACTACTCCTCGTGGATGGCCTTCGTGACGAGGCAGGCGTCAACGCCTTCCAGGCCGTCCTCATGGCCGTGGCCCGACCATTTGACGCCGCCAAACGGGGCATCCGCCCCGCCGATCTTGCTGGTGTTGATGCCCAGCATGCCGGTCTCAATCTCACGCGACAGCCGGCGCTGCCGATTGGCGTCGTCGGTCCACAGATAGGCGGCCAGCCCATAGGGTAGCCGATTGGCCTCCGCGACCATCTCGTCCTCCGACCCGTAGGCGTTGCAGATGGCTACAGGTCCGAAGGGCTCCGTGTTCATGATGTCGGCGTCCAGCGGAACATCCGTGATGACGGTCGGTTGGAAGAAGAAGCCCCGATTTCCGATCCGCTCCCCGCCGGCCCGAACCTGGGCGCCACGCGCCTTGGCGTCACCGATCAACTGGTCCATGGCGTCCAGCCGGCGCGCGTTCGCCATCGGACCCATCTGGCTGTCGGAATCGGCGCCGTTGCCGACCTTCAGTGCGGCGGCGCGACCGGCGAAGCCGTCGACGAACTCGTCGTAAATGGCGTCCTCGATAATGAAGCGCGTCGGTGCGACGCACACCTGGCCGGCGTTGCGGAACTTGTGGGCGACCACCGTGTCCAGCACCTTCTCCACCTTCGCGTCCTTGAACACGAGCACCGCGCCGTGGCCGCCGAGTTCCATGGTGGTCCGCTTGAAATCATCAGCCGCAAGCTTGAGGAGATGCTTTCCAACCTGAGTTGATCCGGTGAAGGAGAGCTTGCGCACAATAGGCGATGCCAGAAGATGGCGTGACACCTCGTCCGGGATGCCGAATACTGCCTGCGCAACGTCCTTTGGCAGTCCGGCTTCGAGCAGCGACTCCAGCACGAGGATTGCCGACGCCGGCGCCTCCTCCGCCGACTTGAGGATCACCGAGCAGCCCGCAGCAATAGGCGCGCCCAGCTTGCGCCCCGGATTGTTGATGGGAAAATTCCATGGGCTAAACGCGACTACGGGGCCAATGGGCTCCTTCGTCACGATCGAACGTGAGCCCGCTGGCCGCACGAGCGAACGCCCGTAAAGCCGGTGACACTCGCCCGCGTAAAACCGGAACAGGTTCACGTTCATCGCTACTTCGGTTCTGGCTTCGGCCAGAGTCTTGCCCTGCTCGGCCGTCGCGACCCGCGCGATGTCTTCGGCCCGCGCGGCCATGATCGAAGCGGCGCCCAGCAGAACCGCGGCGCGCTGCTCCGGCGTCGACTTCCGCCATGTCGCGAAGCCACGCGCCGCAGCGTCAAGTGCCCGGTCCAGGTCGGCGGCGTCCGCCAGGGGCAGTTCGCCCAGTCGCTCCAGCGTCGCGGGATTGATGACAGTGTGCGTGCGACGATGGCCGACGGGAATCCGCTCGCCGTCGATGATCATGCAAAGTTCAGGATAGGCCATTATCGTCCCTTGTTGCTGAAATGATGGACCGCCGCTCGCTCGCTCAATGCAGACCTGCTGGCCGTGCGACGTCAGCTACAGCCTGCGGCGTGCCGCGCATGAACAGGAACAGCATCGCGACGATGAGCGGGGGTATGGAAATCGTGGTCATGGTCATCGGGAGCGACCAGTTGTAGGTGAGCGCGGCGCCGCCCAGCAGGGGCGCGACAATGCCGCCGATCCGTCCGACCCCTCCGGCCCAGCCGATCCCGGTGCTCTTCATCTCGGGCGGATATATCTGGGCCATGAGCATGTTCAGTCCGGACTGTCCCCCGGCGGAGAAGAAGCTCCAGACAACCAGCACGAGCACGAAAAACGGGCTGTCGAATGGCACCTGTCCGATGGCGAAAATCGACACCGCCAGAGCACCGTAGAATAGCGGTATGAGGCGGCCCGCACCGAACCAGTCCATGAGGCGGCCGACGCTCAGCGTGCCCATGACGCCTCCGAAGAAGCCGATAGCAGCCACAACCGCGAAACGCTGCAGCGACACCCCCGCCATCTCGCGGAAAAAGGACGGCAGCCAAGCGTAGAGCAGGGCGATGTTGCCCATGCTGAAGAAGCAGCAGATCCAGATGATCGTGGTCGCACGTGCCCGGCCGCCCCGGAAGATTTCGAAGACGCCGGACCTCTCGCGGGGCAGCCGTTCCGGCAGCACGAACCGCTCGTCACCGCTCAGATCCAGTCTGGGATCGATGCGCCGCACCAACCGTTTCAGATCACTTCCCGCGCCTGTTCGACGAGGCTGGGCGACGGCGGAGTCAACCAGGAAAACAGCCATCAGCGGAGTGAGCAGGAGCGGAAGCGCTCCGCCCACCCAGAAGGCAGCCTGCCAACCGTAGACCGGAATCAGGAACGCCGCTCCGGCGCCGGCCGCGTTGCCAGCCGAGTAGCCCACCATCGCGACCCCAATCACTGTGCTCCGCAGCCGTCGAGGCGCGAACTCGGAAATGAGGGCAGCCCCCATCGGCACGGTACCGGCGAGAGAAATGCCGGCCAGGCCCCTGAGCACGGCGATCTGCATAATGTTGTGCGCCAGGGACGTCGCAAGCGTGATGAGGCCAAAGACGAGCAGCGACCAGACGAGAGCACGCTTCCTTCCGAAGCGATCAGCCAGCGGGCTGACAACGAAAGAGCCGACCGTGAGTCCGATTTGCTGCAGGAGGAAGACGATCGTCATGGCAGCGGGTTTCACACCTACACCCTCTGCGACGGCCGGAGCTATCTTCCCGAGCATGAAGATGTCGTATCCATCGACGAACATCGCCGCGACGACGAGGATAAGGACGGAAATCTGTGTCCGGCCGAAGGGCTGGTTGTCCAGCACCGCGGCGAGATTCACCTCCCGGCGCCCACTACCTTCCATGCCCTGCCCCCTTTCAAGCGGTCAATCAGCACGCCGCCACGAGCAGCGCCCGACAGTCGACAACGGCATCGCGCAGCAAGTGAGATCGGCCTTGCCTCTCCTTGCCAAATAGTTGATAGATCAATGATACGAGCAGTGCAACGACTTTTGCACTCGCCTAGTTTATAGCTGCCCTTCCAACTGTGGCCCAGAGCATATAGAGGACAGGTTCCCGCAACGCTCGCCAGTCCATCGGAGCGCCGGTTCGGAACGCTCCAGCACAGAAATCCATGATGAGTCATGAAGTATCTTGAGTTCCTGGCGTCCTGATCATATACCGCATCCTTCTGCCCTGAGGCTCCGGCGGCATCGACATTGCGGTTCCACTTCAGGTCGCATTTAGCGGGAAGGGCGCCTCTTGGAGGCGAATAGCCAAGGATGTGCCCACAGCATCCTGGCTGGAGAACTTAGGAGCGATACTATGGTGCAGCAGAGTGGTCATGGACGGCTGTTGGGCGGTGCGACAATGATCATCGCAGCTGCGGCATCCGTGGCGCTCCTGGCGGGGGCGGGCTTCGCGTGGGCGCAGCAGCCGATAGCAGCGGCGGCGCCTCAGGTCTCAGGCTCGATGGCCCCACAGCTCGTCGCCGGCGCCGCATCCTACAGCCAAAACTGTGCAAGCTGCCACGGCGAACAGTTGGTCGGCCCCGGTGCCCCTTAGCACATCGGCGCTCATCTTCGGGTGCAGGGACAGCCCGTTCCCGGCACCGCACCGCCTTGAACAGGCATGAACCCCCAGCCTCTTCACCGCGATGTTCGATCTGCTTGCACGAGTCCTTTCTGAACGCTATCGTTGATTCATCAATGTGTTTGAAGACTGGGCGCACGGACCGGGCCGTTGCAGGAAGCGGTCGCCAGCCGGCGGGCAGCTTCCCGAAAGCTGTGGGCACGTCGCAAAGGCCCAGCCAGTGTCATGCTTGATCGTTGAATCGGAAGGATATCGAATGGCCAGCTCGAAGTTGATTGTCACCGTGGCACCGACGGGTGGCATGGCTTCCAAAGCACAGAACCCCAATCTGCCAACGCAGCCGGCCGAGATCGCCGATTCGGTCTACAAGTCTTACAAGGAAGGCGCGACGATCGCGGCGCTCCACGCGCGGCGGCCGGACGATGGGGCCACCTGCAATGCAGACATCTACCGCGACATCAACGAACGGATTCGCGCCAAATGCGACATCATCATCAATAACTCGACGGGTGGCGGCTCCAGCGGCGACATGCTCGTCGCCCGCGAGGACGGCCTGTTCGAATCGAACTTCGAGGAACGGCTGAAAGGCTGCGAGGCGGGCGCCGAGATGGCGACCTTCGACGGAATGACGTTCGTGGACGTCCACGGCGGCAGGGAAATTCTCGTCGTCACGCCGCCATCGCGGTGCGAAACCCTCGTCAAGCGGATGGTGGAGCGTGGCATCAAGCCCGAATGGGAGGTGTTCGGTCCGAGCCACATTCTGCAGGATGTCACCCGCCTGATCCAGAAGGGGTATGACAAACCCCCTTATTACATCAACATGGTCCTGGGAGCGGACCACGGCTTCCAGGGCGCGATGCCCTATAGTCACGACATTCTTACGGTGATGGTGAGCATGCTGCCGCCGCAATCGATCTTCTGCGTGTCGGCGATCGGACCAGCGCAGCTTCCCGCAACCACTCAGGCGATGCTCCTGGGCGGACACGTCCGGGTCGGTCTGGAGGACAATAATTACTACAGCCGCGGTCGCCTAGCCCGCAACGAGGAGCTGGTAGCCCGCACGGTGAGGATCGCCAACGAACTCCAACGGGAGATAGCCTCCCCCGAAGAGGCGCGGGAGATACTCGGGTTAGCGAAGATATCGCAGTAAGCTGGGGGGGGTCGCTCCCCTTCCGAGCTGAGCGCATTTCAGTGAGGCTGGCGGCGACCCACGCGTCTCATGTGGACAATGGAAGAGGCGCGACGACGCGCAGGGATTGTCGAACATGATGACGACGGTCCGCCAGATGGCCGAACCAAGGGTGCGAGACCTGATCGCGTCAAGTCACACGCTTTAGAGGATAGATCATGGAGACCCAACCGTCAGCACCGCGCGACGCGGTGTTCGAACGCCGCAACCCCCTCACCGGCGAGGTGGCGACGACCGTCAAGGCCGCGAGTGTCGAGGACGCCCAAGCCGCCGTAGCAGCAGCGGCAGCGGCATTCCCCGCATGGTCGGCCCTGGGACCGAACGCCCGACGCGCAGCGCTGATGAAGGCGGCGATCGCGCTGGAGGCGCGGACCGACCAGTTCATCGACGCGATGATGGGCGAGATCGGCGCGACCGAAGGCTGGGCGCGCTTCAACCTGATGCTTTCCGCCAGCATGATCCGGGAGGCCGCCGCGCTCACCACGCAGGTCGCGGGCGAGGTGATCCCTTCCGACAGGCCGGGCTGCATCGCAATGGCGCTGCGCGAGCCGGTGGGCGTGCTGCTCGGCATCGCGCCGTGGAACGCGCCGATCATCCTTGGCGTGCGCGCCGTCGCGACGCCGCTGGCATGTGGCAACACGGTGGTGTTGAAGGCCAGCGAGCAGTGCCCGCGCACGCACGCGCTGATCGGCGAGGCGTTCAACGAGGCGTTGCCCGAGGGAGCGATTTCCATTGTCACCAACGCCCCTGCCGACGCCGCGGAAATCGTAGGCGCGCTGATCGATCATCCGGAGGTGAAGCGCATCAACTTCACCGGCTCGACCCCACGTTGGCAAAATCATCGCCAGGCGCGCGGCCGAGCATCTGAAGCCCGCATTGCTGGAGTTGGGCGGCAAGGCGCCGCTGATCGTTCTGGACGATGCCGACCTTGACGAGGCGGTGAAGGCTGCCGCGTTCGGCGCGTTCATGAACCAGGGCCAGATCTGCATGTCGACCGAGCGCATCATCGTCCTGGACGCCGTGGCCGACGAGTTCAACCGCCGATTCAAGGAAAAGGTGGAGAGCATGCCGGTCGGAGACCCGCGCGGGGGGAAGACCCCGCTTGGCGCCGTGGTGGACCAGAAGACGGTCGATTGGGTACGCGAGCTCGTCAACGACGCGATTGCGAACGGCGCAGAGCAGCTCGTCGGCGGCGAGGCGAACGGGGTGCTGATGCCGGCGCACGTCATCGACAGAGTGACGCCCGAAATGAGGCTGTTCCGAGAGGAGAGCTTCGGACCCGTGGTGGGAGTGATCCGCGCACGCGACGAGGCACATGCAGTCGAGCTCGCAAACGATACCGAATATGGGCTGTCGGCGGCGGTGTTCACGCGGGACACGGCGCGCGGACTTCGCGTCGCCAAGCTGATCAAGTCGGGCATCTGCCACATCAATGGACCTACCGTGCACGACGAGGCGCAGATGCCGTTCGGCGGGGTCAAGGCCTCGGGCTACGGCCACTTCGGCGGTCGCGCCGGCATCGACGCCTTCACCGAATTGCGGTGGATCACGATCGAAACCCAGCCCGGCCACTACCCGATCTGAAATGCCGCTCGCACATGTGCGCGAACGGCGAGCATGACCGATGCTGGGAAAACGATCGATCGTGGAACGAGGTGGCGGAAAGTTACGCCGGTAGGTTCGGCAACGAGGGCCGGCGCTTCTCCCTCGCTGCACCTCCCGGCTTTTAGCCGAAGATCATTTCATCGATTCCAACCGGAGCGCGATCTTGCCGAGAATGCGGTCCAGGGTAACTCGCTCGTTGTCAGTCAGATCACTCATCAACGCCTCGTGGAACGCGGTACGCTCACCGACCAGCGCCTCATACTTGCGGCGACCCGCCTTGGTCAGCGACAGGATCGGCATGCGGCGATCCTCAGGATTGTCGCGGCGCTCGACGAGGCTTCGTCCCTCGAGCTGACTGGCGGCCCGGCTTACTTCCGCGCGGTCGGCCCACGACATATCCGCGAGCTGTCGTATCGTCGCCCCGCCGGTAGTCGTCGCCAATCGGCTCAACACGCGCCATTCGGCATAGGTCAGATCGTTGGCCGCCGAGAGCTTGCGGACCGTGATGCGGTTCATCGCCTTGCCGACAAGCGAGAGACGATAAGTTGGGTAATCCATTCCCGGCAGCACCCAGCCTGACAGCTTGATCGGATCGGATACCCCGGATTCCGGCGACGGGTTCGTTCCGCGTACCTTAGCGGTATTGATTTTGGTCACGCTTCCACTTCCATGTTCGGCCTTGATCGACAAGGGCCTGTCGAGAGCATCCTAGTGGCAGACGTTTGACTTGTCATCAAAATCACGGCGTCGATATCATTGTCCTGCCTCGCGGCGGGGTAGGAAGGTTTCCCTGAGCGGATGTACACCGTTGATCTTCCCGCAGGATTCGGATGCGAATTCGACCCTGGAGAATGAGAAATACGGGCCAGACGGTGCGCACGACGATTGGCGACAAGGCGGCGCCGGTCACCATCATACGATGCCGGTCGAAGGGAGGGTTCACATCGCTGCCGCGCCGTGGGAACCCAGTCGCTGGAGAGGCGGCGAAGTTTCGAGGTTTGAAATTATGTGAGAAGATTGGATCGCCGTGCCGCCCACCCGATCAGTACGATAGCGACCGCTGCGGAGCTGGCCTGGAACTGGCTTTGGAGGTCCGGATCGATCGCCATCGTGATCAGAACAGCGGCGATCGCGCCAATCGTCGCGATGCTGCCCCACGGATGGAGCCACATGCTTAAGACGGGGCGCCGGGCTTCCCGTTCCATCTTCATGCGCAGGCGCAATTGCGCAGAGGCGATCAGCAGATACAGGACCAGCATGATCGCCCCGGACGCGTTGACCAGAAATGCGAAAGCCGTGTCGGGGGAGACGATGGCAACCGCCAGCGCGGCAAGGCTGAAGATCGTGCCGAATATGATTGCGCGACGCGGCACGCCAGGACCACTGACCACCCGAAGCGCCGCCGGTGCATCGCCGCGCAGAGCGAGGGAATGGAGGACCCGAGAGGTTACATACAGACCGGAATTGAGGCACGACAGTACGGCGATGAGCACGACCGCCTGCATGATCATGGCGCCCCCGGGAATCCCCATCCTGGCTATGGCGGCGGCAAAGGGCGATTGGCCGGGCAGGATCTCGTTCCAGGGAACCACAGCGACGATCAACGCGATCGAAACCACGTAAAACAGCAGGATTCGGATCGCGACCGTGAAGGTCATCCGGGCGATAACGCGTGGGCCTGCGTCCGATTCTGCCGCCGCAATGGTTGCGATCTCCGCCCCGACCAAGGCGAAGATCACGCTGGTGACCCCGGCGAGCGGAGCGAAAGGCCCTTTGGGGGAAAAGCCGCCATGCGCCGTCCAGTTGCCAAGGCCGGCATTGGTCCCGAACACACCAGTCACATAGGCAAGTCCGACAAGGATGAAGACGAGGATCGCCGCGATCTTCAGCCCCGACAGCCAGAATTCGAACTCGCCATAGGATCGTGCGGAAAGAAGATTGGTGCCCGCCAGCGCAATGGTGAGCAACGCCGCGATTTGCCAGATCGAGAGGCCAGGCCACCATTGCGCCAGGATCGTCGCGCCCGCGATCGCCTCGATCGCCACCACAACCACCCAGAAATACCAGTAGAGCCAACCGCTCATGAAACCAGCCCAGTCGCCCAGGCCAAGCCGCGCGAACTCGGGGAAGGATTGAACGCCCGGTTCCGCAGTGGCCATCTCGGCCAACATGCGCATGACCAGCATGACGATGCCGCCCGCGACTATATAGCTCACAATCGCGGCCGGGCCGATGCCAGCGATGGCGGTGCTGCTGCCCACGAAAAGGCCCGCCCCGATGATGCCGCCAATAGCGATCATCTCGACATGGCGGGGTCGCAGACTTCGGGAAAGGCGGCCGTTCTCGCCGTCGAGTGCTAAAGCTTCGGGCGTCGCTTCGGCTTTAGCGATTGTCGTCATTCGACCTCTTCCAAGATGTGCGCGATCGTTTCAACGATGTGGTCGATCTGTCCTTCGCTGATGATCAAGGGGGGTGAAAGCGCGATGATATCGGCGGTCACGCGGATGAGGACGCCTCTGTCGAAGGCGGCGTGGAATGCCTCCATCGCGCGCGCGCCCACTGCGTCCTTTCGCGGTGAAAGTTCGATGCCGGCCATAAGCCCAAGATTGCGAACGTCGATGACATGCCGCGCCTCTTGAAGGCGATGGATTGCCGCTTCCCAATAGGGAGCGAGTCTGGCCGCGCGTTCAAACAGGCGAGATTCGGCATAGGTTTCCAGAGAGGCGAGGCCGGCCGCGGCTGCAAGCGGATGGCCCGAATAGGTATAGCCGTGAAAGAATTCTATCCCGTCGGGCGCATTGTCGACAATGGTGTCATGGACGTCCCGGCTCGCGGCCACCGCCCCCATGGGCACGGCGCCGTTCGTCAAACCCTTCGCCATGGTAAGGATGTCGGGTGTCACACCGAAATATTCAGCGGCCGTCGCGGTGCCGAGACGACCAAAGGCCGTGATAACCTCGTCGAAAATCAGCAGGATACCATGACGGCGTGTGATCTCTCGCAGTCGTTCAAGATAGCCGCGAGGGGGGATCAATACACCCGTGGAGCCCGCGACGGGCTCCACGATGACCGCTGCGATCGTTTCCGCTCCATGCAGGGCGACGACGTCCTCCAGTTCGCTCGCGAGATCGACGTTCGATTCCGGGAGCCCCCTGGAGAAGCGCGGCACCACGCCATGGGTATGGCTGAGATGGTCGACTCCGGCGACCTGTGTGACGAAGGCACGGCGATTGCCGCCGATGCCACCGACCGACATACCGCCGAAATTGGTGCCATGATAGCCGCGTTGACGGCCGATCAGCCGTACACGCGATCCGTCGCCACGCGATCGGTGATAGGCGATCGCCATCTTGAGCGCGGTATCCGCGGATTCGCTTCCGGAACCGGTAAAGAAGATGCGGTCGAGTCCGGCGGGCATCAGCGCGGCAAGGCGGGTGGCGAGCGCGAAGGGAAGCGGATGGCCCAGCTGGAAAGTCGGTGCGAAATCCAGCTTCGCCGCTTGATCCTGGATGGCGCGGGTAACGCTGGGCGCATTATGGCCCGCGTTGACGCACCATAAGCCAGCGGTGCCGTCGAGCACGGTCCGTCCCTCCGACGTTTGATAGAACATGCCGTCCGCCGAAGAGAGCATTCGCGGACGTGCCTTGTAGGCCCGGTTGGCGGTGAAAGGCATCCAGAAGGCCGACATGTCCTCAGCGGAGGGTTCGACGACGGAGGGTTGTTGAGGGGAGTGTTGCATCGATTCTCGTGATTTGCGCCATGGCTGATGGCTGGCCGATGCTTCAATTTCTATTGAGCCCTGATAGGCGGGGGAGATGCATATTCGATGACAGGCGGTGTTCTTTGGGCACCAGGATACACTGGGGCATTCCTTGGCTCGAGAGCGGGCTCGACCGGAGTCAAAGCGGAAAATCGATTCGGACAGCGGAGCGGTCAACCAAGCCCAGCGAGATCTGTTCGCCAAACATCGCTAATTTGTCCACGCCGCCTAGCATAGAGCCGCCCTTACACTTAAGTGGAGCGACCAGAGTATATTGGGCTCTAAAAGGGTGCGAATCGAATGGACGGTTGGGAAGGGATAGAGGAATTCGTGGCCGTGGCCCGGACTGGCTCCTTCATCGCCGGAGCCGCTTCGCTCGGCGTGTCGCGCACGCATATGAGCCGCGCCCTCGCCCGGCTGGAGGATCGGCTGGGGGCCCAGCTGCTGCACCGCACCACCCGTAGGGTGCTCTTGTCTCCTACCGGGCAAACTTTCCTCGACCACTGCATTCGGCTGGTACAGGAAAGAGACGAGGCCGTTGCGCTCATCCGTGATCAGGGCGAGCCGCGCGGCGATCTGAGGATCACCTGCTGCGTTGCGCTGGGCGAGCGTTTCATCGCTCCGGTTGCGCGACAATTTGCCAAGCAGCACCGCCAGCTGACCGTTTATCTGGATGTGACGGACCGCACGATCGACCTGGTGGCCGAGGGTTATGACCTTGGCGTTCGCACGGGCAATCTTCCATCCTCCGACCTGATTGCTGCAAAGATTGCTTCGCGACGGTCCCGTACTTGTGCCGCCCCGGCCTATCTGGAACGCATGGGGACACCTGAGAAGATCGCTGACCTGAACGAGCACGATTGCCTGACAGGCATCACATTGCAGTGGCACTTTTCCGAAAAGGGCGATGAAATACTATACCGCCCGCGTCCCGTCTGGAGCTGCAACAATGGCTACGCCGTCCTGGAAGCAGCCCGGGACGGCATGGGCATCTGCCAATTGCCCAATTTCTATCTCAATGACGCAGTTCAATCGGGCCAGTTGGTGCCCATTCTCGAAGAGTTCGCTCCTCCCGAGGAGCCGATCTGGTCGGTCTATCCTGACAAACGTCACCTTTCTCCGAAGGTGCAACGTTTTGTCGCCGCCTTGAAAGGCACATTACCCAAAGCCATGGCACGTCCAGACTGACTATCTGATTTCCTGATCTGAAGGTTCGGCAATCGTCCCTTCAACATGGCCGGCAGAATTGTTCCTGGTAGATTGGCCGCCGCGCAATGCTCTCGATCGATTTTGGATCTGATCGATCCCTTTAGTATCGAGTTTCTTGGCTGTCAGATGATGACATCGGACTGGCAATCGCCCGACCAGCGATATGTTGCGGAGCATTTGCAGGCACAGGTCACCCCGAAGGGGAAAGTCTTGCAACAGGAGGAAAAGTGGCGGAGAGGGGAGGGATTCATCAAAATCTACGCAATATCTTGAAATTTCGTAATATTTATTACGCCTTTGGCAATCAATGCCCCCTAAGGATGCCCCCAATCTCAACGGTCATTGGTACCTCCTGCAAGGCAGTTGGCAATCCACGTTTCGACGTCGGATTCAAGCCATCCAACGGCCCGCTGGCTCAACTGATGCGGCCGTGGGAACTCTGAGTTCTGGATCTTGCGGTATATGGTCGCTCGGCTCAGCCCCGTCCTCGCCTTGACCGCAGGCAGCCGGAGGATCGCCATGGGGGGCACCCCATCGAAAACGTACATCTCGCGTGTGGGCTGTTGTTCATCTGCTTGTATGATATGGGGGTTCTTAGCCATATGTTCCTCCAGGATCGATCGTGGTGAGGGTCGGGACGATGTTGGAGCATCCCCCGGCCCGCTTCGTTTATGGTATCTGCTAACGCATCCAGATCGGCCTGATGATGCGCGACAGATTGATCATGATGTAGCTCCGCATATGCTCCGGCCGAATGGATGCCAGCCTCAGATCTTCAGGAACCGCGATCAGTTCGTTACCCGCATGGGTAAAGAGCCATCGCGTGTCGGGAAATCGGACTCGTAAAAGAAATACATTTGTTGCCCCGGTTCGAGCCGGTAGCGCTGTGTGGAGAGTTCGAAGTTCACAAATTGCGGCTGACTGCTGCTGTTTTTAATGGTGTGTTTCAGTCGCGCCACTTGCATCTCCATCACACTGTCGCGTCCTATGTAATGTCAGCTTTCAGGGTCGTCTTGCCCAAAACCGGACCTTCTGCAAACCACCCATCGTTGACCATCGGCGGCGCTGGTACGCGAGCGGCCCGCACAATTGGCGACCCTCCCGGTTTGAGACGGGCAAGCTGCCGAGCAGCACGCGCCAACAGAGCAGTCGCTCCCAGGGCCAAATTCATCCGTCGTAACCAGCCATACATTCATGCACTCGAGCCGACCGTCCAAATGACCGGTATGGAGAATGCGCTGGGTAGCCCTGCGGTCGGAATGGGTGGATTCGAGACTGACCGACGGATGATGAGCTCAACGAGGACATCGATCTTAAAATCCGTAGCTTAACGTCATGCGAAAGTTGCGAGGCTCACCGTAGATATATCCACCAAACCAAGAATTGGTGTTGTAGTAGGTCTTGTCGAAAATGTTGTTGACGTTGGCCTGGAGCGAAACCCGATCGCTCAAATCATAAGCTGCCATCAGGTTCACGAGCCAATAGGCTTTCTGCCCCACCCGCTCGGTTTCGCCGGTCGCGGGATTTGCCGCCGTTTGGGGCGGGCGGCTTTCCCAGCGAGCCGAGCCGCCAACGCTGAAGCCGTCGAGCGCGCCGCTGAATTCATATTTCGTTGCCATACGGAATACCTTTCGCGGCTGATGCGCTTGGACATCAATGCCGTCAGCATCCTTCGCCTTGAAATGGCTCCACCCCATGCTCAGGTCCCATCCGGGCAGCAATTCGCCTTGGGTTTCGAGTTCATAGCCTTTTGAGACCGTGCCATCGGCAGGGCGAAAAGCGATATCTGTTGTGCCGGGCACGACGTAGGGAAGCCCTGTATCAGGGTCGATCTCAGTATCAGGAACCCCGAAATTATTTTGCTCGATGCGGAAGATAGCGGCCGACACGCGCAGCTTACCGCCCATCAGGTCCGCCTTCAGGCCCGCTTCGTAATTATTGCCTTCCAGCGGATCCAGATAGCGCCCGTTGCGATCCCGCGCGGTCTGTGGATTGAAGATGCTGGTATAGCTTGCATAAGCGGATAGGCTATCGTTGAAATCGAATATCAGGCCCGCATAAGGCGTGAACACCTTCTTTTTCTTAATTTTGTACGCTTCGGGCGTATAGAGCGCCAGTTCCTCGTCCCGGATCCAGTTGCTCAGGCGTCCGCCGACGATCAGTTTGAGACTGTCCAGCAATTGGAATCGCGTCACGCCGTAAATCGCACTCTGCTTCGTCGTGCCGAAGTCGCTCATGCGATAGCGCTCACCCCAAACGGGTTCGGGATAGCTGCCGTCCCAGTCGTTGAAGTTGCCCACTGGCGCGACCGACGCGGGATCAGGATCGCGATTGGTCCAACCATTCTTCAGGTGATTATACATCGCGCCAACGACAAGTTCATGCTGGCGACCGAAGAGGCTGTAACTTCCCTTGAGCTGGAGATTGAGGTTCCATTGTTTAGGCTTGGCCAAATACCAATAGGGCCAGACATCCATGCCGAGGCCTGTGGCCTGATCCGGGTTCCCCCATAGCCAGATCAGCTTGGAATCCTCGTTCTGCGTGAAATAGGAGACGTCCCCCTTCAACTGCCAGCTTTCCCCCAGGTCCTGTTCGATCGTCAGAAAGGCGGACTTTTCGACCGTGTCCCATTCGTTCCACTTGGCGCCCGTCGTCCTTGATCGCGACCAGTTCGCGACCGAGCCGTCGGCATACCAATAAGGCAGCTGCGCCCACATCACGCCTTTGCGCTCATCCCGCTGATAGCTCGCGCCCGCACGAAGCCGCGTCCCCGGCCCCAGGTCGGCCCCGATCACGCCATAAAGCGTAAAGCCCTTGCTGCTCTCCAGATCGACAAAGGCATCCTGACGATAGACTTCGGCGGCAAAACGCGCTCGTATCGACCCGTCGCTTGTCAATGGCGTGCTGATGTCAGCGGTGGCAGAGAAATGATCCCAGGATCCGGCTTCGAGGGTCATCGTGCCGGTCAATTCGCGGGCGTTGGCCTGTCGGCGCACCATGTTGATTGATGCCGAAGGCTCACCCGCGCCCTGTAGCAGACCGACCGAGCCGCGAACGACTTCGACTCGATCGTAGATGACCGTGCTGCTTTCCTCCAGGCCGATATTGCCGGTAGCAAAGGGCAGGCCGTCGAGCTGGAAATTGGTGATGTCGAAGCCGCGAGCGGACAGGAGGTTGCGGCCACGATCCACCCGCTTCACGGACAAGCCGGTGGTATATTCAAGCACATCGGCGATTGTAGACGCAGCCTGATCGTCGATCTGCTCCCGGGTGATGATGGTGAGCGACTGCGGTGTCTCGCGCGGCGTCAGGTCAAGCCCGGTGGCAGCGTTGTTCCGGTCAATGCCGCTGCCATAGACGACGATGGTGTCGTCCTTCGCTTCGCTTCCCGCCTCCTGCTTCGAAGCGTCTTCGCCGTCCTGCGCGAAGGCGGGGGCGGAGAGGAAAGTCGCTGCCAAGAGTGCGAACCTGAAGGCCGGAAGGAAAGAACGAACCATTGATGATCCCCCAAATGTGCCTCGATCAAGACCGAGCCAGTCCCGTATCTCAAATTGCTAATGATATGCAATAGTAATTGTTATCATTCGCAATTGCTGGGGTTACGTTTCACATGACGCGCATGCGTCCCTTCAGCACCGGATCGGCGGGAAGGCTGAGGGGGAGTTCGGCTGGGTCACACTTTCTGGCCGGGCTGTGCGCCCGGCCACATCCAGTCGATCAGAAGCGATAGCTAACGGTGCCCATCACATTGCGGGGTGCGCCCATGAAGCAGTCGCCGCGCGCAAGGCAGGATGCGTAGAATTTATTGTTCAGCAGGTTCGTCGCATTGAGTGCGAAGCGCCAGCTCTGCCAGTTGATCTCCGCCAGGGCGTCGACGGTGGTGCGGGACGGGGTGACCACCGTATAGAGGGTCCCGGCCGGGATGGCGGGATTGAGGCCATAGGGGTCAAGGGCGCCGGTCGACTTGCTCTTGCCGCTATAGACGACGCCGGCGCCAAGACGCAGCTGCGCGCCGTCCGTCATGCCGAAGCTCTTGGTCGACCAGATCGACGCGATGTGGCGCGGCATATATTCAAGGCTGCTGTTCACCTCCGACTTCAGCTGGTTATAGCCGTAATTGACCAGCAATTCGAAGTCGCCGGGCAGGCGATGGCTCGCCTCGACCTCGATGCCCTTGGTGGTCAGTTCGCCGGACTGGGTCGTGACATTGTTCGGCAGGTAAAGGACGCGGTTCTTTTCCTTGATGTGGAAAGCCGTCACCGTGACAAGCGTCGCAGGGGTCGGCTGCCACTTCACGCCTGCTTCATATTGCGTGCCCGTCTGGGGCTGGAAGGGATCGCCGACGACGCCGCCCGGACCCGTCAGGCTTCCCGCGACCGGCAGAAAGCTTTCCGTATAGCTGAAGAAGGGCGAGAAGCCCGCGCCGATTTCCCCGATGATACCGGCGCGGAAGGTCGTGGCATTGTCCTTCTGCCCGGCGGAGTTGGTGACATGGTCGCGGCGCGCGCCCAGAACGACCGAGACGCGCTCAAAGAAGCGGATCTGGTCCTGGACATACACGCCCAGCTGCTTCTGCGAGACATTGGCGTAGGGCCCGGTCGGCTCGTAGGTCAGCAGCGCGTCATAGTCGATGTTGTAAAGATCGACGGTTTCGAAGCCGAAGATACCGCGCTTGCCGACCTTGTTCCAGCTATAGTCCAGGCCGATGAGCAGCTTGTGCTCGATATCGGTGCCGGTGTTGAAGTTGAACTGGAGGTTGTTGTCGGTCGAGAAGACGTTCATCCGCGCGTCGCTGGCATCGGCATAGAGACCGATGGTGCGGCCGTCGGTGCCGTACACCAAGAAGGGATCGCTTGGGTAAGTGTAGCTATCCGCATAGTGAGTCTTATACTCAAGGTCGCTGTCGATATAGCGGGCCTTGAGGCTGAGACGGATATTGTCCGAGAATCTGTGGGTGATGGAACCGCCGCCCTGGAGTAAACGGCCGGCGTAGCGATCCCAGCCGGGCTTACCGACGAAGGTGTAGGGATCGAGCCGCTCGGAGGGATTCGCGGGATTCGGACGGAAATTGCCGACGATCGGCAGGAACTGCGCGGTCGAGCCGGTGTCGTCCTCCTGATAGAGGCCGGTCAGGACGACATCCGTGTCAGGCGTCGGCTGCCAGCGGATCGAGGGCGCGAACAGCACGCGGTCGTCCGGAACATGGTCGACATAGGTGTCGGCGTCGCGCACCCGGCCAACGGCGCGGATCGCCAGATTGTCGGCCAGCGCGATATTGACATCGCCCATCGCCTCCTTGCGGTCGTAGCTGCCATATACCAGGCTCAATTGGCCGCCCGTCTTGAACTCAGGGGTCTTGGAAACAAGGTTGACGAGGCCGCCGATCGAGCCTTGGCCGAACAGCACCGACGCGGGGCCGCGCACGATCTCCACGCGGGAGAAGTTGTAGGGGTCCGCCGTGATGCTGGCATAATAGCTGAAGATGTCGCGCATGCCGTCGCGGAACTGGAGCGCATCGATACCGCGCACGCTGAAGCCGTCGACGCGCGTATCGCGCCCATAGGGGCTGGCGAGCACACCGGCGGCATATTTGACCGTGTCGCTGATGCTGATCGCACCCTGTGAGATATATTGCTCCGAAGTGATCACGGTGATCGGCTGCGGCATTTCGACCAGCGGCGTTTCGGTCTTAGTACCGGCATTGGCAGTGACGATGATCTGATCACTGACCTCGCCTGCCTTCTCCGCTGGCGCAGCGGCCTCATCATTTGCCAAAGCCGGCTGGATCGACAGAAGACCGGCAACACCGGCGACGGCAAATTTTTTCATCATTTCATCCCTTTCCCCTGGTCGGGCGCCCATAGCGATATTGAGATAGACTCTCAATAGCATTCTTCTTGCCTGCTTCGAGGGTCATTGCTAACGGTCTTTCCGGCCCAGTTGGATCGGGCGCCGGAGAATTCAGTGTCGCAAAGCTGGCGAAAATGGACGCGCATCTTGTTGGCCGGGCCGGGTGCGGTGCTGGTGGCACTCGTCGTCATGGCCGGAATGCCGCTGTGGCTTCCGGGCGGGGCGGCCGGTGTCGACAATCTGGTGCTGCCGCTCGTTCTTGTGCCGCTGATCTGGGCAGCGCTCTTCTTCCATGCCTGCCTTGATCGCAGGCTATCGCGCGTAGCGGCTGTCGCTGCCGCCCTTTTCCTTTTGCACGCAGGCCTGGTCGCGCACAAATTACTGGACCAGCGCCCAGCCGCCGGGGAGCATCGCTCATGATCCACCTGAAGAAGGATGAGACGAAGCTGATGATCGCGGTCCATGGCTGGTCGGGGATCGTGCTGGGGCTGTTGCTCTATGCGGTGATCTTCACCGGAATGGCGGCGGTGTTCGCGGAGGAGATCGGCATCTGGTCGGCTGGCCATGTCGAAACCAGGTCGGCCTTCGAACGGCCGATGGATGGCAGCATCCGCCGCCTGGCCGCGCAAACGCCCGTCAAATATCATGAAGGCGTCGATCTTTTCGAGATCGGCGACCATAATCTCGGCGCGTTTTTCCATCGGCATGAAACCGATCCTGACGGCGCATTGGTCAGCCGCGGCATCTATTATCAGCTCGATAAGAAGGGCGATGTTGCCAAGGCGTTGCACGGAACCGGCGAGGAGGTGTTCGGGCCGCGCAACGACGATGCGCTGAGCAGCTTTCTGGTCGATACCCATGTCCGCCTGCATGTTCCCAACCCTTGGGGCTTGCTGCTGACAGGTATAGTCGGATTGGTGATGCTGGTGGCCGCGATTTCCGGGCTGCTGATTCATCGCCATCTCTTCAAGGACATCTTCACTCTGCGCCGATCCGCCAGCCCGGTGTTGGTGGATCGCGACCGGCACAGCGTGGCCGGGACGTGGAGCCTGCCCTTCGCCTTCATCCTGGCCTTTACGGGTAGCTTCTTCTCCTTTTTCGGCACGATCGGCGTTCCCATCGTCGCCATGGCGGCCTTTGGCGGTGATGTTCAAGCGCTCAACGACGCCGTCTTCGGCAATCCGGGCCGGCCAGACCCCCGGCCCGCAGTCATCGGCAATATGGACCGGGTCGCTACCGATGCCATTCGCCGGACGGGCGAGGTTCCGACCTTCATCACCATCGAGAATTTCAGCCGCGCCGACGCGAAGGTCACGAGCTTCCATCCCCCCAAGGCAGGTGACATCGAGCCTGTGACCCTGCTGTATGACGGGGCACAAGCGCAGTTCCTCCACACCAAGCCGTCGATCGGCACGCAGCCGTCGGCAGGCGGCACGCTGGCCGCGATCATGGCGCCCATGCATTTCGGCAATTTCGCAGGCATGCTGTCCAAAGCTGTGTGGTTCGCGCTGGGGTTCGCCATGTGCTATGTCACATTTACGGGGCTGCGGCTGTGGCTCGCGCGGCGACGGGAGGATATGCGATCGCTGGAATGGCTTGATCGCACCGTCATGGTCGTGGGTTTCGGCCTCCCCTTCGCTCTGGTGGTCTCGGCCGCCGCCTTCCTCATCGCAATGCCGCTGGGATCGGCGACCTATTGGACCCCTGTCGCCTTCCTGATCGCGTCCGGCGTGGCCATATTGGGCGGCGCGATTGCACAGTCGGTGGCTGTGCTGGGACAAATTCTGCAACTCGGCACCGGATTGGTCATGGCTGGCTTGGTCCCACTCCGCTGGATTTCCGGAGGGCCCGGCTGGGACCGCGCAATCGAGGCAGGTCAGCCGATCATCGCCGCACTCGACTTGGCTTTCCTTCTCGCCGGAATTTGGATGGTTTGGCGGGCGGCGGCTTTGCCTGCAAGGCGATTGCAGTTCCCAGCCCGTCCGGTGCCGGCCGAATGACTATGCTGTTGGTCTTCGTTGCGACCGCCATATCCGTGCTGATCCTTCTCGCCTTGTGCCTTAGTGACCCCAAACGCAAACGCGCGGCCGGGATGCGGGAAACGGGTCAGACAGGACGGCTGCGGCAAGTGCTGACTGCCGCAGCCTGTCTTCCTGGCCTTCTATGCGCTCAGATAGGCGATGCGGCGGCTTTCCTCATCTGGCTCGGTGGCTGCGGTGTGATTGGCTGGTCGCTAGCAATTTGGTTCAGCCGCGGCGCGCAAGAGAGAAATTGATACCGACCGCGGTTGATATGCCTCCCCGAGGATGAAGTGTCACGGCACGGTTAAAGTTGATCATCCTTCGCTTTCGCTTCGATCTCTATCACGATTAATGTCTTGTTTCGGGAGTCGGCGAAGCCGATTTCCACGACAAAATTTGGCGCCGTGCTGAACGACCGCTGATCGGCTTGACCTGACAGGATTTCGGTCGGGCAGGTTTCTGGCAGCGAAAGTAAAGTGGCTGCCCTCCCACGCGTGGCCCGGCGGTGACGGCTGTCGCTTCTCCGCGCTCCGAAGGAGACGTTCCGTATCGTCCAACAAAGCCGACATGAGCTGTGGGGCTGAGAGCGATTATGATACGTCCGGCGGACGCGACGGTCTTCCACTTCCGGATCGCGTCGAGCCCAACAATCTCTGGGCGTGCATGAAGCTGTGCTGATCTGCTTGAAGACAGGCCCTCCGTCATCGACGAAAGCCCGACCTCGCAGAGCGGATATACACAAAACGCTTGAAGTTCGCGTCGCGTGGCAACCTGCATACTTCGCCACAGGTACTCTCGAAAGCGGCGCCAAAGTTACGCTTCAACCGTCCACCACAACATAAAATATTGGCGCGGCTGAGCCTCTAAAAGGGGGCGAGCCCTTAGAGATGGCGGCCATTCGCGATCGGCGGGGACTGGGTCGTTCGTCCTTACCTGGCTCCACCCGCCGCAATCGATCATCGGACCGATGCCTGCGGACCTGTCACCCCTCAAAACACGCTTTTCCCCCCGCCTCGCCCGCGCGCTTTTCATGTCGGTTTTGATGCACCGATCGAAGAGGCTTTGAGGCCGCGCAGGCTGGGCGCTTCAGGGCAGTTTCCAGCTCCCATGCACTGATGCATTTTGATGCATCTGGACGGGGTTGCTGCGCGCCTTGGGTGCATCGTGCTCTCGGCAGGGGAAATGGCCGCCTTTGGGCACGGCAAAGCCGCTTGCGCCCGCTGGGGAGCAAGCGCACCGCCATGGGCGGTGCGTCTCACCTCTCGACCAGAAGAGAGCTATGCGGGGAATGTCGCTTATGAGACCGTATCCACTACGCTGCGCACGGCGAAACCGTTCCTTCTATATATCCATGCCGGGATTCTGGCTGCTCGGTGAACTCGCGTTACTTTCCAGCAAAAGCCCGATGCGACCAAGAGTTGCGGCAAGTGTTTCGTCGTCGATCATGGCATGCATGCGCCGGGCCGGCAGCGATGCCAGCATGGCCTCCATCTCCCGCGCGGCGGTCTCGCAGTGATGGACAGCATCCGCCGGGACAGGCCCCTTGCCGACAATCCGGTCCACGACCCGCCGCGCTGCTGCCGGGAGGCAGAAGCGATAGGCATTGGTGATCTGGCGCACCTGCGGTCCAAAGCCCTCATTGCCGGTCGGCTCGGTTCGGCGGATCCATTCCAGGAAGCCATGCTCCCTCAATCGGGCCATCGCCTGGACGATCGCGGCCCGGGATCGGCGCAGCTGCCGCATCAGATAATCGATCGAGGGCTCGAGCCTGCCGGTCTTGTAATCGACGATGCGGTAAAGCTCGCGCAGCAGTTCCAGCGCGATATGACCAAGCGGCCCATTGCGCTTTCCTGCCTGCTTGCGCTGGCGATCATAGGCCTCCGCCGCCCTAATATGCGCCCATTTGTCCTTGGGGTTCACCGGCCGCCAGAAACGGCCCTCGCGCTCCCCGGCATGATAGCTGTTGCAGCGAACGGGCTGAAAGGTCCGCCGCGCCTTATGCTCGATGCCCGTGGCGATCTCGAAAAGGGAGCGCGCGCTCATGCGGCGCCTCCTTCAGCCCAACCGCCCCTTAGCGGCGTGGACCTTCCAGCAGCGCCATGGCCGGCGGCATGTCCTTCATCAGCAGGTCCGCCCATTCCTGCGCGATCTCGCGTCGTCGCGGCATATAGGTAGCCCGGTTGTAGCTCGCTTCGACACCCTCGGGAATGTGCGCCAGCATCAGGTCGATGATCGCCCTGTCTCCTGCCAGACCCTGCGCCTGTGCCCGTTCGTTCATGGTGGTGGAGAAGGTCGAGCGCCAGCCATGAGGCACATGACGCCCATGGGAAACCAGTCGATTGTAGAGATAGCCAACCGCATTCTCGCTGATCGGCTTGTGTGCGTGGCGCTGACTGGGAAAGACAAGGCGGCTGTGGGGTGCAAAGGCTCGCGCAGCCTCCAGCACCTCCGTGGCCTGACGGGAGAGCGGCAGCATGAAATCGAAACGCGGGTCGATCTTGCGGTCGAGCTTCAGCTTCATCCGCGTGGCAGGTATCCGCCAGACCGGTTCGTCCAGGTCCAGTCCTTCCAGCTCCGACCACATTGTCGTTCGCAGGACGCCCTGTCGCAAAGCCGTGAGTGCCAGCATGCGGGAGGCGAGTTTGGTCATGGGATGGGCGGGTGCGGCCTCCACCTGCCGCAGCAGCGCGCGGGCTTCCTCCAGCGTGGCAAGCGCGGGTTGCCGACCCTTGATCAGCGGCTTCAGCGCCGCCCTGATGGGTGCCGCCGGATCGGCATCGGCAAGGCCGGATGCAATGGCATAGGCATAAACGGCCGAGATCCTCTGCCGCACTCTTCTTGCCGTTTCGATGGAAGGCCGGTCCTCTATCGCCCGAATCACCTCCAGCACCATGGGCGAGGTGATGCCCTTGACCGGCAGGGCGCCGATCTTCGGGAATACATCCCGCTCCAGGCTCTTGATCACATCGGCCCCATGGCGCGGCACCCAGCCGCCCAGCTGCTGGCCGTGCCATTCGCGGCGCCACCGTCTCGAAGGTCGTCTCCGCCTCCTCCAGCCGTATCGCAGCCAGCTGCTTCGCCTGCAGGGCAGGATCGATGCCGCTCCTGAGCAGGCGCGCGCCATTCTCCCGCGCTTCGCGGGCCGCGCTCAGGTTCATGTCGGGATAGCTGCCCAGCACCAGGCGCTTTTCCTTGCCGGCAAAGCGGTACTTCCAGCGCCAGGAGCGAAAGCCGGTCCTGGTAACGAACAGGTAGAGACCGTGGGCATCGGAGAGCTTGTAGTCCTTCTCCCCTGCTTTCGCCTTGCGGCATTGCAGGTCGGTCAGCATCCGGTGCCCCCGAATCATTCAAGCTTTCACGAGAACATATGAGATACAGGGAGATCGCAGGTGCACAAGAAATAACGCATTTCTGCGCCTTTTGAGACGATGTGGGATCCATCAGGAAAAGGTGTTGGCGGAGACGGAGGGATTCGAACCCTCGGTAGCCCCTTAAGGCTACGACGGTTTAGCAAACCGCTGGTTTCAGCCACTCACCCACGTCTCCGCACGAATTTGCCCACCGGATAAGATGAGCAGTGGCTAGATGTCGGCCTATAGCGACGGGTTTCATGCATGGCAACGGTCCGGCACGGAGAAAAATCACCCGGATTTCGAAAAACAGATTCGGACTGGCGCGGAATCGACTCGGGTCGCCGTTCGTTCATTGTCGTTTCAGCTTGTTCCCCGATAATCTGAAATGTGGTTGAAGAGCGGTTTCTCTGGGGAGTAGCGGGCATGATCGGGATTTTACAGCGGGTTTCGGGCCGCGCTGGAAGGGCGGGCGCTCTTGCGATCGCCCTTGGCGCTGTCATGCTGGCACCCGTGGCGCAGGCGCAGGTGCGCACGGTCGACCCCAATACCGCGATCGATTCCGATCTAGCGCCCGTGCCGCAGCCGGGCGGCACGCCGACCGACCCCGGGGTAGACACCAGTTCCCAGCCGGGAAACAGTGCGCCTGCGGGCGGCGGCACCTCCTATAATCCGCCTCCGGTAAGTTCCGGCTCCACCGCGACAGGCGCGCCGGTGACAACCAATTCCCCGCCGGCGGCCATATCCCCTGGCGATTCCTATCAGCAGGACGATCTGATCGGCGCGGCCGAAGGGGTGTTCGGCAAGGGCGCTGAAGGCCTGGCCGGGATCATCGAAAAGATCCTGAAGGATCAGGGCCGTCCCAATGCCTATATCGCCGGGCGAGAGGCGTCGGGCGCGTTCGTGGTCGGCCTGCGCTATGGATCCGGCACGCTCAATCACAAGGTGGAGGGCAAGCGGGAGGTATATTGGACCGGCCCATCCATCGGCTTCGACGTGGGCGGCAATGCGGCCAATACCTTTGTCCTCGTCTATAATCTCTACGATACGCAGGACCTTTATCACCGCTTCCCGGCGGCGGAAGGCACGGCCTATCTGGTGGGCGGCTTCACCGCCAGCTATCTGCGCTGGGGCAGCGTCGTTCTCATCCCGATCCGGCTGGGCGTGGGATACCGGCTGGGCATCAACGCCGGCTACATGAAGTTCACCGAAAAGCGCAACTGGCTGCCCTTCTGACGCATAGGGAGCATTGGGTTGGCGCAACGCGATTTCCGGGCGATCGCTGGTCGAGAAATCGCCGAACACAGGAACTCCTGAGCGGCGGCCTGATCCAAGAGGAGCGCCGCTCTACAAGCTGAGGCTGAGCTGGCCGCGCGCCTCGTCCGGCTCCACATGATCCAGATTGTGGACGCCCAGGCCCAACAGGCGCGCACCCATGCGCAGCGGCAGTTGGGCGCGGAGCAGCCCCCGGGCCGTCTGCACCAGCAGGTCAGGCGAGCGTAGGGGAGCAGCGAAGCTCTTCGACCGGGTGATGATGCGGAAATCGGCGAACTTGACCTTCAGCACCACCGTACGGCCATAGGCGCTGCTTCTTTCGATACGGCCCCAGAGATTCTCCGCAATCCGGTCGAGTTCCATGATCAGCGACTCCTCCGTGATGAGGTCGTCGAAGAAGGTATCCTCGACGCTCACGGATTTGCGTTCCTGCCGCTCATGAACCGGGCGGTCGTCCTCGCCCCGCGACGCGCGATAGTAGAACAGCGCCGCGCTGCCAAAATGCTGCTGGAGGAAGGACAGCTCACGCGCCCTCAGGTCCGCGCCGGTTTCGATGCCCAGCGCCTGCATCCGCTTCGCCGTCACCGGCCCCACGCCGTGGATACGCCGCACCGGCATCGTCGCGATGAAGGCCGCACCCTCTTCCGGCCGGACGATGCAGATGCCGTCAGGCTTGTTCTGGTCGGAGGCAAGCTTGGCGATCAGCTTGTTGTAAGAGACCCCGGCCGACGCGGTGAGCCGGGTTTCCTCCCGGATCAGGCGGCGGATTTCCTCTGCGATCAGCGTGGCGGAGGAAATGCCCGGCTTGTTCTGCGTGACGTCGAGATAGGCCTCGTCCAGCGACAGCGGCTGGATGATGTCGGTGAAGCGCGCAAAAATCTCCCGCACCTGGGCCGACACGGCGCGGTAGACATCGAAGCGGGGACGGACGAACAGCAGGTCGGGGCAGAGGCGCCGCGCCCGCGCGCCCGGCATCGCGGAGCGCACGCCATATTTGCGCGCTTCATAGCTGGCCGTCGCGACCACACCGCGAGGCCCGCCGCCGCCCACCGCCAGGGGCTTGCCGCGCAGGCTGGGATCGTCGCGCTGCTCGACCGACGCGTAAAAGGCATCCATGTCGATATGGATGATCTTGCGCGGCGGAGCTTCCATGGCCCGCGCTTATGCCACAGGCCGGAACGAAAAGGAAACGCAAGGCGGGCGTCAGCGTCGGAGCAGGCGAAGATTGTCGAGCAGCCATTCCAGATGGGCCCGGCTGATCCGGCTCCACACATTATAGGTGCAGCGCTGGCCGCCGACGCGCAGATAGGCGAGGGAATGCAGGCCCTGACCGCCCGGATTGGCGGCGGGATAGGGCTGCGCCCCTTCCTGACCATAGCCGGCAAAGGACGGGGTGGGCAGCCGCGCCAGCTCGCGCATATAGGGCCACTGATCGGTCAGCCTGCGCCGCTGCGTCCGCGGGTCCGCCCTGTCATCCGGCAACAGGCCGGTCCCGGCAAAACCATAAGCGCTGCGCAGGCCGGGAAGGTCGAAGGCGACGCCCCAGCCGCCGCCGAAGCGGGCGGCGCGCGGCGTCCCTTCCGGTTCTCCGGGCGCGGCGAGCGCGAGCGGAGCGCAGGATTTGCGGTTTTCCGCTTTGGCCCATTCGGCGCGGGCGCGCCTTTCCCCGATCCGCGTCCCGGTTTCCGCTCCGAAGGCCGGCATGGCGCTGAGCAGCAGCGCCGCCGCCAGCGCCAGCTTCATGTCTTGTCCTTGAGCGAGAGCAGCGCGGCGAAGGGGCTGGCCTGCTCCTCGCTCAGCACGCCCGCTTCGCGCAGGATGCTGTCCGCTTCCGGAGAGCGCGGATAAGGCGTCATCGCCAGCGCCACGGTCTCGGCCACTGCCTCGCCCATGTCGATGACAAGCCCGTCAAAACCGATGGTGTCGCAATCCCCGGCATCCAGTTCCAGCTCGTCACCCTCCGGCACATCCTCCCCTTCCCGGACGAAGCGAAGCAGGAAATCCGTGTCGACCTTCTCCGGCACTGCCGCGCCTGTCGCCACACAGGGCTGGGCAAGATCGGCCCGCACGCGTCCTTTGGCGAAGATGGCGCCATTTTCCTCATTCAGGGCATAATCCGCCTCCAGACGGTCAAGCGCCAGCAGGTTGAAGCGCTTCGCCAGCGCCTCGCGCTCGGCGGCATCGGCGGTGATGGTCACCGGTTGCGCATGGCGGGCAAGCTGGTCAATGCGGACGGGACGGGAAAATTCGGGGGCGGAGCTCATCCAAGGTCTCCCGCCATCAGCGCGTCGCGGCTGAGACAGCCGAGCCTCACCCAGCGCGCGCGCAGATGCGATTCGACATGCGCCAGCGCTTCTGTGGACGGCGCCTCGCCGCGATAAAGATTGCGGGCAATCGCCTCGCCCAGGTCGGCTTCGCCCGACAACGCCGCGCGATAAGCAGCCAACCGGCCACCCAGCGCGCTCACCATCCGGCCGATATGCTTGCCCACGACGACGTCGCCAATCCCTTCCTGCCGCAACTGGCCGTCCATATCGTCCACGAACAATTCGGTCAGCCAGACGCTCTCCTGCGCGGCGCCCAGCGCCTCCAGCCGCATCAGCGCCTGCGCGAGGATCGCGACGATCATGTCGAACCGGCCGTCCATCGTATCGGGAACCTGCCCCTTCACATACCAATGGGGCTGTCGTCCCTCTGCGACGACGGCGTTGTAGAGGGTGCGCATCGCGTCCCTGGGATCGCTCGACGCGAACAGACGCTGAAAGATGCTGGGCATGAGTTTGACTGTTTCCTGGCTTGACCGGTCGGCGGCCCCTTGCCGAGGCTCGCGCATTTCCATATTGATCGCCCGGCCGCCCGATGCAATGGCGGCTTTGTTTTTCGGCAAGGTCCGGGGCCAGCCCCGCAGGAGAAGTTCATGCGCCAGTTCAGCCGCCAATCCCGCAGCGGGCGGATTTTGCTTGGCGCAGGCCTTTGCGCGCTGCTGCTGGGCGCGTCGGGATGTTCCCGCATCCGCACCCATCAGGGCTATCAGGTCGACAAGCTGCTGGTGGATTCGATCCAGCCCGGCATCGACAATCGCGCCTCCGTGGAGGGCACTTTGGGCCGGCCGAGCTTCGTCGCGCAGTTCGGCGACCAGGACTGGTACTATGTGTCGCGCGACATGCGCGCGCTGGCCTTTTCCAACCCCAAGCCGGTGTCCCAGACGATCCTGCACGTCCGTTTCGACGGCGCGGGGAATGTCGTGGCGGTCGATCGCAAGGGACTGGAACAGGTCGCCAGGATTTCGCCTTCGGGCGACAAGACGCCGACTTTGGGCCGCCATCGCAGCCTGTTCGACGAGATTTTCGGCAATATCGGCGCGGTCGGCGCTGCCGGCATGGGCGGTGGTGGCGGCGGCAGCAATACCGGCGGCGGCGGCGGCCCGAACGGGAGCTGACGGAACAGCCGGCCAAGATGCTGTTCCCGCAGGCAGCAGCATGGCGCCCTGGCTTCAGTCCGTCTTCAATATGTCGGTCAGCCCCGCCGCCAGTGGTCGCGGGCGATATCCCAATGCTGCCATCCGGTCGACATTGAGGGCGGGGAAACCCCAGTCCTCCTCTGCTTCAGCTTCATAGGCGATCGGTACGCGGCAGCGCTCCGCCAGCATCCTCGCCAGTTCCGCAATGGTGGTGCGAACACCGCTGCCGACGTTGAAAGCCCCCGCATGCCCGCTGGCGAGCAGCAGCAGCATGGCCTGCGCCACATCCTCGACATGGACAAGGTCGGAACCGAAGGCGCCGCTGCCGTGCACGCGGATGGGGCGCCCACTCGTCGCCGCTCGTGCCATCGCAGCCAGGGCGCCGCTCTGCTGGCCAGGCCCGTAGACCGATGCCAGGCGCAGCGTCTGGAGCAGCACCTCCTCCCCACGGCAGCGTTCCTCCGCATAGATTTCCTGGGCAATCTTTGAACCCAGATAATAGCCCCTGCTGCGGGGAAAGAGTGACGTTTGCTCGTGCGGCGGTCGAGCGGTCGGCGCATAGGCATTGGCGCTGCTCGCCTGCATGATCCGCCCGACGCCGGCCCGAATCGCCGCATCGACCAGCTTGAGCGTGCCGAGCGCATTGATTCGCCAGCAACGCTCCGCTTCGGCCAGGTCATGATGGGCGGAGGGAATGTGCGCGGCCAGATGCACCAGCGCCGCGCAGCCGCCCAGCTCAACCGCCTCGACCGCCGACAGGTCAAGCAACGCCCATTCATCGTCCGGATCAACATCGGGCGGCGGGCAGCGAGAGAGATGGCGAATGCGCCAGCCGGCCCGGCGCGCCGCCGGCGCGAAGGCGCGGCCGACAAAGCCCGAACCGCCGGTCAGCGCCAGCAAGGGAGCGCCGCCGTTCATCGCACCGCGTCTATGCGCTCCTGCGGCACGAACATCTCGTCCAGATAACGCAGGATCACGCCCTCGCGCACCGGCGGCTGCACGACCGGCGTGCCGTAGAGCAGTTTCCGCACGCACATCTCCACCTCATTGAAGCCGGCCATGGCACGCAGCGGCGTCGTACCCGAAAAGCGGGCATTGATCTCGAACACGCGAGGCGTGCCGTCGGCATCGGTGCGGAACTGGAAATTGGCGGGACCATGGGGTTGCAGCGCCCTGCCGAGCGCCCGCACCTGTTCGTTGAGCCTGGGATAGTCGCCCAGATAAGCGCGATAGCTGTTCCCGTCGCGCAGGTCGCGGCGCATGACGATCGACGCCTGCACCTCGCCATCGAAGACCAGCGTGCTGGCGGTATATTCGCTGTCGGCGTCGCCCACGCATTGCTGCACGACAAGACCGCTGCGCCCCTCCAGCGCCGACGCGAGTGCGGCCCGGTCGTGAACCAGCGACACGCCCACCGACCGCGCGCCGATGCGCGGCTTCACCACCAGCGGAAATCCGACGGCGGCGATCAGCGCCTCGACCGCTTCCCTGTCCTCCGCCGCGGCGGAAGCGGGGTGGGGCAGTCCGACACTTTCGAAGAAGCGCGCGGTTTCCAGCTTGTCGTCGGCGATGGCGACGACGCGCGGATCGCTGACCAGCACATGCGTCCCGAACAGCGCCTCCAGCCGATGCCTCTCCGCCGCGAAATAGGACAGCTCCACATCGGTGCCGACCAGCACCATATCGGGCCGCTCCCGATCCAGCAGCTGGTGGATGCGATCGCCAAAGGCCGGATCGTCGGCAAAGGGCAGGCGATAGGCGCCATCGGCCCAGTAAAGGCCAGCGGAAAGCGGATTGGGGTCAGCCGCGATGATCTGGCACTCCAGCGCCGATTGCCGCAGCGACTTGATGATGCCCTGCCCCAGCACCGCGCCAGCTCCGGTCACCAGGATTTTCATGCGAAGAACCGGCAGAGCCGCTCCTGCGTGGCGGCGGACAGGGTGGTGGCGCGGATCGCGTGCATCTGGTCCTCCGGATCGAAATCGATATCGCGGCTTTCCATGGTCACAAAATCTCCCCTGACTTCGATCATCGCCCATTTGGGCGTCCGGTCCCCGTCATCACGCGGTTGGCCGAGCGAGGCGAGGGTGAAGATGGTGGCGGCTGCGCAATCATAGCGGCGATGCCGGTGGACATGGCCGAACAGGCCGTAGCGGAAGCCCCGCGCCGCAACCGTGTCGGCGGCCTCCTCTGCCTCCTGCGCGGATCGGATGTAGCGCCAGTCCCCATAGGCGAACGGATTGGCATGGGCGGCGAACAACGGCCCCAACGACCAGCTTTCCCGCCAATCGAAGGCCGCCATGCTGCCGGATGGGATATGGGCGGCCGTCCAGTCGACGCTTTCCCGCAGCCATTCGGGCAGGTCGGCGCGATAGCGTTCCGCCGCCGGCGACCCCCGGTACAGCATGTCGTGATTGCCGCTGATCAGGATCGCGCCGTCCCGCGCCGCCGCGCCCTGCACCAGTTCCAGCGTCTCCAGCGGCTGCACCCCATAGGTCAGGAGGTCGCCCAGGATCAGCATCCGGTCGAACCCCTCCCGCCGTGCGGCGGTGAGCGCCAGTTGCAGCGGGTCGCTGGCGGCATGGATATCGGTCAGCACGGCTATTCGCATGGCGATATCGGCCGGGCCAGAGGGGCAATGGCGATGCGTGGATGGCGGGCCGCGATCAGGTCGCGATAAAGGTCCAGATGCGCCGCCGCGCAATTTTCGATGGAAAAGCGGCTGGCGGCTTGCAGCGCGCCTTGCGACAGCGCGGCGTAGCGGACGTCATCGCTCAGCATATCCGCCATGGCCTGCGCCAGCGCGGCGGGATCGGAGGGCGGGACGAGCTGGCCGTTGACGCCGGGCAGGACCATCTCCCGATTGCCCGCCACCGCGGTCGCGACGATGGGCAGGCCGCTCATGGCGGCCTCGATCATCGCGATGGGAAAACCCTCCCAAAGCGAGCAGTTCACGAAAAGGTCTGCCTGCCGCATCAACATATCGACGTCGCTGCGCGCGCCCAGCAGTTCGACCGGCTCTCCCGCCGCCTGGGCCTGAAGCCCTTCCAATTCCGGCCCGGCACCCGCGATGCAGATACGCGCTGCGCGGCCCTGCGCCGCCAGTGCACCCACCAGCGGGCGGGCAGCGCGGAGCAGGGTCGGATAATCCTTTTGCGCCGATATCGTGCCCACGGCCAGGATGATCGGATCGCGCCCGGCGGCAACGCGCGGCTGCCCGGCATGGAAGCGGGGGCTGGCAGCATTCAGGATCATGCGGACAGGCTTTCGCGCATGGCTGCGGAGCAGCGTCTCGCACTGGTCGCTGATCGCGACATAGCTGTCGACGATACGGTTGAAGAGGGTGAAGGCAGAGGGCGGAAAGGAAAGGCGGCTGTTATGGTGGGTCAATATCACGGGCACGCCCGGCATGGCGAGCGCGAGGGGGAAGAGCGCACGGGCGGTATGGGCGTGGATCACGTCCGGCCGGATCGCGCGCAGGGCGCGCCGCAGCGCCAGCGTACCTGCCACAATGTTGTTGCGATTGGCCAGCCCCAGCGAAAAGGCCGTGGCGCCGCCCTCGCGCAGCCGCGCCCGCATCGCTGCTTCGGTGGCGGGCGCATTGCCGACCTGTCCGGCATCGCTGAGGGACAGGATCGCCGCCTGATGGCCCGCCTGCGCAAAGGCCTCCGCCAGATTGCAGACCAGCATTTCGGCGCCGCCCGAGGTGAAGCTGGTGATGATCGAGCAGATGCGCATTTCAAGCCGCCAGATCGACCCCGGTCGCCGCCAGCAGCGCCAGGGCGCGCGGCGACAGATCGGCACGGCAACGCTCCAGCACCAGATCCGCCTGATCGGGGCTGAGCCATTCGCCGAAGGCGCCCGCCTTGCCGCTGCGCATGCGCAGGCTTTGGTCGTCGCTGCGGTCATAATCATGGCCGGGAATGCCGCCGTCGCGTTCCTTGTCGCGCATCCGGTCGAATTGCGCGGCGGCAACGGCGCGAGCGAGCATGTCCGGTTGCGGCTGCACGCCCAGAAAGGCGAGGATACCCGCAACCGTGGACATGGGTTCGGCGAGCATATGTTCGTAGCTGATCAGGTGATGCCGTCGTCCGGTCAGGCCCGCCGCCCAGCCGTTCAGATAGCCGGTGAGCGCCGCCATCCCATATTTGGGCTCGTCCAGGAAAGCCGCCATGTCGCCGGAAAAGCTCTTCTTGTGGCGGGTCGCATGGAAATAGGCGGACACGATCACGTCGCGGGGATCGCGGACAAGGAACAGGACCGGCCGGTCAAGGAACAGCCTTTCGCGATAGGGCAGATGGCTGACGAGAACCAACGGCAGGTCAGCCTGGCCCGTCCCGCCGATGAAGGCATCGATCCCCCGTACCGGATCACGGTCGAAATTGGGCAGGATGCGAAACGTGCTGGTCAGGTCGGGTTCGAACCCCAGCGCCGCGCTTTCCGCGAAATAGCAGGAGAGCAGAAAGCGCAGCCATGTCCGCCCGCTCTTGGGATAGGACACCAGGAAGGCATCGGCCCGCGCCGCCGCCAGCCGCAATGGCGGTTCGTCCCGCAGCCGCCGCCGCATCGCCCGCGCAAAACCCTTCAGCGACATCATGTTCATGACCCTGCCCTCACCCGATGATGGTCGAGCACGCTGGTGATGACCGACTGCCAGCGGGCAAGCACCTGATCATGTCCGAAATCCGCTATCCGCTCCCGAGCCGCCTGCCCCAGCGCGGCGCGCCGGGCCGGGTCGTTGCAGAGCGCGACGATGCTTTCCCCCAATGCAGCGCCGTCGCCATTGGGGACCAGCAGGCCGCTCCGGTCATGCTCGATCATTTCGGCCGGACCCCATTGGCAATCGAAGGAAACGACCGGCAACCCTGCGCCCATGGCCTCGCCCACGACAATGCCCCAGCCCTCGAAGCGGGAGGAAAGGACAAAGAGGTCGGTCCGGGGCACCCAGTCGCCCGGTTTCTCCGTCACGCCGGGCAGGCTCACCCGATCGGCCAGGCCCAGACGGTCGCGCTGCCGCTCGAGCGCGGCGCGCTCCGGCCCCTCGCCCCAGATCACCAGCTTCCAGTCCGGAATGCGTTGCGCCACATGGGCAAAGGCGTCCAGCAGCAGGTCGAAGCCCTTTTGCGGCACCAGTCGCCCCACCGCCCCGATGGTATGCCCGTCCGACCGGCGATCCGGCGCGGCACCGGCAGGCGGCACCGGATTGGGAATCACCCATCCCTCCACGTCCATGGCCCCCTTGAACCAGTCCATCGCCCCTTGCGTCATGGTGATGAGGCCGACGGAGCGCGGATAGGTCATCTGCCGCAACCGGCTCCAGACCGGCCCCACCGTCTGGAGCGCGGGATTGTTGCGTTCCGATACGATCACCGGGATATGCAGCGACCGCGCGGCCAGCAGGGAGAGGATGTTGGTGCGGGTCAGGAAGCTTACCACCAGTTCCGGCCGCACCGCCTTCAATGCCCGCCGCAGCAATCTCTGCCGCCGCAGCATCGCCAGCGCGCCGGTCGCGACGGCACGGCGGCGCGACTTCATGCCCAGCCTGAGGATTCGCACCTGCGGATGATAGGCGTAATAGGAGGGGGCGGACGCCTCCTCGAAGACGATCAGGGTGATGCTCCAGCCCTGCGCCGCGAAATGGTTGCAGAGCAGGCTGACGATATGTTCCGACCCGCCCGCGCCCAGGCCCGGAAGGACGAACGCAAGCATGGGTGGCCTGGATGCTCTTACCAGCATGGCGGCGGGGTTCCTGTATAATCACGCTTTTATGCCGTTCACTGTCCTAGCCGGGGGAGCCCAAGTCCATTGCGCGAAGGGGTTAGGAGGCAGCCCTTTGGATCAGTCCTGTCCCGCTCCGGCACGGCCGCGCGTCAATAATGGACGCGCAGTTCGAGACCTCCGCGGATGCGGTCGAATTCGTCCAGCGGAACGCTGCTGTCGCGTTTGGAGAAACGGGCCGTCGCAGCGATGGCGACTCGGCGGTTCAGGGCATATTCCAGCTCTCCGGTGACGCCGTAGAGCTTGTCGGTGTCGTCCACGCCGAAATATTTGCTGCGGCGGTAGAGGATTCCCAGCTGTCCTCTCAGATTGTGGCGGATTTCCTGGTTTATTCCCAGCCGGAAGCGCATGTCCTCGCGCGATTGCACCCCGGTCCGGTAGGTGGCGACATTGCCGACGAAGCCGTCGAGCGTGATGGCGGTGCGTGGGCGAGGGGCATAGGTGAGTCCGATCTGCACCGACATGCGGGTCTGCGATTCTATCCGCTTGTCCTTGGCATCCAGGCGATAGACGCCGACCGCCGCATCGCCGCGCAACGTGCCACCCGGATCGATGGCGATGCCGACCCGGGCGCCATAGGTTGACGCGTCGCGGTCGAACTGGCCCGGCGCGGGGGCACGGCGGAAATCGCGATGCGCAGCCACCCCCTCGACAAAAAGGCTCGTCAGCGCAGACACGCGCATCATCACCCGCGCAAGCCCACCAACCGCGTCCAGATCACGCTCCTCATCGATGGCCCGGGTATATCGCATGCGCGCTCCGGTGGCCCTGGCCAGAAATCCGATCCGCGAACCCTGGTGCAGATAGGACAGGTCGCCATCCACCAGGTTCAGTTCGCGCGGACCGATATTGGGCAGGGTATTGCCCTCCGGCTCGCCCCGATCCTCTATGAGATGCTGCCAGCTCGCGGCGACGTTCAGGCGGTCGGCGGCTGACGGGTTCCAGTTCAACCCGGCGGCTATGCGTCCACCGACCGCATCTTCCTTCTGATACTGGAAATATTTGCGGATATCCCCTTCCGCCCGGGCGGTCACCTCCAGTGCACTCCCCTTGCGCAGCAGGTCGATATAAGGGCGGACCTGAAGGCGGAAATCATCCTTCTCGCCAAAAGCCTGAGCGTAGATATTGCTGTCATATTCCAGCCGGGCGCTGCCGCCGATCCTTAAGGTCGCGCTCCCCAGCGTCAGCGGCGTCGGTTCGAACAGCCCGCCCGGCGTCCCCTGCTCCGGACCGGCGGGGTCCAGATCCTGCGCATGGGCGTCCGTCAGGGCCGTGATCAGCAACAGGGCCGCAACGCTCCCGGCGGCCCGCCCCAGAGCCGGGGAGGGCATCAAAACCACTTCTCATAAATGCGCACTGTGTCGCCCGGCTGGATCATGTCGCGCTCGCTCGCCCGGCCGACCATCTGTCGACCATCGACCATGCGGGTGATGGCGACGCTCCCCTGTTCGGCGCGAAAGGTGTAACCGCCCGCGACGGACACGGCCGCGAGCACCGACATTCCCGCACGATATTGATATTCGCCGGGGCTCTTCACCTCGCCCAGCACATAGAAGGGACGCAGCCTGACGGGCTGGACGCTGACGGTCGGGGCATTGAGCAACTGGCGCTGCGTCAATTGCTGGGCGATGCTGGCCTGCAATTCGGGCACGGTCTTGCCGCCCGCATCGACATCGCCCAGCACCGGAAGGGAAATCTGGCCGCGATCGTTGACCACATAGCTGCTGCCGCCCGGATCGGCCGCGCTGAGGCCGGGAATCGCCACGCGCACCTCATCGCCCGCGCCCAGCCGATAGGCGACGGTCGGTGCCGGCGGCAGGCTGGCGAGGCCTGACAGCCCGCTCGAGCAGGCGGCTGTCAGGGCAAAAAGGCCGAGGAAAAGGCCATGATGAAGCCGGTTGCGCATCTGCGTCCCCTCTCAAATGGATGTGGCGGAAGTTTAAGCCCTTTGGCTGATTCCGGGGCGGGCAATAACGGCTGGCGGACAGGCAAAAAGGGACAGGCGCCCGAACGCTTTGGGAGTGATACCAACGAGAATTCTGGAACCGCCATGCGCCTGCGGAGGCGGCAACAGGCCCTGCGCTATGCCGCCAGCTTCCGATCCTGCCTCCAATGGCTGAGATCGCGCCCGATCAGCTCCTCCAGATCGGCAATGTCCCGCGCATAATAGTCGACCATCCGCTGGCGGAGCGCCGCGGGCAATGGCGGATAGGCGATCTGCCGCGCGAATACCCCACGCACCCGTTCGAACATCGCTTTGCCGCGCAACGGCCGCACAGCCTCCTTCAACGGCGCCAGCGCGGTCCGTACCGGCAGCGGCAGGAAACGCTCGCTGCTGTCGTTGCGCGGGTCGGAACCGACCTGCTTCGAATAATGACGGGGCGCTCCGATATGGTCGCTGACGATGGCGACGCTCGCCTCGGGCGCGGCCTTCACATCCTCGAACAGCAGTATCTTGATTTGCTCCGCGTCGAAATGGGCAAGCCAGCGGCGCAGATGCTGCGCGTAAAGCCCATCCTCCAGAAATCGGGGTTGGTCGTTCGGCCGCCCGTCCAGATAATATTCCGGCCCCTTTGTCACCGTACCGCGCCGGAACAGCATCTTGTAATCGGAATAGGCGCGGTCGACCGGATTGCGAAGCTGCACCACCAGCCGCGCCTCTGGCAGGGCAGCGGCAAGGCGGGCGGGGGCGTCCGGGTGGGCGAGATAGTCGGCGGACTTTTCCCCCAGGATCTGGTCGGGCCGCGCGCCATCGAAGAAACGGCGATAATGATCGAGCCCCTGCGCATGCTCCTGGCTGAAGAAATGCGGCTCCGGCGCGGGCAGGTAGATCGCCGGATTGTCCTGAAGCTGGTTGTGGATCCAGGTCGTCGCCCCCTTGACGGCGCCTATGATGACAAAATGCGGCAGGCGGCCGTTGGCCATCGTCTTTTCTCCCTTCGTCAACAGGACAGTTCCGCCATGGCGATCTCCAGGCAGTTCGCCAGGCGGTGCATGTCTTCCGCATCCAGCAGATGATCCACCGGAAAGGCTATGCTGCGGCGGCCGAGATCCTGCGCGATCGGAAGAGCGCCGTCGCGGCGGACGTTCCGACCCGCAAAGGCGGCTTCGCGCGTCATATCGGCGCAGGAACCGCTACCCACCGGCATGCCCATCTGCATCATCCGGCCAATGATCGGCGTGGTCCCCGCCTCCCCCAGCCGGTCGGCCGCAACGGTCACATAAAGCCGGTAGAAGGCGTGGCCGACCTCCGGCGGAATATCGGGCACCTCCACCGCCGGATTGGCGCGCAGCAGGCGCATCAGGGTTGCGGCATTGTCGCGCCGGGCGGCCAGCCAGCGGGGCAGCTTGGCGAGCTGCGCCCGCCCGATGGCGGCCTGCATCTCCGTCATCCGCCAATTGCTGCCGAAACTGTCGTGCAGGTAGCGGAAACCGCTCGTCGTGGCCGGCGTAAAGAATTTTTCGGGGTTCTTGCCATGGTCCTTATAGGCCCAGGCCCGTTTCCAGTGCGCTTCCTGCCGCAGCAGGAGCATGCCGCCCTCGCCGCCCGTGGACATGATCTTGTCGGTGCAGAAGGAAAAGGCGGCGGCATCCCCGAAGCTGCCCACCCGACGGCCATGAAGGGTCGCGCCATGCGCCTGCGCGCAATCCTCGATCAGCCACAGGCCGTGATCATCGGCCAGCGCGCGCAACGCCGCCATGTCGCAGGGCCAGCCGGCCAGGTGCACGCACAATATCGCCCGGCTGCGCGGCGACAGCATCCGGCGGGCGGAGTCAGGATCAATGGCGTTGCTGATCGGGTCGATGTCTGCAAAGACCGGCGTCGCGCCGACCGCGACGATGCAGGCCGCGCTGGCAAAGAAGCTGCGCGAGGGCAGGATCACCTCATCGCCCGCCCCGATGCCCAGCGCCCGCAATGCCAGTTCCAGCGCGACCGTCCCATTGCTGACCGCGACGCCGTGGGGCATGCCGCAAAACGCCGCGAATTCCGCTTCGAAGGCGCGGTTCTGCTCGCCATGGACCATGGCATTGACCCGCCCGCTTTCCAGAACCCGCGTCACCGCCGCGATCTCGTCCGGCTCATGCTGCGGCCAACGCAACGCGGCATGGTCAAGCGGGCTGAGGCGCAGCGGAACAGGGGACTGAATATGGGCTTGCGCAGGCACGGCTTGCATCTTGGTTTCCCCCAAAAAGGTCAGGCGACATCGCGCGGCAGCGGCGGGGTCAGGGCGGCCGGAATATCCGTCGGGCGCGGCGGCATCATCAGCAGCGTGTCGGAACTTTCCGCCGCCAGCCGCCGCAATATCTCCGCCCAGCGCGAGCTGGCGGAAGCAGCGACCATTTCGTGTGTCAGCCGGACAAGCTCATCCGCGTCACCCACCGCGATCAGCCGGGCGAGCTGGGCAAAGCCCTCCACCAGCATCTCCAGCGGAATCGGGGATGGCATGGCCTCGAAAATACCCGGAATCGCGCTTTCGATCTTGTCCTCGCTGCTGTCGAACAGTTCCTCGAACAGCTTTTCCCCTGGACGAAGCCCGATGAACTTGATCGGCACGTCGATTTCCGGCCGCAGTCCCGCCATGCGGATGACGCGGCGAGCGATCTCCACGATCTTGACCGGCTCGCCCATGTCGAGAACGAAGATGGTGCCGCGCTCCGAATCCGTCTCCAGTGCGCGGGCGCTGCTTTGCAGGATCAGCAGCACCGCCTCCTGCACCGTCATGAAGAAGCGCTCTATGTCCGGATGCGTGACGGTCAGCGGCTTGCCGCTGGCGATCTGCTGCTGGAACAGCGGGATCAATGAGCCACTGGATCCCAGGACATTGCCGAAACGCACCGTCAGGAAGCGGGGGCTGTCCGGATCGCAACTGCCGATCAGGTCGAGCGCCTGGCAGTACAGCTCGCCCAGCCGCTTGGTCGCGCCCATCAGGCCGACCGGGTTGACCGCCTTGTCGGTCGACACCTGGACCATCGCCCGCGCCTCGAACTCGCACACCGCGTCGGCAACGTTGCGGGTGCCGAGCACATTGGTATGCACGCCCGCGCAGGGATTGGCCTCCACCATCGGCACATGCTTCAACGCAGCGGCGTGGAAGACGATTTCCGGCCGCCGCCGCTCGAACACCTGCCAAAGCGCGGGGCGCTGGCGGATCGAGCAGAGTTCGGCGTGGAAGCGGACATGGGGGAATTTCTCCCGCGCCTCCATCTCTATGGTGTAGAGATTATATTCGCTGTGATCGAGCAGCACGATCTCCGCCGGCGCATAATAGGCAAGCTGGCGCACCAGCTCGCCGCCGATGGTGCCTCCCGCGCCCGTCACCATGATCCGCGCCCCGGTGACGACCCGCTCGAGATAGCTGTGCTGCACCGTGATTTCCGGACGCCCCAGCAATTCCGCGAGCGGCATCTTCTCTATCGCCATGCGGTCGCCGGTCAGCGGCTGCGCGCTGGTCCAGGGATTGCGGAAGCGCGAGACGACCAGATTTTCCTGTTCCGCCAGCGCCGCGATGCGCAATATCTGCTGCCGGTCGAGCCGTTCGCTGCTTTCCTGCACCACCAGGCTGACGGGCCGCCTGCCCGCGCGGTCCAGATCCGCGACGATCCGGGGCAGCATGTCGGGCGATCCCAATATGGGCAGGCCGCCCAGGTTTAGCCGCCGCTCATGCCCGTCGAAGGAGATGACGCCGACAATCTCCAGCCCGGACTGGGTGTCGGTGGGCACGAGATCCGCCATCACCCGTGCCCAGTCCAGTTCGCCCAGCAACAGGATGCGGCGGCGCGCCTGCACGGTCCGGCGCAACCGCGCCGCCCGGACATGCTTGAAGAACTGCCGCCGCAACACGCGCACCACCAGCAGCGCGGCGACCGTCAACGGCACGTCGACGGTCAGGAAGACGGTCATCGGCCCGCGCATCATCTTCTGCGGCGCCAGCAGCCCGGCGGTGATCATCCATATGAGCCAACTGCTGGCGAGCAGGCTGACCGCGAGCGACAGCGCATCCGCGAGCGACAGGAAGCGCCAGCTTTGCCGATAGGTGCCCACGACGAACAATGCAGCCAGGTTAACGCCGACGAACAGGGTCATGAACCAGGGTTCCATCAGCGTCCCGGGCATGGGCAGGTCGGACAGGATCAGCCGCGAAAGCAGGAAGCTGCCGAGCATGATCAGCGCATCCAGCGCCAGGATGACGGCCAGCCTGATCGCGCGGAAACGCGCCGGGCCCTGCGCCGCGAAGGCGCGGGCTGCCGCGTCCAGCCGCAGAAGCATGGCGGCGGGTGGCGTTTGAACGACGCTTTCGGTCCCGTCCAGCCTGGCTGATGCGATGTTCGGCATTCCGATGTCTCCGATCCATGGTCCGCCGGTTGCGGGGGCTGAAGGCTGCCTGGAGGCGCCGCCCTGCGTGCCGTCCACAACCGCCGGTGCATTTGAAGCTATCGAAACAAGGGCATTCCGGTAATCGGTCGAGCGGACACTATCCTTTATCCCACCCCGGGCTCGCCCGGCGCGTCCGGTCGCCCATTGGGGCTATGCGGCAGGCCCCATGTTGGCAGAAACGGGCCAATGGCGGGCGCGGAGGGGAGCCGCCTTGCCTCAAAGGGGTAATCTACCGATGCACCGCCGAGCAGCGGAACGGGCTGTGATACCTCCCATCCTCGATACGCAATGGGTTCAGGCGGAAAGCGGGAGGCATAGGCGCCATGAAAGTCGTTATCCTCTCCAGCCTGTCCTGGTCGCTGATCAACTTCCGCGGCGCGTTGATCGCGCGGATGATCGAGGAGGGGCACGAGGTCGTCGCCTGCGCCCCCGACGAGGAACCGGAGGTGCTGGAGCGGCTGGCGCGGATGGGCGTGCGCTTCCGTCGGACGCCCATGGCGCGGGCCGGCACCAACCCGCTGCACGACGTCCGCACCCTGCTCCATTATCGGCACCTGATGCGCGCTGAACGGCCCGATGTGGTCGTCGCCTATACGCAGAAGCCGATCATCTATGGCGGGCTGGCTGCACGGCTGTGGAGCCGGGCCCGCTATTTCTCGATCATGAGCGGCCTTGGCTATGTGTTCAGCGAGGAGGCAGACGGCCGCCGCTGGCTGAGAAGCGTCGTATCGCGCCTCTACCGGATCGGCATCGCCCAGGCGCGGTGCATCTTCGTATTCAACAGCGACGATCACCGGCTGATGCAGGAAAGCGGGATCGTTTCGCCGACACAGCGGGTGATGCAGGTTCCCGGCTCGGGCATCGACCTGCGCCATTTTGCCGAGCAGCCCCTGCCGAAGGGGCCCTTCACCTTCCTGATGATGGGCCGCCTGATGCGCGACAAGGGGGTCGGCGAATATGTCGAGGCGGCCCGCATCGTCCGCGCCCGGCACCCCGACGTGCGTTTCCTGCTGCTGACCCGGCCCGAGACGGAAAATCCCACCGGCTACACCGCTGCCGATCTTGACCGATGGCGCGAGGCGGGGCTGATCGAATTCCTGCCGGAGACGCGCGACGTGCGGCCCTTCATCGCTTCGGCCCATGCCTTTGTACTGCCGTCCTTCTATCGGGAAGGGTTGCCGCGCACGATATTGGAAGCGCTGGCGACCGGACGGCCCGTCATCACCACCGACATGCCGGGCTGCCGTGATCCTATCAGACATGGCGTCAACGGCCTGCTGGTGCCGCCGCGCGACGCGTCAGCACTGGCGGACGCCATGGAAGCGATGATCGCAAATCCGCAGCGCGTCACCGCCATGGCCGGGGCGGCGCGGCAGACAGCGGTCGACGTCTATGATGTGGACAAGGTCAATGCGCTGCTGCTGGAAACCATGCAGTTGCAAAGCACCGCGCACACGCCGCCCCGGGCTGTGCCGCCGCCAGCGCTGCTGGTGCCGGAACGCGCATGACCGCCTGGCTGCGCCCTTCGGCATGGCTGGCGATGGCTCTTCTCGCGCTGCTCGCTCCCCTGCTGCTGCTGCTGTCCTTGCTGGTGCTGGTCGGCCTGGGGCGGCCCGTGCTGTTCCGCCAGGTGCGAAGCGGTCTGGGCGGCCAGCCCTTCGCCATGATCAAATTCCGCAGCATGCGGGACCTGCGCGACAGCCGCGGCGACCCGTTGCCCGATGCGCAGCGGACCCCGGCGCTGGGGCGATTCCTGCGGCGTTCCCGGCTGGATGAATTGCCCGAGCTGATCAACATCGCCCGCGGCGACATGGATTTCGTCGGTCCCCGGCCCCTGCTGCCCCATAGCATCGCCGCCATGGGTCGCGACGGCGTGGAGCGCGGCAAGGTGCGGCCCGGACTGACGGGTCTGGCGCAGGTCAGCGGCAATACGCTGCTGGCCGTCGAGGAAAAGCTGCGCTTCGACCTCTGGTACGTACGCCACCGCAGCGCCCGTCTCGACGCGCAGATCATCGCCCGCACGCTGCTGGTCGTGGTCGGCGGTGAAAAAAGGATCGACTGGCATGCCGACGAAGCGCGCCCTCCTCATTGGGGCAGTTGAAACCACGCGGATCGCCTTCGAAGCGATCGCCCGCCATCCGGCGTGGGACATCGCCGCGCTTGTCACGCTCGATCCCGCGCTGGCGGCGCGCCATTCCGATTTTGTCGACCTGGGACCGGCGGCGCGGCGCGAAGGCTGCCCGATCATCCATGTCGACAATATCAACCGGGAGGAAGCGCTCGCCGCGATCCGTAATGCCGGCGCCGACATGGCTTTCGTCATGGGCTGGTCGCAGATTTGCGGGGCCGCCTTTCGCGCGCTCTTTCCCGATCGGGTGGTCGGCTATCATCCCGCGGCCCTGCCCCGGCTGCGCGGTCGCGCGGCGATACCGTGGACGATCCTGCAGCAGGAACCGATCACGGCCGGAACCCTGTTCTGGATAGACGAGGGCACGGACACGGGCGACATAGTCGACCAGCAATTCTTCCATGTCGCGCCGGATGAAACCGCAGCGTCGCTCTATGCCAAGCATATGCAGGCTCTGGCCGTCATGCTGGACCGCACGCTGGAGCGGATGGCCGCGGGCGAGATGCCGCGCATGGCGCAGGACGAAGATTGCGCCACCTGGGCCGCGCGCCGCACTCCGACGGACGGGCTGATCGACTGGCGGCAGCCGGCCGGCGACGTGTTGCGTCTGATCCGCGCCACTGGCCACCCCTATCCCGGCGCCTTCACCCGATCGAACGGCGCGGACCTTGTCATCTGGTCGGCGACATCGTCCGACATGGGCGGGCGTCACGCGGCCCTGCCGGGGCAGGTTGTAGCGCGATCTGCCGATGGCTTCACCATCCTGTGCGGTCAGCGGACCGCGATTGACGTCACGCAATGGGGCGGTCCTGAAAAGCCGCCCAAACTCCACGCCATTCTGGGGGAATAATCAATGTCGCTGCCTTTCAATGCCCGTCGGATCGCAGTGGTCGCCCCCCATCCCGACGACGAGATATTGGGATGCGGCGGCACCATGGCGCGCGCCGCGGCGGCAGGGGCGGAGGTGCATGTCGTCGTCGTCACCCGGGGACAGCCGCCGCTGTTCGACGAGGAACTGGTGCGGCAGATCCGCTCCGAAACCCTGCGCGCGCATGGGATGATCGGCGTGACCGACACCCAGTTCCTGGATTTTCCCGCCGCCGCCCTGGACCAGGTCAGGCGAAGCGAACTCAACGCGGCGCTGTCGGATGCGTTGTCCCGCATCAAACCCGACCTGCTGCTGATCCCATTCGTCGGCGATATCCATCTGGACCATCAGATCGTATTCAACGCTGCCCTGGTCCATGCCCGGCCGCGCGGGCCCGGCGGCCCCGCCTGTGTTCTGGCCTATGAAACGCTGTCGGAGACCAACTGGCTGGCGCCCGGCGTCACGCCCGCCTTCATTCCGAACATGTTCGTGGACATCAGCGAAACCATAGAAACGAAGATCGCCGCCTTCCAGTCATTCGAGTCTCAGGTCAAACCAAGCCCCGACGAAAGGTCGGTGGAGGCCATCCGGGCACTGGCAACCCTGAGGGGCGCCACCGTATATCGAATCGCGGCGGAAGCATTTGTTCTGGTTCGACAAATTAACTAACTTATGTTGCGAAAAAGGCGAATCAGTCGCGATGTCCGATAGCCGCCTTTTCTGTCCTCCGGACCGTTGGCATACTACCAAAGTGGTAATCAGAACTGCTGCGAGCGCGGAAAAATTCCGCAGTGCGGCAAAATTACATTATTTTAACAATGCGTTAACCTCTGGTCGTTTGCACCCGAAATTTCCAGTGTACATTAAGGGACTCTCGCGGCAAAAATATGCTACTGATAAGTTGTTGAAACGAAAAGAAAGGGTCGCACTACAGGCATTTGATTACTGGTCTTCTACATTTCGTTTGGGGCCTGCTTACGAAGGTAGAGGAGATCATGAGGGGACCACCCAATGTCGTACCCAGTTAATGTGCGTCTGTTGTGCGGTAATGCAATCGTTCGGGAAGGGCTGAGCCGTATCCTGATGGAACGGGATTTCCGCGTAACTCAATACCCAAATATTGCGACTGTACTTCAACAAGTTGAGGTGCCGGAAGAGGATCCGGGACCATCGTTGCTCCTGATCGACGACGGCACCGAATCCATGGACCTCGAAACGCTTTCCGTTCTGCAGAAGCGCTTTCCCTGTTCCTATCTTGTCCTGTTGTCGGACCGATTTGATTTTCAGATCATGTTGAAGGCGTTCCGTCTGGGGGCCTTGGGCTATATCGTCAAGGAAATCTCCTGCGACCGACTCGTGGCGACTCTGCGGCTGGTAGCCATGGGCGAGCGCGTTCTTCCGCCGCAACTGGCGGACGAGCTGCAATCCCGGCCCAGTCTGACCGATGCTCTGGAGGTCGAACGTCCGGTGGATGCGGCCTGCCTGTCCGATCGGGAACTGGAAATCCTACGCTGGCTCATCATGGGATGCCCCAACAAGGTCATTTCCAAGCGGATGGACATCAGCGAGGCAACCGTAAAGGTCCATGTGAAGGCCGTGCTGCGCAAGCTGCGCGTCAAGAACCGGACCCAGGCGGCGATCTGGGCAGCCAATCACGGCATGCGCGGACGCGTGACGGAGGTCGAACCTGAACTTCCTGCCGCCATACCTCATCCAGCGCAGCTTCCTGTCCTGGAAATGGCCGGCGTGGCTAACCGCGCCTGATCTTCACGACCCCAAATGGGGGGATCGTCATGGCATATGACATAAGGGGCGCGCTGACAGCGCGCGCCCTGCCCATGTTGCGCGGCCGGTTCGGTGATTTCCTGGTAAAGGGGACTCGGAACCGGCTGATCGCAATCGGGCATTTGCTGTCAGGCAATTTCCTGAACGCGTTGATCATGTTGGTCAGCGTGGCGATGGCCGCCCGATCCCTGGGACCAGCGACCTATGGCGTCATGGTTCTGGTGCTGTCCTATAATCGCGTGGTGGAACGAATTCTGCGCTTCGAATCCTGGCAGCCGTTGATCCGGTTCGCCGTGGAGGAAGAGGCGAAGGGTTCAACACGGCGAATGCAGCGGCTGTATTGCTATGGGCTGATGTTGGACATCGGCGCTGCGGCAGTCGCGGCGCTCAGTGCGGTCAGTCTGGCATGGCTGTTCGGGCCGCTCTTCGGCCTCAAGCCCCTGCATGTCGAACTGGTGGCGATCTATTCGGTCGCAACCCTGTTCAACATCGCCGGCGTGCCGACCGCGGCGCTGCGCCTGTCCGGCCAGTTCAAGATGCTGGCCTATGCGCAGGTTGCGGGCAATGTGCTGCGCATCCTGCTGGCCTTCCTCTGCATGGTGACCCATGCCGGCATCATCGGTTTCATGGTGGCGTGGACGGTTTCGCAGGCGCTGGGTTCCGTTCTGGTCTTCTGGGTTGGTTTCCGGGCCCTGCGGAAGATGGGAATACCCAATCCGCTGCATGCCCGGCTGAAGGGCCTGGTAAGCGACTTCCCCGGCTTCTTCGGTTTTGCCTGCTCGACCAACCTGTCGCTGACGCTGCGCGTCATCACCACGGAAGCGGACTCGCTGTTCGTCGGCGCCGTGGCGGGCAGTTCGGCCGCCGCGGTCTACTATCTCGCCAAGCGCATCGCGAAGGTCGCGACGCAGGTGGGCGCGCAGGTGCAGGCTGTCGTCTATCCCGACGTTGCCCGCATGTGGGCCAATGGCAACATCCGAACCTTCCGGGCGGCCACGCTGCAGGTGCAGATGGCGCTGGCGGCGGTCGGCTTCACCATGCTCGCCGGGGCCTGGCTGCTGGGTCCGCTGCTCATCCGCATCGGGCCGGGCGTCGCCTATTCGGAAACCTATATCCTGCTGCTGACACAGTTGGTCGCCGTGATGCTGATGCTGCATGCGGCGCCTTCCCGATCGGCCATGCTGGCCATGAACCGAAGCTGGACCGTTCTTGCGATCTCGGGCTTCGGCACGGCGCTGTTCGTGGCGGTCGCGGCCTATGCCGTTCCCCGTTATGGACCCATTGGCGGTAATATGGCCCATGTCATCCTGGGCGTGGTGACGGCAGTGTTGCTGGACGTCGCCTGGTTGCGAAGGGCGAGGGTTCGGCCGGTCGCGGCGAGCATCGGATGAGCCAACCGGGCGGTGACTCGCCCGGCGCATTCCCCGTCCGCCGCGGTAAGGTCAGAAATAAGTGCCCGCGACGGTGGCATGCTGCCTGGCCGTCGAACTCGGCAGGCAGCGTCATCTTTCGTTCCAGAAAAGGACGGCTCAAAAAATATGGCAGCCGAGCCGATTTGATCGGCTCGGCTGCTTATGTCATTTGAGCGGTCGATCTGATCAGATCGAAACCAATCTAGAAGAAGCTGCTCGCATCGACCCCGGCCAGGGTGTTGACCCCGACCAGCTGAACGCTCTGGTCGAATGCGCCATCGCCATTGGCATCGTAGAAAATCCAGCCGTCGGTCGTCCCGGCGACGAAAGTCACATGATTGACCCCGGCGGTCGTGTTCGCGGCCGCCAGCGCATCGGCGAAAACATTGGTCGCTATCGCCTTTTCCGCATAATCGGCGGCAGCCAGACTGCCGTTCAGGAAGTCGAGGTCGATGCGATCGCCCTCGCTCGCCTTGAAATCGGTTATGCGGTCATAGCTGGACGTGTTGAGCGTTGTGTCCCCGCGATTGAACACGAACACGTCCGCTTCCGTCCCGCCGGTCAGCACGTCTTTGCCCGCGCCGCCGATCAGCGTGTCGCTGCCCGCTCCGCCCTTCAGCGTATCGCCCGCCGCACCGCCGTCCAGCAGGTCATTGCCCGCGCCGCCGTCCAGGCTGTCCTGCCCGTCCTCGCCATAGAGCCGGTCGCCGCCGCCATTGCCCAATATGATATCGTTGCCCAGGCCGCCCCAGAGGCTGTTATTGCCGCTGTTGCCGGTGATGTTGTTGGCCAGATCATTGCCGGTGCCGTCGATATTGTCGGTGCCGGTAAGAACCAGTTTCTCGATCTCTGCCGCCAGCTTGTAGGTGACCGAAGCGTTGACCTGATCGTTACCGCCACCCGCCAGTTCGAAGATCAGGTCGTCATTGGCGCTGTTGCCGTCATCGGACCAGCTGTCGACGATATAGCTGTCGTCACCGTCTCCACCGATCAGGCTGTCCGCGCCGGCACCACCGTCCAGATAGTCATTGCCCGCGCCGCCCAGCAGCACGTCATTGCCGTCGCCCCCGAACAGATTGTCATTGTCGTCGCCGCCATCGAGCGTGTCGTTGCCGCCCATGCCATACAGAATGTCGGCTCCCGCGCCGCCTGACAGCATGTTCGCCGCATCATTGCCGGTGATCGTGTTGGCGAGCTCATTGCCCATGCCGTTTATCGACGCCGCGCCGGTCAGCGTCAATTTCTCGACATTGGCGGCCAGGCGATAGCTGACCGAAGCATAGACGAGATCGCTGCCGCCACCGGCCAGTTCGATCACCTGATCGTCATTGCCGTCAAAGCCGTCATCCGACCAGGTGTCGACATAAAAGATGTCGTTACCCGCACCCCCGTCCATATAGTCGGCGCCCACCCCGCCATCGATGACGTCGTTGCCGGCAAGGGCGTAGATGGTGTCGTTGAGCGCCGTGGTCTGGTAGGCGAGCACGGTGGTCGTCGGGCTGATCGTGTTGTTGCCCGAGGATCCCGTGATCGTCCGCCCGTTTTCAGCCACGTCGGTGATGGTGATCGACAGCAGCTGATCATCGAAGTTGCTGCCGTCGGTTGCGCGTACCGTCACCTGATAGACGCCGTCGCCATCGGCATCGACCCGGTTCTCGAAATCCGGGGCGTTGATGAAGGACAGGGCGCCGGTCACCGGATCGATGGTGAACAGCGCCGCATCGGCTCCCCCCGAAATCGCAAAGCCGGGCGTGGTCCCGTCCGCGTCGCTGGCGGCCACCACGGTCACGGCGCTGGCATTTTCCGCCATGTTGATCGATGCCGACGCGCCGCCGCCGTTGGAGGTGATGATTGGCGCATTGTCGTTCACATTTGTGACGCTGATTGCCAGGGTCTGCGAGACGCTGTTGCTGCCGTCGCTGGCGCTGACGACGACATTGTAGATGCGGTCACCATTGCTGTCATTGGGCGCTTCAAAATCGGGCGCCGCCTTGAAACTCAGCGCACCGGTCGCGGCATCGATGGTGAACAGCGCCGCATCGACGCCGCCGCTGATGCTGTAGCTGAGCGCCGTGCCGTCAGCGTCGCTGGCCTGAACCGTCGCGGCGAGCAAGCTGTTTTCCGCCACGGAAACGGCAACCGAAGCCGCCCCGGCATAGGACATCAGCACCGGCGCGTTGTCGTTGAGATTGGCGACCGTCACGGCCAGTATCTGCTGGTCCGCGTTGGAGCCATCGCTCGCCTGCACGATCACGTCATAGACATTGTCGTGATCGGCGTCGGCGGCCGCCTCATAATCGGGGGCGGCCTTGAATGTCAGCGCACCTGTCGCAGTATCGATGGCGAAGAGCTCGGCATCGGCCCCGCCAACAATCGCGTAGCTGATCGACGGGCCGTCCGCATCCGTGGCGGCTACCGTGGTCACGGCGGTCGCATTCTCATTGACCGTGATCGCCGCGCTCGCCCCCCCGCCATTGGAGGTGATGACCGGCGCAAAGCCATCGGGCACGTCGTTCACGGTCACGGAAAGCGCCTGCGTATCCATGCCGCCATTGCCGTCATTGGCGGCAACGATCACATCATAGACATTGTCGTGGTCGGCATCGGCCGGGCTTTCGAAATTGGGTGCCACAAGGAAACGCAATTCGCCCGTCACCGCGTCGATCGTGAACAGCGCCGCATCCGCTCCGCCGACGATGGAAAAGGCGATCGTCTGCCCCATGTCGGGATCTGTCGCGATGACCGTGGTGACGGCGGTGCCGTTCTCATCGACCGTCAGCAACGCGCTGGAACCGCCGCCGTTCGAGGTGATGACGGGCGGCGCGTTCAGCGCGGTCGAGGGCGTTGTCATGTCCGCGAACTGGAAATATTCAACATTGCGGATCGTCTTGCTGCCCTCTGGAGAGCCTGCGCGCTGGTCGACCGCAACATAGCTGCCATCTGTCTGGAGCGTGAAGATATAGTCCATCCGGTTGCCGGAAAAGACGACCGTATCGATATCGGCGCTGCCGTCGATCACGTCATTGCCTGCACCTGCAAGGATCGTATCGTCGCCCGCTCCGCCATGCATGTAATCGTTGCCGGTGCCGCCATCCAGCAGGTCGTCGCCAGTGCCACCATAGAGTTCATCGCTGCCCGCGCCGCCATAAAGCTGGTCATTGCCCGCGTCACCGTTCAGCGTATCATTGCTGTTGGTGTCGGCATCGTCGCCATAGAGCAGGTCGTTCCCGCTGCCGCCCGACATATTGTCGCCGCCCGCCTGACCGTAGAGAATGTCGTCATCGTCGCCGCCGGTCATCTTGTCGCTGCCGCGGCCGCCATAGAGGATGTCGTTGCCCGTGCCGCCGTCGATGGTATCGTCCCCGGATATGCCGTTGAAGCCCAAATCATCGCCGTAGAGCAGGTCGTCCCCTGCCCCGCCGGATATCGTGTCGCTGCCGCGCCAGCCGAAGATGATGTCGTTGCCGCCGTCGCCCTGCAGATTGTCCTTGCCCGCGCCGCCGATGATGATGTCGTTGCCAAGACCTGCCTGGACCAGCACGTCTTTGGCATAGTCGATCCCGCCCGCGCCATGCGCGGTCAGGTCGATGATGTCGTCTCCGTCCCCCAGCCAGAACTGCTCGATATTGTCGAAGCTGCCGACCCCCCCCGAAATCACGCCATTATTGTAGAAGATGGCGTCGGACAAATTGGATCCGTAGATGACGTCCGTGCCCGTGCCTCCCATCAGCAGGTCCATGGAAATCTGGATGTTGGTGGCCGTGAGTTGATAGGCCGTGCCGCTGCCCGTGAGGATCGCCGAATTCCAGACCAGTTGCGCCATCACTGCATCGGGGCGCACATAGTCCAGATTGGCGAGCCGGGTGAAGGCGAAGAATTGGTCTTTCTCATTGCCTGCCGTGATGGTCTGACTTCCCACCACGTTGAAGAAATTTGCCATGTTCGCCCCCTGTCCAGCGTCCTTGTGAAAGGTCTGAATTCCTTAGCGGGAAACCGTGCCGGGGCGGTGGGGTCTTAGGGATAGCGCCTACGTCTTCGGGAGTGCGCCAATGGGTGTAGGAATGGCTCCTATTGCTCCCGGAAGGACCGCCACATCGTATCGGTGAGCGGGTCGATCATATATTGCAGCGCCGTTCGCCGCCGCAGCGGTACGACCACCTCCACCGGCATGCCCGGCTTCATCGCAAAATCCCCTTCGCGATAATCGCGGATCAGCGCAATCTGATCAGGCGCGATCGTCACCTCCCCCAGAAAATAGGCGATGCCCGTTTTCTCCTCTACGAAGCTGTCGGCGGACAGGCGCGTCAGCTTGCCCTCGATGATCGGCAGACTGCGTCCAGGAAAGCCGGCGAAGCGGATCTCCGCCTTTTGCCCCACCGCCAGATCGTCGACGTCGGTCGGGGAAAAGCGGGCCTCGATCACCACGGCGGAAGCGCGCGGCACGATGTCCATCAACGTCTGCCCGGCCGCGATGACCCCGCCGATAGTGTGCACGCTGAGGCCAACGACCGTCCCGCTCACTGGCGCGCGGACCTGCGTCCGGGCCAGTTCGTCCCGCGCAGCACTCCATTTCGGCAGCACATCACCCAGCAGCGCTTCGGTATCGCGCAGGTCGGAAGTGACCTTTTCCTGCAGATTCTGCTTCGCCTCCAACGCCTTCAGCCGCGCCTCGCCCACCATGTTGGCGGCACTGTCGCGCGCCGCGCGCAGACGGCTTTGCTGACCGACCAGATCCGCCTTCGCCCGCTCGAGCGCCCGGATGCGCGTCTTGCTGACAAAGCCTTTCTCCGCCACGGTACGCAGGCTGTCCAACTCGTCGGTGATGAGCCGCTCCTGCTCGATCACCGACGCGACCTGTTCACGATAGCCCACCGCCTGGGACCCCGCCTGACTCCCCTCATGCATCGCCACGCCCTGCTGCGTGCTGAGCAGCGCCGACCGCGCAGCCATCTGCGCCCGCTGCGCCCGCAGGGCGGCCTGCGCATCGGCGCGATCGTCCCCCGTCAGATTGCGGAACTCTACCGGCACCTCCATGCCGGTTCCGGCCTGTTCGGCGCGCAGGCGGGCGCGTTGCGCGATCAGCCAGATCGCCTGGGAAGCCAGCACCCGTTCCTGCGCGGCGACAGCGGGCGCGGCGAGCCGGATCAGCACCTCGCCCTGCCGGACTGCCTGGCCTTCCTTGACCAATATGGCCGCAACGATGCCACCGTCACGATGTTGTACGCTCTGCCTCTGGCCTGCCACGGTCGTGCGCCCAGGCGCCAGTGCCGCCGCGTCCAGCCGGGCGAAGGCCGCCCATCCCAGAAACAGCAGGAAGAAGGCGGCGGCCACCGCCAGCCCGCCCCGTATCTCCGACCTGGGATCGGCCGCCACCGCGGACCGCCCATCCGGCGAAGGCAATAACAGGGGCTGCGTCGTTCGCATCAGCATCAGGCCACTCCCGCGACCGGCGCGGGGCGGGGCCGGGTCAATGCGCCCAGCACCTGATCGCGTGGCCCGCTCATTCGCATGCGACCATTGTCCAGCACCAGGATCCGGTCCGCCGGACCCAGCAGGCCGGTGCGATGCGCAGTCACCATGATCGCCGCCCCTCGCGCCTTCGCCTTGGCCAGCGCGGCGACCAGTTGCGCTTCGCCGTCAGAGTCGAGATGCGCATTGGGTTCGTCCAGGATCAGTACGGCCGGATCGCGGAACAGGGCGCGGGCCAGCGCGATGCGTTGCGTCTGGCCCATGGACAGGCCCATCCCGCCCCAGCCCAGCACCGTGTCATAGCCCTGAGGCAGGCGCAGGACCATCTCATGCGCGCCACATGCCTGCGCCGCCGCGATGACGTCCGCATCGATGCGGTCGTCCATGTCGGGATCTGCAAAACGCGCGATATTGTCGCGGATCGACCCCGCAAAGAGGGAAAGCTGCTGCGGCATGTAGCCGACATGCACGGCCAGCGCGTCGCCATCCCATTGCGACCGCTCCGCCCCGTCGATCCGGATTTCGCCCTGGTCGCAGGCGATGGCGCCCGCCACCAGCCGCACCAGGGTCGATTTTCCCGCGCCGCTGGCGCCAATCACCGCGACCATCTCGCCGGGGCCGATCGCAAAGGACAGGTTGTTGAGGATCAGCCGCTGCGAATGCGGATCCTCTATGGTCACGCGCTCCACGTCGACCCTGCCCTTTGGACGGGGCAGGCCGGTTTGCGGCACATCGTCCAGCGCGCCGTCGATCCAGGCCATGATCTCCCCATGGGATGCCCGCGCCGCGATTATGCTGCGCCAGCTTCCCACAAGCTGGTCGACCGGCGCCACCGCCCGGCCCAGCAGGAAGGAGGAGGCAAAGATCGCGCCGCCCGAAATCTGCCCGTCTATGGCCAGCAGCGCGCCCAGTCCCAGCGCCCCGGATTGCAACATGTTGCGCAGAAAACGGCTGGCCGCCATGCGGCTGCTGGCGGCGAAGCTGGCTTCTGCCTGCCAGGCGAGCATATCCTCCCGCTCGGCCAGATGCCGTCGCACCATCGCGCCCTGCATTCCCAGCGCGCGCACTGCTTCGGCCCCCTGCATCGTCTGTTCCTGACTGCTGTAGGACAGGTTCGCCGCGGCATTGGCGCGGAACAGGGGCTGGCGCGTTGCCCGGTCGCTCGTCCAGGCGACGGCGACCAGCACCAGGCTGCCCAGCAGCGCCATCAAGCCGATCAGCGGGTGGATGAGCGCGCAGACCAGAATATAGATTGGCGTCCAGGGAGCATCGAACAGCGCGAACATGGCCGGGCCGGTCAGCGTCTGGCGAAGCTGGTCGCATTCGCGGATCGGCTGGCGACTTCGGCGGCCGGGCCGGTCGGCAGGCTGTTGCCGCAGGGTCGCTGCAATCAGCGTCCGCGCCAGCCGGCGGTCCAGCCCGATGCTCGCCCGCACCAATATGCGCGAACGGATATATTCCAGCAGCGACAGGGTGGCATAGGCCAGCAGCAGCGCCAGCGTCAGGAAGGCCAGCGTCGTCCCGCCCCGCGTCGGCACCACCCGGTCATAGATTTGCAGCATGTAGAGCGTCGGCGCCAGGAACAGCAGATTGGCGAGCGCGCTGAACAGCGCCGCCCACAGGAAATGCCGCCTCACCACCGCGATCATGGCCGCAACGCTTTGTAGATGGCGCTGACCTGCGCGCAATGGGCCGCTTCGCTGAAGCGGGCGCGGGCATTGACCTGCGCGCGCAGGGCCATGGCATCGGCGTCACTCCCCTCGATGCAGGCCCGCGCCAGCGCATCGGCATCGTCCGGTTCGACAAGCAGGCCGATGCCGCCTTCCAGCGCCTCCACATTACCACCGGATCGGGCGGCGACGATGGGCGTGCCGACCAGCATCGCCTCCACCAGCGTGCGCCCGAACGGCTCGCCCACGGCAGGCACGACAAGCCGATCGCAGGCCGCGATCCAGAAGGGTCCGGGCGTGCGATAGCCCATCAGCTTCACCCGGTCCTCCACGCCAGTCGCCGCAATCCGCTTGCGCAGGGCGATGTCCATGGCGGGCACCCGCGCCTGCCCGAACATCAGGCCCATGACGGGGCGCGGGCTGATCTCCCCCATCCGGGCGATCATGTCGACGAAAAGCAGGGGCCGCTTCCTCGGTACGAAAGCGCCGAAATAGCCCAGCAGCAGCGTGTCGTGCGGTACCCCCAGTTCGCGGATCAGCGCCTCGCGCGCCTTGCTCCGGTCCACCTCCAGCGTCGTGTCGAAGGGACTGTGGACCACCGAGGCGCGCTTCCGTGCCGACCAGAGACCGGCGGGCGGCAAGGCGAAGGACGATACCGCCAGCACCCGATGCGCCAGCGCCGGCGCGAGCAGACGCAATCCCAGCGCTCCGGGATCGCCGCGATGGTGCCAGATCAGCTTAGCTCCGGCCAGTCGCGCCGCCAGGGCCCAGTTCGCGCTGCTCCGCCCGTCATTGACGTGAACGATGTCAATCCGGTTTCGCCGCAGGAAGCGGGCGCGAGGTAGAACGCCGGTCAACGTCCGGGCGAATTTGCGGGCGGTGAAGGCCTCGCCCGGCACGAACAGCCGCTGGGCACCCGGATCGTCCATCTGCTCATGCCCGGCGAAGAAATTGGCGATCATGCCGCCCGGCACCTCGGTCACCACCACCGGACGATATAGCGCCGGATCCAGATGCTCCATCAGCCCGCGCACCGAAATATGGCTGCCGCCGATGCTGTCGCCGGAGAAGGGGAAGCAGATGCGCAGCCGATCATCCTGTGCCGCGACTGCCGGTTGCAGGGTGGGCGAAGGCGCGTTCATGGCGCCGCCGCGTCCATCAGTTCGCGCGCGCGCTGGTCGAGAAACTGGTCGAGATTGGCCAGCCCGTCCCCATCGGCATCGGCCCAGGGATCCGCCTTGCGGGGATCGGCGCCGTGCTCCGCCTCCCACCTGTCGTCCATGCCGTCCCCGTCGGCATCGGCATAGGGCGTCCCCGGCTCCGGTTCGTCGATCATGCCGGGCTGCTTCACGATATGCCCCTTGCGCTCTCGCACCTGCTTGACGATCCGCCTGTCGAACGGGTCGCGGGGAAAGGCGCCAGCCTCGGTCAGCACCGCCTTATAGGCCGCATCCGCCGGTTCGGCGGCGATGGTCGGCGGGCAAGGCGGCCTGTCCACCTCCGCCTCCTTCAACTGCGGCGACAGATGAACGAAGTCGCCGTCGAAACGATTGTCGGCCAGATAGACCCTCGCCCTTCCCTTCGACCCCATGAGATTGCGCGCAACGCCGACGGTGTCTGGCCGGGTGTTCTTCCCCGCAATGAAATTGTTGCCGATCAGGGAGACGGGCACGCCGCCGAAACTTTCCCAGATTTCGGCAAATTCCGACTGGCCGTTATAAAGGATATTGTTGATCACCTCCGCGCAGGAACCTGGCGGAAAGTTGAGGTCGGGATTGCGGTCGCCATTATGGGCGCAGATATTGCCAATGAAGCTCAGATGCTGCGGCCCCTTGGGATCGCTCGCCAGCAGGGCGCATTTGTCGTGTCGCGGAATGCCCTCGGCAAAGATCGAATGGCTGATGGTGATCCAGTCATTGTCGCCATAGCCGTTGATCAGTTCGTCTCGTGCCCAGCTTGCGCTCACATGATCGACGATGACCTGACGGCTGTTTTCGATGGTGAAACTGTCTTCCGACCCGCGGTGGGTGCCGGTGCGGTCGTTGCGCACGCGGACATGACGGATGACGATGTCGTGCGTGTTCTTGATGAGGATCGGGGTGCGACCTTCATCGCCGCCGGCATGTGCAATGACGATGCCCCCGCCCGGGGCGGTCTGGCCGGCTATGGTGAGATAGGGGTTGGCGATGACCGGCGGCCGGCTGGTGAAGCGGATGGTTCCGCTTACCCGGAATATGCAGACACGGGGTCCAACGGCATCGATGCAGGCGCGCAGGGAGCCTGGCCCGCTGTCGGCCAGGGTGTCGACGGCGATGATCCGCCCGCCGCGCCCTCCCTTGGCTGCAGCGCCATAGCCCACCGCGCCCGGAAAAGCCGGCTCGCCCTTTACCGGCTGCGCCTGCGACTCGCTGCCCGCACCCGAACAGCCCGCAATCAGGATGGTCAGCAGCATCCCGGTCAGTCGCCGCCTCATGAGACATCCCCACTGCGCAAGGCGTAGCCATAGCGCCGCAGCAAGGGCGCACAGAACAGGGTGAACAGCCGCTGCTTCCAGCCCGGCATCTCCCTCTTCCACTTGTCGTCGCCCCTGATCGTGAGTGCCTTCTGCATGCGATGGCGGCTACCCGCGACCTGATGCTGTGGCGTGAAGGGTGCAAGATCGGTTGCCGGTAGATGCGGCGCTTCGCCCACCAGCGCGACGATCCGCCCGATCGTGCGGCGCGGGTCATCGACAAAATCCTCGTAACGCACGCGGATGCTGCGCTCCGCCCCGACCCGGCGACAGAGAAGTTCGGCCGCGATGTTCACCATTGCCCAGCGCAGAGCGGTGTAGAGTAGGGGTTTTGGCCGCAAGTCGCGTTGCACCCCCTTCTCGACGCTGCGTCTGTGTCCTTTCATCAGCGACCAGGCCACGCCACGCCCGTCACGCACCACATGCACGACGTGCAGGTCGATGCCAGGCATCGCCGCCAGCGCGAAGGCCCGTCCCGGCAATTTGGACGAATCGACCAGCACGGCCCGCCCCGAAGCCAATGCCATGCCGCGCAGCAATTTCACCGTCTGGCGCCCATGGTCCCGCCACCCCGGCAGCCGCAGCAGCCGCGCTGGCGCCAGCAGGGTCTCCGTCCGTTCCTGCGCGCGACGGTAACGGTCCAGGAAGCCCTGGGGTTCGCCCTGGGTCCATCGCGTGACAATCGCCTGCCATTGCGGGCATTCCCGCACCTGCGCACCGCAGGCGCAATATTCGCCCTTTTCCCAGACATGCCGCGCCAGTGTCGTCACCTCGCCCGCGCCCATGATCATGGGATGCTCGCCCAGGGCGATGTCCAGCAGGGTCGTCCCGCTGCGTCCATAGCCGGCCACATAGATCAGCTTGATGGCGGATTGCTGCGCAGCGGGCGACGCGGACATCGCGGCTTGCCCGGCCTTTGGGGGCGGTTCGCTGTTGCGCAGGGGCAGTGTCGCATCGGTCACCAAGGTCATCCTTGTCGCGCGAGACGCCCTGCCGATCCGGCGGCGCTCGGTGCCGTTATCCCGTCAGTCGCGAGGTCATTTCAACGGATCACAAGGCTGATCCTCCGGCAAATTCGGATAGGCGAGCTGGCTGGAATCGCCCTGCATCCTGCCCCGAAGGGCGTTTGCGCGGCGGCGGCGCGAGGCGCAGCTTCCGGGACCGTGACGACTCTCGCCAGCCCTTCCCCTTCTGCGTCCGCCGCGATCGCCAGGCCGAATATCCTGGCCGCGCATGAGCAGACATGGGACAGGATCGCGCGTTCCTCCCTGCTGATCGCGATCTTCCTGAGCGGCTGGGGCCTGTTGCGGGTCGGCCAGATCAACCTCACCTTTTCCGATATCTTCTTCCTCCTCAGCTTCATCATTTCCGCCCTGCGCGGCCGGCTGAGCGTCACGCCTTTCCGCTCGCTCACCCCCTTCTGGCTGGCTGGGCTGGTGATGATGCTGGGCGGATTGTTCATCGGGTCCATCATCAACGGCGATCCGCTGCGTTGGGTGAACATCGCCCTGCAATATACCGTCGCCTTCCTGTGCATTCCGATCCTGCTGATGCAGCAGGAGGAAGGCACCATCCGCAAGGCGCCGCTGATCTTCATGCTGGGCATCACCTGTTCCGAAATGGTGGGCATCACGGCCAGCTTCTTTTTCACCTTCCACGAGACCCTGCACTGGCTCGGCGACGGCTTCATCACCGGTAACGGGCGGCTGGGTTCCATGGCGGGCCAGCCCAATCCCAATGGCGCGGTCGTCGCCTTCTCCCTCCCGATGCTACTCTATTCGATGCGCTTCCGGCTGATCGGGGGCCTTGGCGGGGTCGCCTGCCTGATCCTGCTGCTATGGGGCCTGATGCTGAGCGCGTCCTTCACCGGATTTTCGGCCTCGCTGCTGGCGATCTTCACCACATTGCTGCTGATGGGCGTGCGCTACATCTTCCGGCTGGGGCTAGCCGCCGGGGTCGCCGCCGCACTCTTCTTCGCCAGCGGCGCCCCGTTGCCCAAGGCATTTCAGGAACGCGTCGGCAATGCGGTGGAGAGCGGCGACATCAATCAGGCGGGGACATTCCTCAACCGCTCGCAGCTCATGGAAGAAGCCTGGGGATTCGCCGAAGACTATACCGTCATCGGCATGGGCGTGGACCGCTATCGCGAACTCAGCGCCTATGACAATCCGGTGCACAACCTGTTCCTGCTGATCTGGAACGAGGGCGGAGCGATCGCCTTTTGCGGGCTGATCATGCTGCTGGGGCTGATCGGGTTGCTGGCGGTGAACGGGCTGCGCGTCAACCGCGACAAGGGCGCCATGGCGGTGGCGGTGGTGCTGGTGTTCCTGATCTACACCCTGTCCTACCCGCATATGTATTCGCGCATGTGGATCATGCCGGTGATGGTCGCGCTGGCGACCATCTACGTACCCCGCAGGACCGCGCCGGACTCAGCGGCGTTGATTTATGCGCGGCCGGTGGGCCCTCAGCCCCTGCCGGAGCTATAGGCCGGCAAGTTGCTGCCATTAAGCGGGCCGTGCTCCATCAGGCTGCCCCGATCAGCAACGTCACATTGTCGGTCCGAGGATTGCGGCCGCCGACCTGTCCCGGCTTCTCCACATGCAGCACACGATGCAGCACATGCCGCACGCCATAGGCCTGCGTGGCCATGCTGCCGGGAAAGACCGCCAGCGTCGCCCGGTCGATCGGCAGATCGATCCATCGTCCGTCAGCAAAGACCTGTGTCAGCATCTGCGACCGTTCGCCGCAAAGCGCCGAAAAATAGCGGTGGTCGAAATGCGCACCCTCGATCAGCGTTTGATCCGGCGCGATATCCCGGCGGCGGTCGCCATGCAGAAAAAGCCGGTTCAACCGCCGGAGCAGCCGCCCCACGCCCGGCGCATCGGCCAGCATCCCATAGAGGTCAGACAGCCCGCGCAGACTGAGCACGCCCGCCGCCTGCCACCGTCTTTCGTCCAGGCCACAGCCCGCCCGGCCCCACCGCCCCAGCGAATTGCGGGCGAGCGCGCCCAGACGGTCGAAATCGCCTGCACTTTCCTGATATTTCAGCCTCTGTACCACGATCTGCATATCGCTGGGCGGCATGCCATCCGGCGCGAGCGCCATCATCAGCCGCCGGCCGATCGACCAGCATTGGTCCAGAAGCGCGGGACCGGGCGCATAATGGCGCCTGCCCTGCACGAAGGATGGGGGATGCATGGTGACAGGATCCTCTTCCTGCCCGCGCGATAATGCCATTTTCCGAGCGATATAGCCGTGATGCCCAGGCTGGAAATAGAAGAGATCGCCGAGGCTGGCCGTGATGTCGCCGCTGCCGTGATAATTGCGGGCGATGTCGACCAGCGGCGCTTCCCAGGGCATCTGCTCATCCGGATTTTCCAGCAGTCCCTGCCACAATTCGGCGAGGACGTCGGGACAGCGCACAAGCACCGCAACATGGCCCGCACTGAACAGCCGGGCCAATGAGCCCGGTTCCAGTTCCTGATATGCATGCTCCGCAATCATGTCCCGATCCCCTCGTGCGGAGCGTTCTTATCCTTGATCAACTTTCGTTCAAGGACGCGAAATCGACGATCCGGAATAGCCAGACATACATCAGAAATGTCTAGCCGGAGCATGAGGCCCTATCCTGTTCCGAAGGGTTAGCACCTATGCGCATCATCGGTCCCCGATGCGCTTTTGCTCTCTTGCGCAGCAACCCGCACTATCGATTCCATTGGGGACAGCCCTGACGACGGGGCGCGTCTGCGCGCCCGATGCGATTGGGAGACTATCATGGCGTCTGCACAGCTCACTCTGGTCGATGGCGTCGCATCAGGCGGCGGAGCGGAAAAGCCGCGCGACCTGTCGTTCGAGTTGCAGCAGATGTCGGCGCGCCAGATCTGGTTTCTTCTCCGCCGCCATATGAAGCTGGTGGCCAGCATCGTCAGCGCGTGCGTCGTGGTCGTGCTGATCGTGCAGTTGCAACTGCCCAATCGTTATGAGGCGACGGCGACCGTGCAGGTCGAGCTGAACGATTCCACCGGCTCCAACCAGGCCGATGCCACCCGCAACCAGCAGCGCGTCGCCAATGAGGCGCGCATGTATCGATCGCAGGCGCTGGCGGAACAAGTGGTGCGCGACCTCAACCTGAACCGCAACCCGGCCTTTACCCATGGCGTGCAGATGACGGTGCAGCAGGCCGCCGTGCAGCTGACGAAGAACACTCGTGTGGTCAGCTCCACCGATTCCGACTTCATCGACATCATCGTTCAGTCGCGAAAAGCCGAACTGGCGGCGCGCATCGCCAATCGCTTCATCGACAGCCTGCAGAAGATGCGCTCGCAACGCCGCCAGACATGGCGCGATGGCCTCAGCACCGCGCTCGACAAGGAGACCAAGCGCCTCGCCCATGAGGTTGAGCTGGCGGAACGCGCCGTCGCTGATTTCCGCCGGCAGCATCTGATGCCGATGGGCGCGGGGAGCGCGGAGGATTATCAGCAGATGAACCGGATCGCCGTGGAGGCAGCATCCACCGCCGCGATGAGCAGCGCCATGCAGGCGCAGGCAGCCGGCGTCAGCCGGGCCGCGAGCATGCGGACGGTGGCCGGCGCGAGCTCGCCTGCGCTCGACAATCTGGCGAAGCAATATGACGACCTTATCCGTCAACGCTCCGAAATGTCGGTCCAGATGGGCGCAAACCATCCGCAGATGCAGGCGCTCTCCGCGCAGATCGCCCAGGTGGGAAGGGCTCTCATCCAGGAGCGCGGCGCCGTCGTCGCAACCCAGCAGACGAAAAACGACACCGATGCCGGGCGCGAGCGGGCCATGGCGCTGGCGGAGGCAAGTGCCGCCTCCGCCCGGGCAGGCCAGTTGCAGGCGAAGCTCAACGCCATGACCGGCGCAGCTTTCCGCAACAATGCCAATCTGGTGGACCTTTCCATCCTTGACCGTCGGGCTGAGGTAGCGCGCCAGGCTTATCTGACCACGGCCCAGCGCGCCCAGACGGTGCAGTCGGAATTGCAAACCACCGGCGTCAACTCCACCATGGTTTCGGCAGCCGCCGTGCCGCTCCAGCCAGTCGCGCCCGCACCCAAGAAGATGGCCTTGGCTGCGTTTGTCGGCTCCTCTGTCCTGGCTTTCCTGATCGTGCTGGGGATCGAGATGTTCGACAACCGGCTGCGCAGCGGCGAACAACTCCGCCGCCTCTTCGCTCTGCGGACGCTGGCGATGCTGCCGAAGCTGGAGGATTCGATCGGCACGACGATCGAGGACAATCCGGTGATCACGCAACCGCAATCGCTGTTCACCGAAGTCGCCCGCAACCTTGCCAGCGAGATCGAGGAGTTGCCGCATCAGGGGACGAGCCAGCGGGTGCTGGTGACATCGCCGCTGCCCGGCGACGGCAAGTCGAGCGTCGCGCTGACGCTGGCGGCAGCCGCCGCATCCATGGGGCGCCGCGCCATCGTTGTCGATCTCGACCTGCGCCGCCCCGGACCCAGCATCCTGCGTTCGATCCAGGACAGTTCCGACACGCCCGACCTGATCGAGGTGCTGACCCATAGCGGTGAAAGCCGCCGCCTGATTCCCCAGGCCGAACCCCATGTCGACCATGATGCGGCCAAGGGTGCAGCGCCGGTCGCGCTGATGCCCGTCGTTCTCAGCACCCGGGAACAGATCCGCAATCCGGCCGCCGTCGTTCAGGGCTGGCAGATCGGCCAGCTGCTGGACGATCTGCGCGAACGCTTCGACCTGGTCGTCATCAACGCGCCGGCCATCCTGGCCGTACGCGACGCGCGCACCCTCTCTTCCCTTGCGGATTCGACGCTGATGGTCGTGCGCTGGGGACATACGACGGTCGAACAGTTGCGCGCCTCGCTCCAGATGGTGAACAATCAGGTGGTCGGCGCCGTGTTCAACCAGGTCGATTATGAGGAACATGCCCGCCGCGGTTATGGCGACGCGGTCCAGTTCTATATGGGATCTGCCGCTTATTATTCCGACAGCTTCCCCATTCGGCCCAGCCTGGCAGAGCGCGTCCGTAACCTCTTCACCCGCAAGGCTGCATGAGTCGCCTGCCGCCCCTGGAGGAGGCGCCATCGTCTCCTTTTGGTTTCGAAAGCGTTATGATCAAAGAGGATCCGCCCCGTCTCACCTTGCTGATCCTGGACGGGAGCCCGCTGCGTCGCGCGTGCATGGCCGTCGCGCTGGAGGCGGCAGGCGTCCGGATATTGCAGCAATCCAGCCTGGATGATTGGGAAACCCACGATCCACCCGACATCGTCCTGCTCCAGACCGGCGAATCCGAACTGGAAAATGCGGCCCTGCCGCTGCAGATCGCGCAGGCGAGGCAGCTATGGCCGACAGCCGCGATCCTGGTCATCGCGGACCATGGCAATGAAGCATTGATGCAGACGGCGATTGCGGCCGGGGCGCAGGCGCTGTTGCGATCCAGCACCGGCATCGTCACCATGCACCGGGTGCTTTCCCTGTTGAAGGAGGGGCTTTCCGTCTATCCGGCCGCGATCGCCGCCGCCTTGCACCTGCGCCCGCCAGACAAGACCGACGGTCTGACCGAGCGGATTGCGCTGGCAGTCGACAGGTTCAAACTGCTGACCAAAAGGCAACGCGACGTGCTGCGCCTGCTGGCGCAAGGCGCCTCCAACAAGGATATCGCCCACCGGTTGAACATCAGCGAAAGCACGGTGAAAGTGCATGTACGGGCCATCATGACGGCGAACGGCGCGTCCAACCGCACGCAGATCGTCGCCCATCTTCTAAAGGGCGACGACCAGGAGTAACAGAGCAAGCAGCCCATCAGCTCAGATGGGCGAATTCCCCATAGCCGCCCTGGAAGAAAAGCAGCGGCTTGCCGGGCGTTTCCACCTCCAGCGCAATGACCCGGCCCAGCACGATATAATGGTCGCCGGCCTCATGCACGGCTTCCAGCCCGCAATCGATCCACGCCACCACCCCGTCCAGTATCGGCGAACCATTGGCCGAAACGCGATGCGTCACGCCAGCGAACTTGTCGTTCGCGCCCTTGGCCGAGAATTGCTGGCAGAGTGGCTTCTGGTCGCTGGCAAGGATATTGACGCAGAATTTCCCCGCCTTTTCGATCCGGGGCCAACTTTGCGAATTCTTGGCCGGGAAAAAGGCGACCAGCGGGGGATCGAGCGAAACGGAGGTGAAGGAGCCGACGACCATGCCGGTAGGCGCATCATCACCTGACACCGCAGTCACAACGCAGACTCCGGTCGGATAATGGCCCAGCACGCGCCGGAACGTGCCACTATCGAACGCTATGGCTTCACTCATGCGCACTGACCCCAGAGGAGGAAAATATCGACACTGATCTTCATCATCGCATCTCTTCTAAACCTGGCGGGGCATGACAAGCAAATCCCGCTGATACGCTCACGAGTTTTCCTTTTCCGGAACCTCGAAGCGCCATCTTAAGCCGCCATGGCGCGCATCAGCACGGCACGATCCTGATTCATCCGCTATGCGATATTGCTGCAATCCATCGACGCTCGTCTGGCGCCGTCGCGGCATGAAACTATGACGAAGGGCAGAACTTTGATCGATCTGCAGGCCCATAATGAGATTGCAACCGCCAGATCTTCCTGATCGAGGCATTGGCCCATTCAATGCGGCGGCTGCAGGCAACGGGTTGCATTCCCCTGACTGCAAGGAGGCAGCCTCGCCGCATCTGGCAAGGCCGCCTGTCCTTTTCCTCAAAGGGACCAGGCCCCTATTCCCTTTTTACCCGCCATTCCGTTCCGCAAGGAGCTCAGACCGCCACACCGGCGGAAGCCAGCACCGCCAGCGTCAGCAATTCCGAGGCGTTGGACGCCATGGTTGCGATCTGCACCGACTTGTCCATGCCGACCAGCATCGGCCCGATCATCGTCGCGCCGCCCAGTTCGCGCAACAGCTTGGCAGAGATATTGGCGGACTGAAGACCCGGCATCACCAGGATATTGGCCGGGCTCGACAGGCGGCTGAAGGGATAGTTCTTCATCACCGTCGGGTTGAGCGCCGCATCGACCGTCATTTCACCTTCGAATTCGAAGTCGACATTCCGCTCCTCCAGCGCCTTGATCGCGTCCCGGACATTGTCGAGGAAACTGCCCGGCGGGTTGCCGAAGTTGGAATAGGACAGGAAGGCGACACGCGGATCATGGCCCATGCGGCGGGCGACGGCGACCGTGCCCTCCGCAATATCGGCCAGTTCCTGCGCCGAGGGACGCTCATTGACCGTGGTGTCGGCCAGGAACACCGTCTTGTCCTTCGTCACCAGCACATGGATGCCGAAGGGGGTACGGCCCGCCGCCGGATCCATCACGCGTTTCACCTCGCGCAATGTCTGGGCAAAGGGCCGGGTCATGCCGGTGATCATCGCGTCGGCATGGCCCATCTTCACCAGCAGCGATCCGAAGATGTTGCGGTCCCGGTTCACCATTCGCTCGCAATCGCGGCGCAGATAGCCACGGCGCTGCAACCGCTTGTAGAGCGTGTCGACCATTTCCGGCACCAGCGGCGAATTGACGCTGTTGTGCAGTTCAAAGCTCTCCGGATCCTGCACGCCCAGTTCCCTGAGCTTGTCATGGACATTGGCGCGGCCGACCAGCACGGGAATGCCATAGCCCAGTTCGCGGAACTGGATCGCGGCGCGCAGCACCACTTCCTCTTCCGCCTCGGCAAAGACGACGCGTTTGGGATTGGCCTTCGCAACTTCATAAGCGGTGGTGAGCACCGAGGTCGTCGGGTTGAGCCGTCCCTTGAGCGACTGGCGATAGGCGGCCATGTCCGCGATCGGACGCTGCGCCACGCCGGTTTCCATCGCCGCCTGGGCGACCGCGGCCGGCACCAGTTCCATCAGGCGGGGGTCGAAGGGTGCGGGAATGATGTAATCCGGTCCGAAGCTGTGCGAACGGCCATAGGCCTTGGCAACTTCCTCCGGTACCTGCTCGCGCGCCAGTTCGGCGATCGCCTTGGCAGCGGCCAGCTTCATCGCCTCGTTGATGCCGGTTGCCCGCACGTCCAGCGCGCCCCGGAAGATGAAGGGGAAGCCCAGCACATTGTTGACCTGGTTCGGATAGTCCGATCGTCCGGTGGCGACAATGGCGTCGGGTCGCACGGCCTTGGCGTCCGGCGGCAGGATTTCCGGATCGGGATTGGCCATGGCGAAGATGATCGGCTTGTCCGCCATGGACTTCACCATATCCTGCGTCACGGCCCCGGCGACCGAGAGCCCCAGGAACACGTCCGCACCCTTCACCGCTTCGGCCAAAGTGCGGGCGTCGGTCTTCACCGCATGGGCCGACTTCCACTGGTTCATGCCCTCGGTGCGGCCTTGATAGATCACGCCCTTGCTGTCGCACATGATCACATTGTCATGCTGGACGCCCAGCGCCTTGATCAGTTCGGTGCAGGAGATGGACGCGGCGCCCGCGCCGTTCACCACCACCTTCATGTCCTTCATCTCGCGCCCGGTCAGCATCGCCGCGTTGATGACGCCCGCCGCCGCGATGATCGCCGTGCCGTGCTGGTCGTCATGGAAGACCGGAATGTTCATCCGCTCCTTGAGCGTTTGTTCGATGATGAAGCATTCCGGCGCCTTGATGTCCTCCAGGTTGATGCCGCCGAAGGTCGGCTCCATCAGTTCGACTGCATCGATGAACCTGTCGACATCCTCCGTCTTGAGCTCGATGTCGATGGAATCGACGTCGGCAAAGCGCTTGAAGAGGACGGACTTGCCCTCCATCACCGGCTTCGACGCCAGCGCGCCCAGATTGCCGAGGCCCAGGATCGCCGTGCCGTTGGAGATGACCGCGACCAGATTGCCCTTGGCGGTATAGTCATAGGCCGTCGCCGGGTCCTGCGCGATGGCGCGCACCGGCACGGCGACGCCGGGCGAATAGGCGAGCGACAGGTCGCGCTGGGTCGCCATCGGTTTCGACGCGATGATCTCGATCTTGCCGGGGCGTCCCGTCGAGTGGAAGAACAGCGCCTCCCGCTCTGAAAATTCGACGTTCGACTTCTCGGTCATGGCGGCGCGCCCCCTATCTATGCAACAATGAGGAGGCCCTAGCGGCAAGAATATCTTGTGGGCAAGTGCGAGAAGCGCAATTTTCCTGCCGTTTCCCGAAACTCTGGCCTGAACCTGTCGTTCCGGCTATCCGCATTGCCATGGCGCGAACGATCGACACATCCACGCAACAGGCGACGCCCATGATGGCGCAATATCTGGCGCTGAAGGCGGAAGCGCAGGATTGCCTGCTCTTCTATCGCATGGGTGACTTTTTCGAGCTGTTCTTCGAGGATGCGAAGGCGGCGGCGGCAACGCTGGACATCGCGCTGACCAGCCGTGGCGAGCATGGCGGCGCGCCGATCCCGATGTGCGGCGTGCCGGTGCACAGCGCGGAATCCTATCTCGCGCGGCTGATCAAGGCGGGCCACCGCGTCGCCATTGCGGAGCAGACGGAAACCCCTGCCGAGGCCAAGGCGCGAGGGTCCAAGTCCCTCGTCGCGCGCGCCATCGTCCGTTATGTGACCGCTGGAACCCTGACGGAGGAGACGCTGCTCGACAGCCGGCGGGACAATATGCTGGTCGCGCTGGCGCAGGTCGGCGGCGAAGAGGCGGGGGAATATGGGCTGGCCGCCGCCGATATTTCGACCGGACGGTTCGAGACGCTGACCTTGCGGGCGGCCGATCTGGCCGCCGAACTGGCGCGGCTGCGGCCGAGCGAGATCGTGTTGCCGGATGGGCTGGGGCTGGAACTGCCCGATTCCCACCCGTTCGACCGGGCTGCCTTTTCCAGCAGCCGGGCCGAAGCGGCGCTGAAGCGCCTGTTCGGCGTTGTCACGCTGGATGGCTTCGGCCAGTTCGGCCGCGCTGAACTGGCGGCGATGGGCGGGCTGCTCGGTTATCTGGATCATGCAGGCAAGGGCACCCTTCCCTTCCTGGCGCCGCCGATGCGCAAGACCAGCGGCGCCCACGTCGCCATCGATGCGGCGACCCGCGAGAGCCTGGAGATCATCGCCACCATGAGCGGCACGCGGGCAGGCAGCCTGCTGGCCGCTGTGGACCGGACGGTCACGGGCGCCGGCGCGCGGTTGCTGGCGCAGGATCTTTCCGCGCCGCTGATGGATCAGGCCGCCATCGAGGCGCGGCTGGGCCTGGTGCAACTGTTCCATGACGACAGCATGTTGCGCGATCAGTTGCGCGTTGCCCTGCGCGCATTGCCGGACATCGGGCGCGCGCTCGGCCGGCTCGCCATGGGCCGGGGCAGTCCCCGCGATCTTGGCCAGTTGCGCGACGGGCTGGGCGAAGCGCGGCTGTTGCGCGAGCGCTTGGGACGCCTGCCCGACCAACCGCTGCTGCTGACCCAATTGCTGCCCGCGCTGGACGGGCACGGCGCATTGGTCGACAGCCTGTCCCGCGCGCTGGTCCCCAGCCCGCCGACCGAGACCGCCAATGGCGGCTATATCGCGGACGGCTATGACCCGGCGCTGGACGAGCTGCGCCGGCTTGCCGGTGATGGTCGCCGCGCCATCGCCGCGCTGGAGGCCCGATATCGCGAGCAGACCGGCATCGCCTCGCTCAAGATCCGGCATAATGGCGTGCTCGGCTATCATGTCGAGGTGCCCGCCCGCGCCGCGGATCAGTTGATGCAGCCCGACAGCGGCTTTACCCATCGCCAGACGCTTGCCGGCGTGGTGCGCTTCAATTCGGTCGACCTGCACGAACAGGCGAGCCGGGTGGCGCAGGCCGGCGCTCACGCCCTGGTGGCCGAAGCCGCGCATCTGGAAGAACTGATCGAAACAACCCTTGCCCGCAAGGCGGATATCGCGCGGGCGGCCGATGCCCTTGCCCGGCTTGATGTGGCTGCGGCGCTGGCCGAACGCGCGGCGGAGGGCGGCTGGCAGCGGCCCCATTTCGTCGCCCAGGATGGCGAAGGCCCCTGCCTGGAAATCGTCGGCGGCCGTCATCCCGTGGTCGAGGATGCACTGCGCCGCGAGGGCCAGCCCTTCGTCGCCAATGATTGCCGGCTGTCGTCAGGCGACCGGCTCTGGCTGGTCACTGGTCCCAATATGGGCGGCAAGTCGACCTTCCTGCGGCAGAATGCGATCATTGTCATCCTGGCGCAGGCGGGCGCCTATGTCCCCGCCGCATCCGCGACCATGACGCTGGTCGATCGCCTCTTCAGCCGCGTCGGCGCGTCGGACAATCTGGCGAAGGGACGCTCCACCTTCATGGTCGAGATGGTCGAAACCGCCGCCATCCTGGCGCAGGCGACCGAACACAGCTTCGTCATCCTGGATGAAGTCGGGCGCGGCACGTCGACCTATGACGGGCTGGCATTGGCCTGGGCGGTTGTCGAGGCGGTGCATGAGGTCAATCGCTGCCGCTGCCTGTTCGCGACGCATTATCATGAACTGACCCGGTTGGCCGAGACGCTGTCCTCGCTGTCGCTGCACCATGTCCGGGCGCGGGAATGGAAGGGCGATCTGGTGCTACTGCATGAGGTCGCGGCAGGACCGGCGGATCGCAGCTACGGCCTGGCGGTGGCGCGGCTCGCCGGATTGCCTCCCGCGGTTCTCAAGCGGGCCAAGGATGTTCTCTCCCGCCTCGAAGCGGGCAAGGCCAGGACCGGCGGCATTGCGGCGGGGCTGGACGACCTGCCCCTCTTCGCTGCCGCCACGGCGCAGCCGGAGGAGAAGGTCGACGCGCTGCGCGCCGCACTGGACGCGATCGATGCCGATGCGCTCTCCCCCCGCGAGGCGCTCGATCATCTCTATCGGCTCAAGCAACTGGCGGCGGCCGGGCAGGAAGACTAGATAAGCCTTATGGTCATGCAGTTTCCAAAATTGGGTTCGAGGCGCGCGATCATCGACCGGCGCGCCATTTCCGATCGCATCAACGCCCTGGCGCAGGAGCATCGGGGCGACCAGATCAAGCTGCGCGGCCTGATCGTGAAGGAATTGAAGGAGGCGCTGGACGCCGGGCGCGAAGATGTCGCCCGCCGCCTCGAACACAAGCCGACCCGCGGGCGCGAGGTGGTAACCGCTTTCGCCTTCCTGATCGATCAGATCCTGCGCCTGCTCTACGACGCGACGACCCATCATCTCTACCCGGCCGGCAATCGCAGCACCGGCGAGCGGATCGTGCTGATCGCAGTCGGCGGCTACGGCCGGGGCGAAATGGCACCGCACAGCGATGTCGACATCGGCTTCATCACCCCGTGGAAGCCCACCGGATGGACCGAACAGGTCATCGAATCCATGCTCTACTCGCTGTGGGACCTGGGGCTGAAGGTCGGCCATTCCAGCCGGTCCATCGACGAAACCATGCGCATGGCGAAAGCGGACCTGACCGTCCGCACGGCCCTGTTGGAGGCACGCTACATCTGGGGCGATCGCCTGCTGTACGAGGAAACCGCCAAGCGCTTCGATACCGAAATCATGCAGGGCACCGCCCGCGCCTTCGTCACCGAAAAGCTGGAGGAGCGGGATGAGCGGCACAAGCGCATGGGCGACAGCCGCTATGTGGTCGAACCCAATGTGAAGGAAGGCAAGGGCGGGCTGCGCGACCTGCACACGCTGTTCTGGATCGGCAAATATGTAAACCGGGTGAAGTCGGTCGCGGAACTGGTCGATGTCGGCCTGCTCACCGAAGCCGAACTGCGCCAGTTCCAGAAGGCGGAGGACTTCCTCTGGGCGGTGCGCTGCCATTTGCACATGATCACGGGACGGGCGGAGGACCGGCTGACCTTCGACCTGCAACTCGAGACCGCGACCCGCATGCATTTCACGGGACGCGCCGGGCGTTCGGGCGTCGAGCGGTTCATGCGCTATTATTTCCTGAACGCGAAGACGGTGGGTGATCTGACCGCCGTGTTCCTCGCCCATCTGGACGACCAGATGGCGGAGCGCGGGCGCCGCTACATCCCCAGCTTCTTCCGCCGCCCGAAGAAGCTGGACGGCTTCGTTCTGGATCGCGGACGGCTCGCGCTGCCCAACGACCAGTTTTTTCAGGACGATCCGGTGCGGCTGCTGGAAATCTTCGCTCTGGCCGACAAGCATGGCCTGGCCATCCATCCCAGCGCCATGCGCGCAGCCAGCCGCGACGCCAGCTTGATCACCGCCAAGGTACGCCGCGATCCCCGCGCCAACGCCGCATTCATGGAGGTGCTGACCTCCCCCCGTGATCCGGAAACGGTGCTGCGCTGGATGAACGAGTCGACCGTCTTCGGTCGCTTCATCCCCGATTTCCGCCGCGTCGTGGCGCAGATGCAGTTCGACATGTACCACCATTATACGGTGGACGAGCACACGATCCGCGCCGTCGGCCTGCTGGCGCGGATCGAAAAGGGCGAACTGAACCAGGATCATCCGCTGGCGGCGGACCTGATGGGCAAGCTGGTGTCGCGCCGGGTGCTCTATGTTGCGGTGCTGCTGCACGACATCGCCAAGGGGCGCGGCGGCGACCACAGCATATTGGGTGCGCAGGTGGCGGAGAATCTCTGCCCACGCCTGGGGCTGACTCCGGCAGAGACGGAGACCGTGTCCTGGCTGGTGCTGCACCATCTGCTGATGTCGGCCACCGCCTTCAAGCGCGACCTGGCCGATTACAAGACCATCCTCGATTTTGTCGAGGTGGTGCAAAGCCCGGAGCGGCTTCGTCTGCTCCTGTGCCTGACGGTGGTCGATATCCGCGCCGTCGGACCTGGTGTCTGGAACAGCTGGAAACGGCAATTGCTGGGCGACCTCTATGAGGCCGCCGAAGAAGTGCTGCGCCTTGGCCACAAGCAGAAGGGCCGCAGCGAGCGCGTCACCACCAAGCAGCGGGCGCTGCGCGAGGCACTGGGCCTGTCCGAAACCGATTTCGAGAAGCTGCGCAAGCGCCTGCCGGAAAGCTACTGGATCGCGGAGCCGGAGGACATCCTCATCCACAATGCGCAGCATATACTGGAAGCGGGGGATTCCCCGCTATCCATCGCCGCGCAATATTATCCGCAGCGCGGCGCGACGCTGGTGACGGTCTATGCCGCCGACCATCCGGGCCTGTTCTATAGGATTGCTGGCGCCATCCATCTGGCGGGCGGGAACATCATCGACGCGCGCATCCACACGACCCGGGACGGCGTGGCCATCGACAATTTCCTGGTGCAGGACCCGCTGGGCGGTGCCTTCCACAGCCCCGATCAATTGACGCGCATCCGCAAGGCGATCGAAGATTCGCTGGCCAATCGGCACCGCATGATCACCAAGCTGGAGGCGCGCCCGCTGCCCCGCACGCGCGCGGAAGCCTTCCGCATCGAACCCAATGTGCTGATCGACAACAAGGCATCGAACCGCTTCACCGTGATAGAGGTCAATGCGCGGGATCGACCGGCACTGCTGTTCAGCCTGGCCAATGCACTGTTCCAGTCGAAGGTGACGGTGCACAGCGCGCATGTCGCCACCTATGGCGAGCGCGCCGTGGATACTTTCTATGTGACCGACCTTCTGGCCGGGAAGATCGAGAGCAAGGCACGGCTGCAAACGCTGGAGCGGCGGTTGCTGGAAGCGGCCGGCGGCGAGGTAGCGGAACTGGAGCAGGCTTGACGCTCGATTCCTGCGCAAAACTCTAATGGATTTCCATCAGGTCACCCGGCACGAGCAAAGGCAACAGACGGAGCATATCATCCCGCTCCACCGCCACGCATCCGGCGGTGGGCCTTCCTTCGGACAGGTGGAAGAAGATCGCGCTCCCCCGCCCCGGCACCGGGGGCGCGTCATTATGCCCTAGCACTATGATCACGTCATAGGCTTCATCGTTCCGCAGCAGATTTTCCGCCGAAAAGTCCCGCGGCAGATGGACGGGCCGGTTATAGGCCGGATCAGCTACGTCATCGGACCAGCCATCACCCTCCCGCACCCAACGCCAGGGCAGGCGGATATCCGCCGCCTCCACCTTGCCCCGCCGCAGCAACACGCCCCGGATCGGCCAGCGCCCCAGCGGCGTGCAGCCATCCCCTTCCCGTTTGTCGGCGGCCGCACAAGCGCCGCCGCGCCCGATCGTGCAGGACATCTCCATGTCACCGAAGGAAAGACGCCCCGCACCCGTGTCGACGCGGATGACATTCATAGCTGATGGCCGGTCCGGTCCCGCTTGGTGGCGAGATAGCGTTCATTATGGGGGTTGGACGGCAGAATGATGGGCAGCCGCTCCGCTACCTTGATCCCGGCGGTCTCCAATCCGGTCACCTTGTTGGGATTGTTGGTGAGCAATCGCACCTCCCGCACGCCCAGCAGGTCGAGCATGCGTGCCGCCACCGAAAAATCGCGTGCATCAATCGCGAAACCCAGCCGCACATTGGCGTCTACCGTGTCGAAGCCCTGATCCTGCAGGGCATAGGCGCGCAGCTTGTTGACGAGGCCGATGCCCCGGCCCTCCTGCCGCAGATAGAGCAATATGCCCCAGTTCGAATCCGCAATCTGGTGCAATGCCTGGTGCAATTGCGGCCCACAGTCGCATTTCAGCGATCCCAGCACATCTCCCGTCAGGCATTCGCTGTGCAGCCGGACGACAGGCGGCGAGGAATCGCGCCGGCCAATGACCAGCGCAACATGTTCGCGCGGTTCATCGGGGCTGCGAAAGGCGATGATCTCCGCCATTTCGCTGGCCGACACGGGCAGGCGCGCGCGCGTGGCGATGGCCAGATGCACGGCATCGTCATAGGCGTCGATGTCCGCAGCGCTCACCTCTGCCTCGACGTCGCCGTCGGACGTCACGAAATAGGCCGGCAATATGCCCGCCAGCCGCGCCAGCCGCAGCGCCGCCTTGGCCGCAGACGGCGCTGCCAGCGGCTTTGCCATGAACGGCCCCTTGAGCGGCGAACCGAGGTCCAGAACCGGATCGGAGATCGCCGTCGCCACGTCGACATCGATCCAGGGCGCGCGCGCCACCAGCACCGGCATGTCGGGATCGGCCGCCGCCAATTGGTTGGCGAGCTTCAGCGTCTGCGCCCGCGCGGCCGAGATCAATATGTCGGCTTCAGCGCCCGGATCGAAGCCGGCAAGCGTCACCGCATCGGCCCCCTCCACCGCCATGAGGCGCAAGACCCCATCGGCGGCCTGCACCCGTACCGGCCAGCCCCGGCGCAGCGCGTCAATGGCGCGGGCGGCGGTGCGGGCGCTCATCAGAATGCAAATTCCGTGATGATCGGTACATGGTCGGACGGCCGCGTCCAGCCACGGATGGGTTCGACCACGCGGTGACCCACGGCCTTTTCCGCGACGTCCTGCGTCATCCACATATGATCGAGCCGTCGTCCGCGATCCGATTCCGCCCAGTCGCGGGCGCGATAGCTCCACCAGGTGTAGAGCCGCTGCGGTGCGGGGTGGAATTTGCGGCCGATATCAACCCAGTTGTTCGATTCCTGCAAGCGCGCCAGGATCTCGCATTCGATGGGCGTGTGGCTGACGACGTTGAGGAGCTGCTTGTGGCTCCACACGTCGCATTCCATCGGCGCGATATTGAAATCGCCCGTCAGGATGGTCGGCTTGTCCTCCAGCGTAGAGGACCATTGGATCATGCGCTCCAGGAAATCGAGCTTCTGCCCGAATTTCGGATTGACCTCCCGATCCGGCACATCCCCGCCGGCGGGCACATAGACATTCTCGATCCTGACGCCATTGTCCAGCCGCACACCGACGTGACGCGCCTCTCCATTGGCCTGCCAGTCCAGGCGATCATCTTCCCGGATCGGGACCTTCGACAGGATCGCCACGCCATGATGCATCGGCTGGCCGTTCAGCACCTGATGATTATAGCCATGCTGCCGAAACAGGCCCGCCGGGAAGGTGTCGTTCACCACCTTCGTTTCCTGCAGACACAGGACGTCAGGCGATTCCTCGGTCAGAAAGCGCTCGACAATTTCGAGCCGGGCACGAACGCTGTTGATATTCCAGGAAGCGATGCTGAGTGTATGAGGCATGGCTGATCCACTAGGACCCTCCGCCGCCCCGCGCAAGAGTGGCGGATCGCTGATGACCGGTTGGGATACGGCCCGGGACGGAACGAAAAGGCCCCCGCTCCGGGGGCATGGAACGGGGGCCTCGATCGCGCCCTTGAAGCGCTTTGCGGCGGGAGCGGGGTTCCGGGTAACAGGGGGGAAATCCCGGTTTCGTCTCGCGCCGTGGAGTTCCTTCTAGGGTTCTGGATATGAGCCTCAGATGAACGATTTTGAAAAGTTTTCGACCCGTCGCGCCTGTGCCCCGTTTAACCGCCAGCGGCGCGACCCTTGGGTCGCGGATCGATCCAGCGGAAAGCGGAATCGGCCACCGGCACCCCGTAACGCTGGTTGCTGAGCTTCACCGCCGTTCGGTTGTTCTGCGAATCCAGCGCCACCCAGCCATAGAGCTGCAGACCCGCCGGGCTGGCGGCATCGCGTTTGAAGATCATGGTGATGGTGCCATATTCCGGCCGCTTGGGATCCCGGGCCTGGACGGACAATATCGTCGGGTCACCGGTCTGGATCACCTTGCCGAATTTGGACAGGTCCTTGGACGGATCGATCAGCGCGCCCAGAGGCGAATTGCCGATCGGCCAGCGTTGCACCTGACGCACTTCATAATCGATCATCGTCAGCGCCTTGCCATCTCCGACGATCAACAAGGGCACGCCCTTCTGATATTGAAAACGGATCTTGCCCGGCTGCTTGAGGGTAAGCTGGCCCGTCAGCGTCTGGCCGTTGCGGTCGGTCTGGGCGAAATCGGCGGTCATGGTGGTGACGGCGCGGATATAGGCGTTGACCTTCGACAGGTCGGACTGGTCCGCCTGCGCGAGTGCCGGGATCAGGGGCGCCGCAAATGACGCGACGGTCAAGGTCAGGGCAGCCAGCGTCAGGGTGCGGGGCGCAGACATGCGCTTCATGCAATCGTCTCCGGTTGTTCAGGATCAGGATTCTAGGTGGCAGGGCTTGAACCCGCTGTGAACCCCTTCGTTCCTGTCGTGCAACGAACAGAACGATAAGGGTCGGAAGCAGCCGGACGGTCTGGCTGGTCCAGAACAGCCCAGTCCGCATCACAGCCAGAGAAAAACGGGAAGGGGGAGAGCGACATGGTCGCTCAATCCCCCTCTGCTCCCGCTTCGCCATTGCCGGTCTTTCCGGCGGCCCCTCTCCCAATTTATTTTTTAGGCGCTGCGGTGAGCGACCCCTGCTTAGTCCGATGCGATGACAAAAAAAAGGCTGATCCGAAGACCAGCCCGAAAGTTTTTAGGAGAGGATGCCTGAAAGGCAGGGTCTTTTTCATCCAAATCCCGTTCCTTCGCAAATGCGAAGAACCAAGGGACGATTGCATGAAACGCAATCATCCTTGGAAAATCGCGATTTTTCCCGGCACTGCCGGCTTTTGGCACGAGGCCATTCCGCGGAATCACACGCAAAAATCGGTTTCAGAGCGAAATGGGCAGTGGTTTTTTGGCATCAGGCCAAATGAAATTTTTCTGCACTCACGGCGTCAGAGCGGATTGCCATTCTCGTCACGCAGCACTTCGCGGCGGCCGACATGGTTGGGGGGGCCCACCAGCCCCTGCTCCTCCATCTGCTCGATCAGGCGCGCGGCGCTATTATAACCGATGCGCAATTGCCGCTGGAGCCAGCTTGTCGACGCCTTCTGATTTTCGAAGACGAGCTGGCATGCCTTGCGGAAAAGCTGCGCATCCGGGCTGTCGTCGCCCAGATCCACGCCATCCAGCGCAAAACTGCCTTCCTCCGGCTCCTCGGTGACGGCGGCGATATAGTCGGGCTGGCCCTGGGCGCGCCAGTGATCGGCCACCACGCGCACTTCATCGTCCGACACGAAGGGACCGTGCACGCGCATCAGCCCCTTGCCACCATGCATGTAGAGCATGTCGCCCTTGCCCAACAGCTGCTCGGCGCCCTGTTCGCCCAATATGGTTCGGCTGTCGATCTTCGACGTGACGAAGAAGCTGATGCGGGTCGGCAGGTTGGCCTTGATGACGCCGGTGATGACGTCGACCGACGGACGCTGCGTTGCGAGGATGAGGTGGATGCCCGCCGCGCGCGCCTTCTGCGCGAGCCGCTGGATCAGGAATTCCACTTCCTTGCCCGCCGTCATCATCAGGTCGGCAAGCTCGTCCACCACGACCACGATCTGCGGCAGAGGCTGGAAATCGAGCTGTTCCTCCTCGTAAATGGGCTTGCCGGTTTCGGGGTCGTAGCCGGTCTGCACCCTGCGGCCGAGCGGCTTGCCCTTCGCCTTGGCCGCGCGGACCTTTTCATTATAGTTGGCAAGGTTGCGGACGGAAATCGACGCCATCATGCGATAGCGGTCCTCCATCTGCTCCACCGCCCATTTGAGCGCCCGGATCGCCTTGGCCGGCTCCGTCACCACGGGGGAGAGCAGATGCGGAATGTCGTCATAGGTCGACAGTTCCAGCATCTTGGGATCGATCATGATGAGCCGCAACTGATCGGGCGTCATGCGGTAGAGCAGCGACAGGATCATCGCGTTCAGACCCACGGACTTGCCCGAACCCGTCGTACCGGCGATCAGCAGATGCGGCATCGGCGCCAGATCCGCGATGATCGGCTCCCCCGAAATATTCTTGCCCAGGATGATCGGCAGGGTCGCTTCCTGTCCGAACTGCTCGCTGGTGATGAGTTCGCGGAAGGACACGCCCTCCCGGTTCGCATTGGGCAGCTCAATGCCGATCACGGTACGTCCGGGAATCGTCGCGACGCGCGCCGAAAGCGCGGACATGTTGCGCGCGATGTCGTCGGCCAGCGCGATTACGCGGCTCGCCTTGATGCCCGGCGCCGGTTCCAGTTCGTACATGGTGACGACCGGGCCGGGACGAACCTCGACGATATTTCCCTTCACATGAAAATCGTCCAGCACGGATTCGAGCAGACGGGCATTGCGCTCCAGCGCAGCCTTGTCGATCTTCTGCCCCTGGCTGGCGGGGGTCGGATTAAGCAGGTCAGGTGACGGCAGGGAGCTGTTTCCGAACAGGTCGTCCTGGCTGACCGGCGCCATTGAGCGTTGCACGGGCGCGGGTTTGGGCGTCTGGATATTGATCGGCGGCTTGGGTTCGTTGGTCACGGTCCGGCGCGGCGTCGCGACGCGCTCGAACAGCTCGTCATCTTCATCCGCATCGGCTACCGGCACAGGAGCAGGAAGAGCGAAAGCAGGCCGTGGCAGCGCCAGGCGTGGCAGCGACGGTCGGCGCAGCGCGATGATCGGCTTTTCAAGAGCGAGGCTGCGATACCAGAGGACAAGACCCGCGATCAGCGTCAGGACGATCAGGATGCCGGTGATCCAGCCCTGCGCGGCTGGAGCCTGCGCGGTCAGGCTGGCGACGCCGCGTGCCGTGACCAGCGCGATGATGCCGCCCCAGCCCGACGGCAGGCCGACCAGTGGATTGGTCTGGAACAGCGCCAGCGCGATACCCAGCAGCACGATGCCGGCAAAACATTTGCCGAACTGCGCCTTCCACCCGCTCATGTCCTGATCACCCCACAGCCGTCGTGCCGTAATCGCCATCAGCGGCAGCACCAGCGCCACTGGCACGCCCAGCAGCCAGAGCAGGAAATCCGCGACCCAGGCACCCGGCGCCTGCATGATATTCTGCACATGATCGCCCGCCACCGTGTTCATTGACGGGTCGCTCGGCTGATAGCTGAGCAGCGCCAGCGCCAGGAACAGGGTCGCCAGCAACAGCGCAATCGCACCGATCAGCGCGCCGCTGCGGATCAGGCTGCGTTTCAGCATTTCACGCCATTCCGGCGTGCGTTTGGCTCCGCGGCTGACAGCCATGGCAGTCCTTGTCCCCCAAATGTTCCGTTTCGGCACAATGCGCCGGGGAGGGAGTCTCCGTCAAGAGTCCGGCCCTCGGCTCGTCTTGCGGACTCCGTAAGAATCCTCGGGCACGGATCAGAACGACAAAAAAGCCTGGCGAACGGAGGCGTTACAATGATTGCCACATTACCGGACATCAGCGTGCAGGATGCGCTGATGCGAGGGCGGCGAGCGCTGCGCCATCGACGCGCTGCACCGTCCACTCGTCCATGGGCCGCGCGCCCAGCGAGCGGTAAAAGGCGATGGACGGTTCGTTCCAGTCCAGCACCCACCATTCCAGCCGCGCGCAATCCCGCTCCAGCGCCAGTTGCGCGAGGCGCGAGAGCAGCGCCTTGCCTGCGCCCAGCCCCCGCGCCTCCGGGATCACGAACAGATCCTCCAGATAGAGGCCGGGTCGCCCCTCGAAAGTCGAGAAATTGTGGAAGAAGAGGGCAAAGCCGATCGCGCGCCCTTCATTTTCCGCGATCAGCACCTCGGCCATGGGACGCGGGCCGAACAGATATTTATCGAGGGAGGCGCGGTCGGCCTTCACCTCATGGGACAATTTCTCATAGTCCGCCAGGGCGAGAATGAAGGCGTGGATCGTAGCAAGGTCGGAGGAAACGGCCTCGCGAATGGTGACGGACATGCTCTTCCTTTCAGGCAACGGACGGTTCGACATGGGGCGGTTCGGTCGGTCCTGCACGGGATGCGATGAGGCACCCCACCACGATCAACAGCGCGCCAGCAAGGGTAGTCAGGGTGAGCCGTTCGCCAAAGGCAAGCCAGCCAATGACCGCCGCCCAGAGGAAAGCCGTATATTCCACCGGGATCAATCGCTGCGCCTCCGCCCGTGCATAGGCCCAGGCCAGCGCGGTGAGCGAGGTGAAGGCCAGCGTCGCGGACAGCAGCACCAGCGCCCATGACGGCGCGGCCGGCACAATCGGCATTTCCTGGGCAAGAACGGCGAAAAGGGAGAATACCGCCAGCATCACCACATGCTGGAAGAAGGCCACCTCGATCGGGGACGCAAGCTGCGCCTGCTGGCGCTGAAGGATCAGGTTCCAGGCGAACAGCACCGCCGACAGCAGCACCGCGCCCGCGCCCAGAAGTGCATTTGCATCATAGCTGCCCCGCATTCGCCCCGACAGGATGACGGCAACGCCGATCAGTCCCAGCAGAGACGCGCCAATGGCTCGTCGCCCGATCCGTTCCTTGAGCAACAGGGCGGCGAGATACAGGGCGATCAGCGGCGCGATGAAGGAAAGCGCGATGGCCTCGGCCAGGGGCATCCGCATGATCGCCCAGAAGAACAGGCTGGCCATGACCGCCACCACCGTCCCGCGCAGCATATGAAGTCGCAGCACGGTCAGATGGGGCCAACGTTGCCGCGTCAGCAGCATCAGCGCCAGTCCCAGCAGGCTCCCCGCCATGGCGCGCCAGAACAGCGCATTGAACAGGCCGATGGAAAGGCTCAATCCCTTCATGGCCGCATCCATCACCGAAAACAGCGCTACTCCGACGCAACAGACCGCGAATGCGAGGGGAAATGCAGTCGCCGATGCGGCGCGGTGAGTATCGCTGCCCATGATATGCCTAATGGATGCAGAGCGCGGTGAGCCGGCTCCGTCAGTCGCGGTTCTTCCAGATCAGGCGCCCGACAGTCAGTTCGTCGATCTGGAGACGGGCAATGCGCGCCCGGCCGATGCGCATGCGGCCGACGGCGACTGCGCCGATGGCCAGAGCGCCCAGAGCCATTGCACCCAATGCCAGCGCTCCAATCGCCAGGCTGCCGATTGCTCCGGTGCCCAGAGCGGTCGCGCCGACCGCTGATGCGCCTCTCTTCTCCACGACACGGCCAGCCGGCATGACCTTGCCCCGTTCCACCGCCTCTTCGTCAGCATCAGGGAAACTGTCAGTCATTCCGCCGCTTCCGCCTTGCCTGCATCGGTCGTTTCGGCTTCCAGCTTCGCCGCTTCGATCTCCGCCGCCTTGGCTTCGACAAGGTTGACGATATGGTCGATCATGCCTTCGTCCTGGATCGTATGATCGGTGAGGCCGGACAGATAGACCATATGCTTGCCCGCCCCGCCGCCAGTCAGGCCAATGTCGGTTTCCCGCGCTTCGCCGGGACCGTTCACCACGCAGCCCAGGACCGACAGCGAAAGCGGCGTATGGATATGCTGAAGCCGTTCCTCCAGAGCCTGGACCGTGCGGATCACATCGAAACCCTGCCGCGCACAACTGGGGCAGGAGATGACCTTGACCCCCCGTGTGCGGATGCCGAGCGACTTCAATATCTCATAGCCGACGCGGACTTCCTCTTCCGGCTCCGCGGAAAGGGAAACGCGGATCGTGTCGCCAATCCCGGCCCAGAGCAGATTGCCGATGCCGATGGCGCTCTTCACCGTGCCGCCGATCAACCCGCCCGCCTCGGTGATGCCCAGGTGCAGCGGGCAGTCCACCGCTTCGGCCAGTTGCATATAGGCGGCGACCGCCAGGAAGACGTCGCTGGCCTTCACCGCCACCTTATATTCGTGGAAATCCTGATCCTGCAGCAGCTTGATATGGTCGAGCGCACTTTCGACCAGCGCCTCCGGACAAGGCTCACCATATTTTTCGAGCAGGTCTTTTTCGAGGGAGCCTGCGTTCACCCCGATGCGGATCGAACAACCATTGGCCTTGGCCGCGTCGACCACCTCCTTGACCCGCGCCTCGCTGCCGATATTGCCGGGATTGATGCGCAGGCAGGCCGCGCCCGCATCGGCGGCTTCCAAGGCGCGCTTATAGTGGAAGTGAATGTCGGCGACGATCGGCACGCGGGCGGCGCGGACGATCTGCTTCAGGGCAGCAGTGGACGCCTCGTCGGGGCAGGAGACGCGGATGATGTCCACGCCCACTTCCTCGCAGCGGCGGATCTGGTCGATCGTCGCCCTGACGTCATGGGTCGGCGTGTTGGTCATGGTCTGCACCGTGACCGGAGCACCGCCGCCCACCGGAACATTGCCGACCATGATCTGGCGACACTCTCGACGAGCAATATCGCGCCAGGGACGCAGGCCGGGATTATGGTCGGACATGAAATAGGGGCTCCGTTCTGATGGAGCCCCTATAGGGATTATTGGATCAAGTTAGAAGCGTGCGGTGAGCGATGCGCCGATCTGGTCCGCATTGCCGCTGGTCTGAGACAGGGTGGTCGCCGTCACTGTCGCTGGCGCGGGATAATAGCTGTCGGGACGGATGATGTTGGCCTTTTCCACAAATGTATGGGCATAGCTGAGGTTCAGCGCAAAGGCCGGCGACACGTTGAAGGTGGCGCCAGCCGTCAGCCATGCACGGTCGCCATCAGGCACGCGCGTCGTCAGATGCTGGGAATTGGTCGGCGTGCGGTCGAACATCGTGCCCGCGCGCAGCGTCAGAGCCGGGCTGACGTCATATTCCCCACCCAGGCTGACGCTGTAGCTGTCCCGGTAGTCCAGTTCCTTGTTGCTGGTACCGGTGGCGGTCGTGATGGCGATGCCCTTGAACGTCGACCAATTGTACCAGCGGGCGCTGATCATCGCCCGCAACCGGGGCGTCAGGCGATGCATGAAACCGATGGTGACGATGTCGGGCAGGTTGAGCGGCGCGGACGCGTCCAACTCGCCATTGGCCGCAGCGATCGGTCCAAGCAGGCCCGAAATGCTTTGCGTGCCGGTCAGCTTGTGCTTGATCGCGGAACGGTAGGAAATGCCGACATTGGTGTCGCCATTGGTGTAGAACAGGCCCGCATTCCAGCCGACGCTCCAATCATCACCCTTTAGTCGCGCGAAGCCGTCGGCGGGCGCCAGGGGAGAAAGCTGCGGCAGGGCGTTGGTCAGCGTCGCCTTCACATATTGTAAATCGACGCCGCCGCCGATCGAGAAATTGTCGTTGAGCTTATAAGCCGCGCTGGGCTGGATATTATAGGTCTTGAGGTTGGTGTAGAGCGAGTCATAGCGCCCGAAAAACCCGTCGTCATAATCGAGCTTCAGCCCGAACGGGGCATTGACGCCAAGGCCCAGCCACAGCCGGTCGGTCGCCTGCGCCGTAATATAGAAGCTGGGAATGGGAATGACCTTTTCGAACGGCTGCCCGCCGTCATTGCCGCTTACCGGCACCCGTGCGCCAGGCAGGGTGGGAACGGTGCGATAGGTGCCGCGATTGGCCTGATGCGCGGACGCCATCAGCGCGATGCCGCCGATAGAGGTCTGGACACCCGACAATTCCGTCATGGCCGCAGGATTGAAGTAGATGGTCGACGGATCGTCCGCCGCCGCGCCCGCGCCTGCCAAGGCACGCCCGGTTTCCTTGGGCGCCTGCTCCTGAAGGTAGAAACCACCTGCCAGAGCCGGAACAGGTGCCGCGCATATGCCCGACAACAGGAGGCTCGCAAGGATGGGGCGGCGGAAGGGCATGGTGAATCCTCTCTTCAAACTCGTCACTGGCAAATGGCGTTCGCGGCAAAGTGATCCGCTCAAAGCCTCGCCCTATTAGCAATATGGTTAAATTTTCGTTCGAAAAGCCCTAATTTGCGCCGTTTCTGGGCGTCCGGCGGTCAAAATGCCAAGCGACGCTACGGCAGGGAGCGAAAAAGCAGCACTTCTTCAAACGAAAAAAAAGCCGCCCCGAGGGACGGCTTGAAAGTTTTAGGAGAGGATGCCTGAAAGGCCTTTTCCTTTTGCGGTGCAGCGCTTTATTTCGCAAATGCGAAAAGCTGATGCCTGGTTGCGTTTCATGCAATCGTCACTGGTCTGCATGAATTCCGTAACGTAAATCTGGCTGACAAACCGCGCCATTTTTTCCATTCATCCATCAGTGATCGGCTTCGGAAATCCGAATCACGCCCGAATCGGCCAGTTGCGCATCGATTTCCGCGACCAGGCGGCCCAGACCTTCCTCGTCCTGCGCCTCGGCACGCGCAACAAGCGCATCCTGCGTGTTGGATGCCCGTAACAGCCACCAGCCATCGGCCGTGCTGACCCGCAGGCCATCGGTTTCATCCATGCTGGCGCCCAGGGTTCGCAATCGCGCCCGCACTTCCTCCACCACCGCGAATTTGCGGCTCTCCTCGACGGGAAAGCGGATTTCGGGAGTGTTGACCATGACGGGCATTTCGTCATGCAGGTCCGATACGCTGCGGCCCAGCCGGGTCAGCCCCCGAATAAGCCGGACCGCGGCATAAAGGCCGTCGTCAAAACCATAATAATCGTCCGCGAAGAAGATGTGACCGGTCATCTCCCCACCCAGGGGAGCAGCAATCTCCTTCATTTTGGACTTGATGAGGCTGTGCCCGGTCTTCCACATCAGCGGTCGCCCACCCAGCGCAGAGATTCGGTCGAACAGGGCCTGGCTGGCCTTCACATCCGCGACAATCACGCCATCGGGGTGATCCTTCAGCACCAGTTCGGCGAAGATTCCGAGCAACTGGTCGCCCCAGATCGTCCGACCCTTGCCGTCGATCACGCCGATCCGGTCGCCATCACCGTCGAAAGCCACTCCGAAATCGAGTTTCTTCGAACGGACAAGGGCCTTCAGCTCGGCCAGATTGGCCTCGACAGTGGGATCGGGGTGATGATGGGGAAAATGTCCGTCTATCTGGGTGAAAAGCACATGATGCTCACCTGGCAGGAGCTTGACGAGCTTGTCCACCACCGGCCCGGCCGCGCCATTGCCGGCGTCCCAGCCAATACGCCAGGCAGCGCCGTCGAACCGCTCCACCAGCCGCGCGGCGTATCGGTCCATGATATCGACCGTCTCAACCCGGCCGCCACGTCCGCTCCCCGTCTCGCTCCAGTCCCCCGCCGCAGCCATGGCGCCCAGATCGGCAATGGCCTCGCCAAAAAAGGCATCATGCTGAAGCACCAGCTTGAAGCCATTATGATCGGGGGGATTGTGGCTGCCGGTTATCTGAATGCCGCCATCTACATCCAGGACCGCTTCGGCATAATAGAGCATGGGCGTCGGGCCCAGTCCTATGCGCAGCACATCGGTGCCGGCGTCCTGAAGGCCCTGGACGACCGCTTGTTCGAGCGCCGGGGAACTCAACCGTCCATCATAGCCCACCGCGACCCTTGATCCGCCAGCCCGCATGACGATCGTCCCGAAACTGCGGCCTACGGCATAGGCATCGGCCTCGCTCAGCGTCCGTCCCATGACGCCCCGAATGTCATATTCGCGCAGGAGCGTGGGATGAAAGCGATGGGCCATGACATCCTCTCCTTAGGTTTCAGGGGGTTTTGTGACGCTGCGTTACTTCCTGGATCAACAGGTCACGCGCCGCATTGATCTGGGCGGCCAGCGCTTCGGTGCCACCCTTGTCCGGATGGACCGAGGCGATAAGCCGGCGATGCGCGGCGCGGATGGCGCGGGCATCGGCATCCGACCCCACGCCCAGCAGTTTGCGGGCCTCGACGATCGCCTGCGGAGCAATGGTTTGCGTGGCGGGACCGCTCGATCGAGCCTTTGCCCTGCCCGGCCGGCTCCTGGCGGAAAAGAACAGCGCGGCACCAATCAGCAGCGGTGCACCGACCAGCGGCTTGCCCTTGGCCGCCATGACCGCGCCGACCAGAGCGGCACCCAGCGCCATCCCATCCTTTGCGGTCATGCGTTGCAATCGTCCCGTCCAGACAAGCCAGGCGGCAAGCCCGATCAAAGCCAGGGCAAGCAGACCCATCAGGCCGCGCCGAGGAGATCCATCGGCGCGACCTCGTCACGCGAGGGAAGGGCAAGACCCGACACCATCTCGCGCAGTTCCTGCCGTGCGGCGATATGGCTGACGCCCAGTTCACCCAGATGCCCCTTGTCCAGCAGCGTCAAGCCCGACGGGAAGAGTTCGCGGAAGATCACGCGCTCCGACAAGCCTGGAATCACGCGGAAACCGACCCGGCGCGACAATTCCATCAGCGCGTCGCCCACCCGCTTCTTGTTGCGCGCATCATGATGCTGGACACGATTGCGCAGCACCACCCAGTCGATGGTGACGCCGTCGGCCTTGGCGCGGGTCTTGCGCGCCTCGAAGATCAGCTCGGAATAGAAGGAGAGCCGCTTCACCTTGAAGGTTTCGGCGTCGACCTGCCCGATCAGGTCGAAATCGACGAAGCTGTCGTTCATCGGCGTCACCAGCGTATGGGCGCGGGCAGCCATGTGACGGGCATAGTCATCGTCGCGGCCGGGCGTGTCGATGACCAGGAAATCCTTGTCCTGCGCCATCGCAGCGGCCTGTTCGTTCAACGCTTCGACACTGTCGCCCGTGAACACCGCGAAATCGGGGGTAGGCAGGTCGATGGCACGGCGGCGCGCGGTGTCGGCGCGGTTTTCCATATAACGGGTGATGGTGCGCTGGCGCGGGTCGAGGTCGATCATGCCGACGCGATGACCCAATACCGTCAACGCGATGGCCGTATGCACGGCCGTGGTGGACTTGCCGGTTCCGCCTTTCTCATTGGCGAAGACGATATGGTGCGTTTGGGCGTTCGCCATCGGACCTTTGTAACCCCGTTGATTGTCGCAATGATTCTTGACCGTTTCAGCCGGTCGTGCCTTTAGCAGGATGTACCCCTGATGATGCCCTTATCGGAGCCGTTCCTGTCGTGCAAACCCTCCGTGACCTGCCTTCGCTGCGCACTGCTGTCGATACGCTGAAAAGCGACGGAAAACCGCTGGCGCTGGTGCCCACCATGGGCGCTTTGCATGACGGGCATATGGCGCTGGTCGAGGAAGCGCGCCGCCATGCCGGGCATGTCGCCGTGTCGGTCTTCGTCAATCCGCGCCAGTTTGGCGTGAACGAGGATCTGGACGCCTATCCCCGGCGCGAGTCCAAGGACGCGCAGATGTTGCAGGCGGCCGGAGTGGACATCCTCTGGGCGCCAAGCGTCGAGGTCATGTACCCGGCCGGCTATGCCACCAACATCTCCGTCTCCGGCCTCACCGAAGGGCTGGACGGCGCGGCGCGACCGGGCCATTTCGACGGCGTGGCCACGGTGGTGACGAAGCTGTTCAACCAGGTCCGTCCCGATGTCGCGCTGTTTGGGGAAAAGGACTATCAGCAACTCGCCGTGATCCGGCAGATGGTGCGCGACCTGGACGTGCCCATCGAGATCGTCGGGGTGCCGACCCAGCGAGCGGAGGATGGATTGGCGCTGTCGTCGCGCAACGCCTATCTGACGGAAGAAGAACGGAAGGAGGCGCTGGCTCTGCCCCGCGCCCTGGGCGAAGCGGCCCGGCAGATGAAAAATGGCGCGACCGTCGAGGCTGCCCTCGCCAAGGCGATCACCTTGCTGGCGGCCCATGGATTCGACCCGATCGATTATGTGACGCTGTGCGACGCGGTGACTCTGGAACCGATGTCGGTGCTGGACCGTCCGGCAAGGCTGCTGGGCGCGGCGAAGATCGGCAAGACGCGGCTGATCGACAATATTCCGGTCGATCCGGCGTGACCAGGCACGCCAGATCTGATCGACATCAGAACGGCTTCACGATCACCGCGATAACGATCACGGCGGCGGCAATTCCCGGAACTTCATTCAGCAACCGCAACTGCTTCTCGCTGAGCGGACGCTCCCCTTTGGCCAGCTTTTTGACATAGCCTGCGATCCAGCCATGATAGGCCGACAGGCCCAGCACGAAGAGCAGCTTCAGATGGAACCAGCCGAAGTGCCAGGCGCCGATCTCCACCATCAACATCAAGCCGAAGATCCAGACCAGGATGATGGACGGGTTGAGGATGATCCTGAGCAGCCGCCGTTCACGGTCGATCCATTTTCTATCCTCGTCGGACCCCACCGGACATTGCTGGTGATAGACGAAGAAGCGCGGCATCATGAACAGGCCCGCCATCAGGAAGATGACGAAGATGACATGCGCGGCTTTGACCCACAAATAGGCTGCTCCCAGATAAGGCATGGTCCAATCTCCCGCTATGACCGCGTCCGGCGCACATAGCTAAGCAGCGCTTCCACATGATCAATGGGGGTGTCGGGGAGAATCCCGTGGCCCAGGTTGAAAATGTGCGGTCGCCCGGCAAAGGCGGCACGGATGTTGTCGACGGCTTCTTCCACTGCCTTGCCGCCGGCGATCAGTGCCAGGGGATCGAGATTTCCCTGCACCGGCAATCCCTGCGGCAGCGCGCGGTTCGCCCAATGCGGATCGACGGTTTCATCGACGCCGACGGCATCGACGCCTGTCCCCACGGCGTAATCCGCCAGCTTGGCGCCGGCGCCCTTGGGAAAGCCGATCACGGGAATGGTGGGGTGGATCGCCTTCAGCTTCTCCACGATCCGCCTGTTGGGCTGGATCACCCAGCGTTCGAACTCCAGCGGGGCAAGGCTGCCTGCCCAGCTGTCGAAGAGCTGCACGGCCTCTACCCCCGCGTCGATCTGGCCGGAAAGATAGACGACCGTAGCGTCGATGATCGCATCGATGATCGCGCCGAATTTCTGTGGTTGCTGATAGGCGAGACGGCGGGCTGCACCCTGGTCCTTGCTGCCCTGCCCGGCAACCATATAGGTCGCGATGGTCCAGGGGCTGCCTGCAAAGCCGAGAAAGGTCACCTGGGGGTCCAGCGCCGCCCTGACCCGTCGGACGGTCTCATAGACCGCCTCGTAGCGGCTGAAATCGGGTTTGAGGGCCGACAGTTCCGTTTCCGCCAGGACTGGGGCCAGCCGCGGGCCTTCCCCGGCTTCGAACCAGAGATCCTGTCCCATGGCATAGGGCACGATGAGAATATCGGAAAACAGGATCGCGCCATCGAAACCAAATCGCCGCAGGGGCTGGAGAGTCACCTCCGCCGCCGCCGCGCTGTCATAGACGAGTTCCAGGAATCCGCCTTTTTCGGCTCGCAAGGCCCGATATTCCGGCAGATAGCGGCCCGCCTGCCGCATCAGCCAAATGGGCGGCACATCGGGGCGCTCGCCTTTCAGGACTGAAAGCAACGGCTTGGCGGATGGCCCATTCGAACGGCCGGCATCAGGTCCCGTCATAGACTCTCTTATATTTAGATTCAAAAAAGGATGATGGAGATAGTAGAGCGGTTGGCAGCGGGGTTTATGCGCTGTGCCCCGATTTGCCAACAACTTGACTCCTTGAGGCGGCTGATTCCCGTCCGAGTCAGTCCGTTTATTCCCGTTATCCACAGCCTGTGGATAAAAATCACCGCCTGTTTGCGGCCTGTGGACAAGATTACCGGAATCGAGGAGGGCGATAAGGCGCTGATTTTCCCCGCAACCTATCCCTTGCTTTATCCACAGCCTCCCCACAGAGATATGCTTCATGTCGCGCATCCATCTCCACCTGCTTTCGGACTCTACCGGCGAAACGCTGGAAAACATTGCCAAGGCTGCGATCGGCGCTTTCGAGAATGTCGAAGCCGTACGCCATTTCTGGCCGATGGTACGCTCCGATGTCCATCTCGACCGCATCATGGAGGAGATCGCCGCCAATCCGGGCCTGGTTCTGTTCACCCTGTCCAATCACCAGCTTCGCCGACGTCTGGAGACGCGCTGCCGGGCGCTCGGCCTGCCGCATGTCGCCGCGCTGGACAGTGTGACTGACGCACTCTCCAACATATTGGGTCAGGAAACGCGCAACCGGCCGGGGCGCAAGCATATATTGGACGAGGCCTATTTCGCCCGGATCGAGGCAATCCAGTTCACCATAGCCCATGATGACGGCGTGGGTCATGAAAATTGGGAAGAGGCAGACATCGTGCTGGCGGGGGTGTCGCGCGCGTCCAAGACACCCACCTCCATCTATCTTGCCAATCGCGGATACAAGACCGCCAATATTCCGTTGGTGATCCAGTCGCCACCGCCGCGCAGTCTCTATACGCTCAAGCATCCGATGGTAGTCGGGCTGACCGTCAGTCCGGAACGGCTGGTGCAGATTCGCCGCAATCGCCTGCTCTCGCTGAACCAGGCGCCAGAGACGAGCTATGTCCACATCGACAGGGTGCAGGAGGAGCTGGCCTTTGCCCGGCGCATGTTTGCGGACAATGGCTGGCCGGTGATCGACATGACTCGCCGTTCCATCGAGGAAGCAGCAGCTGCCATCATCAACCTGTTCAACGACCGCGTTCTGGCGGAAGGGAGTTAAGTCATGATCGTGCTGGCATCGCAAAGCGCGAGCCGCCGCGCGCTGCTGGAAGCGGCGCAGGTTCCGTTCGAGGCCTTGTCTCCCGGTGTCGATGAGGAGGCCGCCAGGGATGCACTGCGCGCTGACGGGCTGGATGCGCGGAAACTGGCCGATGCCCTGGCCGAACTGAAGGCGTTGCGCGTGTCGCGCCGGGTGCCGGGCGGACTGGTGTTGGGCTGTGACCAGACTCTCAGCCTCGACGACGGCACGATGATCGACAAGGCGGTCGACCGTGCCGATGCGGAGCGCATATTGAAGCTGCTTTCCGGCCGCGTGCATCATCTCCACAGCGCGGCGGTGATCGCCCTGAACGGCGAACCGATCTGGCGCCATGTCGAACGGGTGCGGATGACGGTGCGACCCTTGTCGGACGCGTTCATCGCATCCTATCTCGATGGGGATTGGGAGCAATGCCGCTGGTGCGTCGGCTGCTACCGGATCGAAGGGCCGGGCGCGCAGCTTTTCAGCCGGGTCGAAGGCAGCCAATTTGCGATTCAGGGCCTGCCGCTGCTGCCTTTGCTTGACTTTCTGCGCATCCGGGGCGTTCTGGCGGCATGACCGATACGCTCCCCTATGCCGAAGTGATCGGTGATCCGATCGCGCACAGCAAATCGCCGCTGATCCATAATTTCTGGCTGGATGTGCTGGGAATAGAGGCGGAATACAGGAAGACCCACGTCACCAGCGAGGGTCTGGCCGCCTATTTCCTGGCGCGGCGGGCCGATCCGGACTGGCTTGGCTGCAACGTCACGATCCCGCACAAGATCGCGGTGATGGACTATACCGACGATCCGGGTGGGGTGCGTGACCGGATCGGTGCCATGAACACCATCGCCAGCGAAACGGGCGGGCCGTTGATCGGCACCAATACGGATGCTGGCGGGTTCCTGCAGCCTTTATTGCGTGACAAATGGAGGGGGCAGAGCGCCGTTCTGGTCGGCGCTGGCGGCGCTGCGCGGGCGATCCTGTTCGCGTTGATGAGCCTTGGGGTGCCGGACGTCACCGTCATGGCGCGTGATCCGGCAAAGGGGCAGGCATTGCTGGACCGGGCAGGATTCAACGGCCGCGTGATCGGCATGACCGATCCGCTGCCCCAGGCCGACCTGCTCGTCAACACCAGCTCGCTCGGCATGATCGGCCAGCCAGTGCTGGATCTGGATCTGGCGCCCCTGGGTGCCGAAGCGACGGTCTATGACATCGTCTATGCGCCGCTGGAGACGGAGCTGCTCAAGGCGGCGCGCAGGAGGGAATTGAAGACCCTCGACGGGTTGGAGATGCTGATCGGGCAGGCGGCCCTGGCCTTCGACATCTTCTTCGATGCAGAGGCGCCCCGCGATCGGGATGAGGAATTGCGCGCCCTGTTGCTCGCCGCCTGATGTCGATGAAGATGATGGGATGAAGATCTATGGCCTCACCGGTTCCATCGGCATGGGCAAATCCGCCGTCGCGGCCATGCTGCGGCGGGAAGGGGTTCCGCTGTTCGATGCCGATGCGGAGGTGCATCGGCTGCAGGGTCCAGGCGGCGCGCTGCTGCCGGCGATAGAGGCGCGCTTTCCCGGCACGACGAGTGTCAAAGGTGTCGACCGGGCGAAACTGGGCGCCGCGGTCTTCGGTCATCCGCAGGAATTGAAGGCGCTGGAAGCCATTGTCCATCCCGCCGTGCAGCAGGGCCGCAAGGCGTTCTTGCAACGGAACCGATCGCGCAAGTTCGTCGTGCTGGACATTCCACTGCTGTTCGAGACTCATGGCTATCGCAAGCTGGCAGGCGTCATCGTGGTCACGGCCCCGGCCTGGAAGCAGCGCAAGCGAGTCCTGGGACGGCCCGGCATGACCGCTGCGAAGTTTCGCCGGATTGTCCATCTGCAAATACCCGATGCTGAAAAGCGGCGGCGGGCCGATTATATCATCCATACCGGCACGACCTTCGCCGAAACACGCTTCCAGGTGCGCCGCTTGGTCGCTTGCCTTGGTGCGAAGACAGGCCGATAAGAGGGATCCGGCAAGAGTCGTTGTAGAGGGCGATGCGCGAGATTATTTTCGACACCGAAACGACGGGATTCGATCCGGCCTCCGGCGATCGTCTGGTCGAGATCGGATGTATTGAGCTCCTGAACCGGGTGCCCACGGGGCGCACCTTCCACGCTTATTACAATCCGCAACGGTCCATGCCCGCAGCAGCGGAGGCCGTTCATGGCCTTTCGGACATATTCCTCAAGGACAAGCCGCTTTTCATACACGGCGCGGAGGAACTGCTGGCCTTTCTGGAGGACAGCCATCTGGTCGCGCATAATGCGCGTTTTGATTTCGGTTTCCTCAACCATGAACTGAAATTGTGCGGGTTGCCCGAAGTGTCGATGGATCGGATGATCGACACCGTCGCCATAGCGCGGCAGCTCCACCCCGGCGCGAAGCACAGCCTTGACGCGCTCTGCACCCGCTACGGCATAGACCGCAGCCATCGCATCAAGCATGGCGCCCTGCTCGACGCCGAATTGCTGGCCCAGCTTTATATCGAACTGACCGGCGGCCGTCAGATCGGCCTTGGTCTTGCACAGGAGGAAGAGAAACTCGTTATAAATGTGGAACTTGCGACGGAAGTCGCGGTTCGCCCTGTTCGTCCCGCGCGCATTTTTTCAGCGAGCGCGGAGGAGCTGGAGCGGCATGCAGCGTTCGTCGCGACGCTGGAAAAGCCGCTCTGGCTTGAGGAGGCCTGAATCGGGCATCCCCGTCCGGGATGCCCAGCCTTCAGGCCTCCACGCCAACCGGGCCGCCATCCCGGGCGGTCCGGCAAGAATAAGGAGAAGGCATATGGATATTCGTGTTTCCGGACATCAGGTCGATACGGGCGACGCGCTCAAGGAGCATGTCTGGTCCCGTCTGGAGGCCATGGCCGAGAAATATTTTTCCCGCGCGCTTTCCGCTCAGGTCACCTTTCGACCAGCTCCGCACGGCGCCTTCCATTGCGACATCGTCTGCCATGTGATGACTGGCCTGATCCTGAAGGGCGCGGGAGAGGCGCAGGAGGCGCATCCCGCCTTCGATCAGGCGGCCGAACGGATCGAGAAGCAATTGCGCCGCTATCTGCGTCGCCTGAAGGACCGCAGCGCACAGGCGGCCGCGGCCGAGGCAAGCCGGACCAATGGATATGGCGTTGAGGAGCTGGATGGCGCCGGCTACACGATATTCGCTTCCCCGGCCGATGAGGAGGAACCGGCAGAAGCACCACTGATCGTGGCGGAAACCCGGGTCGACATTCCCGAAGCCAGCGTGTCCGACGCAGTGATGATGCTCGACCTGCGCAACACCAACGCGCTGTTGTTCCTCAATGCGGGGACGGCGGCATACAACATGGTTTATCGCCGGCACGACGGTACCATTGGCTGGGTGGAACCGCGGCTGAGCTGAACGCCTCCCTGGCCGCCGGTTGACCTGGCTCTGCTGGCGGCCTATGGGGCCGGACTTTAAAGATCCGGGCGTTGCGCCATTTTTCCGAAGCTGGGCGCGGCTCGGCTGGGATTCGGCATGGTTCATTTCAATGATATCGTCGCACCGGATGCATTGGGCACCGCCCTTTCGGTGAACGGCAAGAAGCAGTTGTTCCAAAAAGTTGCGGCGCTTGCCGCGCAGGCCTACGGACTGGCAGCCGACCTGGTGGCGGAAGCTCTGCTGGAGCGTGAGAAGCTGGGTTCGACGGGTTTCGGCGGTGGAGTGGCGATTCCCCATGCCAAGATTCCCGGCCTCCAGAAAATGAGCGGCGTGGTCGTTCTGCTCGACCCGCCGGTTCCCTTCGACGCGGTGGACGAGGCGCCGGTGGACATCGTCTTCGCGCTGCTCTCTCCCGTCGATTCGGGAGCGGAGCATCTGAAGACGCTGGCCCGCGTTTCCCGCTACCTGCGTGACGAGGGGCAGGTTGCCCGGTTGCGCGGCGCCAAGTCGACGGCGGCCCTTCATGCCCTGCTGGCTGGTGGCGAGGCGCGTGACGCGGCCTGACCCGGTATCGCCGGCCAGCACCTCGCCCAGTGGCGAGGCCGCGCATTTCCGGGCGCTTGAGAGTCTCTACCGTTCCGCACCGATCAACCGGCTGTTCCGGTCCGAATTGACGATTCCCGAAGAGGGCCGCTCGATCATTCATTTCGACGTGGACGAGACGCAGTTCCACGCCGCCGGCGCGGTGCACGGCACGGTCTATTTCAAAATGCTGGACGATGCGGCCTTCTACGCGGCCAACAGCCTGGTGAGCGACCGTTTCCTGCTGACTACGAGCTTCAACCTGTTGTTCACCCGCCCGATCGGACCTGGCCGGATCCGGGCTGAGGGGCGCTGGATCAGCGGCCGGCGGCGCGTCTATGTGGCGGAAGCCAGCCTGATCGATGCGGACGGCGAAGAGGTTGGGCGCGGTACGGGCACCTTCATGCGGTCGCAATTTTCCCTCTCGTCCCTGCCGGGTTATGCCGGCTGATCCACCCGAGGCGCGACTGACCAGCGTGATGCTGGTCGGTGTCCTGATGCGGCGCTGCGCGGCGGAGGGCGGTTTTGCCACGGTGTTGGTGAAGGGTGATGCGATCAGCGGCGTGATTCTGCTCCAGCTGCTTGAAAAGAGCCGGGAACAGGGCCTGTTCGAGCGCGTTCCTGATTATGCGGGCGGCTACCGGCTGGTCCGTTGCGGTCCGGACCCGGAAAAAGGGTCAGAGGCCATGGCTCAATATATTGCGCGCCGCCGCGGTTCGGACCCCGACCTGTGGATAATAGAGCTTGATATCGTGGATGCGGAACGGTTCGCCGCTGAAACGATCTGTTAATCGTTGACTCCCTTTCCGCGCGCGGGCAGAGGCCTCCGACGCTTTCAACGCGCAGGTTGCCGGCTTCGTCCATGGGGGGCGGATGCGGTAAACACGCAGACGGGGGGCGGCCGAACGTCGGTGTTTCAGGGGTTTTTTTGACGTTCCCGGCCAAGAACCGCACGATTTTGAGTTGTAATGAGTTTTCGTCTGAAGGCTGCGATCGTCGCGGCATTTACCCTTTCCGCCACAGCGGCGGTGACCGCGGCCGACATGTCGAGCGCTTCCGAAGCTGCTCCATCGACCGTCTCCCTTCCGGGAACCAATGAGCTGAATCCAGCTCCGGCCGGTGCAAAGCCCGCCGTCACTTTCGCCGCGCCGCACGAAGTCGTGCAGCCGCTGGCCCCCCTTTCCGACAGCGCCGATGTAAAGGCCGATGATCTCGCCGCGCTGGTAAATGCCCAAGGCGCGCCCGAGGATGTTTCCGGCGACATGAAATGCCTGGCCGGCGCCGTCTATTTCGAATCCAAGGGTGAGAGCCTGGAAGGCCAGTTGGCCGTTGCCCGCGTCATCATCAACCGCGCCAAGTCCGGCCGCTTTGCCGACAGTCTGTGCGGTGTCGTCTATCAGCGGGGCCAGTTCAGCTTCGTGCGCGGCAATGGCATGCCGCCCATCCGCTTGGGCAGCGAAAGCTGGCGTGAGGCCGTCGCCATCGCCCAGATCGCGATGGAAGATGGATGGAACAGCAAGGCTGAGGGTGCTCTCTTCTTCCATGCCCGCCGCGTTTCGCCGGGCTGGGGCAAGCATCAGCTCGCCGCGATCGACAATCATATCTTCTATCGCTGACTGTTTCGCGCTGAGCGCGCAGGGGGTGATGAAGGGCCGGTTCGGGTGATCCTGAATCGGCCCTTTCCTTTTGTTCCCTTCCTGTTCTAAGAACCCGACATGGAGTCCGATCTTTCCGACAGTTGTTCGCCCCTTGCAGATGGCACGGCATTGGCCGTGGCGCGGGGAACGCTGCGCCTGTTCTTCCGGCATGATATGAGCGGGATATTGGAAGTGCCGCTGCCCAATGGCCGCCGCGCCGACATCATGGCGCTGGACGGGGCGGGCAGAATCACCATTGTGGAGATCAAGTGCAGCCGCGCCGACCTGTTGGGTGATATGAAATGGCCTGATTATTTCGACTATTGCGACCGTTATTTCTGGGCGGTGCCTTCCGGCTTCGACCTGTCGCTCTTTGATAGCGAGGCGCTATGGCCGGGGCGAACGGGACTGATCGTCGCGGACCAATATGATGCCGAACTGGTGCGACCGGCCCCGATGGAACCGCTGGCGGCGGCGCGACGGAAGGCGGAAACGCTGCGCTTCGCCAGAAGGGCAGCACGGCGCCTGACGGCGCTGGCCGATCCGGATCATGCGGCTGAAACGGGATGGTAGTCTGTTCTGGACGCAACCGGGGGGTTCGAAGCCATTCCCGTCGGCGCGCGGGGAAATAACCAGTTTTGCCTGGATATCAGAACACCGGCCCCTGCACCGGTCCCTTGGGCGCGGCCGTCGTCTTGGCAGCGCTCAGGGCCTCCATCAGGCCCGGCGTCCGCGAATCCCGCGCGGCATAATCCCGCGCCGACATGCCGGCGATCGTGTCGCGCTTGTCCGGATTGGCGCCTTGCGCCACCAGCAGCCGGACCAGTTCGACGTCGCGCAGTTGCACGGCGCGGATCAGGGGGGTTTCGCCACTTCCATTGGCCTTGTCGACCTGCGCGTTGAAGCTGAGCAGGCTGCGCACGCCTTCCTCGAAACGGGCCTGCACCGCGTCCATCAGCGGCGTGTTGCCATTATTGTCGGTGAGGTTCGGGTTGGCCCCCTTGGCCAGCAGGAAGGTCAGCCATGTATTGTCCCGCCGTGCGACGACCAGGTGCAGTGCGGTATCGCCTGACGTGACGTCGCGGCTGTTGATGACGGTCGATCCCGGCTTCTGGATCAGGTCGGTCACCTTCTGCCCGTCGGCATCCTTGACCGCCTTGAGAAAACTGTAATTGTCGGAAAACTGCGCCTGCGCCGCAACCGGCGACAGCAGCGCCAGAGTCAGGGCGGCGGCACGGCCAACCCCCATCCAAGCCGGAAAACGTCCTGTCATTCTATCCATAGCCCCGTTGGGATTTGCAAATCGGGCCATAGCAGGGCATGGCTGGCGGCGCCATGAACAAAGCGCTGATTTCGCTCGCCCTGCCGCTGACCGTCCTGCTGGCAGCCTGCAATATGGGGGCCGGAGGCAATGCATCAAGCGCTGACGAAAGCGTCCAAGGCGATCTGCATGGCGCGCGCATCGGTGCACCCTTCACCCTGACCGATCAGGATGGCGGGAAGGTCCGCTGGGACGATTTCAAGGGCAAATATCGCCTGGTCTATTTCGGCTACACCTATTGCCCTGATGTCTGCCCCGTTGACCTGCAGCGGATCATGCAGGGTTTCACCCGGTTCGAGAAGGAACGGCCCGCCCTGGCGGCCAAGGTCCAGCCGATCTTCATCAGCGTCGATCCGGATCGGGACACGCCTGCCGTCCTCAAAACCTATGTCGCTGCCTTCCATCCCCGCCTGATCGGCCTGACCGGTACGCCTGACGAAATTGCCAGGGTGGCGAAGGACTTCGTGGTCCTGTACAATAAGGAAGAGGCCAAGGGCGCCAGCGGCTATCTGGTCAGCCACAGCCGGACGCCCTATCTTTTCGATGGTGATGGCGCGCCGGTCGCGCTGGTTCCGGTGGACGATCCGGGAACGCCGGACGTGGATGAGGGGGAGCCGGCAAAGGTGACGGCTTTCCTTGAAAAATGGGTGAAGTGACGGTTGGACTTCTGGGAAAAGCCCCTCGACAAACTGGATCGCGGCGAGTGGGAAGCGCTGTGCGATGGTTGCGGCAAATGCTGCCTGCACAAGGTCGAGGACGAGGATAGCGGCCATATCTACCCCACCAATGTCGCTTGCCGCCTGCTGGACCGGCACAGCGGGCAATGCTCCAACTATAAGGACCGCCGCCAATTCGTGCCCGATTGCGTGCGATTGACCCCGGCGAAGGTGAAGACGATAAGCTGGCTGCCCCGCACCTGCGCCTATCGGCTGCGTGGAGAGGGAAAGCCGCTGCCGCAATGGCATTATCTGATCTGCGGCGATCGGGAAGCGGTGCACCATGCGCGGGAATCCGTGCGCGGCTGGACGATCGCCGAAGCGGATGTCGGCGATTGGGAAAATCATCTTGTCGACAGAGAGCTCTGACGCGGTCCTGATCGTCGATGGCGTGGCCGTTCCCGTGCGGGTGCACCGCTCGGCGCGGGCAAAGGCCTATCGATTGTCGCTGGATCATGCGCGCGGTGAACTCAGGCTGTCACTGCCAAGCCGGGCCAATCTGAAGCGCGCTCTCGGCTGGGCGCAGGAACATGAAGGTTGGGTCCGTTCGCAAATGGCGCGAAGACCCGCGCAAGTGATGCTCCGCGACGGCGCCGCCTTTCCTCTGGAGGGGCGGGAGGTGCGCATTTGCTGGGTCGAGGGCGCCTCGCGCGTGATCCGGCTGGAAGAGGATCGACTGCTCCTTGGTGGCGCGGCCGAATCGGTGGGCCCGCGTGTCCTGCGCTGGCTGAAGATGCGGGCGAAGGCTGTGCTGGAGACCGAGAGCCATGAAATGGCGCGGGACCATGGGCTGATCGTGGCGTCGGTCGGCATTGGCGATCCGCACAGCCGCTGGGCGAGCTGTGCCTCCAGCGGAATGATCCGCTATAGCTGGCGACTGATCCTTTGTCCGCCGGGAGTGCGGCGGGCCACCGTCGCGCATGAACTGGCCCATCTGCTGCATATGGACCACAGCCCTGCCTTCCACGCGGCGCACCAGCGGATCCTGGGGGAAGACCCCCGACCGGCGCGTAACTGGCTGCGGACCCATGGATCGGCGCTGCATCGTTTCGTCGTGTGACAGTCGCTGGGAAGGAAGTAGCGCTATCTCACCGCCACCTTGGCCGAGGGCCATGGAAATACCATCGGGCCGATCCTCTACAGCTGGTTCCGATGCGGCCAGACCCCGGACCCATCCGCCGGGCAATCATGTGCAGTCTCGCGACCATGAGGCAGCCCGCAGGCGCGGCAGGTGACATAATCCCCTGCCTTCAGCCCATGGCCCACCGCCACCCGCTCATCGAAGACATAGCAGTCGCCGCGCCACAGGCTTTCCTCTTCCGGCATTTCCTCCAGATAGCGCAATATGCCGCCGCGCAGGTGATAGACCTCCTCAAAGCCGCGCGTGCGGACCAGAGCGGTCGATTTCTCGCATCTGATGCCGCCCGTGCAGAACATGGCGATGCGCGGCTTTCGGCCCTGCTCGCGGAGCTTTTCGGCGAAATCGTCGAACCATGCGGGAAAATCGCGAAATGAGCGGGTACCCGGATCGATCGCGCGTTCGAAACTGCCGACCGATATTTCATAGCCGTTGCGCGTATCGATCACGACGGTGTCCGGATCGGCGATAAGGGCATTCCATGCCGCCGGATCGAGACGCTTGCCCGCCTGATGCGCGGGATCAAGATCGGCTGCGCCCATCGTGACGATCTCTGCCTTCACCTTCACCTTCATGCGGGCGAAGGGCGCTGTATCGCTATGAGCATATTTCACGTCGAGGTCGGCGCAGCCGGGCAAGGCACGGATATGCGTCACCAGCCTTCCAATGGCAGCTTCATTGCCGGCCACCGTGCCATTGATCCCCTCTCCCGCGACGATCAGCGTGCCGCAGGTACCGATTTCTGCGCAGAGCAGGCGCAGATCGCGGGCAATCGCCTGCGGATCGTCGAAGGACGCGAAACGGTAAAGCGCAGCGATGGTGAAAGCGGATTCCATGCCAGCGCCCATAGCCGCTTCCTCGCCCTCTTGAAAGCAGCGGGGCAAGGGCGCATAGGCAAGCTATGGTTCCCCTTTCGTTCGCGGGTCACGATTTTCTGGCATTGCCGGAGGCTGCGCTTTTCTGGCCAGCGCGCTCCGCCCTGCTGGTAGCGGACCTGCATTTCGAAAAGGCGAGCTGGTTCGCACGGTTCGGGCAATTCCTGCCCCCGCACGACAGCCATGCCACGCTCGACATGATCGAGATGCTGGTCGAACGGACCGGCGCACGGGCTGTCTGGTCGCTGGGCGACAGTTTCCATGACGCCGATGGGGCGGCGCGGCTTGACCCCGCGGTACGGGCAAGATTGGCGCTGCTGACGGACAGGGTCGACTGGGTCTGGATCACGGGCAATCACGATGTCGGCATGGCGCAGACGCCTGGCGGCAGGCGTTGCGCGGATATGCAGGTGGACGGCATCTGGCTGCGGCATGAGGCGGACCCGGTGGACCCGCAGCCGGAGATATCAGGGCATTATCATCCCAAATTCCGCCTGTCGGTGCGGGGCCGCCATGTGTCGCGGCGCTGCTTCGTCGGGTCGCGGACCAAATTGATTCTGCCTGCCCTGGGCGCGCTGACCGGCGGTCTGGATGCCGGTCATGGTGCGATTCGGCGGGTGATGGGATCGGATGCAGCTGCCCTGGTGCCGGTCGCCGACCGGCTGCTGCGCTTTCCCATAATATAGGCCGCCGTTACGGAAACCGGAATTTAAGCTGTGACCTCTACGTTACAGCCTATGAGAATCCGGTCACTATCTGGCGCAAAAGCCCCTGAAAATCAGGCATATCTTGCCTTCACCCCGCTGTGGCAGCATAGTTCGACCATAATTCGACGCGGCGCCAAGCCGTGCGGCAAAGGAGAGGGAGCATCATCATGAAGAAGAGCCTTTGGCTGATTTCTGCCGGTGCCATGGCATTGGGCAGCAGCGTTCCGGTCGCATGGGCGCAGGACAGCGGAACAGCGGTCGATCCGGAAAGCGTCAACATCATCGTCACGGCAACGCGGCGCGCCAGTCCGCTGTCCGACGTGCCGATCGCCGTGTCGGCGGTGACCGCGCAGGCGATGCAGAATAGCGGCGCGACGGATATTCGCGCGCTCAACCAACTGGCTCCTTCGCTGCTGCTGTCTTCCACCGGGACGGAGGCCAATGCCTCGGCGCGCATCCGCGGCATTGGCACGGTCGGCGACAATCCCGGTCTGGAGAGCTCCGTCGCGGTGTTCATCGACGGCGTCTACCGATCGCGCACCGGCGCCGGCCTCAACGAACTGGGCGAGATCGAACGGGTCGAGGTGTTGCGCGGACCGCAGGGCACGCTGTTCGGCCGCAACGCCTCCGCCGGCCTCATCAACATCATCAGCAAGGCGCCGGAGTTCAAGCTCGCAGGCAAGGCCGAAATCACCTATGGCAATTATGACTATTGGCGGCTGGCGGGCCGCATCACCGGGCCGGTCAGCGACCAGTTGGCGCTGAGCCTGGACGGGGTGTGGTCGAAGCGGGACGGTTTCTACGACCTGGTGAACGCCAGCGGCGCCAAGGTGGGCGAGACCAACGATCGCGATCGTTATTTCCTGCGCGGGCAGGCATTGTTCGAGCCGAATGACGCGCTCTCCATCCGCCTGATCGGAGATTATACCCATCGCGATGAAAGCTGCTGCGGTGCGGCCTATATCGAAACGCGGGAACGCCGCCCGGTTGCCGGAGGGGGCTACAGCACGGCACCCTTCAACCGGATCGCGGCTATATTGGCGGGACAGGGCAGCACATTCCCCGTCGATCCCTATGACCGCAACCTCCACATCACGGCTGGCCGCGATTATGTGAGCAAGCTCAAGGATTGGGGCATTTCGGGCGAGATCAACTATGATCTGGGCGGCGCCAAGCTGACCAGCATCACCGCCTATCGCAACTATAAGAGCCAGGATTACGGCGATTACGACTATAGCGGGGCTGACCTGCTCTACCGCGATCCCAACACCTATCGCCAGTTCCGTACCTTCACCCAGGAAGTGCGGGCGCAGGGATCTGCCTTTGGCGAGGTGCTCGACTGGTTGGTGGGCGGCTATTACGCCCATGAGAAGCTGGCGCTGGAAGATAATATCCGCTTCGGTGCGGACTATGGGCGTTTCGCGGCCTGCCGTCTGATGGCGGGGGCGAGCGTCAACAGCAACCTGACCGCCGCGCAGCTCGGCGCTTGCGGCAGCGGCCTGGCGACACAGGCGCTGATTAGCGGTACGCAGGCGCAGTTGAATGCAGGTTTGACTCCGGCGGTGGGCGCGACGCAGGCGAGCATCATTTCCACCGGTCTCGGCAATGGATTGCGGGCCTTGGCGGCGATTCCGTCGGGGACCGGGGATGTCGCTTCGCTCTATCATCAGAAGAGCGAGAATTGGGCGCTGTTCACCCATAATATCGTGCATATCACCCGGCAGCTCGATCTGACTCTGGGTCTGCGTTACACCCATGAAAGCAAGCGTTTCTCAGCCGATTTCAACAATAATAATGCGACCTGCGCGGCGTTGCAGGCCTCCGGGCTGTCGAGCATCGCCACGAATCCGCTGCTTCGCAACACCTCGGCCGGTACGCTGGCGGGCGGTATTTTGACATTGGGCTGCCTGGGCAACGGCTCCACCGGGCTGAACGCGCTCGACCTCAACGACAAAATCACCGATGGGGAGTTTTCCGGCACCGCTGTCCTGTCATGGAAGCCGATCGACGAACTGCTGGTCTATGGCAGCTATTCCAAGGGCTACAAGGCGGGCGGATATAATCTCGATCGCTTCCAGCTTGGATCGACCGGCCTGAATCCGGTCCCGGCCGTATTCGCGCCGCGCACCAACACCGATGTGACCAGCCTGCGCTTCGCGGCCGAAAAGGTCGACGCGTTTGAAGTGGGCCTGAAATATAGCCAGCCCAAATGGAGCGCGAACATCGCCGCCTTCCGGCAGGAGTTCAAGAATTTTCAGTTGAACACCTTCAACGGCACCAGCTTCGTCGTGCAGAACATCAATGGCTGCGATGGCGCGTTGACGGCGGCGCGGACCTGCGCCAGCGGCGATGTCGGGCCGGGTCTGATCAGCCAGGGCGTGGAGCTGGAACTGTCGGCTACGCCGGTGCGGAACGTGCGCCTGTCGGGGGGATTCACCTATGCCCGCGCCAAATTCGCCAACCGACTGGTCGGCAGCGGCGACGGAACGGTACCCCTGGATCCGGCGCTGTTCCTGTTGCCGGGATCGATCAACTCCCAGGCGCCTGAAGCGGTGACGACGGTCAGCGCGTCCTGGACGCCGCCGCTTGGCTCAAACGGCCTGTCGGCGCTCTTCTACGTCGACGGGCGCATGAGCAGCGACTTCAACACCGGGTCCGACCTGTTCCCGGAAAAGCGGCAGGACGGCTATGCGGTATTCAACGCCCGCGTCGGCATTCGCGGGCCGCAGCAGCGCTGGGCGGTGGAATTCTGGGGTCAGAACATCTTCAACCAGGATTATACCCAGGTCGCCTTCAGCAGCCCGCTCCAGTCGAGCAGCCCGTCCACCTCGACTACGGGCCAGTTCGCTCTGGGCGCACCGATGGCGAACCAGTTGATCTCCGCCTATCTGGCCGAACCCCGCACCTATGGCGTCACCCTTCGCGGGAGTTTCTGATCATGCCCCTGCCGCTCCCCGGTGTCGGGCGAGCGGCAGGGCGCTCCCCGAACAGGGCTGTGCCGATGCGGATGTGCGTTGCGCCCAGCATGATCGCGGTTTCATAATCGCCCGACATGCCCATGGAGAGCTGCTCCAGCCCTTCCTCCCGCGCCATCTTGGCGAGCAGGGCGAAAAAGGGCGCGGGCTCCCCCTCGGCGGGGGGCACGCACATCAGTCCCAACAGCGGAATGTTCGCCTCCCGCGCCAGCCGGATCAGCGCCGGTACGTCGGCGATCGGACAACCGCCCTTTTGCGGTTCCGCACCGATATTGACCTGGATGAAACAGGGCACGCGCTTGTCCGCCGCATCCATGGCCTTGGCCAGCGCCGTCAGCAGCGATGGCCGGTCAAGCGAATGGATGACGTCGAACAGCGCGACGGCATCGGCCGCCTTGTTTGACTGAAGCTGACCCACCAGGTGCAGTTGAAGGCCTTCATGCTCTTCGTAAAGCGCCGGCCATTTGCCTTCCGCTTCCTGCACGCGATTTTCCCCGAAGACCCGCTGGCCCGCCGTGATCAGCGGGCGGATGGCGTCTGCCGCCTGCGTCTTGGACACGGCGATCAGGGTGATGTCCTCGGCGGTACGCCCGGTAAGGCGGGCGGCGCGGCCCATGGCGTCACCTATACCGGCCAATCGGTTTGCGGCGAGCTGTTCCGCGGCTTCAATGCTGTCGGTCGTCATGGCGGCTGCTATAGGCGATGGCCATGCAGCGCCGCCACCGTAAAAAACTGCCGATGATCTGGTTGATGACCGACGAACGGGTTGAGGAGACCGCCTTGCTGGCGGCTGTCGCCCGCCTGCCGAAGGGCCGGGCGGGAATCATATTCCGGCACTATCGCACCATCGTATCACGGCGCCGGGCCTTGTTCGACCGGATCGCCCGGATCGCCCGTAGCCGGCGACTGGTGCTGATGCTGGGCGGCACGGCGATACAGGCGCAGGCCTGGGACGCCGATGGCTGGCATGGACGTGACCGGCGGCGGGTGGCAAAGCCGCTCCTCCACAGTAGACCGGTGCATGATCGGCGGGAGATGGTGCAAGCGGCACATTTTTCGGCGGATTTCATCCTTCTCTCGCCACTTTTCCCGACGCGCTCCCACCCCGGCTCACCCATATTGGGGCGAAAGGGATTCGCGGCTCTGGCCCGACTGGCCCCCATGCCTGTGATCGCCCTGGGTGGAGTGCGCGCGGCACATCAAGGGATGTTGATGGGCATCGGTGCATCCGGCTGGGCGGCGATCGACGGCCTGTCGCTTTGACAACCGTGAAAGCGCACTCAAGCCAATGGAGGAATGCAGTCGTGACCGGCGATCTTCGTCCCTTCAGTCTGTACGCATCGCCTCCGCCACCAATGCTTCCGCTTCGATCAGCAGGGCGTCCTCCACCTCATGCTGCGCGACCTGCTCGCGTCCGATGAGGATCAGCACTGGGACAGCAAGCGGGCTTACCCGGTCGAGATCGACATGCAGCATGGTGGCCGAAGCGCGGTCGATCAGGTCGCCCAATCGGCCCACATCGGTCATCCGCGCCCGCGCATCGGCCCAAGCGGCCTTCAACAGCAGATGGTCGGGCTGATATTTGCGCAGCACGTCGTAGATGAGGTCGGTCGAGAAAGTGACCTGCCGCCCCGTCTTGCGCTTGCCGGGGTGCTGGCGTTCGATCAGGCCGGCAATGACGGCCACGTCCCGAAAGGCGCGCTTGAGCAGGCTGGATTGTTCCACCCACTCGATGAATTCATGATCGAGGATGTCGGCTGAAAACAGGCTTTGCGGATCCGTGATCGGCTTCAACCCATAGACGGCGAGCGCATAGTCGTTGGAGACGAAGCCCATGGGCATCAAACCTTGCGCATCCATGCGGCGCGTCAGCAGCATGCCCAGCGACTGGTGCGCGTTCCAGCCCTCGAAACTGTAGCAGACCAGATAGTGGCGGCCCTCATGCGGGAAGGTCTCGACCAGCAATTGTCCCGGTTCCGGCAAGGCAGAGCGATATTTCTGAACTTCCAGCCATTCGCGCACATCGTCGGGAAAGCGCGACCATTGGCCCGGTTCGGCCAGGAAGTGGCGCACCCGGTCGGCCAGTCGTGTGGACATGGCCATGCGGGTGCCGCCCCAGCTGGGGATTCGCGCCCGCTTCGACGTGGCGCGGACGATAAGGTCGGCGTTGTCCATGCGCACCACCTCCAGCGCCGTCCCGGAAAAGAAGAAGCAGTCGCCGGGGCTCAGGGTGGCGGCGAAGCCTTCCTCTACCGTGCCGAGCTTGCGCCCATTGGCGAAGCGGACGGCCAGCGCGGGCTGGTCGACGATGATGCCGGCGTTGAGGCGGTGCTGCTGGATGAAGCGGGGATGGGAGACGCGCCACAGGCCGTCGGGACCGAGCGTCAGCCGCTTGAAGCGGTCATAGGCGCGCAGGGCATAGCCGCCGCCCTCGATGAAATGAAGGACATTGGCGAAGGCTTCCTCCGTCAACGCACTATAGGGCGTGGCCGATCGCACTTCCGCCAGCAACTCTTCCGCGCGGAACGGCGCGGCGCAGGCAAGGCCCATCACATGCTGGGCAAGGACATCGAGGCTGCCCGGACGAAAATCGTCGGCGTCTCGTTCGCCCGACTCCACCGCATCCAGAGCGGCGCGGGCTTCCAGATATTCGAAGCGGTTGCCGGGAATGAGTATGGCTTCCGACGCCATGTCGAGACGGTGATTGGCCCGGCCGATGCGCTGGAGCAGGCGCGAACTGCCCTTCGGCGCGCCCATCTGGATGACACAATCCACATTGCCCCAATCGACGCCCAGATCGAGCGAGGCCGTGGCGACGAGCGCGCGCAGCTTGCCGGCTGCCATCGCTGCCTCCACCTTGCGCCGCGCCTCGATGGAAAGGCTGCCATGATGAATGGCGATGGGCAGGTTCGCCTCGTTCACCGACCAGAGTTCCTGGAAGATCAGTTCCGCCAGGCCGCGAGTGTTGCAGAAGACCAATGTCGTGGCGCGGCGCTCGATCTCTTCCATCACCTGCCGTGCGGCATATTTGCCGGAATGACCGGACCAGGGAATGCGTCCTTCGGGAATGAGGATGGTGACATGGGGGTCGGCGCCCGCTTCGCCCATGACCGGGGTGACGGCGCCAATATCGCCATCGGGCGCCAGCCAGGCCCGATAGGCATCGACATCCGCGACGGTGGCGGACAGCGCGACGCGGCGAAGGCCGGGATTGATGCTCTGGAGGCGGGAGAGGGAAAGGTTGAGGATGTCACCCCGCTTCTGGGTGGCGAAGGCGTGAACCTCATCGATGATGACCGTCTTCAGGTTGGCGAACATGAGGAAGCTGTCGGGATAGCTCAGCAGCAGCGAAAGCGACTCCGGCGTAGTGAGCAGGATCTGCGGCGGGCGGGCGCGCTGGCGTGCCTTGCGGTCGGACGGCGTGTCGCCCGTGCGGGTCTCCACGCGGATTGGCAGGCCCATCTCCTCTATGGGCGTCAGGAGATTGCGGCGCACATCCACCGCCAATGCCTTGAGCGGCGAGACATAGAGGGTATGGAGACCCTCCGTCGGATTCTCGATTAGGTCGGAAAGGGTCGGCAGGAAACCGGCCAGCGTCTTGCCCGCGCCGGTAGGCGCCACCAGCAGCGCGTGAGCGCCCGAGCGGGCCGCAGTCAGCATGTCGAGCTGGTGGCGGCGGGGCGTCCACCCTCGTGCGGCGAACCATCGCTCCAGCGGTTCGGACAGGCGTTGGTTCATGAGGAACATGTAGGATGGGAACACAGGAACGTCATCCCGTTCAACGCGGCCTTGCCGTGAACGCTCCCCTGCTCCCCCTTTGCCGAGCATCATGTGGCCCGTAATTTAAGTTTGGTTCCATGAAATAATCTAACAAATCGGCTCTGGCTCCCCACCCCCGAAAGGCGTTACACTCCTCCTCATCACAGCGGCGCAGCAGATGCCGCAGACATGCAGGAGATCATCGATGACCGGCGAAACCGAAGCCGACCTCACTGGGGCGGAACCTACCCATAACCGCCGCCGACCCAAGCAACCGATCATGGAGATCGAGGGTCGCAAACTGAAGCCCGCAACCTTGATGATGGGCCATGGCTATGATCCGACCCTGTCCGAGGGCTCGCTGAAGCCGCCGATCTTCTTGACGTCCACCTTCGCCTTCGAAAGCGCGGCGGCCGGCAAGCGGCATTTTGAAGGTGTAACGGGAATCCGACCCGGTGGCGCCGAGGGTCTCGTCTATTCGCGCTTCAATGGGCCGAATCAGGAAATTGCCGAGGACCGGCTGTCGGTCTGGGAAGAGGCGGAGGATGCCCTGCTGTTTTCCAGCGGCATGTCCGCGATCGCGACCACCCTGCTTGCGCTGGTGCAGCCGGGCGATGTGATCGTGCATTCCGCACCGCTCTATGCCGCGACCGAATCGCTGATCGGCCGCATCCTCGGCAAATTCGGCGTGCAGTGGCTGGACTTTCCGGCGGGCGCGACGGAGGAGGAGATCGGCGCGGTGATCGAGAGGGCCAGGGCGTTGGGCCGCGTGGCGCTGATCTATCTGGAAAGTCCGGCCAACCCGACCAATGTTCTCGTCGATCTGGAGGCGGTAGTTGCGCGGCGCGACTTTTCCTTCGCAGGCGAAGAATATCGCCCGCCCATCGCCATCGACAACACATTTCTGGGGCCGCTCTGGCTGCATCCGCTGAGCCATGGTGCCGATCTCGTCATCTACAGCCTCACCAAATATGCGGGCGGGCATAGCGATCTGGTCGCCGGCGGCGTGCTGGGGTCCAATGCGCTGATCAATATGATCCGGTTGATGCGGAACACCATCGGCACGATCCTGGACCCGCATTCGGCCTGGATGTTGCTGCGCAGCCTTGAGACGCTGGAACTGCGCATGGGCCGGGCGGGCGAGAATGCGGCGAAGGTCTGCGCCTGGCTGAAGGACCAGCCCCAGGTGGAGAAGGTCGTCTATCTCGGCTTCCCGGAAACGGAACGGCAGGCGGACATTTATCGCCGGCACTGCACGGGAGCGGGATCGACCTTCTCGCTCTATCTGAAAGGGGGCGAGGCGGAGGCCTTTGCTTTCCTGGATGCGCTCAAGATCGCGAAGCTCGCCGTCAGCCTGGGCGGAACCGAAACGCTGGCCAGTCATCCGGCGGCCATGACGCATCTCTCCGTGCCCGCCGAAAGGAAGAAGGCGCTGGGGATTGGTGACAATATGGTGCGCATCTCCATAGGCTGCGAGGATGCGGACGACCTGATCGCGGATTTCGCGCAGGCTTTGCGGGCGGTGGAGGGGATCGGCGGATGACGGCCACGCCGTTGATCCTGGTGGGGCAGCCGCTGTTGGCGCCGCTGCTGGATGCGCTTTCCCCCCGCTATGAGGCCTTGGCCCTGTGGGAGGAGAGCGGGCGGGCGCGGCTGGCGGAAGCCGAAGTGCTGGTGACGGCGGGTGAATACCGGCTTGACCCCGCGATGCTGGAGCAGATGGCGGCGCTGCGGCTGATTGCCTGCTTCACCGTGGGCTATGACGGGGTCGACCTTGATTGGGCGCGGGCGCGAGGCGTGGCCGTCACCCACGGGGCGGACGCCAATGCGGCCGATGTGGCGGATCATGCCCTGGGCCTGATCCTTGCGCACAGGCGGCAGATACTGGCGGGTGACCGGCAGGTGCGTTCGGGTCAATGGACGGCGGGGACGAAGAGGCTCACCCGATCGATGGGGGGCGCGCGGATCGGGATCGTCGGCATGGGCAGCATCGGCATCGCCCTGGCAGAGCGAGCCGACCTGTTGCGTATGCAGGTGGGTTGGTGGGGCCCGCGGGAGAAGCCGCAACTGCCCTGGCCAAGGGCGGAGAACCTGAAGGTGCTCGCTCGCGACAGTGACGTCATGGTGATCACCGCCAGGGCGACGGAAAAAAATCGCGGGATGATCGATGCGGGCGTGATGGATGCATTGGGGCCGCACGGGCTGCTGGTGAATGTCGCGCGCGGACAGTTGGTGGATGAGGATGCGTTGATCGCGGCGCTGGGCGATGGACGGCTTGGCGGCGCGGCGCTGGACGTGTTCGAGAGAGAACCCACGCCGGCAGCGCGCTGGGCCGAATTGCCCAATGTCGTGCTGACGCCGCATATGGGCGGCGCTACCCGCGAGGCGGTCGGGCGCATGACGGATTTGCTGCTGGCGAACCTTGCCGCGCTTTTTTCGGGGGAGCCGCTGGTTTCACCCGTCCTGGAGGCGCAGCGATAATCGAGGCGCCCGTGGTTTCCCTTATGCCCAGTCCACCCGCTTCCACCCCCGTTCCGCCGCCAGTTTCGCCAGCGGCTTATGGGGGTTGGAGGCGATGGCCAAGTCAGCGAACTCCAGCATCGGCGCATCGGAGACGTGATCGGAATAGGCGCGGATATGCGCCTGCGTGCGGTCGATCGCCTCGGCTGCCATCCACGCCTTGATCATCCGCAGCTTGCCCGTGTCATAGCAATTCTCGCCTGCGATCCTGGCGCGGACATAGCGCAGATCCTGGCTCAGATGATCGGTCGCGATCACCGCGTCGAACCCCAGCCTGCGGGCGATCGGTTCGACATAAAGGCGATAGGAGGCCGTGGCCAGCACCAGCCGATACCCATCCGCCCTGTCCTTCGCGATCTGCGCCAGGGCACCGGCACGGACATTATGCGCGATCACCTTCGCCGCATAGCTTTCCACATGGGGCATCAGCCGGGCACGCTCGACATTGGGGCCGATCATCAGCGCCTGGTTCAGTTCCTTCAGCCGCTGGCGCGTGATCAGTTTCAGAACATAGGCCAGCATCAGCAGGATCACGGCTGGAAACAAGGCCAGACGCCAGGGCGCCATGCGTTTGGCGACATGAAGCAGAAAGCCGGTATAGGTGCCGCTGAACGTCACCGTCCGGTCCATATCGTAGATTGCAAGCCTGTGCGTCATGCCATGTCCGAAACTTTTTAGGGCGTCCCTTCGTTTGACCGTGCGGATGGGCCGTTTCGGCTTGCCGTGCAACCGATAATGGACCACATCTCCGCCTTGATGAACAAAGCCGCTGATCTTGCCCAGGAAGTCCGCGACGGCGAGACGGTCATTCGGCTTTCGGGCAATCTGTCCATTGCCTGTCTTCACCATCTGCCCGAGCGGCTGGATGCCGTGGAGGGGCCGGTCGACATCATCGACCTGTCCGACGTGGAGCATATGGACACGATCGGCGCCTGGATATTGTACCGCACGATCAAGCGCTGGAACTGCAGGATCACAGGCGACAGGTGCGATGCGGAAAGGCTGATCGCGGCGGTCGGCCGCGTCGACGAGCCGGTAAACATCCGACCGGATTATGTGCCGCCCTGGCAGCGGGTCGTGGGCCAGATCGGCGAGGCTGTGGTCAATGCCGGCAGCACCCTGCTCGGCCTGCTCGGCTTTTTCGGCGGCACGCTGGTCGCGACCTGGAACGTCATCCGTCATCCCAGACGCTTCCGCATCAATGCGGTGGTCCAGCGTTTCGAGGTGGTCGGCGTCTCGGCGCTGGGCATCATCGGCCTCATGAGCTTCCTGATCGGCATCGTCATTGCCCAGCAGGGCTCGGTACAGCTTCGCCAGTTCGGCATGGAGATGCTGACGATCAACCTGGTCGGTCGCCTCACCTTCCGCGAACTCGGCGTGCTGATGACGGCGATCATGGTCGCGGGCCGTTCCGGCTCAGCCTTCGCCGCGCAATTGGGGACGATGAAGCTCACCGAGGAAGTGGACGCCATGCGGACCATCGGCGTGTCGCCCATGGAGGCGCTGGTGCTGCCGCGGACCCTCGCCGTCGTGGTAATGATGCCGCTTCTGGGTTTCTATTCGTCCATCGTCGCCATCATCGGCGGCGGCTTCCTCTGTGCGGTGTCGCTCGACATTCCGCCCATCACCTTTGTCCAGCGCCTGCGGGAGGTGGTGCCGATCCACGACCTGTGGGTGGGCCTGATCAAGGCGCCCGTCTTCGGGGTCATCATCGCGCTTGCGGGCTGTTTCCAGGGCATGCAGGTAAAGGGCAATGCCGAGGAAGTGGGTCTGCGCACGACAGCGGCAGTGGTACAGGCGATCTTCCTCGTCATCGTTCTCGACTCCTTCTTCGCTGTCTTCTTCACCTGGGTAGGCTGGAACTGATGACGCCCGAAGAAGCGATAAGCGCGGAAGAAGAGCGGGTCGAAAAGGCGCTGGAGCGTGACGACATCGCCATATCGGTCCGCAATCTCCGCAACAGCTTCGGCGATCAGGTCGTGCATGAGGGGCTGAACCTCGACGTGCGCAAGGGCGAGATATTGGGCGTGGTCGGCGGATCGGGCACGGGTAAGTCGGTGTTGATGCGATCCATCATCGGCCTCCAGACGCCTGACGAGGGCGAGGTGCATGTTTTCGGCGAATCCATGATCGGTCGGCTGGATGACGAAGCCCTGGCCATCCGCAAGCGCTGGGGCGTGCTTTTTCAGGGTGGCGCGCTGTTCTCCACGCTGACCGTGGCGGAAAATGTCGAGGTGCCGATTCGCGAATATTATCCGAATATCGGTGCAACGCTCCGGGACGAGATTGCCGCCTACAAGATTCGCATGACCGGCCTGCCGGCTGAGGCCGGCCCCAAATATCCCGCCGAGCTATCGGGCGGCATGAAGAAGCGCGCCGGTCTGGCCCGAGCCCTGGCGCTGGACCCGGATCTGCTGTTCCTCGACGAACCCACCGCCGGGCTGGACCCGATCGGCGCCGCGGCGTTCGATAATCAGACGCGAAAATTGCAGCAGACGCTGGGACTTACGGTCTTCCTCATTACCCATGATCTCGACACGCTCTATTCGATCTGTGACCGGGTAGCGGTGCTGGCCGACAGGAAGGTGACGGCGGTCGGCACCATCGACGAACTGCTGGCCACCGATCACCCGTGGATCCAGGAATATTTCAACGGCCCGCGCGGGCGCGCCGCGACGGCGGCGGTTGCCCGCGAAAAGGACAAGAGGCGATAGGATATGGAAACCCGCTCCAACCATGTGCTGGTGGGCACGGTCACGCTGCTGCTGCTGGCGGCGATCATGATCGCGGCTTTCTGGTTCTCGCGCCTCTCCCAGGGCGACAATATGGAATATGACATCTTCTTCAAACAGTCGGTGAACGGCCTCGCAAAGGGATCGAGCGTCAATTATTCCGGCGTCCCCTCCGGACAGGTGGAGAAGATCGAACTGTGGAAGCGTGATCCCGGCTTCGTGAAGGTGCGCATTTCGGTGAAGGAAGGGACGCCGGTCCTGCAGGGGACGACCGCGACCATTGCCGGGGTGGGCTTTACCGGCGTGTCGGAAATCGTGCTGGACGGTGCGGTCAAGGGCGCGCGGCCGATCACCTGCCCGGCAGAAAACCCCCTCGCCTCCTGCCCCGACGGCGTGCCGGTGATCCCGACCAAGCCGGGAGCGCTCGGCGAACTGCTCAACAATGCGCCGCAATTGCTCGAGCGGCTATCGACCCTGACCGAGCGGCTGACGGAATTGCTGAACGACAAGAACCAGCAATCGATCGCCAGCATCCTGGCCAATGTGGAGCGGATTTCCGGCTCGCTGGCTGATCGCAGCCCGGAAATCGCGGCGACCCTTGCCGAAGCCCGGATTGCCGTGCAGCGCACCGGTATAGCGGCCGAGCAGATCGGCAAGCTGGCCGCGTCTACTGACGCCATGGTGAATGATGAGGGCCGCCCGCTGCTGGCAGATCTGCGCAAGAGCATCCAGTCCGCGACGCACAGCATCGACACACTCGACAAGACCATTGCAGAGGCGCAGCCGGGCGTTCGCGCCTTCAGCAATCAGACCATGCCGGAGGTGAACCAGCTCGTTCGCGATCTGCGCGAAATGTCGCGCTCCTTCCGGGGCGTGGCCGAAAAACTGGATCAGCAGGGTGCGGGATCGATCGTCGGATCGCCCAAATTGCCCGATTACAAGCGATAAGAGGGACATGATGATGTTTCACAGGAAACTTGGCCTGATGCCGGTGGCCCTCGGTGCTCTCATGCTGGCCGGTTGCGTGTCCTTCGGCGGCAAGCCGCCGGAGCGGCTGCTGTCGCTGAACGCCGCCCAGAAGGTGGCGCCGGGTACGCTGCGCAGCGCGTCTTCGGCCGCGGCCATCACCGTGGCCGATCCCGAAGCGCCCAAGATGCTGGACACGGTGCGTGTTCCGGTGATCACCTCGCCTACGTCGGTCGCCTATGTGACCAAGGTGCAATGGGCCGACACGCCGCGCCATCTGTTCCAGAAGCTGCTGGCCGAGACCATCGCCGCGACGAGCAATCGCATCGTGCTCGACCCCGGCCAATATTCCGCCGATGCCGGGCAGCGATTGATGGGCGAACTGGTCGATTTCGGCGTGGATGAGGCGAGCAACAGCGCGGTTGTGACCTATGACGCCATGCTGACCGGACCGGGTGGCACGGCCATCGCCAAGCAGCGCTTCACCGCAACGGCCCCGGTCGGGGGCAAGATAGACGCGAACAGCGTCGGAGCACCCCTCAATGCCGCTGCCAACAAGGTCGCGGCCGATGTCGCGGCCTGGCTGGAGGCTTCGGGGCGGTAGGGATCTCCGTTACTCCAGGCTCTTGCTGACCTGTTCCGTCACGTCCTTTGAGAGGCCGGGTTGGAGCAGGATACGCTGCAATTCCGCCCGCATGAGCGCCGCACGTCCTTCATCGAAGCGCTTCCAGCGCCCCAGCGGCGGCACCAGGCGCGCGGCGGTCTGTGGATTGAGCTTGTCGAGCGCGATGATGCAGTCCGCGATCAAGCGGTAGCCCTTGCCCGAACGGTGGTGAAAGGCCCATTGGTTGCCCGCGAAGGCACCATAAAGCGCCCTTACCCGGTTGGGATTGGTCAGGGTGAAGTCCCTGTGCCTGCCCAGTTCCTCGACCAGGTCGACCGTGTCCGGATGGAAGGCGAAGGCCTGCGTCTGGAACCATTTGTCGAGCGTCAGCGCATCATCGCGGTAGCGGTTGTAGAAGATGTCGAGCGCTGCTTCCCGTTCCGCGCTGGTGCCGTTCGCCAATGTCGCGAGCGCCGCCTGCCGTTCGGTCATGTTGTCGGCCTCGCTGAACTGGCCGAAGGCGACAGCCGGACCATCCGTCGCACCGGAAGCCGCCAGATAGAGAAGAGCCGTGTTACGCAGCTTCCTCGCGCCCTTGGCGGTTGACGACAGGGCGAAGGCATTGGCCTTGGTCCTGGCGTGAATGTCGCGCCAGAGCGGCTCCAGTTCGGTACCTATGCGCCTTTGCAGCGCATCGCGCGCGACGTGGATCGCGTCGGGATTGACCACCGCCATCTGGTCGCCCAGATAGGCTTCGCTTGGGAGGCGGATCGCCTCCGCGACGAAGGCTGGGTCCAGCAGCGGGTCGTCGGCGGTGTTGCGGATCGCGGCGATCACCGCCTCTTCATCGACCGCCTGCCCGCCAATGCGGCCGACCAGCACATTGACCATCAATTGCTGCATGGCCTCGTACCGGGCGAAGGGATCGTCGTCATGAGCAGACAGGAAGGCAAGATCGGCCTGGCTGCGGTTGGTTTCGACAATGACCGGCGCGGAAAAGCCGCGATTGATGGACAGGATCGGCGCTGTCGCCCAGTCCTCGAAAGTGAAGCTCTGGCGCGTCTCCCTCAGCATCAGCAGCTCGTCACCCCGATTCCTGCCGGTTTCCGGGTCGAAAAGGGCGGTGCGGAGAGGGATGGCCATGGGCCGCTTTTCGGGCTGCCCTGGAGTCGGTGGAACCGTTTGTTCGAGCAGCAAGGTTACGGTCTGGGCAGCGGGATCATGGTGGAGCAAGGCGCGGACATGCGGCGTGCCGGCCTGCTGATACCAGAGGCGGAACTGGCTGAGGTCGATCTCACCCCCCTCCTCCATAGCCAGGACGAAATCCTCGCAGGTTGCGGCTTCCCCGTCATGCCGGTTGAAGTAGAGGTCGGTTCCGGCACGAAAACGCTCCGGCCCCAGCATCAGCGCCATCATGCGGATCAGTTCCGCGCCCTTGTTGTAGATGGTCGCAGTGTAGAAGTTGCTGATTTCCATGTAGGATTCTGGCCGAACCGGATGGGCGAGCGGTCCGCTGTCCTCCTGGAACTGCGCGGCGCGCAGGATACGGACGTCCTCGATCCGCTTGACCGCATGCGACCCCATGTCGGCGGAGAAATTCTGGTCGCGAAAGACGGTGAAGCCTTCCTTCAGGCTGAGCTGGAACCAGTCGCGGCACGTGACGCGATTGCCCGACCAGTTGTGGAAATATTCATGCGCCACAACGCCTTCCACACCATCATAGTCGATGTCGGTCGCGGTTTCCGGATCGGCCAATATGTAACGCGAATTGAAAATGTTGAGGCCCTTGTTCTCCATCGCGCCGAAGTTGAAATCGGCTACGGCGACGATGTTGAACACATCCAGATCATATTCCCGGCCATAGACCCGCTCGTCCCATGCCATGCTGTTCTTGAGCGCCTGCATGGCATGGGCGGTGCGGGGCAGGTCGGCTTCCCTGACCCAGATGCCCAGTTGTACCTCCCGCCCGCTCATCGTGATGAAATGGTCGGCATTGCAGGCCAGGTCGCCCGCGACCAGCGCGAACAGGTAGCAGGGTTTTGGAAAGGGATCGTTCCAGCGCGCCCAGTGCCGGCCATCGGGCAGTTCCCCCTGCTCCACCGGATCGCCATTGGCGAGCAGAACCGGATAAAGCGTCTTGTCCGCTGCCATTCGCACCGAATAGCGCGACAGAATATCGGGCCGATCAGGAAAGAAGGTGATGCGCCGGAAACCCTCGGCCTCGCATTGGGTGCAAAGCAGGCCGCCGCTGGCGTAAAGCCCCATCAGCTTGCTGTTGTCCTGGGGAGCGATCTCCACGAACGTTTCAACGATATGGGAGGGGCCGGAAAGTGCGATGACCAGCGCTCCGCCGTCCAGGGACCACTGGTCGGTCGCAAGAACCGCGCCGTCGACCCTGATTTCAAGCGGCAGGAGGCCGTCGCCATCCAATTTCAGCGGCTGGTCGTGATCGCCGTTCCGCGTGACCGACAATGTCGCATGGACGCGCGTGGACGCGGCATCCAGGTCGAAATCCAGCGCGATTTCAGGCACCAGCCAGTCCGGCGGCCGATAGTCCTCACGACGGGTGACATGGGCTATTGTGAGAGAGGATGAATTGTCTGCCATGCGATCAGGCTAGGCAGTTGAAGGCGAAAAGGCCAGTGGCCGCCGCAGCTAAATGCGGCTGCGCACCGGTTCTTTTTGCCGGGCTGTCAGATGCGCTCGCCCGAGAGGCGCTGACATAGCATGTCCAGTTGGTCGAGCGTGGAATAATGCAGCGAGAGTATGCCGCTGCCGCCCTGCGCATGGTCTATATCGACCTTTATGCCCAATATGTCGGCGAGATGCTGTTCCAGCGCCGCGATGTCCGGATCATTTTCCTTGATGGCGACGCCACGCCTGCGGCCGGGGGCGTCATCGCCCTTCTTCGCGCGGCGGACGAGTTGTTCGGTATCGCGAACGGACAGGCCCCTGGTTTCAACGGTACGCGCGAGATTTTCGCAATCGGGAGCGCCGATGAGCGCGCGGGCATGGCCCATGCTGAGCTTCTGTTCGATCACCTGTTGCTGGACGGGCCGGGGCAGATCCAGCAGGCGCATCAGATTTGCGACATGGCTGCGCGACTTGCCGACCAGGCGCCCGAGCGCTTCCTGGCTGTGCTGGAACTCGGCGATCAGCTTGCGATAGGCCTCCGCTTCCTCGATGGGGTTCAGGTCTTCGCGCTGGATATTCTCGATCAGCGCGATTTCCAGCGTCTCGGCTTCGTCGAAATCGCGCACAATGGCGGGGATGCGATGAAGCTGCGCGCGCTGCGCGGCGCGCCACCGGCGTTCCCCCGCGACGATCTGAAAGCCGCCGCCATGAGGACGGACGATGATCGGTTGAATCACGCCGCGCTTGCCGATGCTTTCGGCCAGCTCCTGCAACGCCCCTTCGTCGAAATGGCGACGGGGCTGTTCCGGATGCGGCTGTATCAGCGCCACTTCAATGCTCTGGATCGCCTTGGTTGAGGGCGGAATCGCAGAGGTCGGCGCGACAGGCTCTTCCCGCGCCACATCGCCGAGCAGGGCGGACAGTCCACGACCAAGACCATGGGGACGCTTCGCCGACTTCATTGCATTGTCGTTATTCAAGCAGCAACCTCCTGCCGGGGCAGGCGCGCGATCAATTCACGCGCCAGACGCATATAGGCTTCCGATCCCGAACAGCGGAAATCGTAGATCAACGCCGGTACGCCATGGCTGGGCGCCTCCGACAATCGGACATTGCGCGGGATGACCGTGGAAAATACCAGATCGCCAAGGCATGCCCGCACATCGTCGGCCACCTGATCCGTCAGGCGATTGCGTCGGTCATACATGGTGAGCGCAACGCCCATGATGGACAGGCCGGGATTGAAACGACCGCGAATGCGTTCCACTGTCTGGAGAAGCTGGGACAGTCCCTCCAAAGCGAAGAATTCACATTGCAACGGGACGAGCAGCGATTGCGCCGCGACCATCGCGTTGATGGTCAGCAGGCCGAGCGACGGCGGGCAATCGATCAGGCAGATGTCCCAGCGGCCTGGTTGTGCTTCTGTGAGCACCCGTTCCAGGCGATGCGTCCGCTCCTCATATTCGATCAATTCGATTTCCGCGCCGGAAAGATCCTGTGTGGCAGGGACGATGTCGAGCTTCGGCACGCGGGTGCTGATAATCGCATCTTCCAGCGCGCAATTGCCGACCAGCAGGTCGTAGCTGGATTGGACACGATCGGCCTGATTGACGCCAAGCCCGGTCGATGCATTGCCCTGAGGATCAAGGTCGACCAGCAGGACCCGCAGTCCAGTAGCGGCCAGCCCGGTGGCCAGATTGATGGCGGTGGTGGTCTTCCCGACGCCCCCCTTCTGATTGGCTATCGCAATGCAGATCATCCTCGGGCTTTCCTCCTGGCGGATCGGATCGCCTGCGCGACGATGATGGCACTATCGGCATCGGTCACGCTGCGTTCCACGTGAAACACACCTTGCCATGATCGAGTCGCGGCCTCCAGTTCATTCTGCGCATTTCGTCCTTTTGGCAGCACCCATATCGTTTTTTCGTCAGCCAGATGTGCCGCCGAGTCGATAAGTTTGGGCAAGGGCGCATAGGCACGGGCGCTGATGACCGCTGCCGTCATGGGCGGCACGGCTTCCACGCGGCCGCCCAAGACGCTCGCATTCGGAAGATCGAGGGCCCGGATGACCGAATTGAGGAAGTCGATCCGCTTGCGCCGCGATTCCACCATCTGGACGGGAGTCTGGGAAAGGATGGCGACGACAATGCCGGGCAGGCCGGCGCCCGACCCCAGGTCGACCCACGGACCCTGCCAGTTCCCGGCGAGCGGAATCAATTGTGCTGAGTCAGCTATATGGCGGGACCAGATCTGGAGGCGGGTCGATTCAGCAATCAGATTCTGCTGTCCCATCTCTTCCAGGAGGATGGCCACATAGCGTTCTAAGCGCTCCCATGTTTCACGTGAAACATCGAAACGCACTTGCAGCCATTGCCGTGCTTCCTCTTCCGTCACGCGGCGCGCCGCCTGACATGAACAAGAACAGCGGCCAGGGCCGCAGGCGTGATCCCGCGGATACGCCCGGCAGCGGCCAGCGTATCCGGGCGGGCAAGGTTGAGCCGCTCGATCATTTCCGTCGACAAGCCGCCGATGGAGGCGAAATCAAAATCAGCCGGGATGGCCACTCGTTCATTGCGCCGCATTTCCGCTATCTCAGCCTTCTGCCTTTCGAGATAGGGCGCGTAATGCGCGTCCTCCAATATCTCGTCGCGCAGGTCAGGCGCTATTTGGGACAGAGCGGGCGCGAGATCGAAAAGCAGAGGGCGCCCGACTTCCGGAAAACGCGCCCATTCGAACAAGGTCCGGCGCGCGCCATCCTGCCGCACCGCCGCGCCGGACTTCGCCATCTCCGTTGCCGAAAAGGAACGGCTCAGTTCCTCGTTCACCGAGGCACGATCTTGGTCGCGCTGGGTATAATGGGCTGTGCGTTCCGGCCCCAGAACGGAATAGCGGAACCCGATTTTCGACAGCCGGGTTCCCGCATTGTCGGCGCGCAGCCGCAGGCGATATTCGGCCCGGGCGGTCAGCATGCGATAGGGCTCGGTGACGCCTTGCAGGACGAGATCGTCGATCATCACGCCGATATAACTGCTTGCCCGATCAAGGATGAGCGGTTCATCCGCCATTGCCTTGGCTGCGGCATTGATCCCGGCAATCAGTCCTTGCGCCGCTGCTTCCTCATATCCGGTCGTGCCGTTGATCTGCCCCGCGCAGAAGAGACCTGAAATGGCGCGAACTTCCAAGGTTGCGTCCAGCGCGCGCGGATCAATATGGTCATATTCCACGGCATAGCCCGGCACCACGATCTCGGCCCTTTCCAATCCGATCATGGATCTTACCATTTCCAGCTGCACATCGGCGGGCAACGAAGTGCTGATGCCGTTGGGATAGACGAGATGATCGTCGAGTCCTTCCGGCTCAAGGAATATCTGATGCCCGTCCCGATCGCCGAAGCGGGTCACCTTATCCTCGATGGAGGGGCAATAGCGTGGACCCCGCCCCTCGATCGCTCCGCTGAACAGGGGCGAGCGACCCAGACCGTCCCGGATGATCGCGTGCGTCCGGTCATTGGTGCGCGTGATCGCGCAACTGAGTTGCGGCAATGTGCGGGATGCCGACAGGGCCGACATGGTCCAACCTTCGCCATCCGATGGCTGCGCTTCCAGCCGGGCCCAATCGATGGTCCGGCCATCCAGCCGTGGCGGCGTGCCTGTCTTCAGCCTTCCGATTGGCAGGTCCAGGGCGCGAAGCTGAACTCCCAAGGCCGTTGCCGCCCTCTCCCCCGTGCGGCCGCCGGTCAGCGCCTCTTCACCACGGAATAATTTGCCGCCCAGAAATGTGCCGGTCGCGAGCACGACTGTGGGGGCATGAAGCGCGCTTCCATCGGCGAGGCTGAGGCCCGCAATCGCGCCCATGGTCAGCAGCAGTCCGACTGCCTCACCCTCGACAATATGAAGTCCCGGCTGAGCGGCGAGCAATCGATGAATTTCGGCGCGATAGCGCTTGCGGTCCGCCTGGATGCGCGGGCCCTGGACTGCTGCGCCTTTGCTGCTGTTGAGCATGCGATAGTGGATCGCGGCGGCGTCAGCAGCGCGGGCGATCAGCCCGTCCAGCGCATCGACCTCTCGCACCAGATGGCCTTTGCCGAGGCCCCCGATGGCGGGGTTGCAGGACATGGCGCCGACCGTGGCCTTGTCAAAGGTCAGCAGGGCGACGGACGCGCCCTTTCGCGCCGCAGCGCTTGCCGCTTCGCAGCCCGCATGGCCGCCGCCGACCACGATCACGTCATAGCTTGTTCGCATGCGCGCCCCTTAACAGAATTGGGGCGCTCCGGTCAAAACTGTTCCACGTGGAACATGGCTATTTTCCGATGCAGAAGCCGGCGAATAGGCGGTCAAGCATGTCTTCGGTGCTTGCCCGCCCCGTGAGCTGGTCAATGGCCGTGCGCGCCTGCCGCAATTCCTCCGCCACGATCAGCAGATCACCCGATCCGCACGCCTGCGTCAGATGCGCATGCAACAACGCCGCTGCGTCGCGCTGTCGCCGATGCAGTGCGTAATCGCCTTCACCCGGCAAGAGAGCGGCGGCGCGGTCCAGCAAAATGGATATCAGATCTTCCATCCCCTCCCCCGTCACAGCCGAAAGCTCAAGGCCAGGGCGATCTTCCCCCTTGGTCCGATCGCATTGGGCGGCGATCACTATCGCATCTGGCCGAGGGATATCCGCTGCCGGACCTAGCCATAGAATGATGTCGGCCGCCGCCAGCGCGTCACGCGCGCGGTCCATGCCGATGGCCTCTATGGCGTCGCTGGTGTGATCGCGCAGGCCCGCCGTATCAGTGAAGAGAAAGGCGCTGCCGCCCAGGGCAGCAGGCACCTCGATCCGGTCACGCGTGGTTCCCGCGACGTCGGAAACAATGGCGGCCTCGCGCCCTACAAGGCGGTTGAGCAGGGTCGATTTCCCTGCATTGGGTGGGCCGGCCAGAACCACGCGAACGCCGTCGCGCAATCTTTCCGCAGAGGGGGATGCGAGCACGACTTCGACGTCCGATGCCAAATTACTGATATCGCGGCGGATTTGCAGGTCGATATTCTCTTCCGGGACATCATCTTCGTCGGAAAAATCAAGCGCCGCTTCGGTCATTGCGGAAAGGTTCAGCAATGTCTGTCGCCAGCCCTCCACATGCTGCGAAAAATGACCTTCCGCCATCAGGAGAGCCGTCCGCCGCTGCTGCTGCGTCTCTGCCGCGAGGAGGTCAGCGAGGCCCTCCACGGCATTCAGGTCCATGCGGCCATTGGTGAAGGCCCGCCGCGTGAACTCCCCCGCTTCGGCGCGGCGCAATGTTGCCAGGGAGCCCAGTGCGTCCTCCACGGCCGCGATGACGGCGCGGCCGCCGTGGCAATGCAATTCGGCCAGATCTTCTCCGGTAGCGGTGTTCGGCCCCGGAAACCACAGCGTCAGCGCCCGGTCGAGCAATGCGCCGTCGCGCGGGTCGTGGAGGGAGGATAGGCGTGCCCTTCTGGGCGGCGGCAACTGGCCGGCGATGCTCTGCAGTGCCTGTCCCGCCGCAGGGCCGCTGATGCGGATGACGCCGATGCCCGCGGGCGGAGCGCCGCTGGACAGGGCATAGATGGTGTCAGTCACAGGCGCCGTCGCAGATTGGTCAGCCGGACTTCTTGTCGCCATTCTGACCGGCCATTCCTGACAGGCCAATGTCCATCATCTGCTTGAACAGGCGCATGCCGGCATCGCCAAGTGGCGAAAAGCTTTTGAACAGCGTCTCCATCTGCTCGACATTCGCTACGCCATCGAAACTGTCCAGCATCGTCTTCACATATTTCTCGTGAATGGGGGTCACATCCGGCAGCCCCAGGAAAGCCCGAGCCTCCGCAGGAGTGCAGTCGACATCAACGCTCACCTTCATATCTTTCTACCTTTTGCTGCGGCCGCCCTTTACAACGCCTCATGCCGCAACAAGGGCGCGCAACGCAAATTTTTTGACGGCAGAGGTGGTTGCGCTTCGCCCTGCAAGCGCCATTATGGCGGCCAGGAACGAATTGGAAGGATTTTCCCATGGCAGCATTCACACCCGTTTCCACGCTGGAGGGCGACGCCCGGTTCGATGTCTATGTTGCCCGGCCGGAAGGAACGCCCAAAGCCGCAATCGTGGTGATCCAGGAGATTTTCGGCGTGAATGAAGGCATTCGCCGCAAATGCGATAGCTGGGCAGCGGCTGGCTATCTCGCTTTGGCGCCCGACCTGTTTTGGCGGGAGGAGCCGCATATCGAACTCGACGCCGATATTCCGGAGGATCTTCAGGCGGCCTTTGGCCTTTTCCAGAAATTCGACCAGAATCAAGGCATTCGGGACATTGAGGCGACGATCAAGGTCGCCCGCGCGGAACTGGGACAGGATGCCAAGGTCGGTCTGGTCGGCTATTGCCTGGGCGGACGGTTGGCGTTCATGTCGGCCTGCCGTACGGACGGCGACGCCTTTGTCGCTTATTATGGCGTCGGCATTGACGGGTTGCTGAATGAACAGCATGCCATAGGCAAGCCGGTGCTGATGCATATCCCCACTGCCGACGGCTTTGTCCCGCCCGAGGTCCAGCAGAAGATGCACGAAGGGCTGAAGGACAACCGCCATGTGATCCTGCATGATTATGAAGGGCTGGATCATGGTTTCGCTGCCGAAATGGGGGCGCGCCGCAATGAAGCGGCGGCGGAACTGGCCGACGGTCGAACCGCTGATTTCTTCGCCGCTCATCTCTGAATCGGATTCCGGCATGACGCAGGCATGGCGGATGGTGGCGCGCAGCCATGGCGGGCCAGACGTGATCGCGCGGGAGGCGTTCGATCCCGGATTGCCGGGGGAAGGCGAATTGCTGATCGCGCAGGATGCCGTGGGGTTGAACTTCATCGACACCTATTATCGCAGCGGCCTCTATTCCGCGCCGCTGCCAACTCCCCTGGGGGCCGAAGGGGCGGGGCATGTCGCCGCCATCGGCCCCGGGGTGGTCGGCTTTGCCGTCGGGGACAAGGTGGGATGTGCCGTGGGACTGGGCGCCTATGCCACGCATCGCATGGTCAGGGCCGACCAGGCGGTCAGGATCCCGGACGCTGTCACGACGCAGGACGCGGCGGCCATGATGCTGAAGGGCATGACCAGCTGCTTTCTGGCGGAGGACATCCTGCCCCTGCAGCCAGGGCAGTTCGCGCTGGTTCATGCGGCGGCCGGCGGCGTCGGCTCCGTGCTGGTGCCGTGGCTGCGCGACAAGGGCGTGATCGTGATCGCCCATTGCGGTTCGCCGGAAAAGGCGGCGACGGTGGAAGCCGATCGCAGCCTCTCCGGACCCCTTGAAGGCCTGGCGTCCGTCGTGCGGGAGCTTACCGGCGGGCGCGGTGTCGATATTGTCTATGACGGCGTGGGCAAGGATAGCTGGGCGGCGTCCATCGCCTCTCTCAGGCGGCGCGGCATGATGGTCAGCTATGGCAATGCTTCAGGCGCTGTCCCGCCGATCAGCCTGCTGGAACTCAGCCGGGGCGGGTCGCTCTATGTCACGCGGCCTACATTGTATGACTATGTCGCTACGCCCCAGGAGTTGGCGCGAACCGCCGAAAGACTGTTCGACCGCATGGCGCGCGGGGTGGTGAACACCGTCATCGGCCAGCGTTTTGCCCTGGCCGATGCAGCAGAGGCGCACCGCGCGCTGGAGGCGCGGCAAACCAGGGGAAGCACTGTCCTGATCCCATGATGGGACATCACGGCAAGACTAAGCTGTAGGCCGATCTGATCCGGTCAGATCGGCCTGCACTATGCGAACAGCGTCAATATGCCGACCTGATGGTCCACGAAGCCGTCATAGATCATCTTGATCGCGACATAGATGATCACGGCGAGGCCCAGATAGGCGATCCAGCGGAAACGCTCGATATATTTGGCGATGATATTGGCGGCGATGCCCATCAGGGCCACGGAAAGAACAAGCCCGATGATCAGGATGCCCGGATGGTCGCGCGCCGCGCCTGCCACGGCCAGCACATTGTCGAGGCTCATGGAAACGTCCGCGACCGCGACCGCCCAGGCCGCGCCCGCAAAGCTCTTGGCAGGACGCAGGCCGGATATGTCGTCGTCGCTCGTATCGGCGGTGTCGCCGCCCCGTTTCGGGTGCAGTTCCCGCCACATCTTGAACGCGACCCAGAGCAGCAGCAGCCCGCCCGCCAGGATCAGGCCGACGATCTGCATCAGCTGCGTCACCACCAGCGCGAAGCCGATGCGCAGGACCAGCGCGGCGATGATGCCGATCAATATGACCTTCTTGCGCTGTTCCGCAGGGAGGCCCGCCGCCAGCGCGCCGACGACGATCGCATTGTCCCCGGCCAGCAGCACGTCGATCATCAGCACCTGTCCGAACGCCGCCAGCGCGGCGGGCGAGCCGATATTGCTGAAGTCGTTGACGATATGGGCCCAGATATCGGCGGGTGAGCCGATCCCCTGAGCCGCGGCTGCGGCGGTTGCGATTAGGTCGATCATCACGGCCTGACTGTTCCCCTGAAAATAGCGGAGCCGCCAGACCGAAGTCCGACGGCCCCAAAAACATGGCGCTTGAAGCGAAGGCGACCTGCGTCCGTCAGGGACACAACCGCCTCGCCCCTTACTGGTTCATCGAGTCGAAGAAATCCTCGTTGGTCTTGGAATCCTTCATTTTGTCGAGCAGGAATTCCATCGCATCGACGGTGCCCATCTGCATCAGGATACGGCGCAGCACCCACATTTTGCTGAGCTTGGCCTTGTCGACCAGCAACTCTTCCTTGCGGGTGCCCGACTTGCCGACGTCGAGCGCCGGGAAGATGCGCTTGTCCGCCACCTTGCGGTCCAGCACGATTTCCGAGTTGCCGGTGCCCTTGAACTCTTCGAAGATGACTTCGTCCATGCGGCTGCCGGTGTCGATCAGCGCGGTGGCGATGATGGAGAGCGAGCCGCCCTCCTCGATATTGCGCGCGGCGCCGAAGAAGCGCTTGGGGCGCTGGAGCGCATTGGCATCCACGCCGCCGGTCAGCACCTTGCCCGACGAGGGCACGACGGTGTTGTAGGCGCGGCCCAGACGCGTGATCGAGTCGAGCAGAATCACCACGTCCTTCTTGTGTTCCACGAGACGCTTGGCCTTCTCGATCACCATTTCGGCGACCTGGACATGGCGCTGTGCCGGTTCGTCGAAGGTCGAGGAAACGACCTCCCCCTTCACGCTGCGCTGCATGTCGGTGACTTCTTCCGGACGCTCGTCGATCAGGAGGACGATCAGGAAGACTTCGGGATGGTTGTCGGTGATCGCCTTGGCGATGTTCTGGAGCAGGACGGTCTTGCCGGTGCGCGGCGGCGCCACGATCAGGGCGCGCTGGCCCTTGCCCTGCGGCGAAACGATGTCGATGACCCGGGCCGACTTGTCCTTGATCGTCGGGTCGAGCGTGTCCAGAACCAGCTTCTGGGTCGGATAGAGCGGCGTCAGATTGTCGAAATTGACGCGATGGCGGACGACTTCGGGATCGTCGAAATTGACCGAGATGAGCTTGGTCAGCGCGAAATAACGCTCGCCATCCTTGGGCGCGCGGATTTCGCCCTCGACCGTGTCGCCGGTGCGCAGGCCGAATTTGCGGACCTGGTTGGGCGAGACATAGATGTCGTCCGGGCCGGCCAGGAAATTCGCCTCCGGGCTGCGCAGGAAGCCGAAGCCATCGGGCAGCACCTCGATCGTGCCCTCGCCCATGATCTGTTCGCCATTATCGGCCTCGACCTTGAGGATGGCGAACATCAGGTCCTGCTTGCGCAGGGTCGACGCGCCTTCGACGCCCAGCTCCTCCGCCATGGTCACGAGTTCGGCGGGCGCTTTTTTCTTGAGATCCTTGAGGTGCATTCGCGTGAAGTCCGATGGAATGAGAAACAGAGGAAGTATTGGGGAAGGCTGACCCGGCTCATGACTCGGGAGAACCCGCGCCGGACGGGCGGGATAGAATGTTTGGCGTTTAGCGATCCGACATGGCCCAAGTCAAGGTGGCTGAGCCATGGGCGAGCGGTAAATTGGGAATATGCGCCCTGCCGCCAATGAAATGGGATGGGCGGAACCGGCGCGGCCATGCTATACAGGGATAAAATAAGGAGGAACGGGAGATGGGACGCTGGCGCGCCGCTCTGGGCATGGCGATGGTGATCGCCAGTCCTGCGCTTGCCAGCCCTGCCCCCATGAGTCCTCCTCCTGTCAATCCTCCTGCCATCAGTCCTGCCCCCGTTGCGCAGGACCGTCCTGCTCTGGACCCGGATGATCCGCCGGCCGTGATCCGCACCGTTGCGAGCGACGACGCGCGCATCACCATCCCCATCCAGATCGACGGCAGGGGTCCGTGGAACTTCGTCGTCGATACCGGATCGCAACGCACGGTCATTTCCCGCGCTTTGGCCGAACGGCTCGCCCTGCCCCTGCGGGAGCGGGTGACGGTGATCAGCATGACCGGCCGGGCCGAGGTGGACACCGTTTCGGTTCCGCGCCTGGTCTTCGGCAAGACCGTAGTGGACGATATCGAGGCGCCCGTGCTGGAGGGGGAGCATATCGGCGCTGCCGGCCTTCTGGGTCTGGACGGCCTCCATGCCAAGCGGCTGCTGATGAATTTTCGCACAGGACGGATGGAAATCAGCAGCAGCCAGCGGAGCTTGCGCGATCCCAACGTCATCGTGGTCGAGGCGCGGCGGCGAAAGGGGCAGTTGATCCTGCTCGATTCCGACGTGAACGGAATGAAGGTCAGCATCATCCTCGACACCGGCACATCGATCAGCGTCGGCAACATGGCGCTGATGAACAGGCTGCTGCGCAAGAAGAAGGCGCCTCCGCTGAAGCTGGTGTCGTTGACCAGCGTGACCGGGGAGACGTTGTTCGGCCAGGCGGGACTGATCGAACGGGTGCGGATGGGGCAAGTCATGCTCAGGGCGATGCCGGTGATGTTCGCCGATGCCCAGCCCTTCGCGGAACTGGAGCTTCAGGACAAGCCTGCGCTGCTGCTCGGCATCGACGCGCTGAAGTTGTTCGACCGGGTCGCGATCGATTTCGGGCGGGGGAAGGTCGACTTCCTGCTGCCGGACACGGGGCTGCTCGACCAGAAACGCTTTGCGACGGCGCAGAGGGCCGCAGGCTAGAGCGATTTCCCCGAAAACCGCCCAGGGGTGCTTTTTACGGTAGCGCAACCTTGGCCTTGCAGACGCATGCCGCGCCGCAATCAGGGCGCATTCTGGCGTTGTTGCTGCTGCTGCTGCTGCCGGTTGCGGCCCAGCACATTGTCGATCCACTGCTGGTCCAAACGGGGCGGCTGCGGGCGGTCGGCGGAATTGGGCGCGGCCTGCTGGCCGTCTTCAGGCTGGGCCTCATCCTGGGGCGGCTGTTGTCCCCGCTCGATCGGCAATCCGTTTTCATCGACCATCATGCCGCCTTCGGTCCCGCCGTCGGGTTGGCCATAATAGGCCTCGTTATCCGGTTCGAGCTGCCATTCGGGCAAAGTCACCTGGGTTTCGAACTGTTCGACCGGGCGTTTCGCGACGGCGACCTTCATATAGTCGGCAAAGGCACGCGCGGGTGCCCGGCCGCCCTGGAGAACGCCGACGGCGTGCGCGTCGTCGCGGCCCATCCAGACCCCGGTGGTGATGCCGCTGGAAAAGCCCAGGAACCACCCGTCCTTGTTGCTGCTGGTGGTGCCGGTCTTGCCGGCGACGGGGCGGCCGATCTGCGCCGCCCTGCCGGTGCCGGTGCTGACGGCGGTCTGCATCAGGTCGGTCATGCCCGCCGCGACCCAGGGCGCGACCAGTACCCGGCTGGTGTCATCCTGATGCTCGTAGAGGACGCGGCCTTCGGAGGTCGTCACCCGGGTGATGCCATAGGGAGTCACGGCCACGCCCTTGCGCGCGATCGAGGCGAAGGCGCGAGTCATGTCGATCAGGCGCACGTCCGACGTGCCTAGCACCATGGAGGGATGGGTGTTGATCGGCGTGGTGATGCCAAAGCGCCGCGCCATGTCCGCCACGGTGGGGAAGCCCACCTCCACGCCCAGCTTCGCCGCCACGGTGTTGACCGAATAGGCGAAGGCGGTGCGGATATCGATGTCGCCGGAGAAGCGGCCGTTGCTGTTGCGCGGTTTCCACCCGTTGATGTCGACTGGACTGTCGGTGATACCGGTATCGGGCGTATAGCCCGCCTCCAGCGCGGCCATGTAGACGAAGATCTTCCACGCCGACCCCGGCTGGCGCGTCGCGGTGGTGGCGCGGTTGTAGTTGGAACTCACATAGTCCAGTCCGCCGACCATCGCCCGTACCGCGCCATCGCGGTCCAGCGAGACCAGGGCGCCCTGCGTTCCCGTAGGCACATTGGCCTGGATCGCAGCGGTCGCGGCCTTCTGCATGCCGAGGTCGATGGTGGTATAGACCTCCAGCGGCTCATTGGGTTCGTCGATCAGCGTGTCGAGCTGAGGCAGCGCCCAGTCGGTGAAGTAGCGAACGCTGTTCTGCGGCGGTTCTGGGGCCATCTTGACGGCTTCCAGGCCGGCATTGGCGCGCTCCGCTGCGCTGATCTTGCCGTTTTCCTCCATCAGTTCCAGCACCACGCCCGCCCGGCCCCTGGCGGCGTCGGCGTCGGCGGTCGGGGAATAGCTGGAGGGTGCCTTCACCAGACCGGCGACGATCGCGGCTTCGGGAAGGTCGAGGCTGGTGGCGGGATGGCCGAAGAATTTCCGGCTGGCAGCGTCGATGCCATAGGCGCCGCCGCCGAAATAGACCTTGTTGAGGTAAAGCTCGAGGATCTGCCGCTTGGAGAATTTGCGCTCCAGCGCGAGGGCCAGCACCATCTCCCGGACCTTGCGGCCCCAGCTGTAGCTGTTGTTGAGGAAGATGTTGCGCGTCACCTGCTGGGTGATGGTGGACGCGCCCTGCCAGCGCCGCCCGCTGCCGCGACGTTCCAGCGCCACCCAGGCGGCGCGGGCCATGCCGATGGGATCGACGCCGGGATGAAGATAAAAGCGCTTGTCCTCGGTCGAGACCATGGCATCGACCATCACCGTCGGGATCTGATCGTAGCTCAGCCAGCGGCCGAAGCTGGGCCCCAGGGAGACGATGACGCTGCCGTCGGCGGCGTGGACGCGGATCATCTGGCCATTGGGCGAGGATTTCAGCGATTCATAGTCGGGCAGCGACTGATAGGCGATCACCACCGCCACCACGATCGCGACAAGCGCGCTGAGGCCGCCGACAAGGCCGATCTTCAGACCCCGCACCAGCCATGTCTTCACTCTGCCCCGCGGTTCGCTGCTCTTGCCTGATCGTGCCATGGTTCGCCCGGATATGCGCTAAACGGAAAGGCGGCCAGTGGAAAAGCCGTGCAGGCCGCGCAAAATCTCCAGCGTCTTTGTGTTTTCCGCGATTTGCCGGCCGCCAGTGATGCCATCGACCAGAATCGCCCCAGGGTTTCAAGAGAAAGTCCGCTGTACCGGCGATGAACCGTTATTCGGCGTCGTCACGCGGCTGGAAATCCAGCGACGCGCTGTTCATGCAATAGCGCAGGCCGTTGACGCCCGGCCCGTCGGGAAAGACATGGCCCAGATGCCCGCCGCATTTTGCGCAGCGGACCTCGGTGCGGATCATGCCATGGCTGTTGTCGCGGATTTCGTCCACCGCGTCGATATCGACGGGGGCGGTGAAGCTGGGCCAGCCCGATCCGCTGTCATATTTTTCCTCGGCATCGAACAATTCTGTGCCGCAGCCGGCGCAGAAATAGCGGCCATCGGCCTTGTTGCCGTTATATTTGCCGGTGAAGGCCCGTTCCGTGCCGCCCTCCCGCAGGATATGATATTGTTCGGGGGAAAGGCGCTCGCGCCATTCGGCGTCGGTCAGGTTGAGCTTGTCCATGCCGGCAATATGGCGGTCGGTGGCCGTCCGATCAAGCGCTTAGGAAGGCTCCGCGCATCGCCATCATGTTCCCGGCTTCCTGGGGACATGACAGATCCTACCGGTCCCGCGCCGCCTGGCGGGCGATGGCGAGCAGTTCATGCCTGACCATGAGATCGCCCAGGCCCCTGCCGGACCGGCTCGCCCGTTCGGCCTGGGCGAGGCGCTGGATGACGCGGGCGATACCGCCGGCGTCCCATATGCGGACCTGGCGCGTGACGACGCCCTTTTCCTTCCAGAACACCGCCTTGCCCGCCGCCTCTATCGCGCCTTCCAGCCTGCCGCTGTCATCGAAGTCAGCGCGGATATTGGCAAGCAGCATGGCGCGGGTCAGCAGCGGGCGGAGCACGGCCGCCATCGCCGTCCCCGCCTCCGCCAGGCGCCCCAGTTCGCGATGCATGCCGCGCAGGTCGCCGCCCAGGACCGCGTTCACCAGCGGTCCGGCGTCGCTGTCGGGATTATCGGCGGAAAGCGCGTTCAGCGCCTCCTCCGTCGCCTCGCGCGGGCGATCCGGGGCGGCATCGAGATAGAGGATCAGCTTCTCCACCTCGCCCGCCATCAATGCGCGGTCGCCATTGGCCAGGTCCGCGATGCGGCGACCCAGTTCGGACGAAAGGCGCAGCCCCCCTTCCCGCGCGATGGCGATGGCGATCTGCTCCGCCTCCCGCGCGTCGGGTTGGTAGGAGATGAAGGCCATGGTCTGCTTGTGGTCCAGCACGAGCTTGAGCAGCTTCGAGGTGCCCTTGAGCGCGCCTGCTATGGCAATGACGGGATTGCCGGCCGCCTCCGCCTCCAGCAGGGCGTTGAGGGCGGGCAGCGATTCCTCCCCCATGCCCGTGATGCGGATCCAGCGCTTGTCCCCGAACATGGAGAAGGACGCCGCTTCATCCGCCAGCCGCGCCGGATCGTCGCGCAGCGTCTGCCCGTCCAGGTCGATCCGCTCGGCGTCCGGCCCCATGGAGCGCTCCAGCCGCCTGGCGAGTGCCGTGCTGCCCGCTTCGTCGGGGCCATAGAGCAGGAAGAAGCGGCAGTCGGCGGCCGACCCCTGGCCTGCTGCGTCGAGCGCCTTTTCGATCTGGCCCCGATTGGCCTTCAACGCGACCTGTCCCGCGTTGCGAAACGGGCGAGCCGGGCAATGATCTGGTCCGCGATGGTCTGGGAAAGCCGCTCGAGCGCCGTGTCTTCCGCCGCGATCGTCGCATATTCGCTGGAGACGACGTCAATGCCGACGTCCGATCCGGCGGTATCGTCCAGAACCTGCGCGCCGGTGGCGCCGTCGATAAGCTGGTAGCGCGCGCGCAGGGTCCGTCGCTCGCGCGTGACGGCGGCGTCGGAACGCAGGCCGAAGCCACTGATGTCATCGTCCAGCTTCACCACCAGCTTGTAGCTGGGTCCGGTGCCGGTCATCGCCGCCAGCCGGTCGTTCAGCGCGTTGCGCACCAGCCAGCCACCCTTGCCCTGGATCGGCTGCACCTCGACATGGCCCAGCGCCTGCGCAACCGCGCCATGGCTGCCCCCGCCATAGACGGGACGCAACCCGCAGGCGGAGAGGGAGGCAAGCAAGAGCAGCGGCAATAAAGGCTTCATGCGCAATCCTATACCCGTTGGCCCCGGGCTTGTCGAAGGGCTGTGCTCTCCCAGGGAGAAGCGCAGGGCTTCGACAGGCGGGGCCCGAACCGATGCCTGGAGTTCAGACGACCAGATTCACCAGACGGTCCGGCACCACAATGACCTTCTTCGGCGTAGCACCGTCCAGAGTCCTCACCACATTGGGCGCGGCCAGGGCGAGGCGCTCCAGTTCCTCCTTCGCCGTGCCCTTGGGCACGGTGATGGTGTCGCGCAGCTTGCCCATGACCTGACAGGCGATGGTGACCTCATCCTCCACCAGCAGCGCGGGATCGACGGCGGGCCAGCCGGCTTCCGCGATCAGTCCCTCCTCGCCCATGTCCGCCCACGCCTCCTCGGCGAGATGCGGCGTCATCGGCGCGACCAGCAGGGCCAGCGCCCGGATCGCCGCGCTGCGGCTGGCCGATGGCTTCGCCTTTTCGACCGCATTGGTGAGTTCGTAGATTTTCGCCACCGCCTTGTTGAAGGACAGTGCCTCGATATCCTTCGCCACGCCGTCGATGGTCTGGTGCAGCTTGCGGTCCAGCGCCTTGTCCGCTCCGTCGGCGACCTTGTCGGCCTCCCCGAACAGGCGCCACAGGCGGTTGACGAAGCGCCAGGAGCCTTCGATGCCGGCTTCGGTCCAGGGCAGGTCGCGCTCCGGCGGGCTGTCGGACAGCATGAACCAGCGGACCGCGTCGGCGCCATATTGGGCGATGATGTCATCGGGATCGACGACATTCTTCTTCGACTTGGACATTTTCTCGACACGGCCGACCGTAACGGAGGCGCCGCCGTCGATCATCACGACCTTGTCGCCCTGCCGCTCCACATCCTGCGGGGCGAGCCAGGCGCCGTCGGGCGACTTGTAGGTCTCATGCGTCACCATGCCCTGGGTGAAGAGGCCGGTGAAGGGTTCGGCAAAGCCCAACTGCCCCATATGCTGGAGCGCGCGGGTCCAGAAGCGCGCATAGAGCAGGTGCAGGATCGCATGTTCCACGCCGCCGATATATTGGCCGACGGGGAGCCACTTCTCCACGGTTTCCCGGTCGAACGGCCTGTCCTGCGGCTGGCTGGCGAAGCGGATGAAATACCAGCTTGAATCCGCGAAGGTGTCCAGCGTGTCGGTCTCGCGCTGCGCCGCCTTGCCGCATCGGGGGCAATCGACATGCTTCCAGGTCGGATGCCGGTCCAGCGGATTGCCCGGAACGTCGAAGCCGACATCTTCGGGCAGCACCACGGGAAGCTGGTCCTTGGGCACGCCCACGGGACCGCAATCCTCGCAATGGATGACCGGGATCGGCGTGCCCCAATAGCGCTGGCGCGAAACGCCCCAGTCCCTTAGCCGGAAGACGGTGGTGCCGGTGCCCCAGCCGCCTTCTTCGGCGCGGCGGATCACTTCCGCCTTCGCTTCCTCGACGCCCAGGCCGTTGAGGAAGCCTGAATTCACCAGTCTGCCGGGGCCGACATAGGCCTCCTCGCCAATGCCCTTCTGCTCATCGCCCTCGGCCGCGACGACGCGCTCGACCGGCAGCATATATTTGCGCGCGAAGTCGAGATCGCGCTGGTCATGGGCCGGAACCGCCATGACGGCGCCGGTGCCATAGTCCATCAGCACGAAATTCGCCACGAACAGCGGCAGCTTGTGCCCGGTGAAGGGGTGGATCACCGAAAGGCCGGTGTCGTATCCCTTCTTCTCCTGGGTTTCGATCTCGGCAGCGGCCGTGCCGGTCTGGCGGCATTCCTCCGCGAAGGCGGCGAGCGCCGCATCCTTTTCCGCCAGCGCCAATGCGATCGGGTGATCCGCTGCGACGGCCGCAAAGCTGGCGCCGAAGATCGTGTCAGGCCGGGTCGAGAAAACCTCCAGCTCCCCGATTCCGCCCACCGGCGCATCCAGCTTGAAGCGGAACTGCAATCCCACCGACTTGCCGATCCAGTTTTCCTGCATCAGCTTCACCTTGTCGGGCCACTGGTCGAGCGTCTTGAGGCCGGCCAGCAGATCATCCGCGAACTGTGTGATCTTGAGGAACCATTGGGACAGCTTGCGCTTTTCGACCGGGGCGCCGGACCGCCAGCCCTTGCCGTCGATAACCTGCTCGTTCGCCAGCACGGTCATGTCGACCGGATCCCAGTTGACGGCGGATTCCTTGCGATAGACCAGGCCGGCTTCGAGCATGTCGAGGAACAGCGCCTGTTCCTGGCCGTAATAATCCGGCTCGCATGTCGCCAGTTCCCGGCTCCAGTCCAGCGCGAAGCCCAGCTTCTTGAGCTGCGCGCGCATCGTCGCGATGTTGGAGCGGGTCCAGGCGCCCGGATGCACCTTCTTCTCCATCGCGGCGTTTTCAGCCGGCATGCCAAAGGCGTCCCAGCCCATCGGGTGGAGCACCTCATGCCCGGTCATCCGGCGGAAACGCGCCAGCACGTCGCCCATCGAATAATTGCGGACATGGCCGATATGGATGCGCCCGGAGGGATAGGGGAACATCTCCAGCACATAGGAACGCGGCTTGTCGCTGCTGTCGGACGCCCTGAACGTCTGCTTCTCGTCCCAGACGGCCTGCCAGCGGGCATCGGCCTCAAGCGGGTTGAAGCGCCTTTGCATGGATGATCCTTAACTCAACTGCCGTTCGCCCCGAGCCTGTCGAAGGGCCGTAATTCCGAAGAAACGCACAGGGCTTGGACAGGCTCGGCCCGAATGGAATATAAGTTGCGGTCAGCCCGCGATCGCCATGCGGCGCAGGTCGCGCGCCTTGGTCAGGATGATCTCTTCCAGCTTCTGCACCGTCGCCGCCTGCACTGGCGCGTCGACCCATTGGCCGCCCTGGCTGACCTGACGGCTGGCGGCGATGCGCAGCGCGTCGGCGCGCAGATCCTGGTCGAGGATCGAGACGGTCAGCTTCATCCGTTCATTGGGGCTGTTGGGATTGGCGTACCAGTCGGTGACGATCACGCCGCCGTTCGAATCCGTCTGCACCATCGGCATGAAGGACAGGGTGTCGAGGCTCGCGCGCCACAGATAGGCGTTGACGCCGATGGTCGTCACCTTCGATGCGGCGAGATCCGCCTTGGGGCGGTCCTTGGCGCCGCCTCCGCACGCGGCGAGCGGCAGGAGTGCGGCCAGCAGCAGACCGGAGGAAAGGCGCGAAGAAAAGCGGCGGACCATCATTATTGTCCCATCAAACGAGTAAATGCCTCGCTTCTATAGAGGACCGGCGGCAATGGGCAAGGGGGACTCCGGGACATGGCGGCAACGGCCCGCCGCGCAACCGGAATGAGTCCTGTGTGTTCCGTGCAACAGCTCGGACAAAAAACGGGTAGCGCTCTACCAATTACAGCGCCTTCCTTATATGAAGGACGATAGAAAACTAGTCGGCGGGGAAGAGATTCGGATCATGGGCCTGAAAAGGGGACATATGGCGTTGGCAGGCTCGGCAGTTGCCGTGGCCGGCTTCATGCTGTCTCCTGCGATCGGCGCCGCGACCGACCTGGTGCGGATGCGGGCCGAAATCCCGGTTTCGCTGGGCGCATTGGGCAGTATTTCCTCCTTCACGCCGACGACCAAGGATTCGCGCCTGGCGGCCGCTTATGCGAAGATCGCCGCGTCCGCGAGTCGCCAGAATTTCCGCTTTACACCCACCAGCGGATCGCTGAGCGGGCAGCGTTCGGTGACCGTCATGGTCCGTGCCGCCGACCTGAACGATCGTGTCGCGGTTAGCCGGACGATCGATGCGGTGAATATCGCGCCAGTCGCCTTCAGCCTCAACAGCGCGCATAACTGGCGCAAGTTCGCCCTGCCCGAAACCGTCGGTCGCAAGGAGCTGGACCCGGTCGCCGTCGAGCCGATGGCAGGCGCCAGGAATTTCTCGCTGGATCAGGAGCGCAAGGATCGTTTCAGCACGAAGGTGCTGATCGAGAGCCGCCGCGAACCCGCCGCGACGATCCGCAACCCCAGTGCGGACAAGGATTATTCGCTGGACCTGGCGAGTTCCTATTCGCTGACGCGCAACCTGAACGTCACGGCGGGCGTGCGCTATAATAACAGCTTCGCCGGACGGCTGACGCCCATGACCGATGATCGGCAGGACGCGCAGGCCGTTTATCTGGGCACAATCTTCAAATTCTAAAAAAGATCAGGATGGGCAGTATCCTGCCTTCCCTGACTTTTGCCGTGTCCGCTGTTCATTCCGGTTAAGCCGAACTATGTTCCGGCCTCTGGCACCTCGCCCTTCCATTCGGGCAGGACAGGCGGGGCTCCCCATGCCGATCGGCAAAGATGCGCCTTCAGGGTTCACCCTGATCATAGCGTGTGCCACCACAGCCATTCAGCGTCCCTTCGCCGAAAGCGAGCGCTACGCGGTCGGACCAGACCGCATCGCTCATGCCATCGCTGCATGGTCCTTCGGTGACGGTCATCGAAAAACCCTCGCCCATAAACCGCACGGCGCGCCCGTCGTCGTTCCGCGATATCGCATAGCGGGCCGGCGCCTTGTCGGGCCGTTCTAGCAAGGCGGTGGAGCCCTTCACCGTCACCGCCCAGAAAGGCTCGGTTCCGATAGCGCGATAGCCATTTTCCGCAGGACGCCTGACGTCCGCAGAGTCTTCCGCTGAGTTGGCCGGCGCGCTTCCATCTGTTCCACGTGGAACCTTTTGTGGAATATTCTCAGAAACTTGGCTTGGCGCCGGGTCAGGCATGGTGATTGGTGTGGAGGCATGAGATTGCGCGACATTGGCCGCGGGCATCTCATCCTTGCCACATCCCGCCAGCGCAACGGCCAGGGCCAATGGCAGCAACCGCCTCATGCCTTTTTCAGACCTCATTCCGCCGAAAGCAATCCAGCGCATGATCGTTCACCATCCCGATCGCCTGCATCCACGCATAAACGATGGTGGGCCCCACAAATTTGAAGCCCCGCTGCTTGAGATCCCTGGAAATCGCCTCTGAAAGATCGGTCCTGGCCGGGAAGGTCAAGCCATCATTCCGGATCGGCTGGCCGTCGACGAACCCCCAGGCATAGGTCGAGAAATCCTCGCCCCCATCCCGCATCGCGCAGAAGATCCGAGCGCCCATGATCGTCGCCTCGATCTTCGCGCGGGCCCGGACGATGCCGGGGTCGGCCATCAGCCGATCGACATCATCCTCGCCGAATGCCGCGACCCTGTCTGGGTCGAAGCCTGCAAAGGCAACGCGAAAACTTTCCCGCTTGCGCAATATGGTGATCCAGCTCAGCCCCGCCTGGAAGCCCTCCAGCATGAGCGTTTCCCAGAGCATCCGCGGATCGCGTTCCGGAACGCCCCATTCGCTGTCATGATAGGCGCAATAGAGCGGGTCCGTCCCGGCCCAACCGCAACGGACCTGCTCCATCGGATCAGACGTCCAGATTGGCGACGTTCAGCGCATTGTCCTGGATGAACTCGCGCCGCGGTTCCACCACATCACCCATCAGCCTGGTGAAGATTTCGTCGGCCACGTCGGCCTGCTCGACCTCCACCCGCAGCATGGAGCGATTATCGGGGTCCAGCGTGGTTTCCCAAAGCTGTTCCGCATTCATTTCGCCCAGGCCCTTATATCGCTGGATCGCCAGTCCCTTGCGCCCGGCGGCGAGGATTGCCTCCAGCAATTCGCTGGGCCGGGTGACCGCAGTCGAACCCTTGGTCGCGACCGGCAGTTCGTCCTCTCCAGCCTCCTCGGCGGCGGCTGCCGCCTTGGCCGTGACCAGCCGGCTGGCGGTGCGATAGCTGTCCGCTTCCTCGGTCGCGATGGCGTGCAGCTTGCGCGCTTCGGCCGAACCGATGAAGCCTGCCTCGATCATATGGTGGTCGGTGACGCCGCGCCACAGGCGCTCGAAATGAAAGCCGCCCTCCTCCGCGATCCGGCCGCTCCACCTGCCTTCATCGTCCTGCGCGTCCATCCAGCGGACGGTGTTAGCCAGGCGATCGGCCTGCGCCTCCTGGCTGAGTTCCGGATCAAGCGCGGCGTTGATCGCCAGCGCCTCGATGATTGCGGGATTGTAGCGCCGCGGGACATAACGCATAACCGCCCGCATCCGCCGGCCATGTTCGATCAGGTGGCGCAGGTCTTCGCCCGAGCGCATGCCGCCGGTCGTTTCCAGCGCCATGGATTCAACGCCATTGTCGACCAGATATTGTTCCAGCGCGGCTTCGTTCTTGAGGTAGACCTCCGACCGGCCCCGCGTCGCCTTGTATAGCGGCGGCTGGGCGATGTAGAGATGGCCCGCCTCGATGATCTGCGGCATCTGGCGGTAGAAGAAGGTCAGCAGCAGCGTGCGGATGTGCGCGCCATCGACGTCGGCGTCGGTCATGATGACGATCTTGTGGTAGCGCAGCTTTTCCAGGTTGAAATCATCGCGGATGCCCGTGCCCATCGCCTGGATCAGCGTGCCCACCTCCTTGGACGACAGCATCCGGTCGAAACGGGCGCGCTCGACGTTCAGGATCTTGCCCTTCAGCGGCAGGATCGCCTGATTATGGCGGTTTCGTCCCTGCTTTGCCGAACCGCCGGCCGAGTCACCCTCCACCAGGAACAGTTCGGACTTGGCGGGGTCGCGTTCCTGACAGTCGGCCAGCTTGCCGGGCAGGGACGCGATGTCCATCACGCCCTTGCGCCGGGTGAGTTCACGCGCCTTCTTCGCGGCTTCGCGCGCGGCGGCGGCGTCGATCACCTTCTGCACGATCAGGCGGCCATGCTGCGGGTTTTCTTCCAGCCACTCCGCCATCTTGTCCGCCATCAGGCTTTCCAGCGGCTGGCGCACTTCGGACGAAACCAGCTTGTCCTTGGTCTGCGAGGAGAATTTGGGGTCCGGCAGCTTCACCGACACGATGGCGGTAAGCCCCTCCCGCATGTCTTCGCCGGTCAGCGAGACCTTTTCCTTTTTCAGCAACCCCGATTTGTCCGCATAATTGTTGAGCGTCCGCGTCAACGCCGCGCGGAACGCGGCAAGGTGCGTGCCGCCGTCCCGCTGCGGAATGTTGTTCGTGAAACAGAGGACATTTTCATAATAGCTGTCGTTCCATTCCAGCGCGACGTCGATGGTGACGTCGTCGCGGCTGCCCGAAATGGCGATGGGATCGGGCATCAGCGGCTGCTTGTTGCGGTCCAGCCACTTTACGAAGGCCGCGATGCCGCCCTCATAGAACAGCTCGATCTCTTTCTTCTCCTCATGCCGTGCATCGACCAGGAACAGCCGCACGCCCGAATTGAGGAAGGCGAGTTCGCGATAGCGATGCTCCAGCTTCTCGAAATCGAATTCGGTGTGGTTCTTGAAGGTGCCGCCGTCGCCGGGCACTTTCTCGGTCGAGGGAAGGAAGGTCACGCGCGTGCCCTTCTTGCCTTCTGGCGCGTCGCCGATCACCTTGAGCGGAGCGACGGCGTCGCCATAGGCAAAGCGCATATAATGCTCCTTGCCGTCCCGCCAGATATGGAGGTCAAGATATTCGCTGAGCGCGTTCACCACGGAAACGCCGACGCCATGCAGGCCGCCCGACACCTTGTAGGCATTGTCGTCCGAGGTATTCTCGAACTTCCCGCCGGCGTGGAGCTGGGTCATGATCACCTCTGCCGCCGACACGCCCTCTTCCTTGTGGATGTCGGTGGGGATGCCGCGGCCATTATCCTCGACGCTGACTGAACCGTCGGGATTGAGCGTGATGAGGATGCGGTCGCAATGGCCGGCCAGCGCCTCGTCTATCGCATTGTCGCTGACCTCGAACACCATGTGGTGCAGGCCCGAGCCGTCGTCGGTGTCGCCGATATACATGCCCGGGCGTTTGCGAACGGCGTCCAGACCTTTCAGGACCTTGATGCTGTCGGCGCCATAGGCGTTGTTGTTGGGGCTGTTCTGAATTTCCTCGCTCATGCCGAGCATATAGGGAAAAGGTCCAGCAAACTAAAGCGAAACATGGCGGCTATCGCCTGCCCGAAGCAAGGTCTATCACGCGCCTATGCGCATGATCCTAGCCCTGGCCCTGATGCTTGCCGCCTGCTCCAAGAGCAGCGACGTGCTGGAGGAACTGCCCAACAGTTCCCTGGCGGGTGCGCCGCGGGACGAGATGCCCGATACCCGGCTGGAATCGCATCTCGTCCGCCCCGTGACCATCGGAGAGGACGGTCCGCGCCTCGACGCCTGCGGCGCCATGGGCCAGGCGGTGCGCGTCGGCGCCAGGGGCGCGTCGGTGCGTGCCGCGCCCTTTGCCGACGCCCGGGAAACCGCCCGGATGGCGGAGGGCAGCCGCGCCTGGATCTGCACCCGCAGCCTCGACCAGAAGTGGCTGGGGATCGTGCTGGCTCCCGAACCCCCGGCCGACAATGCAACGGCGCCGATCGATTGCGGCGTCGCTGAACCGGCGGATCGCAAGCAGCCCTATGACGGCCCCTGCCCCAGCGGCTGGGTGTCGAGCGCCGCGATCCGGCTGATCGCGGGCTAGGGAAGAGAGCGTCGAGGTTCTGCGCCTAGATGCCGCCCAGATAGTCCAGCTTGCCCAGAGGCACGCCCGCCTGGCGCAGCAGGGCATAGGCGGTTGTCACATGAAAATAGAAATTGGGTAGCGCAAAGCCCAACGCATGGTTGCGGCCGGTGAAGGGGAAATCGCCGCGCGGGGTCTTGAGCACGACCTGCGCATCCTCCTGCCCGTCGATGCGTTCGCGAGGCACGGATTCGAGGAAAGCGATCGTCTTGGCGATCCGCTGCTGCAACTCGGCAAAGCTCTGTTCGGTGTCGGGCATGGGCAGCGGGTCAAGTTGGCCGATGCGGATGATCGCGCCCTTGGCGCTATCGCTGGCGAATTGGACCTGGGCGGTGAGGGGCGCCATGTCCTCGATCAGCCTCGCGCTGGTCAGGGTCAGCGGATCGATGCCCTTTTCCTGAGCATAGGCGGCGGCCTTGTCCAGGATTGCGGACAGGTTGCGCAGGCCCCGGATGAAGGTGGGAACGGTCAGATCATATAGATCGGTGGCCACTAGGCTCTCCTCATATCGTGCCGACAGGATGCCATAGATATGGCGGCTGGTGCCGCTGTCGATACCCGGGCCAAATAAAAGGACCGGCCGGCGGGTCTCCGTGCCGGCCGGTCAGGGGGCAAAGGGCTCAGGGGAGGGCGGGCGCTTCCCGCGGCGCGATGGTGAAGAAGGGCAGGGCATGGTGGACGATCCAGCCGATCGTCGCCGCATAGAGCAAAGTCCCGAGTCCAACCGTGCCGCCCATCAGCCATCCGATCGCCAGCACGCCGATTTCGATGCTGGTGCGCACCCATTTGACCGGCCATCCCGTCCGGCGGCAGAAGCCGGTCATCAATCCGTCGCGCGGTCCCGGTCCCAGCCCTGCACCGATATAGGCGCCACCCGCAATGCCGTTGAGGACGATCCCCGACGCCAGCCAGATGCAGCGCATGGCATAGCCGTCCGGCGTCGGCAGGATCATGAGGCTGAGGTCCACGGCCGTCCCGATCACCGCTATGTTGCAGAGGGTGCCCAGGCCCGGCCGCTGGCGCAACGGCCACCACAACAGCAGGACCGCCGCGCCGACCAGATTGACCGTCATGCCGAAGCTCAGGCCGAGCCGCGACGCGAGCCCCTGATGCAGCACATCCCAGGGATCAAGGCCGAGATTGGCGCGCAGCATCACGGCCATGGCAAAGCCATAAAGGTTGAGGCCCCAGAAAAGCTGGAAAAGGCGGCGCGGCATCATCATGGCTTTTCACATCGGGCAAAATGGCCTTTTACAAAACAGCCATTATCGGATAATTGGCCTCTTCGTTCTCTGGATCGGAAGCCTTTGCCATGTCCACTTCTCTTCTGCGGCCCCCTTCCCTGCTTCGCCTGCTGGGTGCCTGGCGTGCAGAGGGCAGCGCCGAACCGGCCTATCGCCAATTGGCGCAGGCGCTGCGGATGCTGGTGCTGGACGGGCGCGTCGGCCTGAACGTCCGTCTGCCCGGCGAACGGGAACTGGCCGCCGCGCTGGGGCTGAGCCGCACGACCATTGCCGCCGCCTTCGACCGGCTCCGCGACGAGGGCTTCCTTGAAAGCCGGCAGGGATCGGGGAGCGTCACGCGCCTGCCGCCCGGCCGGATGGAACAGGCCCTGCCGGAGATCGAACTGACCGATGGTGTGGATATACTGAACTGGACCCATGCCGCACTGCCGGCTGCGCCTGGCGTTGGTCGCGCCTGTCAATTGGCGGTGGAGGCCTTGCCCGCCTTTCTGGGCGAACTGGGCTATGATCCTTTGGGCCTGCCGCCGTTGCGCCGGGCGATCGCGGCGCATTATGAGCGGCGCGGATGCCCGACCAGTCCCGACCAGATCATCGTCACCAATGGTGCACAGCAGGGACTTTCGCTGCTGCTGCACTGGCTGGCGGGGCCGGGGGACCGGGCGGTGATCGACCATCCAACCTATCATAATGCGATCCAGGCCCTGCAGCGCGCCCATGTCGTGCCGGTGCCGGTCGGCCTGCCGGCGCAGGGATGGGACATCGACGCGATGGAGGCGGCCTTCCGCCAGACCAGCCCGCGTTTCGCCTATATCATCGCGGATTTCCACAATCCGACCGGGCGCAGCATGGACCCGGCCACCCGCCGCGCATTGGTGGCGGCGGCGACGCGCAGCCACATGCCGCTGATCATCGACGAGACCATGGCGGCGATGGGCCTGGACAATATGCCGCCGCCGCCGGTCGCCGTGCATGATCCTTCGGGACGGCAGGTCATCACCCTGGGATCTGCCAGCAAGATCTTCTGGGGCGGATTGCGCGTCGGGTGGATTCGCGCCGATCCTCAGACCGTGGCGGCGCTGGGCCGCCTGCGCACGACGATGGACATGGCCAGCCCGGTGGTGGAACAGCTTGCCGTCGCGCATTTGATCGACGGTGATGAAGGACTTGGTCCACGGGCGGCGATGCTGCGCGGACGCCGGGACCATCTGCTGGCTCTGATCGAGCGGCACCTGCCGCATTGGCGTGCCGAATCCCCCGCCGGCGGCCTGTCGCTATGGGCGGAACTGCCGCGGGGGGAGGCGACGGCGCTGGCCGCCATTGCCGAGAGCCACGGGGTGCGTGTCGCGCCGGGGCCGCGCTTTGGCGTGAGCGGGGCATTCGAGCGCTTTCTGCGCCTGCCCTTCACCCTGCCGGAGGAGCAGTTGACGATGGGCGTGGAGCGGTTGGCCGAAGCCGATGCGCGGCTTCATGCCCGCACGCCGCGCGGTCGTGATTCGGTGGCCGCCGCGCTGGAGGCGGATCGGCTCATCTGACCTGAGATCACCGCCTCCCCTGGACATATGGAAAAAGGGCCGCGCGGAATGTCCGCGCGGCCCTTTTTTCGCAGAAGCTGCAGCCAGTCGGCTTATTTGCCTGCCTTGTAGCGTTCAATCGCCTCCAGCGTGATGCGGCGGGCGTCTTCCGCGCCGCCCCAGGTGCCGATCCGCACCCATTTCTGCTTTTCCAGATCCTTGTAGTGGGTGAAGAAATGTTCGATCTGCTCCATCACGATGCCGGGCAGATCGTCCTTTTCACCCACATTGTGGTAATAGGGAAAAGTCTTGTTGTCGGGCACGCAGACCAGCTTCTCGTCACCGCCGGCTTCATCTTCCAGGTTCAGCACGGCGATGGGACGGGCGCGCACGACCGAGCCGGGCACGAAGGGCGAGCGGGCGATGACCAGCGCGTCCAGCGGATCGCCGTCGGGCGACAGGGTGTGCGGCACGAAGCCGTAATTGGCCGGATAGCGCATCGGCGTATGCAGGATGCGGTCCACGAACAGCGCGCCGGAAGCCTTGTCGAACTCATATTTGACGGGCTCGCCGCCGACCGGAACCTCGATGATGACATTCAGGCTGTTGGGCGGATCGTCGCCGACCGGGATCAGTTCGATATTCATGGGACTTCAAGCCTTTTTCGATACGCGTTGGCGCTACGGGTGATTATGTTTTCGGTTTCAGCAGCCGGTCCAGGCTGCCTTCACCCTCTCCTGTCTTTTCGAGGCGCGGATAGCGCAGGCCGCCTGAATATGCGAGGGTCAAAGTGCGATAATATTTGTCCTGCTTAAGTATGATCTGCAGCGGCTTTCCAGCCTTGATCGCCGCCTTGAAAACGTCGCCCGAATATTCGTCGCCATTGATCGCGACGATCCTGGAACCGATGGCAAGGCCTGCCTTGAAGGCCGGGCTGTCCCAGACGACATTGCTGATCTCCCCGTCATTCTTGACGATCAGGCCGATGCCGAAGCTCTGGTCGGTGAACTTGCCCGACCCTTCGGCCGCCTTCGTGATGGCGCCCGGCGTGTCGCCATAGACCAGCTTGTAACCGCCCAGGGTGAAGCCGCCCTTGGGCGTTTCCCTGGTGGTGCTGTCGACATATTTCTGGAAGAAACCGGCCCAGTCATAGGGCGCGACCGCGTTGAGCGTCTTGATCACATCCCCGCGATTATAGACGACCTGCCCCCAGTCGCCGGGATTGATGCCGAAAAAAGCCTTGGCGAAATCGTCGAGGCCCCTGGCGCCCCTGGTCTGCTGGCGGATGATCGCGTCCGCCTCCAGCCAGATCATCAAGCCCTCATTGTAATAATCCTCCGACCGTTGCCAGCTCGACCAACCCTTGGGACGCCGGGCGGAGATGATGGGGTCATGGGTGGTGTCTTCCATCGGCCGCCATTCGCGGCCCCGCGCCGTGTCCAGCCTGGCCGCGATATGGGCATAGGCGTCGAGCGTTTCCTGCTTGCTGAACAGACCCGAACGGGCGCCGAGCACATAGCCCCAGAATTGCGTCTGCCCTTCATAGACCCAGAGCAGATTGTCCTGCATCGGCACGTTGAAATCGGGCGTCCACAGCAGGTCGGGGCGGCGGAACTTGCCGTCCCAGCTATGGGTGAATTCATGCGGCAGCAGGTTGCGGTCCAGCAGCGCATCGCCATCGCCCCATTTCTTGAAATAGCCCGGTTCCACCTGATTTTCGGAGGAGCGGTGATGCTCCAGCCCGATGCCGCCCATTTCGTCGGTGATGGCGAACAGGAAGTCATAATGGTCGAAATGATAGGTACCGAAAAGGGCGCCCGCTTCATCGACCAGCTTCTTGTGCTTGGCGATCTGGTCGGGCTTGGCATCCAGCTCGTCGGCATCGTCCGCGACGATGTTGAGCGTCACATTATGGCCAAGGTCGACGGGCTTGAAATAGAGGCCGGCGAACACCGGCGAATCCTGCAAGGCTTCATAATCGATCGTCTCATAGGCGACGGTCGATCCGGTCTTCCTGCCGCGCAGCGCGGTCGCTGCCTGCCAGCCATCGGGATAGGTGACGGTCGCCTGGATCGGGATCTGGCGGGTATAATAACCCGCCGGATAGAGCGACACCGACTCCCACTGAATGTTGAGCATCTTGGGCGTGACGACGACGCGGCCCTGATTGGGCTGGGTGGCGGAAAGGAACTGGAAGGATGCGACGACCTGTTTCGTCCCCTGCGGAACGTCGATCACGAAGCCGAAGACGTTGAGCGGGTCGCGCTTCCATGCCAGCGGCTTGCCGTCGGCGGTGAAGCTGAGGCCGTCCAGCTTCTCGATCTGCCCGCGCGGCGCGTGATTGCCGGGCAGCCATTGCGGCATCAACAACGTCATGGGCCCGCCCTGGACGACGGGGATGGTTTCCTTGACGCGGAAGATGCGCTGCACCGTGTCGGTGGCGTCGACCTCCAGCCGGATGGCGCCGCCCGGATAGGGCGCATCTTTGGGCGTCGGCGCGGCATTGTCGACCGGCAGCGCCGTGGGTTTGGAGCGGATCGCATCCTGCGCGATGAGCGGGGTTGCGATCGCCGTGGAAAGGAAAAGGGCGGCAGCAAGGCTGCGGATCATGAACATCTCCGAAAAAGCGCTCGGTCGAACGACCGTATAACAACAGAATGGCGAGCCATTCCGCTCTCGTCCACCCCCAACTCTACTTGACATATTTTACGACAAAAAAGCGCGTTTCCTTGATGCGTCTTTATCGTTAAAGGCGCTGCCCCATGGCCAAGATCGAAACCCCGCGCCCAAAGACCCCTAATCCGGTGCGCGGCACGCAGGACATGCTGGGCGGCACGAGCGAAGCGTTCCAGGAACGTTTCGCCCATGTAGTCGCGACCTTCGACCGGGTACGCAGGCTCTACGGCTTCCAGCGGGTGGAAGTGCCCGTGTTCGAATCGACGGCGGTGTTCGCCCGCTCTCTGGGCGAAAGCACGGACGTCGTTTCCAAGGAAATGTACACGTTCGAGGATCGCGGCGGCGACAGCATCACGCTGCGCCCCGAATTCACGGCCGGCATCTCCCGCGCCTATATCACAGAAGGCTGGCAGCAATATGCGCCGCTGAAGGTCGTGACCCACGGTCCGCTGTTCCGTTACGAACGCCCGCAAAAGGGCCGGTTCCGCCAGTTCCACCAGCTTGACGCGGAGATTATCGGCGCAGGCGAGCCGGGCGCGGACGTGGAACTGCTGGTGCTGGCCGACCAGTTGCTGCGTGAGCTGGGCGTGTCGGAAGGCGTGACGCTCAATCTCAACACGCTCGGCGACGGGCCGAGCCGTGAAGCCTGGCGCGCCGCGCTGATCGCCCATTTCGAGGCGCATCGCGGCGAATTGTCGGAAGAGAGCATCGATCGCCTGCACCGGAACCCGCTGCGCATCCTCGACAGCAAGGATCCTCGCGACCGGCCGGTGGCGGACAGCGCGCCGGACATCGACGCCTATCTCACTGACGAAGCGCGCAGCTTCTTCGAGAAGGTGACGGCGGGCCTCGACGCGGCGGGCGTGGCGTGGGAGCGCAATGCCCGGCTGGTGCGCGGCCTGGATTATTACCGTCATACCGCGTTTGAATTCATCACCGATCGTCTTGGCGCGCAGGGCACGGTGCTGGGCGGCGGGCGTTATGACGGGCTGATCGAGAATCTGGGTGGTCCCTCGACCCCGGCGGTCGGATGGGCGGCGGGGATCGAGCGGCTGGCTATGCTGGTGGATGCGCCGGAGATCGCCGGACCGGCCGTCGCGGTCATCCCCATGGGCGAAGCCGCGGAGATCAGGGCCACCGGCATCATTGCGGATCTGCGCCGCGCCGGCGTCGCGTGCGACATGGGCTATCGCGGCAATATGAAGAAGCGGATGCAGCGGGCCAATGCATCGGGTGCGGCCTGGGCCGTGATTCTGGGCGATGATGAACTGGCGCGGGGCGAGGCGGCTTTACGCAATCTCGGCACAGGCGAGCAGGAAGCCGTTGCCTTGGACGCCCTGATCGGGAAGCTGACGGCGCTCTGATGCACATCTCCGCCGAACGCATCGCGCAGATCGAGGCGCGCCGGGACGAGGTGCAGGCGTCGATGACGCGTGCCGACCTCGCACCGGAAGAGTTCGTGCGGCTGTCCAAGGAATATGCCGAGATCGAGCCGGTGGCCAAGGCTGCCCATGAGGTCCGTCGCCTGCGCCAGGAATTGAGCGCGCTTGAATATATGGCGGGCGGCGAGGATGCGGATGCCGATCCGCTGATGCGCGAAATGGCGCAGGAGGAGATGCAACTCATCAAGGGCAAGCTTCCCGACGCCGAGCGTGCCCTCGCCCTCCAGCTTCTGCCCAGGGATGCCGCCGACGCCCGTCCGGCCATGCTGGAAATCCGCGCAGGCACTGGCGGAGACGAAGCCGCGCTGTTCGCGGGCGACCTGTTCCGCATGTATCAGCGCTATGCCGACGCGCAGGGCTGGAAGATGGAGATGATCTCCGCCAACGCCTCCGAAGTCGGGGGGTTCAAGGAAGTGGTTGCCAGCGTCACCGGCATCGGCGTGTTCGCCAAGCTGAAATTCGAAAGCGGCGTCCACCGCGTCCAACGTGTCCCCGCCACCGAAAGCGGCGGGCGCATCCACACCTCGGCGGCGACCGTCGCCGTGCTGCCGGAACCGGAAGAGGTCGACGTCCAGATCGCTGACGGTGACCTCAAGATCGACATCTATCGCGCATCGGGCGCGGGCGGCCAGCACGTCAACACCACCGATTCCGCCGTGCGGATCACGCACTTGCCCTCCGGCATCGTCGTGACGCAGCAGGACGAGCGGTCCCAGCACAAGAACAAGGCGAAGGCGATGCAGGTGCTGCGCGCCCGCCTATACGAGATGGAGCGTGAGCGCGCCCAGAGCGAACAGGCCGGCGCGCGCAAGGCGATGGTCGGTTCCGGCGACCGTTCCGAACGTATCCGCACCTATAATTTCCCGCAGGGACGGGTGACGGACCACCGCATCAACCTGACACTGCACCGCTTGCCGGAAATCCTGGAAGGACCGGGCCTGTCGGAGGTCATCGACGCCCTGGTGGCAGAGGATGAAGCCGCGCGTCTCGCCCAGTTGGACGGCGTGGCGTGACGCTGCGCTCCGCCAAGCGACATGCGTTTTTCCCGCGATCGTGGAAATGACGAACATGGGGGTTGCCCCCGCCCTGCGAGAAGCAACCGAGCGCCTCTCCTCCATCAGCGCCACCCCGCGGCTCGATGCCGAACTGCTTCTGGCCCACGCGCTGGAGATCGATCGCAACGAACTGCTGATGCGGCAGCGCGACCTCAGCGTCCCACCCGCTTTCGAATTGCTGCTCCAGCGGCGGCTGACCGGCGAACCGATCGCCTATATCACCGGGGTGCGCGATTTCTGGACGATCAGCCTGCACGTCACGCCCGATGTCCTCATCCCGCGCCCCGACAGCGAGACGCTGATCGAGGCCGCGATCGGGCATTTCGGCGCGCGAAGCCCCGCCCGCATTCTTGATCTTGGTACCGGCTCCGGTGCGCTGCTGCTCGCCGCGCTCAGCCAATGGCCGCAGGCAAGCGGCGTGGGCATCGACATTTCTCCCGCTGCGCTGGCGGTTGCCAGGAGCAATGCCGACAATCTGGGCCTCAGTCCACGGGCCGATTTCCGCCAGGGCGACTGGGCGGAGGGAATGGACGGCCCGTTCGACCTGATCCTCGTCAATCCGCCCTATATCGCCCGCGACGTCGCGCTGTCGGGCGATGTCCTGCATGAACCTGAAAGCGCGCTTTTCGCAGGCGCGGAGGGTCTGGACGACTATCGCCGGATCGCGCCGATGCTGCCCCGGCTGCTGGCGCGGGACGGGATGGCCGCGATCGAGATCGGCTATGATCAGCGGCACAGCGTCTCTGCCCTGCTTGCTGATCAAGGACTTAGCGTTGCGGTCCGCCACGATCTGGCCGGCCATGACCGCTGCCTGGTCGCGACCCTGGGGCGATCCGCCTGACCGCGCAAAGGATTTGCGCCGGCACAAGCGAAAATTGCTTGGTTTATGGCCGGGAAGCCACTACATGGAGCTTAGGGACGGCACTATCCTGAGGATCTGCCCCGTGGGGCCGCGACAAGAAAAGGCCGTTTTCCCGCTCCTTCAAAGTCACGATGGCGCTGCTGCGCAAGCGCCTCTGGCAGGTCAAGGGCATAGGCCGATCGCTCGGCCCCTGCCTGGCGGAGCCTTATCCGGCCTGATGGCCAGGCCGTGTTGAAGGATGGCGACAGAACAGTGTTTTTCCGTGAATGATGGCAAAGTGAACGCAAGGATCAGCTCTTGATCAACAACAGGCAGGCCGGTCGCCGGAATCGCGGCCGGAACAACAATAATGGCCGGCCCAACGGTGGCAATCGGGGCGGCGGTGACAGTGGCAACCGGATCGACAACCGCGCTCGCGGCAATGCGGCCCAGCTTCTTGAAAAATACAGGAATATGGCGCGCGATGCCCAGATGACGGGCGATCGGGTGAATGCGGAATATTATCTGCAATTTGCCGACCATTATTTCCGCGTGCTGGCCGACAATCGCGCCCGTCAGGAGGAGCAGCAGCAGCGGTTCCGTCCCCGGGACGATAATTTCGACGATGGTTTCGACGATTTCGATGTCGGCGAGGAAGCGGGCGAGGATATGCGCGCCGATCAGGCGAGCGACCGCGGGCAGGATTTCGATCGCCGTCGGGACGAGCAGCGCGATTATCGCGAGGGGCGGAACGACCGGGGTCGCCGCGATCGCAATGAACGCAACGACCGGAACGACCGCAACGAACGGCGCCGGGAGCGTCCATCGGTAGAAGAAGCGCCGTTCGAGGAAAGCGTGGAACAGCGGCAGCCGGAAGTGGCGCCTGAACCGTTCCGCGCGGCTGAACCCGCTTCTGAACCGCAGCCCGAGGCAGAGGCGCCCCGCGCGCGTCGCGGTCGCCCCCGCAAGGCGGCGGCAAAGGAAGAAGGCCAGGGCGGTTTGGATCTGGCGGTTTTGCCGCCCTCGATCGCTCGCGCCGACAATGACGCGGAGTCTGCTGCGGAAACACCGCGCAAGCGGACCCGCCGTGCCCGGCCCGCGGCGGAGGCGGCCGAATAAGGCTCGCTCCTGCCCGATCGGGCGGAAATGAGACCAAAAAGGGGGACAGTGCCGTCGCGCTGTCCCCCTTTTTGCTTCCGGTGCAGTCTTGGAGATCAGGCCGGCAGCGGACGCGGCCGGTGATTTCCATCCAGGGCGACGAAGGTGAACAGCCCGCTCGTCAGTTCGACCTTCATTCCCTGTCGTCCCCGCGTCGCGATGACGTCGATGCGGATGGCGACGGACGTCCGCCCCCGCCTTTCCTCCTGGGCATAGACCGATACGATATCCCCCAGCAGGATCGGGGCGATGAAGGTCATGCTCTCTATCGCTACCGTTGCGACGGGCCCTTGCGCGATTCGCGTGGCGACGATGCCGCCCGCTATGTCCATCTGGCTGAGCACCCAACCGCCGAAAATATGCCCGTTGGCATTGATGTCGGTGATGTGAGGCACCACCCGCAACACCACTTCACCTCTTTCGTCAGTCATCGGTTGGCCCCTCTTCTTTCATCCGGTCAATCACCTGTTCGTCATGCCCCGTTCCGCTGGACAGAAACGCCAGGGCCATCAGGCCGGTGCCCAGCATGAACGTCAACCAGACGCCCAATACTGTCGCGATGATCATGTGGATCGGCATGGGACCGGCCCACATATGCAGCAAAAGCAGCGCCGCGCCCACGCACAGCGCACCGCCCAGCGCCATCCATCCCATGAGCCGCCGGTATCGTCCCCATGCGATCCTGGCGATCTCTGGATCATCAAGGCCCTGTTTGCGCGTCATCCCTTTCCTTTGGGGTGTGAAAGTGGGATCATCAAGGGACCGAGGCATTTAGTCGGCAGGCAGGGAGGTGGATCATGACGATCGCGACGATTCTGAAGCGCAAGGGACAGGATGTCGTCCAGGTGCAATCGAGCGATACGGTCCTGTCTGTGGTGCAACGGCTGGCCGAACGGCGGATCGGCTGCGTGCCGGTGGTGGATGATGGCACGGTCGTCGGCATCTTTTCCGAGCGCGACCTGGTCTATCGCGTGGCGCAGGAGGGCGCGGCGGTGCTGGAACGTCCGGTCGGGGAGATCATGACCGCGCCGGCGATCACCACGGATGATCGGACGCCTGTCATCCACTGTCTTTCGCTGATGACGAAGCGCCGCATCCGCCATTTGCCGGTGGTCGTCGACGGCACGCTGGTGGGATTGGTGTCGATAGGCGATCTCGTGAAGTTCCGCATCGATTCGATCGAATCGGAAGCGGCGGCTCTGCGCGATTATATCCAGACCGCCTGATCCGCCTCAGGCGGGCACTTCGACCGGCGGCGCCTGCCTTGTGACCAGCGCGACCAGTTCCATCAACGTCCCCCGCGCGCACAGCATCAAGGCCGCGCCGAAGGCAAGGGCGCCGGTCGGCACCAATATTCCCAGCCGGATGGGCGCGGGGAGCGCGGGCAGGAGCCGGTCAACGGCGACCACCGCCCCCGCCATCAACAGCGAACATCCCAGTCCCGGCGCGGCCGCCCGCATCAGGTCGATCAACCGCAGCCCCATCGGCGCGCCCGCGAGCCGCGCGGTGATGAGCGTGAGGATCGGAAAGGCGCAAAGCCAGGCCCATGCCAGACCGATCGCCCCGAACCGGATCCCGATGAAGAAGGCGGCCGGCATCAGCAGCGCCCCGACCGCCGCGACGCGCGCCGTTGTCCCCGGACGACCCAGCGCATTGCTGACGGGAGCGAACATCACCTGCAAGGTCATGAACGGCATGGCGAGCGCCAGGACCGCCACGAAAGGCGCCATGTCGCGCCACTTGGCGCCGAACAGCGTTTCCACCAGCGGTCCGGCCGTCACTGCCATGCCCAGATAGACCGGGCAGGAAATCAACAGTAGCAGGCGTACCGCCTTGCAGAAGGACCATGCGATTCGCGACGGATCCTTCTGCATCCGCGCATAGGCGGGGAAAGCCACGTCGTTGAGCGGCGGGATGAATTTGCTGACGAAGATCTGCGTCAGGAACAGCGCTTCGGCGTAAAGGCCCAGTTGATGCGGTTCCAGTACACGCCCGCCGATGAAGATGTCGGCCTGGCTCTGCACGATCCAGAAAAGCTGTCCGCCCAGCAGCGACGCGCCATAGGCCACCATCGCGCCGGTGCCGCGAAAATCGAAGCTGGGAATCGGCTTGAAGCCGGTCGCCAGCATATAGCCCACGCCCTTGACCCAGAAGCCCGCGATCGGGGCAAACACCAAGGTCCACACGCCCCAGCCGGACAGCGCGCCGGTGAGCGCTACCGCCGCCGACGCCATGGCCGCGATCAGGTTCACCAGCGCAGGCCGCCGGAAATCCATCGCTCGGCCCATGATCGCTTCGGGAATGGAGATGAAGGGCGTGGAAAGATAGAGCAGCGCCTGCACACGCAGCAGTTCGGCGACCTTGGGCTGATCATAATAGTCCGCGGCCCATGGCGCGATGGCGAGCTGCATCAGCGCCAGCCCGCCGTTCAGCAACAGCATGATGCCGAAGGCCTGCCGCAGGCGATGGCGATCCAGCGTCTCTGACTGGACCAGAGCGCTCACCAGACCATAGCCGTTGAGAAAGGTCGCGAAATTCAAGATCACCTGGGTCATGGCGAACAGGCCATAATCCCTGGGATCGAGCAGCCGGATCACGGCCAACGTGACGACCCAGCTCACCATTTGCGCCACGATCTGGCTTCCCGATCGCCAGAGAATCGCGCTTCTGATCCTTGTGCCAAAAGCCGCGTCATCCGCGTCGGCGTCCTGCAAACCCATTGTCATTCCCATTTTCCGGGCGTCCATGCGCCCTGAATCCGTCCTATCGGCCAAGTCCCAAGAAATTCTGAAATAAAATTGCAAAAAGGGTTTGACGGTTCGGGAAGCCCTCCATATATGCCCCTTCACCGACGCGGCGCTGCCCCACTGGGACGGCGGAAGCGGCGGTCGCCGACATAGACGGACGCTGGTCTCCCGGAACGCAAGGAACGGGGTGGGATAGCTGTCCGGTTTATGTTGTGAGGTTCTTTGACATTGTAGATTGATGAAGGGACATGTGGGCGGCGGCTCCGGGTTCTGACGGCTTCTGGGCGTCGGATATTCGGTTAAAGCAAGCCATTACTCACAATGTCCTTACACACCATGTAAGATTTGTGCAGGAATGGCTCCTAGAAATGAGCGGTTCTATCTTGGGATTATTCCTCCTGGGATAGGATCGGACATCAAACTTGAGAGTTTGATCCTGGCTCAGAACGAACGCT
>NZ_JBEGHS010000074.1:0-135055 GCF_040676365.1 Sphingobium sp. LMA1-1-1.1
GGCGATGGGCTACCGCAAGCTCACGGCCCGGCCGCGCCATCACGGCCAGCGGGGCGAGGACATTGCCGATTTTAAAAAAGCTTCGCCTCCCGCCTGGCAAAGATCAGGAAAGCGCCTCCCCAGGGGCACGCCGATAGAGTTGTGGTGGCAGGATGAGGCCCGCGTGGGCCAGCAGACCAAGCTCACCCGGCGCTGGGCCAGGCGTGGCACCCGCCCTTCAGCGCCGAAGGATCAGCGCCGGTCCTCGGCATGGATCTTCGGCGCGATCTGCCCCGCCGAAGGAAAGGGCGCCGGCATCGTCATGCCTCGCTGTAACAGCGAGGCATGACGATGCATCTGGAAGAAATCGCCTTCAACGTCGCGCCGGGCGCACACGCTGTCCTGTTGCTCGATCAGGCGGGATGGCATGGTTCGGCTGAACTGATCGTGCCCGACAACATCACCCTTGTGCCGTTGCCGCCACGCTGCCCCGAGCTGAGCCCGGTCGAGAATGTATGGCAGTTCATGCGTGACAACTGGCTGTCCAACCGCATCTTCAAATCCTACGATGACATCGTCGACCACTGCTGCTTCGCCTGGAACAGCCTCGTCAATCAACCTTGGCGCATCATGTCCATCGATTTGCGCCAATGGGCACATGGGTACCGATTAATGCTCGTTGGTATTAGAAATCGGAACTCCGAACACCATCCGCATCGTTTAATAATTACAAGTAATCATCGATTTATGCCCGTCAGGCGCTATACAACAAAGCCTCAACCATCACTGCGTCGCGATCGACAGGTGCTGGCGTATCAGCTTGATCTGCAATCGCCTCCACGCTACGCTCATCAACCGGAGGCTTTCGCCAGAATGACCTCAGTCAGCGGGGCACCAAATAGAACGCCCGATAGGATCCGAACGACCTTTCCTCTCGCACATCATAGGCAGTTCTGAAGGCAGCGATCCAATGCTGATATTCGGCACTGGCCAATATCCATCCCGGACGATGGTAAATTTCTGCGCCGCGCCGTACGTAATGCAGCGCCGCTTGTTCAGGCAGGGGCATGAAGTTCGCGAGATTGTTGATCGGGGTCCATGCCAGACCATCGGATCGGGGCATCAGATAATAGCGATCGAGCAAAACGATTGCGCCAGCACCTCGCTCTCGCAACTTTTGAAGGCCAACCACGGCATCGGGAGGCAACATGGCCGGCGTGTCATCGGTTTCTGGCGAGAACCGGGAAATCAACCGCGTTGGCCCAAGATACAGCGGACCGATTTGAATTGCGCCCTCGCGCCAAGCGGTGAAGTCGAATGTGACCACAAAGGCTATCATAGCCACAAATAAGGTGTGGATCAGGGATCGAATGAATGATTGTACGGATTTCTGAATACATTCCAGATTTTCTAATAATCCCAATAATAGTAAAATCAGTAATGGAAAGAGATTTAGGATATTATTGTCGTGACTGCGACTGATATAGTAGGATCCAGCTGCCAAAAAACTCAGCAAGCACGCATAGAGGCGGCGCGATTGCGAAGACGGTCTCCGCCATATCAATATTGACAGGGCGATCGTGATCGATGCCAGAGCGATCCACACGGTTCCGGTAAGATTGACCGGTAATGGGCCGGGAGGATGGAGGATATAGGCGAAAAATTGTTCAGATGTTATATTTCCCCCCGATACCAACCATAGCGCAAGAGAAAGTGCGGCTATGCTGATCGCGAGAACGCCAAGCGCGCGCAGGATGCCACCAAAGAGTGCGATCAGGACGTCACGGCCTCCATTCTCGGCTTGAACATCACGCAAAGCGAGATAGGGCCACCAAATTACTGTTCCGAAAAATGCCGCTTCAGGCGACCAAAAAAGATCAATCAGCCAAATGGCGTGGCCTATCCAATCTCGCCGGATTTGCCGCTCCTCCGAGAGAAGGATGTGGAACAGAAGGGCAGAAATGGTCAGGAACCGCAAGCCTCCTACCGAGGGAGTCATGATAGGGCTTGCGAAACTTACGGGAAATCCCGTCCAAAGGAATGTGGCGCAGAACATCGCGAGAAGCGCCAGCCAACGCACACCCTTTGAAGATCGAGTCGTCAGAAGGAGCACGCTTCCGGAAAGCGTAGCAAAATAGAGTGCGTTGGCGGAAATGGTGACGATGTACATGCCTCGCCAGCAGTCATGACCGCAGCTTGCGACGAGCAGCGACGTTGGACCCAATCCATATTGCAGTGGGAAATCACGATAAGGCAGGCCGCCCGCTCGCCAAGCCTCAACCGGAGCGAGATATGCACCCCAGTGATGCCATGCGGTATAAATTGGCTCTGCGGATTCGAACGGCGCTGTAAGCAGTCCGACAGCAAGCCCGATCATAATGCACAGGAGCATGGGAGGGATGAGGCTGGACCCCGACCCCGTCCGAGGAAGGGCTGACAACCTGCTCCAGCGCGTCAGAAGACCAGCCCCGAGTACAAGCAACACAGACAGCACTGCGGAGATTGGCCCCATATGGACAGGCCATTTCCACCATATCACCGTCGCGAACAGCATTGCGGCGGTCATGCCGCCTAGCAGGGACCACACACCAAGCCCGAGAAGAGGAATGAGGACCAGAACGCCTAGCAACGGGAAAGCCCCGTGGCGCGCGATCGTCAGGGCAATGGCGCCCAAGAGGAGCAACACGCAAACAGGCCAATGCACAGGTGAACCATTCGTCGTGCGAGGAGCAAGGCAAGCGGAAGCGTAAGGTGTTAGCAACGCCACGCAAAGGAGCGCAGCATAAATTCCGATGATTATCATGGAGAAGTTCACGGGTTCTTCTGCTTTCCTGTAGTGGCGCCGATTGGCATGTGCCAGGGGTGATCCCAGCATCTCGCTGGAATGGCCGCACTCACCCGTTCGACCGGCTTGATCTCAAACCGGAAGGCATGAATTGGTACAAAATAAGCTGCATCCGGAGCGGTACGGCTTGTCTGACGGTTCCAAACGGCCGCTAACGAGCAACGCGGTGCCGGCGAAGGCGAAAATCGTAAAGCTTGTGCAATTTCGACTGCGCCAGTCACCGATCCCAGGCAAACGATCATCAGAAAGCTGATTCTTTTTCGCCAATCGATGAGGCGATTCGCCCAGTCAGCGAAAGCAATCGCGACGAGAGCCAGCGGCATGATGGACGCGCGCATCTGAAAATCGCCGAACGTGCCGATCGACCAGCTGGGCATGAGGAAGAGACAAGCGGCTGCAATAAGCTTGGTACCAGGATCGATAAGACTGTCTCTGTCGTGCAAAATGGGCAGGAGAAACGGCACAACCTCGAACAGCATGACCAGTGTATAGACAAGGGCTTTGGGGGGGAGCAGGCCGCCACCCATCGCGCCGGCATCCGTTGACAGATAGATGAGGGCTGGCATCGCCAGCACGGTCGCAACTAGGGTGAAGAGGACGTCTCGACCATTCCACGCCCTCGTCAGGAGGACATGCAGGCCCACGAACACGGCGAACGGCAGCGCACCGAACAGAATGAGCGGCGACCAGAGCGCAACCAGTGGGAGACTAGCTGCGAACAAACCGACAGGGGCTAGGTTTCGACGCCACAGGAGATAGGTGATCGCGACTGTCCAACCGGCTAGAGCATGCTGTGGAACCCAGAAAAGCTGCGTAATATGCGAGCTATATTCATAGCCGTCCGCCCAACCTTCAATGTGGTCCCATCTGGCTTCACCGCCAGACCATTGAAGGATGAGGTTGCCCAGCACATCCCATCCGCTGAACGTCACGAACACCAAGATGGCAATAAGGCGCGCGCGGCGTCCTTCGAAGAGGGTGGAGGCTTGGGCGAAAAGCAGCCCAAGGACCAGGCTATTCTGAAGAAGCAGGCTCCAGTCACGGCCCAGCTGGCTGGCGCCGCCCAGAATCGCTGGAATCAGGTACATCCCGATGGGCGCGCGCAAAAGCTGCGCACGACCGTTCAGCCAATAGTCGAACGGCCAGCGGTAAGTGCCCATATCCGCGAGGACAGCATCGCGTACCTGCCAATCAGTGGATGCGTAAAAGAGACGTCCCTCCCCGCCCAGTATCAGGACGATGGCCGCCGCAGCGACGCAGGCAACAATGGTTGCGATGCCAACCCGGGTCTTCCCCGACATGGTCCTGTAGGTGAGAAACGCGAGAACCCCGGGGAGAAGGATTGCAAGTCCTGCTACCAGCAGATGTGGGCAACCCAGCAAACCCAGCAGCAGAATATTGTCCAGCGCGAACAGAGCGACAAGCGATGCCGTCAGGCCTCTTAGAGGGATGGACACCGTTATACTGCGCTGGTGATAGGCAGCTTCTGTTGCGGCCAGGGTCCGCGTCACGCGGCCTCCGCGCCCAGTTTGCGCTGGAGGGCATGAACCGGATTATCGATGGCAGGCTCGTTGCTAAGTACTGGAGCCATGTTGATCCGTTCCCGCTCGACAACGAGTGGGCGCTTCCGGACCTGAGCGTGAATTGAGGTCACATATTCCCCCAATATGCCCATGAAGACGAGCTGGATACCGGACAGGAAGAATAAGGCAACGATCAGAGTCATCGTGCCGCGCGGAGCAAGGTCAGGCCGAGCGATATAGACGCCCACTGACACCAGTGCATAGAGCAGGCACAGCGCGGCCATCGCAACACCGGCAAAAGTGCAAAGGCGCATGGGTGCATTGGTGAAACTGAAAATGCCGTTCAGCGCCTGATCAACGAGCCTCGGCAAGTTGTTCTTCGAAATGCCGGAGCGCCGCTCGGCCCAAGTGTAAGGCACGATGGCGCGGCGGAAACCGACAGAGGCGATGATGCCACGGATATAAGGGTAATGGTCATCATGGCTGACCACCGCTTCCCACACCTTGCGGTCGAGTAGCTGAAATTCGCCGACGTTAAGCGGAATGTCGATGTCGCTCAATGTTCGCACCGCGCGGTAGAAGATCGCACGGCAGCTGCGTAGCGTCAGGCTCTCCTGCCGGTTGACCCGCGCGCCAGCCACTACCTCGATGCCGCTTTCCCACAGCTTTACGAACTCCGGGATCATTTCCGGCGGATCCTGGAGGTCGGCAGGGAGAAAGACGATCACGGCATCGCCGGTCGCGGCACGCAGAGCATTGAAATTGGATCTGAAGGGCCCATAGTTCCGAGCGTTCAGGATAACCTTCATCGCAGGGTCCACTGCTGCAAGCGAACGTAGAATGTCCTGCGTGCCATCGCTGCTGTCATTATCTGCGAAGATATGCTCACGTCGATAGCCATCCAATGGCGCACCCGGCGCAAAGAGCTTAGCAACAGCATTGCGGCATGCCTCGACATTGTCGGCCTCATTGAAGCACGGCGTCACGATGGAGATGGTCTTCATGATGTCTGCTCCGGCGAGACCGCGAACACGTAGCGGCGCATGGCAAGGAAGGTAAGGATGAAGATTGGCAGGATAACTGCTTGTGCGAGTAGAGGGCCGAGCCCAACATGCATGAGCAGATCCAGTAAAAGGATGTTCAGGCTGAGCATCACCCCATAAACAGCTAGGAAGCGTGGCAGCTTGCGCAAATCGCGCGATCGAAAGACGGCGCTGGTGGTAAGAAAGTTGAACATTACTCCTGCCGCTGTGCTGACGATCACCGCAATGTGGGGAACAACGCCCAGCAATACCTGACCGCTATACGTTGCGTAACCAAATAGCGTGTTGATCCCGCCCGCAGCAAGGAAGCCGATAAACCGGCGATCGAGTCCAAACGCAATCATGCGGCTTGCCTCAGCGCATCGACCACAGTGACGAGGCCATCCTCTATGGCAACACGTGGTATCCAGCGGGTCGCGGCTGTGAGGCGCCTGCAATCGCCTTCCAGGTGCATGATCTGGTTCGGCCCGAAGGGAATGTCGCCGAAGTTGAGCGCCAAGCCGGGACAAGCAAGGTCTCGGATGCGTTCGACGATCGAACGCACCGTGATGGCGCGGCCGCTCGACAGGTTGAAGACACCTTGCGCGGTGTCGGTCAACGCGGCGGCCAATATGCCCTGCGCACAGTCCGTGATATGAAGATAATCCCATTTTTGGGTGCCTGGACTGGTGCGCGGTGCCTGCCCCCGAAGAATCTGCGCGGCAACCGAAGGAATCAGCCAGTTGGGATTATCTCCCGGACCATAAGGCGAGAAGAGTCGCAGCCAGGCAAAGCCGATCCCAGCTTCCGTCGCGCGCTGGCGCGTCAGGTGGCAGGCGGAAAGCTTGGCCGCGCCATAGAGAAGGAAGGGTTCCGTCGCCGCGTTTTCGTCGATGCGGCGATCATGGCGGCCATATTCTGCCTGGCTGCCGATGCCGATAAAGCGTCTTGCTCCTGCCGCTATCGCAGCATCGAGCAGGCCCACGGTCGTACGGATGTTGTCGAGTTGAATATCGCCGGCCCGGGCCGAGCCGCCGACACCTTCCCAGGCGGAATGAATGACGATGTCGGCACGTGCTTCCGCCACCGCGGCGCCAAGCGCGGCCCTGTCGGCCAGGTCGGAGACAGCGATAGCGCAGCGCCCCGACAATCCCCGGACGCGGGGGGACGAGGAGTTGCGCACCAGCGCGGTCACCTGATGCCCCTGCCGGATGGCAAGATCAGCCACCGCCGCACCGACGAAGCCGCTCGCGCCGGTGACGAGAATACGGCTCATGCCGGCACCATGGCGAGAAAGTCCTCCGCCTGTTCATGGGTCGCTGCACGCTTGTCATTTGCGCTATACCAGCGCGCGGTCAGCGCCAGCGCACTGTCCAGCGAAAGACGCGGACGCCAACCTAGCGCCTCAGCGGCAGCCGAGGAATCGAGCGTCAGCATTGCTGCCTCGTGAGGATGCTGGCCGGGCTGCATCGTCCATTCCGGGGTGATGCCCCAATGCGCTGCCAACAGGTCGATGACCTGACTGACGCTCGCCATGTCGGCGGCGGCGGGTCCAAAATTCCAACCTTGGCCGAAACTCACGGGATTAGCGGCCAGTGCTTCTGTGAGCAGCAAATAGCCGGTCAGTGGCTCCAGCACATGTTGCCACGGACGCACGGCCTGCGGATTGCGGATCTCCAATGCTCGCCCCGCGGAGAAGGCGCGGATCGCGTCGGGCACGAGACGGTCAACAGACCAGTCCCCGCCGCCAATGACATTACCAGCGCGTGCAGTGGCCAAGCCGATTCCCCGGTCTGCAAAAAAGCTGCTACGCCAGCAGGCGCTGACTAACTCAGCACAAGCCTTGCTGTTGGAATAAGGGTCATGGCCGCCGAGCGAGGCTTCTTCCCGATAGCCTTCGCTGCGGCCGTCATTGAAATAGCATTTGTCCGTCGTGACCGAGATAATGGTGCGGACTGAGGTGGTCTTGCGGCATGCCTCCAGCACATGTGCCGTGCCCATGACATTGGTGCGATAAGTACCCAACGGGTCGGCATAAGAGGCGCGAACCAGTGGCTGGGCGGCAAGATGCAGGACAATCTCCGGTCTTGCTTGGGCGAAGACCGCCTCGATCGCTGCCGCATCGCCTATGTCAGAGATATGGTGATCGCAAAGCGAGGCACCGCCGATCAGATTGAACATGGACGGCGTTGTATCGGGCGCGAGCGCGACACCCGTCACCCGCGCGCCCAGCAAGTTGAGCAGAACCAGTAGCCAACTTCCTTTAAAGCCGGTATGGCCAGTCACCAATATCTTTCGACCTGCCCAGAAGGCAGGATCAGGTGCGAATGCGCGCGCGCCGCTGCGCTTTAATGCCAGGTTTTCCATGGTGCCTCGTGCCGTTCCCACATGCCTTCGAGCATCTGCCGGTCCCGCAGCGTGTCCATTGGCTGCCAGAAGCCATCATGGAAGAAGGAGCGCAATTCGCCATCAGCAGCCAGACCCTCCAGGGGCTCGCGTTCCCAGACACAGGCGTCTGAATTGCTGAGATAGTTGCCGATGGAGCGGTTGAGCACAAAGAAGCCGCCGTTGATCCAGCCACCTTCCTCCACCGGCTTTTCGGCAAAGGCGGCGACGCGGTCGCCATCGAGATCAAGCTGCCCATATCGGCTCGCGGGGCGCACGGCTGTTACAGTAGCCTTGCGGCCGTGCGCCCGATGAAATTCGATTGCCGCACTGATATTGAGGTCGCTGACGCCATCTCCATAGGTGAGACAGAAATCCTCATCGTCACCGAGATAGAGCATCGCCTGGCGCAGACGGCTCCCTGTCATCGTCTCGGCACCGGTGTCGATCAGCGATATTTTCCAGTCTTCGCATGCATTGCGATGTACATCGGTCGTGCCCCGGCGGAGGTCGATGGTCACATCCGACATGTGCAGCGCGTAGTTGAAGAAATATTCTTTGATCATATAGCCTTTGTAGCCAAGGCACACGATGAATTCGTCCACCCCATGCTGGGCATAAATCTTCATGATATGCCACAGTATCGGCTTGCCGCCGATCTCCACCATGGGCTTGGGGCGGACCGAGGTTTCTTCGGCAAGTCGGGTGCCGAGGCCTCCTGCAAGGATGATCGCTTTCATGGGTATATCCTATGAACAGGGATGGTAAAGAAAGCGTTAGAGAGTGAGGCCGCCAATCCGGTTGAGTGTTGCTTGGCTGGCAACCATGTCGCAGATTTCAGGCGAAAGGGTGATCGGCTCGATGCGTGCGGCGGCAGGGGTGCCTGCAACCGATTCGGCCAGCCAGGAACCGAAACCGCCATCGGCAAGATGATCCTCCAGCGTAGTAACGCGCCCATGCCGCGCCAGTTGGGCAGGCTGATCTGCTTTGGTCGCCATGCTCCAGAGCGGCAACGACCAAACGGCCCGCCCATCGGCGCGGGCGATTGCAGCGCCGAGCGCCGCACCTGTCGAAAGCATGATCGCATCGCCATCGCCGGGATGGACCGATACCCATCTGCCCGGCATAATATCGGGCACGCTTTCATGAAAACGCGGTTCTCCCGCCTTACCCAGACGCAGATAGGAAGGGCAAGGATTGGCCACCAGCCAGCGGAGGCACGCCCGCGTTTCCAGTGGATCGCCCGGAGCCGCGATCACCATGTTGGGCATCGCCCGCATCAAAGCATAATCCTGCACGGCGTGATGCGAGTAGCCAAGCGCGCCATAAGCCACGCCCCCGCCGACTGCGACGACCGTTACAGGTAGGCGGTGATGGTCGACATCGTTCCTGATCTGCTCGGCGCAGCGGAAGGTGGGGAAATTGGCGATGGAATAAGTGAAGACATGATAGCCCTCGCTCGCCATTCCCGCGGCAAGGCCAGTCATGTTCTGCTCCGCTACGCCAGCATTGATGAAGCGATCGGGGAAGCGATCGGCAAAAGGCTCGATCACGCTGTAGCCGAGATCACCAACGATGAGGGCGACGTGGTCATTCGCCTCGGCGAGCGTCACAAGTTCCTCTATAAAGGCATTACGCATCCAGAGCTTCCCTTTCGATCTGGGCCAACGCTTCCGCGAGCAGTTCCGGCGTGGGATTGCGGTAATGCCACTCCACCCTGTTCTCCATGAAACTAACACCCTTCCCCTTGGTCGTATGGGCGATCAGCATCATGGGTTTACCCCCCTGCCAAGGGGGGCCTTGGAGCGCATCGATCAGCACATCATGGTCATGGCCGTCCACCTCCCGCACTGCCCAGCCAAAGGCCTCAAACTTGGAGTGCAGCGGTTCCAGTCGCAGGGTCTCGTCCACACTCCGCAGGCTCTGAAGCTTGTTGTAGTCAAGGATGCATATGAGGTTGTCGAGGCCGTGATGTGCCGCGAACAGTGCCGCTTCCCAATTGCTGCCTTCGCCCCACTCTCCATCGCTGGTGAGGACAACCGTACGCCATGACCGCCCACGCAGCTTGGCCGCCAGCGCCTTCCCGGTTCCGAAAGGAAGGCCATGACCAAGTGCTCCGGTGGAAAATTCTGCGCCGGGAACCTTATGGCTGATATGTGCCATCAGCGTTGAACCATCGATGCCGTAGGTGCCGAGCAGCGCGCGGTCGATAAAGCCGGTTTCGGCCAATGCGGCATAGACTGCAACGCACGCATGACCCTTCGATAGAATGAAGCGGTCCCGTTCCGAGTGGCGATGAGCCGCCGGACTTACACTCAGAGCGCGGCCATAGAGAACCGCAATGATGTCGGCAATGGAAAGCGCCGATCCGATATGCGACGCCTTGGCTTGCGTAACCATATGCAGGGCTTGGCACCGGATACGCCGAGCCAGTGCTTTAGTGTCGTGCGGCCCGGCCGCAACAAGAGGCGCTTCCTTCATGACAGCAAGTTCACCGGATATAGTTAAGATTTGTTCAACTAAAATCCGCTAATCGGATAGCATGATACAGGAAGCCATCATTACAACTCGCGCATGTCCGCTTTGCGGAGCCGGTCCAGATCAGGCTGAGCCCTTTCTATTCGACACGCTCGACGAAAGCCGGATCAGCGCTTCCAGCTTCGCCTCGCGCAAAGTGCCGGAATATATGAGCCACGCAATGGTGCGTTGCAGGTCGTGTGACCTTGCCTATGTGGGTCATCCACCGAGCGTCGAATCCCTGCATGCTAGCTACCATGCCGCTGACTATGACAGTGCAGAGGAGGCGGAGGATGCCGCCGATGCCTATGCCCGTGCATTTGCGCCCGTGCTTGGTCGATTGAACGGCCGGGGCGTGGCGTTGGAGATCGGGACAGGAACCGGCGCGTTTCTCGAGCGCCTGGAGGGCTTCGGATTCAAGCAGTTGATCGGGATAGAGCCGTCTAGCGCGGCGATTGCCGCCGCTCCGCCCCATCGGCAGCCCTGGATACGCGAAGGCATTTTCCAAGAGGCGGATTTCCAGCCCGAAAGCATCGATCTCATTTGCTGCTTCATGACCTTGGAGCATGTACAGGACCCCGGCGCCTTGGTGGCGGCGGCTTTTCGCCTGCTGAAACCTGGCGGCGTTTTCGTCGGCGTGACGCATGATCGACGTGCCTGGCTCAACCGGCTGCTTGGTCGTCGGTCTCCGATTGTCGACATAGAGCATATGCAACTCTTCTCGGCAGAGAGCGCGAAATATTTGCTGCGCCATCATGGCTATGCTCCCGTTGATGGAACCAGCTTTCGCAATAGCTACCGGCCCAGCTATTGGTTGCGGCTGGCTCCGCTGCCCGGCACGTTGAAGAGCGCGCTCACCAGAATGCTGCGGCGTTCCAAGCTGGACGAGCGGCGACTTTCAATCGACGTGGGGAATTTCATGAGCTGGGGTTTCAGACCGCTGTGAGCGGGTTGATATTCCTTGAATGTCCGCCTCGCCCATGCCCATGGATCGGACCTGCGCATGCTTGACATTGCCGGAAACAACATCGAGCAGTTCCAGCCCGTCCCTTTGCGCTTCGGTTCATCGCTGAAGTCGAGGCTTGCCTTCAGGCTGCGCTGCGTCGCGGATCTTCAACTGGGCACGATCTGGACATTCCTTGGACCACAGCTGAAAAATCTGCGCGGCAGTCTGCTTGACGTGGGGTGCGGCGAGATGCCGTACAGAGGCTTTCTGCCGCAGGAACTGAAATATGTCGGCATCGACGTACCCGAAGCAAGCGCCTTCCAGATGCAAGGGAATGAAGATGTCATTTCGTTCGACGGCCGCTACATTCCTTTTCCTGATGCAACTTTCGACACGGTGCTCTGTACGGAAGTACTGGAACATTCCCCCCAACCTTCCGCTTTGATCGCTGAAATTGAGCGTGTTTTGAAACCTGGAGGAACGCTGGTCGCTACTGTACCCTTTTCCGCGCGCGTCCATTATGCGCCATATGATTTTTACCGGTTTTCCCGCTACGCCCTCCAAGGCGTGTTGAAAGATTTTGAGCAGGTGAAGATCGACGAACGCGGCAACGACATCGCCGTGATAGCGAACAAATTGATAGTCGTCGCACTTGGGCTGATCCGGCCGTCCGGCTTTCGGCTGCTGCGTTGCATTTTTCTATTGCCCTTGCTGCCGCTTTCGCTGGTCTTCCTGCTTATGGCGCACCTCACCATGGCTCTTGGTGTCGGGTCAAAGGATGATTGTCTTGGATATGGGATTGTGGCCGTCAAACGATGAGCGTTTCAGCCCTTTGTCGGTAAAATTGGCGCGATTCATGCGGGAGATGGGCGGGCCGCCTGCTCGTTCAGAGTGTTATGTCGATGCGTGACATCACCTGACGTATGACCCAACGACAGCGTGCTGCTACCCGATCGGACGAAAGAAGGCAGCTCATTCGTCAAGCCATCCGTGAACGTGGTGGGCGCAGATCGACTATATTGATCCCCATCAAAGAATAGATATGGATCGAAGGGAGGGGCATGCCTGCCGCAGGGGGACAGATGGGAAGAAGTACGTCAGCATCCGGTGCCGCTGTCGCTTGGCTTTTCGGCATCGCTTTCATTCTGATGTTTCAAGCCGCCCTTGTACTGATGCATGAGCCGTGGCTCGACGAATGGCAGTCTTTACAGCTTGCAGTGCAGTCGCCCGGCATGGGTGAGTTGCTCGCCAATTTAAGGTATGAAGGTCATCCTCCCTTCTACTATCTTCTACTCCGTGGAACGGCCCAAATCGTCCCCCTTCCTTGGGTTCTCGTGGCCGTTCAGCTACCCGTGGCGCTTGCCATCCAGGCCATAATTCTCTTCCGAAGCTTTCCTGAACGTCGATACAGACTGTTCTTTGCTCTCAGCGCTTTTGTTCTCATCGATTACGGGACGATCGCGCGCAGCCTTTCTGTTGGTGTGCTGATTTTTCTTACGGCCTGGGCATTCCGCAAGGACCGGTGGGCTTGGGCGGCAGTGGTACTCCTACCTGCCGTCGATTTCCTATTCGGCGTTCTGTCCTTGGTCTGCCTCATGATCTTCTGGCGGGAAAGAAACTGGTCGTGGACCGGTGCTGCCCTGTGGCTGGCGAGCGCGCTATTTGCAGCCTGGGCTGTGATTCCGGCGCCAGATGTGGTGCCTGCGCTTCCCCCCTCCTCTAATCCTGTCGTCGCGGCTTTGGTCTTTCTGGCAAACCTTGCACAACTGCTTCTTCCCCTCCCTCTTGGCGAAAAGGGTCTGGTCTGGAACACGACGTTTCCGGTCGTCATTGCATGCGTAGTCGGCTTTTTTACCTTGGTCTTCGGATGGTGGGTAAGACCGGCGAGATCAGATCATCAAATTGTCCTTGCGGGCTTTACCGGCATTTGCCTGTTGTTCAGCCTGTTCGTCTATATGCTCCCAATCCGTCACCTGTCTCTTCTTGCGCTGCTTCTCATTGCGCTGATCTGGCGCGAGCGAGATATGGGAATCGTGCATTCACGCCTGTTTTCGGCTTGGCTCCTTGTAGCGGCGGCTTGCGGCGTTTTCCTTGGCGCCGTAAATCTGATCTATCCATTCGACAATGGCGCTCAGGCTGCCTTTTGGCTGCGCCAGTCGCGCCTTGTGGACAAGCATTGGGTTTCAATTCCGGATAACAGCGCCCAAGGCATTGCCATGCTCAACAGCATGCGCTTCACGCGCTTGGGTAAAGTATGTCAGCAGGACTTCATCCGTTGGGATAATAGGCTACATCCTAAGTCTGATGCCATGACAATCGAGCAACTAAGAAATTTGTCAAATAGATACGGAAAATACTATATATTAAGTGATGTAAAAATCATCTTGCGTCCAGAAGAAATAAAGAAAATACTGCATATTCCCAAGGCGTTCAACGGGCAAGAATATTTCTTATATGAATTTGGCGGTCGTCTAGCCGATTCTGGGTTACGACCGCCAGCCTGCCAAACAGGAAGAATTCCTGTTCCTTCTTCTTCATTGCAGCAGCAAGCAACTCGTCAACGCATACGTCAGCGACTTCGACTATTACTGGGCCTTAGTCCGATTCCGGACCAGGTTTCGCTACACTGAAGCCCGCCGCACGGAACTGCGCTGATTTGCGGTCTAGCCAGACCTACAGGTAGATAAAGCAGGCAGCGGAGGCGGCCTTACTTCCTGCTTTCCCGATCGATATGGCGCTTGATATCCTGCACGAAACGGGAATGACGCACGCCCCAGAGGAAGAGGTTCTGGATCAGGTTGCCGACAAAGCGGCATGGGCGTTTGATCTGGATCAGTAGGATATAGCGATCCTCATCCGTTTCGTTCCACACCTCATGGTTGAACATGTCGTCGAAGATGAAGGAATGCCCCTCTTCCCAGGGCATGACATGCACCGTCTCGCCCTCCTCTATATGCATGCGGCATTTTTCCCGCTCCCGCGGCACCTTGAGGGCAAGGTGATAGGTGAGCATGCCCTTTGTCATGCCCCAGTGGCGCGGTATATGCCCGCCCGCTTCCATCACGGAGAAATTGGCGGTGACAAGTCCTGGCACCTTCTCGATCAATGCGGCGGTAATGGGTGCAAGGGCGCAATTGCCCTCCATTTGATAGCCATAGCCCTTGAGGAACAGGGTGCGCCATCGCCGATCCGCGGCGATACGGCCATGATCGAAGGAAATATCGCCCAGGGAGGGAATATCAACCGTCCGGATACGGACTGCCTCGTCGCGAATATCCTGCCATTGCCGTTCGAGAGCCGAAACCCATGGGAAATGACTTTTGTCGATCAGCGCCCGATCCGGAACCAGCGAGTTGCGCATGATCACCGCATCGATCCTGGGGCGCAATTCCTTGCCGATCTGGAACAGGGATTTGCCGATGAAGGGCACCTTCCAGCCGCGGGCATTGACTTTGTCGTTCCATTTCAAACCGATATTTCCTTCGGAACAACGGGGTAGGGAGTGAATCCCGCTATGAAGTCGGCTCGTCCCTTCGTCAATATCCGGTTCTACCCTGCCGTCGGCCGAGCCTTCATTTACGACAGGAGAGGATTTCGGGCCGGTGGATGAAATGATCAGCGGAGGGCTCCATATTGGCTGCGATATCGAAATGACCGGTGTTTCGTGGGGTGAGCCGATTCCATCCATCCCCTTGCTACAGGCGAGGTTCCCGGTAAGTGAGCTCTGATGGTTTCTTCTCTTTCCCCTGCTGCGTCGCGATCGGGTGAAGTCATCCTCGATATTTCGCGCCTGATTTCCCGAGTGCACTATTCCACCCCCTCGGGAGTGGACCGGGTGGAAATGGCCTATGCGCGGGGTCTCCTGGACCATTATGGAGACCGCCTGGCCTTTGCGGCCGTTCATCCTTGCGGGCTTTACGGGCGGCTCTCGCGCCGGGCGGTTCTGGCCTATCTTGATGAACTGGAAAGTCGCTGGTCCAGTCAAGAAGGCAATCCGCACCGGCGTTCCCTGGCTTCTTCCCTGCCATGGCTTGTCTCCCTGCTGCCGTCGCGGACTGAGTGCAGCAGCGTGGGCGCCGTCTATGTTCAGGCCTCGCCACATCATCTGACCCGCACGGAACAGGTGCGCCGGATTCTGGCCCGCGAGAAGGCGCGCTTTCTGTGCCTCGTCCATGACCTCATTCCAATCGAATTTCCCGAATATGCGCGCGTATCCGGCGACCGCCAGCACCGGCAACGTATCGCGACTATCGCCGCGCTGGCCGACGGGGTGATCGTCAATTCCGCTGCGACGGGACGGTCACTACAGCCTTGGCTGGAAAGCAGCGGCCGAAGGGTGGATGTGCATGTCGCACTGCTGGGAACGGAGACGCTGCCCGCGGCCGAAGCCTTCCAGCTGGGTGGCGGACGGCCCTATTTCGTCTGCCTCGGCACCATCGAACCCCGCAAGAATCATCTGCTTCTGCTCAACCTGTGGCGTCATCTGGCCCAGACCCTCGAACCGCAAAGCGTGCCGCGCCTTATCGTCATCGGACGTCGCGGATGGGAAAATGAGCAGGTCGTCGACATGCTGGAGCGTTGTCCGGCCCTGAAGGGCCATGTCGAGGAACTGAACGGCTGTTCCGATGCTCGTATGGCCAGTCTGCTGCGGGGAGCGCGGGCGTTGCTGATGCCCTCCTTCGCGGAGGGCTATGGGATGCCCGTGGCTGAAGCACTGTCCGTCGGCACGCCGGTGATATGCAGCGATCTTCCCGCTCTGCGCGAGGCAGGTGGAGATGCGCCCGACTATCTCAGCCCGCTCGACGGGCCGGGCTGGCAGGCCCTCATCCTCGACCATGCTGGTCGAGGGCCGCTCCACACGGCTCAGATGCTTCGCCTGCCACATTGGCATATGCCCAGGTGGAACGAGCATGTCGGGATCGTGGCTGATGCCATTGCGGCCTTGCAGGAGCGCTCCTGAACGGCGCTTGTCTATGGCTTCTCTATGACTGTCTGGAATTCCGGGCCGTACTGCCGAACACGCGATCCCAGAAAATGGCCGAAATCGCAAAATTGCTGTTCTCGTTCACATAATGGTGGCGCATGTGGTGGCGCTTCAGCGCTGAAGCCAGCTTTCCGCGCATCGGCCATTGGTGGCTGGCATAATGAATGGTGTCATAGACGACATAGCCCAGGATGAACCCCAGAAAGAGCCAGGTTCCAGGACCGCCGAGCAGCATCAGGCAAGCACCCCAGACCAGGGCGGCAACCGGCAGGCTCACCGAGAGCGGCATCATGTCGCGCATGGGATCATTGGGGTTATCGTGATGATTGCCGTGAATCAGGAAGACAAACCATCTTGCCGCGGGCCACTCTACCTTCAGATGAAAGAGGTATCGGTGCATCGCATATTCGAAAAGCGTCCAGACGAGGAGGCCGGCCGCAAACAGGCTGAACCCTGCCCAGAATCCGGTTTCCCCCCATCCTATCCAGGCGATCAACGGGAGCAATATGCCCCAGACCAGCGCGAAAATTCGTGGTGAAATCAGCGTAAGCTGTTCCAGATGCTCATTTTTGAACAGCCGGATTCGTCGGGATTGGTGATCGGAAGAGCGCATTACGCGGAACTCGAACAGGAGGCGCCGTTGTCTGTCAAGGAATTATGTCGTTGAAGCAAGGTTAGAGGGGGATCTGTTACATGCGTGCATCGGTATGACCATGGGTTTCCACCCGAAGCGGATTTTCATTACCGGCGCCTCTGGTGGACTGGGCAGCGCATTGGCACGGCATTATGCTGGTCCTGGCATATGCTTGTCTCTCTGGGGACGAGACCTGGTGCGCCTGTCATCCCTGGCCAAGGCATGCGAGGCGGCCGGAGCATCGGTAGAGATGCGTTCGCTCGACCTTGGCAATGTTGAACATGCCTTGCACGCCATGCTGGCCGAAGACGAAGCTGATCCTGTCGACCTGGCCATATTCGCCGCCGGCCTGGGGGATATTCGCGCGGCTGGCGCTGTGGTGGAGGATGCGGGCGTCGTCGCCCGGCTGGGAATGATCAATTTCGTCGCACCTGCCGCAATGGCCGCGGCGCTGGCCGAGCGGATGGCGGGGCGGGGCCACGGGCGCATCGTGATGATCGGATCTGCCGCCGCCTTCCATGCCTTGCCCTTTGCCGCTGCCTATTCGGGGACGAAGGCAGGTCTTGCGCGCTTTGCCGAGGCGCTGCGAATCGGCGTGCGGCGGCATGGGGTCAAGGTGACGCTGGTATCGCCCGGCTTTATCGACACGGCGGCTGCCCGGCGGACTGGAGAGGCCAGGCCGTTGTCGACGCAGCCGGATGTGGTCGCGGCCAGGATCGCGCGCGCGGCAGCCCTGGGGCAAGCGCATGCGATCATACCCTGGCCCTTCAACCTGCTCCGCTGGTTTGACCGCGTGCTGCCGCGACCCTTGCGCGAACGCCTGTTGCTGGCGCTGTCTCCGCCAGGCCATTAGCCGCGCCAGGGTTCACGCTTGCCAGGGGTTCGCCAAGGACAAGATCAAGCATCGCATGGTGCAGTTCGGCCGGAGTGAGGTCTACGCGCCTGTTGTCGCCGCGGACAATGTCACCTGCCTCATTGAAGCGGATCATCACATAAGGCGTATGTCGTCCTCCGTCCGGAGAGGTCGCGCCCGGAATGCTGGGGCGATGGTCGCCAAAGAAAACCAGGACAGCCGGGCGCTTCAGCAATGCAAGCTGCTCCCGCAATGTGCTCAGCATGGCGTCGCTGTTGCGCGCCAGGCGAAGATAGCTTTGAACCAGATCGCCGCCCGTGCGTATGTCCGGCGCCCAGGGCCCATGATTTTCAATCGTGACGGCATAGATCAGGCCAGGCCCGATAGCTTCGCGGGCCAGCCGGACGATCTGCCCGGCAATCGCTGCATCGGTGACATAGCGTCCTGCACCGGCGGCAACGGGGGCGAAATGCTCCTCTCCGATCAGTTCGGCAAAGCCGCCTGCCGGCATGATCCGGTCGCGGCTGTAGAAGCGCATGTCATGCGGATGGACGAAGAGGCTGCGCCATCCTGCCTCCTTCAGCCGCGCAGGCAAAGCATAGGAGGCTTCGCCCAGCGCGGTGAGAAAGGGATCGTAGCGCCGGAAGCCGAGGACATCCTCGCTGCGCCCGAAAAGCACGCCATATTCCGTGCGCATCGTATAGGCGCCGAAGCCGCTGACATTGAGCTCGCCCCATTGCAAGGCACTCTCGCGGGCGTTGGCAAGGCCCGGCAGCGATATGTTGAAGCCTTCAAACAGTTCGACCGGATCAGCAAAGGATTCACACTGGATGACCACCAGCAGTTCCGGGGGTGGATGAGGGGCAGAAGGAGGATGTCTCTCGGCTTCGGCGCAAGGTGGCGGATCGTTGCTGTGGCGCCAGCGTAGCCAGTAAAGCAACAATGTGGGCAGGAGGCCATGACGCCTGACATCGGCATAGGCGTCTGGCGTATCGGCCAGGCCCTGGCGCAGGGCACCGCGCACGGTCGTCGCCAGTATCGCGAGGCTGCCGGCAAGGATCAGCATCCCCGCCAGATGCATCTGCCACGCCGGAACGAACAGCCAGGCCAGCATGGCGAGGAGGAGGATGGCCACGGCCCCTGCCGCCGTGCGTTGCCCGACGCTGATGGCTGAAAGATAGAATTGGGGATGACGGAAGATCGCGCCGATCAGCGCCAGATCGGAAAAGAGCAGGGGTTCGCCGAGCATGGCATGCTTGGCATTGGAGACAAGAACAAGCAGGGCCAGCAATGCAAGCGCCAATCCTGCGGAGAGCGGGAAGTTGCCGCAGCAGGTGAGGAACAGGCCGAACAGCGCCGTCATCATCCATGCCAGCAGCCAAAGGCCGGCCATGCTGCGCCGGGACAGGTAAAGGCCCGCCTCGGGTCGGGGGTATACCAACCGGTCGAGAACGGCTGCACCGACCAGCAATGCCGCGAATGTCAGTCCATCAGGCATCACTGCTTTGCTGTGCCGTCCAAATCGTCATGCCCCAGGGGTTTCAGGCCCTTTATGCCGGGCATATGATCTCTTAGCGAACAGGATGCCGGCTGTCATCAGGCCACCTCCGCGCTCTTTTCCGGGCACGGATATCGTGGAGGCTTGCCGTCTGACGCACGGCAGACTAACCGCTTGGGCAATAACCACGACATGCCGGAATGGCTCTGGGACCCAGCCAACATGTCCGCCTCCGACGTCATCATGGAGCCTGCTTCCTGAATGCCAGAACTATCCTTCAATGCGACCGACGGTGCACACGGGACTACAAGCGCTCCTTCGAAGTCAGGCAGGCGGACCGTCCTGTTGCTGCAAGGTCTCATGGGACCATTGTTCCGTCGGCTCGGCCAGGAACTGATCCGATCCGGGCACAGCGTCTACAAGATCAATTTCAACGGTGGGGACCGCCTGTTCTGGCGCCTGCCGAACGGCATCGATTATTGCGGTTCGCTGGAAGACTGGCCATCGATGCTCGAACGAACCATCAAGGAGTGCGGCATTACGGATGTGGCGTTGTTCGGAGACTGCCGTGAACATCATATGCCAGCCACGCGGGTTTGCCGCGAGCTTGGAGTGCCCGTTCACGTGTTCGAGGAGGGCTATGTTCGACCCGATTGGGTGACGCTGGAACTGGGCGGCGTCAACGGCCATTCCTCTCTCCCGCGCGATCCGGTGTGGTATCGCGAGACGGCCGCGGCATTGCCCCCGGTTCCTGCCCACAGTCAGGTCAATTCTTCGTTCCGCCGCCGAGCGACGGAGGGGTTGATTTACAATGCCGCCGATGTCCTGACCCGTTGGCGCTATCCGTACTGGACCAACCACCGGCCCTGGCATCCTTTGGTGGAAGGGATGGGATGGTGGCGCAAATTGCGCCGGCGCAAGGAACGCGAACAGCGCAGCGCGGAATTGATTGCCCGCCTTGCAGTTTCGGCCGAGCCCTATTTCCTTTTCCCGCTTCAACTTGATTCGGATGCGCAGATTCGCCTGCATTCACCCTTTGCCGGTGTGGCCGATGCGCTCAGGTTGGTGATCGAATCCTTCGCCAATCATGCTCCGGCTGACGTGCGTTTGGTGGTCAAGGAACACCCGCTCGACAATGGCGTGCGCGACTGGCAACAGGAAACGGCCGATATGGCCTCGCTTTTCGGTGTCGCGGACCGGGTCGATTATCTCGCCTGGGGCGATATCGTTCCTGTTGCACAACAATCACGCGGCGTCGTCACGATCAACAGCACTAGCGGCACCCTGGCCCTGGCCATGGGCGTGCCGGTGGTGGCTCTGGGGCAAGCGATCTACGACATGCCTGATATCACCTTCCAGGATGGACTGGATGCCTTCTGGCGAAATCCGGTCGCGCCAGATGCGACCACTTTTGCCGCTTTCCAGCGCGTGCTGGTCGAGCGCTGCCTTATTCCCGGCGGTTTCTTCTCCGAGGAAGGGCTGAACCGGGTGGTGCGTCATGCTGTCGCCAGGTTCGAGGGCAAACCCTTGCTTCCTGAATAGCAAACTGAAGCGTCCCGGGTTTTCCTAAGGCTCCCATTTGCGACAAGAGGGAGTCATGATGAGCAAGGCGATAAGCAAATTCTCGCCTGAGGCGTATGGACGTACGTGTGCGGTGCGGACGGTTACTGCAACTGGTTCCGAGGACGTCTTCCCCTTCCTCGTTCAAGGCTCTTGCCTGTCGGCAGCGACTCTCCATAAGGAACCGCATGACCACGACCCGCCTGTTCGTCCATGATGTCGAAAAGCCTTGGGGCCGCACCGATATTCCTTCAGCTATCGCGCCCACACAGGGCCGCCGCGTCGGAGAAGTCTGGTTCTCGGCACTGACGCCAAGCGAAGGGGCGGCTTTGCCGCTGCTGGTCAAATATATCTTCACCAGCGAGAAGCTGTCGGTGCAGGTCCATCCCGATGACGTGCAGGCGCGGGACCGCGGACTGCAGGGCGGCAAGTCCGAATGCTGGTACATATTGGATGCCGAACCCGACGCGCGACTGGGTATCGGCCTGACCCGCGAATTGACGCCCGAGGCGTTGCGTGCAGCGGCCCTCGACGGCAGCATCGAAGCACTGATGGACTGGAAGCCAGTCCGAGCGGGCAGCTTCTACTATATTCCAGCCGGCACCGTCCATGCCATTGGCGGCGGCGTGACGCTTGTGGAAGTGCAGCAGAACAATGACGTGACCTACCGCCTTTACGACTACGGCCGGCCACGCGCGCTTCATCTGGAGGAAGCCATAGCTGTCAGCGCGACCGCGCTCTATGACCTGCCGGACAGGATTGTTCCGATCACGGCTGAAGAACGGCTGGTGTCGGGCGATGGAGCGCCATTCATCCTGGACCTGGTGCAGGGTGAAGCGAAAACCGTGCAACGGATAGAGGGGGAAATGGCATGGTTCATTCCGCTGACCGGGACCGGCATGATTGACGGCGAGCCATGGCGGCAGGGCGAATGCTGGTTGATCCAGGGAACGGCCGCCTTGACCATCGATAGCAGGATGAGCGCACTGCTTGCCCGGCTGCCTTGAACTTATATCGACGAATCGGGGGAAGCCCATGCCAGGCGGAGAAAAGATCGCGGACAAGCGGGTCCTGTTCGTGATGGCGGTCGAGGCGGAATATGGTCCTCAGCTCAAGGCCCGCTTCGATCCGCTGATGACGGGAGTGGGTCCGGTGGAAGCCGCGCTCAACACCGGCCTTGCGCTCCAGCGGCTGGACATGGAAGGCGCTCTGCCCGACCTTGTCGTTTCATTGGGATCGGCCGGATCGCGCATCTGTACGTTGGGCGAGGTCTATCAGGTCGCCAGCGTCTCCTGGCGAGACATGGACGCTTCCCGGCTGGGATTCGCCAAAGGCGTGACGCCCTTTTCCGACCACCCGGCCGAAATCGCGCTGCACATGCCGCTCGACATTCGCGCCGCCCGGCTGTCCACGGGGGGGAATATCGTCGGCGGGGATGATTATGCGGCGATCGACGCCGACATGGTCGACATGGAAAGCTTTGCTGTGGTGCGCGCCTGCCAGCGTTTTGGCGTGCCGGTCATGGGGCTTCGCGGTATTTCCGATGGTCCGGGCGAACTGGCCGACATGCTCGGATGGACGCAATTACTGGCGCTGCTGGACGAACGATTGGCCGAGGCGGTGGACATGCTGGCCAGCGCGCTTGAAAAGGCGAAAAAGCCCGCACCCCATCTGGAATGATGACCGGCCCGAAGCCGGTCAATGTCCTCCAAAGGCGATGATCGCCGCCGACGCGACGCCATCGGCCTCCAGCGCAGCCATGCCACCCAGGTCGGGCAGATCGATCGCGAACAACGCCATCAGCACGGTCGCACCCTGTTCCCTGATCAATTGCGCAGCCGCCAGCGCCGTTCCACCCGTTGCGATCAGATCGTCCACCAGCACCACGCGGGCTCCTTCCGGAATCTGTCCCTCATGCAGTTCCAGCCGGTCGGTGCCATATTCCAGCACATAATCGATGCCGACCGTCCTGCCGGGCAGCTTGCCCTTCTTGCGCACCGGCACGAAGCCGACGCCGAGCGCATGGGCCAGCGCCGCCCCCAGGATGAAGCCTCGCGCTTCGATGCCCACGATAAAGGCCGGATCGAGTGGCCGCGCACGCGCCGCCATGCGCTCGACCAGTTCGGCAAGGCCGGCGGCGTCCGCCAGCAATGTCGTAATGTCCCGGAACTGGATCCCCGGCTTGGGAAAATCGGGGATCGTGCGGACCAGGGCCGCCAGGCCGTCAGCGCTCATCTTAACCCTCATGGAAAAAGGGGGCCCGGTTTCCCGCGCCCCCTCCAATGTTCTGCTTCAGGCCCCGATCAGGCGGCCTTTTTCTTGTCCGCCCAGATATTCTGGTAGGCCATGTAAGCCAGGCCCGTCGCGATCAGCAGGAAGAAGATCGTCGCCAGCCCCGCGCGGCGGCGGTTTTCCAGCTTGGGCTCGGCCGTCCAGGTCAGGAAGGCCGCAACGTCCTGCGCCATCTGGTCGACAGTCGCCTTGGTGCCGTCGCCATAGGTCACCTGACCATCGGCTGTCAGCGGCGGCGCCATGGCAAGGTTCAGGTTGGCGAAATAGGGGTTGTAGTGCAGCCCCTCCGGCGTCTTGGCGTCAGGGAACTCCTTCAGCAGCTCGGCCGGCTGCGCCTGGAAACCCGTCAGCAGCGAATAGACATAGGCGCTGCCATGATGGCGGGCCTTGGTCATCAGCGACAGATCCGGCGGGATCGCATTGTTGTTCGCTGCCGCCGCCGCGACATTGTTCGCGAAGGGCTTGGGGAAATAATCCGCCGGAATGGGATCGCGGGTCGACATCTCGCCCGTCTTGGGATCCACGTCAGGGGTCTTGATCGCCCACTGCTTGGCGATCGCCTTGATCTCCGCTTCGTTGTAACCGATACCCGCCAGATCACGGAAAGCCACGAATTTCAGGCTGTGGCAGGCCGAGCAGACCTCCTTGAACACCTGGAACCCGCGCTGGAGCTGCGCCTGGTCGAACTTGCCGAAAGGCCCGTCGAACGAGAAGGCGACATGCTTGGGATTGAGGTGGAACTCATGCTCCACCGTCTTGGCGGGCGGCTCGGTGACATAGGCGACCGCGCCCACCAGGAAGGAAATCACCAGCCAGCCCGCGAAAAAGAGGCCGACCAGAAAAGCGCCGATGCGTACCATTTTCCGTCTACCCCCTTATTCGGCCGGAACCGCGGCGGGTTCGCCGTCGGTCTTGCCATATTTCGCCAGAACAGCCTCCGTGATCGAATTAGGCAGCGGAAGCGGCTTTTCGAAGCGGGAGATCAAAGGCAGGATGATCAGGAAGTGCGCGAAATAATAAGCCGCGGCAATCTGGGAGATCATCACATAGGGTTCTTCCGCCGGAGCACCGCCGCAATAGCCCAGGATCAGCACGTCGATGATCAGGATCCAGAAGAACTTCTTGAACGTCGGACGATAGCTGCCCGAGCGCACCGGCGAGGTATCGAGCCAGGGCAGGAAGAAGAGCAGCAGGATCGACGCGAACATCGCCAGCACGCCCAGCAGCTTTGCCGGCACGAAGAAGAAGTCCACGGTGAAGGCGCGCAGGATCGCGTAGAAGGGCCAGAAATACCATTCCGGCACGATATGCGCGGGCGTCGAAAGCGGGTTCGCCTCGATATAGTTATCGGGGTGGCCCAGATAATTGGGCGCATAGAACAGCAGGATCGCGAAGAGGATCAGGAACACGCCCGCTCCGAAACCGTCCTTTGCCGTATAATAGGGGTGGAAAGGCACGGTGTCCTGCGGCCCCTTCACTTCCACGCCGGTCGGGTTCGAAGAACCCGGAATGTGCAGCGCCCAGATGTGCAGGATCACCACGGCGGCGATCACGAAGGGCAGCAGGAAGTGCAGCGAGAAGAAGCGATTGAGCGAGGCATTGCCGGGGGCAAAGCCACCCAACAGCCAGGTCTGGATCGGTTCGCCCACCACAGGGATCGCGCCGAACAGGCCAGTGATCACCTTCGCGCCCCAATAGCTCATCTGCCCCCAGGGAAGCACATAGCCCATGAAGGCGGTCGCCATCATGAGGAGGAAGATGACAAGGCCAAGCAGCCACACCATTTCACGCGGCGCCTTGTAGGAACCGAAGAACAGGCCGCGGAAGATGTGCAGATAGACCACGATGAAGAAGAAGCTGGCGCCGTTGGCGTGCGCATAGCGCATCAGCCAGCCGGCATTCACGTCGCGCATCGTCTGCTCGACCGTGCTGAAGGCGACCAGCGTGTTGGCGCCATAATGCATCGCCATGATCACGCCGGTGACGATCTGGATCATCAGCGCGAGGCCGGCCAATACGCCGAAGTTCCAGAAATAGTTGAGATTGCGCGGCACCGGATAACCGGCGCCCACGGCATTGTAGACGAGGCGCGGCAAAGGCAGCTTCTCGTCGATCCACTGCATCGCGGGATGCTTGGGAGTATAATGTTCAGCCCATGGAAAGCTCATGACAGTCCCCCTCAGCCCACGAGAATGGCAGTGTCGGAAGTGAAGCTGTACTTCGGTACTTCCAGGTTCTTAGGCGCGGGTCCCTTACGGATGCGGGCCGCCGTGTCGTAGGACGAGCCGTGGCAGGGGCAGAAATAACCGCCGAATTCGCCGCGATTCTCACCCTCGCCCGCGCCCAGCGGCACGCAGCCCAGATGGGTGCAGACACCCATGGTGATCAGCCACTGCTTCTTGCCGTCGACCGTGCGCTGCTCCAGCGTCTGCGGATCGCGAAGGGTGGACGGATCAACCTTGTCGGCCTCCGCGATTTCCTTTTCGGTCAGATGCCGGACAAACAGCGGCTGCGCCCGGAAGGTGGTCTTGATCGCCTGACCCGGCTGGATCGCGGAAAGATCCACCTCCGTCGAAGCAAGCGCCAGCACGTCGGCGCTGGGGTTCATCTGATCGACCAGCGGTATGACCACCGCGACCGCACCCACCCCGGCAAAGCTCACCGCAGCGATGTTGATGAAATCGCGACGACGAACACCGTCGCTGCCGCCTCCATCGGAGACGGATGCCCCCTCACTCTCCAAATGTTCAACGATCGCCATGCACCTCAACCCTTGCAAGAACGTCCCTGGCCCCGCCGCATTGCCCGTTATGGCTATGTTATCAGGAGAGCCGCAGCGCCCATGCAGATGGGCACGCCTTTCCCCCTGGCGCGGTTTGCAGGCCTGATAACCGTAGGATGCGCCATTTGCCAAGCCTTTTAGACAGGCTAGGAGAATTAACCGCACTGTTCTATGGCGCGGCGCATGCGTATCGCCCTTTATCAACCCGAAATCGCTGGTAATGTCGGCGCGATTCTGCGCCTTGCCGCCTGCTTTTCCGTACCGGTGGACATCATCATGCCGATGGGTTTCGCCTTTTCCGATGCGAAGCTGAAGCGCGCGGCGATGGACTATGGCGCGGCCGCCGATATCACCAGGCATGCCAATTTCGATGCCTTCGATGCCCGGCGCAGGGCCGAAGGACGCCGGCTGATGCTGATGAGCAGCCACGCCTCGCAACGCTTGCCGGAGGTGGAATTTCGCGCCGGCGACGTTCTGCTGATGGGATCGGAGAGCGCGGGCGTACCCGATAGCGTGCGCGATCTGGCCGATGTGCGCGTGCGCATCCCCATGGCGCCGGGCTTTCGGTCCTTGAACATCGCCGTTTCCACGGGCATCGCGGTAGCCGAGGCCCTTCGCCAGACTGGAAGTTTCCCGCAATGACAGAGTTACCGAAAATGACCTTGGCGCTCGACCCGCAACAGCAATCCGCCCGCGACTGGTTCGAATCACTGAGGAACCGCATCTGCGCCGAATTCGAGGCGATCGAGCGGGAGGCGGGATCCGACGCCCGCTTCGACTATGTCGCCTGGGATCGCGAGGCACCGGGCCTGGCGCCGGGAGAAGGCGGCGGCGGCGTGCGCGGCGTCATGAAGGGCAAGGTGTTCGAGAAGGTGGGCGTCAACGTCTCGACCGTAGGGGGCGCCTTCTCGCCCGAATTCGCGAAGACGATCCATGGCGCGAGCGAAGATCCGCACTTTTTCGCCACCGGCATCAGCCTGGTGGCGCACATGGCCAACCCCCATGTCCCGGCCGTGCACATGAACACGCGCTATCTGAGGACATCCAAAAGCTGGTTCGGCGGCGGCGCGGACCTCAACCCTCCCCTGCCGCGGGAGGAGGACACGGCATTTTTCCATGAAGTGCTTAAGGCCGCCTGCGACGCGCATGACGCGGATTATTATCCCCGGTTCAAGGCGTGGGCCGACGATTATTTCTTCATCCCCCATCGCGGCGTGCATCGCGGCGTCGGCGGGATCTTCTACGACCATCTGGAGGGCGATTTCGACGCCAACTTCGCCTTTACGCGCGACATTGGCGAGGCATTTCTGAAGGCCTTTCCCCCCATCGTCCGCCGCCGCATGCATGAAAGCTGGTCGCAGGAGGATTATGCCCGCATGCTCGAATGGCGCGGCCGCTATGCCGAATTCAACCTGGTGCACGACCGCGGCACGCTGTTCGGGCTCAAGACCGGCGGCAATGTCGACGCGATCCTGATGAGCCTGCCGCCCATGGCAAGCTGGAGCTGAACATGGGCCTGGCGCCGGTTCCCGACGACCAGATCGCGACGATCGTCACCCATCTGGAAATGCGGGAACGGCCGAAACCCGCCCCCATCCCGCCCGCCCCATTGCGGCTGGTGCCGTGGAAGGCGCCCGCGCCCGAAGTCTATCGCGCGCTGTTCCGGCGGGTGGGCGAACCGTGGCTCTGGTTCTCCCGTCTGGTGATGGACGATGAGGCTCTGAGCACGATCATCCATGATCCCGCGGTCGAGGTTTATGCCGTCACTGATCCGCGGGGCGTGGAGGTGGGGCTGCTGGAACTGGACTTTCGTTCACTGCCCGACTGCGAACTGGCCTTTTTCGGGCTGATCCCTGAACTCACCGGCAAGGGGCTGGGCCGGTGGCTGATGGCGCAGGCCAAGGCGCTGGCCTGGCGCAGGGAGGTCACGCGCTTCTGGGTGCACAGCTGTACCCTCGACAGCCCGGCGGCGCTGGGATTTTATCGCAAGGCCGGTTTCGTGCCCTACCGGCGTGAAGTTGAGACCTTCGCCGATCCGCGGCTGGCGGGGCTTTTGTCCCTCGACGCCGCACCGCATGTGCCGGTGCTGGGTCAGTTGCCCACCGCCTGACGATAAAGCCGCGCCAGCATCACCAGCATATAGACCTGCACCACGGTCGATACCGCAGCGGCAGCCACGCTGCCGATCAGACGGCCGCCGGTCGGACCGCCGATCAGCGTCCCGACCAGGCCGAACACCGCCTGCGCCGCGCCGCCGACGATGGCCGACAGCAGCGTCAGCGCCACGATGAAGCCGAACAGCCGCCAGAAATGCCCCTTGGTCAGCGCCCAGCCATGGCGCAGCGAAGCCATGACGCCTTCGGTCCCGTCGATCACCACGGGATTGAGCAACAGCAGCCGCACGCTCGCGAAGATGGTCACGGCCACCACGCCCGCGCCCAGCAGCAGCCCCAGCGCCGCGCCGAGAGGCTTGGCGATGAGCGACAGGATCGTCACCACCAGCGTGGCGGCGATCACCGCGCCCGCGAGGAAGCCGGCGACCACCAGCGCCACGCCCAGCAACACCGGGAGGCGCGCAAAGCTCAGCCGCAGCGCCTCTCCCACGCTGATGCCGGGCCGCAGGGCAAGCGCGAAGAGGGTCAGCGATCCGAACCAGATGATGATCACCGCCAGCATCATCGCCAGCCAGAAGCTGCCCGGAACCTGCGGCATGGTGCTTTCCGCCAGGTTCCATTTGGCGAGTTCGGGCGGCGTCATCTCCTGCAGGATGAGGCCCGGCAGCGCGACGAACAGCAGGGCGACGGGAAACAGCAGGCTGCTTTCGCGCGCGACAAAGGCCACCGCCTCCTCCCACGCCTTGCCGATGGACATTGTCGCCATATCTCTTAAGCCCTGTTCCCTGTCCGATACTCTGAAAATCGCGCAGGAGACTTGATCGCTCGCTCTGCCCAAGTCAAGGAAACGCCATGTCCCGGCAATCCCCTTCCCCGCAATCCCCGGCCGAACAGGCTTCCGCCATCCAGAACGTGGAATGGCGCGTCGAACATACGCCGGTCGATTACCCCCAGGCTCTCGCGGAGATGGAGGCGCGGGCGGCCGCGATCTTCGAAGGGCAGGCCGCCGAGCGGGTCTGGCTGCTCGAACATCCACCTCTTTATACGGCCGGGACCAGCGCCGATCCTGCCGAACTGCTCGACCCGCGCTTTCCGGTGCACGATGCGGGACGCGGCGGCCGCTATACCTATCATGGGCCGGGCCAGCGGATCGGCTATCTCAACATCGACCTGCGGGAAAGAGGCAGGGACGTGCGGAATTTCGTCCATCATCTGGAGGGATGGATGATCGACGCGCTGGGCGATTTCGGCATTGCGGCGCGGCGGGCGGAGGGGCGGATCGGGATCTGGACCGACGACACCCAGGGGCGGGAGGCGAAGATCGGCGCGCTGGGCATCCGGGTGCGGCGTTGGGTCACGCTTCATGGTTTTTCGATCAATGTCGACCCCGACCTGTCCCATTTCGGAGGCATCGTGCCGTGCGGCCTGGCCGAATATCCCGTGACCAGCATGGCCGCGCTGGGCATCCAAGTCCCGATGGCAGAGCTGGACTCGGCGCTCGCCCGGCATTTTCCTGCCTTTATCAGCCGCCTGCGCCGGTGCCCGGCCGCCGACGAAGCAGGGGTTGAGCAATGTGAAACGGGCCGCTAGGGTCGCGGCCTTCGCCAGGTGGGGGGCTGCCGGGCATGCCGCACGCTTTAGGAGACCCGGATGCGTCCTGACGTCAAGACGACAATGGCAATATTCATTTCGGCCGGATGCATGATGCTGGCCGGATGCGGCAGCAAGAAGGAAAGCAGCACCGCCGTCCCCATGAACAATCTGGAAGTGGTGGACGGCACCACGACCGACGCCATGACGGATCTGGACGGCGTGCAGAGCGAGGGCGCGGCCACGGCGCTTCCCGCCAACCGCAGCGACAATGCGGCCGCTCCGGCGGCGGCGGCGAATGAAAGCGAGGCCAAGCCGGCGGCCGATACCGAAGTGCTGTCGGATCAATAGGCTGGCGCACGCGTTCAGGCATGATACAGACGAGCGGGGGATAGTTTGCAGCGCTCGTTTCAAAGAGGGATTTCGATGACATTGCGTGATGTGGGTCGTTCCATGGGGTACCGATCCTTTGGGCGCACGGCCGCCCTGCTGTTGGCCATGACCGGAGCAGTGCTGGTGACGCAGCCGGCGAGCGCGCAATTCTTCTGGTCGCCGCCCGATTTCTCGAGCCCGCCCCTGACCGATGCCGAAGCCACGACCGCCCTCGGCCTGCCGGGCGCGACGCCTGCGGAGGTCAAGGCGGGCCTGGTATGGAACCTGCGCGCGGCACTGAACGTCGCGGCGCTGCAATGCCAGTTCGAGCCGACGCTGCTGTCGATCAGCAACTATAATGCCATGATCGCCCATCATGACGCCGAGTTGGACGCAGCGCAGGCGACTCTGCTCGGCTATTTCCAGCGCACGGTCGGCAAGGGCAAGGCCGGCCAGATGGCGTCGGACCAATATGGCACGCGCATCTATTCGGGCTATTCCACGGTGCAGGCGCAGCGCGGCTTCTGCCAGGCGGCGGGGCTGGTCGGACGAAAGGCGATCTTCGCCCAGCGCGGTACGCTGAACGAGGTGGCGCGCAACGGATTGGGGTCGATCAAGAAGTCGCTGATCCTGGCAGGCGAGCAATTTTACGGCGATCCGGGCCGCGGCTATTCGCTGACCCTGCCATCCTTCGACCCCAAATGCTGGAAGAAGGGCAAGATGCTGCCGGCCTGCCAGCTTGCATGGAACCAGAAGATCGGGGTCCAGCCATAAGGATGGGCGCCCGATAACGGATCCGTGATCTTCTCCCTTCCGGGGGAGAGGGCCGGGCGCGGGGCCGCCGTCCCGCCCCACGACCGTCAGCCGTCAGCGCAATCCCAGATATTTATGCGACTGGAGGCTGAGCCGCCAGCGCGGCCGTCCCATCACCAGGTCCACCGCTGCCTGCGCGTTTTCCGCTGCCTTCGGATCGTCGAGCGGCTGCACGAGCCAATGATCGAAGGCCCAGCGCTCCATATCCTCGACATCGGCCAGGCTGTGCCCCTGCCCGGGCTGCGGCCAGACCAGCTTCAGCTCATTGCCGCTGCGCTGCACCACTTCGCTGCCTGCCTTGGGGCTGATGCAGACCCAGTCAAGCCCCGGATGCGCGGGCAAGGTGCCGTTGCTCTCGATCGCGATGGCAAAGCCGCGGGCATGGAGCGCATCGACCAGCGCGTCATCGATCTGGAGCATCGGCTCTCCGCCGGTAAGAACGATATAGCGCCCCTCCCGCCCCTCGCCCCAGAAGGCCAGTGCGGCGGCGGCCAGACCGTCCGCATCGGCGAACTTGCCGCCACCATCGCCGTCTGTCCCGACGAAATCCGTGTCGCAAAAGCGGCAGATCGCGGTTTCCCTGTCCTGCTCCCGCCCGGTCCAGAGGTTGCAGCCGGCAAAACGCAGGAAGACGGCCCGGCGCCCGGCATGGACCCCTTCCCCCTGAAGGGTCAGGAACATCTCCTTGACGGCGTAGCTCATGGCGTCAGGGCTTCTTCGCATAGATGGTGGGATCGGGCAGGCCAGCCTCCACGAAACCCTTGGACCGCAGGCGGCAGCTGTCGCACAGGCCGCAATGGCTGCCGTCCGGCGTCGGATCATAGCAGGACCAGCTCAACCCTGCATCCAGCCCCAGCCGGTCGGCTTCGCGCACGATGTCGGCCTTGCTCATATGCTGAAGCGGGGCATTGATCCGGATCGGATGCCCCTCCACCCCCGCCTTGGTGGCCAGCGCGGCCATCTTCTGAAAGGCGTCGATGAACTCCGGCCGGCAATCGGGATAGCCCGAATAGTCGAGCGCATTGACGCCGATGAACACGTCGTTCGCGCCCACCACCTCGGCCAGCCCCAGGGTCAGCGAGAGGAATATGGTGTTGCGCGCCGGCACATAGGTCACCGGGATTCCCTCGCCGACGCCGCCCTTCGGCACAGCGATGTCGGCGGTCAGCGCGGACCCGCCAAAGGCGGTCAGGTCCAGCGGCAGCACGATATGCGAAATGGCGTTCAGCGCCGATGCGACGCGCGCGGCCGCCTGCAATTCCAGCCGGTGACGCTGGTTATAATCGATCGAAAGGGCGAACAGGCGATAGCCGGCCTCGCGCGCCAGCCCGCCCGCCACCATGGAGTCGAGCCCGCCCGACAGCAGGACGACAGCGAATTTTCCATTATGGGCAACCATGAGCGCCGCGCTACGCCTCCCGACGCATCAGCGCAAGCCGGTCACGTCCGGAGCGCTTTTCGCTAGGCCGGATCGACATTCAGATGATGACGAGCCGAAAATGGTGGTTTTTCGTGACCCGGCGCGCTGCGTACTTCCAGTAGGTGAGCACCGGAAGCACGGAAAGCCGCCATTTGCAGGCCGTCAGGGCTGAAGCCGATCCGGCCTAATGGCAGGCCCCAAGCCAGCGGCCTTCCAGCGCAAAGGCAAAGGGCGCGCCATCGGCGATGCCCTGCGACTGGATCTGCACCAGTCGGGAGGTTTCGATGCGCAGGTCCGTTCGCCCATTGCCCGCCGCGCCGCATTCATAAGTGACGACCATCCGCCTGGCGGCATCGCTGACGGTGAAGCTCTTGCAGGCATGGCCCGCATGACGGCTTTGCAGAAGCTGGTTGAGGCTGGATATGCAGAGCCTGCGCGCCGGGCCATCCTCGCCCCGTTCGCGCAATTCCCATTCGCCCGTCTCCAGCCCCTTGGGCAGGCGCGACACGGGTGCCGCCGACTGGGCGCCGGAGATCGTCATCATCATCACCATCGCCGCGCCAAGGGCGCGCAGCTTCGCCGTCATTCCGATCCCCCTGTCGACCGTTGCTGAACTGAATCAGCCTTGCCCGTCAATTGCGGCAATTTCATAGCAATATCCGGAAGGGCCACTCATTCATCCGGGAAGCTGGTCTGGAAAGCCGGCCTCCGGGAAGCTCGAAAGCGCGACCGGGAAGAGGCGCGAGCAAAAGGCGCAGTCGACGCCGATAATGCCCTGGTCATCCGCCATGTCTGCCCGCTCCGCCGCGGGAAAGCGGCCGATGACGCTGCGGATATGCTCCAGGTCGCAACGGCACCCCTTGCTGAGCGCCGTGGGATCGGTGACGCGCACCTCCTCCTCTTCATGGAACAGCCGCCAGACGATGTCCGACAGCGGCAACGCGGTGTCGGTCAGCTCCGCATCCTTGAGGGTATGGGCCAGCGCCTGGACATGTTCCCATTCGGGATGGTCATGGCGGACATGCAGCCGTTCCCGCCCAACCTCCCCCTCGGGCAAGTGCTGCAGCAGCAGGCCGGCGGCCAGACACCCCTCCCCCGCATCATGGCGGGTGGCGATCTGGACGATGCTGGGGATCTGTTCGGACTGGAAGAAATAATGTTCCGCCGCGTCGGCCAGCGATTCGCCGTCCAGGGGGACGATCCCCTGATAGCGCTCGCCAGTCACAGCCTGGTCGAAGGTGATGGCCAGATAGCCCTTGCCGAACAGGCCGAACAGCGTCGGATCGGGGCCAAGTTCGGCAAGCCGGTCGGCGTCGAACTTGGCATAGCCGCGCACCTCGCCCGCCTTGTAGTCGGCCACCAGCAGGCTGACGACGCCATTTTCGGTCTGCGCCTGAAGCGTGAGCTGCCCACCCGCATCCTTGAGCGTCGAACCCAGCAGCACCGCCAGCACCAGCGCGGAGGCAAGCAGCCGCTCGATCTGCGGCGGATAGGCATGGGCGGCAAGGACATCGTCGAGGACCGGCCCCAGCCGCACGATCCGCCCGCGCGCATGGCGCGAAGGGATGGTGAAGCCAAGGGCCTGGTCGAGTGTGGCGGAAGAGGTCAAGTCAGGCTCCGTACAGCGCGCCAGGACGCGCCGATCATGCAAAGGCGATTAGATAGGGGGCGATCGTCGAGCTTGCAAATGGGCTTGGATTGGGTGGGGCAGCCCCCTCCTTGAAGCACAACATGCTCCTGCGCAGGCAGGAGCACGGCCCGCTTAGCGGCGGCCAATGGCCAAACAACAGCTCATCCAAGTCGCCCCAGCGCCCAGAGCAGCACCGACTTCTGCGCATGGATGCGGTTTTCCGCCTCGTCCCAGATCAACGACTGCGGGCCGTCGATCACCGCTTCCACCACTTCCTCGCCGCGATGGGCGGGCAGGCAGTGGAGGAATTTCGCCGTCGGCCGGGCCAGCGCCATCAGTTCGGGCGTCACCTGATAGGGCATCATCGCCCTCAGCTTCTCCTCGGCATGGGCCTGCCCCATGGAAATCCAGGTGTCCGTGACGACGATGTCCGCGCCCGCGACCGCCGCCTGCGGATCGCGGGTGCGCAGGATGTCAGCGCCACAGGCCTGCGCCTCGGCTTCGAAGGATGGGTCGGGATCATAGCCCTCCGGCACGGCGATACGCACGCCGAACTTCATGAGGCCCGCCGCCTCGACGATGGAATGGAGCACATTGTTGCCGTCGCCCAGCCATGCCCACTGGCTGCCGGGCAACGCCACGCCATGCTCCACCACGGTCAGCAGGTCGGCGACGATCTGGCACGGGTGCGACAGGTCGGTTAGGCCGTTGATCACCGGAACGCTGGCATGATGGGCCATTTCCTCGATCTTGGCATGATCGTCCGTCCGAATCATGATGGCGTCGCACATGCGGCTCAGCACGCGGGCGGTGTCGGCGATGGTCTCCCCGCGGCCAAGCTGGCTGGTCGCGCCGTCGAGGATCAGCGACGTGCCGCCAAGTTGGCGGATAGCCATGTCGAACGACACGCGGGTCCGGGTGGAATTCTTCTCGAAGATCATCGCCAGCGTATGGCCGGCGAGCGGCGCATCCGCATCGGCCCTGCCCTTGGGCCAGCTCGCGCGCGCCGCCTTCCGATCGATGGCGTCGGCGATCATCGCGGCGATCGCATCGCCGCCCGCGTCACTCAGATTCAGGAAATGTCTGGTCATTGAAGGTCTTCCTTCAAATCGCCGTTCGTCCCGGGCAGCCCGTCGAGCATGTCGCGTTCACGTATCGAAGGGTGGATGTTTCGATACAGGTCTTCGACGTCGCCCACTACCCACGCGGCACGAACGGCAGGAATGTCAGGCCTCAGCCTCCGCAAAGCTCCGCGCACCGGCCGAAAGCCGTTCGACGCATTCCGCGACATGGCTTTCCTCGATCACCAGCGGCGGCAGGATGCGCACCACATTCTGCCCCGCCGAAACGGTCAGCAGGCCGTGATCATCGCGCAGATGCGCCACGAAGGCGCGGGCGTCGAAATCATCCTTCAGCTTGACGCCCAGCATCAGGCCCAGGCCGCGCACATCCTCGAACATGTCATGATTGGGGATGAGCTGCTCCAGCGCGGAACGCAGGCGCGCGCCCATGGCCTGCACATGGTCGAGGAAACCCTCGCCCAGCACCTCGTCCAGCACGGCCATGCCCACCGCCATGGCCAGCGGATTGCCGCCATAGGTGGAGCCATGGGTGCCGAACACCATGCCCTTGGCCGCTTCCTCCGTCGCGAGGCAGGCGCCCAGCGGGAAGCCCGCGCCAATGCCCTTGGCCACCGCCATGATGTCGGGGACCACGCCATATTGTTCATGGGCGAAGAACGTGCCGGTGCGGGCATAGCCGCACTGCACTTCATCCAGGATCAGCAGCAGCCCCTGCTCGTCGCACAGCTTGCGCAGGCCGGAGAGGAATTCCTGCGTCGCCGGGGTTACGCCGCCTTCGCCCTGCACCGTTTCCACCAGGAAACCGGCGGTGTCGTCGTCGACGGCGGCCGTCGCAGCCGCCAGATCGTTGAAGGGCACCACGGTGAAGCCGGGCAGCAGCGGTTCGAAGCCGTCACGCATCTTGGGCTGGCTGGTGGCGGAAATCGTCCCCAGCGTCCGCCCGTGGAAGGCGTTGTCGAAGCTGATGATCTTGTGCCGGTGCGCCTGGCCATTGACATAATGATAGCGGCGCGCGGTCTTGATCGCGCACTCCACCGCTTCCGCACCCGAATTGGTGAAGAACACCGTGTCGGCAAAGGTCGTGTCGACCAGGCGCTGCGCGAACTTCTCGCCCAGCGGCATGCCGTAGAGGTTCGACGTGTGCATCAGCGTCGCAGCCTGATCCGCGATCGCCTTGACCAGCCTGGGATGGCCATGACCCAGCAGGTTGACCGCGATGCCGCTGGCGAAATCCAGATAACGCTCGCCGCGCTCCCCGATCAGATAGCAGCCCTCGCCTCGGACCGGGCGTACATCGCACCGGGGGTAAACGGGCATGAGCGGCGTAATCGACATGGTCCTTCCCTTTCTGGGCTGATGCAAACAAAGTCCGAAACGCAAAAAGGCGGCCCCCGCCGGGCCGCCCTTTGCGAGCGCTGCCTATACAGGCGCACCTTTGATGGCGCAACCCCGCAGGATGCCCCTGTCTTCAGCCGATCTGGTCCCACGCCTCCGCGATCTCGCCGACCATCAGGCGGGCCTGCTCGACCGGCGCGGCATCATGTTCCTTGGCGCCGACGAGCAGCAAGCGCCGGGCCTCGCGGTAGATCTGGGCAAGGCCGGTGGCGATGTCTCCGCCCCTGTCGAAATCAAGGCTCGATTCCAGCGCGAACAGGATCGACATGGCGCGGGCCTGCTTGTCGGAAACCTTGAGCCGGTCGCCATTGCGTTCCGCCAGCGCGGCGGCGTCCAGCGCCAGCAGCAGCTCGTCGAACAGCACCTTGACCAACGCGTGCGGCGTCGCTCCCTCGATCCGGCTGCCCGAATGGACCGCCGCATAGCGCCGCGCCGCTGCCGTGCCGCCGAACCCGCCATGATTGTAGAACATGATATTCCGACCCCTTTGATATTCATTTTCCGCGATTTCTCAGTCAGCGATCGGTCCGACCGCCTGGAAATCAGTTGTCGTTCTTGGTCCAGAGAGCGACCTGCTGCTGGAGATAGCTCTGCGTCGCCTTCAGTGCCGACAGGCGCGTCTCCATGGCCGAATAGACCTTGGTGAGCTGGTCCTGATAGTTGGTCATCTGGGTATCGAGCTTGTCGAGCTGATCCGTCAGTTCCTTCGCCAGCTGCTCATATTTGTCCTGCGTGGTGGCGAGCGGCCCGCCATCCTTCTTGATGTTGTCGCGCACGCTGTCCATCAGCCCGGCAATGCCGACATTCGTGGCTGTCTTGACCGACGGGTTCAACAATTGCGTGATCGCCTTCGGATCCGCGGCGATCGCCTGGTCCAGCGCCTTGGTGTCCAGCGAGAGCGTGCCGTCGCGATTGGTGCTGACGCCCAGGTCGTTCAGCGTCCTGTAGGTGCCCGTGCTGCTGAGCGCGGTCGACACCATCTGCGACAGCTGCCGCTTCATGTCGCGGATCGATGATTCCCCGTTCAGCACGCCCGCATTGGACGAGTCGGTACCGGTGGAGGTCGCCGTGTTCAGCGCCTTCATCAACGTGTTGTAGGCATCGACGAATTCGACCATCAGGTCGCGCATCGACGTGGTCGGCTCGGTCGTGGCGAGCGTGACGCTGGTCCCCGGCGCCGCCTTGTTGAGGTCGATGCGCAGATAGGGGATCGCGCTGTCGATGGTGTTGCTGGCATAATGCTGCTCCACGCCGTCGAGCAGGATCACAGCGTCGCCCGGATCGGCGGCGCTGGCCATGGTGCTGCCGGCGGGCAGGCTGGTCTTGGTCCAGGCGAACTGGTCCAGCGACGCACCACTGGCGTCGGGCGTGGAGGAGGAAACCGTCAGCGAGATTTCATTGGCCGCGCCGGTCGGCCCCTTCATCATCAGGCGCGTTCCCTGCGAATCGGTGATGACGGAGGCGGTGACCCCGGTGCCCGACGCGTTGATGGCGGCGGCCAGGCCGGCATAGCTGTTGTTGGACGAGGTGATGGTGATGGGAACGGCAGCGCCCGAACCCACTTGCAGCATCAGCGTGCCGGTGCCGACGGTCGCCGCAGCGCCGCTCGCCGCGTCGCTGTTGGTGTTGACCGCAGACACCAGGGTCCGGCTGGTCGCCAGGTTGCGCACCTCAAGCTGGGCGGGAAGGCCGCTCGGCGTGCCGCCGGGCAGCGCGCTGACCGCTGCGATGCTGGGGTCGTTGGAAGCGGGCGTCCCCGAATAGCTGGTGCCCGACAGCAGGCTGTTCATCGCGTCGGCAAAGGTATCGAGCGAGCTGGACGCCGATGCCAGGGCAGAAATCCGTGCGGTATTCAACGTCTGGCGGCTGGTGATGGCCTGCTGGCGCGGTTCCTTGGTGGCGCTTACCAGGCTGGAGACGAGCGACGCGGTGTCGATGCCCGATCCCGCGCCTAGCGCCGTCAAGATGCTGCTGCTCACCGAAGTCATTGGGCCGTCCTTTCAGAAGAGAGAACGGCCGTAGCGCGAAGACCTTTAGGAATGATTTTCGCGCTCTCGCAGGCGCCCTGTTCAGGTGCCCGGCGAAAGGATCTGGTCTACCGCGCCTCGGCGGACATTGGCCTGCGCCGCATGGGCATAGGCGGCCTGCTCCGCGATGCGCTTGGCGATGCGGATGGTGCTTTCCACCGCTTCCTTCGAAGCGGGAGGCAGGGGAACCAGCACCTGCGGCGCCGGCAACATCGACTGTATCTCATCGGCCGCGCCCTGGACCGTCGCGGTGCCGCCCTGGCTGCGCAGATCACCCAATATGTCGGCTATGCGGGCATGCACCTTGGCATATTCGGCGCTGCTGGCGATGCTTTCCTCGGCGGCTGGCTGATCCTCGGGCATGGCCCGCCTGGGGGATTGTCCACCCTGCTGCGTGGCAGCGGAGGACGAAACCGGCTGGATCGCGGACACGGCAGAGGGTGCGCGGGCCGCGCCGCGATCTACCGACAATTCTGTCCGCGAAATATAGTCGTTCATGACGCACCATCTTAATGCGTCCCCATGAATATTATACGGATATTAAGTCCTAAACTTAAGTTAAGGACGACCGGTTTTCATCAAGCACATGATTATCAAGAAGATTTTTTGCCATCCGCATCAAAACGCAGATCGTCCGGCACGGTGATGAAGGGACGATCCATCTCGCTAGCCATCCGATTCTCGACCCGGAAGACGAAGGCGAGCACGGTCGCGACCGCCATGTACAGTCCCTCATTGACGACCTGCCCCGCGCGCGAGGTGAAGTAGATGGCGCGCGCCAGTTCGGGATATTGCAGCACCGTGACGCCATTCTGGTCCGCCAGCTCGCGGATCGCCGCGGCTATCGCGTCGCAGCCGCGCGCCACCACGACCGGCGCGGCGTCCTGCCCGGGCTTGTAGCGCAGGGCAACGGCGAAATGGGTGGGGTTCGTGACGATGACGCTCGCCTCCGCCACGGCCTTGCGGGTCGAACCGCTCAGCACCTCATATTGCTTGCGGCGGATATGCCCCTTCAGTTCAGGCGAACCTTCGCTCTCCTTGTGCTCGTCCTTGATTTCCTGCTTGGTCATCGAAAGCCGCCTGGACCGCTGCATCAACTGGGCGGGGACGTCGATGCCCGCTATCAGGAACAGGCCGCCCGCCATGACCAGGCAGGTCAGGATGAACATGTTGCCGAGATCCGCCATGGCGGGCGCCAGCCCCGCCCTGCCCAGCCCCACGATCTCCGTCAGCCGGTCCCAGATCATCCAGACGCCGATGGCGCCCAGCAACGCGACCTTGGCAACGGATTTGACGAGTTCGATCAGCCCCTGGAGCCCGAACATGCGCTTGAGGCCGGCCGCGGGATTGAGTTTCGACGCCTTGGGCGCGAAGGCGCCGGGGCGAAACCCGAGCGAGCCGAGCAGGGCCGGCCCCGCAACGGCCGCGAGCAAGGTCGCCAGCAATATCCCCGCGACCGGCAGGGCAATGCCGGAGAGCAAGGCGAAACCCCGGTCGGCCGGAGCGAAATTGACGATGTCCTCGCGCCGGAAACGCAGCGCCTCTATCAGCATATCGGACAGGGATTCGACTATCGAAGGCCCGGTGACCGCCATCCAGCCGATGCCCGCCATCACCACCAATGCGGTGGCGAGATCGCGGGACTGGAGAATGTCGCCATTCTTCGCCGCGTCCTTCAGCTTCTTGGCTGTCGGCCTTTCGGTCTTTTCGCCGCCGCCATTGCTCTCGGCCATGGTCAGCGCCCTTCCGCGATCATCTGGGCCTGCTCCAGCCCGGCCTTGAGCGCGGCGGTGATCCCCTCGCCCATGATCGGCGCGGTGACGGCAAGCAGGATGAGTCCCGTCATCAACGCCACCGGCATGCCGACCGCGAACAGGTTGAGCGCAGGCGCGGTGCGGGCCAGCATGCCCATGACGATCTGCACCAGCACCAGCGCGAACCCGACCGGCAGGGCGATGGTGACGCCCGCGCCCAGCAGCGCGCCGCCGAATTCGATCAGGTGCCAGACAGCATCGTTGCTGAGCATCGCGCCGCCCGGCGGCAGCGCCTGATAGCTTTGCACGACGAAGCTCACCAGCATCAGATGCCCGTCCATGGCAAGCAGCAGGAAGGTCGAGAGGATGGAGAGGAACTGGCCCACCGCCTGAGTCGCCTGGCCGGAGGACGGATCGACCATCGCCGCGAAATTGAGGCCCATGGTGTTGCCGATGGCTTCGCCCGCGACCAGCGCGGCGGCATAGCCGATCTGCACCGCAAAGCCGATGGCAAGTCCGGCAAGCACCTCGCCCGCGACCATCATCACGCCCTGGAAGCTGGCGACGCCGTCGGCGGGAAGCTGGATATGCACGCTGTTGAGCGCCGCCATGCCCAGTGCCAGCGACAGGATCAGGCGCAGTTGCAACGGCACGGCGGGCGCGCCGAATACCGGGGCGGCGATGAACGCGGCACCGGGGCGGATCATGGCGATGAGCCAGATCCACAGCTGGACTTCGACATTGGCGAAGCCCGGCGCGATCATTGGAGCAGGTCCGGAATGCGCTCGAAAATCTCGCGCGTGAAATCGGCGATCAGCACCATGATGGAACCGCCGAACAGCACCAGCATGGCGCCGACGACGATAATCTTCGGGATGAAGGCCAGCGTCTGTTCGTTGATGGAGGTCGCCGCCTGCACCATGCCGATGACGACGCCCGCGATGAGGGCCGGGATCAGGATCGGCGCCGCCGCCAGCGCCGTGATCCACAGCGCCTGCTGCGCCAGCCCCATGAAGAAATCGGCGTTTTCCATCCCCTTGGCCCTATGTCGCGAAGGAGCCGGCCAGCGACCCCATCGTCAGCGCCCAACCGTCGACCAGCACGAACAGCAGCAGCTTGAAGGGCATGGAGATAATCGTGGGGGACAACATCATCATGCCGAGCGCCATCAGCGTCGACGCGACCACAAGGTCGATGATCAGGAAGGGCAGGAAGATCATGAAGCCGATCTGGAACGCGGTCTTCAGTTCCGACGTCACAAAGGCGGGCAGCAGGATGGAGAAGGGAATGTCGGCGGCCGAGCGGAAGGCGGGCGCCTCCGCCAGGTTGGAAAAGAGCTTGAGGTCGGTCTCGCGCGTCTGCTTGGTCATGAAGCCATGCAGCACCTTGCCCGAACGGCCCACGGCCTCCTCGATCGAAATCTGCCCCTTGCCATAGGGGTCGAAGGCCTGGGCGTTGATCTGGTCGATAGCGGGCCGCATCACGAAGAGGGAAAGGAACAGCGACAGACCCACCAGCACCTGATTGGGCGGCGTCTGCTGCAATCCCAGCGCCTGGCGCAGCAGCGACAGGACGATGATGATGCGGGTGAAGCTGGTCATCATGAGGATCAGCGACGGCAGCACCGTCAGCAGGCTCATCAGGATCAGGATCTGCAGCGACAGCGAGAGCGAACGCCCGTCGCCGCTGATCTGCCCCATGGCGCGGCTCAGCGCGCCGCCATTGTTCACCGGGGCCGGGGCGGCAGGCGCGGCCTGCGCGAAAGCGGGAATGGCGATGAACAGGGCCGCAAGCAGCAGCGCGGCCAACGCCCATTTCATCGTTCCCGCATGGGCCGTCGCCGTCCTTCGGGTCGCGGGAATGACGGTGGACAGGCTGTCAGCGCCCGGCACGATAGGGGTCGCCTTCCGCGATCTTCTCGATCCGCCCGCGCGTGACGGACAGCAGGATCTTCTTCCCCTCGAACTCCACGACGGCGAGCTTGCCGAACGTGCCCATCGGCAACGCTTCCAGCAGCTTGAGCGATCGATCATTCTGCCCGACCATCATGCCGGGCTGATATTTGCGCCACAGCCAGAGCGCGCCGAAGGCCATGCCCCCGACCAGAGGCAATAAGATCAGCAGCTTGACGAAATACCAGATCATGAGGGCTTTCCGCGAAGATGGTTAATTCGTCATCCGTTCCGAAAGATTGGCGCGCAAGGCAAGCGGTAAATCAGCCGCCCGCGTTTCAGCCGCGCCGTTCCACGCCCGCAAGCCGGCTTTCGGCGGCCGCGATTTCGACGATGCGGATGCCGTAGCGCCCGTTCACCGTCACCACCTCCCCCTTGGCGATCAGCGCGCCGTTGACCATGATGTCGAGCAGGTCGTCGGCCTGGCGGTCGAGTTCCACGACGCTGCCTTCGCTGAGGTCCATGACCTCCGCCAGCCGGAGCGAGGTCGATCCGACCTCCACCGACATGCGGACGGGAATATCGGCCAGCAACCGGAACTGGCGGTTGTTCACCATGCGGGAAATGCTGTCCTCGCCCACATTGTCTAGGCGGGGGGCTTCGCTCATATCGCTCATTGTCCGGTTTCCTGTGCAAGCTTTTCGATCTGGAATGCGGCGCGGCCATCCTGTTCGCCGATCGAGCCATGGGCGACGATGCGGTCGCCCACGATCAGCGGCAGGCTGCGGTTGATGGTGACGGGAATGATGTCGCCGGCCTTGAGCCGCATCAAATCGGCCAGGGACAGGTCAGGGCGCGCCAGCACCGTGCGCGCGGGCAGGCGGATGTCGCGCATGCGCTGGGCCATGCGGGCCTGCCACACCGGGTCGGCGCGTTCATCATCGACCGGGACGCGGTTGCCCATCAACGGTTCAACGGCGCGCAGCGCGGACAGCGGGAACAGCAGGTCGATCGGCCATTCGGCGTCGCGGCTGACGCTGATGAGGAAGCGCTGCAGCACCATCTGCTCGCCCGGCTGGGCGGCGGCGGCAAAGCCGATGCCGGTTTCCCGGACGATCAGACCCGCCTCTATTGTCAGCATGTCGCTCCAGCATTCGACCAACCGGGCCATGAACGCATCGGAAATGCGCGTGATCAGGCGATCTTCGGTCGGCGTGAACTCCCCGCGCGGCGGCAATGCCCGATTGCCGATCCCGCCATAGAAACAGTCGACCAGCGTCGAGATCATCGCCGCATCGAGCCGCAGCAGCACCTGCCCCTTGAGCGGCGACAGGCGATAGACCCCGATGCTGGAGGAACCAGGCACTTCATGCGCCCAGGCGCCGAATTCCAGCGCGCGCGCATCATGCGCGGCGACATGCGGGCGAACCCCGGCGATCGGCTCGATGAGGGCGCGCAAACGCCGGCCGAGCTTTTCGCCCAGCCGGTCCAGCCCTGACAGCATCAGCGGCGCCTGAGATTCCGCCTGCCCGAAGGCATAGGCTTGAACATCGGTCATTTCAGTCCCCAGCCGTCCCGGGCGGGGGACTTCCCGCACGTTCAGGCAGCCCTATTGAATAACGAAATTGGTAAAATAAACGTTATCGACGCCGCCATAGCCCGTCTTTTGCTTCAGAATGTCGTTAATGACGGTCTTGATCTTCGCCTGGAGCGCCCTTTTGCCCTCCGGCGTCGACAACGCCTCCACCGGCTGCTCGGCCAGCATCATCAGAACCTGGCTGCGAATCGCCATCTCATGGGCCTTGATCGCATCGACGACGCGAATGTCGTAATAGGTCGATACCGCGATGGAAATCTGGGCGAAGGCGTCCGTATCCGACATGTTGGAGGTGAAGGGCGTCTGAAGCTGGAAATAGGTCGCCTGATAGGCGGCAGGATTCGCCGGGCTGGGCAGGTCGATGCCCTTGGCGGGAATATGGGCGCCCGGCACGGCATGTCCGCCGCCACCGCCGCCCTCATGCCCGCCGCCTTCACCACCGCCGCCGCCGCCGGCATAGCCATGGGCCTTCGCCACGTCCTCGGCGCTTTCGCCCGCCAGCACGAGCACGGGCTTGTTCAGGTCCTCCTTCGGACCTTCTTCCTTAGGGCTGAAGAAACCGGCGGCATAAAGACCGCCTGCCGCCCCCGCGCCACCAACCACCATGGCGATGGCGATGAGCAGGATCAGCTTCATCCGCCCGCCCTTTTTCTTCTTCGGCTTGGCCTCGTCACTCATCGGTCAAAATCCCCGTAAACCCTGTCGTCAGGCATAGCGCGCGCGGGCGGCGGAATTGCCGGCGCGGCGCAGCTCGTCATGGTTAAGAACGGCCGGATCGCCGGAATTTTTAGGGGCGAGCGCGTTATTTTCCTGGGCGCGCCAGCGGCCCTGACCCTGCGCCTGACCCTGCGATTGCGCCATATTCTGGCTGTTGTTCGCCCAGCCATTGGCGCCCTGGGATCCCTGTTGCTGGGGCGATTGCTGTTGGTTGGCGCCGTCCGACCTGGCGGCTTCCGCCACATGCGGCATGCGATCGATCTTCACCTCGGCGATGCGCACGGCCGAAAGACCCGCGTCGAGGCGCAGCCGGTCGCTGTCCTGGCGCAGTGCCATTTCGGCGGCTTCGCTCGCGACGGTCAGGCTGACCGTCGCGCCATCGCTGCCCTGCCGGATATCGACCTGCACGGGCCCAAGTTGGTCGGCGTTGATCTGGAACCGGCCCTGCGCGCCATTTGCGGACAGCCCCGCAATCTCGCGGGCGAGGCCATCAATCCACTGGCCGGAAACGCCCATGTCTACGACCTGCGCGCCAAGGCTGGCGGACAAATCGGCCGGCGCAGCCGCAACCGGCGGCTGGACGGAGGGCGCAGCGGTGGGCTGGACGACCGGCATCTGGGGGGCGGCATCGACCGGATTTGATTGGACGGCATTGGCCGGGCTGGTCTCGACCGGTGCAGCAGACCGGCCAGTCCTGGCGCGGGCGGCCAACGCTTCTCCAGCGCGGACGGGCGTGCCCGGCTGGCGGGCAGCAACCTGATCGCGCACCATCTGGAGCAAGGCAAGTGCCTCCGACTTCACCGGGGCGCCCTGAGGGTGCGCGGCGGGTACGGGGCCTTCAGCCTGTTCGTCCGATGCCGCAGGCGCAGCCATGGCGGGCGGCGCGGAGCCATTCGCCACATGCGTCGCTTCAACCGGCTGTCCGGCAAATGAGGGCGGCAATGGCGCCGCTGCCGGCAGATTTTTGCCGCCATCCGGTCGGACGGGCGCCGTTTCCGTGACCACGGGTGCGGACGTCGGCAGCACCTGCGCCGGCACGCCTTGCGGCCCGAATGTCTGGACAGGGGCGAATGTCTGGACAGGGGCGACGACCGTTGCCGGAGCCGGCGCCGCATCGGCCTGTTCGTTCGGCTTGTCCGTGTCGCCCTGTTCGGCAGGCGCCAAATCGTCGGAATGCTCCACCGCCACGGTTTCCGGCTGAGCCTCTACCTTCCCCGGCTTGGCTTCCTTGCCGGAACGCGTGGCCTTGGCATGCTTGTCGGGCGTCACGACGGGCAGTTCCAGCGCGTCAGTTTCGCCCTCTTCGCTCGCGACCGGAACCGGCTCGGACTCTTGCGCCGCGACCTCTTCCACGCTGCCCTCAATGTGCGCAGGCGCCGTCCCCCCGACGCCGACTTGATCGACGCTAGCCTGATCAACGCCAGGCTGCGCCGGCGCGTCGATCTTCGCGGCAAGGCCGGGCGGTAGCGGCAGCGAATCCTTGCGATGGCTCTGCACGGCCCTCAGCGCATTGGCCAGGCCGAAGGACAAGGACGAGAGCGTCTCGTCGGCCTTGCCGGCCTTGGCCGGAGTTGCGGTCGAATCGACCTGCGGCAGACCCCCTGTCGCGGTACCTTCCTGCGCTTCCTGCGCTTCCTGCGAAGCGTCCATCGTGCCGCTCAGCACGCTGGCAAAATTCGGCGCCCCTTCCACGGGCGTGGCCGATGCGGCCGCGCCATCGGCGGGCATGGGCGCCGCCGCCGAGGAAAAGAGCAGCGTCTTGAGGCTGGTCGGCATGTTCACGTCAGACATCTCCTGTCCTCTGCATCCGGCGATAGCGCGGCAACGCCGCGAGTTTGTTTTCCCGCCATTCCTCCAGGTCCGCGCGGGCGCGATCCTTGAGCTTCACGGCGATTTCGCGATCCCGATTGGCCGCGAGGGAAAGGCCTTCCTTGACCTCCACCTTGCGACGCGCATCGTAGAGCGCACCATCCAACTGGCGCCCCGCCTGTTCCAGCCGGCCCGCCAGTTCCTGCATCGCTGCAAAATTCGCGCCAGTTGCGACGCCCTGCCCCATAAAAAGATCATTTCGCACATTGCGCAGCCGCTCGACATTGCGGGCGATGCCCTCCGCCTCGTCGCGGGCGCGGGCGGTTTCTGTCGCGGCCATGGCATGCTGGACATGGCGGACGCGCAGCACGCGCTGGCGACGGGCGACCTCTGCCTTCACGCGCCGAACTCGGCGATGAGGGCGGCGGCGCTGCTGTCAAGGTCGATGAAGCTCTTCTGATCCTGCCGGATGAAATCCAGTATTTCCTGCCGCCGCTGCACCGCTTCGTCGATCACCGGATCATTGCCGGGCCGATAGGCGCCCATCAGGATAAGGTCGCGATTTTCCTCATAGGCGGCCCAGAGGCGGCGATAGCTGGCGGCGGCAAGACGATGTTCGTCCGGCACCACGTCCGCCATGACGCGGGAGAGCGACTTGCCGATGTCGATGGCGGGAAAGATCGCCTGCTCCGACAGATGGCGCGACAGCACGAAATGCCCGTCCACGATGGCGCGGGCGGCATCGACGATGGGATCGTCCGTGTCGTCGCCATCGGCCAGCACTGTGTAAAGCGCGGTGATGGAGCCGCCGCTGCGGCTGTCGACGCCGGCGCGCTCGACCAGACGCGGAATCATCGCCAGCGCCGATGGCGGATAGCCCTTCATCGCGGGCGGCTCGCCCAGCGCCAGCCCGATTTCCCGCTGGGCATGGGCGCAGCGGGTCAGGCTGTCGATCAGCAGCAGCACCTTCTTGCCGCGCGCCCGGAAATATTCGGCGATGGCGGTGGCGCGGGCGGCGGCGCGCAGGCGCAACACCGGCGGATGGTCGGCTGGCACGGCGACGACGACGCTCTTGTGCATCGCGCCCTTCAGCTTGGTTTCCAGAAAGTCGCTGACCTCGCGGCCGCGTTCCCCGATAAGGCCCGCGACGACGATGTCCGCTTCGGCGCCCTGGATCATCTGGCCCATCAGCACCGATTTGCCGACGCCGGAACCCGCGATGATCGCGATACGCTGGCCGCGGCCGGCGGTCAGCAGCGCATTGACGGCGCGCACACCAAGATCGAACGGCTCGGTCACGCGGCCCCGGTCAAGCACATTGCCCTTGACCCCGTTGAGCGGCCAGGAGCCACCCGCGATGATCGGCCCCTTGCGGTCCAGCGGCTGGCCCATGGCGTCGATGACGCGGCCGATCAGCCCCTCGCCCACCTGCACCATGGTCGCCTGGCTGTCCGGCTCCACCCGCGCGCCATTTTCCAGCGGCGCGTCGGCATCAAGCGGCACCAGCAGCGTCCTGTCGCCACGAAAGCCGACCACTTCGGCACGGCAGATCGTCCCGTCCGCCGCGATCAGCCGCGCGCCGGCGCCGATGGGACGGCGAAAGCCGGTGACTTCCAGCATGCCCGCATCATGACTGACCAGCCGGCCGACGTGGCGCGGTGCGCGGTTCTGCACCTGCATATGATCGAACAGCGTTTCCGCCTGGGCCAGCGCGGCGCGAATCATCAGGCCTTGCCCTCCATATCGTCGAGCAGCGCGCGCAGGCGCGACAGGCGAACATCCGGCCCGTCCTCGACCCAACCGTCGGCGGTTTCCAGCCGCACGCAGCCGCGATGCATGTCCTGATCGGCGACCAGCTTGACGCCCAGCACCTCGCCCTCGAGCAGCGAGACGTCATCGGGATGCATGTGCAACGCACCCCTGTCGTCATGACCTTCGATGAAGGCGGCGACGCTGTCGCAGCGCTCGACCAGCCGCTCGATGTCGATCTCGACCTCGCCCACAATCTGCTCGACCAGCCGCACCACCGTCGCGGACAACATGGTGGAAAGCATGCCGCTCGGTGCGGGAGCCAGCAGTTCGAGCGCCTGGGTCAGCCGCTCGCGCGCCTCCGCCTCGGCACCGCTCGCTTCGGTGGCGATCCGGCAACCCTCGTCGAAGCCCATGGCAAAGGCCTCGGCGCGGGCCTGTTCCAGGACATCCTCCTCGCTCTGCGGCACCACGTCATTGACGGCGCGACCGGGCATCCTTGCGGCCTCGGTGAACAGGCTGCGAAAGCCCCCGCTCGTCACCTTTCCCATGCCGCCAAGCGGAATGCTCGCGACCTCTGCGCTGCCCCAGAGCTTAGACAAAATCATTCCCCTTGCCGCCCAGCATGATGGTGCCCGCGTCCGCCATGCGGCGGGCGGTGGCGATGATCAGCTTCTGCGCGTCGATGACCTCGGCAAGGCGGATCGGCCCGCGCTCTTCGATCTCGTCGGCGATGGCCTGGGCGGCACGGGCCGACATGGAACCGAAGATCTTGGCCTTCAGCATCTCGTTCGCGCCCTTCAGCGCGACCACCAGGATCGAACTGTCGACGGTGCGCATCAGCGTGCCCATATTCTTGTCGTCCATGTCGATCAGGTTGTCGAAGACGAACATCTCCTCCTCGATCGTCTGGGCGACCATCTTGTCCCGCTTGGCCAGCGCCTTGATGATGCGCTGCTCATTGTCCTTGCGGACATTGTTCATGATCGCCGCCGCCTCGATCGTGCCGCCGCGCTGGGAAGCGCCGCCCTGCTTCTTGGCCATGTTGCCGCGCAGCAGAAGCTGTTCGAGGTCGTCCAGCGCCTCGTTCGAGACGGGGCCGAGCGTGGCGATGCGATAGACGATCTCTTCCTGATGCTCGGTCGGCAGCAATTGCAGCACGTCGGCCGCGATCGGCGCCTCCAGATGGGCAAGCACGATCGCCATGATCTGCGGATGCTCCGCCTCGATCAGCACGGCGATTTCCTTCGCGTCCATCCATTTCAGCATTTCAAGCTGGGTGGAACGGGTCGGCGGCGTGATGCGGGCGAGCATGTTCTCGGCCCGCTCCTCACCCAGTGCCTTGGTCATCGCGCCACGGATATGGCGGGTCGCGCCATAGCCGATGGTGGTGCGCTTCTTCGCCTTGGTGACGAAATGATCCAGCGCCTCGTTGACTTCCTCGACCTGCACGTCAGCCACGTCATACATGGCGTAGCCAAGCTGGCGCACTTCCTCGGGCTCCAGGCGCGAAAGGATCTGCGCGGCCTCATCCTCGTCGAACAGCATCAGCAGGACGGCGGCGGCGGCGCTGCCCTTCAGTGCAGCAGCGGTTGCGACCTCAGGCATTTTCCTTCTTCCCTTCCTTCAGAAGGTCGCGGACGACCAGGGCGGCGCGATCCGGATCCTGCTTCACGAAATTGCGGATCAGGTCGGCGCGCTGGGCGTAGTCATAGGTGGAGGAGATCATGTCGAGCGTGACCGGCATCGACCCGTCGGGATTGACCGTCGCCTGACGGCTGAGTTCGGTCGAGATTTCCCGGCCGATCTTCTGGCCCTCCGCGGCGATCTGTTCAGCGGCGGCGGCCTGGACGGCGGCGCGGCGCTTCAGCAGCGGGCGGCCGATGCCGAAGATCACCAGCAAGGCGACCAGCAGGGCGGAGACATTGCGCACCAGCGGCGATACCCATCCGGCCTCATACCAGGGCGCCTGGACGACTTCTTCCTTGGCGAAGCTGCGCGAGGACAGGGCCACGACGTCGCCCCGCGCCTGGTCGAAGCCGACCGCGCCCTTCACCAGAGCCTCCAGCGCGGCGATTTCCTGCGCGCTGCGCGGCTTGCCGTCCGGTCCATTGTCCAGCGCGACGGCGACCGACAGGCGCTTGACCGTGCCGATGGCGTCCTTGGTCACGGAGACTTCGCGGCCCAGTTCGAAGCTGCGGTTGAAGGTCTCTTCGGTCTTCATCAGCGGATTGGCCGGCGTGCCCGGCTGGGCGGCGGTCTGTGCGCTGGTGGCGCCCTGATTGGTCGAACCTTGGGCCACAGCCTGACCGTTGGGGTTGGTCTGGGTCACGGTCGGGTTGACCGGCGCCTGATTGCTGAGCGCACCGGGGATGCCGCTCGCCTCGCTACCGGTACCTTGTCCGCGCGGGTCGGAAGCCCAGGTGCCCTGCTCCGTGCGCAGGCGCGCCTCGTCCTGCGGATAGGTCTCGCGGGTCGCCTGACGCTCCGCGAAGTTGAGTTCGGTATGAACCTCGGTAGAGAATTTGCCGGCGCCCAGGATCGGGGTCAGCAGCGCGATCACCGACTGGCGATAGCGATCCTCCATCCTGGTCTGGACGGCCAGTTGGCGGTCGTCGGCGGCATTGCTGTCATTGTTGCTCAGCAGGCGGCCATTCTGGTCGACGACCGAGATGTCCTCCGGATTGAGTTCCGGGATGGATGAGGCGACCAGATGCACGATGGCGCTGACCTGGGCGTCGGTTAATTGGCGACCAGAGGCAAGACGCAGCATGACCGAGGCGGACGGCTTGGACCGTTCGCGCAGGAACACGCTGGGCGGCTCCACCGCGAGGTGGACCTTGGCGCTCTCGACACTGTCGATCGCCTCGATGGTGCGAGCCAGGTCCATTTCCCTGGCGGAACGCAGCTTTTCGCCTTCCACGGCGCGGCTGGCGCCCATCGGCAGGCTGTCGATCATGCTGTTGCCGTCGGGCGCGCTCTTGGGCAGGCCCTGCGCGGCGAGCATCATCTTCGCCTTGAAATAATCGTCCTCGCCAACGGTCATGCTGCCGCTATTGTCGAAGTCATAGCGAATGCCGTTCTGGTCCAGCACCTGCGCCACGGCCGACTTGTCGGCATCGGGCAAAGCGCGGAACAGATCGCGCTGCGGCGGCTCGCGCAGCGCCAGCCAGGCCGCGCCCGCCGTGGCGACAACGCCCAGCAGGCCCAGCAGCGGCAGGCTTTTCGCCACCGCCGGCTGCTTCATGAAGCCGGTGAAGCGCGCCTTCAGCGCGTCGACGCCCTTGGCGCCGCCAAAGGAAGCGGGGCTGGCGGCGGGAAGAGCGGCAGCGCCGCCAACGGAGGGGGTGAGTGCGTTCTCGCTCATATTACACCGGCATGCTCATGATGTCCTTGTAGGCGGACAGCAATTTGTTGCGGACCTGAAGGGTGGCTTCGAAGCTGACCGACGCCTGCTGCTTGGCCAGCATGACCCCGGCGATATCGGTGGTTTCCCCCCGTTCGAACGAGGCGGCCGCTTCACCCGCCTGGTTCTGCAAGCCGTTAACCTGGTTCAGCGCCGATTTCAGCGCGTCGGTGAAGCCGCCCGGCGCCGTGGCGCCATTGGTGCCGACTGCCGCGCCCGTGCCGACATTGCCGGTCTGGGCAACATCGCGCAGCGCGGCGTTCTTCTGGAGGATGGCGTTGCGGATCGCCATCACGCTGTCGGTCGGAGAAATTCCGGTCATGCCCTATTCCTCCTCAGGCCGCGGCCAGATCGCGCATTTCGGCGAGCCGGTAGCGCAACGTGCGTTCGGAAATGCCCAGCTTGCGCGCGGCGGCGGCACGGTGACCGTCGGTTTCGCGCAATGCGGCGCGGACAGCCTCCAGCTTGCTGTTGTGGGCGACATCGCGCAGCCGGATCGGCTCGGCGGGCGCCAGGACCTGCTCCACTATGCGCAGTTGCGGCGCGCCGCTGATGTGCAGGTCGACAGGCTCGATCCTGTCCCCATCGCGCAGCACCAGGGCACGCTGAAGCACATTGCCCAGTTCGCGGGCATTGCCGGGCCAGACATGGGCGGCCAGCTTTTCCAGCGCCGCGACGGTCGGCCAGACAAAGGCATCCTTGGCGCTGTCCTGCTGGCGCAGCAGCATGGCGGCGGCGATGGCGGTGACGTCGCCCGGACGCTCGGCCAGCGGGCGCAGTTCCAGCGGCATGACATTGAGGCGCCAGTAGAGATCCTCGCGGAAGCGGCCGGCGGCAACCTCAGCGGCAAGGTTGCGGTTGCAGGCCGCGATGATTCGGACATTGACCGGCACCGAATGCGTGGCGCCGACCGGAAGGACTTCGCCTTCCTGCAGCGCGCGCAACAGCTTGGCCTGAAGGCTGAGCGGCAGTTCGGCGATCTCGTCAAGGAACAGCGTGCCGCCGTCGGCCGCGAGGAACAGGCCTTCCGAAGCCTGGGCCGCGCCGGTGAAGCTGCCCTTCTTGTGGCCGAAGAGCATGGCTTCCATCATGGTTTCGGGCAGCGCCGCACAGTTGACGGCGATGAAGTCGCGGGTCACGCGACCGGACTGGGCGTGGAGGAAGCGGGCCATGCCTTCCTTGCCGGTACCGGTATCGCCCTGGATCAGCACGGTGGCATCGCTGCGGGCGACCCGCCCGGCCAGCGTCATGAGGCGGGCGCTGCCGGCGTCGCCCACGGCGGGAACGGCGGCGGGCCGCGCCAGCTCCGCGATCAGGGCGAAGGCGAAGCCCATGTCCTCCAGGCCGAAGGCGACACGCGCGGGCAGGCCGTTTGCGGCCGGCACCAGCGACGGCGCACCGTCGACCAGATTGATCAATATGTCGCGATGGGTCGCATGGCCGATTTCCGTCGCCAGCAACACGCGCCGGTCTTCCCGCTCGCGCGGGCTCTGCGCATCCACGATCCGTACGGTAAAGAACGCATTCTCCAGCCAGTGCTGCAGGCCCGGAACGAGCGCGCAGACTCCTCGGCTCACGTCCAATGATGACATGAACTTGTCCCCATGTTTTTGGCTGGCTTGTGCCCCCGCACACCCCGAACCTCTTCGATGGCCTGAAACTGCCCGACTGTGGTTATCATATGGTTAATGCGGCAAACCCCTTGCCGCATAACGGCAATTTTTTTCCGCGCGGCCGGAACTTTTCTTCGGCTTTTGCATATGCATGGGCGACGCCCCAGCCGCCAGATCGACATATTACCCTTTATTTTCAATCAAATAGCAAAAAAATCGCGATCCGCCTAAAAGCTCTTTTCACGGCGCCGTTATCCCCTTTCGAGGCCGCAAGCAGCCTGATGGCAGCGACCTGAACGAACGAAAGGGTATCAAAATGACTGTTATCGGAACCAACTCCTCGGCGCTGCGTGCATCCAATGCCTCGGCCATGGCCGGCAAGGCGCTCAGCACCGCGATGGAACGCCTGTCGACCGGCAAGCGCATCAACTCGGCAAAGGACGACGCCGCCGGCCTCGCCATCGCCTCGACCATGACCTCGCAGATCCGCGGCATGACCCAGGGCATCCGCAACGCCAATGACGGCATCTCCCTCGCCCAGACGGCGGAAGGTGCGCTGGGCGAAGTCAACAACATGCTGCAGCGCATGCGTGAATTGACCGTCCAGGCGCTGAACGGCACCAACGACACCAATTCGAAGGCGAACATCACCTCGGAACTCGACCAGCTGTCGACCCAGATCAACAGCGTGATGACCAACAGCAAGTTCAACGGCATCTCGTTGTTCCCGACCACGGCGGCAACGATCACCGTCCAGGCCGGTTCGACCGCAGCCGACTCGGTTTCGCTCTCCGTCGGCGGCATCGACCTCTCAGCCGTCGTCGGCGCCAGCGCCGCCACCGTCAGCGGCTCGGCAGCGACCACCGCGACCCTGGCGCTCTATGACACGGCGCTGCAGTCGGTCTCGACCGCCCGCGCCACGCTGGGTGCGACGCAGAGCCGCCTGGAATCGACGGTCAACACGCTGACGGCCAACGTCACCAACCTGACCGACGCCCGCAGCCGCATCGAGGACGCCGACTTCTCGGCCGAAACGACCGCCCTCGCCAAGCAGCAGATCCTGAGCCAGGCCTCGACCGCGATGCTGGCCCAGGCGAACCAGAGCCAGCAGGGCGTGCTGAAGCTGATCAGCTAAGCTGCGATACTGAGATTGAACGGCCGGGGTTTTGGTCACCCCGGCCGTTCATGCCACCCCCGGCACATCAACAGTCCCCACCGTGCCGGGGGTAGAAACTTCGATGAAACGACCAGCTCAAACGAAGCCTCCGTCCCCCCGGGCGGAGGCTTCATCGCATTTGCGGTTCGACCATTTTCCAATCGATGCGGGATCGAAACACTTGCATTGGTGGTTGTCGCACCCATGATGACAGCGATGAACAAGAATATTTCGACAGGAATCGGGCGGCGCGCGATGATCGCGGCCTCCGGTGCGGCGCTGCTGCTTCCCGGCTCCCTGCTGGCGCGGGACGGGGCAGAGGCCTTTTCCTGGAACATGCTGGTCGCCCGGGCGCAACGTCTGGCCCGCGCGACGTTCAAGGTGACGCCCTTTTTCCCCGGAGCCGACAAGATCGGCTACGACGCCTTCAACCAGGCGCGATTCCGGGATGAACGGACGATCTGGAACGACCGGGGCGACGACACCGGCATCCGCCTGTTCCCGCTCAGCAGCACGGTGCAGCAGCCGGTCGAGATCGCATTGGTGGAACAGGGCCGCGCCACGCCACTGCGCTACGACCCCGACATGTTCGACGCGCCAGCCGGCAATGCGGTGCGCAATCTCGGCCCCGATGCGGGCTTTGCCGGTTTTCGCATCATGAACGCGGCACGGGACGGCGACTGGCTGTCCTTTCTGGGCGCCACCTATTTCCGGGCGCCCGCTGAAAGGCAGTTCGGCCTGTCCGCCCGCGCCGTGGCGATCAATACCAGCATCGCGGGCAAGGAGGAATTTCCCCGTTTCACGCATTTCTGGCTGGAGCGGACGGGGCGCAGCAGCGTCACCGTCTATGCGCTGATGGACAGCGCGTCCCTGACCGGCGCCTTCCGCTTCGCCAGTACTCTCACGCCGCAGGGCGTGCGGCAGGATGTCGATGCCGTGCTGTTCACGCGCAAGGCGGTCGCGGAACTGGGACTGATGCCGATGACCAGCATGTTCTGGTACGATCAGGCCGACCGGCGCACCCGCACCGACTGGCGGCCGGAAATCCATGATTCCGACATGCTGTCCATCGCCAGCGCCGATGGCACCGTCCATTGCCGCCCGCTGGTCAATCCCTCCGCGCCTCGGGTCGATGTCTTTGCGGAACGCAATCCCAAGGGTTTCGGCCTGCTCCAGCGCGACCGGAATTTCGATCATTATCAGGATGACGGGGTCTTCTACGAACGGCGCCCTTCCCTGTGGACGACCAGCCGCAAACCGCTGGGCGCCGGGGAGGTGCGGCTTTACGCCTTCCCGACCGACAGCGAATATACCGATAATGTCGCGGCCTACTGGACGCCCGCCGCGCCCACCCGCGCCGGCAACCGGATAGAGGCAAGCTACCGGCTTGACTGGTCGGCGGCGCGCGCGCCGGCCTCCGCCGGCCTCGCCACGGTCGAAAATATCTGGACCGGCCAATCGGGCGAGGCAGGAGTCGACCGCTTTCTCGTCGATTTCTCCGGGGTGCCGACAGGAACGCAGCCCGACATCTGGGTCGATCTGGCCGGTGGAACCCTGGTCAAGAAGGCCGGCTATCCGGTCCTGCACCAGAAGGACATGTTCCGGATGGTCCTGGATATCCGTCGGGATCGCGGCAAGGCGACCGATATCCGCGCCCAGCTCAGGGCCGGCAATCGCCCGTTCAGCGAATATGTGCATTACCCGCTGGGCGCCTGAATGACAGGCATGCTAGAGCGTTTTCACTATGAGCGGAAACGCTCTGGTCTTTTGATGCCGCATTTTCCGGGCCGTCGATCGTAAACGGTCAACTTGAAAATGCTCCAGGGAACCAGCCAAAGCCAAGTTGGTTCTGAATGACGGGTTTCGGCCCGAACCTCTGGCGAAACGGGTCGGTATGAAGGCAACGGGCGGCGTGCACAGCAACAGGGCCAGCGGATCGACGCCTGCAAGGGCCTTCGAACATCTCCCTCCGGAGCGGCCATTGGCCATGCCCGCGCAGGATTTCGCGGCGGCGCCCCGCGACCTGCCGCATCGTCCGTTCAACATCGACCTGTGGGCGCGTCGCACGCTGGTCGTGCTGCTGGCGCTGCTGCCCGCCTCCATGGCCGCGCATGAGATGCGGCGCTCCATCGGCCTTGACGGCATATCGCCATGGGAAGGCGTGTATCTGGCCCTGTTCATCCCGCTTTTCGCGTGGATTGCCTTTGGCTTCGCCACCAGCCTCATTGGTTTCCTGCTGCTGACCGTGGGGCGCGGCCAGGGCGTGCGACCCTATCGCGCCCGCTCCACGGTGCCGTTGCGTGGCCGGACCGCCGTGCTGCTGCCGGTCTGCAACGAGGATTTTCAGGATGTGCTCGCCCGCCTCTCGATCATGGAGCGCTCGCTCGCGCAGGTGATGGGCGGTGAGCGGTTCGAATTTTTCATCCTGTCCGATTCGAACCCGAAAAATGGAGAGAAGGAGCGCGTCGCCTATCTCAAGATGCGCCGGGGCTTTTCCCGCCCGGTTCATTATCGGCGGCGGACGCTCAACATAGGACGAAAGCCGGGTAACATCGCCGAATGGGTCGAACGCTTCGGCGGCGCCTATGACCATATGATCGTGCTTGATGCGGACAGTGTGATGAGCGGACAGACCATGGCGCGCCTTGCCGCCGACATGGAACGGCATCCCCATGTCGGCCTGATCCAGACCGTGCCGTCGATCGTCGGCGCATCGACGCTGTTCGCCCGGTGGCAGCAATTCGCCAGCCGCCTGTTCGGCCCGATTTCCGCCGCCGGCATGATCTGGTGGGCGGGATCGGAAGGCATGTTCTGGGGCCATAATGCGATCCTGCGGACCAGGGCCTTCGCGCAGAGCTGCGGCCTGCCCGAACTGCCCGGACGCGCGCCCTTTGGCGGGCATATCATGAGCCACGACATGGTCGAGGCCGCGCTGCTGCGCCGCCGCGGCTGGGACGTGCATATCGTCATGGCCGACGACAGCTTCGAGGAATTTCCCCCGTCCCTGCCCGACCTCGCCACCCGTGACCGCCGCTGGTGCCAGGGCAATATCCAGCATGTGCCGCTGCTTTCGAAGATCAGGGGCATGCACCCGGTCAGCAAATTCCAGCTTTTCGTCGGAGCGTCGGCCTATTGCACGTCGCCGCTATGGCTGGCCCTGATGCTCGTGGTGCTGGGCGGCGCGGCGGCGGGCGTGTGGCCGCCCAGCGCGATATTGCCGTCGGGCGGACTGCTCGCGCTGACAGCGGTGCTGCTGTTCGGGCCGAAGCTGCTCGCGCTGCTCTGGGCGCTGGCCGATCCGGCGCGACGCATCGGCTTTGGCGGCGGGGTGCGCATGATGCGCGGCGTGATCGCGGACATTGCGTTGTCGATCCTGATGGCGCCGATCAGCATGCTGACGCAGACCATCAACCTGTTCGGCATATTGATGGGCCGCAAGAGCAGCTGGAACGGCCAGACCCGCGACCGGGACGGCATGCGGATGCTGCCCGCGATCTGGCTGTTCAAATGGCATATGCTGCTGGGCGCGGGACTGACGCTGCTGGCGGTGAAGTCCGATACCTCGCTTGGCTGGATCATACCTGTGGTGGCGGGCCTTGCGCTGGCGCCCTTCTTCGCGGCCTTCACCGCGCGCAAGGATCTGGGCACGCATGTCGCGAAAAGTGGGCTGTTCCAGGTGGCGGAACCGTGGTGGCGCACGCAGAATTACCAGAAGACGCGCTACCGGCAGTTGCAGTTGGACAATGCAAGGCCGCCCTTCGAAGGATTGTCCAACGTGGCCAATGACGGCTAGCGGTCAGAACACCTTGTTCCTGCGAAGGCAGGCATGGAGGCGTCGGACAGGGCTCAGTCCCAATCCCGCAATTTCTCGCGCAGCTTGTCGAGCGCGGCCTTCTTGATCTGACAGACGCGCGCGGCGCCGATGTCCAGCGTCGAGCCGATCTCGTCCAGGTTCAGTTCCTCGACGAAATAAAGCTGAAGCACCAGAGCCTCCCGCTGCGGCAGTTCCCCGATATATTTCGCCAGCGCGCCTTTGAGCGACTCGCGCTCCATCACATCGTCGGCGCGGTCCTCGACATCGGCAAACCACATGGACTGGTCGGAATAGACCTCGTCCATGCTGCTATGCTGCACCATCTCGCAGCTATCGGCCAATTCGCGGTAAGCGGAGGCGTCCAGCCCCATCTCGGCCGACATTTCCGCCTCCAGCGGCGCACGGCCCAGCTTCTGCTCCAGCCGGTTGCGGATGGCGGTCAGCTGCTTGCGCTGGGCCATGGCGGAACGCGTCATCGTCGCCTGACGGCGCAGATGGTCGATCATCGCCCCCCGCACGCGCATCTGCGCATAGGAGGCAAAGCCCAGACCCCGATCCTCGAAGCCGTTCGCAGCCTCGACCAGCGCGACCATGCCGATCTGGAGCAGGTCCTCGATCTCGATCGCGCTCGATACCCGGCCATGGATATGCCAGGCGATCTTGCGCACCAGCGGCATATATTGGCGCGCCAGCCTTTCGGGCGAATTGGCATGGGCGGACCGGCCATAGGTGTTGGCATCGGAACCGGCGACGACCCTATTCATGAACATTGGTCAGGCTCCTCAGAGCGATTTCGAGGGAAATGGAACATTCCCCGGCTCGGAAATCGCGGCAAAATAAAGACATAGGCCCTTCTTCATCTCCCCGGCCTATGCAACGCGTTCGCGAGCAGGCAGCGGATCATGGCGCGGCGCGGGCCGCTGTTCGCCGCCGACCACGGCGACGACTTCCACGCCCTTGCCGTCGGGGATTTCCAGGAAGGACAGCACCGGCGTTTCGGGCAGATGCGGCTTGAACAGTCGGGCCAGCGCCCGGCGCGCGACCGGCGAGGTGACGATGGCGAAAGTACGCGCCTGCCCCAGCAGCGGCCGGGCGGCGGCGATCACCGCCTCTATGATGCGGTTGGCCAGCGCGGGCTCGATCGGGTGCCGGGCATCGCCCGCGACCCGCATCGCCTGCGCCAGCAGCGCTTCCAGATCGCCGTCCAGCGTGATCACCGGCAGCGGCATCTTCACCGGCACCAGCCCCTGGATGATCAGCGAACCGATCCGCTGGCGCACCGCTTCGACCAACTGGTCGAGGGTCATGTCCGGCCGCGCAGCATCGACCATCGCCTCACAGATGCGGCGGAAGTCCTTGAGCGGGATGCCCTCCGCCAGCAGGGCGCGGCAAAGCGCGCTGATCTGGGTGAGGTTCAGCAGGCCGGGCGTCAGGCCGTCGACCAGTTGCGGCGCAGCGTCCTTCAGATTGTCGAGCAGCTTGCGCGCTTCGTCCAGGCCGAACATCTCGCTGGCGTTCATGGCGATGAGCTGGTTGAGATGGGTGGCGACCACCGTCGGCGGGTCGACCACCGTATAGCCCGCAACCACCGCTTCGCTGCGCTTGGCGGGCGAAATCCAGACAGCGTCCAGGCCAAAGGTCGGGTCCTTCGCCTCGCGGCCGGACACCGTGCCCTCCAGTGCGCCGCTGTCGAGCGCGAGCAGATCGTCGGGGAAAATCTCGTCCTCGCCCACGACCACCCCGGCGATCGTGATGCGATATTGATTGGGCTCCAGTGCCAGATTGTCCTTCACGCGGACCATCGGCACGACAAAGCCCAGTTCCTTCGAAAGCTGGCGCCGGATGCCGGTGATCCGGGCCATCAGCGGCGCGCCCTTGCGCTCGTCCACCAGGCTGATCAGCCCGTAGCCTATCTCCAGCCCCAGCACCGCGCCGTCCGACACGTCGTTCCATTCGATGAGCGCCGGATTGGGCGGCGGCGGGGCCGCTTCGGGTTCGGCCGCCTTGCGCTGGCTCGACTTGCGCAGGTGCCACGCAATGCCGCACGCCACAGCCGCGGCGGGCAGGATGACCATGTGAGGCATGCCGGGCAATATGCCCAGGAAAGTCAGGATCGCCGCGACCGGCATCCACGCCTTGCCCGAACCGAACTGGCTGGTGATCTGGTTCGACAGATCGTCCTCGCTGCCGACGCGGGTAACGATGGCGGCGGCGGCGATGGACAGCAGCAGCGCTGGAATCTGCGCCACCAGCGCGTCGCCGATGGCCAGGATGATATAGGTCTGCGCCGCCTCGCCGATGCTGAGCTTGTGGCTGACCACGCCCAATATGATGCCGCCGACAATGTTGATGGCGAGGATCAATATGCCCGCGACCGCATCGCCCTTCACGAATTTCGAGGCACCGTCCATCGAACCGTAGAAATCGGCCTCGGTCGCCACTTCGCGGCGGCGGACCTTGGCTTCTTCCGGGGTCAGCAGGCCGGCGTTGAGGTCGGCGTCGATCGCCATCTGCTTGCCCGGCAGGGCGTCCAGGGTGAAGCGGGCGCTGACTTCCGACACGCGGCCCGCGCCCTTGGTGATGACGACCAGGTTGATGATCATCAGGATCGCGAAGACGAAGATGCCGACGACATAGTCGCCGCCGATCAGGAAATGACCGAAGGCCTCGATGACATGGCCCGCGGAATCCGTGCCTTCATGCCCGTTGACGAGCACCACGCGGGTCGACGCGACATTAAGCGCCAATCGCAGCAGCGTCGCGAACAGCAGCACCGTCGGGAAGCTGGAGAAATCCAGCGGTTTCGCCGCGTTCAGCGCAACCATCAGCACCGCCAGCGAGATCATGATGTTGGTGATGAACCCGATGTCCAGCATGATAGCGGGCACCGGCACCATCATGAACAGCACGACCATCAGCGTCGCGATGGGCAGCACGGCCCCCTTGGCGGCGCTCATCCAGATCTTCGCTTTGACTTGGGCGGGAGTCATAAGGGGCCGTTACCTTCCGAGGGTGGCGAGCATGAGATAGGCGAGGCGCGCCGTCTGCGGCTGCGGGCGGATGCCTGTCACATCGGCCGCGCTTGCAAGGCGCTGGGTTTCGATCCGCACATAGTCGGCGGGCTGCACCGCCTTCGCGCCGGAGGGCAGCGAGGCGTCGGCATATTGGATCGCGCCACCGCCGACCGAATCGAAGCCCTTCTGGAGCTTGGCGGCGAAGCGGTCGCGGATTTCCGCGAAGCTGCGGGCATTGCCCTGCTTGTCGTAGAAGATGGAACGGTTCGCGCGGGCCGCCGCCGGAAACATGGCCGCCGCAGCCGCATTGGGCGCGCGGTCGTTCATCGACAGGAACCTGCTGGCCCCGCCGACGCCCAGGAAATGGGCCATATAGAGGTCGACCGGCTCCGCCTCGCGGCCCAGGCGCTGTTCCAGCGTCGCCTTGTTGTCGGCGGCATGTTCGGCGGCCATGACAGAGGCGGTTTCGGGATGCTTGCGCAGGTCGAGTATCTGCTGGCGAAGGTCCGGATCGGCCACATAATAGCGGCCGTTGTTGCCCCGGCTGATCGCGTCGGCGGCCCAGCCCAGGCCATATTCGCTGCCATGCTGGTCGATGACCGCCAGCCAGCTCTGATCGACGAACTGGTAAAGCCCGGTCGCGGAAGAGGTGGTCGCACGGGCGGTGGGATTGAGGCTGCTTTCGATCTTCGCCTGACCGAGCAGATAGGCGAAGTCCACGCCGGTGCGCCGGCTGGCCATGGCGATCGCGTTCGTGACGCGATTGCCCGTTGTAGCCGCCCCTGTTCCTGCGATGTCTGCAAAAACCGACACTGGTTCGATCAATCCCCGTTGGTACCGGGGGTCATTAGAGCAAGTGACGTGCCAAGATTTGGTTAACGCGTGCTCATAATTTGATTGCTGCTCTGGTCATGTCGGAGCGCGCTGCCGACCGGAAATGAAAAAAGGCGCCTCGCGGGCGCCTCGTCAAACAACAGCAATGACGCCTATTTAGCGCCCATATACCAGCGGTGCCGCCTCCGCGCCCCGCGCCGCGAGGATCGCGAGTCGTTGGCTGGCATGGTCAGCCAGCAGGTTCGTGCGGATCCGGGCGGATTCCATCAGCGGCGCAAGCGCCTTCAGCCGGTCCTTCACCGCCTCGTCAGACCGCCACACTCCGATGGCGCGCACGGCCGCCGCCGCCTTGGCGATTCGCTGGCCTGCCGTTTCGATGGCAGTCGGGTCGACCCCGTCGAGCGCCCCGCGCAGCTCTTCGAAAGCCGCGTTCAACTCGTCCAGCGCTGCAAGGCCGAGCGGCATGGGTCAGCCAGCCGTCGGCAGGTCAAGCGCGAGCATGCGATCCGCGATCGCCGCCGGATCGACGGGATAATTGCCCGAAGCGATGGCAGCCTTGATCGCGGCGACGCGATCCATGTCGATCGGGGCCCCCTCCGCCGCCATGCGGGCAGCCGGGCTGGCCGAGCCGGTCGAAGAGGCGGATGTCGCGGCCGAGCCGACCGAAGAAGCGCGCGCGGTCTTGCCGCCTTCCTTCAGGCGGGTTGCCTCTATGGCGGCGCTGATATTCTGGCCGACAGACTTGATCATCGTTTCAATCCTTCATTCGTCCCGCACAGTCTATATACGGCCGGGTTCAAAAATTGTTAAATCCCGGAACACGAACAATTCCCATTCCCACGACCTGCGCCAGAATCGGCGGCGATTTGCGGTCTTCCCGCACGCGAATCGTTTCGCCCACGGCGCCGTCTTCGTCCGCCATCATCATGCGCGACACGCTGAACGCGGCATTGCCGGCCATCAATTGCACCGGATCGCCCTTCCGGACCACGGCGTCCTTCGGCATGGCCCGCATCGCCGGAGCATAGCGCGCCACCGGGCCTGACGCCGCCGCGGCGCCACCCGCCACCAGCGGTACGCGAATCCGCCAGCCCAGCGCGTCGCACTTGACGATCGCCGCGCCGAACAGCGGCCCGTCCACGCTGGGCGTGGTCGGGCAAGCGGCCAGCCGCAGGCGGCGGTCGACCGGCGCCATCGGGCCGCCCGGTTCGCCCAGATTGGCGCCGACTGTCATCGCGACCAGGCTGTCGATACGATCCAGATTCTCGAACTTCTGCTGCGCCAGCGCCGGGTTGGATGCTGAAACGGACAGCGCCAGAAGGAGGATCTTGGGCAAATGCGTCACGGTGTCTCTCCGAAAAGCGGACAGGATTGACCATCAACGACGCAATATTCGTGCCATGTTGGAACATGGCGATGGCCGATACTCCCGGAGCGGGCCTCAGCGATCATGGCGGACATCGGGCGTGATCAGGATCATCTGCCCCTTGCCGTCCGCGCCATCCAGCTGGTCAAGCCCGCGCAGCACCAGCCGGTCGCCCGCGATTCCCCCCGCCTTCAGCGCCCGCGCCACCGCACCCAGCCGCGCCGCCGACAGATCCCAGCCGTCGAACCGCTGACGCGCCGCATCCGTGCCATGGCTGCTCACTTCCAGCCCTTCACGGCCGCGGGCATAGCGATCCGCCACGATCTTCAGCCGCGCGCGCCCCTGTTCCGTCAGCAAGGCTTCACCGGGCAGGAACAATTCGGCCGCGCGGATTTCCATGGGGCTGCTCGCCTGGCCGCCAAATTGCTGCCGCACCTGCGCCAGCATGGCGTCGCGCCGCTGGCCGCTCGCCTGAAGCATGACGAAGAAACCGAGCAGCAACAGCAGCAGATCGGCGAAGCTGATCGCCCACCGGCCGCGCCGTGCCCCGGCAAGGGCGGAGATATTCATGCCACCTCGCGGATCGAAGCGCGACGCGTCGGCACATTTTCGCGCCGCGCGATGGCGGCCATGCGGTCAGTGACCTCCTTTTGCCAGGCGAGTTCCCGCTCCGACAGGTCGGCAAGCCGCATCGCGATCGGCGCCGCGACGACATTGGCAATGACCACGCCATAGAAGGTGGTGAGGAGCGCCAGCGCCATGGAAGGCCCCAGCGCGGCAGGATCGTCCATCGCTGCGAACATGCCGACCAGGCCGATGATCGTTCCCGCCATGCCCAGCGCGGGCGCGGCATCGGCGATGGAAAGCCAGACCTTGCAGGCGGCGCCGTGGCGCTGAGCCCGGTCGGCCAGCGACTGCGCGGCCCAGAGTTCGAATTGCTCGGTCTTCTCGCAATTGGCGAGCCGGCGCGCGGCTTCGGTCAGATAGGGATTGGCGGTCTTCACCCGGTCGGTGCAGGCAAGGCCGCGCAGTTGCGCGACCTGATCGATCTTCAGCATGGCCGCCCGCGCGCTATCCCGGTCCCTTGCCGGATCGGCGCGTAACAGCGGTACAAGTGCGGCAAAGGCCCGCCCCAGCCCGTGCACGCCATTCTGGAACAGCGCCAGCAGCCCGACACCCGCAACCATGGCCAGCATGGTCAAGGGGTCGAACAAATGCGCCATGATCCCGATCATTTTCCGTCCCCGCTCACGCCCGGCCGACCGACGGCAAAGCGCTGCCACCCGTCGGCAAAATTTTGCCGCCCTTGCCGCCATCACCACCCAATCCCGCTGATTTCCGCCATTGGCCGTCATGCCGATGCGTCACCCACGCAAATTGGCACGGCTCTTGCGAATATCAGGCTGGATCACCCGTGGTTCACGCCATCAGGCCTCAGAACGGCGGGGGAGACGAATGTTTTAGGCCCTGTGGGGCGAAAAAACGGAAAGACGAAAATGTCGCTGGAAGACGGTTTGTTCGGGATCCATGGAAAGGCGCTGGCGCTTCGCTCGCAGCGCCTTTCCCTGCTCGCGTCCAATATCGCGAATGCTTCGACGCCGGGATACAAGGCGCGCGACATCGACTTCGAATCCGCCCTCAAGGAGGCCACCACGCAACAGGGCAAGTCGGCCGCCGACGTGTCCAGCGCTGTCGACGACTCCATGGGCTATCGCGTTCCGCTGCAACCCAGCCTTGACGGCAATACGGTCGAACTCAGCACCGAACAGACGCTGTTCGCGGAAAACGCCGTCAAGTATCGCACGACCCTCTCCTTCCTGGAGGGCCGCATCAACACCATCACCCGTGCGCTCAAGGGAGAATGAGCATGAGCGGTTCAGGTCCCCTCAACGTCTTCGACATCGCCGGCCGCGCCATGAGCGCGCAGCTCGTGCGGTTGAACGCCACGGCATCCAACATGGCCAATGCCGGCAACGTCACCGGCAGCGCGGCGGAGGCCTATCGCGCGATCAAGCCGGTGTTCCAGTCGGTCACCGACAGCCCCGGCGTCTCCACCGTCAAGGTGCAGAATGTCGTCACCACCAATGCCCAGCCCACCAAGCGCCACGATCCCAACCATCCCCTGGCGGACAAGAGTGGCGATGTCTGGGAGGCCGCCGTGGATAGCAGTGCGGAACTGGTCGACATGATCGAGACCGCCCGCATGTACCAGAACAATGTGCAGGTGCTGAACACCGCCAAGTCCCTGATGCTCGAAACCATAAGGATCGGCAAATGACGACCACCACCGCAACGGATAGCGCGGGTCTTTCGATCTACAATCCCTATGCCAATGTCGGGACGGGAAAGTCGGAAATGGGGCAGGCGGACTTCCTGCGCCTGCTGACCGCGCAGATGCAGACGCAGGACCCGTTCGAACCCGTCGACAACGCGCAGATGGTGGCCCAGATGGCGACCATCACCAACAGCAGCGGCATTGCGGAAATGAACCAGACGCTGAAGGGCCTGGCCTCTCAGCTCACCGGATCGCGCCTGGGCGATGCAGCAAGCTGGATCGGCAAGTCGATGCTGGTAAACAGCAACATCGCCGCCCCCGATGCCGCCGGCCAATATATGGGCCAGGTCAGCTTCGCGGACGCCACCAGCGGCGCTTCGGTCGACCTGATCGACGGCAACGGCAATGTCGTGAAGACGATCGATCTGGGCAACCAGGCCAAGGGCGACGTCAACTTCTTTTGGAACGGCAAGGATGAAGCCGGCAACACCATCGCCACCGATGCGCTGAAGATCAGGGTCAACGGCGCTTCCCCCAGCCGCGTCGCGAGCTGGGCCACCATCGCCGCCGTGCAGTCACCCGCCGACGGCAGTGCATCCAAACTCATCACGCCGCTCGGCACCTACTCGCCGGCCGACGCCATCTCCCTCGCCTGATCCGCAGCAGTTTCCTTTCACCTTCCAAATTCCTTTCACCCCCAAATTCCTTTCACCCAAGGAGCAACGCCATGTCCTTCTACATCTCGCTTTCCGGCCTGAAGGCCGCCCAGACCGACCTTGCGACCACCGCGAACAATGTCGCCAACGTCAACTCGACCGCCTTCAAGAAGAGCAAGGCCGTGTTCGGCGACATCTTCGCCGCCGCGCCGATGCAGACCACGACGCAGGTCGCGGGTCAGGGCGTGCGCTCGCAGGGGATCGACCAGCAATTCACCCAGGGCACGATCGAGACCACCGACAAGACGCTGGACCTTGCCATCACCGGCGAGGGCTTCTTCACGGTGAAGCGCAGCGCCGACAATCAGGTGGGCTACACCCGCAACGGCGCCTTCTCGGTCCAGGAGGATCGCTATGTGGTCGACACCACCGGCGCGCGTCTTCAGGTGATCCCGCTCGACCCCACCACCGGCGCTCCGACGGTCACGGGCACCTTGACCCCGGCCTCGCTGACCGACCTCAAGATTCCGACCAACTGGCCCGACGGCGGCACCGGCAACCAGCTCACCAGCGTGGGCGTGACCGAAGAAGGCAAGATCACCGGCGTCTATGCCGACGGATCGACCGTCTATCTGGGCGCGACCGCGATCGCCGCCTTCAACAGCCAGGAAGGCCTGCGCCAGAGCGGCGACGCCCACTGGACCGCCACCAACGCCAGCGGCACGCCGATGCTGGGGACCGGCAATAGCGGCCTGTTCGGCTCGGTTCGTTCGGGCGCGCTGGAACGGTCGAACGTCGACATCACCGAAGAACTGGTCAACCTGATCTCGGCCCAGCGCAACTTCCAGGCGAACTCGAAGGCGATCGAGGCGGCCAATACGCTCTCGACCACCATCGTGAACATGCGGAGCTGACAGTTCGCCTCGCCAGGCTGAGCATCTTTTGAAAAAGCCCACGGATCAAGGAATCCCCCATGGACAGGCTCGTCAACACGGCACTCACCGCGATGCGCGGCGCGATGGCGCGGCAGGCGGCGATCTCCAACAATCTGGCGAACGTCAACACCACCGGCTTCCGCGCGGAAATCGCGAATGCCGAGACACGCTGGATCAAGGGCGATACCTTCGACACGCGGGCACAGGCATCCGAACAGGTGATCGCCGCCGACATGGCGCAAGGCGCGGTCACGGAAACGGGCAATCCACTGGACGTGGCCATGAACGGCGATGCGATGCTCGCCGTTCAGGCCGCGGACGGCAGCGAAGCCTATACGCGCCGTGGCGACCTGAAGGTCAGTGACAGCGGCCTGCTCACCACCGGCGACGGCATGCCCGTGCTGGGCGATGGCGGCCCGATCACCCTGCCCCAGATGGACAGCGTTTCCATCGCCAAGGATGGCAGCATCTGGGGCGTTCCCCAGGGCGGCGATCCCGCCAATCCCCAACAGGTCGACAAGCTGAAGCTGGTGAGTCCCGTCGGCTCCAGCATAGCCAAGGGCACGGACGGCCTGTTTCGCGAAGTCAATGGCGGCGCCCTTCCCGACGATCCGCTCGCCAGCGTGACCGGCGGATCGCTGGAAGGATCGAACGTCAACGCCACGTCGGCCCTCGTCCAGATGATCGAGGCGAGCCGCGCCTGGGAAACCCAGGTCAAGATGATCGACACCGCCAAGCAGCTCGACGACGGCGGCGCATCGCTGATGCGGCTGGACTGATGACTGATCTGGCACGGCTCTTGCTTTTAATGATGCGATGAGCCTGCCTCACGGAGATAGACGATGACCAACGCCGCCCTTCATGTCGCCCGCACCGGCCTAGACGCGCAGAACACGAAGATGCGCGTGATCGCCAACAACCTGGCGAACGTCAACACCACCGGCTTCAAGCGCGACCGCGCCGATTTCGAGACGCTGGCCTATCAGCAGATCGTGGCGGCGGGCGCGAACAGCGACAGCCAGAACAAGTTCGCCACCGGCCTCAACCTCGGCTCCGGCGTGGCGATGCAGGGCACGGCCAAGATCAACAGCCAGGGCACGCTCAACCAGACCGGCAACACGCTGGACATGGCGATAGAGGGTTCGGGCTATTTCCAGGTGCAGCAGCCCGACGGCTCGATCGCCTATACCCGCGCCGGCAATTTCACGACCACGGCCGAAGGCGTCGTCGTCACCAGCGAAGGGCTGCCGCTGATCCCGCAGATCACGGTTCCCGAAGGCGCCACCAGCGTCACCATCGGCAATGACGGCACCGTCTCCGCCACGCTTCAGGGGCAGACCGAACCGACCCAGCTCGGCCAGATCGAACTGGCGAGCTTCATGAATCCGGGCGGGCTCACGGCGGTGGGCGGCAACCTGCTCAAGGAAAGCGCCGCCAGCGGCACGCCGCAGGTCGGCGTCGCCGGGCTGGACGGGCGCGGCGTCGTCCGCTCCGGCTATCTCGAAACCTCGAACGTCAATGTGGTCGAGGAACTGGTCGACATGATCGAGACGCAGCGCGCCTATGAGGTCAATTCCAAGATGATCAAGGCGACGGACGAAATGCTCCAGTACGTCAACCAGCAGCTGTGAGCATAGCGATGCGCAGAACGGCCATTTTCCTCCTCTTGGCGACGGCCCTTTCCGCCTCCCCGGCCATGGCCGGCAAGAAGCGCGACGCCGAACGGCAATTTTATGCCCCCACGGTGGTTGCCGCCCCAGCCGCTCCGCCCGCCAACGGCTCGATCTTCCAGGCGTCGATGGGCTATACCCCGCTCACCAGCGGGGCGCGGGCGACCAGCGTGGGCGACATCATCACCATCGTCCTGGTCGAAAGGACGCAGGCGACCAAGAGCAACAGCGCCGACACCAGCCGCGACGGCAGCATCGCGCTGACGCCGCCCAGCACCGGGCCGCTCTCCAAGATATTCTCCGCCAGCGACATCGGCTCCAGCGGCAGCAACAGCTTCACCGGCAAGGGCGCCGCGACCCAGTCCAATGCCCTGAATGGGGAGATCACCGTGACGATCGCGGCGACCTACCCCAACGGCACGATGCTGGTGAAGGGCGAAAAGGCGCTGACGCTCAATCGCGGCGACGAGTTCATCCAGATCAGCGGCCTCGTCCGCCAGGCCGACATCGGCCCCGACAACCGCATTGCCTCGACCCGCGTGGCCGATGCCAAGATCATCTACACCGGCAAGGGGGAAATCGCCCGCGCCAGCCGCCAGGGCTGGTTGCAGCGCTTCTTCTCCATGATCAGCCCCTTCTGATGGACATGCGCGCCATGACCCGCCTGCTGTTTCGCTTCCTGCTGCCCCTCATGGCCCTCTTCACCGTTCCGGCCCATGCCGAGCGGATCAAGGATCTGGGCACCTTCCAGGGGGTGCGTCCCAACCAGCTCACCGGCTACGGCATCGTCGTCGGCCTTGCCGGCACGGGCGACGACAGCCTGGACTATGCGACCCAGGGCATGAAGGGCGTGGTCTCGCGCTTCGGCCTCACCTTGCCGCAGGGGATCAACCCCGCACTCAAGAACGCGGCGGCCGTGCTGGTCACCGCCGACCTGCCCGCCTTCGCCAAGCCCGGCCAGCGGCTGGACGTCACCGTCTCCGCGCTGGGCAAGGCCAAGTCGCTGCGCGGCGGCACGCTGATCATGACGCCCCTGCGCGGCGCGGATAACGAGATTTACGGCATGGCGCAGGGCAACCTCGCCGTCGGCGGCCTCGGCGTTTCCGGCGCGGACGGCAGCCAGGTGTCGGTCAACGTTCCGTCCGCCGGCCGCATTCCGGGCGGCGCGACGGTGGAACGCGCGGTCGCGACCGGCTTCGACACCGCACCCACCCTCACCTTCAACCTGTCCGAAGCCGACCTCACCACCGCCCTTCGGGTCGCGGACGGCATCAATCGGACCTATGGCGACCATCGCGCCAAAGCCATGGACGCCGTGTCGGTCACGATCGACGCCGCGCCGGGCGCTTCAGACCGCATCATGATGATGGGCATGATCGAGAATATCGAGGTTTCGCCCGCCGACGCCCCGGCGAAGGTGATCGTCAACGCCCGCACCGGCACGGTCGTCATCAACGGCGCGGTGAAGATCCATCCCGCCGCGATCGCGCATGGCAAGATCACCGTCAGCGTCAACGAATCGCCCCGCGTGGTCCAGCCCGCACCCTTCTCGCAAGGGCAGACGGCGGTCGAGCAATCCAGTTCGATTTCGATCGATCAGGAAAAGAAACCGATGATCAATTTTAAAGGTGGAGCCTCTTTGGCCGATATAGTGAAAGCGGTGAACGCCATCGGCGCCTCCCCCGCGGACATGGTTGCGATCCTGGAAGCCTTGAAACAGGCCGGGGCGCTGAAGGCTGAACTGGTGGTGTTGTGATGCGGATAGACGGGACTTCAACGGCGACGGGCCAGCCGGGCGGGACGCAGAACAAGGCTGCGCTGGAAAAGGCGGCGCAGCAGTTCGAGGCGATCTTCCTGCGCCAGATGATGGGCGCGATGCGCTCGGCCAGCCTGGCCGAGGGCATCAGCGATTCCAGCGCCACCGACCAGTTCCGCGACATGGCCGACGCCCGCACCGCCGACAGCATGGCGAGCCGGGGCACGCTGGGCATAGCCGAGATGCTGATGCGCCAGTTCGGCGCCAAGGTCGGCGCCCCTGCACCCGCCGCCGCACCCGCCACCAATATGGGCAAGGGCGAATGAGCGACCTCTTCATCATCGGCGCGTCGGGTACCAAGGCCTATCGCAGCGCCATGGCGGCGATTTCGGAAAATATCGCCAATGCCAGCACCGAAGGCTATTCCCGCCGGTCGGTGACGACGATGGAATCCGGCTCCTCGACCGCGACCATGGCCGTCTACATCTCCCGCGCCAATTTCGGCGGTACGGAGGTCAAGAGCGTCAACCGCGCGACCGATCCCTATCTCGACGCGACCGTGCGCTACACCAACATGCAATTGGGCAGCGCGGTCTCGCGGATGCGCTGGCTGACCGATTCGGAAACGGCGCTCAACGACACGGAAACCGGCGTCGGCCAGCTCATGACCGGCATGTTCCAGAATATGGACAAGCTGGCCGCGAGCCCAAGCGACAATTCCCTGCGCGTGACGACGCTGGACAGCATCGGGCGCGTCGCCCAGGCCTTCAACCAGACTTCGGCCGACCTGAGCCAGGTGTCGAACGGCATCGCGACCGAGGCGCAGTCCTCGGTGACGACGGTCAACCAGGCGCTCTCTGCCCTCGCCGACATCAACAACAGCCTGCTGCGCGCGCAGCCGGGCACATCGGCCTATGCGCAGCTGCTCGACAGTCGCGACGCGGCATTGGGCACCCTGTCCACCAATCTCAATGTCGACATCAGCTTCGGCACGCATGACCAGGCGCAGGTGATGCTGAACGGACAGACGCTGGTGCAGGGCAGCAGCGCCACCCCGCTGGCCCTCACCGCCAACGCCAACGGCACGCTTTCGCTTGCCACCAGCGGCGGCACCGCTCTCGCCGCACCGACAAGCGGCACGCTGGGCGGGCTGTTCTCGGCCGCCGACACGGTCTCGCAGCGCCGCACCAGTCTCGATACGCTGGCGCAGCAGTTCGTCACGAACATGAACAACTGGCATGCGCAGGGCCGCACCGATGCGGGAACCGCCGGCGGGCCGCTGCTGTCCGGAACGACGGCCGCGACCGTGACCGCCCTCATCAGCGATCCGGCGCAGCTTGCCACCAAGGCGACGGACGGCACCCCCAACGGCAATCTGCTGACGGTATCGACCGTGCTGCGCGGCAATGGCAGTGTCGAGCAAGGCTGGACCAACCTGATCGCGACGCACGCCAACCTCCTTTCCTCCACCAAGGCGGAACAGACCACGGCGCAAAACCGCAGCGACCAGGCCGTGGCCGCGCGCGAGGCGGTCAGCGGCGTCGACCTGGACATGGAGGCGGCCGAACTGCTGCGCATCCAGCAGGCCTATTCGGGCAGCGCCAAGATCCTTCAGGTTGCGAAGGAAACTGTCGACGCCATTCTGCAGATCATCTGAACGGGAGCAACGGGACCATGGTCGGCATCACCAACAAGATCCTTCTGGCCGAGATTCGCCGTCAGCAGAAATTGTCGCAGGACATCGTCGATGGCCAGACCGCGATCTCGACCGGCGTGACGCTGAACAAGCCGTCGGACAACGCGCTCGCCTGGGTGCAGGTGTCGGACATCGGCCGGCAGCAGGCGCAACAGGCCGCCTGGCAGTCCAACATCAGCACCGGCACGGCCCGCGCCAACACGGCCGAGGCCAATCTGGGCGAGATGAACTCCCTGCTGACGCGCGCGCAGGAACTGATGACCCGTGCCCGCAACGGATCGCTCAACGCCACCGACAAGACGGCCATCGTCCAGGAAATGACGACGATCCGCTCCACCATCGATTCGCTGCTCAACCAGAAGGATTACAGCGGCGTCCCCGCCTTCGACGACGGACAGAGCGTGCTGGTCCCGGTCAGCCGCGGCCTCAATCTCGCCGTGGTCGGCACCCGGCAGGAAGTGTCGGAGGGGATCGACGTCAACGGCACGCCGATGACGCTCGACGCCATATTGGACCAGAGCATAACCGCCCTGCAAAGCGGCACCGACAGCGACGTCGCGGCCGGGCTCGACGCGATCAAGGCGGCCCAGAACCACGTCGTCCTGGAACAGACCAAGCAGGGCGTGCGCAGCGACCGGCTGGACGTGATCGGCACGCGTCTCACCAATGTCGACCTCGACCTCAAGGAACGGCGTTCCGGGCTGGAATCGACTGATCTTCAGGATGTGATCTCCTCGGTCTCGGCCAAGCTGCTCCAGCTTGAGGCAGCCCAGTCCGCCTTTGCCCGGATCAACCAGCAGAATCTGTTCGACCTGCTCAAATAAGATATCGTACCGAAAGGCGGGAACCGGTTTCCCGCCTGGAACGATGCAAAACCCGGAGCGCGCGTCCTGCGTCCGGTTTGACCCGGCGCTCTCCAGGCGCGCAGAGCAATCTCGCGGCCAAGCTCTTGAACGGGCGCCCCTTCCTCTTCGAAATCATCGTGATCGATTTTTCGACCGGCGCCCTAAATCTCGGCATCGCCAAGCCGTATTAACCAATCGAGAGCGTCTTTCATGCGATGCTCGGTCAAGACGGTGCCTTCGGGCGGAATTCGGGGATAATCATGTTCGCAATCATCGGCCTGGTCGTGCTGCTCGCCATGGTATTTGGCGGCTTCATCTTTACAGGCGGCGACATCGGCCCGGTTCTGCACGCCCTGCCGCATGAAATGATCATCATCGGCGGCGCGGCCGTCGGCGCGCTCATCATCGGCAATTCGGGCAGCGACCTGAAGGCGCTGGGCGGCGGCCTGGGCAAGGTCTTCAAGGGCCCGAAATACAAGAAGCAGGATTTCCTGGACTGCATCTTCCTCGTCTCCAAGCTGATGAAGACGCTCCGCGTCGAAGGCCCGGTGGCGCTGGAACCGCATATCGAGGATCCGGCAAGCTCCACCATCTTCTCCGAATATCCACGCCTGATGGGTGACAAGACGCTCATCCACCTGATCAGCGATACGTTGCGGCTGGTGGTCGTCTCCTCCGGCACGCTCGATCCGCACGCGGTCGAGGAGGTCATGGACAATGCGCTCAAGACCCATCACCACGAAGCGCTGCGTCCCGCCGACAATCTTCAGGGACTGGCCGACGCGCTGCCTGCCCTCGGCATCGTCGCGGCGGTGCTGGGCGTGGTGAAGACCATGGGTTCCATCGACCAGCCCCCGGCGATCCTGGGCGGCATGATCGGTTCGGCACTGGTCGGCACCTTCCTGGGCGTTCTGCTTGCCTATGGCATGGTCAACCCCTTCGCCAATCGCTGCCGCGCCGTGATCGAGGCCGACGGTTCCATGTACCATGTCGTCAAGCAGATCATCGTCGCATCGCTGCACGGCCACCCGCAGCCGCTGGTGATCGAGGCCGCCCGTTCCAGCCTGACCCACGCGAACCAGCCGGCCTTTGCCGAAGTGTTCGACGGCATGCGGGGCAAATAAGCCATGGCCGAGAAGAAGCGCGGCGCGAACGAGCCCGAACCACGGCCGATCATCGTCAAGAAGATCATCGTCGACGGCCATGGCGGCCATCATGGCGGCGCGTGGAAGGTCGCCTATGCCGACTTCGTGACGGCGATGATGGCCTTCTTCCTGCTGATGTGGCTGCTGGGCGCGACCACGGAAAAGCAGCGCAAGGGCCTGGCCGACTATTTCACGCCGACCCTGGTGCAGCTCAAGGAGAATTCCGCAGGCGCCAACGGCATGTTCGGCGGCGACAGCATGATGGGCAAGGAAAATTACCCGACCACCGGCGGTCAGGGCAATATGGCCATCACCATGCCGCGCGACGCGTCGGGCACCAAGGACCAGGGCGGCAAGGCCACCAAGGCCGCCGACCGGGCCCGGTTCGAATCGATCAAGAAGGAACTGGAGGCGCGCATGGCCCGCCGCCAGGCCATCCGGAAACTGCTGAAGAACATCCGCTTCACCGAAACGCGGGAAGGACTGCGCATCGACCTGATCGACGAGGCGGACTTCGCGATGTTCGCCATGGGCACGGATCGTCTGCTACCGCAGGCGCGCGAACTGGTGAACGAGGTCGCGGCGACGATCAGGACCATGCCCAATCCGCTGATCGTGCGCGGGCATACCGACGGCCTGCCCTACAGCGCCGGCCAGACGATGAACAACTGGATGCTCTCTTCCGCCCGCGCCGAAGCAACGCGCAAGGCGCTGGCGGCGAGCGGCATCGGCAATGACCGCTTCGCCCGGATAGAGGGCGTCGCCGACCGCGAACCCTTCGCCAAGGGCGATGTCTACGACCCGCGCAACCGCCGCATGTCGATCATCCTGGGTTGGAGCGCCGGCGCGAACGGCGGCGACGCGGACTCGCAGCTCGACGCAGAGACGAAGGCAGCCATCAAGGAGCGCGACAATCCAAAGACCCTGGCTCGGACCGAAGCGCAAAAGCTCGACATGGGCGGCACCAGCCTGCCCGCAGGGGCGCAGTTGATCAATCCGACGGCGCCGGGGACATCGAACAAGCCCGGCAAGCATTGAGCCGGACTGTCCGGCTCAATGCGTCCAGGGTGCCAGGGCAGGCTTGGACGCGATGACACCCACGACCTTCATATCGAAGGCATCATTGCCGCATCCGCAGGGTCAGGCCGATCGTGCGCGGGTCGCTGGGCGTTCCCACGATCAGCCCTGAATTGCCCGCCTGGATGGTCAGGTTCTGCATATAGTCCTTGTCGAACAGGTTGCGCGCGAACAACGCGATTTCAAATCCGTTCCCTGCGCGCAGACCGACACTGCCATTCACAACCGTATAGCCCTTGATGACGGTGTAGGCCGACGCCGTGGGATCGCCGAAGACGCGGGTTCGCGAACTGGAATCCGCATGAAGGAAGAACGCGCCCTTCCTGCCGAACAGATCCACCGACCGGCTATAATCAGCCCCCAATGTCACGGACCATTTGGGCAGGCCCGACAGGCCCCTGCCGCTCAGGTCGCAGGCGGACGTTCCGGTTCCGATCGCCTCGATCGGACAGGGGCCGCTCGGATAGGAAATATATTTTCCGTCCGCATAGGCCGCCGATGCGCGCAATTGCAGATCCTTCGTGACGAGCGCGATCATATCCGCTTCGACGCCCTTCACCCTGACCTTGGGAATATTGGCGAGATAGGTGCGCAAGGCCGCAGCCGCGCCGGTATCCGTGACGTTCGTCTGGAAATCCCGCACGCTCATATAATAGGCGTCGATATTGGCGATCAGCCGTCGGCTGAACAGGCTCGTCTTGAGGCCAATCTCATAAGCGCTGTTCTTCTCCGGCTTGATGACGGCGGTGTTCAGCGCGGGCTGGTTGTTGTTGTTCAGCGGCAGGCCCGACATGTTGATCCCGCCCGATTTCCCGCCCCGCGCATAGCTGGCATAGCCAAGCACATCCTCGCTCAACTGATAGGCGATGTTGGCGCGGCCCGTGACATCGCCGTCCTTGTCGCTGGCGGCATAGCTCTGCCCGCGCAATATGGACAATTGGCTCGCGCGCTGGGCCGCCGTCACATTGGCGGGGCCGCCGAAGGTGAAGCTGTCATAGGCGCCCTCCTTCTCCTCATAGGTATAGCGAAGCCCGCCCGTCAGCGTCAGGCGATCCGTCGGCCGCCAGTTCACCTCGCCAAAGGCGGCATAGCTGTCGGAGCGGAAATCGGTGCGTCCGTCGGTGCCATAGCCGTCAAGCAGGTTCGAATCCGCGAACAGCAACCAATAGGCCGCGCGCGGACCATAGATGGAAATGGGACGGCCCGTGATCTTCTGGCGGAAGAAATAGAGGCCAGCGACATAGCTGAACGGCCCCTCCCCATTGGAGGCCAGCCGCAACTCCTGACTATATTGGTCCTGGCGGGAGGGGATGTGCTGGACGAGCTGGATCGGGATGCCGGTATAGTCGCGGTCGTTCGCCGCGTCCCAGTTCCAGAACCGCCATGCACTGACCGATGTCAGCGTGCCCAGCCCCAGCTTCCAGTCCAGGATGGCCGAAACGCCGCCCTCATTCGTCTTGACGCCCAGGGCGGCATCAATGTCGGTCAGCCGGTCATAAGGGTTGAGGCTGGGCGGCGCATAGGGTCCGCCCGGCACATTGGCCGCCAGCGCGGCATATCGGCGGGCCGCCGCCTTCAGCGTCGGCGCAACCCGGACATAGACCTGCGTGCAGCATGCGCTTTCGAAATTGGTGAAATCGGCAATCAGGCGCAGTTGGAAATCTTCGGAAGGCTTGTAGAGAAGCTGGCCGCGAACGGCCTGGTTGCCCATGCTGTTCTGGTCGCGCCCGGTCACGACATTGTGGATGACGCCATCGCGGCGGGTCGACTGGCCCGACAGGCGGAAGGCGAGGCTATCGGTGATCGGCCCCGACGCCGATGCCTTGGCCTGCAGGAAATCATTGCTGCCATAGGATAATTCCTCCTGCGCTTCGGGCGTGAAGGTCGGCAGTTTGGTCGTGATGCTGATCGCTCCTGCCGTGCTGTTCTTGCCGAACAGCGTGCCCTGCGGGCCGCGAAGCACCTCGATCCGGTCGATGTCGGTGAAGTCGAAAGCGGCAGTGGCGGGCCGTGCGTGATAGACCTGATCGACGTAAAAGCCGACGCCGGGCTCCAGCCCGTCATTCGCCTGGCTGACCGCCACGACGCTGCTGCCGAGCCCCCGGATCGTGAAGGCGGTGTTGCGCGGGTTTGCCGAACTGTAATTGAGCGACGGGACAAGCAGGCTCAGTTGCCCGGTGTTCACCGTATAGGATTGATCGAGCAGCTTGCCGTCAACGACGGAAATCGCCGCGGGCACGGACTGGCTGTCTTCCACGCGCCGCCGGGCAGTGACCATGATCTGCGGCAGGCCACCCGATTCTGCGCTTTCGGCCCCTGCATCCGGCGTTGCATCCGGCGCTCCGGGAACCTCGGCCCAGGCCGGTGCGACGATAGTCAGAACGCCCAGGCCGAACGCCAGCGCACGCGCGGATAAATGCATGAATGCCCCCCTTTTTGGAAATGCCACCCGAATCTCTATATCCCGCCGTATATAGTGATGGATTGGCACTGCAAGTCGCGACAAAGGGGAATCGCGATGATCAGGGGCTGGTCAGTCGGGGGAGCCTTCGGCCTCGCCGTTGCGCGGCGCTGCCAGCAACAATTTCGTCAGTTCGGAATAGGCAGGGCTTCGGGTTATCGCGGAGGCTTCCTCGACCAAGGCGCGATAGGCGGCAAGCACGGCCAGACCATGTTCCGTGACGCGCGCGCCGCGCTCGCGTCCACCGCCCGACAAGGTTTCGACCAGCTTTTCCGCAAAACAGCGGTTCATCTCGTCCACCAGCAACCATGTACGCCGGTAGCTCATGCCAAGCGCACGGCCGGCTCCGGAAATCGAGCCCTCCCGTTTGATCGCCTCTAGCAGGGCCGCCTTGCCCGGCCCCATCGCAAAGCTGCTCCCGCAATGAAGCTGCAACTTGATCTTCAGCCGGCCGGTGTCCACCTCAACAATCCCTCTTGTCGAGAGCGCTGCTCTTTCTGCGGAAGCCCTGTTTCATTTTCATCCTGATCCGGTGATCGGCCCGCTATTGGCCTGGGGACTTTCGATATCATTGCCCAATAGCGAAATCGACAGGCACGTGCCGGATCCCGATCCACCTGCCACCGCCGCTCCCGGCCAAGGACACTCGCCAAAGCCTGTGTGACCCAGGGGCAACAGGAGCCCAACAAAAGATCCTATTCCTCCGAACATGCCAGTTCTGCCTGTCCTATTGCACGCTGGCGGGCCTATCGCCCACCCCTCTTTGAAACGTTCATATCCCGCCCACCACGCCTATGCGCGCGCAGGCACGCGCGCGCATACACTGTGAACTTCGGCGGAAAACAGCCATTTTCAGGCCGGCAGGACCAGGCTTGCCTCCAACCCGCCCTGCGCGCGGTTGGCCAGTTTCAGCGCGCCGCCATGTTCGATCATGATCGCCCGCACCAGCGCCAGCCCCAGGCCCGCCCCGCCCGTTTCCCGGTTGCGCGAGCCCTCCAGCCGGGTGAAGGGCTCCATCATTTCCGCCATCCGTTCCTCGGCTATGCCTGGCCCGTCATCCGCCACGATCAACCGGACCGCGCCGTCCGCCCGTTCGACCGAAACATGCGCCCGCTCGCCATAGACGATGGCATTTTCGATCAGGTTGCGCAGGGCGCGGCGAATCTGCTGGGGACGGACATTGGCCACCGCGCGCGCACTGTCGGCCAGGTCGACCGGGGAACCAAGCTCCAGAAAATCCTCGACCACGGCATCGGCCAGCGCCGACAGGTCCACCTTCTGCCGGGCTTCGCTGCTGCGCCCGGCGCGGGCGAGAGAGAGGATATCCTCCAGCATCCGGTTCATCTCCTCGATCGTCTCGGACATGCGGGCGCGCTCGCCCTCGTCCTCCACCGATTCGGTGCGCACGCGCAGCGAGGCCAGCGGCGTGCGCAGGTCATGGCCGATCGCGCCCAGCATCCGGTCTTTCTCGTTCAGCATCGCGAAGATGCGGCTGCGCATCGCATTGAAGGCCATGGTGAGCTGCCGCACGTCGCCGGGGCCGCGCTCCTCCACCGCATCGGCCGATCCGGTAAGGGCGAATTGTTCCGCCGAGGCGGTCAACTGCTTCAATGGCCGCGCCAGCCTGCGACCGACCCACAGCAGCGGCAGCAGCACGATCGCGTAGAGGATCAGCGTCTGCCCCACCAGCCAGCCGCCAAAGCGTGGCGGCCGGTCGCCGATGCGTGTCTGCGTCAGCGCCCATTTTCCCGGCTGATATTCGACGGCCATGGCCAGGCGGGTCACATGCACATGACCATGCCTGTCTCCGCCCGCGCGCATGCGGAAATTGTCCCAGCGCCGCAGGGGCAGCAACTGCGGCTGTTCGGCCGCATGGATGGAGCGGACCGAAAGCCCGACATCGTCGAACATCGCCCTGGCGCGACGCTCCACGTCCGGTCGGGACTGGCCCTGCAACGGCGGGGCAGCGTCCAGGAAGCGCACCCGTCCTCGCCGGTCCGCCTCATCCCCGCCGCGCTGGTCCGGCCGGCTGTCGAGCGCGTCGACGATGCGAAAGACGCCAGGAGCCGTCTGCGCGGTAAGCTCGATCCGTTGACGTTCGCGCAGCAACAGGGTGAAATTGATCGCCTGCGCCACGAACAGCGCCAGCGCGACAAGGATGATGATCTGGCCGACGACGCCCTGCGGCCACAGGCGCAGCCGCCTCACAGCTTGCGCACGTCCGCGGACAGGGTGTAACCGCCGCCCCACACCGTCTTGATGAGGGTCGGGTTCCTGGGATCAGGCTCTATCTTCTTGCGCAGGCGGCTGATCTGGTTGTCGATCGCCCGGTCGAAGGCATTGGCCTCCCGCCCCTGGGTGATGTCCAGCAACTGGTCGCGGCTCAGCACCTGATTGGGCCGGGTGGCGAAGGCCAGCATCAGATTATATTCCGCCGTGGACAGCGGCAGCGCTACGCCCTCGCCGTCGACCAGCGTGCGCTCCTGCGTCTTGAGCAACCAGTTGGCGAAAGCATAGGTGGCGCCATCGGTCGCGGTGACGCGCTGCCCACCGGTCGCCACGCGGCGAAAGATCACCTTGATGCGGGCAACCAGCTCACGCGGGGAAAAGGGCTTCAGCACATAATCGTCGGCCCCCATTTCCAGCCCGACGATGCGGTCCGTCTCTTCCGATTTCGCCGTGAGCAGGATGACCGGAATCTCGCTCGTTTCCCGGATATGGCGACAGAGCGACAACCCGTCCTCGCCCGGCATCATGATGTCCAGAATGACCAGGTCGATGGCATTGGCTTTAAGGCGTATCCGTGCTTCCGCCGCGTTTTCGACGGCCGTCACGCGAAAGCCGTTGCGGACAAGATATTGCGCCAGCGGCTCGCGGATCGAGCGCTCGTCGTCGACGAGCAGCAAATGGGGTCGTTCGCTCATGGTCCGGTTCTTGTCATGGCTGGAAGCAGGTGGGAAGGCCGAAGGCGCCATCGACGCCTTCGACCCAGCCCTTAATCGGCGGGCGGCGGGGGCGGCCCCTTGCGGTCTTTCCAACCATCGCGGAACGCCTGCCGCGCAGCCTTCATCTCTTCTGCGGTCACCTTGCCGTCATGGTTGGTGTCGGCCTTGTCGAACATGGCGAGGGGGCGCGCCATGAAATCCGCCCTGGTGATCACGCCGTCCTTCGCCATTCCACCGTCCGGGCCGCCGCGCATGCCGGGGCCGCGATGACCCCAGCCGCCACGATCCGGGCCGCCATGGCCGCCGATACGGTCCTGCCGGCCCTCATGCCCGGCGACGAATTCCGCCTTGCTGATCTGACCGTTCCTGTCGGTATCCAGAGCCGCAAAGCGCGCATCGAGCCGCTGCTGGCGTAGGATATCGCGATCCGCCTGATCAATCTTGCCGTCCTTGTTGACGTCCAGCCTGGCGAAGCGGGCATCCAGCGCGGCCGTCAGTTCCGCCTTGGTGACAGTGCCGTCCTTGTCGGCATCGGCCATCATCAGCATGCCACCGCCGCGAGGGCCGCCGGCGCGGGGCGGTCCATCCTGCGCGAAGGCGAGATGGCTGGCCGCCAGCCCGCCAACGAACAGCGAACCCAGCGCCACCGTAGTCATGAATTTGCGGATCATTCGAGTCTTCCTTCAAAGCATCTGTCACGAACGGCGCTCCGCCGTCCTTGAAAACGCTTATCGGGGAGTTTTGTCCCGCAACTTTGTCATCAGGCCCGATAAATGTCGCAATTTGTATCGCGAACCATGCCTGTCTTCCTTTCCCCGGCGCACCAACAATAGCGACGCCGGGGACGGAAGGCGGTCAGCGGTCGCGACGGCCCAACAGGCGCAGGCGAAGCGCGTTCAGCTTGATGAAACCCGCCGCGTCGCGCTGGTCATAGGCGCCCGCATCATCCTCGAAGGTCACGACCTTCTCGCTGTACAGCGAATAAGGCGACTTGCGGCCAACGACATAAACACCGCCCTTGTAGAGCTTCAGGCGAACCGTGCCGGTCACCTTCTCCTGGCTGTGGTCGATCGCCGCCTGCAGCATTTCGCGCTCCGGCGAGAACCAGAAGCCGTTATAGATGAGCTCGGCGTAGCGCGGCGCCAGTTCATCCTTCAGATGCGCGGCGCCGCGATCGAGCGTCAGCTGCTCGATGCCCCGGTGCGCCAGATGATAGATGGTGCCGCCCGGCGTTTCATACATGCCGCGCGACTTCATGCCGACGAAGCGGTTCTCGACCAGGTCGAGCCGGCCGATGCCATGCTTGCGGCCATATTCGTTGAGCGTTTCCAGCAGCGTCGCCGGGCTCATGCCGACGCCGTTGATCGCCACGCCGTCGCCACGCTCGAAATCGATGGTGATATATTCCGGCGCGTCAGGCGCATCCTCCGGATTGACGGTGCGCGAATAGACATAGTCCGGGGTTTCCTCCCACGGATCTTCCAGCACCTTCCCCTCCGAAGAGGTGTGCAGCATGTTCGCATCCGTCGAAAAGGGGCTTTCGCCGCGCTTGTCGCGCGGGATCGGGATCTGGTGCTTTTCGGCGAATTCGATCAGCCTGGTGCGGCTGGTCAAATCCCATTCCCGCCAGGGGGCGATCACCTTGATGTCGGGGGCAAGGCCGTAATAGCCAAGCTCGAAGCGCACCTGATCATTGCCCTTTCCCGTCGCGCCGTGCGACACCGCATCCGCGCCAATCAGCTTCGCGATCTCGATCTGGCGCTTGGCGATCAGCGGGCGGGCGATGGATGTGCCGAGCAGATAGAGCCCTTCATAGAGCGCGTTGGAGCGCATCATCGGGAACACATAATCCTTCACGAATTCTTCGCGCAGGTCGTCGATGAAGATGTGCTCTTCCTTGACACCCATCAGCCGTGCCTTCGCACGTGCCGGTTCCAGTTCCTCGCCCTGCCCCAGATCGGCAGTGAAGGTCACTACCTCGCACTGGTAGGTCTGTTGCAGCCATTTCAGGATCACGCTGGTATCCAGCCCACCTGAGAAGGCAAGAACGATGCGGTTGATCTTGTCGGACATGGGCAACTTTCCTTGAGGCGGGCCTGGGCGGCCATGCAATTACCGGCGGGCCGGTATCAGGCCGAACGATCCAGCGCAACTGGATCGGCGGAACTATTGCATGACAAAGGGGATACCGATCGGGACCGGCATCCCCTTTCCTCAAGGAATCCAATCGGACTCAGCTTGTCCGCGGCTTGAAGACACCCTCGCGTCGACGGTCGGAACCAAAGCGATACACCGTCTGCGTGGCCGCCCTCGCGGGCCGGGGCGATTCGGTCGGAGCCAAGCTTTCCGCGACTATCGGCGTTTGAACCTGCTTCTGCCGCTGCGCCAGCAGGAATTTTGCTCTGGTCCTGCGCTTGGCATGGGTGCGGAACGGGTTTTCCGCGCTGGGCGGTGCAGCCACCATCGCCTCCAAGGTGCTTTCCTCCTCGCTTGGCACCGGTGCGACCGCAGGGGACGGCGTCATCAAGGGCATGGCCGGAACAGGTCGCTGGGCAGCCTGCACAGGCTCGGGCTGGATAATCTCGCCCTCCCAATGCTCCACTTCCTGACGATGCGCGCGTCTGCGCATCAGCGCAGCACCGGCAAGGCCGATCATCAGCAAGGAGCCGCCGCCCAACGCCCAAAGCAATGCGGGATCGCTCCGGGCCTCCGACGATGCGGGCGGTGCCTGCCTTTCCGGCGCAGCGGGTGCAGCCGGCGCGACCGCCTCAGCTAATGGCGCAGATGACGCAGGGGCAGATGGTGCAGGGGACGGCGCTTCACGCTGTGTCAGGGGCTCGGAACGTTGTGGGGCCGCAACGGGCTCGGTGCGGGCTATCGTGCGGGCAGCGGGCCGGGGCGCCTTGCGCTTCACCGGGGCTGCGGCAGGAACGGCCTGCGCCTCCTCCGCTTGCGACGCTGTAATAGCCGCGTCCAACCGCTGCTCGACCGAAGGCGTCGATTGGACCACCGGTTGGGAAGGCGCGAAAACCGGAGCAGGCGAAGCTGCCGGCGGCGTCTGTGCGACGGGAGGATCGACGATCACCGGTTGCGCAGGCGGAATGACCGTCTGCGCGAACAGCGTAGGCGAACTGATAGCCAGAACAGCGGCAATCGCGGCCCTGGCGGGGCGAAGTGAGCGAATATGTCCAGTCATAGCGAATGTTAAACCCGTGAGCTGCGGGTTTAAACGCAACGGCTGCAGCCTATTCCGGATCAGTCGAGCCAAATCACGGACAGAATGATCGATCGAGCAGAAAAATTAACAGCTGTTCATCTTCTTTCCGAAGATTTCGTATTCCATCTTCGTGCCAATCGCTCAGGAATAGTGAAGCTTTATTTGGTATCATCATCCCTGCGATCGCGGCGCGCGCCATCGATCAAGCGCTTCTTGCGTTCTTCTTCCGCTGCCTCAATCTGGCGTTCCGCCTTCGTGCGACCGAACTTCACGCGATTGCCATGCGCCTGCCGTTCCCGATCCGCCCGAGCCTTCGCCTTGCGCGCCTGTCGAAGATTGACGATGTCGCCCATGCCGTGGACGGAGCCTCTATGACGGGAATGGAGCGGGTAGCGGGGATCGAACCCGCATCACAAGCTTGGAAGGCTAGTGCTCTACCATTGAGCTATACCCGCCCGTCAGGCTGAGCGCCCTGCCATCTTTGGGCGGCCCTCGTCAATATGGCAAAGAGATATTCACCCAATATCCGCCTTAACCCCGCACGATATTTGCACTATCAGGGGCTCATGGCCACGCCTTCCCTGCGCCAGTTGGATATATTCGCGCAGATGGTGGCATCGGGCAGCCTCTTGCGCTGCGCCCGTGATCTTGGCGTTTCGGCCGACGATGTCGCCCGCGATCTGGCCTCGCTGGAACTGCGCCTCGGCTATCGCCTGTTCGACGATCTTGCCGGCAATCCCCACCTGACGCCGGCCGGCCGAAAAACAGCGGAAGCCATGACGCTGCTGTCGCAGGACCAGCCGGAAAACTGGCAGGTCGACCAGGCCAACGACATGACATCGCCGTCGCCTGCCGCGCCGCTGGCCGAATCCCCTCCTTCAAGGCAAAACATCGTCCTGGCGGCCCCAGCCCCGGTTTTCGGCCATTTCCAGGATGCGCTTGCCGCTTTCGAGGCGGCGAATGACGACATAGCGATCACGCTCGACCTGACGATCCACCTGGCGGACGAAGCCGCCTGGTCGCTGCGGCGAGGCAAGGCCGACATAGCCTATTTCTATGCCCTGGGCGAAACGGACGAGCCCCCCTCCCGCTATGGCTGGTCAGAACAGATCAACCTTTACGCGGGCGTCGATCACCCCCTCGCCCGCCGCGACAGTGTGGCCACGACTGAGCTTGCCGCAATCCCGACGCTCGCCATGGAACCGCGCAACAGCCTGCGGCGGATCATCGACGAGGCGCTGCTGCGCAGTGGCATAAGGTTGGGGGATCCGGTGCTGGAGACCGACAATCTGTTCGACATCATGACCATATTGCGCGAAGGCGCCGGCTGCTTTGCCGCCTTCGGCCCGCTCGCCCGTGATCTTGGACGAATGACCGGCATCAGGCGGATTGCACTCGAACAGCCGTTGCCAGCCATCGAAGTGCGACAGGCTGTCGGCAGCGAAAGCCCCGCCGCCGCCGCGGCGCTCGCGGAATTTCTCTTTCTCTGATTGCTTCTCGCGGTGCACTCAAACCGTTTCGGGCGCGATGGATCAAATCCGGCTCGTGCGATGTTGATATGCTATATCATTTCAGATAGGAGGGCACCATCTTCTTCCCAATCATGAAGGATGACGAACCGAATGTATCGTTCCGCACTGTTGCGTGCCGGTTGCGCCCTCTCCGCATTGTCTGCCAGTTTGCCCGCCATGGCCCAGGCTCCGGCATCGGACTCCTCTCCCCAGGGTTATCATGATCAGCGGGCCGACATCGTCGTCACCGCCATCATTCCCCGCCGGCAAGGCGATATTCTTTCAGGTACGTCGGTCGTGTCCGGCGAAGAGCTGACCAGGTCGCTGCGTCCGACGATCGGCGACACGCTCGCCCGCCAGCCTGGCGTATCCGCGACCTCCTTCGGCCCCAATGCATCGCGCCCCGTGCTGCGCGGCTTCCAGGGCGAACGCGTGCGCATCCTCACCGACGGCATAGGCAGCTTCGACGTCTCGAACACCTCTGTCGATCACGCCGTGGCGATCAACCCCCTCACCGCCGATCGCATAGAGGTGCTGCGCGGACCCGCCGCCCTGCTCTACGGTTCCTCAGCCATTGGCGGCGTAGTCAATGTGATCGACAGCCGCATTCCCCGCCGCGTGCCGGACGAACCGATCCACATCGACGGCATCGCCACCTATGGCAGCGCCGCCCATGAACGCACCGGATCGGGCGAGATCGAAGCGCCCATTGGCGACAAGTTCGTTGTCCATTTCGATGGCAGCTATTCCAGAAGCGGCGACCTGGACACCGGCAACTACATCCTGACCCCCGCGCTGCGGGCACAGGCGGCTGCCAGCGGCGATCCGGCAATCCGCGACCTCGCCAGCCTGAGAGGCAAGCTGCCCAACAGCGGAGCGCGAACCTGGGAAGTGGCGGGCGGCGCGGCGCTCATCACCGATGGCGGCAATCTGGGCTTTTCGGTCGCGCATACCGACAATTTCTACGGCGTGCCGGTCCGCTATTCGCTCGATGCCGATGGCGAAGCGGAAAAGGTGCGGTTGCACATGAAGCAGGATCGTGCCGATCTGCGCGCCGAATTGCCGGTCAATGGCGGCTTCCTGGAATCCATCCGCCTCCGCGCCGGCTTCGCCGACTATCAGCATCAGGAGATCGAGGAGACGGGCGAGGTCGGCACGACATTCTACAACCAGTCGATCGAATCGCGGCTCGAACTGGTGCAGGCGAAGCGCGGCGGATGGGACGGCGCGATCGGCGCGCAGTTCTTCGCGCGCAACTTCCATGTCGAGGGGGAGGAAAAGTTCCTGCCGCGCAACGAAACGGAGCAACTGGGCTTCTTCACGCTGCAGTCCTTCGACCTGGGCACCACCCGGATCGAACTGGGCGGCCGTTATGAACATACGCGCGTCGCAGCGGATGCGGACGAGACCTTGTTCAACCCCGCCTATCATCGCAGCTTCAATGCGCTGTCCGGCTCACTGGGTGTCAGTCAGGAACTCGTGCCCGGCTGGCGCGTCGGACTGAACCTGTCCCGTACGGAGCGGGCTCCTTCGGCCGAAGAGCTGTTTGCCCGCGGCAATCACGCCGGAACGCAAGCCTTTGAACTCGGCAATCCTGATTTCGGACTGGAAAAGAGCTGGGGCATCGAAGGCACGCTGCGCGGCCAGGGCGATGGCTACACGCTCTCGCTCTCGGCCTATCATAACTGGTTCAACGGCTATATCTACGATGTGCGGGTCGATGACGGCGTCTGCATGGCCGCCAATGGGGGCGAACCGCTATCCTTCCCCTGCTACCAGAATCTGCAGGCGAATGCCCGCTATCTCGGCTTTGAAGCGGAAGGCACGGTGAAGTTGGGGCAGATCGGCAGCTATGCCCTCAACCTGGACGGCGTGGCAGATTATGTGCGCGCCACCATCGTCGGATCCGGCCCGGCGCCGCGCATACCTCCGCTGCGTCTGCTGGGCGGCCTGGAACTGCAGGGCGATCGGCTGAGCGTTCGCGGCGAAGTCGAACGCAGCTTCGCCCAGAACCGCATCACCGACACCGAAACGCCGACCGACGGCTTCACACTGGTCAACGCATCGTTGTCCTTCAAGCCGATAAAGGGCAACGGCCGGACGACCATCACCCTTTCCGCCAACAATATCTTCGATGTGGAGGCGCGGCGGGCGGCCAGTTTCCTGAAGGACTACGCCCCCCTGGCGGGACGGGATATCCGGCTGACGGCGCGGCTTTCGATCTGATAACCTGCTTGATTGCGCAATGTGACGATTTCGTTACAAGGCGCGGATGGACCAGGGGTGGGCAAAACTCGATCGGATGCGCCAGCGGGCGTATAAGGGCGGCTGAATGCGTCAGATCGCCGCCCTTCCCTATTCGACCGGCCCTGACGGGTCGATGCGGATCCTGTTGATCACCTCGCGCGATACCCGCCGCTGGGTGATCCCCAAGGGCAATCGCATCAAGGGCATGGCCGGCCATCGCGCCGCCGAGCTAGAGGCCTATGAAGAGGCGGGCATTCACGGCATTGCCTGCCCTGCGCCGCTCGGCCGCTATCGCTATGACAAGAAGCGGCGGCGGGGCGACACGAAAGAGGCGACTGTCGAGGTTTTCCCGCTTGCGGTGACGGGCCAGTTGTCGCAATGGCCCGAACAAGGGCAGCGGGAACTGCGATGGTTCCCGGTTGCCGAAGCTGCAAAGGCTGTCGACGAACCCGATCTGCAATCCATCATCGCCGCTTTCCGCGAACCACCCCGTGATCCGGGCCTGTTCGTGCGGACGTTGCTGCGGGTCAAGGAATGGCAAAGCGAAAGGACTGGAATGCTGCGCTGGTTTCACGCGCTGATGCCCAAGCAAGGGCGCTTTTTCGAGCAGTTCGAGGATCATGCTGCGACCCTGGTCGCCGGTGCTGATGCGCTCGCCAAGCTGCTGAAGGGCGGGCCGGACATCGATGCCCATATCAAGGAGATTTCGGACCGGGAGCATGAGGCGGACGACATCATCCGCGAAGTGCTGCAGGATGTGCGCCGCATCTTCGTGACGCCGTTCGATCGCAGCGCCATCACCGGACTGATCGGGGTGATGGACGACGCCATCGACCAGATGAACCAGACGGCCAAGGCTATCGCGCTGTTCGAGGTGACGGAATTTCCGTCCCAGATGCAGGACATGAGCGCGCTGATCGTCGAATGCGCGCGGATCACGGCGGAGACGATGCCGCTGCTGCGTTCACTGAACCTCAATTCGGCACGGCTGCATGACCTGACCGAACGGCTGGTGAAGCTGGAGGGGCATGCCGACATCCTGCATGAGGCGGGACTGAAAGCGCTCTACAATCAGGCGCGGCAGGGCAATCCGATGGATTTCGTCGTCGGAAACGAAATCTACAGCCATCTGGAGAAGGTGACGGATCGGTTCGAGGACGTCGCCAACGAGATTTCCGGCCTGGTCATCGACCACGCCTGATCCGGCCAGAGAAGACAAGAGCCGCAGACATATGGAAGCCCAACTCGCCTTTCCGCTGCTGGTCGCGCTGATCGGCATCGCGCTGCTGTTCGATTTCCTGAACGGGCTGCACGACGCCGCCAACTCGATCGCGACCATCGTATCGACGCGGGTCCTGAAACCGCAATATGCGGTCGCGTGGGCGGCGTTCTTCAATTTCATCGCCTTCCTCTTCTTCGGGCTGCATGTGGCGGAGACGGTGGGCAAGGGCATTGTCGATGCCAGCATCATCGATCCGGCCGTGATTTTCGGCGCGCTGATGGGGGCGATCGCCTGGAACCTCATCACCTGGGGGTTGGGCATCCCTTCCTCCAGCAGTCATGCGCTGATCGGCGGATTGCTGGGCGCGGGGACCGCCAAGGCCGGGGCTTCGGCAGTGGTATGGAGCGGGGTGTTCAAGACCAGCGCCGCCATCGTGCTGTCGCCTGCGATCGGGCTGGTCCTGGCATTGCTGCTGGTGCTGATCGTGAGCTGGATCTTCCGGCGCTTCACGCCGCAGGGGGCGGACCGGGTGTTCCGGAAGATGCAGCTTGTGTCGGCGTCGCTCTATTCGCTGGGGCATGGCGGCAATGACGCGCAGAAGACGATGGGGATCATCGCGGTGCTGCTCTATTCGCAAGGCATGCTGACGGGCGGATTCCATGTGCCCTTCTGGGTGGTGTTGAGCTGTCAGGCGGCGATGGGCATGGGGACGTTGCTGGGCGGATGGAAGATCGTCCACACCATGGGATCGAAGATCACGCGATTGACGCCGGGGCAGGGATTTTGCGCGGAGACGGGCGGGGCGTTGACGCTGTTCCTGGCGACGCATCTGGGCGTGCCGGTATCGACGACCCATACCATCACCGGCGCGATCGTGGGCGTGGGGGCTTCGCGGCGGTTGTCGGCGGTCCGGTGGAACGTGGCGTCGAGCATCATCGTCGCCTGGGTGGTGACACTGCCGGCGGCGGCGGCGATCGGCGCGGCCTTTTACGGGCTGACGCGGCTTTTCTGACGGGAAAAGGGCGCGGTCGGTTTTTCCGCCGCGCCCTTCCCTCTCCTGAACCTCGAAATGATCAGCCCACCCGGCCGAGGCGGTGGTAGAGATTGGCGTATTTGACCGATTCCGGCTGGTCCTGAACCTCGCGCAGATAATGGGCGATGGCGGTGCGGATCAGGCCGAAATCCTCCGGCGAGAAAACCGCGCGGGAGCGGGCGGGCTGGGGTGCTTGGGTCGTTTCCATGGGGCTTCCTTTCCGTTGGGATGACGCATCAAACCATGAACCTGTCGGTCAATGAAGGGCGATTAGTGAGGCGGTGTCATGCGGTGACTTGTTCATATTGTCATTTTTTGACATAGTGACAGTATGGCGGATGATCGGAAACTCTATCTGGGGCCGAAGCTGCGGGTTTTGCGGCGGGAATTGGGGCTCAACCAGACGCGGATGGCGGAGGAGCTGGGGGTATCGCCCAGTTACCTGAACCATCTGGAGCGCAACCAGCGGCCGTTGACGGCGCAGATGCTGCTGCGGCTGGCCAATGTCTATGACATCGACATTCGCGATTTCGTCGCCAGCACGCAGGAAGGAGCCGCGAGCGCGCTGGGGGAGATTTTGTCCGATGCGCTGGTGCGCGACATCGGCGTCGCCAAGGACGAAGTGCTGGAGGTCGCGGAGAATTATCCGGGGGTGAGCGAGGCGATCGGGCGCTTTTACCGGGCGCTCAGCGATCTGCGGCGGTTGCCGGAGCAGGTGGCGGCGGGATCGGCCGGGGCGCCGGGGAGCGTGGCGCCGCTGCATGCGCCGATCGACTGGCTGCGCGAGACGATAGCGCGGGCGGGCAATCATTTCGCGGAACTGGACGCGGCGGCGGAGTCGCTGGCGGGGGAGCTGGGCGACGATCCCTCTGCCGTGCAGGCGGGGATCCGGGCGCGGCTGAAGGAGCGGCACGGCATGGCCGTGCAGATCGTGCGGGAGGATGTGCTGGCGGGGACGCTGCGCCATTATGACATGCACCGGCGGCGGCTGTTGCTGAGCGAGCGGCTGGCCTCTTCGGGGCGGCTGTTCGCGGTCGCCTACCAGCTTTGCGCGCAGGAACTGGCGGACATGATCGCCGCGCAGGTGGCGCGGGCGGGGCCGCCGGACGAGGACAGCCGCCGGCTCGCGGGGATCGCGCTCACCAACTATGCGGCGGCGGCGCTGATCATGCCCTATGACCGTTTCGCCAAGGCGGCGGAGCAGAGCCGGCACGACCTGCCGCTGCTGCGGGCGCGCTTTGGCGTGTCGATGGAACAGCTTGCCCATCGGCTGACCAGCCTGGGGCGGACGGGGGCTCGGGGCGTGCCCTTCTTCATGGCGAAGGTGGACCGGGCGGGCATCATGTCCAAGCGCTTCGACGGGGAGGCGTGGCCCTTTGCGCGGCTGGGGGGCAGCTGCCCGCGCTGGGATGCGCATGAGGCGCAGGCGCCGGATGCGGTGCTCCCGCAATTGATCGAGACGATGGACGGGCGGCGCTTCATCAGCCTGACCGTGGGGCTGCCCAGGGAGGGCGGTGCGCGGGGGCGGTCCGTTATCGCGCTCGGCTGCGAGGCGAAGCATGGGGCGCGGATCGTGCATGCCGACGGGATCGACCTGGAGAAGGGCGCGGCGACGCAGGTGGGGCCGACCTGCCATTTGTGCGAGCGGCGGGGGTGTCCGGATCGCGCCCTGCCCCCGGTGACGCGGGCGCTGGATTTGCATGGCTATGAGCGGACGGTGGCGCCGTTTCCGTTCCGGCGGGTTTGAAGTGGCCGATTGGAGAATATCCGCTTCGGAGCGCCTCCACGGCGAAAGCTGACAGCTACCGCGACAACTCCTGAGTGACATACGCCGTTCTGATGCGGCAGTGGGAATGTCAGCTTGTGTGAAATGCGGCTGCGTCGGCGATCGCGATCAGGAATTCCCGCTTATGAAGCTAGGGCATAAGCCGTTACGTATTTAAAAGGATGGCCACCAAACTAGCCGCCAACGCGGGAAGCCCGAACCAGATTGCCTTCTTGAGAGAAGCATATTTTCCGTCGCAGACCTTGGACACGTCGAAGCAGTGTTTCAAACGCGCTTCCGTGATTTCGGCCGAATCATGTGCGGCCACTTCGCTGACATAGCTTGCGGCATCGTCTTTCGCGGCGACCGATCCAAAGAACACAATTCCCTCACCCGATTTCGAAGCCAGCCTTGGCGCGACCACGCGGAAAGAAAAGAATGCCGAAATCACGAGGAGGAGGACAGAGACGATAAGCGAAGCGTAGTGCCATGACAATACAGGTGCCAAAAGCGCGTCTTTGATTCTATTAGTTCCGATCAGATACACCAAAACACCAGAGGCAATTGTAAACGTCCACGCGGCCTTCGTATCGGCCAGCGATATGTAATTTCTGACATACTCTTCTTGAAAAGCCGCGAAGTCCGCGTGGTATCCTTCTAGAGGTGATATGCACGATGGCACGATTTCCCCGCGGCCTGTTTCCGGTACAGCCAGCGATGGTGCGCTTCGGACCTCTTCCACGATCAGCGTGGCCATATGTTCGGCGCTGGCAGATTGATTTTGGTCGGTCATGCTGTCGGAATGTTCCATCGTCCGTGATAAAGCCAGAAGGCGTAAGGCACGTTATTGTCGGTGTAGAACCAGCCCGTCTCTGCCGTCTTGAAAGTAGCATACTCAGATTGCCAGACGGCGGGCAAACCTTCGTACACTTTTGTCCCGATCAAAATCGTATTCGGATCGGCGAAGGCCAGCATCTTACTCGCGATATTTGCCGTCGTCCCTATAGCAACTATGCCGTTGAAATCGCGGGCGACACCCACCTGCGCGATGGTTATCGGGCCGTGATCGAGGCAAATTCTGAAATCGAGTGGGATAAGACCCGCTTTCTGGATAAGCGGGTTTACAATGGTCTTTGCGGCGGAGAACATCGTGAGGGCGGCGGCGACGGCGGTCTGTTGTGAGGTAACGCCGCTTGCCGCGTTGCGGGTAAAATAGGCCATCAGGCCGTCGCCCGTGTTCTTCTCCACAGTGCCGCCATAATCCAGAACGATACGGATCATCTCGCTGAAAAACAGCGACAGGACGCGGAGATTGTTCTCTTGCTCCATATCTGTCCAAGAAGGGCGGCTCGAAAATTTGCTGATGTCCAAGAACATCACCGTGGCATCAATGCGGCGTCCTGCGTGAAGCGGAAGGTCGCCGCTGGATGGAATAACCCGCCCTGCCGCAACCTGACTGCGCTCGCGGATTTTGTCCACCGCCGCTAGATTCCGTGCCACCTGTTTTATATGGTAGGCTCGTGTGAGTTTGTTTGGATCGGACACAGCTATTTCACCCTGTAGACCTGATAGCCTTCTATGCCAACGTCGTTGCCGTCGAATTCGACTTCTTCACACCGCTCCAGCCATTGCACATGCACGAGCTCGTAGAGACCGCGTCCAATCCGCAATTCGTTCGCGGCAGCGGTTTGTTCGATTTTGACGGCGCGGTTGAGCGCATCACTTGCCACTTCCGGCGCTTCAAAGCCCGTTGCGGGTACAGTGATTTTCCGCAGACGCGCCGCGCCACAATCAGCTCCCACCCGTATGCTAAGTGAGGGTAATCCAGCCGCCTCCAAAGCGGGGTTTACGGACCCCCGCAGAACCGCAAGGAATGTAAGCCCAAGATCGACGGTATTGTCACATTGGGTCGTGTAGCCCTCGCTGTCGATGGTGGCGATGAAGCCGTCGCCAGTCGTCTTGAGGATCGCACCGTGAAAGTGACCGACGGAGGTGGCAAGCTCCCTCAAAAAAATGTCGTATGCGCGCTCGAAGGCTTCGGGATTGCGGCGACGCAGGCCGCTGCTTCCGCAAATATCCACGGATAGAAAGGTAAGGAAGCGCGTGCCTCCTGCAAATGAGAGTTGCGATTGCGGGCGCGCCTTCTCTGTCGGCGCGACGTAACTTCCACCGCGAAGCTCGGCGGCGATCGCACCGTGTCTTACAGAAGCATATTCGCGGGCGGATTCAATGGACGGTGGATTGTAAATCATGGGCAAGCCGCCGAACTGCGCGACGGCCATTTCCTTAACGGCTTCTTCTGGAATTATCACGCGAAGGAATTTGTCGAGATAGTGACGTTCACCGTTCACTTCTACTATCGAATAACGCCGCCTGCTGGGCTGAACGCGGACGGTTACGGTCTGGTCTGTTCTATCTGATCGAATTGGCTCGATCTCGAAATCGAACCGCGCGCGCACCTTGCCTGCCTCGTCTTTGTCCCGCCAATCGTTATCGCTATCTGTCGCCATCTGTCACGCATACCGCCTCAGCACGAAATCCCATACCTGATTCACTTTATAATCACGCAGTGCTTGAGGGTATCCCAAGGCAGCTGCCCGGAGCTTGCTATTCTCCTTCCGGCCCCGGTCATAATTTGAATGTCCGATTCCGAACGCGGGAGAATTTGAGTTGAATGGCAACAATTGGCGCAAAGCTGCCCCGCATTTATGTTTAAGACACAAACAAAAAAGGGGCCGCCGGGCAGGCGACCCCTTTTATCCTCTCCGCGAAAGCGGGCGGGCTGTTTTTAGTCGGCCTTCGTCTGAAGGTTGACGGCCGCATATTTGCCGCGGCGGTCGACTTCCAGTTCGAAGTCGAGGCGATCGCCTTCATTCAGGGCGCTCATGCCGGCGCGTTCCACTGCGCTGATATGAACGAACGCGTCGGGCTGGCCGTCGTCGCGCTGGATGAAGCCGAAGCCCTTCATGGCGTTGAAGAACTTGACCGTGCCGCTGGCGCGTTCGCCGGTAAGCTGGCGCTGCGGGCCGCGGTCGCCGCCGCCCGGACGATCGCCGAAGCCACCGGCGCGGGGTTCGCGCGGTTCGCGGGGACGATCAGTGACGGGGAGCGGTTCGCCCTCGATCTTGAGATCGGTGGCCGACACCTTGCCGCCGCGATCCACCAGGGTGAAGCCGAGCGGCTGGCCTTCGGCGAGGCCGGTCAGGCCCGCCTGCTCAACGGCGCTGATGTGGACGAACACGTCTTCGCCGCCATCGTCACGGACGATGAAGCCAAAGCCCTTCTGACCGTTGAAGAATTTTACGACGCCGGTGCCTTCGCCGACGACCTGGGCGGGCATGCCGCGGCCACCGCCGCCGAAACCACCACCGCCGCCGCCGCCGAAGCCGCCGCGACCACCACCGCCGCCGCCGCCGAAGCCGCCGCGATCACCGCCGAAACCGCCGCCGCCGCCGCCAAAGCGGTCGCCACCGCCGAAGCCGCCACGATCACCACCGAAACCACCACGATCGAAACCACCGCCAAAACCGCCGCGATCACCACCATAGAAACTGTCGTCGCCGAAACCGTCGCGCTTGTCCTTGCCGCGCCCGCCGCGGCGACCTCTATCAAAACTCATGCCCTGTTGGTCACTTTCGCTTCGCCCCAGACTAAACCGGACAAACATGTCGGGCGAATGACATGCAGAATCCACCGCCAGTACGCGGTTTGGGAATCACTATATCAACTTTTCAGGGACAGGCGAATGATTTTTGAGGCTGGCAAAAGGCGTCAAATTCGCCGGTCCGGGAGGGAATGGGCGCCTTTCGTTCCCGGTCGCCAAGGGGCGATTGCGAACCGGCCGCTTTGGCCATAGAGGAAGAATCATGACCGTATATTTCCACGAAGAGGATCTGCCCGAGGGCGTCCTGGCCCCCGGCCCGATCGCCGTCGACACCGAAACCATGGGGCTGATCACGCCACGCGACCGGCTGTGCCTGGTGCAGATCAGCGACGGGAAGGGCGACGAGCATCTGGTGCGCTTTTCGCCCGGCAGCGATTATGCCGCGCCGAACCTGCGCGCGGTGCTGGCCGATCCGGCGCGGCTGAAGCTCTATCATTTCGGGCGTTTCGACATTGCGGCGATCCGCCATTATCTGGGCGTGGTGGCAGCGCCCGTCTATTGCACCAAGATCGCGTCGCGGCTGGTGCGGACCTATACCGACAGGCATGGCCTGAAGGAACTGGTGCGCGAGATGCTGGGGCAGGAGATCAGCAAGCAGCAGCAGTCGAGCGACTGGGGCGCGCCCGCGCTGTCCGACGCGCAGAAGGATTATGCGGCGTCGGACGTCAGGTACCTGCATGCGTTGAAGGCCGAGCTGGACAAGAGGCTGGTGCGCGAGGGGCGGATGGAACTGGCGCAGGCCTGTTTCGATTTCCTGCCGCACCGGGCCAAGCTGGACCTGGCGGGATGGCCGGAGATCGACATCTTCGCGCATATGTGAGGGCTAAACCCATGTCGATTCAGGCCGATCAGCAACGCAATGTGCGCCGGCACTGGGCGCGGCCGGGGGGGAGCCATGACCGGCTGGTCGGGCTGCTCAAGAACTGGTTGCCGGTGTCGGTGGGCGTGCTGGCGGCGATGCTGGCGACGGCGCCCTTTACCGGGGGGGACAAGGTCAGCTTCGTGCTCGACAAGAACAAGGTCGAGGTGGCGAAGGAGCGGATGCGCGTGACCGAGGCGCTCTATCGCGGGGAGGACAGCAAGGGGCAGCCCTTTTCCCTGCGGGCCGGGTCGGCGGTGCAGAAGAGTTCGCGCGAGCCGATCGTCGACCTCAACGACATGTCGGCGCGGATATTGCTGTCCGACGGGCAGGCGCTGCTGCGGGCGCAGAAGGGGCGGTACGACATGGATACCGAGCGGGTCGCCATTGACGGGCCGGTGCAGTTCCAGTCGGAGGGCGGATACCGGCTGACCACGCGGGACGTGGGCGTGGACCTCACGACGCGGCGGATGCAGAGCGCGGGGCGGGTCGACGGGCGGATACCGATCGGGACGTTCAGCGGCGACCATCTGGAGGCCGACCTCAATCAGCGGACGGTAACGCTGAACGGGCGGGCGAGCTTGCGTATCGAACAAAATGGTCTCAAAGGGCAAAGGTGATGAGAAAGCCCCTTCTTCTGCTGTCGCTGGGTACGCTGGGCGCGGCGGGCCTCCTTTATGCGGGGGCGGATGCCCAGGTGTTGAGGAACCATGACAGCAATGCGCCGGTCAACTTCACCGCCGACAGGATCGAGGTGCAGGACCGCGCCGACCGCGTCGTGGTGTCCGGCAATGTCGAGGTGACGCAGGCCGGCATGACGCTGAATGCGGCGCGCATGACGGTGGCTTACCGGAACCAGCCGGGAAATGCGGCCGGAGCCAATGGCGTGGAGATCGACCGGATCGATGCGTCCGGCAATGTCGTGGTGCGCAAGGCGGACCAGACGGCGAAGGGCAATGTCGCGATCTACGACCTCAACAGCAAGCTGATCACCATGCTGGGCAATGTGTCGCTGACGCAGGGGACGAACCGGCTGACCGGCGGGCGGCTGGTGATCGACCTGACCAGCGGGCGATCGACCGTGGACGGGCGGGCTGCGGGTGGTGGCAGCTCGGGCGTTTCCGGCGGGGCGTCGGGCGGGCGCGTGTCGGGCACGTTCACGGTGCCGCAGCGGAAAGAGTGACGGATCTGCGGGCCCTCCGCTGGGGATGACGTTTCCCTGGAGCGATTTCCAAGCATTCGGAACCGATCGCTGGTTAAGAAATCGCGGCAAACACGGAATCCAGAGCGTTTCCACTCATGGTGTCGATCCGTCCTAGGGGCGGTTGTCCCATTGGATGAGTTGGGGGACGCCGGCTTCGTCGATCGCCAGCTCTCCGAAGGCGCCGGTGCGGAGCTTCAGGCTGGCGAGCGGCAGGCCCAGCGCCAGGAGCGCGAAGCGGGCGGCGCCGTTGCTGGTGACGAGGAGGTCGGCGCCCTCCCCTTCCTGCGCGAACCAGTGTTTCCAGGCGGTCAGGCGGGATGGCGCATCCACGGTCCAGTCCCGGGGCGGGATGCCCTGTTCGTCCCAGGCAGCGAGGGCTTCGGCGCCCAGTCGCGCGAGAACCTGCGCTTCGGCCTGGCCTTCGTCGGGGCCGTGGTCGATCTCGTTGAGCCAAAGGAGCGGGCCGTCCATGGCGTGGCCGGTGGCGGCGGCGATGCTGGCGGCGGTTTGCCGGGCGCGGAGCAGCGGGCTGCTGTGGAGGCGGCGGATCGGGAAAGCCTGGGCCGCGAACCAGGCGCCGAGACGGGCGGCCTGGGCGTGGCCGCTTTCCACCAGCGGAATGTCGGTGCGCGCGCCGATGCGCCGGGCATCGGCGCTGCTTTCGAAGGTGTTGCCGTGGCGGATGATGAAGATGCGGCGCATGGATCAGGGCGCCAGGGGAGGAACCGGATCGCCGTGGGTCGCGATGAGCGCCTCCACGCGGGCGATGTCGGCTTCGGTGTCGATGCCGGAGCTGTCGAAGAGCGGCGGGGATACCGGGACGGTCGTGACGGGGATGCCCAGTTCGAGGAGGCGAAGCTGTTCGAGCCCCTCGAGATTTTCCAGCGCCGTGGGGGGCGTGGCTTCGAAGCGGGTCAGCGCGTCGAGCGTGTAGCCATAGAGGCCGACATGGCGCCAGACCGGGGAAAGCGGCTGGCTTTGGCGCAGGGCCTGCTCATCGCGGATGGCGGGGATGATGGTTTTCGAGAACCAGAGGGCGCGGCCGTCGGGCGCGCGGGCACAGGTGGTGCCGCTGAAGGGCGAGCGCGTCTTGTGATCGCGCAGGGCATCGAGCGCAGGCCAGTCGAGTGCGATGACCGGGGTGGCGACCGCTGCCCCCGCCTCCAGCGCGGCGATGACGGCGCGCAGCGCGCCTTCCGGCTGGAAGGGGCTGTCGCCCTGAAGATTGACGATGAAGCGGGGCGGCGTTTCGCACTGGCGGGCGGCGGCCAGGGCGCGGCCGGAGCCGGTGGCGATGGCGCTGTCCGTCAGGACGGCGTCGCAACCCGCGGCGCGGGCGTGGGCCGCGATTTCCTGGTCATCGGTGGCGACGAGCAATTGGGTGTCCGGAAGGCCAGCCGTGGCGGCGCGGGCCATGGCGATGGTCCGGTGCAACAGCGTGCGGCCGGCTATGAAGCGCAACGGCTTGCGCGGCAGGCGGGACGAGCCGGCGCGGGCGGGAATGACGACAAGCGTGGAAATGGTCATCGGTTCAAATAGCTGGAGCGGTTTCCAAAGGATCCGAGCCGATCCCTGGACGAGAAGTTGGGGGAAAGCAGCAACCCGGAGCGGCGATCTGGTCCGATCGGACCGGAAGTCGCCCCGGCGCTTCGAGCAAGCCGACGCAGCAGCCTGAGGGCGAAACCAGGTCCTTGCCTGAGCGGGCGCGCGGTCGTTCCCGGGGCACCGGTGCTGGTCAGGCGACGCCCGCGTGGAGCAGGTCGTGCATGTGGAGGGCGCCGACCAGACGGCCCTTTTCGCAGACGAAGAGCAGCGTGATATTATGGTCGTGCATCTGGCGGAGCGCTTCGGAAGCCAGTTCTTCCGGGCCGACCGAGACGGGCTGAACCGTCATGTAGCGGCCCACCGGCTCATTCATGTGACGGGTGCCGGTGACGGTGCGGCGCAGGTCGCCATCGGTGAAGGCGCCGATCAGTTCGCCCTGGGCGGTGACGACCGCCGTGCCGCCCAGGCGGGCGCGGGTCATTTCGATGGTGGCGTCGAGCAGGGAGGCGTCCTCCTCCACCCGCGGCACGTTTTGCCCGGACGCCATGAGTTCGCGCACCTTCACAAGTTGCGCGCCGAGCCGGCCATTGGGGTGGAATTTATGGAAATCGTCCGCCGAGAAGCCGCGCATTTCCATGAGCGCGATGGCGAGCGCGTCGCCGAACGCCATCTGGATCGTGGTGGAGGTGGTGGGCGCCAGCGAATTGGGGCAGGCCTCCTTCACGTCGGGCATCAGCATGCAGATGTCCGACGACGCCGCAACGGTGCTGTGCGGACGCGCCGTCATGCCCAGCAGCGGGATCGCGAACCGCTTGCAATATTGGATGATCGGGCCGAGTTCGTTGGACTCGCCGGAATGGGACAGCATCAGCACGACATCGTCCGGCGTCACCATGCCAAGGTCGCCATGACCCGCATCGGCGGGATGCAGGAAGATGGCGGGCGTGCCGGTGGAGGTCAGCGTCGCGGTCATCTTGCGCGCGACGATGCCGCTCTTTCCCATGCCCGTGACGATCAGGCGGCCGCGCACGCTCATGATCACGCCGACCATTCGCAGGAAGGTCGCGGAAAATTCCCGGTCGTCGAACTGGTTTTCCAGGGCGCTCAGCCCTTCGGCAGCGATGGATAATGTACGGCGCGCTGTTTCAGCAATGCGCCCGCCTGAGCCAAATGGCACGATCTTCGTTACTGTCGACACGCGTAAGCCCTTTTTTCCGCCATCATCGCCGGCTTTTCCCGACTGACGACAGCGGTGACGATCCACCCTCCCAAGGTGTCCCGTCCTACCTCATTCGCGACCCGACCGATCCGGAATGACCGGTACCCGGCTGCGGGAATAGGCTCCTTCCCCTAATATTGGCAAACGATTTCGCAAGCGCGAATGATGATTTGCGCGCCATTAACTCCACAATGGATGGAAAAGCGACGAGTTGCCAAATTATTCGGTGGATGGAGGAACCTTTTGATCGACAGGCAGTTATGGCGCGCCCTGCTGCATTGCGCCATGATCAGCCATGATAGGCGCGATACCAGTCGACGAAGCGGGGAACCCCCACTTCGATGCCGGTGGTCGGCGCAAAGCCGATGTCCTGCGCGATTGCGCTGATATCAGCGAAGGTCGCCGGAACATCGCCGGGCTGCATCGGCTGGAAATCAACCTCCGCCTTTCGTCCGCAGGCATCCTCCAGGACCGAGATGAGGTGCATCAGCTCCTCCGGCCGGTTGTTGCCGATATTGTAGAGCCGGTGCGGCGAGCGGCTTCCCCCCGCCTTGGCCGCGCCGTCATCCTCCGGCGCGTGGTCGAGGCAGCCGACCACGCCGCTGACGATGTCGTCGATATAGGTGAAGTCGCGCTGCATCCGGCCATGGTTGAAGACGGGAATCGGCTGGCCCGACAGGATCCTGGAGGTGAAGATCCACATCGCCATGTCGGGGCGGCCCCAGGGGCCGTAGACGGTGAAGAAGCGCAGGCCGGTCATGGGAATGCGGAAGAGATGGGCGTAGGTCTCGCTCATCAATTCATCCGCCCGCTTGGTCGCGGCATAGAGCGAGACGGGATGATCGGCCCGGTCCTCCACCCGGAAGGGCAGCGTGTCATTGCCGCCATAGACCGAGGAGGAGGAGGCGTAGACCAGGTGCCGCACCCGCCGTTCCCGCGCCACCTCCAGCATGTTGACATGGCCCGCCAGGTTGGAGCGGACATAGGCATGGGGGTTGATCAGCGAATAGCGCACGCCCGCCTGCGCGCCCAGATGGATGATCGCATCGACGGGATGGTCGTGCAGCGCGACCTGGAGCGCGTCCATGTCGGCAAAGTCCAGCTCCGCGAAGGTGAACAGGCGGCCGTGACGCTCCTGCAGGGCGGCGATCCGGTCACGCTTGAGCGAAACCGGATAATAGTCGTTCATATTGTCGATGCCGAAGACCGCCCGGCCCTGTGCGAGCAGGCGGTCCGCAACGGCCATGCCGATGAAGCCGGCCGCGCCGGTCACGAGGATTGTCATGGGTTGCGGGTTCCTGTCCTTGCCTGGCGTCGGAGTCTTTCACAGACAATCCGGGAAGCGATGTAAAGGGCTTTCCCCATAAGGTTCGTGATAGTGGCTAAAATTGCTGGCCTGTGATGCTGGCCTGTGATGCAGGGCGGATTGCGGCCCCCTGGGGCGCGGGCCGGGAAGCGGGGCTGGGAACGGATGGAGTGCGGACGTCAGACAGCGCGGTCCTGGCCGGCCTGATGTCCGGTCGGTTCGCCGGCCATGCCCAGGAGCAGGTCGATCTTGTCGTGCAGGTTCGCGATCTGCGCTTCGGCGCGAATATTCGTCTCATAGTCCAGGCGCGCGTCGAGCCGGTCCTTCGCCGCCTGCCGGTTCTGGCTCATCATGATGATCGGCGCCTGCAATGCGGCGAGCATCGAGAGCATCAGGTTCAGGAAGATGAAGGGGAAGGGATCAAAGGCATGACCCACAAGGACGACCGTGTTCAATAGGGCCCACGCCACCAGGAACAGGCCGAAGCCGATGATGAAGCTCCAGGAGCCGCCGACGGCAGCCACGCGATCGGCGAGGCGCTCGCCAAAGGTCAGGCGCTCGTCAAAGACCTGGTTGACGTCGCGGACATGGTGCGCGCGGCGGAACGGCGCGGCGAGAAAGCGGATTGCTGCGTTCATGACTCACCTCTTGCGACCGTGCCCTCTGAGCCGGCGCCGGTGAGCTGAAGTCGTTTCAGTTCGCCAGCTCCCCCAGAGGGACGGTCCTTCGACTAGGGTCGTTGTCAGGCATTGGTCCCTCAAGGAAGGAGATTGCGGATCGGACGGCGCGAACGCCGCCTGACGGTCAACTGATACCGCGCGCCCGATTGTTCAAGTGAAAGCTTTTTAATGTTCGCTTGAGCGCGATCCGCCTCATGCAGCGGTCGTCCTTCCGGATTAGCCATTCCCTAATCATTGGCGGCTAAGGCCAGGGCATGGACATGGCTTCCCATCCTGCAATGGCGAATGCGCGCGTCGAGACGCTGGACCAGCGTGCGCGCTGGTCCGTGCTGGCGGACGCGGCGGCGGAGGCCAATGCCTTCTATATCCCCGACATGCTGTGCGCGGCGCTGGATCACCTGGCGGGCGGCGCGACCGTCCGCGTGCTGGAGGCGCAGCGGGACGGCGAACTGATCGGGCTGATGCCGGTGGCGATTTCGGCGCGGCACGGGCGCTTGCCGCTGCGCTGCGTCACCAACTGGATGCACGATCACTGCTTCTTCGGCGCGCCGTTGATCCGGCGGGGGGACGAAGTGGCGGCCTGGCGGGAATTGCTGGGGCAGTTGGACAGGGCGGCGTGGGCGCCGGCCTTCCTGCATCTGCGCGGGCTGGACGCGGCGGGGGCGAATGCGGCGGCGCTGGAGGCGCTGTGCGTGGAGCAGCGGCGCGGGCGGCGCGAGGTGCATCGTCATGACCGGGCGATGCTGCGGTCGGAACTGGATGCCGACGCCTATTGGGAAACCCATGTGCGGGCGAAGAAGCGCAAGGAATTGCGCCGCCTGCAGAAACGGCTGGCCGAGATGGGCCGGGTCGAGAGCCGGTTGCTGGGCGACGGGGCGGAGCTGGCCGCGTGGTGCGGGGAATTTCTGGCGCTGGAGGCTGCCGGCTGGAAGGGGGCCGAGGGATCGGCGCTCGCCTGCCGGGACGAGGATGCGGCCTTCTTCCGCGCGGCCTGCGCGGCGGCGTTCGAAAATGGGCGGCTGCATTTCCTGCGCATGGACCTGGATGGACGGGCGATCGCGATGCTGGTCAATTTCCGGCATGGCGAGGGGGCTTTTTCCTTCAAGATCGCCTTTGACGAGACGCTGGGGCGCTTTTCGCCGGGCGTGCTGATCGAGATCGCCAACCTGCAGGCCGTGCTGGGCGATCCGGGCATGGGATGGATGGATAGCTGCGCGGCGGCGGACCATCCGATGATCGACAGCCTGTGGGCCGAGCGACGGACGATCGCGCAATATCGCATCGCGCTGCGCGGGCCGGGGCGGAGCATTGCCTTTGCGCTGGCGAACGGGGTCGAGGCGCTGGGGCGCCGCCTGAAGGGCCAGGATTGAGGAGCAGATATGAATGCGGTGAGCGCCATCGAGGCGGCGGTGTTTTCGGAAGATGCGCGGACGGCCTTTGCCGCTGCCTATCCCGACCGGGCGACGAAGCTGGGCCATGGGTTGGCGGGGCATGCGCTGCTGACGCTGGAGGCGCTGGCCGGGCTGGCGGAGCGCATGCCTGCCGACCGTGTGGAATATAATCTGGGCAAGCTGCCCCTGGGGGTGCGGCCGGAGGATACGCCCTCCAACGGGCTGACGCTGGGCGAGACCATCCGGACCATCGAGACCAACGGCAGTTGGGCGGTGCTGAAGAATGTCGAGTGCGATGCCGATTATGGCGCGCTGCTGGACCGGGCGCTGGCGGAGCTGGCGCCGATCGTGGAGCGGGAAACCGGGCCGATGCTGCATCGGGAGGCGTTCATATTCCTGTCCTCGCCGGGAAGCGTGACGCCGTTCCACATGGACCCGGAGCATAATATCCTGCTCCAGATCCGGGGGGAGAAGACCATGACGGTCTTCCCGGCGGGGGACGAGGAACTGGTGCCGGCGGTGCAGAGCGAGGCCTTTCATGCCGGGGGGCATCGCAATCTGGACTGGCGGGACGCGTTTCGCGACCGGGGCATGGCGGTGACGCTGTTGCCGGGCGACGCGATCCATGTGCCGGTGAAGGCGCCGCATTTCGTGGAGAACGGACCGGCCGTGTCGGTGAGCCTGTCCGTCACCTGGCGGTCGGACCGGAGCGTGGCGGAGGGTGAGCTGCACAGCCTGAACGGCTTGTTGCGGCGGCGCAGGCTGCCGGTCGGGCGGATCGGGGCGCGGCCGGAGGCGCAGGGCATGCGGCGGATCGCCTATCGGATCATGCGCAAGCTGGGCGTCTGAGGATTTTCCGGAGTGCGGCTTCGGCCTCCAGACGGGGGCTGAAGCGGTCGACCTGCCACCATTCGAGCGCCTCCTCGCAGGTGGCGAGGCTTTGCTTGTAACGGTCCTTGCCGGCGAGCAGGGAGTAAAGCGCAAGGCCGCGCGCGGCATAATGGTCGACGGCAGCGGCGTGGCAGAGCAGTCCGGGCTTGTCCTTCCCGCTGCGCGGGGCGGCGAAGGCGGACTGGTAGTTCATCGCCGTACCGTCGTGGAGGAAGTTCAGCAGCAGGCCGACCACCCCTTCGCCATCGGTGAAGCGGAGCAGTTCGACCGCTTCGCTTCGGGTTGCGAGCGCGGCGGCGAAGCGGCGGAAGGCGGGGTCGTCCCAGGCATTGTCGGCATGGCGGCCCGCGTTGAGGGCGCGCATTTCCTCCAGCCAGGGTTCGATGTCGGCCGGCATGGCCCGGGCGATGGCCGGGAGCGCGCCGCCATGATCCTTGAGGGCGCGGCGGATCTGGCCGCGGCTGTTGGCACTGAGCAGCGACAGATAATCGGCGGCGCGCACGGCTTCCAGGTCGACCTGATAGACCGGGGAGCGGTCGAGGCGGGTCCTGCGGCGGGCGGGGATTTTCAGGAGCGGCGCGTCGGGGGCGATGCCGCCGAGGCGGAGGGTGCGCCAGTCATTGCGGCCCTGCAGCGCCCGAAGGACGGCCTCGGTCGCCTCCCCTTCCCTGCCCGCTTCGATCAGCAGGCCGTTATATTCGATGAAGGGACGGTCGGCCGAGGCGTCGCCGGACTGGTTGAGCGACAGCGTGGCGCTGCGGCCCAGCAGGCGGGGCTGCATGCTGTGGCCGAACAGGGCGAGCGCGATATCCTGTCCCTGGCCGTCGGTGACGGCGAGCAGTTCGGGGCGGACGGCATAGCTTTCCAGCCAGGCGCCGGTCCAGGTCCAGCCAAGGAAGAAGCTGGCGGCGGCGCGCGATTCCAGCGCCTGCCAGCGGGGCGCGAGACTGGCCAGGTCGGGGAGGCCGGTGAATTGGCCAGTGAATTGGCCAGTGAACTGGGCGGTGAGGGCCATTGCGAGGCCCCTTTTGGCAGAGCGGCGGTCGGGGTCAAGCGGCGAGGCTGGGCGGAGGGATTTGGCCAGAGGGATCAGAGTTCGCGGCGCAAGGCGGGATCGATGGTGCCGTCCGGGCGGACGCCGGCACGCCTGAGGTCACGACCCATGTGACCGGTGAGGAAACGAAACCACATCGTGAAGTCGGCGCGCAGCGACCAGAGCGGATAGCGGAAGGTCGCCGGGCGATTATGTTCGATCAGGCTGTGGCCGATCCAGGCAAAGCCATAGCCCGCCAGGGGCATGGCGGCGACCATCCACCATTTCCCGGCAACCGGCAGCGCGGCGAGCAGGGCCACGGTCAGGCTGGTGCCGGCATAGTGCATCGCCCGCGTGCCCGCATGGGCATGTTCCTGGAGATAATAGAGCCAAAAATCCCGGAAATCCGCCGCCTTTCCCTGCATCGTATCCCCTCCTGCCGGTGCCGAAGGGTAATGGGAAAAATGATGGAAGTTAAGATCGATGCGTCAGGCCGTGTGCCGATCGGGGGCAAACAGGAAATAATCATAGGCGGCCCGCGCCGCTTCGGCCATGATGCGGTCGCGCATCTCATGCCCCCTGTGATCCTTCATCACGAAGACGGTGATGACGAACATGCGCCCGTCCGGAAGGGTCACGATGCCCGTGTCGTTGCCGAGGCCGTTCAGCGTCCCGGTCTTGTGCGCGATGCGCGTGCCCGGCGGCAGCATGGCGCGCAGCCGCGCCTTGCCCGTCTTGCACCGTTCCATGATCGACAGCATCAGCGCGCTCGTCTGCGGCTGGAGCACCCGGCCCTGGCGGATCGCGCCCAGCAGGTCGTCCATCGCCCGCGGCGTGGCGGTGTCGCGGGGATCGGCGGCAAAACCGATATTGGGCATGTCCCGCGCGTCGCGCTGCGCGGAGGAAAGGCCCGATTCCATCGCGGCCTCATCACCAAAGCCGGTGCCGGGCACCTTGGCGCGGGCGAGCAGGTCACGCGTGTTGCTGTCGACGCGAAGCCCCTTGATCCCCGCGGCATGGACCCAGTCGTTCACCGCCTGCGGGCCGCCGGCGCGGGCGACCAGGGCGTCGGTCGCATCATTGTCGCTGAGCGTCAGGCTCATTTCCAGCAGGGTGCGCACCGGCACAGGCCGGCCGAGCCGGGGCAGTTGTTCCTCCAGGCTGAGGCTGCCGGCGTCCAGCAGCGAGAGGATCTTCGCCGCGACCGCCACCTTGTAGGTGCTGGCCATCGGGAACAACGTATCGCCATTATAGGCGAGCGTCTCGCCCGTGCCGAGGTCGCGCACGGCGATGCCGACGGTGCCGTCGGTCAGCGTCGCGAAGCGGGCGAATTCGGCCATCAGCCGGGCTTCGGCGCTCTGCTGGACCGGATTGGGCCGGGGGCCGAAGGCGTCGGCGGTGGGCAGCGGGGCGAGGAACAGCCCCAGGAAGGCGATCAGCTTGGTACGAAGGCGCGGCATGCGCCCTCTTTTCCCGATTCGCGGGAGAAGGGCAAGTGCCAGGCGTTGACAGCGGTTCGCCCGACGGTTCATCACGCCGGGCCATGAACGACACCATCAGGCTGGACGAGAGCTGGCGCGCGCCGCTGCTCGACGAATTCACGAGCCCCTATATGCAGGAGCTGAAGCGCTTTCTTCAGGAGGAGAAGGCGCAGGGCAAGCGCGTCTTTCCCAGGGGCAGCGAATATTTCCGGGCGCTGGACCTGACGCCGCTGGACAAGGTGAAGGTCGTGGTGCTGGGGCAGGACCCCTATCATGGCGAGGGGCAGGCGCATGGCCTGTGCTTTTCGGTGAGGCCGGGGGTGCGCACGCCGCCCTCCCTGGTCAACATCTACAAGGAATTGCAGAGCGACCTGGGCCTGTCGCCGCCGCACCACGGCTTTCTGGAACATTGGGCGCGGCAGGGCGTGCTGCTGCTGAACAGCGTGCTGACGGTGGAGATGGGCAAGGCGGCCTCGCACCAGAAGCGCGGCTGGGAACGGTTCACCGACGCGATCATCCGGCTGGTCAACCAGCAGGCGGAGCCGGTGGTGTTCCTGCTGTGGGGCGCCTATGCGCAGCGCAAGGCGGAGTTTGTCGACCGCAGCCGGCATCTGGTGCTGAAGGCGGCGCACCCCTCCCCCCTTTCCGCGCATAACGGCTTTCTGGGGTGCAGGCATTTTTCGCAGGCCAACGCCTTTCTGGAGGAGAAGGGACGCGGGGCGATCGACTGGGGCTTGCCGGAGGCGGTGGCATGAATTTCGATGATCAATTGCACCGCTATTTCGGGGTGCGCGAGGTGGAGGCGCTGACGCCCGATGCGCTGGCGGCGGGGATCGAGCATATGCGCGTCGATTTCGGGCTGGAGACCGACCAGCGGCGGCGCTTTGCCCTATGGTCGCTGATGTTCCTGCTGGGGGCTGCGCCCGATCTGGACGAGGCGTTCGAGGACCCGGCGGACCGGGATGCGGCGCGGGACTTCATGGAGATGATGGAGCAGGCCGAGGAGGATGACGGCTGAACGGCAGGTCGGGAAAGCTGGGCCGGCGGCGGGACCGGGTTCCTGCCTGCGCAGGAACGCGGTATCCTGTGGGGCATGCGAATCTTCACCATCGGCTATGAGGGCGCGACGCAGGACGAGGTGATCGCGGCCCTGCGCGCGGCGGGGGTCACGATGCTGGCCGACGTGCGGGCGGTTCCCCTGTCGCGGCGTCCGGGTTTTTCGAAGAATATCCTTGCCGCCGGGCTGCGGGAGGCGGGGATCGACTATGTCGGGTTGAAGGCGCTGGGAACGCCCGCCGCCGGGCGGGAAGCGGCGCGCAAGGGGCAGCATCAGCGGCTGGCGGAAATCTATGCCGGGCAATTGGAACTGCCCGAAGCGATGGTGCAGGCGGCGCAACTGGCGGAGATGGCGGCCGAGCAGCCGGTCGCCGTGCTGTGCTTCGAGCGGGATGCGGCAGCCTGTCATCGCTCGCTCCTGCTGGACGCGGTGTTGCCGGATGCCGAGCGGATCGACCTTGTTCCCTAGAGCGATCCGGCCGATCCTGTCCGGTGAGGTCGAAAGCCGCCCCAGAATCTGCGCTGTCGAAACGATTCCATATTGCATTGCAGCAGGGGGTGGCGTTTCATCGCCTTCATGCTGAAGGCCGCGCTCCACCACCTGACATCCTACCGCTACAGCCGGCCGATCCGGCTCGGGCCGCAGGTGATCCGCTTGCGGCCCGCGCCCCACAGCCGGACGAAAATCCCCAACTATGCGTTGAAGATCGAGCCTTCCGGGCATTTCCTCAACTGGCAGCAGGACCCGCATGGCAACTGGCTGGCACGGATCGTCTTTCCCGATCCGATCGATCATTTCTCGGTCGAGGTCGACCTGCTGGCCGATCTCGACATCATCAATCCCTTCGATTTTTTCGTGGAGCCTTATGCGGAGGACTATCCCTTCGCCTATGACGAGCAGTTGAAGACCGACCTGGCCGCCTATTTCGACCTGGAGGACCAGGGGCCGCTGTTCGATGCGCTGGTGGAGAGCCACAGGGGCTATGAGGGACGGACCATCGACTTTCTGGTCGAGGTGAACCGGCGGCTCCAGAGCCAGGTGGGCTATGTGATCCGGATGGAGGCCGGGGTGCAGTCGCCCGAGGAAACGCTGGAGATCGGCACCGGATCGTGCCGGGATTCGGCCTGGCTGCTGGTGCAACTGCTGCGACGTCTGGGTTTTGCGGCGCGCTTCGTGTCGGGCTATTCGATCCAACTAGTGGCCGATGTCGAGCCGCTGGAGGGGCCGAAGGGGGTTTCGCAGGACGTGGTCGACCTGCATGCCTGGGCCGAGGCCTATGTGCCGGGCGCGGGCTGGGTGGCGCTGGATGCGACATCGGGGATGTTCGCGGGCGAAGGGCATATTCCGCTGTGCGCGACGCCGCATTACCGCTCCGCCGCGCCGATCACCGGCATGGCCGAGCCGGCGGAGGTCGATTTCCATTTCTCCATGGGGGTGAGCCGCATTGCCGAGGCGGTGCGGATCACCAAGCCCTTCACCGACGCGCGCTGGGACGCGGTGATGGCGCTGGGCGCGCAGGTCGATGCCGACTTGCAAGCGCAGGACGTGCGGCTGACGACCGGGGGCGAGCCGACCTTCGTCGCCGAAGATGGTGGCGATGCGGGCGAGTGGAACGGCGACGCCGTGGGACCGACCAAGGCGGGCTATGCCGACCGGCTGATCCGGGGATTGCGGGAGGCGTTCGCGCCGGGCGGGATGCTGCATCATGGGCAGGGCAAATGGTATCCGGGCGAGAGCCTGCCGCGCTGGGCCTATGCGGTGTACTGGCGGCAGGACGGGGTGCCGATCTGGCGCGATGCCGGGCTGATCGCGGATGAGGTCGCGCCGGAGGGTGCGCGAACCGTGACGGCAGCGGATGCAGAGGCCTTCATCGCGCAGATGGCAGGCGCGATGGGCTTTTCGCCGGAGCATGTGCAGCCGGTCTTCGAGGATCCGGCGGTGTGGGCGGTGAAGGAAGCCGACCTGCCGGTCAATACGTCGCCGGACGATCCGAAGATCGCCGATCCGGAGGCGCGGGCGCGGATGGTGCGGGCATTCGAGCGCGGACTCGACCAGCCGGTGGGCTATGTGCTGCCGGTGCAGCGGTGGCAGAGCCAGGCTCAGGCGCCGCGCTGGCAGAGCGAGATATGGCAATTGCGGCGGGGGCGCCTGTTCGCGGTGCCGGGGGATTCGGCGCTCGGCTATCGCCTGCCGCTGGGATCCTTGCCGCATGTGCCGGAGGCGGCCTATCCCTATATCCATCCCCGCGATCCGAGCGAGCCGCGGGGGCCCCTGCCCGATTTCAGGGCGACGGTGGATGAGGTGCTGGCCCAGCCGGTGCAGCGGGTGCCCGACGCACCGGGCGGCGCGGCCGCGCAGGAGCGGGTCGAGCAGTTCCATATCGAGGGGGCGGTGCGCACCGCCGTGACGGTGGAACCGAAGGGGCATTTCCTGTCGATCTTCCTGCCGCCGGTCGAGACGCTGGAGGATTATCTGGAGCTGATCGCGCAGGTGGAGGGCGCGGCGGAGGCGACGCGGATTCCAGTGCGGATCGAGGGCTATGCGCCGCCGCCCGATCCGCGGCTGCAGGTGTTGAAGGCGACGCCCGATCCCGGCGTGATCGAGGTGAACATCCAGCCTTCGTCGACATGGGACGAGACGGTGGAGATCACCGAGCGGCTCTATGCGCTGGCGCGGACATATGCGTTGACCGCCGACAAGTTCATGGTCGACGGGCGGTCGGTGGGGACCGGGGGCGGCAATCATATCGTGCTGGGCGGGCCGAGCCTGAACGACTCGCCCTTCATCCGGCGGCCCGACCTGCTGAAGAGTTTCGTGCTTTATTGGCAGCGGCACCCTGCCCTCTCCTATCTGTTTTCGGGATTGTGCATCGGGCCGACCAGCCAGGCGCCGCGCATCGACGAGGCGCGGCATGACGGGCTGTACGAGCTGGAGATCGCGCTGGCGCAGGTTCCTGCGCCGGGTGAGGGCGACGCGCCGCCGCCCTGGCTGGTGGACCGGCTGTTCCGCAACCTGCTGGTCGATGTGACGGGCAATACCCATCGCACGGAGATCTGCATCGACAAGATGTTCTCGCCCGACGGGCCGACCGGGCGGCTGGGGTTGCTGGAGTTCAGGGGCTTTGAAATGCCGCCGGAGCCGAAGATGAGCCTGGCGCAGCAATTGCTGCTGCGGGCGCTGACGGCGTGGTTCTGGCGGCAGCCGCAGCAGGGCGGCCTGGTGCGCTGGGGGACGGCCTTGCACGACCGCTTCATGCTGCCGCATTTCGTCTGGGCGGATTTCCTGGAGGTGCTGGGCGACCTACGCGGGGCGGGATACGCGTTCGATCCCAACTGGTTCGAGGCGCAGCGGCAGTTCCGTTTCCCCATCCATGGCGCGGTCGATGCGGGCGGCGTTGGGCTGGAGATTGCCCACGCGCTGGAACCGTGGAACGTGCTGGGCGAGACGGGGGCGATCGGGGGTACGGTGCGCTATGTCGACAGTTCGACCGAGCGGTTGCAGGTGCGCGCGACCGGCCTGGTCGCCGGACGGCATGTCGTCGCCTGCAACGGGCGGCGCGTGCCGATGACGCCGACGGCAGTGCCGGGCGAGGCGGTGGGCGGCGTGCGGTACAAGGCGTGGGCGCCCGCCGCCTGCCTGCATCCCGCCCTGCCGGTCAACGCGCCGTTGACCTTCGACGTGCTGGATAGCTGGAGCGGGCGGTCGCTGGGCGGGTGCGTCTATCATGTCGCGCATCCGGGCGGGCGCAATTACGACACGCTGCCCGTCAACGCCTATGAAGCGGAAGCGCGGCGCAAGGCGCGGTTCCAGGACCATGGCCATACGCCGGGGCCGGTCGACATGCCGCCCGGCGAAACCCCAAGCGAATTTCCGATGACGCTGGACCTGCGTTTCCGGCATCCATGAGCGTAACGGACGCCCCTGTCATGGAAGCAGCCGGTTGGGCCGATGCCTATCTGGCGCGGGCACCGGAGGGCGACCTGTTCGCCGGGGCGAGCGCGGAGATGGCGGGGCACTGGCGGGCGATGCTGGAGCGGCTGTCGGCGCAGGCGCAGGGCGATCCTGCGGTGCTGGCCGGCAATGTCGAGCGGCAGGCGGTCGACCTGGGCCTGGCCTTCCGCCTGACCGGGGACCAGCAGGAACGGCCCTGGCCGCTCAGCCCCATTCCGTTGCTGATCGGGGCGCGGGAATGGACGCAGATCGAGCAGGGGCTGGTCCAGCGGGCCCAGTTGCTGGAGTGGGTGATCAGCGACATCTACAGCACGCAGTCGCTGGTGCGCGACGGCAAGCTGCCCGCGAGCGTGATCACCGGCAGCCCGCATCATTGGCGGGTGATGACCGGCGCGCCACCGCCCCATGGGCATTTCATCCATTTCTACGCCGCCGATCTGGCGCGCGGGCCGGACGGCGAATGGCGCGTGCTGGCCGACCGGGTGCGGACGCCGGTGGGCGTCGGCTATGCGCTGGAGAACCGGCTGGCGCTGTCGCGGGCGACCGGGGACCTGCTGGGCGCGCTCAATGTGCGGCGGCTGGCGCCGTTCCTCAGCGACCTGCGGCGGGGGCTGGCGGCGGATTGCGAACGGAGCGATCCACGCATCGGGCTGCTGTCGCCGGGGCGGTTCAACCAGAGCTATGCCGAACAGGCGCATCTGGCGCGCTATCTGGGGCTGTTGCTGGTCGAGGGCGACGACCTGATCGTGTCGGACGGGCAATTGTTCGTGCGGACCATCCAGGGGCTGAAGCGGGTCGACGGGCTGTGGCGGTGGATGGACAGCCGCTTCCTCGACCCGCTCGCCTTCGACGCGGAATCGCGCATCGGCGTGCCCGACCTGTTCGACGCCTGCGTCAAGGGCGGGCTGATGTTGGCGAACTGGCCGGGCGTGGGCGTGATCGAATCGCGGGCGATGGCTGCATTCCTACCGGGACTGGCGCGGGAAGTGCTGGGCGCGGACCTCATCCTGCCCAATATCGCGACATGGTGGTGCGGACAGACGGCCGAGCGGGCGCATGTCGCGCAGGCGCTGGACGAGCTGGTGGTGGGGTCCGCCTTTGGCCGGGAGGTGGCGGAACTGGACGGAACCCGGTTCCTGCCCGGATCGGGGATGGGCGCGGGACAGCGGGCGGCGCTGCTGGCGGCGATGGCGCGGCGGCCGATGGACTATGTCGGGCAGGAAGTGGTGCGGCTGTCGACCACCCCCGCCATCGTCGAGGGCAAGCTGACTCCCCTGCCCTTCACCCTGCGCGTGTTCGTGGCGCGGGACGAGCTGGGGCAATGGCGGATCATGCCGGGCGCCTTTGCGCGACTGGCGGCGCATGGCGACATCCGCGCTGCGCTGATGGGCGAAGGCGATCTGTCCGCGGACATGGCCGTGGTCGATGCGCGGCCGGTGCCGGAGGATCGGCTGGCGACGGCCGCGGCGGCTCCGGCGATCCGGCGGGTGGGCGGCATGCTGCCCGCCAAGGCGGCGGACAATCTCTATTGGCTGGGCCGCTATATCGAGCGCATGGAGATGACGGCGCGGGTCATCCGGGCGATCGTCGGCGGATCGATCGAGGCCGATCTGGGCCCCGCGGTCGGATCACCCACCATGGACCGGCTGCTGGGGCAGCTTGCGCTGTGGGGCGCGATCCCATGGGCCGGCGGGGCGGTGGGGCCGCTCTGCGCGCAGGCCCTGGGCGACGGCGCGCAGCCGGGCAGCGTACGGGCATTGCTGACGGCGGTGGCGGGCATCGGCGAAGGGCTGCGCGATCGGCTGGCGGTGGATTATTGGCGGCTGGTGCGGCTGCCCCTGCCCGATTTCGACGGGGGGGTGACGGAAACCCTGCTGAAGGCATCGTCCCGGATGATCGAGCGGATCTCCGCGCTGTCGGGATTGGCGGCGGAGAATATGGGACGGAGCGAGGGCTGGCGGTTCCATGACATGGGGCGGCGGATGGAGCGGGCGATCAACGGCTGCCGCCTGGCCATGCTGCTGGCGGGCGACGGCGCGTCGGCGGATGACCTGACCGTGCTGCTGGACCTCAACGACAGCCAGATCAGCTATCGCAACCGTTATCTCGCCGGGCCTGCGCTGGCGCCGGTACGCGATCTGGTGGCGCTGGAGCCGCATAATCCGCGTTCCATCGTCTATCAGGCGCAAAGGCTGGCCGAGCATGTCACGGCGCTGCCCACATTGCATGGCGACGGCATGCCGGAGGCGCCGCAGCGGCTGGCCGCGATGCTGGCGGCGCGGCTGGCGCCATTGACGGGCGACATATTGGGCATGGCCGACCTGGCGGATGCGGAGAGCCGGTTGCTGGACCTGTCGGACGCGATCGGCCAGCGTTATTTCCTGCAGCGGCGCAAGGAAAGGAGCGAGGGCGTCAGCCTGCTGTCATGATCTATCGCATCCGGCACCAGACCATCGTGCATTATGATGCGCCGGTGCAGCTTGCGCGCCTGAACCTGCGGCTGCGGCCCGCGCCGTGGCCGGGTCAGTGGACGTCCGACTATCATCTGGCGGTCGATCCCGCTCCCTCCTCCATCGAATCGCGGCCGGGGGCATGGCCGGTCAATGTCGCGCGGCTGGAGATCGACAGCCCGCTCCATAGGATCAGCATCGACAGCAGCTTCCGCGCCGGGGTGCAGGGCGGGCCGCCGGCCGGACCGCAGCAGGGCGACCCGAGCGTCGGCGCGGTGGCGGAAGCGGCGCTGGCATCGCGGGACATGGGGCCGGCGGGACCGGCCCATTATCTCCATGCCTCGCCGCGCGTTCCGCTGGTGCGAAAGATCGGGGAATGGGCGGGCGATCTGCTCGTTTCCGACCGGCCGGCGGTGGCGGCCGGGCTGGAGCTGGCGCAGCGGATCAGGGGCGAATTCGCCTATGTCAGCGGGGCGACCGACGCGGACACGCCGGTCGAGGCCGCCTTTGCGGCGCGGCACGGCGTGTGCCAGGATTTTGCCCATGTGATGGTCGCCGCGCTGCGCTGGTTCGGGCTGCCCGCCGCCTATGTCAGCGGCTATCTGCGCACCGATCCGCCGCCGGGCATGGCGCGACTGGTCGGCGCGGACGCCATGCATGCCTGGGCGATGCTGTGGTGCGGGCCGCAGCGGGGGTGGATCGGCCTTGACCCCACCAATGGCGTGATCGCGGGCGAGGGGCATCTGTTCGTAGCCATGGGGCGGGACTATGCGGATGTCGCGCCGATGGACGGGCTGTTCGTCGGCGGTGCCGGGCAGAATGTGCAGGTGATGGTCGATGTCATGCCGGAGGACGACCGGGGCATGGGATGACAATCCTGCCCGTGATCGATGGGGGGACCACGGGCAGGACGGCGCAGCCGATCACATGCGGATCGCGTTGCGGAACATGACGAAGGCGATGATCACCAGATAGACGCCGAAGATCTTCTTGAGCGGAGCGGCGGGCATGGCGTGCGCGACGGCCACGCCCAGCGGCGCCGTCAGCACCGACATGGAGGCGATGGCCAGCGTCGCGGGAACATTGACATAGCCCAGCGAACCCCAGGGCAGGCCGCCTTCCCTGAGGCCGATCAGCGCGAAGCCGATGGCGCTGGGGATGGCGATCAGCGTGCCGATGCCCGACGCGGTGGCGATGGCGCGGTGGATCGATCGGCCGCAAAGCGTCATCACCATGATGGCGATGGTGCCGCCGCCAATGCCGAGCAGCGCGGAAAAGGTGCCCAGGCCCCCGGCGATGCCGACGCGGGCGATGCCGGAGGGCATGGTGTCGCTGATCACCTTGCCGCCGACCTTGGGCAGCAGGAAATTGAGCGACATCAGGAAGACGCCGACCGCGAAGATCATGGTCAATATGCGTCCGTCGACATGGCCGGCCAACAGCACGCCGACGCCGTCGCCCAGGATGATCCACGGCGCCCAGCTCTTGAGCACCTCGAACTCCACGGCGCCGCGCTTGGCATGGGCGAGCAGCGAGCGGATCGACGTGACGATGATCGTCGCCGCCGACGTGCCGATGGCGACATGGGCGACGGCGTTATGCGTTCCACCCAGCAGCGGCAACACCACGAACAGCGCCGGCACCACCACGAAGCCGCCGCCAATGCCGAAGATTCCCGCCGCGAAACCCGCAAACAGGCCCGCGCCCAGCATCGCGACCAACGGCACCAGCCAGCTCATCATGTCACCCTGCATCAGCGCCGCTCCCCAGCCGGTGCCCTGCTGGCGGCGTTATCGGGGAAGAAGCCCTTCTGCATCGGGGCGGTGGAAGCTGTGCAATCGACCATGATGGAACCCATGCCTCTCTTCGGCGGAATGTCGGTGGCAGGGGCAATCAACCGCCCCGCACCCTTCCAAGACGAACGAAGGTGGGGAACCCGCAAAGGGGGGAGCAATATTGTGATGAATATGAGGGTGAAGAGCGGACGCCGATGGTCGCGCTGAGGCACATGGTGCTCCTGCGACGGCGGGAGCAGGGGTGCGTTCAATGGCTAAATGATCAAAAGGCCGCCAGCGCCCTATCCCACAGCCTGTTCCGCCGGAGTGTAGGGGAGGTCCAGCGCGTCGGCCACCGCGCGATAGGTGATCTGCCCGTTCCACACGTTCAGCCCGTCGAGCAGATGCAGGTCCGCGCGCAATGCGTCCTTCCACCCCAGGTCCGCGATCCGCAGCGCATGGGGCAGGGTGACATTGTTGAGCGCATAGGTGCTGGTCCGCGCCACCGCGCCGGGCATGTTGGCGACGCAATAATGGACGATACCCTCGACCACATAGGTGGGGTCGTCATGGGTGGTGGGGTGGCTGGTTTCGAAGCAGCCGCCCTGGTCGATCGCCACGTCCACCAGCACGGCGCCCTTCTTCATGCTCTTCAGCATGTCGGCCGACACCAGCTTTGGCGCGGCGGCGCCGGGGATCAGCACCGCGCCGATCACCAGGTCGGCTTCCGCAACGCATTCCGCCAGATTGGCCCGGTTGGAGAAGCGTGTCTTTGCCCGCGCCTCGAAATGGATGCCCAGCCGCTCCAACACTTCCGGGCTGCGGTCCAGGATGGTGACGTCCGCACCCAGCCCCGCCGCCATCTGCGCCGCGTTGAAGCCAACCACGCCGCCGCCGATCACCGCGACCTTCGCGGGAAGGACGCCGGGCACGCCGCCCAGCAGCACCCCCCGCCCGCCATGCGCCTTTTCCAGCGCGGTCGCGCCGGCCTGGATCGCCATGCGCCCGGCCACCTGACTCATGGGCTTCAGCAGCGGCAGGCCGCCATGGGCGTCCGTCACGGTTTCATAGGCGATGCCGATCGCGCCCGACGCCATCAGCGCACGCGCCTGATCGGGATCGGGCGCGAGGTGCAGATAGGTGTAGAGGATCTGGCCGGGGCGCAGCATGGCCCGCTCCTCCGGCTGCGGCTCCTTGACCTTCACGATCATCTCCGCCGCTGCGAAGATGGCGGCGGGATTATCGACGACCTCCGCCCCGGCGCGGGCGTAGAGGGCGTCATGGGCGCCGATCCCCTCCCCCGCGCCGCTTTCCACCAGCACGCGATGGCCATGCGCGGTCAGTTCATGCACGCTCTCCGGCGTGAGGCCGACGCGATATTCGTGATTCTTGATCTCTCTGACGGTGCCTACGATCATGACCATCTTCTCCATCATTGCCGACGGGAGGCTATATTATAGTCCAGATAGGCATCGTTCCGGCATTTTACCCGTTTCGGCGCGACGACGCGTTCAGGGCGCCGGCCGTACCGGCACGGGCGCGTTGCAGAGATCGACGCCGCCCGCGGGCCGATCGTAGAAATCATCCTTCCGGTTCGCGCGCAGGCGGAGATAATCGGCAAAGCTCTGCGACGTGACGTCCATCACCTGATAATGCGGCCGCTGCGCCTCCGGCAGGTCGCTGGCCAGGCGGATCGACAGGATCGGCAGGCGCCTTTCGCCCGCGGCGTAGAAGCCCAGCTCTCCCGAACCGCGCGGCAGGCTGGCAAGCAGGGCGATCCCCTCGATCACCCGTCCGACCAGCGCGATGTTGCGGTCGAGCTGGCGCGGGGCCTGGCCGATCACGGCATAGAGTTCGGCTCCGGTCCCCGCGTCCGGCGACAGGTTCCGCGCCACGCCGACCATGGCGTAGCAATGGGGGAGCCAGGCCGACGTCTGATCCATCGCCACCGGCCAGCCATCGATGAAGCCGGTGCGGGGGGCATAAGCGTCCGGATAGGGCAAGGGGAGCGGCGCGGACTTGAGCGTCGCGAGCGGGCGGACATAATCGGCCTTGATATCCGTGGCGATGCCGGCCGGCAGGGCCTTCTTCTCTGTCGCGTCGCCCCATTGGGCGACATAATTGTCCTGAACGCGGTAGACGCTTTCCCCATCCCACCAGCCCGCGCGGGCAAGTGCGCGGATATTGGCGACATGGGCCGGCGCGAAGTCGGGCGCGAGCTGTATGACGACGCGCTTGCCGCCCTCGACCGTCATGACCAGCAGCGTATCGGGCGCGATGCTCCGCCACGCGCTGGCGGGCGCCTGCGCCACGACGGCGGAGGGGGTGGCAGGCGGATCGGCGGCAAGTGCCGGCGAAGACAGGCAAAGCGTGGCCAGCAAGGGCGAAAATCGGATGTGCATGGCGCAATCAGGCACCCATGAGACAGGAAAGTAAAGCATCCCCTTGCCTAGCGCGCCGACGCACGATAGGGAGCCGCCTCCAGTGCAATGCGGAGCGGTGGCCGAGTGGTCGAAGGCGCTCGCCTGGAAAGTGAGTATACGTCAAAAGCGTATCGAGGGTTCGAATCCCTCCCGCTCCGCCAGCTAGTCTCAAATCATTGAGGATATTCGAGAACCCGCCGGAACACGGGCGCAGGTCCGTGCGCTTTCGCCTTCCGTCGGTAGTGCGGAGAGCCCGATGCGCACGAAAGATACGCGATCTGCCCCAGATTCTCTGATGCTGTGGGCAGCACTACCGAATGCACGCGCGTAACAGTCAGGCTTCACTCGCCATTTGCAAAAGAAGTTCTTGATGTCGACCTTGCCAAAACCGGAGCAAAAGCCGTGAAATCACAGGCCTTCCGTCAGCCGGGGCGCCTCATCCTGAACAGCCGGTCCTGGGTGATCTCAAAATAATCTGCCGGCCCGCCGCCGCGGGTAATAGGGTTTGGACGCGCCGTTTGATAAATCCCATCCTCGAGCATTGCCATGTCAATATGAATGCCGACCGCCTCCCCAATAACGAGCCACTGATCCAGATCGAGACCGTCCTTGGTTTTGAGTTGAATGAGTTGGGTCAAACGGCATTCGAAATGGACCGGGCTGCCCGCGACGCGAGGTGGTTTAACGAGCACAGAGGGTAGCGCGCTCAGTCCGGCGAGATCGAACTCGTCGACGTCGGGATCCACGGCTGCCGAGCTTGCGTTCATCTGCTCCGCCTGAGCCATTGTTGCGAGGTTCCAGACGAAGTCGCCCGTTGCCTGAACATTCGCCACTGAATCCTTCCAACCCACCGACGAGAAGGCGACAAGCGGGGGACGATAATTGACCAGGTTGAAGAAGCTGTATGGCGCCAGATTGCGCACCCCATTCTCGCTTATTGTCGAGATCCACCCGATCGGCCGCGGGGCAACGATCGCATTGAGGGGATCATGTGGTAACCGATGCCCCTCTCTGGGCTCGTAGAAATGAAATTTGGTCATTGCGTACGGTAGCAGACGGTCGGCAGCTGAGGAGCACAAATTCACCGCCGAACGTCGACTGAGGTCGACGGCTGACCGGCAGCTGTTGCTGCTCGCGACTGATCGTCAACCTCGAAAGAGGACCGGCAGCTATCGCCCACCGGCCGACGGAAGCCCGACATTCCTAAATCGGCCAATTGTTCAGCGGTTGGTCGGAGCCGGGTAACTTCACCTGTTCCGCAATGGTGATGGACCGAACCGGATCCCATCCAGCGCCCGACTTCCTGCAACTGACGCAGGCAGAAACCGCTCGATTTCACGGGCAAGTCGAGCGAACCAGCCTCATCGTTGAATCGCGGCGCTGGCTCGCCGCGCGCCGTACCCCGATCTGCTGAAGATCGCTCAGCGAAGTGGCCCGCGCCATCACCGGTACCCGCTGGTCGGGGCCCGCCTTTTTCGGGCTCAGACAGAAGGCTGGCGCGTGAAGGCGGTCCGGTGCGCCATCTACACGAGGAAATCGAGAGAAGACGGGCTGGAGCAGGATTTCAATTCCCTGGATGCCCAGAGGGAAGCCTGCTCGGCCTACATTCTCTCACAAGCGGGTGAAGGGTGGACGCAGTTGCCTGGGCGATATGACGATGGCGGACTGTCGGACGGCACACTCGAACGGCCGGGCCTTCGCCGCCTCCTGGACGATGTCGCCAGCGGGTGCATCGACATCATCGTCGTCTACAAGGTTGATCGCCTTACCCGCTCGCTGCTCGACTTCGCGAAGCTGGTGGAAGCCTTTGACGGTGCGAACGTCTCCTTTGTTTCGGTTACCCAGGCATTCAACACCACAACAAGCATGGGTCGGCTTACACTCAACATGCTGCTCTCATTTGCGCAGTTCGAGCGGGAAGTCACAGCCGAACGCATCCGCGACAAGATCGCAGCGTCCAAGGCAAAAGGCATGTGGATGGGAGGCATCCCGCCGCTCGGCTATCGGCCCAATGGGCGCAGCCTTTCCATCATTCCTGAACATGCTGAACTCGTCCGGGAGATATGCGCTATGCCGACCTCGGGAACGTGCGGCTGCTTGCTGAAACTCTGGAACGCGAGGGAATACTCGCGCCGGAGCGGCGGACGACGACTGGCCGAAAGATCGGAGGGCGGCCGTTCACCCGAGGGCAGCTTTATCTTATGCTCGCCTGCCGCACATATATCACTGCTCCAGCGATGTTTTTGTAGCGGTGACCTGACAGGATCTGCAATTGTGTACCACCCACCTATTTGAAGACGATGGTTCCAGAAAATTGAACGATGGATGACCTTATAACAGGCGGCCCTTGACCGAACGTGGCTTTTTGGCCCTGTCCCAGTTCAGCCACCGGCCAGAATGAGAGATCCGGCATTTCATCGGCCGGGGTTAACCCTCGGCCGATGAAGCAAATTCGGCAGGCGTCACGGGCCCCCAGGGACGTGTGAGCTCGGTTCCCGTTGAAGTCCGTCCGCCGGGTCGCGAGGTCGCCGTCACATGCAAAGCTGGCGTGATATCCTCATGTCAGTCATGCCCCATGGCTTCGAGGTTCCGTGCTATGCGCCGTAAGCCCGGCAGAAAACGGGATCGCATATCGGGCAATGAGACCCTGGCAGCCTGCGTCCCCATGTTGACGGCCGCCATCGCACCGGCTTTGCCGTGGACAGCCACGGCCACCGAACGCAGCCCCAACTCGAGCTCTTCATCCACGATCGCATATCCCTCCTCTGCGACATGCTCGAGAATCGCGAGCAGCCTGGACGGGTTGATTTCGGTCTTGGGCGTACATTGCCTCAGCTGCGTGCGACGCAGATAGGCTTCCTGATCGCCACGCGGCTGGGCCGCAAGGAGAACACGCCCCATCGACGTGCAATAGAGCGGCAGCCTGCTTCCGACCCTCAAAGCAATCGACATGATCCGTGATACCTCGGCCCTGGCGACATAATAGACTTCATCCTCTTCGATCACGCCCAGAGAGCAGGATTCGTGGAGGTCGTCGCGCAGCTGATCGAGCAACGGCTGCGCCCGCATCGCGAGTGTACTGGAGGACATGTAGGCATAGCCAAGCGCCAGAACCTTGGGACGAAGCGCATATTGCACGCCGTCCTGCGCGGCGTAGCCCGTTCGGACCAATGTGTGCAGGCAGCGCTTGACCGCAGGCCTGCTCAACCCCGTCAGTCGGCTGGCCTGCGCAATCGTCATGGGCCGCTGCTCGTTTGCAAAACAGCGAAGCACGGCGAGGCCGCGTGCCAGCGATTGCATGAACTCAGGATCCCCATTCGCCTCAAGGTCACTGTTCTCGATCATATCGCCATCCAAATCAAACGATAAACGGACAATATCACGTTTACCGGTTGACGCAATATCCCGACCTAATCAGATGGTCTGCAACGGACCCTTATGGAGACTCGGATGATCGACAAGGCGGTGGCCAGCGCCGAAGCGGCGGTGGCAGAAATTCAAGACGGCGCATCGGTCATGATCGGCGGCTTCGGCACGGCGGGGATGCCCGACCAGTTGATCGACGCGCTGATCGCGCGCGGCGTGGGCGACCTCACCATCATCAACAACAACGCCGGCAACGGCGAAGCGGGCGTCGCGGCGCTGATCCGCGAGGGCCGGGTGAAGAAGATCATCTGCTCCTTCCCGCGCCAGTCGGACTCGCATCATTTCGACGCGGCCTATCGCGCCGGAAAGATCGAGCTGGAACTGGTGGCGCAGGGCAATCTGGCAGCGCGCATCCAGGCAGCGGGCGCGGGCCTTGGCGCCATCTTCACGCCGACCGGCTATGGCACGCTGCTCGCCGAGGGCAAGGAAACGCGCGAGATCAACGGCGTCCACCATGTGCTGGAATATCCGATCCATGCCGACTTCGCGCTCATCAAGGCGCACAAGGGCGACCGCTGGGGCAACCTTGTCTACCGCAAGACCGCCCGTAATTTCGGTCCGATCATGGCGATGGCGGCCAGGACCACCATCGCGCAGGTCGGCGAGATCGTGGAGCTGGGAGCGCTCGACCCGGAGGTCGTGGTGACGCCGGGCATCTTCGTCCAGCGCGTCGTCCAGATCGCGTCCGCCACCAACCACGCACTTGCCGCCTGATCCGGGAGACACTACCATGAACCGCATGACCCGCGACCAGATGGCCGCCCGCGTCGCCCGCGACATTCCCGAAGGCGCCTATGTGAACCTTGGCATCGGCCTGCCGACCAAGGTCGCGAACTATCTGCCGCAAGAGCGCGAAATCTTCCTCCAGAGCGAAAACGGCCTGCTCGGCATGGGACCGGCCCCGACGGCGGGCGAAGAGGATTGGGAACTGATCAACGCGGGCAAGCAGGCGGTGACGCTGCTGACCGGCGGCTGCTTCTTCCATCATGCCGACAGCTTCGCGATGATGCGTGGCGGCCATCTGGACATCTGCGTGTTGGGCGCGTTTCAGGTGGCGGTGAACGGCGATCTCGCCAACTGGCACACGGGCGAGCCGGGCGCGATCCCCGCCGTGGGCGGTGCGATGGACCTGGCCATCGGCGCAAAGAAGACCTTCGTGATGATGGACTTGCTGACCAAGCAGGGGGAGAGCAAGCTGGTGGACGCCTGCACCTATCCGCTGACCGGCCTCGCCTGCGTGTCGCGCGTCTACACCGATCTGGGCGTATTCGATGTCGGGCCGCAGGGCGCGCAGGTGCTGGAGATCGTCGAGGGGCTGACGCTCGATGAACTGCGCAGGCTGACCGGCGTGAAGCTGGAAATGGCCGCACAGTCGCAAGCCGCCTGAAGCCGTATAATATCGAGAGGATTTTCGATGACCGATGCTTTTATCTGCGACGCCGTTCGTACCCCCATAGGCCGCTATGCCGGCGGCCTTTCCAAGGTTCGCGCCGACGATCTGGGAGCGCTGCCCATGAAGGCGCTGCTGGAACGCAACGCCGGCCTTGATCCCGCTGCGGTCGAGGAAGTCTTCTACGGCTGCGCCAACCAGTCGGGCGAGGATAATCGCAACGTCGCGCGCATGAGCCTGCTGCTGGCGGGCGTGCCGCACACGGTGCCGGGCGTCACGCTAAACCGGCTCTGTGCATCAGGTCTGGAGGCCGTGGGTGCGGCGGCGCGGGCGATCCGGTCCGACGAGATGGCGCTTGCCATCGCCGGCGGCGTGGAAAGCATGACCCGCGCGCCTTTCGTGATGGGCAAGTCGGACGGCGCGTTCGGCCGCAACCAGAAGATCGAGGACACGACCATGGGCTGGCGCTTCGTCAACCCTGCGCTCGACGCGCTCTACGGCACGGAGACCATGCCGCGCACGGGCGAGAATGTGGCCGTCGACTATGGCGTCAGCCGCGAGGATCAGGACGCCTTCGCCCTGCGCAGCCAGCAGCGCGCCGCCGCCGCCCAGGAAAGCGGCTTCTTCGCGGAGGAAATCATCCCCGTCACTGTGCCGGGCAAGAAACGTGGCGAGACGATGGAGATCAGCGTTGACGAACATCCTCGCGCCGACACCACGATCGAGACGCTGGCCAAGCTCAAGCCCCTGTTCGGGCCCGACGGCACGGTGACGGCGGGAAATGCGTCGGGCATCAATGACGGCGCGGCCGCGATGATCATCGCCAGCGAGGCGGCGGCGAATGCCAACGGCCTGACCCCGCGCGCGCGCATCCTGGGCATGGCGTCGATCGGCGTCGAGCCGCGCGTGATGGGCATCGGCCCCCTGCCCGCCACGCAAAAGCTGCTGACGCGCCTCGGCTTGACCATCGATGATTTCGACGCGATCGAACTCAACGAAGCCTTTGCCAGCCAGGGCATCGCCGTGATGCGGGGCCTCGGCCTGCCCGACGACGCTGCGCATGTGAACCCCAATGGCGGAGCGATCGCACTCGGCCACCCGCTCGGCATGTCGGGCGCGCGCATCGCCATGACTCTCGTGCATCAACTGGAAAAGACCGGCGGCAAGCGCGGCATCGCCACTTTGTGCATTGGTGTCGGCATGGGTCTGGCGTTGGCGGTGGAGCGTGTCTGAGCTAAGTCATTCACACCAAATCGGTCGCGCGGGATTTGCGATAATCGACAATCGATATCAAGTTGTCCTCGATCCAATCCGCCAGTGATCGAACTTTTCCGGCTGCTTGAACGGTGCTGTCAAAGCAAACCGGGGTTCGGTAAATGGTGGGTCATGACCAAGCCCGCCATTAGTCCGTTTCGGTATTTCAACTCCTCCCCGGAGGTGATCCGGTTGGTGGTGATGATGTATGTCCGTTACCCGCTGTCGCTGCAGCAGGAAATGGGGCAGTGGCTGAACAATCGGGTTGAAAACAGCCATCTCTCCTTCCGACGACGGGAGCGGGCTATGCTCAGGTTCCGACAGATGCGATCCCTGCAGAAATTCGCATCCGTCCACGCCCACTTTCACAATCACTTCGCCCTGGAGCGCCATCTCGTCGATCGAGAGATTTACAAGCAAAGACGCTCGGCCGCCTTGGCCCAGTGGCAGTCTCTCGCGAGCTGAGTTTCTCCGTTCTAAGCCCGAAGTGCATCGTGTGGAGAGCGGTTCGCCTTTGTCTGACAGCACCGTTCCCACTTTTCGAGAAGTGCTCTTGAAATCGCATCGTCTCGCTCGTGAGCCGGACGACTCCTCCGTCGTTCGCACTCTCTGCCCCGCCGGATCAGTCCGGCAGCGCGCCCTTGGGAACATTCTGGGTGTAGGTCGCTTCCTCGACGCGCGACTTGATTCGCCAGCCCGCAGGCGTGCGCACATATTCGTCGATGTAGAAGAGGCCGAAGACCATGACGGGACGGGTTCCGCTCTCATCGAGGCTTTCCATCGGATTGAAGCACATCACCCGCCCGGTCGCGTGGTCGCCCTCGATCACGAAGCGGTGATTGGTGACCATGTGGTGGGATCCGCCGAATGCATTCATGCCTGTCTTCAGCCAGTCCCGCACATAGGGGAAATCGCCCGCCGGGGCACCGAACGCGCTGTAGTCGACGAAGGCGTCGGGCGTGAACACATCGTTGAGGAGATCAAAATCCCGGGTGTCGATGGCATGGGAATAATCATGGGTGAGCTTTTCGAGCTCAAGCCGGTCGGAAATCTCCTGCAGTGTCATCATCGCCTCGGGTCCTATCCTCTTCGCTTGTCATATCATGCGGCACAGCTCCGCGAACGCTGCATCTGTGCCGCAACAGTACCATCGCGCGCTTCGAAGCGATACCAGCGCTCATAATCAATCGGACGACACCCTGGATGACAGGCAAGAGGCGATCGGCGAGGTCCTCACCCCAAGCAGCGCAATCCCGATGGCGCGGATCGTGCGCGAGACCCTTTGCGCGGCTGCCCTGACTTCAGGCGGCGACCGTCGTGCGCGCCTGGTGCATCGCCTCGGCCCGGCGCTTTAGCGCCCGCGCGGTGTCGTCGAACGCGCGCTTCACCCAGCCCTGCGTGAAGTTCATCACATGGATCGCGTTCTCGCCGAAAAAGGCGTCGGTGGACAGATAGCGGCAACAATAGGGACCGAGCGGAGTGATGACCTGATCCCGCCGGGCCTCATAAGGGAATTCGGGGGTACCGGGCAGCTCCCAGGACAGCAGGCGCCCGGGCTCGAACGCGCAGAGATATTCGCACCAGGGAATGAGCGAGCCGGAGCCGGTATAGTCGACCAGCATCATGTTCACCGGCGCGCCCATTTCCAGCGTCGATTCGGCGCGCACGCAATAGGGGTTCCATTCGCCGTAGCGCGGCAGGTCGGTCAGGATCTCCCAAACGATGGCGGCCGGCGCATCGATCTCGACGGGGTCGGAAGCCACGAGCGTGCGGCGGTCATATTGCGTGAAGGGATCAAACGTCATGGCTCACTCTCCTGCTAGCGGATCGCTCCCAACATAACGCCGACAGTAGCAGGCGCCGCGCGCTTATCAATCGGGTGGCACGGGGCGCGATCAGGCGAGCGTCAGAACGCTGGTCAGGATCGACCGCACTAGGTCGGCCTGACCGCGCACGCCCATCTTCGCATAGATTCTCTTGGAATAGCTCCGCGCCGTCTCCAGCGTGATCGCCAGCTTGTCGGCCGCTTCCGCCAGCGATGCGCCCTGGCTGATGAGCAGGGCCAGCCGCGCCTCGCTGGGGAGCAGGCCGAACAATTCGGCGATCTGTTCGTGCCTGCGCGCGCCGAATCGCGTTTCGCCCTGCAGGAACGCGATCATGACCGACGTCCTGTCGGGCGATGCCGGCACGCCAGCAAAGGGCGTCAGCATCATGTTGAGCCAGGGATCGTCCGACACACAGATCGCCTGAGGCCGGGCCGATCCCTCGGCCGAGATGGCGGCGATGGCCGATTGTAGCACCCCGTTCGCCGAGGAGCGCATCGCGACCAGCCGACCGTCCTTTCCGATCTTGAGCGCGGCGCTGTGGTCGAGGATCGCGGAGGCATGCGCGCTTGTCTGGACGACGGTGCCGGTCGCATCGAGAGTCAGCCAGCCGATGTTTAGCCGAGCAATGATGCTGTCCGCTGCGCGGGCGTGGAGCAGTTCGCCTTCGAGCGCGATATGGTTGCGCAGCGAGCGCCGGAAATGCGCCGAAAGCCGCGCGAGCAACTCCGCATCACGCTGGTGGAACGGCTTGTCCCGGCGCGCGATGAACATCCAGCCGGTGACGCCGCTCGGTTCGGTGACGCGCACCACCTTCATGTGCCGGACGCCACGCGGCTCCAGTATCTGTTGGCGATATTTCCGGTGATAGTCGTTCGTCTCGTCAAAAACGTCGTTCAGGTCGTAGACCTGCCCTTCGCGCAGGGTCCCGCCCATGACGGGGTCGGAACGGTAGAAGCTTTCGCGATAGAATTGATGGACCTCCACCGGTGCGTCGTCGCCTGCGAACAACTCCACCACGCCGCCCGGCCCACGATCCGGCGGCTTAAAGATGATACCGGAATAGTCGGCGTCCAGCTCCGCGCGCAGCAGCTCCAGGAACGTCGTCCAGGGCGGCGTTTCGAAGGGGCCGTCGTGCAACGCTGCGATCAACCGGTCCGCGACATCATTCATAACGCGATGAACCTCCCATATGGGGACACCGCTGTCCAGACGATTCGCTATCGTCTCGCCATCCGGCATCGCCGCCGCACCGAATGCGGGCATCGGCGCGCGAGCAAGAGAGAGTGGAGAGCGATGGCAGGCAATACCCCCGGCAGCGCCGATTCGTACGAGCATGTGTGGAACGAGCACACCAAGGTCCTGGCCGACATCCGCGCCCAATGGTTCGCCTCGGGATGGGCGGAAACGCCCGAGGAGCAGGATCGGGCGATGTTCCACGTCATGTCGATCGAGCACACCGGCTTCAACGTCTTCGTCGCGCCAAGGCAGGATTACCCGTCCTTCAGCAAGACGCACGCCTTCCATCACCCGATGACCTTCACCTGGGGCCTGTGCTGCCCCGACTTCCACTATCAGTTCGCCTTTGCCGACGGCGCGGGCACCTACCGGATCACGGGCAAGACCGGCACCACCCGCTGGAGCGAGCTCCACGTGCAGAGCGAGTTCTGGGGCGATCCCAAGTTCCGCCAGGTCGCCATCCTGGAGTTCGGCAAGATGCATGTCGAGGCGGACGGCAGTTTCGAGATCATCCTCTCGCCCGACCAGCATGACGGCAACTGGATCAAGACTGACCCGAGCGAGAACCAGTTGCTCCTTGTCATTCGCGACGCGATGTACGACTGGACGAACGACGTACCCGCAGTGGTCCAGATCGAGCGTCTTGACGGCCTCGACAAGCCCCGCCTCCAGATCAGCAACCGCGACCTTGCCACCCGCATCCGCAAGCTGACGAACTTCGCCCGTGAATCGGCGCGGCACTGGATCGGACGCAACGACGAGATCGTCGGCGACGTGGGCGTCAACGTCTTCTGGACCGGCAAGGAGCAGAACCTGGGTGGGATCCAGCACGCCGCCTATCATTTCATGGTGTTCGACATTGCCGAGGACGAGGGGCTGGTATTTGAGTTCGACCCGCCGAAGACCTCGACGTTCTGGGCATTCCAGCTCGCCAACCTGCAATATGACACGGTCGATTATCTCAATAACCAGTCATCGCTGAACGCCATGCAGACAAGGGTCGATCCGGACGGCAAGATCCGCATCGTCGTCTCTGCCCGCGACCCTGGAATCGCGAACTGGATGGATACGGTCGGTCATCTGCGGGGCGTCTGCGCATCGCGCTGGGTCTGGTGCGATCCGGTGCCCGAGCCAGTCGTCACCAGGATCAAGCTCGCAGACTTGCCGAACCATCTCCACGTCGGCTCACCCACGGTCTCGCCCGAGGAGCGGCGCGCCATCGTGACCGCGCGAGGCGCGGGCATCCGCCGCATGTACGGCATTTGAAAGGGGGCGATCCATGTCCTTGCCAAGCGCAGCGGAGCTGATGCGCGCCGCCGAAATCGAAACCGCGCTCGATGACTGGGCGCTCGACCATATCGGCACGCCCGAGCGCCTGCTGACCACCTTCGTCAATGATCTCAACCAGCCCTCGAACCTGCATCCGCGCGGGGAGGTGCGGTTCTACCGTTTCCTGATGGATATCCTGACCTCACGCCTCAAATATGTCGCCGATCGCAAGCGCCATCCGGGATGGCTCGACGAGACGGTCAAGGCGCCGATCTTCATCCTGGGCCTGCCGCGTTCAGGCACGACCTTCCTCCATAACTTGCTGGGGTCCGACCCCCTGAACCGCGCGCCGCGTCTGTTCGAGATGCACTATCCCTCTCCGCGCGCCGACGATGCTTTCGCCCGTGGTCTGCGTGAGACCAAGTGTCAGGAACGGCTCGGCGACCTCGGCCTGCTCGACGACGACTGGCTGGGCGTCCACCCCATGGGTGCCGACCGCGCGGAGGAATGCCTGTTCTTCTGGGAACTGCTGCTGGCCTCGGCGACGTTCACCGCCCTTGCCGAACTGCCGACCTATCAGGAGGTCTTGTTCCAGCAGGACTTCCGCGCGATCTATCGTGAACAGCGCGATTTCCTCAAATATCTGCAGCATGGCCTGCCGCCGCGCCGGTGGGTGCTGAAGACCCCGCTGCACGTGCGCTTCCTCGAGGAAATTATCGAGGTCTTCCCCGACGCGATGTTCATCCATTGCCATCGCGACACGGCCAAGATCTATCCGTCGATCGCGAACATGGCGACCGTGCTGCACAGCAAGTTCGCCGCCGCGGCGCCGGGCGAAAAGAGCATCGTTGGCGATTATGACGACACCTGGGAAAAAGCGCTCGAGTTCCGGCAACGGCCCGGCATGGCGGAGCGGTTCGTCGACGTGCGCTTCCTGGATTTCCGGGCCGATCCGATCGGCACTGTGCGATCCATCTATTCGCGGCTCGGCCTGGAGTTCAGCGAAGACCGCGCGGCGGCGATGGAAGCCTGGCTCGCCAATGATTCGAGCGAGCGATCCGGGCGCGCGCATCATCAATATTCACTGGCGGACATCGGCATGACCGAGGCCGACATCGACCGGATCAGCGGCGATTATCTGAAGACTTTCGACGTTCCGCTGGAGCGCTGATCCTGATTTTCAACTGGCCCGGAGCAGGTGGGTCGTCCAGTCTGGCAAGAAATAGAGAGAGGATTTGAAATGGCAAAGCTGAAGGACGGCGTCGCGCTCGTCACCGGTGGCGGGCAGGGCATGGGTCATGGCATCGCGCTCCGCTTCGCGCGCGACGGCGCCAAGGTCGTCGTGGTCGGCCGGACGCAGAGCAAGATCGACCGCACCGTCGCCGAGATCCAGGCGGCCGGGGGAACGGCGCTCGCCTGCCTCGCCGACGTCTCGGTCGAGGAGGATACGCGCCGTATGGTCGAGACGGCGGTCTCCACCTACGGCCGGCTCGATTTCGCCGCCAACGTTGCCGGCGTCGCACACATGCCCAATTACATGCACAAGCTGACGCTGCAGGAATATGAGGACGATTTCGCGGTAAACGCCCGCGGCGTGTTCCTGTCGATGAAGTATCAGATCCAGGCGATGCTGGAGAATGGCGGCGGCTCGATCGTCAACGTGACGTCGGGATCGGCGATCAACGGCTTCGCGTTCTTCAGTGCCTATTCGGCGGCAAAGCACGCGGCGGTCGGCCTGACGCGGGCGGCGGCGCTGGAATATGCCGACAAGGGCATTCGCGTGAACAGCGTGGCCCCCGGCGCGATTGCCACGCCGATGCTGACCAACAACGACGAATCGGTGCTGAGCCCGATGCGCGAAGCAATCGCCATGAAGCGTTTCGGCAGGGAGGAGGAGATCGCGGCCGCCACCGTCTGGCTGTGCTCCGATGAATCGAGCTACGTCACCGGGTCGGTCCTCCCCGTCGAGGGCGGCTTTACCGCATCATGCATCAGCATCGTCTCGGCCGTGTCCTACCCGTCTGTGGGCTGAACCGGCCGAAGGTCTAAGTGGGAGAGGACGGATGAACAGGTTCGACGGAAAGGTCGTGCTGGTCACGGGCGCAAGCTCCGGCATCGGCAAGGCGGCGGCGATCATGCTTGGCGACCGGGGCGCACACGTCCTGGTCGCCGCGCGCCGGGCGGCGCAGTCCGAGGGCACCGTCGACCATATCCGCAGCGCGGGCGGCGAGGCGACGTTCGTCCAAATGGATGTCGCCGACGCCGCCAGCGTCGCCGCCGGCTTCGACCGTATCCAGTCGTCGTTCGGAAGGCTGGATGCGGCCTTCAACAACGCCGGCATCACCAACGACTTCAAGGCGTTGAGCGACACGACCGATGCGGAGGTCCGCTCGCTGATCGAGACCAACCTCTATGGCACGGTCGAATGCATGCGGCACGAGCTGCGCCTCATGCGGCCGGCCCGCAAGGGCGTAATCTTGAACACCGGCTCCACCGCCAGCATCGCGGGGTCGGGCTATCTCGCGGTCTACGCGGCGACCAAGCATGCGATCGTCGGTCTGACCAAGTCGGCGGCGCTCGAATATGCGAGGGAGGGCATCCGGATAAACTGCCTGTGCCCCGGCGGCGTGAAGACCGAGATCGCCGCCGTCGCCATCGAGCGCGATCCCTCGCTGGAATCCTTCATCACCAAGAAGGTGCCGTTGCAGCGGATGGCTGACCCGAGCGAAATCGCGGAGGTCGCCTGCTTCCTGCTGTCGGATGCGGCCAGCTTCATGACCGGTTCGGTCGTGCTCGCGGACGGCGGGCAGACAGTGGGGTTCAGCGTCGCGCCCGAAGAATGACGCAGAGGACGATGGAGGGAGGTTGATGAGCAGCGCAGCAAGGTTCGTGGACAAGGTGGCGATCGTCACCGGCGCCGCCACCGGCATCGGACGGGCGACGCTCGCCCGGCTGGCGAGCGAGGGCGCGACCCTCCTCGCGGTGGACGTCAACGTGGACGCGCTGGCCGAATCAGCCGATCAGGCACGTAGCGCGGCGGGTCAGGCAGGCCGGGTGGAGACCGTAGTGGCGTCGATCACCGACGAGGCGGCGATCAAAAGCGCTTTCGCCGGGTTCGCGGAACGCCAGGGCAAGCTCGACGTGCTGATCAATGTCGCCGGCGTGCTGCGCGCGGTGCACAGCGCGGAGGAGACGTTGGAGGACTTCGTCCGCATCCTCCAGATCAATCTGGTCGGCACCTTCCTGTGCTGCCGCGAGGCGCTGCCCTATCTCCTCGAATCGAAGGGCAACATCGTGAATACCGCTTCCACCTCGGCTTATTTCGGCCATCCCTACATGGCGGCCTATGCCGCCAGCAAGGGCGGGGTGGCCGCGCTGACTCACACGTTGGGCTGGGAGTATATCAAGCGCGGCGTGCGCGTAAACGCGGTCGCGCCCGGCGGGATCGCCACCCCGATGACCGACGCCATGGGAGCCGGCGGGTTTCCGGAGGGCGCGGACATGTCGCTCTTCGCGCATTTGTCGCGGCCGGATGGGATCTATGGTTCGCCGGAGAATATCGCCAGCATCATCGCGATGATCGCGTCCGAGGACGGCGCGTATATGAACGCGGAGGTCGTGCGGGTTGACGGAGGCTATCATGGCTGACGACGGATCGCCGCGGGAACGGCTTTCGCTCGCGAGTATAGCGGATGCCTGAAATCCTCATCATCGGTGCATCGGGTCTGGCCGGTTCGGCGGCGCTCAAGCATTTTGCCGCCAAGCCCGGCTGGAAGGTCACGGCCGTTTCGCGGCGGCGGCCGCTATTCTGTCCCGACCATGTCGAGCATATCCCGCTCGACCTGCTGGACGGTGAGAAATGCGCCGAGACCTTCGCCGCGATGCCGGGCGTGACCCATATCGCTTATTGTGCCGTCAACGAGCAGCAAGGGAACATGATCGCCGGATGGCGCGACCCCGAGCAGTACGCCAGGAACATGGCGATGCTGCGCAACGTGGTCGATCCGATCCTGTCCACCGCGCACGGCTTTCGCCACATCGGGCTCGTCCATGGCTTCAAGGCCTATGGCTCGCATCTCATCGAGCGCACGCCGCCCATGCCCTACAAGGAATCACTCCCGCGCATAGACCAAGAAAATTTCTATCATCAACATGAGGACTATATCCGGGCGAAGCAGCGGGGCGCGTCCTGGGCGTGGACGATTATCCGGCCGGGCATGATCGTCGGCGAGGCGGTGGGCGCGAACATGAACACCTTTCTGGTGCTCGCCCTGTTCGCGGCGCTCCGCAAGGAGGCGGGGCTGCCCCTCCTCGTGCCGGATGGGGCCAGCATGATAACCGATATCGCCGACGCCGACCTTCTCGCGCAGGGGCTCGACTGGGCGGCCGGGGCGGAGAATGCGCGCAACGAGGCGTTCAACCTCGTCAACGGCGACGTCTTTTCGCTGCACGACGCATTTCCCATCGTGGCGGAGGAACTGGCCATGGAGCTGGCCGCGCCCCAGCCGTTCGACATTGCGGAGGAGGTTCGCACTCTGGCGCATCTCTGGCCCGGCATGGTGCGCAAATACGGGTTGAAAGCGCCTGAGGATCTGGACGCGTTGCTGGGCGAATCGCTTGCGGTGGGGGGTGGCTGGTCCTATCCGCTCGATCCCGCCCATGTCGTCCGTTACGGCCTCTCCAGCACTATCAAGATCCGTCAGGCGGGCTTTCACGACTGTATGGATACGGCGGAGATGTTCCGGAAATATACGCGCCGGTTCCAGCAGCTCAAGATCATCCCGGCCGTCGCCTGACGCGGGATCATGCTGATACGTACCAATATTATGGTCCATCCGGCCCATCTGCCGCCCAATGGGCTGGTAGCCGACGACATTGCGCTGTTTCAACGTGGTTTGGACGAGGTCAGGCGCTTCCTGGCTGTGCGGCTGGGGCTTCGTTAGGAACGGAGAGCCGCATATGGATTTCGAATCGACCCGCGGCATGAGCGGCCTGATGTTTCCAGAGGGACCGCGCTGGCGCGATAGGCTCTTCTGGTTCTCGGACATATTGGCAGGGCGAGTCCACGCGATTACGCCGGAGGGCTCTGTCAGAGCAAAATGGCGCGTTGCTCTGGGCGCTGCTAAAGTAGGGGCATGAGCCGCTCCAAGCCTGACAATCCGTTCCGCTACTTCAACTCGTCGCGCGAGGTGATCCGGCTGGCGGTGATGATGTACGTGCGCTTCCCGCTCAGCCTCAGGAACGTGAAAGACCTGCTCTTCGAGCGCGGTATCGACATCAGCCACGAGACGATGCGCTACTGATGGAACAGGTTCTGCCCGCTGTTCGCAGGCGACATTCGCCGGCAGCGGATCAGCCGCATGCGGGGATTTCGCCACTGGCGCTGGCACCTCGACGAAATGTACGTCAAGGTGAATGGCGAAATGGTTTATCTATGGCACGCCGTCGATCAGGAAGGCGAGATCCTGGAGAGCTATGCTGCGCTTCCGACAAATCAGGTCGTTACAGAAATTCGCATCCGTACACGCCAACGTCCACAACCACTTCGCACTGGAACGCCACCTCGTCGATCGCCAGACCTATAAGGAAAGACGCTCAGCTGCCTTTGCTGAGTGGTATTCTCTCATGAGCTGATCCCCTACCCTCGCGATCCAAAGTGCATCGCGTGGAGAGCAGTTCGCCTTTGTCTGACAGCACCCCGCTGATAGATTTCTCCAAGAAAATCATCAACTTAGTAGAAAAGGAGTTGGCGGAGAGGGAGGGATTAATAACCGTCATCGAAACAGTATAAATTCCAGCCTTCTGCACACTTCAACTGCAACTTTACCACATCCGTTCCCACGGACTCCTCTGCTGGTCATAAAACCACCAGCTTAATAGCATGGTGACGGATGATCTTGGATCTGTCCAGATACTATTGTTCGACTGGAATTGGCCGATTTGAGACGGTCCGGTTATTGGCGGACATAAGCAGAAAGCTGCCCTTCCGCTGTCATGGCCCGGCACTATGGTAGGCGGGCAATAGCCGCCGGTCGGCCGTCGACCAGTTGTGGACATACCGCCGTTTGGGCATTGCTATCCTAAGCTGACGTTTCAATCGCCCGGAGCATCGCAGGCATGAGACTGCCGATACGAAATTATCTCTCTAGGCCGCTGACTGAACCGCCCCGGGATTGCCGGAGGCCATTTGGCTTAAATTATGCTGCCATGGGTGTGTCGTCCAGCATGGCGTAGTAGAGCTCCTCGGCTTCGGCAGGCGGGATGTTGCCGATGGGTGCGAGCAAG